>NZ_JAIUDQ010000002.1 GCF_020164435.1 Phyllobacterium lublinensis | reverse complement strand
TTCCGATTGAACCTTGACCGCTTCTGGGCCAATGCAGACTGCCGAAGCCAACCGTGCCCGTCAGCTTGATGGCAAAGCCGACGCGCCAAGTCCATGACGTTTGGATTTATGAGGAGCACCGAAGGCTTCGGGCACATGTGATCAAAGCCGACATAATCGGACGGAAATTCGATGGGCTTGGGCCGTGAAACGTGCGCAACCTGCTTGCAGCGGCGATCGAATGATCCATACGTTCGCTATCGTCGCAGGCAATGGCAGCGGAAAAAAGTGCCTCCAGCATTGACCGGCCGCTCTTGCCGATCGTCGACGCTTTTCACTTATTCCTGACCCAAGGGACCGCGTCTACAACACGCAAAGACCCGCCGTTGGGGTCCAAGCACAACGACGGCTCAGTACGCCAAATCGGGACGGGTTGGACCAACTGGACAACTAATTGTCCGATCACACGGGCGTGTTGCAATCGGGTCTTTCCCGAATCGCAGGTCCGGCGAGACCAAGAGCCACGCCCTGGAGAATTGTTACCGTAACGTACTTATTCATCAACCAGGCATATAGGATGCTAAAGTGAACAAGTTCTTCCAGACTATGATTGCTTCGTTGGAGCGGTCCTGAGGGAAGGTTCTGCTGCGGACGAGTAGTTGAATTAACAACGTCTCCTGGAGCACTGACAATGACTCAAGCCATGGGTACAAGCCATGATCTTTCCCATCCGAGCTTTCAAGAGCCTGAGGGAATACAGAGCGAGTTGGCTGCCGGCTGATATATCGGCTGGGCTGGCCGTGGCTGCAGTCGGATTGCCAAGCGCCATCGCCTACCCGGCGATTGTGGGCTTGCCTCTGGAGACGGGACTATACGCAAGCATAGCGGCTCCGATAGGCTATGCCTTGCTTGGCCCTTCGCGTGTCCTCATTGTCGGACCCGACGCGGCAACCATGACTGTATTGGCAGCGGTCGTAACATCAATCATAACTTCCCTTCCACCCGACGCATTGGTCGACCGTACAACGATTGCCTCTCTGATCGCTATGGTTGTCGGGGGGATATCTTTCGCAGCCAGCCTGTTGCGTCTCGGCGTCGTGGCAACCTTCCTTTCTCGACCTATCCTTGTTGGTTTCTTCGCCGGTGTTTCCATATCCATCATTGTTGGACAGATTGGCCGCCTAACAGGGGTCGCGATCCAATCGGACGGGCTCGTTGCGCCCTTCCTCGAGCTCATCAACAAGGGCGCCTCCATCCATTGGCCCTCGCTTCTGCTTGGGCTGTCCATGTTTGTTCTTTTGCAGGCCGTCAGGGCTTCACGCCTGCCAATTCCAGGTCCGGTCATCGTCGTCGTGGTTTCCGCCGTACTGTCGGGTCTCTTCAATTTCCGGCAAATGGGCATTGCAGTTGTCGGCGACATCCCTTTTGATCTGCCATCTATTTCGATACCCTCTATAGCCTCACTTCCATTGGATCAAATCGTGCTGGGAGCAGCAGCTATTTTTCTGGTGAGTTTTGGAGCAGGCATTGTTACTGCCCGCAGTTTCGCAACACGGACTGGTGAACACGTAGACGCCAATCAGGAACTGGTTGGGCTGGGAGCCGGCAACATTGCCGCGGGTCTCTTTGGTGCATTTCCGATTAGCGCATCGGACTCTCGGACGGCGATCTGTTTGTCGGCAGGCGGAAAATCTCAGGTGGTAGGGCTTGTCTCGGCTGTAGCTCTAATCGCCACGTTGCTTTACTTCAACGGAGCCCTGCGGATACTCCCCATCCCTGCACTCGGTGCTATTCTACTGGCCGCTGCCATTAGCCTGATCGATATCTCAGAGTTGAGACACATCTGGCGCATTAGCCGCGCCGAATTCGTATTTGCTCTTATCACAATGTGGGGAGCCATAAGCTTCGGTGTGCTCAATGGTGTGGTTGTCGCCATTGCCGCCACGTTGGTCCATCTCCTGCGCCAAATGATGTTTCCACGGGACGCGCTGCTCGGCCATATCAGCGGTCGTGACGGTTTTTACAAGCTGCACCGCTTTCCTGAAGCCCTCCCGATGCCAGGCTTAGCCCTCTATATGATCCAGGGAAGCCTCCTGTTTTTCAATGCCGACTACGTTCGGGAGCGGATATTGACCATTGCCAGCGGCTTACCCGTCGGTACCCGCTGGTTTGTTGTTGACGCAAGTGCAATTGCCCAGATCGACAGCACCGCCGTTGCCATGCTTGATGACGTCAGGGCGGACCTTGCAGCGGACGGGATGACGCTGGGCATTGCCGAGTTACACGCCGAGGTGAAGGCGATCCTCGAACGGGGTGGGGTGATCGAACGCATTGGAGCTCAGTATATTTTCGAAGATGTGGAGGATGCCATACGCGGCTTTAATGCCGAGCCGCCAATAACAACAACATCGTAACGCCGGGAGGACGAGGGTCATGAACAAACACGACAAAACATTGCAGGATGAGAGCGCTATCGAACAAAAAAAGAAAACCGACAAGAAACGCTATGAGAAGCAGATGAAAAAGCTTCAGATCGAGCTGGCGCATTTGCAAGCTTGGGTGAAGAAGTCGGGGGCTCGCGTCGTCATTGTGTTCGAGGGCCGTGATGCAGCTGGGAAAGGCGGCATGATCAAACGAATCACGGAGCGGGTAAGCCCGCGCGTGTTCCGCGTCATCGCCCTTCCTTCGCCAAGCGACCGGGAGAAATCGCAGGTATTCCTCCAGCGCTATCTTCAACATTTTCCGGCTGCGGGCGAGATCGTGATTTTCGACCGGAGTTGGTATAACCGCGCAGGCGTTGAACGGGTTATGGGGTTCTGCTCCGAAAAGAAAGCACGACGCTTTCTTGAAGTCACTCCGCGCTTTGAGGCTGCTCTCGTCGAGAGCGGCATCATTTTGCTGAAGTATTTCCTCACCGTCAGTGAGGATGAGCAGGAGCGCCGATTCCGCCGTCGTATCGACGACCCCTTGCGACAGTGGAAACTCAGTCCGATGGATATCACATCGTATCAGCGCTGGTGGGAATATTCACGCGCCTACGACGAGATGCTGGCAATGACCGACAGTTCCCGCGCTCCCTGGTGGATCGTCCCGTCCGACGACAAGGAGCGCGCGCGTATCAACTGCATCTCGCACATCCTCAGTTCAATCCCCTACGAACGCGTCAAGTTTGACGCGCCGAACCTCGGTAAGCGGCAAAAGCGTCCCGACGACTATGTTGCATCGGAGGCTACCGCAAACGTGGTCCCTGACGTGCTTTGAAGGCCGTCGTCGTCACGCAGTCACAGTCCAACAGAAGGATCAAGCAGATGCCGGAGAAGAAAGAGCCCTTGGATTTGAACGCTTTGCCACCAAGCGCAGAGGAAATTCGCAAGCAAGTCATTCAGCGTGCGAAGGACGAGGAGCAGAAGCAAGCCAAAGCCAAGGCAATCCAGGAGAAAAAGGCCACCGCCTTCGCCGAAGATTTTCTCGAGAATCACGTCAGCGAAGAAGACGTTTTGGCGGTTCGCCGACGGGTCGCCAATGCTATCGAGGCAGGCAAATTCGAGGCTATGGTTTATAGCTTCTCATCGGACCTGTGTACGGACAGCGGTCGTGCAATCAACAGCGGGGACAAAAGCTGGCCGGAAACGCTGCAAGGCAAGGCAAAGGGGTTTTATGATCGCTATCAGAAGTTTGCCAAACCGCAGGGTTTCAAGCTCAAAGCGATGATCATCAGTTTCCCTGGCGGCATGCCTGGCGACGTCGGCCTCTTCCTGAACTGGGGTTCGGAACACGTTTGATGTTGGTATGAGCAACCCAGATCACGGAAGGGCGATGGTGTGGCAGTCAGGTGTCGTCAAGCATCGCCATGCAAGTTCGGAGTGGCTTAGAACGACAAGGGAGGAACGAGGTGGCCGCGGAAATTGAACGAAAATACCTCGTCTTGAATGATAGCTGGCGAGATCACGCATCCAAGGGAGCCGCAATCTGCCAAGGCTATCTGCTGTCGCAGAAAACCCGGTTCGTGCGGGTCAGGATCGTGGATAAGGCGTACGCTGTCGTCACGGTTAAAATCCGGACGGGCCGTTTGCGGCGCGAGGAATTCGAGTATGAGGTTCCCTATGCCGATGGTCTGGAAATGATCGCCTTTGCACCGGGCGTGGTGGATAAGATCCGTTACGAGGTGGACCATTGTGGCCACATCTGGGAGGTCGACGTTTATAACGGTATCAACGACGGACTTGTTCTCGCTGAAATCGAACTTTCCAACGAAAGCGATCAATTTCCCTGCCCGCCGTGGCTTGGCCTGGAAGTGACCGGAGATATCTCATATTCCAATCGAACGCTCGCAACGCCCGGACGGCGCCGCGGCGAACCGCCGCCGCCGGAACGAAGGTGCGGACACTGAAGTAGCTTAAAGAACCATCCCGCCGTTCGGACTGATCGTCTGACCCACAAGGTAATGCTCGTCGGAGGCGAGGTAGACCGCGAGCGAGGCGTACTCTTCCGGCCTGCCTAGACGTCCGAGCGGGATGATTTGATGCAGGGCATTGCGCCCTTCGTCAGACTGACTTGCGAGGAAAGATTCCATCGGGGGCGTCAGGATTCCACCGCAGGCGATCGCGTTGACAAAGATGTTCGCGCCAGCCACCTCAATCGCAACCGAACGGGTGAAAGCCAGAACTGCGCCTTTGGTTGCGCAGTAGGCGGGGTGGAAAGCGCTGAACCCACCGGTCCCGGCGATGGAAGCAATGTTGATGATCTTGCCGGACTTCTTGGGTTCCATGATCCGAAGGGCCTCCCGCGTACAGTAGAACACACCGTGGACATTTACCCCCCAGTACTTGTGCCATTCTTCGTCGGAAAAATCCTTCGTAACTCCCAGCGACTCCTTGGGCACCGGGGTCGTCATCATGGTGTAAAACTTGGCGCGCATCTCTTCGTTGCGAGCACCCGTCTGAACGAGCGCGGCGTTGTTCACCAGAATATCGAGCGTCCCGAATGCCGACACCGTTTGCCGGAACAGGTCGGCCACGCTGTCCACGGAGGACACATCGCACTGCACGGCTAGACAACGCGCGCCAGCGCTTTCAATCTCAGATTGAGCATCGGGCAAGGTCTTGGTGTTGATGTCGCAGATGACGATGGTTGCCCCTTCCTTCGCCATGGCGAGAGCAATCGATTTTCCCAAGCCTTGGGCACCGCCGGTAATCAACGCAATTCGATCGGAAAGTCTCATGTTCAACTTATCCCCCAAGCGATCACCGAAAACTGAATACTGGCAAGTCAAAGAACCACTGATCTCATTTGGGAGGGGACCAAACCTAACTGCAATTCCCAAAGACATCGTTTGGTTAATATCCCGCTAGCCGTACGCAGCCCTCTTTATTCTACTGATCAAAGTTGAAAACGGGCGTCGATCGACTCCACGAGATTTTACGTACGGCATTGGCTGGCTCAACACTGCGCAGCAACGTCAATTTGAATGCTATCACGCGATTTCTGAAGTTTATAGAGGCTGTGTCTCCCGTTACAGCGTTTGCCAACTCTTAATCGCATTCATAGATCTAGATCGCAGGCGCTTGCAGTGATGCCAGCAAGCTTGCGTCATATGCCGCGTTTTCCTCGCCCTGCCTGTCAAGCGCGCCGCGGCGGAACGCTCCAGTCAGCAACGCGAGCGGCGCCCTGCAACGGATGCGCAACGGGTGAAAAGTCGATGCCACGAGCCAGGGCTTTGGCTTCCATTGCACGCGCCTCCTTCAGCTCGTCTTCGGTGATTGCACGACCGTCTTTCCAGAAAAACGGCGCAGTGGGGGTAGGGAGAGACATTCAATCAAACTCCTATTTCGTCTCGTAAATGGTTAAAAATTGCACGGGGAGCGGTCCGCCGACCTCTGCGGAAACTTGCAGCGGTAGCACCTTCCCCAACAATGTCGCGTAGGCAGTTGGATGGTTCTCGGCCAAGTGAGCAAGATACGATGTAAGGCCATCGTCGGCTTGGGGATCGAGACGCTTTCCGGTCAGCTCACCAGCAATGAGAATTGCATCTTTGAGAACCCGGGTGCTCTGGTTAGGTAAGCCCTTGGGTCGACCTGGGCCGGGTTTGCCTTCCCCGATTTTCAGCGTTTTTTTATCGATCTCGCTCATTTCTTCGCTCCTTGACGCTTTTGCTTGTTGTCGAACCATTTGACCCAGCGTTTCGTTGGGTCGCATGGCCAATAATGTGCAGTTGCTCGGAAGGCTCGCTCAGCGTCTGGTGCGAGCCATATCCATCTGCGTGGACTGCCGAGCATGATGTCGGCGATGAAACCAGTATGCTGGCGATCGCGTTCGCTGATGTCGTAATCCACGACGTAGTCAATCTGCACGCCATGGAGCGATCGGCTAATGACAGCAAAATGCCAAACCCTTGCGTCACAGATGTTTTCGCGGAACGAGACCGGGATGACGACGAAATGAGTAGCAAGGCGGTCAAGCTTTTTAACCAGCAGGCGATAATCGCCATAAATGTTGGTAATGGGCTTGTCGGTCATTTTGCCACCTCACGCGTTTTGAATTGCAGGATGACCGCACTTGGTTTTTTGGAGCGACGCTCTTTGCGCGCCTCATGGTCCGCAATTTCCTTGGCGACGCGTTTTTCGATGGCAGCCGTATCGAGGTGACGGCCCCAGCTGTAATTGCTGTCGTATTTCATTGGACCACCTCCGGGACTATCACGCGAACGTTGCCCTGCATGTCGGCGACAGCCACCGCGCCCCGCATCATGGTAGCTACGGTCTGAAGAAAATCGTCACGCGCTTGGAAATAAGCAGCGTCAAACCTTCTCTGCATCCGCGGTGAATGAATGCAGGGAAGCTCTGGCGACCAGTTCACATCCATACCAAGGCCACTGTAGGTAAACGTGACCCGATACCCGCAAGGAAGGTCTGCAGAATGGGTGAGGAACTTAGTCATTACCACCTCCTTTACTGCCAACAATGCTGCGGTGCGTTTGGTGGAAACAGGAAACACCTCCTATAGAGGTGTGTTTCCATGTTTCCAGACCTCCAAAACCGCTATCCGGGGGAAACAAATTCAAAATGTTTCCCAAATGTTTCCATGTTTCCTTCACTGCGCGGACCATACCCATTCCTTCCAAATACCGAGGTAGCCTTTGGCTTGTAAGTCAGTCATCGCGCGGTTGATTTGGGCAGCCTGAGACTTGGAACCGCTGTCACTGCCAACGCCTCGATTGGCGGCAATTTCTTTGACGAAACAACGGTTTACGCCCTTGCCACTCGGTAGATTAGCGGATGTCGGCATATCAGCGCCCTGATTAATGATGGCTTCCCGAAATGACTCGAGGACTATCCGCTGAACGCCACTTAGAGTGCTCTTGGCTTTGGCTCCCTCAGAATGTTTCGGAAATGTTTCCTCGTGCACAAAGCAGGAACTGATGGGAGCCAGATCAGATGTTTCCTCGATGTTTCCACCCACGTTTTCGGATGGATCGAAGACTGTAATTTCACCCAGCGAATAGCTCCACGTCAGGCCATCCTCGCCATCCTTGTTTTTGACGAGGGTTACCGTCTTGATGTGCCCCAGGGATTTCACTTCCCACTCAACATCAGCTGCTCCATGAAGAGCGCTTGAGCCGCGCATGCCTCGATCGGCATCCTTACCTGTATGGTGAATAACCACCACGAGGCAATCGAGTGCCTCTTCCATGCGTCCGAGATTCGATACGAACGTACCCGCGTCAGAAGCGCTATTCTCATCACTTCCAGGTGTGACGCGTGCTGCGGTGTCAAACACAATGGCACGGATGGGCCACGGGCCAAGCAGATGCGCCTGTCTTTTGATCTCTGCGATAAGAGCGTCAACGTCGTTGTTCTTGCCTCCAAGATTTGGAGCGCCAATAATGAGACCAATTGGAAGGTCGCGATTGAAACCGCAGCCCTTTATCGTTGCTAAAATGCGCTTACGAAGGCCCGCGCCAGCTTCGGCGGCAACATAAATAACCGCCCCTTGCTTTACCTTCTTGCCGAAATAGTCGCGGCCGTCTGCAATGCATGCGCAGAGATACACGGCATTGAATGTTTTGGTGCATCCTGGAGCACCGTACACAATCATCAGACCACGATTTGTTGCTAAATCTTGTACGGTGTATTCCGTCGCGCCCGTGACCACGAGATCACGGGCCATTTCGATCGTAAATCGGCTAGGTTTGGCTTGCGCGTTTTGCTGCCAGACGCGGTTGTCCATAATTCCGACCGTCGGATTATGATTTATACGCTTGTGCAACTCCTGCAGCGAAACGTCGTCATAGGGAAGGCGGATATCTTCTTCGGAGAAGCCTGGGTCGCCCACTTCCCTAAATGTATGATGATTGCTATCGGCGCTCCCTCCAGAGCCGGACTTCCCGTTGTAACCGGAGTGAGCTGTCATGGTCGTCACCCAATCACGCAGCTACGCTTGTTGAGCTGCGGGGCTTGGAGATGATCGCGTTGGCCCAGCGATCCAGCTCGGCAACGTCGTAAATCACATATTTCGCACCCGCTTTCCGAAACGAGGGTCCACCGCCCAGGCACGCAAGCTTGGTCAAAGTCCCGTGGGTGCGGCGAATGCCGTGTTTTTGGAGTAGATACTCAGAGGCTTCGGCTCGGCTCAAACGCGCCGGGAGGGTTTCGAGGTTAAGCATTTCGGTTTTCCTTTCCTGAGTAGCAATTACTTACTGGAAAGGATTCTGACCGATTTTTTGCCCTCCGTCACAAGGGGACAATTAACTTAGTAAGGGACTACTTTCTGATCTCAGTGTCCGGGTTCTAAACAGCCTTCCTAGCCCGTTTGATCGCTTTTTCTATGGCAGACGGCCTCATCTCGACGCCAACCTCATTGTAAAAGGCGGTCACAAAACGAATAACGGCCCCCTGGGGACTTGATGCTCGTCCAACGGGTCTTTGGACCCCCCGGGTGGTAGTCGGAAGAAATCTTGATAGATTTTACCCAAGACCGAGAAAAACTTCTCTTGTTGAGTGGGAAGCTTTTGTTCTAGCGCTCGCACGCGCTTTCCTCCCCTGACTTCGGGCCAAAGCTTGTCGAAACTCCTGGCTACATCAAGGCGGATACTTAGTTCTAGACGACGCCTTCTAACGTTCTCAGCCTGTTCAAGGTATTCGCTCGTGAACGGGCCGTCTGGACGTGAGGGTGTTTTCAAACCTTCCGGGATTTCTACCTTTGATGAGTCAGCGAAGGCATCACAAATCCTTCCAACAGCCTGGAAGTCCAAAGCGCGAAATTTTTTCAGCGGGGGAAGGCCTAGGCGCATCGCAACACTCTCTGCGCGATTATGGTCCCATTTCCCAATCGTGACCTTTGCTAAAAGGCGGTCCTTCAAATCCATATTATCCATCGGCTTTCATCATTGGAATGACATTTTCTGCGGTTCCTTGCGCAAACCCATCATTCGAGCGACTTCATTAGCCACCTTGTCAGCAGCAGCGGTGAGCACTGCATCAACGCGCGCAATATAGCCCGCGGTCACACCGCCGGCAGCATGGCCGAGCAATGCCGCCACGGTCGGGAGCGTCATACCTAGAGCATCCGCAGTCGTCGCGAACCCATGGCGCAGGCCGTGCAAAGTGAGATCAGAGAGCGCCGAGAGGTCATCCTTTTCAAGATCGGAATTGCACGTAATCCGATTATACGCCTTCGGCAAACTACCAAAGGGTGCATCTTCCTTCCGCTTTGCTGGAAAAACGAAGTTGCCTGCTTCTTTACGTTTTTGGATCGAACGCAACAATTCGATCGCTGAACGACTGATAGGCCGAACGCTCTCACCTGTTTTGCTGTCAGCGAGATGGACGCAACGGCCATCAATATCGACTTCCTTCCAGCGCAAACCAATGATTTCCCCGCGCCTCATGCCGGTCAAGGCGGCAAAGCGTACGGCTTCAACTGCCTGCCAGGGTTCGCGCCGGTCATCTGCCAACGCCAAAGCGCGACCAAGCGCGGCATACTTCTGGGGAAAATCCGCCAATTTGCGCTTGCCGTCGGCCTGCAAAGAAAGACCATGGGCGGGATTCTTGTCTATCAAGCCAAGTTCCATGGCGTGAGACAGAATTCCTGATAGCAAACCGACCGTGCGCTTTGCAGTGCCTTTACCGCCTGTGACGATGGCCCGACCGCGAAAGCCGGTTTTTACATCCTTGGCTGTCTTCCCGTCCGTCACCCAATCAGCGAATTGTTTGATATCAGAGCGATTGAGGTCGCGCACAACGCGGTGGCCCAGCAGTGGGATGATGTGGCGCTTGATCCGACCGCCGTCGGTCGCCAGCGTCGAAGCTCGCTTCGGTAGTTTCCTTCTGCGCGACAATATTCTTCCGCGCTCGGCCCGTTCCAAATAATCGTCGCACAGCTGTTTGACAGTCCACGCTTTCCGCGCTTCCGATTTCTCGCCCGCGGGATCCGACCCGCGCGCAGCAGCAGCCAATAACTGCCGAGCGTCGTTGCGGGCTTCTTCTGCAGTCAACACGCCGAACCGGCCAACGGTGACCCGCCGCGAGCGACCGTGAGCATTTCGGTACTGCACGATGAAGGATTTCACCCCGGACGGCTTAACGCGCAGGCCAAAGCCCGGCAACGCATCATCCCAAATAACGATGTCACGCTCCGGATCAGCTGAGAGTGCATCTATTGTTCGCTTGGTAATTTTGGCCATTATCTACCCGGGGTAAGCGTTAGGTAAGCGTGGGTAATCAATTTATGGACATTACCAGCCACTACCAACGGTTGATCGGTAGCAACTTTCTTCATATTTGTCAATGTAATAGTATAGGTTAGCCACAACAAGTAAGTTGGGGTAATCAAATATCCCCTGCCCTCCGAAGGCAGAGGTCACAGGTTCGAATCCTGTCGGGTGCGCCATCTAACTACTGAAAATATAATCATTTTTCCCGATATCTGCTCGATAACCGTCAAATATACGTCAAATATACCCCTGGGTACGAGGACGAATGATGGCGAACGCTCACGAGCTCGATCTCCATAGACGCGATGGGGACAGCACCGCCGCGCCCTCTTGGGTTTGTCCCTGTATCCCCTTCACCCCTCTGAAGTCATATCTGACCGGGGGTGCAGGCGGACCAGAGACCCCGTGAGGAAGCGAAGAGCGCTGAAGCAGATCGAAGTCGATCTCACTGCTATAGCCGCGACCATTGTTCCAGCCAGCGTTTTGACCCCACGGCACCTCATGGATGCCGGTGGGCAGCTCGCCTGTCGCCAGCAGCCACAGGCGCGCATAGCGACGGACGCCGCCAATCATCGCCGGTCTGCCCATCGTCCACGCAGCTCCACTACCGAACGGCATCACCCAGCCGTAATAAGCGGCGAGTTGGTCGAGCGCGAGCTGCCGGGACTGGCTAATCCTACGTTTCATAAAAACCCTCCACGTTACACACGCATCTGGGGAGGGCTGAACGACCTATTGTTGCCCATCCGGGGCCACATCGTCGTACCACCGTTGCCGGTCAAGGCTGGTTGGCGGGGCTAAGCCCTCTCTGGATGCACTTCGATGAGTTAGCAACTGGGACTGCGAGGCGCAAGCATACGGTGCAGAACTTCTTGTTTGGGGACGCCAATTGCTTGCGCTTTGACGCCACTGCACTTGCAATTGGTTCACCATTTGCGACCTCATAGGCAGACGACACCGACATCGAGCTGGACGTGTTCCAGCACAACTACATGTGAGGGCTTGGGCTCTCACCTATCACCATAAGGGAAAGTAAGAAAGTAAATGAAGACCCTACTCGCATCCCTCGCGCTCGCCCTGTGCGCCAGTGCCGCCCATGCCACAACACTGGCAACCTGCGGGGCGTCGCATGGCTACGCGATATTCCACCAAGGCGGGCTCGTCACCGCCGACCTCGCGTCGAAAGACTGGGTTGATGATGCCATCACCGGCGGGACCATTAAGCTGGGGCAGGATGATCAAGGCAATCCCGACATACGGGTGCGCGATGCGACCGGCGTCGATTTCTCCTACCTCGCAGATGGGGCGACTGTCCGCTTCCTGTTCAATGATGGTTCCACCTATGTCGTCTTCGCGATGTTCCCGAAAGCCGACATCGAAATCTTCACCTTCAGCCCCGGCAAGGTGACGTGGACCCAGCAAAAATTTGGCCCCCAGCAGGTGGTTACAAAAACTGCTGCTTACTTGGCCGATTGCAAATGACCATGGGTATGTTTGACGACAATCACCCGTTTCTGGCCATTGCCCTTGTTTTCGGCATCGGGCTGGCCCCGGTCTGGGTTGGCCTGCTTGTCGCCCGCTACAACGGCGCGGTTCTTGGTCTGCTGTATATCGGCCTGATGTTTTTGACCTACGAAGAGCCGCTGCCAATTGGCCAAACTCTTGTGCTGACCGCCCTGTGGCTGGCCACCCTGAAGTACATCCGAAATTAACCTGACATTTCACTTCGGGGCAGTCCAGTGCTGCAATGTCGCCCCAGACAAGGAAAACTTTTGTGAAGACCCTACTCACCCCCCTCGCACTCGTACTTTGCGCCGGTGCCGCCCATGCGGATGACGCTCTGCTTCGCTGCGACATCACGTCGAAATTTATCTGCACATCGTCGGGCTGTCAGCCTGCAAAACTGGCCGTGTTCAACCTGATCGACATGCGCGACAAGACCCTAGCCCGCTGCGACAGTAAGGGCTGTGATCCGTATACCGCTACGTTTTCGTCGAGCGGCCTCTTTCTCAATATAGCCGTTCCCACCAACGGACTGTTAGCCAAACTCGGTGGGAACGGCGACTTCGTTGAAGTCGCGACGCTTGCCGGACAGGTCTACTCCAGCTTCGGGTCGTGCAAGCGCGTCCCGCGCGGGGCTTGAACAAATGACCGAACATGACCTCGACCTGCAGATCAAACGGGCGCAACTGCGCAACCTCGACCGCCGGGGCACGCTGCTGTCCGACTTCCTGCGTTTCAAGGGGCATTTCAAGACATTCTGCGTGCTCCTGCTCGCCGTCTTTGTGCTGGCCATTGTGTTCGGCGGGCATGCGAAGGCTGCTGGGTTCAAGAGCGGCAATGCGCTGCAGGAAGAGTGCCTAGAGAAGTCTGGCAAGTACCATAACCTTTACTGTCTCGGCTATGTCGCGGCGGTGGCCGATAGTCTGGAGTATGTTCGGGAAATGAACAAAATGCCGGTGTGCATCACGGCGACAGGCGTGACCAACGGCCAGTTGGTGGATGTGGTATTCAAATACCTGAAGGCGCACCCGGAGGAACGGCACTTCGGGGCGAGTGGCTTGGTCTCCATTGCCATTGCCGAGGCGTTCTGCCCTGTCGAGAAGGGGAAGGCGCTATGATGTGGATCACCGGGTTGATCGGCGGGCTCTGGCTCATCTTCGCGGTGGCGGCGTTCGGAAGCTATCCAAAAGGAGCTGGAAAACATACGCACCACCAATGAGCGACAGCGGGCAGACCTTTCACAGATGTTTCTGGGTGTGCGTCGCGATGCTGTTCACCTACATGTTCTTCGCTAATAGGCACGGAGACGCACATGCAGGGTCCGCCGCAAGCAGCGGCGGCGCAGGTCCAGAAACCACGGCCGCCAGTGGTGCAGAAGGCCCACGTCGAAACGCCCATGCAGTATTACTGGCGGCAGCGGGCGACCGAGCCGACTTACAGGCAGAAGTGCTATCAGCACCCACATTTTATTACTTGGTGGATGGCCGACATACAGAAGCATGCGAAATGAAAGACCTCATCTTCGCGGTGCTGGCACTCTGGAGCTGCTTGGCATTTACATCCGGGTGAACGGCGCTCCCACTTCACCCTCTCACGGCGGCAAACAAGGGTTCGATTCCCCTTGTTTGTACCAGAAATTTCAATCACTTATTAGCTTTTGCCAACGATCGGTCCGAATGAGACCCGAAATGCCATAGCCGGATCAGGTCCGATTGCCGTTGCATTTGCTGTCAATGGCAAGTCCTGAGGGACCGACACGTTTAAGCGACAATTCTGTGCCCGCCCTATGCAGATTGCACTTAAATAGCTCGGGTCAGCAGGTTACGGTTTCCTTGTGGTCTGATGAAATCACAAGTGCAATAGGGACCCAGGGAGGTCAATATGCCCCAAAAGAAGAAGCGCCAAAATGCCTCCGCCGACGAACACACATTTCTCGCCATTCGGGTTGACCGCTATGAGGTAAGTGTCGACGCGGCCATTAATTATAATCTTTATTCGCCCGAAACCGCATGGGATTTGGACGATGGCCAACCTATTTATAAGTTCACTACGCGGCTCACTGTCGTCGGAGTAGCTACTTATCCCCCCCAACAAAAAGATGATACTTACGAGTTCACGATCTACGGTAACGATTTAGGACCACGTAACCTTCACGCGACCCTCAAAGATGTGCAGGCCCGCGATGAACATGGATCGCTCAGGTATCGTACATATCGCGGCCGACAAATACCTATTTACATTCCGCCAAAGGGAATTGCTTTTATCGATAAGGTTCGCGGTGAGCGCTGGTGGACCGCTAGCCTTTGGGTTTTGCCGAACTTCGCGAGTGACCTGCTCGTGGTATTAAGTAGTGGACGCCCGATGTTTTTGGCCGTTGACGCGCACAAGAGCGAACGAAGCCGCTGGATACGGAGCTTGAGCCTTCAGACGACCGACCCTGCCAATGAGTAGAGAACGACTCAACGCTGACAAAAAAATGTCCGAGAAATCAAAAGGCGTTCGCAAATGAATGCGCAATAAAGCGCAGCCATTGCGAGGGATGCTTGTTGAGGCTTAAATTCCTCGGGCGCACTTGAGAATTAGTTTGGCAAGCGGAGCATAACCGTCCCACCCGTTCATCTCGAGCGGGAAGCAGAGAAGGCGTTTAGCAACGCCTGTCATCCGGCAAGTCAACGGTTGTTACTCCTAGTGGTTGTAAATATGGTGCAAGAATGGAACGACTGCGAATCGGTGACACACTTCGATACTCAAAAGGTTTTGAGACTCTCCATCCAACCGTCGACGGATTTCCCAATTTTGTTCATGTAACAAGGACGGAAGGTCGACCTAAGGCTCTATTGGAGAAGGGGATCAATCCTATTGCGACCGTAACCGATGCAGGCGGAGCGGTTCGGCGGCCTGCAGTTTTAATCTCGAGCAGCCCTCACCGTGAAGGATCTGAGTACACCCCCTGGCGTGACTTGTTCGACGTCGACAACGGTCACATCCGATATTTTGGAGACGCCAAAACGCCGGGTGGCGACCCGGCCCTAGCCCCAGGCAATAGGGTTTTGCTGGCCGCGCACGCTCAACACACTTCATTCTCTTGGGAGGATCGCGCCGCCGCGCCACCTCTTCTTTTCTTCCGACGCAAGACGGTAATGGGTGTGCCTAAGGGGTACGTCGCGTTTCAGGGATATGGCGTAATCGAGAGGGTCGAACGTGTTTCCCAATTTAACCGGAAGTCCGGTGCTACGTTCACCAACTATGTCTTCGACTTTGTCGTTTTTTCCATGGCAACTGAACATGAGCTGTTCGACTGGACGTGGATTACAGCTCGACGTGAGCCCGCGCTTACAATCGCCGAAACCACCCTGTTGTCGCCGCGCGCGTGGCGGACCTACGTCGATCGTGGGCCTGCCGCCTTCACAGGCTTGCGTAGGCGCGCCGCAAAGCTGCGCATCACGAGGCGAGAGGCGCAGCTTCCAGCGCCCAACACCCCCGAATACCGGGTGCTGGACACTGTTTACCGATACTACAACGGCCGAAAGCATCGGTTCGAAGGCTTGGCTTACGAAATTGCGAAACGTCTTCTCGCTGGCTCAGGCAAGCGAATAGTTGAGGGATGGATCACACGAATGTCGGGTGATGGGGGCGCTGACTTCATCGCGCGCATCGATATGGGCGAAGGATTTGGTGCCGTACGACAGATCATCTACGGTCAGGCAAAATGCGTCGCACTTAGCTCTGGCACCGATGCGCTTGATATTGCTCGTACGGTTGCTCGGTTAAAACGCGGCTGGTTCGGTGTCTTCGTAACCACCAGCTACTTTTCAGAGAGGGTGCAGATGGAAGTCATTGAAGATGAATATCCGATACTACTCGTAAGCGGTCTTCTTGTTGCCGAGCAGACCATACTGTTGGCGGAAGAGGCAGGGCTGAAACTTCACCAATACCTGGATCGCATAGACAGCGAGTTTGATCGTCGGTTAGCGAACAGACGACCGGAAGAGGTCTTGCATTTCTAAGTAATGGTTCGACGAGGCCCACAACGTTGATGCTTCACGGCCTACCAGTTCATATTCGATAGGTATCCGATGTCCCGAACGCTTCGCCGTGGGATCGCTCCGTCCCTATTGGCCGTGGGCTGGTGTTTACCGCCATGGGCGCAACCAGAATATTTTACACATCAAGATCGATAGCAAATTGCGCATCTCTATCAACGATCCACCCACATCCAAATGTTAGTTCGAATCAAATGTTCTTGAATTTCAAAACATTCTCTCGGTTATTACTAGTCTGCAACTACTTGCTCCCCCTTCAAGAAATCAATCAACCTTGCCTTGACTGATCTCGTGTCCTTTAAATCACATTCCCACAAGACCAGTACGCTAAAGCCCAATTCGATTAGTGCAGCCTCGTTCACCCTGTCTCGGGCAATATTTTTATCGAGCTTTTTATCCCAGAAGTCTCGCCTAGAGTTTGGTCGCTTTGCCTTTCTACATAGTTCATTATCATGACCATGCCAAAAACAACCATGTACAAAGATGGCCTTCCTCCGTTTACGAAAGACGATATCAGGCTTTCCGGGAAGCTCGGCGGCGTGTAGACGATAACGAAATCCCAGATTCCACAATAACCCACGAACTTTTAGCTCGGGTGACGTATTCTTCCGTTTCACGCTCGACATGACTCGGCTGCGCATCTGGGGGTCAAATATGTCCATGTAACAACCTTATCGCTCAATCGATCGCAAAACCAGCGACGGAATGTGTGGGAAACAGGGATGGTTTTGAATTGACCGTAGGGCGCGTTATGCCCTCGTATTGGAATACTGATAACGGTAGGGTACGGTTTTTTCGAAGTGAGTCGGAGGAAAGTCATTGGCGCTTAGGGTCATAGATTTGTTCTGTGGTGCCGGAGGGCTAAGCCTCGGCCTTGTTGACCGCCGTTTTTCGGGCGGTTTTGAAACCGTGCTTGCAATCGACAATGATTCAGCCGCGGTCGCAACCCACGCCGCCAATTTTCGTGGCAAGTCGGTATGTGCCAACATAGATCAATGGCTCGTGGAAAATCCTGTACCGAAAGCTGATGTGGTTGTAGGAGGCCCGCCCTGTCAGGGCTTTAGCCTTCTTAACAAAAAACGGGATGGTGACCAGCGTCGAGCGTTGTGGGAGCCGTACCTAGAAATTGCGGATAGGTCGGGCGCTTCAGTGTTCTTGATGGAAAACGTTGCTGAACTGTATCGCTCGCCGGAGCTAGCTGATATTCGAGAAAGAGCACTAAAGTATGGTTTCCAAACTGATATAGCTATTTTGAACACAGCCGATTATGGCGCTCCGCAAACGCGGAAGCGCACCATCGTTCTTGGTTGGAGGAATGTTGACTGGGCGCCCGCTTTTCCGCCCTTACCCTCTCACGCCGCACCCGCAGTGATGTCGAATCTGCCCAAGTGGCGCACCGTGCGCGATGTTATTGAGGACTTGCCACCTCCGACACGAGACACCATCGAAGGCAAAGCGCCTCTCGACCTGCATTTCGGGCGAAATCCTACCCCAAAGAGCATGGATCGTTATCGGGCAGTCCCTGAGGGAGGCAATCGTTTCGACCTGCAGCGAAATGCTCCACACCTCACACCAGGTTGCTGGATACGAAAAACGTCGGGCGGGACTGATCTGTTCGGCCGGCTGTGGTGGGATCGTCCGTCCGTGACAATCCGGACCGAATTCTACAAACCTGAAAAAGGGCGGTACCTTCACCCGATCCAAGACCGCCCTATAACACACCGAGAAGCGGCCAGGCTGATGGGTTTCCCCGACGACTTCCAATTCGTCGGAACGAAGGTCGAGATTGCCCGACAGATCGGCAATGCTGTTCCGCCGCCATTTGCTGGCGCGTTGGGTCATATGGTGCGCAACCTGTTTTTACCTCTGGCTCAGACGGCATGAACTAGCGGTGTCTCGCCTTGACGTTCTTGTTCGCGATAAATTCGTTTGCCGAATACGAGGTTGGACCACAGACGCGCTTAGACCTGAATAATCGCGCAAATTCTTGGAATTGTACCCACGTCACCGCGGGCACACATAAGGGAAGTAATACGGCGGCAACTTTCTGACGCGATGTAACGTCGTGATGAGGGAGTTCATGTGGGCAACCTTGAACTCAGCGATACATCGCGCATCCGAATGCGAAGATCAAAAAAACCGAAATTGCCACTGGTGTCCCCCGAGTTGAAGTCGTCTCAAGCAGCTGGGACCGCGCTTCGAATTGCGGTTCTCAGGATGAATAATCCGGGGGGAACCCCTATGGCGCTACCCGCTTCTCTGCAGATTTCCCAACCCTCGGTCTGAAGCTCACGAATCGCAGTTGGCCACTGGGAGTCGTCTTTGCCGACCTGTCGCAGTTCCTCAGCCGTCACGCGACTGCCTACCGCCTGAAGCAAGTAGTTCAAGAGCTTTCTTTTCAATGGTCCCTTTTCGCTCCGCATTTTGCCAACCACTTGCCAGCGTCTTACCGCGTCAAGATCATTAGTGTCGTCGAGTAGCAAATATTCTTCAGGCGCCATGTCACCAGGGAGCCGGTCTCCCGGAGAAGCTACCGAACGCGCATCTTCGCGCATGTCTCGAACTGCCATACCTGATATTATTGGCCAGCCGAAGTTTGTACGAAGCTCTCGAACCCGCCTTTGATAGTCGGTTATAGCTGCAACGATCATCAATTCGTCCGTGTGAACTATGCGGCCAACCTGGTCTCGCAAGTAAGCTAAGAGACGAGCCCTGCCTGAGTCGGAGTCTTCGGCCACCAGCGGCGCCACGATGCACACACCAAGGTCCCTAATTTTGTGGTGTACTTCCACCAATCGGCACACCTGCTCGCCAATCGTCCCTCTCTTCAGGCTTTCGGGAAATTCATTTAACAACAACATAAGTCCCGACAGGGCCGTTTCAGGATCCGCGGGTCGGAAGTTCCTTGCCATACTCAACCTTATAGTAGCGTGTTAGTCGAAGCCCGGGCACGGGGGTATCGAGAGATTTTACCGTCTATTAGAAGTATTCATAGCTCTATAGATGGTCGATTCGGGGGGGCACATGCTAGAGGCGTTATCGGTAGTTGATCACATGCGTCTGCCGCCGGAGGGCGCCGGTACAGTGCGAGCTTTCTCCCGGATAGGGTACGACTTGCCGGCGGCGCTTGCCGATCTGATCGACAACTCAATTGACGCTGGCGCCAGTCGCGTTGAAATAACATTCTTTCGCGACGACCATGACATTAACGCAGTGACGATCGCCGACGACGGCCGGGGCATGGATGCCGATGAGCTGCGTGTCGGCATGCAATTTGCCGGGAAAACTACGCATCGCCAATCGGATTTAGGCACATACGGTATGGGTCTCAAATCCGCTTCCTTTAGCCAGTGTAGTACATTGACTGTCGTCAGCAGACGGAACCAGAGCACAATCGCTAGTAGGTGGTCGGCGGAGGAAATCGACGTGGATTGGAGGTGCGCCGTCCTGGATCCGACAGGTGCGAAAGCGGTATTTGATGATCTTTGTATGAAGGGACATCAGCCCGCATGCGGTACGTTAGTAATTTGGGAGAGATTGGATCGGCTCGGCGTTAGCGCAGATCCCGACGCCTTGAATGAATTTCTCTCAACCGCCCTTCCTAGACTAAATGCGCATCTCGGCTTAGTCTTTCATCGCTACCTACAGCAGGGCGCTCTCGCCATCTCTGTGGCCGTCCGACACTCCCAACGCAGTTTGGCACTTCCTCGTAATGTGCGCCCCATAAATCCATTCGGCTACCAAACTTCGGGTGCCGCCGACTATCCAAAGACGCTTGTTTGCGCGCTTCCCAATGTAGGAACCATAGAACTACAAGCGCATATTTGGCCCGAAAATGTTCTCACCGAAAGTTTTAACCTCGGCGGTAAGCGAGGTGCAGAGTGTCAAGGTTTCTATTTCTACAGAAATAATCGATTAATCCAAGCTGGCGGCTGGAACGGTGTATTTAAGAATGAACACGATGCGGAATTATGTCTAGCGCGCATTGCAGTCGACCTGCCGCCGGGTGGGATCGATGTTAATGTTCAAAAATCCGCATTGCAAGTTACTGCCGCACAAGCGCAGGCTTTTATAAGAGCGTCGGATGGCGGAATGGACCTGCCGCGATATGCCGAGCAAGCCAAAGAAGTTTATCGAGCTGCGCGGAGGCGGGTATCAGACGCTGCCGACCCTGTATTGGTGCCCAGCTTGGGTTTGCCTTATGGCGTTCGCAACGCAGCTGAAAGGCGACTAAGCAAAGGCGGACCGACCGAAAAGATTACCTTTGTCTGGGAGCCGCTCGAGGAAGGCAAGGTCTTTGAGCTTGACCCTATCGAAGCAAGGATCATGCTCAACCGCGAATATCGACGAGCGATACTGGGTGATGCTCCGGCATCTGCTGCCGATGCACCGCTCTTTAAGATGCTACTATTTCTTGTGGTACGAAATGAATTCGGACGCAGCCGGTCGTCGAAAAAGCAACAGGAGCGTCTCCAACTGATCAACGAATTGCTTATGGATGTCGTGAAAAGCCGATGACTGAATCCCAACGTCCACCTGCCGATTTGTTGTCCGATTGGCATAGGTTTGAGAGCGACTATGTCACGTCGGGCGTACCCCATCGGATTGTCGTTAGGATGAGTCCGCGTGTCGAACTCTTCGTCGAGTTAAACGCTGCAGCAATTGGCGCTCGTTTTGCAACTACAGACGCGTTCGACGATCGGCTAAAGGTTCTACTCCAGGAAATACATCTCAACGAGGTGATTATTCATGGCCAGAGGTTCATTGAGTTGTCGGCGGTTAAGAGGTCTCTATATCGCAGCTTTTTTTCACTCGTCGGTGAAATCGCTAACGATGTCATCAACAAAGCGATGACGCCAGCCGATGCGATCACGGCTGCTGTCGGTCGTTGGGACGCTCTACTATTGCGACAGTCGATTTTATCCGACGAGAGTCAAATGGGCCTGTTTGGTGAAATCTGGCTTCTACGCAGGCTTATTGGTAGCATGGGGCATCACGCATTAACGGCATGGGTCGGGCCCTTGAATCAAGCCCATGACTTCCGAGTCGGCGACAATGAGTTTGAAGTAAAAACGACCTCTAGCGTAGATCGAATACACAGGATAAATGGCGCTGGCCAGCTCGTTCCGAGCTTGGGTTGTTCACTTCACCTAGTATCCATACAAGTGGCGAAGGCTGGCTCAGGTGGCGAGTCTCTTCCTGAAGCGGTGAGTTCGGTAGAGACCTCTCTCAGTGAATGGCCGAAGGAAAGCGATCGGTTTCGATCGCTATTAGACAAAGTTGGGTACGATTTTCGCGATGAAGCCCTATATGACGTCCGTCGGCGCCTCCGGCACCAACCAATGTTAATCCCTATTCTCGATGGTGTACCGCGTTTGACGCATGAGGCGATAAACGAACTCGACAGTCGCTATTCTCCGCACCGAATTTCGCATGTTGTTTATGACATTGACGTCTCGGGTCTCGGCTATCCCGATGACAGTCCTGAATTTCTCCAATTGATCCCGGCTACCTGGTAAAGGGTCCCGAACTATGTTCTTCGACGTCCTTAATAGCGCGCTATCCTCCATGACAACGGGACCGAAATCGCTCTCGCGGGCGCTGGCCTTTGCGGCCGAGGACGAGACTGGCGAACCAATCGAAATCAATAGCGAGGCTTTGCTGAAATATTTGCTCGCAGTCGGGCCTGGCGACGAAGCTATTAGTGTACTACGCCGCAGATTGGCACAGTGGGATAACGATGACGGCCTCTGGGCCGACACGACATTGCAAAATACTCATGACCGTCGTGCACTAATCTACCGTAAACTTGCGCTCGATGCCGAGTGGCAGGCGTTTTGCGAAACTCGCCTTCCTTTTCAGCCGCTTGCGCGGCCAACAATCATCGCTCAGAAACACACCAGGTGGTATACGCCCGATATCCGTAAGGGCCGGGATTTTTACTGGACCCGTTATTCTGACCAACTCTTAAAGCAAGGTTGGCCGGAAGTCAGCGTTCTTCAGTTGGACGATAGCACGACAAATGTGCTTGAGCGTTTGGCCGATCCAACCTCTGACGAGGCCTATCAGTCTAAGGGATTGGTGATTGGATATGTCCAAAGCGGAAAAACGGCGAACTTCACCGGAGTTTTGGCAAAGGCCGCCGACGCTGGCTATAAACTTATTATCGTACTCGGTGGCCTTCTCGACGTCCTTCGATCCCAAACACAGCGCCGTATCGATAAAGAGCTGATAGGACGGGAATTACTAAGCCGTGAGTATGTTAACGATCCAGACTATAACGACTTCGTCTCACATGGTGCCAAGCCCAGCGAGTTGGGCGCATTCGACTGGTCGCGTCTAACCGGTCCCGAGCATGACTACCAAAAACTTGCTTATGGCGTCGAAGCACTCAAATTTGAGCGGCGCGACCAAGCCTACCCGTTTTACCATCCGAACAACCTTTTTTCCTCCAATGCGCGAATTGCTGTTGTGAAAAAGAACAGCAAGGTTCTGAGCAAGCTGATAGCAGATCTAGCAGCCTTACAACGGCAGGGAATTGGCGAGCCGCTTGATCAAATACCGGCGCTGATCATCGATGATGAATCCGACCAGGCTTCGATAAATGTCAAGAAGCCCGTTGGCCCGGATGAAGTGCAGGAGCGTACTGCAACGAACAAAGCCATCGTTACGCTTCTGAAGATGCTGCCACGCGCACAGTATATTGGGTATACCGCAACCCCATTCGCAAACGTTTTTGTCGATCCGGACAGTGAAGAGGATATCTTTCCGAAGGATTTTCTGGTCTCGCTGCCGCGACCGATTGGATATATGGGCGTCTCGGACTTCTATGATTTTGATTTTGGCCACGATGAGAACGGTCCAAACAAAACTGATTTTGTACGCTCCGTGGTTAACGATGATGATAACCCGAATAATCTGCAAAAAGCGATCGACAGTTTCATCTTAAGTGGGGCAATAAAACTGTGGCGTTCAAAAAAGGATCAGACGCTCAGATTTCGACATCATACGATGCTTGTGCATATGTCACAGAGCGTTCAGGAACACAAAGCGGCCGCCATCAAAGTTCGTAAGATGTACGCCACAGGCGGCTATGATGGCGGCAAGGGAATTGATCGCCTGGTCGAGCTGTTCAAAACGGATTTCGTTCCAGTGTCCAAGCGTCGAAAGGAGACACTTCCTTTCCCCGAGCGTTTTGAAGATTTGCAAGAGTGCTTGGGCGAGTGTCTCGAAGCGATAGGCGAGTCGGCCGATGCCGTTCGGATTATCAACAATGAGCACAAGGATGAGACTCCCGACTTCGATAAGCAGTCTATTTGGAAAATCCTAGTTGGCGGAACTAAGCTGTCCCGCGGTTATACGGTCGAGGGCCTGACGGTAAGTTATTACCGCCGAAGAGCAGGTGCAGGCGACACGTTGATGCAAATGGGCCGGTGGTTCGGATTTCGCCGAGGTTACGGCGATTTGGTCCGCCTATTTATCGGCACTGCTGAGAAGGTCGGCCAGGGCAAGCAGACAATCGATCTTTATGAGGCGTTTGGTGGAGTTTGTCGCGACGAAGAAATATTCCGAGCTCAGCTCAAGAAATATTCAAGCATGGAAGACCCCCGAATAACGCCCGGCCAGATACCTCCCTTAGTGCCGCAACATATGTTGAGACCGACCGCCGCGAACAAGATGCGCAACGCGGTCGTGGACTATCGCAATTTCGGCGGAGAACTCGCTGAATCCACAATAGCTCCTACCGATTCTGCAGCAATCGAGCACAACAATAAGATTTTAGCGACCATGGTTCATGGCCAAATTGCGACGCAGCGCACGTTGAGGGCTCTGACGCGTAGTGGACTACGTGAATTGCGCGTGATGACTATACCCGTCAAAACGCAGGAGTTAATGCACTTCTTAAACGCATACCGATGGTATGATCCCAAGAGTCGAGATGCGAGAGCCGGCAACCCGTTGGCGTTGCAAATCGAATTTCTCAAGGGGGATGCGGGAGATCATGAGATCGACGACTGGATTGTGCTTGGCCCGAAAATAGATGGTGCTAGAGGTAGCCATCGGCTTGCCGGTAAGGACTTTGACGTCGTTTACCGGTCTCGGCGCGACGACAACCGCTACAACACCTACAACGATCCGGTTCATCGGAGCTTTGCCGAGCATATTTGTGGTCAAGCCACACTTCCCAGTGCAAACGACGCGTTGAATGAGCTTAGAAGCGTGCATCGCGGAGTCATAATTTACTATCCGATTACGGAAGAAGAGAAACCGAAGGGAGCAAAGTCGGTGAAGCCAGCAATACCGCCATTTACTGTTGGTTTTACGCTCCTATTCCCCAAGAACAACATACACAAGACGTTAAGCTTCAGCGTCCGGAAAAAGGGGCAGCCCGACGAGGCGATAATCAGTCTGGATGATTAGCATCGCTTTGATTTTGCTGAGGCTGGGATGTCCATTCCAGCACCAGCTAAATCTGTAAGTGCTATTGAGCGTGGCGAAGGCTCTTGTGCCTCACAGGAGACAGTGCCAAACGGAGAAGGCGGAACACATTTTCTGCCACGACGCTACCACTATAGTGGCAACGCCCGCTTTGCAAGAAACTTGGGCGAAGCTGACAGCTTCATAGAGTCCTCACCCGACCATTACCGGAATAGCCAGCTAGCCCTTGATACTTTTACTCACATTACTTTAACTGCTGTCATGTTCAAGATAACCTATACAAGGGACTCGAATCGAAAAGTAGCAGGGGTGTCATTTTGAACATGCAGTGTGCGATCCTGACAGTCGCGCCGCTCGGTAATCTACGCAAGTATGTCGACCTTTTTGGGGGGGCCGCCGGGGGATTAAGATTAAGCGCATTGAGTGATGGGTTTGTGGTTCGCCTTGCGGTCGAAAACAGCAAAAATCCCTGCGCCAAAAATTTCTGTGCCCTAGCGCGACCGCCGAAGCTTTTGGAAGGGAACAACATAGTCGTTTCCCCTCAGAGTTGCGTCGAGAAGTATTTGAGCTTTACGAGGCTTGTGTCCTGCGTTGGGAGCCAGCGGAAAAACAAATCGGCGATGACGTCCCTGTCAAACTGGACAGAGATTGTCCTGCAACATTTAAAAAAAGCTATGCTCCAGTGGACATCAATCCCAGCCAAGGATGAAATTGTATGATCGAAGGTTTAGCTTTCCAAGCAAAGGCGAGAACCGTTGATCACCTTGGTCGCGAGCAAATTGCCGATTGTCCGACAGCGATTTCGGAACTTTGGAAAAATTCGTATGACGCTTACGCTTCGAACGTCGAATTGAGCGTTTTTGCCGGAGACGAACCCGTTGCCGTGATGGTCGACAACGGCCATGGGATGAACCGAGAGGAATTCGTTTCTCGATGGCTCGTTGTTGGGACGGAGTCGAAAATTTCGTCAGACAATCTCAGAGCAAGCGACATGAAAGGCTTGCGGCGCCGTCCCAAGCAGGGCCAAAAAGGCATTGGCCGTTTATCGAGCGCGAACTTGGGGCCACTTTTGTTAGTGGTATCAAAGCGACAGGACAACGACTTCGTGTCCGCTCTGATCGACTGGAGATTGTTCGAAAACCCTTACCTGAATCTCGCCGATATCGAAATTCCACTGGCCGTGTTTAGCGCGAAGGGCGATCTTCTTAGCGAACTGCCGAATCTTTTTCAAAAGCTTATCGGTAATGTAAAACCTGACGGGAACGATGCTCGCTCCCAACGGGTGAGCAATGCCTGGCAAGAGTTTGACGACTACTGGCGTCACTCGTCCGGCAAACAAGCCGACGAAGAAGTAGCCCCGTCAGTCCGAATATTATCCACGGCTGTCGGCTCTTTGTTCACCGAAAAACATCTTCAACGTTGGGCTGTCTGGAGTGGTGAAGCTTCAAGCGGGACGGCAATGCTTGTGTCCGGGATTAACTACGATCTCCGAATTCTGCTGGATGACAGTAAGACGCTGGATCGTGCCGCCTACAGCGCGAAGCAACGCTTTTTCGAGACTCTGTCCAGCTTTGTAGACCCCTTTACCGACCCTCGGCGACCACAAGTTAGCGGTGTCGATCCTCAGTTCACCTATTCCGTTATGGCCTGGACGAATGATACTCCCCGTACAATCGTCGGCACTGGACTGGAGTTTAATCGTACCATGGTTGAGGGCATGGAGCACGTTGTTGACGGATTTTTGAACATCAACGGCACCTTCAAAGGCAAAATAAAGGCGTTTGGGCAATGGGTGCAGGAAGAAGCCATTATTCCACCTCCTGATGACTTAGAGATACCTGAGGGCATCGACTCCTTGTTGGGGCCCCTGGACATCTTTATTGCTACCATGGAGTTCCAGCAGTTGAATACTACCCACCCCCTTGCTGAATATCAGAAGTATCAGCAATTGGCGGATCGGTACGCAGGTTTCATGGTATTCCGCGACGGTTTGCGTGTGTTGCCGTACGGTCGCGAAGATAACGACTTCTTCGAAATCGAAATGCGCCGCTCGAAGAGCGCTGGCCGTGAGTTCTGGAACCAGCGTCAGATGTTCGGTCGGATTGCAATCAGTAGGGCTGCCAATCCCAACCTCAAAGATAAAGCTGGCCGGGAAGGTTTGCTGGACAATCGCGCTGCAAAAACGCTGAAGGCTCTCATCTCGAACATATTGATGCAAACCGCACGAATGCATTTTGGGTCCGCCTCCGACGCTCGACGCGACATGCTTCCAGAAATTCGGCAGGCGAACGAGAAAGCAAGAGCAAAAGAGGCGAGAAATGCGCTTCGACGCAAAAAGCGGAAAGACTTCCAGAAAAACTTGAAATTCTTTCGCGCCGAAATGCCGCCGATAATTTTGGAACTTAGACGCTTAGACGATCAACTGGAAGTGCAGACTACTCACCAAATCGAAGAGGCCATGCAAAGGCTCTCTGAACTCAAAGAAAAGCGTGCGGAGTTCAGGTTGGGCGAAGCTCCAGACAACCTGGGGCCATTGGAAAGCAGCTTCGCAGAATTCAAGAACGACATGCACCGGGCCCAATCTCTGATCGCCGGAATTGAGTTGAAAATCCAGGAGGCAGTGGAAGCGCTATCAACAGAAAACCCAAGGGCGATGGTGGAGAGACAGCTCGCCCATCATGCCTCGCGTCTGCATAAGCGCATTCGTGCCTGGAAGCAGAGTATCGAAGAACTCCAGCGTCGAGAGTATGACCGTACGCGAAGTCTCGTGGAGCAACGTAACAAGATATATCATAGCGAATCGCTTCCAATTCTCGACCGTGTCGAATCCGGTGAAGTCACCCTTGCTGGGGCACTCAATGCTCTGGAGCAACGCAGACAAAGGTTGGATGACGAAAATGAGCAGATTTTCGGTCCGTACATCGCCGCTTTGGAAAGCCTAAGTGAAAGCATCGACCTTCAGTCTATTGCTACCATTGGAATGGAGGAAGTTAGCGAGCTGCGGACTGAAATCGACCGCCTAAACAAGCTTGCGCAACTCGGCATCACTGTTGAAATTATTGGACATGAACTTGAAGACTATGACCAGCTGATAGGATCAGCTATCCGAGCGTTGCCAGAAGAAGTACGTTCGCTGAAGCCTGTTCAAGACATCGAGCTTGGCTTCGCGGGACTAACGGATCAACTCAGGTTTCTTTCGCCGCTGAAACTTTCAGGGCATCGCGGCCAGAACTGGATAACTGGCGAAGACATCTGGGAATACGTCAGAAGCTTCTTCGGCCCTTCGCTTGTGCGTGGCAATATCGAGTTATCAGCCACGCAATCCTTTAAGCGGTTCAGGGTTTTTGATCAGCCAGCGCGACTTTTTCCGGTATTCATCAACCTGGTCAATAATAGCCGCTATTGGGTTACCTTTCAAAAAGACGGCCCCAAACAAATTCTGCTGGGAACAAGCAATGGCAAGGTCTTGGTGTCCGACTCTGGCCCAGGCGTATCTGAAGACGATATACCAAGTCTTTTTACACTCTTCTTCACTCGCAAGGCGAGAGGCGGACGAGGCGTTGGCCTTTATCTTTGTCGCGCAAATCTGACAGCTGGCGGCCACGCGATTGAGTACATGAGACAAACGGAACAGGCCCCATTGGGGGGGGCCAATTTCGCAATTTCCTTCCAAGGGGCCGAGTTCGATGAATAGTGCGGAACATCGCAGATTAGTTCATGAAGTATTTGTACAGCCAATTCGTTCTATTTTGATTGTAGATGACGATTATCCTACATACGAAGAGATCCTGTCAGAACGGGGCGGAACAGAAGCCGCAAACCGACACGACGGGGTTGAGAAGTCATGGAAACGTGACCCAATGGGCGTTCTCAGCGTCGTCAGAAGTTTTCGTGAAATGTCACTGCCGCCGCTAATTGATGTCCATGATGGTAAGAACGTCGATGAAGGTGGTGAAAAGAAAATTGCTAAGCACCTTCACCAATCTGACCTCCTGGTTCTCGATTATCAGTTAGACGGGCCAAGTGGAGACGGATCGAAGGCCACCGACATCATTCGGTCGGTTACAAAGAATTCACATTTCAACCTCGTGGTAGTCCATACCAGCGTCAGCCTTCAGGAGGCTTTCGACAAAATATTGCTAGCAATGCTGGCCCCCTCATCTGAACGACCAAGCGACGCTGAATTCTCAAGGGCGCAAGAGGTGATTTATGAGGCCGAGATCGACCGTGAAGGGATTACCGCGCGATTGACGTCATCGATACAACACACGCAATATTTCTCTGCCAGGAGAGATTTCAACAAGGCTGTCGGGTTGGCCCTAAAGGGAGAAGCTCCGTTCGCCGAATTCTCATCTATATGCAAGCCCATAACCGGCTGGAATAATGGCACAATTCGATTGGTCTTGTGTTGGTGCCTATGCGAGTTTGAACAAAAAATCATGGCAGAGATGGCTCACGAGACCAACGCATTAGTCCAATGGTCTGCAAGTAAAGTACTTTGGATTAGGGCTGGCACTGCGTTTATATCGTTCACCAACAAGGCTCGCGATGTAAACATTCTGCAGGACTTGCTGGAAGCGTTGGTAGACTGGAAGCCGGGGCCGTCACGGTTGTTCATGGCTAAATTTAGAGCGGAGATTGATGATAAAGGGGTTATCGCAGAAAATGCGGTTCTCGGTAACGCGCACGTTCTCGCTCGCTGGTATGAGAACTTAATTGGCGAGGCGGCCGAGGGACGAAAAACAGCTATCGGCGAGAGTATTACTCGCCATTCTGAGCAACTTGTCGCTAACATCCGAAACGAAGTTGAGGACTTTGCACACAGACTGGTGGATATAGATGCCAAGCGGTTTTCGGACAAAATTGACGTCATAAAGGATTACTTCTCTATTGATTTAAATAACGTGGCAAAAAGAAGAATCGCCGAACGAGATCATAATATTTTTGTTTGCAGTAAACCAATTAGTGGATGGCACTTACATACTGGACATGTATTTGAGTGTGGTGGCGCTACTTGGATATGTCTGTCGCCTGCATGCGACCTTGTACCCCGTTTCAAGGCAGATCGGACCGAAGACTTAGGTGATGATATAATTCCCTTCCTGGCCGTTAAGCTGCATGACTGCGGAGACGGACTATCAGACATCAAGGATATACAATCAAACAGATATGTTTACCTGAGCATTCGAAACGAACCAAAGTTGTTTTCCTTCACTAAGGATGCCAACGCGAATCCATATTGGCGAGCCATGTACGCGTTGGATCAAGGACGCTTTGGCGAGAACCTCGAATTTCAGGTACACCGGGTAGCGAAGGATCAAGGAAAGTTGTCTTCTTCTGTAGGTGGAGCCAAGATCGTCGGTCAGTTGAGATACGAATATGCGCTCAATTTGGTGCAGAAACTTAATGTAAGCTTTACGCGCGTCGGTTTGGACTTCTCTGGGAATTAGCTGCTACCAGGAAGGTCGTCGTTTACTTAGCGCACATCGAAAATTTCGATGTGCGTCGTTTTCGTTTGTCATCCACTGCCCCAGCTCATGCTCTCTTCAAAACGCTCTGAACCGTCGCCACGCTAAATCCAACGCTCCTTGCGATCGAACGAAAGCTCTCGCCCGCTCTTCGCCGCGCCCGAATGTCATTTGCGATTTCATCGGTGACCAGCTTCGGCCGCCCGCCAGTTCTCCCGGCGGCTTTGGCACGTGCAATGCCTTCCATTTGTCGCTCGCGACGGATGGCAGTTTCAAACTCTGCCACGGCTGCGAGGACCTGGAGCTGGAGTTTGCCGGCGGGCGTGGTCATGTCGAGGCTTTGGTCCAGCGCCTTGAAGGCGGTTTCCTTGGCCTGCAATTCCCGAACGATGTTAAGCAAATCGACAGCCGAGCGCGCCAGGCGGTCGAGCTTCGTTACAAGTAACGTGTCGCCCTCGCGCACGTATTCCAGACACCTTTGCAGCTCTGCACGCTCGCGATCCACACCTGAGCGCTTCTCTTGAAAGATCTTGGTCGCCCCAGCTGCTTTCAGCCGTTCTACCTGCCCCGCATGATCCTGCCCAACGCTGGACACCCGCGCATAGCCGACAATCTGCATCTCCGTACACTTTCCTTTAAGACAAGACTAGACATACAATTAATGTACGCAAACAATACGCGCAAGAGACTATGTGCTAAAATGTGTACTTTTGTGTACAGGCAGATCTCTCGTGGGCCTACCAAATTCGCCTTTGCGCCAAGGAGCGGACACTTACGCTTTTTACATTACGCCTTTGCGCATCGTACCTGTAAGAAGTCGTTTCTGCCCATCGATAGAAAATTGCTTGAGGCGCCGGTAACGCCTTGGGTGTTAGCTCCAGAAGCAGCAAGGGAGAACGCTCATAACGTTCTAAGAGGGGAAAGGGATTGCAAACCTAGTCGTTCGCCCAAAGGTTTCCGAGAAGCTTGAGTGCGAAGCGGTCGGCAGTTATGGAATGCTCACGCTGCATGACTGAAAGTCCTGAAACGGTAGCATTGGATCCGAGGAAATTAATGGCAAAGAAAGCAGGGGCCAAAGAGCCAAAGAAGCGAGAGCTACTCGCGGGAGGGGGCGGAAACGCCACCGCGTCGGGCGTGAGTTTTCAGGCATCGGTTGCGGCCTACTTCGCTTCGCATGGATTGGCAGAGGCACCACTGGATGCTCGCCTAGGATTGGGCACGGCAAAGCCGACTGCGTTTCGCTTCGAAACAGAGGCGCCAGTTGATGACATCCTGATTTCCTTGAATACGGGCGGCTGGGCGTTCATCCAGGCAAAAAACAGCCTGACCAACTCGGCAGCACTCGCCAGCGAACTCGGAAAGACGTGCGATGAATTCGCACGCCTATGGGAGGCCGCCTCCGCCGGGTCAGGTACGCAGGGCTGGGACCGACCGCTTGCCGCAGGCGTCGACGTTATGGTGATCGCCGTTGGACCCACCACATCGGGAACCATCAAGCATCATTTGGCGCGGGCCCTCGACATCGTAAGAGACGGATCGTTAGCAACGCTGTCGCAAGATCAGGCGAAAGCACTCGATAGCTTCCGAAAGCTCCTGCGCAACACGTTCGCAGCACGCGGCGGCGCAGTGGCGGGCGTCGATCTGAACGAGATGCTGAAGTTCGTCCACATACTTGATTTCGATTTCGGCGGGGCTCATCGCACAATCGCTGAGACGTTCCTCGCCAATGCATTGACCAATCGCTCGTCGGCGCCCGCCGCTCTCGCCGTCCTTGAAAAGGAATGTGAGCGGCGGATGGCCGCGCGCAACGGGATTAGCCTAGCAGGATTGCGCACCGAATTAGCCAGAGGCGGCGTTCCGATAAACGCCCCTCCTAACTATCGATTGGACATCGCAGTCCTCAATAATCGAACGTCCCGGGTTGCAGGGGCGTTACAGGACTTCGAACGCATGGAGGTGTCCGGCACAGACATCAGGGTCACTCGCGCAAGCGCGGCAGCCTGTATCACCGCAGCAAAGGAGGGGTCGCTTGTTGTAGTTGGCGATCCGGGAGCCGGCAAAAGCGCGGTCGTCAATGAGACGGCGCGGCAGCTTGGTGCCGAAGGAAGCGACGTGGTGCTTCTCGCCGTGGACCGGTTGCAAGTGGAGTCGGTCGAGGGTTTATCAGCCGCGCTAGGAATTTCCCATCCATTCGCTGACGTACTCGCAAACTGGCCCGGTTCGGACCCCGCTTATTTGATCTTGGATGCTTTGGATGCCTGCCGGTTCGGGAGAAGCGAAGCGCTCTTTCGAAACGTAATCCAGGAGGTGCTTGAGCTCGACGAAGGGCGATGGCGCATTGTCGCATCGATCCGGACGTTCGATCTCATGATGGGACAGGAGTTCGGGCGACTATTCCGAGGAGTGCCTCCCAGCACCGAGTTTACGGACTTGCGGTTCCAGGCCGTGCGACACATCAGAGTGCCGGAATGGTCTGATACGGAATTTGAGGAGCTCCTGACGAAAATACCGGCTCTGCGAGTTGCCATCGACTGTGGCGGACCAAAGCTCGCGGAGCTTGCCAGAGTGCCGTTCAACACGCGTCTCCTCGCCGACCTTCTGACGGCGGGAGTCGTGCCCGAGCAATTGCGAAACCTCGGATCACAGGTTCAACTGCTCGAAATGTACTGGAACGAGCGTGTGAGACCACTCGGCCCCCCGGCAGAGCAGTGTTTAGGCAATACTGTCAATGCCATGATCGATCGAGGCCGGATGGAGGCGACAAGGATCACGTCCGGCGCTGGCACTGGAAATGCTCTCGATCAGCTGCTGCAGCGAGGCGTGCTCATATCGGTGAATAGCGACCGTGAAGTAGCGTTTCGCCATCACATTCTATTCGATTATGTCGCAAGCCGGACAGTTGTCGATGTCGGCGATACCCCGAAGACTGATGAGCTGCTGAAACGAAGCGGCGCGAGCTTGCTTCTCTCTCCGGCCCTATCCTTCGCGCTTCAACATTTGTGGGAGACTTCAGGACCGGGACGGGATCGCTTCTGGCAGGCGATTGTCGACCTTGCGGGTGATGCAGCGGCCGATCCTATCGCCCGAAGTGTTGCCGCCCGCGTCGGGTGCGATCTGCCCTCGGAAGCGGATGATACAGCCGGCTTCGTCCGGTTGATGGCACAACCAAGCAAGAGCGAAAGGGCGTTCAGCGCATTCCGGCATCTAGTCGGGGCGCTATCCGTTCGATTGGAGGACGAAGCGGGCGTGCTACCAGCGCCATGGTGCTCGATTGCCGAGGCCGCGGTGCCGTTTGTCACCGAAATCGCGTGGCCGTTGCGGACGTTGATCCACAACCTCATCGACCGCGTCACCGATCCCGATCTGCGCCGACAGGTAGGTGTCGCGGCAAGAGCGGTGATGGACTACGCCTTTTATGCTCGAGGCGGCGAGATGTTGATGCCTCCCGCCATCGGATTTGTCGCAAAGACATTCGGTACTGACCCCGTTGCGTCGCGTCGGTTAGTCGAGCGGCTTCTTGAACCCGATCGTATGAAAGAGCACGCAGCGAACGACATGCATTGGCTGGCGAACGATGTGGGGGACATTGCGGCCCACGATATCGATCTCGTTGTTCAGATTTATGATCGTGTCCTTGCCCACACGATCGAGGAAGATGCTCCCACAAATCTCGGCAACAGTAAGATCTTGGCTCTCACGAGCAATCGTCGCCAGGACTTCAAGATGTCGCAATGGGCGCTGAAGGAGGCGTTTCCTGCCTTCGCCGAAAAGCAACCTTTGGCAGCTGCCGAAGTGGCCGTTAAAATATGCCGCAGCCACATCCGAAACGAACATGAACCGACCGAGCCTGTCGAAACATTGACAATAACAGTCGGCGATCAGGTCGGACACATCACCCCAGACTATAGCTACATCTGGGCGGCCGAGCATCAAGCCCCGCACTCTGACAATGCTGTGCAGGTCGTCGACGCCTTCGTCGAGATGCTGAAGACGGCTTCTGAAACCAAAGCCATCGCAATTGCGGATCGGCTGATCGCCGAGAATGAGCATGGCTGGCTCTGGAGTAGACTGTTGATGGTCGCGAAGGCGCGTGGAGGCGCGCTGGCCGCAAAGTTCTGGCCTTGGGCTGCTCAGATCGAACTCCTGCGCTCGGTCGATACCATGAAAACAGCCATCGACCTCCTGGCCTCCCAATACAGTCAGCGCTCATCGGACGAAAGGCAGGAAGTCGAAGAGAAGGTGTTGGCAGCCACGTTCTCAATGTCACACAAAGCGACGGATGCCGCGCTATATTTCAGACGAAGGGTTTTCGGCGCCATTGGTAGGGATTCGCTCAAGACACAGGCCGCGAAGGACGTCGTCGACGACGCCATTGCCACCGGCAAGGTCGTCACTAACGACGAGAGTCACAGCTTCTACGATCTCGGCTTCAGGGAACGAGAAGAACACGGCTGGCTGAGCGCCAAAGGAGTCGATGTCGCGGTGGAACCCAACGCATCAATCCTCGCCGCCATCACCGCGTGCGAGAACGTTGTCACGAACGAGGCTTCCGATACGGACGCGACGTCGGCTGCCGTCCGGACGTTGCGCGACCAGTTGATTGGTGGGGGCGCCGCAGCGCATCCGTTGGTTGTCGCCCACGGCTGGGAGAAGGTTGCCTGGACGATTGAGCGGATGACTGTGGATTGGGCAGTGGTTAGCAGGTTGACCGTCTCCCAGCGAGCCGAGGTAGAAGAGTTGCTCAAGTTCATGAATTTGACGCTGGCTGACCTCTCGACCACAGATGAAAACATGCTGAACGGTACGCGGGAAAACACCGCGGGGGCGATCATGAATATAGTTCGGGGCGTACCAGAAGCTGCGGCGCGCTTCGTCGACGAAATTCGTGCGTTCGCCGCTGATAGATCACCTGAAGTTCGCGATGTGATCGCCACGCGGATCGGCTATCTCTGGAACGCCGATAGGGGGATTCTGTGGGACTTGGCGGAGGGGTTCGTCGATAATGAGACAAACCCACACGTTCTGGTCCTGCTAATAAACTTTTTCATCCGAGCGTCCAACGACGAACCCGAGCGCATTGGCGCCCTCACGAAAAAGGTGATGATGAAAGACAGTATCGAGAAGAGCGAGGGGCGGGACCTTCTTCATGAAGGCATCGGAACGTTAGTCTTCCACCTGTGGACACGCCACGGTCAAACGGCAGCACGCGAGACAATCGATCACTGGCTGGCGGACCGCGTCACGTTCAAGGCTGAGCTACGGCATGGCGCCTTTTCTATAAGGAAAGGCCTGGTCATTGGTTATGACAACGATAAAGCGCTGGATCAGCAAACGCGTACCCGGTGCCAGAAGGTGGCTTTCGAAGTCATCGATCGCTCGGCCCGCGGCCTTGAAGAATACATTGCCCTCGATCGTGCCGACCAAACGGACGCCCGCAATGTCGAAGCTTCCGACGACGCGGCGCTACTGGACCAAATGTCCGACCAGTTCTTTTTTGCGGTCGGTGCTCCGGAGGTCCGGAAAGGCGAGGAGCCGCGCGCGTTGGCAGAAACCAGTTACCGGAAGCGCTACCTCGCAGACAACGAAAAGACCTTTCTGCGGATCGGGGATATCGCAACGCCCAAGACCATCTACTACATGCTGCAGCTTCTGGATTTCCTTACTCCCGGCGATCCAGCTATGGTCTTCGACCTCACGTCCCACGCGCTGCTACGAGGGGGTAAAGTGCACGGCTATCAATTTGAGTCGTTGGGCGCAGATCAGTTCGTGAAAATGATCGGACGAACGATCGCGGACCACCGCGAACTCTTCGACGATCCGGATCGACGGATCGCCTTGGTCGAGGTGCTGGAAGCGTTTGTCGACGCCGGATGGCCAGCTGCTCGGCGCCTGCTCTACCGTCTTCCAGAAGCCCTCCGGTAATCCGTCATAGCCAATCCCGCCATTCGCTATTGGAGCGTGTGGTTCTCGAACTCGGCTTCCGCAATGCGCCATGCGAGTTCAAGTGCCTCATCGGCAGCAGCCAGATCGCCATGCTTCTTCGCTTCGGTGGCGATTTCTTTCAGGTCGGCGATAAGCCGAGCCCGAGTGACCGGATAGGCGCTTGTCGCTGTCTTACTGTTCATCATCATCGAGGCAAATCTCTCTAGGTACCCAAGTTTGCGCCCCCGACGGATCCGGCGGTTCGGCGGCGATTTCCTGGACAGCAAGCACTTTCGGTTGCTCTTTCGCCCGGATCTGCTTGAGGCGCTTTGAAGGTGCGCCGGGCCTTGGCAGCCGGAGCGGCGTGGAGAACTGTGCTATCCACTCTTCCTGGGACAGTTCAATTGTCCGTGTCGGCAGCGGCGCTGGCTTGTGGGCGATCTCGAGCTGCCTTGGAGCCTCGAGACCGAGCAACCGCGCTTGCGTCGCAACGGCGGATACCATCGCGGATGGATTGTTGCATTGCCGTGCAAAAACAATAACTTCGTCAAGTTCCGCAACCAGCTTGGCAACGGTCTTTTCTGTCCGTATTGCTGCCTGTCCCTTCAATTCCGCTACCTTGTCAGCCACCTTGCCATTTCTTGCCAACCGAGCGGCGTGGGCGTCGGTCGCGTTGCGTCCCATCGATCGATAGCCTGCCTTCTGGTAGGCCTCATATTGTGAGTGCCCCTCAGCAAGGGAACGGCAAAAAGCTTCCTGTCTGGCTGTAAGCATTGCGGTATTATAATACCTCATCGTGAATTTGTCTCTACGGTCACGCGGTTCGTTGAGAGCTTTGTTCCAGGGCTGCGAGCAATGGCTAGTACGCGCGGCTGCGACAACAACCACGCGTACAAACAACGCATTAGAACGGGATTTCATCGTTAAGCTCGGCGGACGCATTGCTCTTCGGTCGCGATGGCTGGTCAACCGCGGGTTGAGATGCCGCCGCGTAGCCATTGCCCTGTGTCTGGGTTTTCGGCATAACGTGCACACCGGACTGCTGGTCTGTCAGGATGCCACGCATGTTCATGATGTGGCCCTGGCCATTTGGCGTTTGACCAAAACTGGTAGATATCACAACCTTATTACCGGGCCAGTTGCCTGCGTCGTCGCCAAGGTCGTTGGCGAGGGCGTGGGCATTGGTTTTGCTGACTGCCACCTCCATCGTTTTGTCAACCAGGGCCAGCACGTACTTGGGCTTCTCACCCTGCTTAAACTCGTGTTGACGCACACTTTTGATAGTCGCGGTAACTTCTCTAAGGCCGTGTTCCTTGAGGAAGGCACCCAGCCAGGTTGCCGACATAAATGAGCCAGCATAATCTTGAGAGACTTTCATTTTCGTATCCTCTGTGTTCGCGGTTCCAGTTTTGGCAGGTGCCGCAATCGCCTCGTATTGCCTTTCAATCCGTACATCCGTTCACAACGTTGATTTCATTGGAGTTTCGCCATTTCAAAGCGTGCACAAAACACTGTCGGTGAACGCTTACGAAAGCCAAAAGCGCCAATGAAATCAATGCTGTGAACGGATGTACGGATTGAAGGGGGAGTACGCTCATGGTCGACCTCCGTAGCGGTTCCATGCATCATTGAAGGTCGCCCAGAGATATCCCTTGGCACGGTTTTGCCTCGTACCGACATTGCCCGGCCTGATGTCGTATGGCCTCAGTAGCCGGGCAATTGCGTGCTGGGTAATCGGTTTACGCATGGGGCCCCATTCATTCCACGATCGATCCTCAAGCATGTGCAACTGCTGCATCAGCTCAGCACTTGGAATCTCGGCCTCGACGCCACTGGTTAGGTCCGGCTCATAGTCGGCCTTGCCTCTGTTTTTGAGGTCTTCGAAAATTCTGAAGCAGTCGGCCAACAGGGTCAGGGACGGCTCTTCATCATCGTTGTCGTCGGCCAGCCCACATAGATTAACTGCCGCCGTCCTCGCCCTCTCGCCCCACCCCACACCTGCCAGGTCGGCGATCGCCAGCAGTGGCCGCCAGCCATCGAGCTCACGGTCGTTCAGGCTTTCCGGGACTTCCGGATCGGCAACGGACAGCGTGAGCACGTTGTCAGCAGCGAACCTTGCCGCCTTTCTGCCAAGCGCCGTCAGGTGATCGATCCGGCGGCGGTCGAACCGTTCCTTCGTCTCCGACTTCAGCTTGCGCCGCATTTCGATGGTGATGGACCTATCCATTAGGGTAACCGGCAAGTTACCGATCCCCGCCAAAACTGCGGGAGCGAAGATAGGGAAAAGCTTTGGTTCGTGGTCATCGCCGACCGTGCGGCCTATGATCGCCTCGGCGTACACACCTTCGTTGAGGACAGCGCGAAGCTCCTCGTTGTGCGACAGCCCGGCATTGTCGGCCTCATCAAGCAGCAGCGTCGGGCTGAAGGCGGCGATAGAGCGGAACAACATTGCCGCCGTCACTCCGGACAGGGGAAGCGGGCGGCGCACCAGCTTGCCAATGATCCTTAACAGGGTGGACTTGCCGCATCTCTTGGTTGGGGAGCGGATGAGTAGGCGCGGCGTATAATCAGTCGCTTCGAGACAGTGGGTATGGACGATCCACAATGCCACCGCGACGAGTTGGTCGCCATTGATCGACAGATAGGCCTGCAACGCGGTGCCAATTCCGGTCAGCAATTCTGCTGCATTGACAGGATCCTCATGAGGCTCGAAATCTGGCAGCGTGAAGCGGGCTTCTTTCGCGCCGCCAGCCTTTCCCTCGCGGGCTTTGCGCAAGGCACTTTCAATCAGGTTCTCGGTGTCGAGCCTGTCGAGCGGCGGGATGCAGGTTCCCGCCATGTCGGCGATGCGCTGGCGAAACTCTGGCTCTTCCAGCCTCTTTGCTGCAACCTCATGCGCCAGCGCCCAGCAGGCGTCCCGCACCACATTGTGCCGCAGCCCTTCCGGCGTGGCGCGGATCTTCTCCGACCAGCTGTCTAGCTTCTTCTGTCCGGGGAACCGTTTCAACTTCGCCAGGATTGATCCCGGCAGCGGCGCCAGGGCTGTGAGGTCGTGCCCGTTGACGAACTGGTATGGCGTGCCGTCTGAGCGCTTCGAACCCGGCGCGATTACCATCCGGCCTTCGGCAAGGAAGTCGACTCCTTCGCCCAGCGTGCCCGACTTAAGTTCGCCGGGATAGGCGTAATAGATGTGATGCCCGTTACCGGCAGTAAGCACTGTAGCCGTCAAGTTCGAATCTATGTCTTCGAAAGCCTTGATCGTCTTGAACCCGTCGGAGAGGCCATGCTTGTCGACGTCAATCACCACAAAGCCGTTTACCTTACCCGCGCGGAGACCGACGCAAGCGTTCGGCCATTGTTCCCACCAAGTCCGCACCTGATCCAGATCCTTCGACGATCCGGGCGCCCCCTTTCCCGCCGTATTGGTCCAGTTCCTCGTCAGCGCGTGTTTATTTACAGGATTGACGGGCAGGACCGTGAAACCTTGCGACACGTAGAACAGGGCAAGTTCCAGCGGCGTCATGGGCGATATCCGTATTTGCGCAGGAGAGCGCTCAGCCATCCTGCCTGTTTCTCTGTCGGCTCCCCGACCCATTGCATAATGGTGTTACAGAAGTCCCGCTGGTTCGGGCTCAAGAAAGATCCGAACTGATCTAGCAGCCACTTGGCAGCTGCCTGGTGATCAATTTCATCGGTACTATTGGCGTCTGCAGTCCCTCCTTTATCGGCGTGGGAACTGGCGATGCACAGGTCTGCCTGCTTGGCGAACCAGTGCAGATCGCGACCCTCGCGCGCGAGGCGCTTTATTAGCGCGTCGCGCGCCGCGAGAGCTTCGAAAGGATGATCACTACCGAGCAAAAGAACTATTTTTTCGAGTGATGCCATTTTAATGGTCCTTGCGAGCATGTCGTGGCCCATAAGAGACAAGGTTGAAGATATTTCTGCCCGTAGCTGGGTCCAAATTGCACCAGCGGCCCCTCTCGTGGTGGCCCAAAGGTAAAACGAGGTTGTAAGCCGAAGACGACCTGACTTTCCGACGGCCAGCAGTGCTCGGATCGCCAAGCAGTGCCGTGGAAATCTCGCCACAAGGAGTGGGCGCCTCCCCGAGCAGTTCAAAAAGTGCCGGCCTGCGTCTCCTGTCAGTGCCCTCACACCAATGGCGATCGTAAGCGGTGAGCTCCATCATCGATGTTGCGTTCGATTGTCTGCAACCGCTCACGTTGGCGCCCTCGCTGATATACGGTGAAGCGTTGCCTCACCCTGATGGGCGCGGTCCCAGACGAACCACGCATATGCGGTCGGATTTGAAGCTCTGGGACCTTGCCAATTCGCCCGGTGCATCATTGGCAGGCGGTCGCGAAAAACGTAAACCCGAGAAAGAAATCCTCCCTCAAGTATCGATGACCGCTTGACACTTTCCAGAAAGTCTAACCTCAACAGCATTGCGACGAGCGGGCACAAATCTAGCGCATGCGTGACGAAGGAGTCGGCAATAGCGAATGGCGGATTGGTAACGACTGCCTGGATGCCGTCAGGAAGCGAATGCTCAAGTAGAAAATCCCAACCCGAATAATCTTGGTCGGGTGACTTGTAGTCGACTATGTCGGTAGCAAGGACATGATGACCCGCAGCGCGCAAAGCACGCGCAATTGCGCCAGGCCCGCACGCTGGCTCCCAAATGTTTTGCGGTAGTCGCTCGGTCCGAAGCAGGGCGTGAACGGCAACGGGCGAAGTTTCGTAGAGGTCTAAGCCGCGTTCGGCCTGTGGCGCGCGAATTCGCATTTCGGTTCCTCATTCGAGTTGAAGAACCACGTGGGCTTGACGGAACGGAATCAGAGCAACATATTATGCGCACATTGCAAAATGCTCTCAGTTGCTCGGCACCGCCGGTCACCAGCCGGCGGTTCGTCATTTCTGTGTTTGCTGATGCCGCGCTTTACCGCCCAATGTCGACGCCGGCGTCGCTGCATCGGGTGCATCCGTTTCCAGGCGGCCATCTTCATTGGAAACATTCAGTTCAGCCTCATCGTCCAGTGGACGAAATTCCGCGCGTGGCAATCTACGCAAATATCCCTCAAGGTCATCGAGAAAAATCAGCGTCCGGCTACCGTTCTTGTAGGCCGCGAGCTTTCCAGCGCGTAAGTCTTTGTAAATTTGCGCTCTAGATAGACCTGACGCGTCAACCGTGCTCGGAATATCAAGCGCAACCCGTTTTAGAGGTGCGACCGAAACGGTTGCATAACCGTTGGCCGTATTTGAAATCTTTGGGAATCCCATGTTGCTACCTCACAACCATTGTTGAAGTAGCCTCCCATTATAGTCATGGACGACACGTTGTCTTCTACGATCCCTGACCGAAAATGCCCCTTATTTTCCGAATATTTTCGCGAGTGAGCACCTTGCCTCGACACGTGCTTCGGCCAAATCACCGAACTTTCGGCGTGCCCGTCGCATTTTCGATACCGAAATTCCGCTATCATCAAAGATCTTTTTCTCGACTTCCTTGATTGATACGCGCCCTCCCTTACGGTCTTCCCTCAATTTCGAGCGCTCCAAAGCAAATCTCTCTGCCAAACCATAGTATTCGAGATCAGACGTGGGCCGACCGGGGCCCTTCCCGCTTATAAGCCGTAGGAGAGCTTTGGCACCCTCACGATCGCCCGAGCGCCGCAGGTCCCGCAAACATTTCGCGGCAATATCTCGACTGGAATTGCCCGGAATTACATTCACCTCAAGGACCGCGTTCCAGTAGGCTTTATGCAACGCTGGGCTGCTTTCGCGTTGCGAGATTGCCTCGGCCAACGCCTTTCTTGCTGCAGCTCTTTCCCGCAAGGGAATGGATGATGTCGGCGAAAGTATCCAGGTTGGCGTCTGTGAAATGGAATCGTTTTCGTTAGGCATGGCGCGCAATCTCCGCACTGGACGGCGAGGGCTCCAAGCAATGCCCCTGGAGTTCGTCAGAGGGCACGATGCTGTTTATGGCGTCGCTGTCCATGCTGCTTTCCCGCCCAACTGCACGACGCTGTCGCCCTCCAGGTGGGGGATCAGGGGTACAACTGCCCTCGCTGCCAATTCGTCAAGCCCGTCAACAATCCAACGGGCATAATGCTTTTCAATCATCTGGACGCTCGTATCGTGAAGAGCAGCAACAAGTCGGATTGGAAGATTAGCGCGTATCCCGCGTACAACAGACGAGTGTCTCAGAGCGTAAGGGATGACGTCTTTCATCTCGGATACCCTGCGAATTTCCTGCCACGGTGGCGTCAACTCAGTGGCCTGCCACGGGCCTCGGATATCTCGCGTCCATTCCATACTGCCAGGCTTCTGTTTGTGCCTCCAGCGGATCAGGAGCAGCTCGTCGCCAGACCTGCCTTGCGTCGCTGGAATGAGCGCTTGAAGCACGTCGTCACCTACAGGAACTGCAATCCTGTTGACTTTGATGCCCCGGCCTTTGTTGCTTGTTGGAACCATCAGGCGGCTTTTCTGGACATCTGCAACGCGGAGACGGGTAAGCTGAGAAAATCTGGCCCCCGTAGCTGCGAGGAGGAGCACCATCCGATAAAGATCGCCGTCCCAACTCTGCGCATCGTCCACAATTTGTGACGCTCTGATCAGTCTGCCTACGTCTGCATCTGTGAGGATTTGATTTTCACGGGCAACGTCCTCACCCTCATCGTGTGCTTGAGCCGCCTTAAGGCCGTGCTTGATGGTTGTCGAAATGTCAGGCGGGAGGCGGCTTCTATTGTTTTGCCACGCGGAATTAAGCGCAGCCTTCAGATCGTTGATGAGACGATTTGCGGTAGAGGTCTTCATTTCGGACAGATCTGAGCGCCATGCCTTAAGGTCCTGCTCTGTCAAAGCATGTAATGCAATTTCTGATAGCGGCGTCCCCGTTACGTGCTTGCCGAGCCGCTGCGATGCATTCGACCGGGTTTTCTTGCCCGAGCGTTTGCTCTCAGTTGCATCGCGCATTGCAATATATTGATGAACAGCAAGAGCTACTGTCATCAATGGCCCGCCAGCCTTCGCCTTAGCCTCGAGCCGTGCAGCGTTCACATGCTTGCGAGCTGCCTTTTCAGCGGCAGCATACGATAGGGTATCCGCAGTTATCACATCGTCTGCCGTCCCTAACGTGGCTTGCTGGTATTTCCCCTCGCCTGAATACCACCGTACCAGCCACCGGCCTCCGCGTATGCCTTTCCGATACCCGAGGTGGGTTTCAGGATCGATCGACCGCCAATGGACACCAGATAACAGTTCTTTACGCGCACTAGGCGTTGTGAGCTTCGCTTCTCTTAGGGTCTTCGCCATTGCAGCTCCTGAAATCGTCAAATATCTGTCAAATATATATCTGCGTACATCACGGGACAAGAGTGGACAAATATTTCTTATCATATTGATAGTAAAATACATTTGTGGACATGTCTGAACGTTTCGATCGTTCAATCACTGCTCTCCGAAGGCAGAGGTCACAGGTTCGAATCCTGTCGGGTGCGCCATTACTCTCCTTCCTAAACAATGTGCGTTAGCGGGAGTACAATTCCACGACAAGCGATCTGTGACGAACGGATGACAGCCAGCGACAGCGATACTCCCAAACGTTTCTACCATGGCACCCGGGTAGATCTAAAGCCAGGAGACCTCATCGTGGTTGGCTTCAGATCCAATTTTGGCGAAGGCACGCCGTCATCCTGGGTTTATTTTACTGGCACTCTGGATGCCGCAATCTGGGGCGCTGAGCTTGCCGCGGGAGACAGCCCGGGACGGATCTACATCGTCGAGCCAACCGGTCCGATCATGGACGACCCCAATCTGACCGACAAGAAGTTCCCAGGCAATCCGACGCAATCCTACCGCTCTCGGGAGCCGCTGCGGGTCACCGGCGAGGTTACGCAGTGGCAAGGTCACTCCCCCGAACAACTACAGGAAATGAAGGAGAACCTTGAGCGCCTGAGGGCGCAAGGCGCACAAATCATCGATTGAGGCTGTTTGACCGGACCGTTGGCGGGGCGCCGGAACGACCCCCGTTCAATTTTTCAAGGTAACGGTCTCGGCGCCTTGCTCGATCTGATCGATAACTAGGAGTTTCACCGGCTCTGTGCCGTTGTTTGCGCCCTGATGCCACTCGGACCGCGATTCCACCACGAAATCGCCTTCCGTGAACGTAGCGCTCTTGCCGGACTCGAGATTGGTGACGGTAAGCGTTCCTGCGAGAACATAGGCATATCGTTGATAGTGATGCTGATGAACAGGTAGCATCGCTCCTGGCGCGATATCGTATGTCGAGACAACCACTTCAACGTTCTTTTGCGGGAGTTCAATGGGTTGATCAGCTATTGTGCGCATCGTTTTGAAAATAGGAGTCACCACGACTGTGCTGTCCAACGCTTGCGCGGGAAATGCCAGAAGCGCAAGACAAACTGCGATCAATCCTTTTTTCATTTCTGACATCCTCCCCTTCATTCCTGATTGCTTGCCCTCAACGCTGCCAGGATACGACTCTCGTGATCGATGTCCTTCGAGATCTCGCGCTCCTGGTTTTTCGAGCTCGATACAGCGAGGCGCATCTCATCCCTGCCCAGTTGATGCGTCATTTCCCTAGTCAGCCAATCAATATCCTGCGACTCGAGTGAAACAAGGTGCGTTGGAGAGCGTCTGGTGTGGATCATCATCTGACCTGCCTTTCTGTCCAAACTTCGTGCATGATCCTAACACGAATTGGGGTGAATGGTTGCGGGCCAGAGCCGTGACTTCGCAAAATCAGCTTACGAGACCGTGTGCACGCCTTGCCTAAGCTTGATCGGCGGCGATTGGGACGATCAAATCAAACTCATTGACCTTGCGTTTCTCCGCCATTGCCGGTTTGCGGTGCCGGATTCTGGTTTGTCGGGGCGCTAGTCGAGTTGGGCGTATCTGTCCCGGCGCCCGAAGGCGCTCCGGTCTGATTTGGCGTTGCCTGCCCGCTCGTGACCGGATCACGATCGATGTTTTCGCCATAAAGCTCCACTAGTCCCCATGCAGCCAAGGCGAGTAACAGCCCTCCCAACAATACGAAAAGCATAGGTCGCCCAAGAAGGCCCTGTCGGGCTTCCTTGGCAGTCTCTGTTACCTGTTTCTCCAGATGGTACTTGTTCATGAAACCTGCTCCTTAAACAGCGTTCGTTAGCGACCGTGTTCTGACTGACGGAGCCTGTCGGCCATTTTCATTGCTCCTTTACAAGGCAACATCGAGCCCCGCGATTGGTTCCACTATTGTGAACTAGTTTGGCGGCAGGTCCTTAACTGGCGGGGCGTCAATCAGCCGAAACAATTCCGCCTGCGGCGCACTCTCCTGCCAGGTGGGCCATCGATCATCGATGATCAGCCATGGTTGTTTGCGCTTGGTCCAGATGTGGGCAACGATGGTGAGTTCATGACTTGCGTCAAAGGTACCAGCCCGGATGACGACAAGGCCGGGCCGGGCGCTGTTGGTATTGTAAAGCCGCGTGAAGCATGTCGGACAGGCGAACTGGATGGATGTTCTTTGGCCGTCCGCGCTTGGCAAATCGAACTGGCCGACATCACCGACACATTCGAAACGCTCGCGCGCCACGATCGCCTGCTGACTGAAGGCGCTTCCGCTCCAGGTTTGACAGTCCGAACAGTGGCATGCGTAGGTGCGAGGAGGTTGCTCGCACTCGATGCGCCACCTTACACGGCCGCAGCGGCATCCTCCTTCCATCTTGGCCAACGTCTCACTCCTTCTACCTTCGACCAAATGCAACGAAAGGGTCAGGCATCGATCGTGATTCTTGTACTGGTGGGTTCCTGGATGATTTCGAGAAATCACATACTTCTGCGGTAACACAAAGCAGAATCGACATCACGCCCAATCGCGCAATGAAAACTGTTCGGACCGCGACTTGGAGCCGGCCGAGGGTGACCTTCGAAAGGTGTTTTAACGCGAGCTTGGCGCTCAACGTTCCGATCGACCAATGCGGCGACGCGGACATCATCGTCCAGAAAGCGGCGCGACCGGGAGACTTGCGGCCAATATGACAAAACCGGGGCCCATCACGATGAAAAATCGACACCAGAAAAATAGTTCAATATTTGCACTAAATTTCTGATCGGCTCGTTCGTCCTTGTGACGTAAACACCGAGAAAACCTCGTGCGGACTAGGACACGCCCGCCATGCCGCTTCGCAGCATCTCGATCCTTATCGACAGGCGCTTGGCGAAATCAGAACTCCCCAAGGCGGAACCGACCTGCACAATTGAATCGAAGTCGACCTGTTCTACGAGGCCGCGCCTAGCCAATCCGGCCAGAATGCCCGCGATCAATGTGCGTTCCACTGCGTAGTCCAAACTAAGTGTTTCGATTGCCTCCGATTGATCTTTTAGTACGCCTGATAACCCAAGCTGACTACTCATCATTCCTGTGTTGCCCCACTGCCCCCTGCATAATCGATAACGTGATTTGGGCCGAGCTCGTGATAAGCAAGTCGGACTATTTCACGGGGAAACCCCTAATCAGTTCGATTGAGCTTGCGCCGAGCTGCAAAAAGCTCGGAACACATCAGACTAGGCGTCTCGGCACTGATCCGGTACCGCTGCTGGCAGTCCCGGTTTCCATCTTCGTGACATTGCTGCGGCACAGGGCACGATGGGCTGGACAAGAGTCTCGAACGTCGTTCACGGTCCAGTCACGGCGGTTCGTTAGAATACACCTAAAAATGAGCCGGGCAAAAAGGGGCGCAGGATGTGGCCATTGGTTTCACGAATTGTATATGGCTCGGAGTGGCGGCCCTATTCGGCTGACAAGCCAGTGCAATCGCTCAGCGGCGACATGATCCGGGGCCGCATCATGCGGCTTCGCTATCATGACAGGGGACTTTGGTTCTATCGCGCGATGACGCCCGACGAGAACGAGAAAGACAACTGGCGGGCCACGCAACAGACACAACAATAGCGGCCGTCGAAATAACCCAAGGCTAATTTCTCACCTTCAGATGTTTTCTCGATCCCCGGCCTTGCGTGCTCCATCGCGCCCAGCCTATTATGGCCGATGAAATCTTCTTCCCCTGAAAAAATTCTGCCTTCCGCAAATCCCGTCGAACGTTCCTGGCCCAAAATTCTGGCCAATTACCGCAAGCCGCATCGGGGACGCAGCGCGTTCGAGCTCGCGGTAACCATCGTTCCGTTTGCCGTCTTCTGGGCGCTTTGCGGGATTGCTGTCAGCTACGGTTTCTGGTGGGGGCTGGTTCTGATCATTCCTGCAGCGGGGTTCCTGCTGCGACTGTTCATGATTCAGCACGATTGCGGTCATGGCTCCTTCTTTGCACATCGCCATTCAGACGATTGGACCGGACGCGTCATCGGCGTTCTCACACTCACGCCCTATGACTACTGGCGCCGCTCACATGCACAGCATCATGCCTCCACGGGCAATCTTGACCAGCGCGGCGACGGCGACATAACCACGCTGACCGTGGCCGAGTATCGCGCGCTTTCGCGCTGGGGCCGCCTTGGGTACCGGCTCTATCGCCACCCTGCCGTGATGTTCGGTATCGGACCGATATGGCTGTTTATCATCAAGCAACGGCTGCCCATCGGCATGATGCGCTCCGGTGCGGAACCCTGGGTTTCCACGATGGCGACCAATCTCGGCATCGCCGTTATGGCAATCGTGCTGATGTGGCTGATCGGTATCGGTCCGTTTCTGCTCGTCCACCTGCCGATAGTCACACTGGCCGGTGCTGCGGGAATCTGGCTGTTCTACGTGCAGCATCAGTTCGAAGAAACACATTGGTCCAAAGGCGATGATTGGCAATTTCAAGAGGCTGCGCTGCACGGCTCATCGCATTACGTCATGCCCGGTCTGTTACGTTGGATGACCGGCAATATTGGCATTCATCACGTTCATCACCTCTCAAGCCGGGTTCCCTGCTACCGGCTGCCTGAGGTGCTCAAGGACTATCCGGAGCTTGCCGATGTCGGACGCATCACGATCCTGGAAAGTCTGCGATGCGTCAAACTTGTCCTCTGGGACGAAAGACATCACAGGCTCATCTCGTTCCGGGAGGCTCGCACCCTGGCAGTTGTGCCTGTCAAATAGGTATTGCGCGCGGAGGTCGAAAAGTCCTTGACGGTCGTTCGCGGGACTGAAATTCTGTCGTTGGAGCGCGCATCATGATCATCACAGAAATGACACGGCAGGAAATACGGGAGTTGCTTGAACGGGCCACGATCGGCAGACTTGCTTGCGCCAAGGATGACCAGCCATACGTCGTGCCGCTATCGTTCGCCTATAACGGCGTATATCTCTATTCCTTCACGACGTCCGGTCAAAAGGTTGACTACATGCGTGCCAACCCACGTGTCTGTGTCGAGTTCGATGAGATTTCCGCGACCAACCAGTGGCAGAGTGTCGTCGTCATTGGCCGCTTCGAGGAGCTGACAAAAGGGCCAGACGACATTGATGCGAGAAGTACTGCCCATGCACTTCTCAGCAAGAAAGCAGAATGGTGGCAGCCCGGCTACGTAAAAACCATCGTCAAAGAGCACGAGCGTTCGCTGGAGCCAGTCTACTTTCGCATCGCCATCACCGAAACCAGCGGGCACAAGACCGAAAAGGGCGAATAGCCCGCTGCAACGGCGTCATGCGAGCGACAGTTCCTCCTTGCGGACGTTGGTCTTTGCGATCCGCATGACCGCCAGACCCAACAGCGGAAAGAGGCCGCCGATCCAGCCAAGATATGCAAGGCCGATATGGGCAATAATCTGCCCGCCTATTATCGAACCGAAAGCCACGCCTAGGTAAAGGGCCGAGTAATTCAGCGACAGGGCAAGTGGTGCACCCTCCGGAGCTATGGCCAGAACCCGGCTCGCCTGAGCTGGCGGGAACATCCAGGCGATGACACCCCATAATACCATGATCGCAACCAGGCTCGGTCCGGCGACGTCATCGGGCAGCGTCATGATCCAGCTCACCGACATCAACACGCCAGCATTGAGGACCGACGCCATCACGACAGTTCGCGTTGCACCAAAGCGGTCGGACAGCTGGCCGCCGAGCACATTTCCGATGGCCGCGCCGATACCGAAGGCAAGGAGCACAACGGGTAACAGCGAGTGGCTCAATCCCGTACCGTCGACGGCAACGGCCGCGATGTAGGTGTATACGGCAAACGGACCGGTCATGTAGAGCAGCATGGTCAAGAGCGCCGGCAGCAGGCCCGGGTGGCGAAGGACGCCAAGCCGCTGCGCAATCGTTAGCCGGTCGGCGTAAAGACCACGCGGCAGCACGAACCAGACGACAACTGCTGCAAACGTTCCAACCAGAGCAATGAACAGGTAGGTACCCCGCCATCCGAAAAGCCCGCTGATAAATGCCCCAAGTGGCGCACCGAATGCCACCGCAAGGGTAGTTCCACCTACTATGGCGGCAATTGCGCGAGCGCGGTGATGCGGTTCGGAAATCGCAACGGCGGTCGCCTGCGCCGTGGCAGCATATAGGCCGGCCATCACGGCAATCAGCAGACGCGCTGCCATCAGCATCAGATAGGTTGGGGAAACTGCGGCCAGCAATGCACCGGCGACGAAAACGAGTGTGCCGCCGATCAGCACGGATCGCCTGTCCAGCGATCCGGTAAGCGCGGCAACAACCGGAGAGCCGATCGCGTAGGCAAAGGCATATGTAACAACGAGATAGCCCGCCTCGATCAGCGTGACACCGGTGTCGCCGGCAATTTGTGGCAGGAGGCTGGCGACCACAAACCCTTCAATGCCAATTGCAAATGCGCCAAGCGCCAATCCGATAAGACGAATATCCATGGGAGCCACTCTAATGTTCAATGATCCTTGAACTAAGCGAGCTTCTCCGGCGAAAGTCAAGCGGAAAGTTCAATAAACGTTGAACATTGAAATCTCTGCTACCAATTGCTATTAAACGCCCATGACAAATTACCTGCCTCACCCTGCGACCGAGGACATCACTTTCCCCGCCGTCCTGACAGCGCTTGGCGATGAAACGCGCCTTGCGATGATTGCCATTCTTGCCAGCAACAGTGAAAGGGCCATGACATGCGGCCAGTTCCTTCAGCTCGGCTCGAAGACCGCGCTAAGCTATCACGTGGCAAAACTGCGCGAGGCGGGCGTCATTCGCGTCCGGCCCGACGGAACCAAACGCCTGCTCACATTGCGGCGCGAGGATCTGGAAAAACGTTTTCCGGGATTTCTCGATTCGGTGGTAGCATCAGCGATGGCGAAATCGGCATCCGGGGATCAAGAGGCGGTACCGGAATCAACGGGAGAAGCGTGATGGAGATCAAGGCAGCTGGCACAGTTCCGTCCCGCCGGGCACCGTCCGACTGGTTCACTGGAACGGTGTGGCAGGACCCTATCATCGAGACACCCGCACCGGCCCGGATTCAGGCGGTGATCGTCAGGTTCGAGCCTGGAGCGCGCACGGCCTGGCATTCGCATCCGCTGGGCCAGACACTCCATGTCGTCTCCGGCGCGGGGCGTGTTCAGGTCTGGGGCGAGCCGTTGCGCGAAATCAAGGCTGGCGACACAGTGTGGATTCCACCCGGCGAAAAACACTGGCACGGCGCTGGCCCCACAACGACCATGGCCCACATCGCCATGCAGGAAATGGTGGAAGGCAAATCGGCGGATTGGATGGAAAAGGTCTCTGATACGCAATATTCCGGCGATGCATAATCTGTTACCATGGGCCGGTTACAGCCTGTGTGAAAGGAAGCGTCATGGCATTCGAAGACATCAAGGCACGGATTGCCCTCCTGCTTGAAGCGATGGTCCAGCGGCCAACGGATGCCCATGAGATCCATGAGAACCTGCGCGAACAACTGAATGAGCTCAAGGCCATGGGCATGCCGCTTCCCGATGACCTTGTTGCTCTCGAAAAGCGGCTCGAAACCGATTTCGACTCCTGAAACCTTTCACCGTTACAGCGACCGTTTGGTGTAGTCCCTAAGCACGGAATTCAGATCGTCTGGATCCGACCGGTCGCCCCGTACGGGCCGGCCATCGCGCAACCCGACATCGCGCAACATGTGATCCGAAAATTCGTCGGTGTCGATATGAGGTGGAGTTTCGCGCCTGACTTCGGATTTGCCTTGATGGGCAATCCTGCTCCACCAGATTACGTGGCTGGCGGCTTGCGAAACTGGTGACGATACAGTGTTCATGACCTCAACTCCGAATGTTGGCGACGCTCTGCGTCTCTAAAGTTGAGTACTAGATGCACCTTGCTCAGCTTGTTTTCCAACAAAACGCCAAGTATCATGCATAAGTACAGCTTATGTGAGATTTCCCATGAACCTTCCGCCACTTGCCGCAATCCGTGCCTTTGAGGCGGCTGCCCGCCATGGCAGCTTCACCAAGGCAGCCGAAGAGCTGAGCATGACCCAGGCCGCGGTCAGCTATCAGATCAAGCTCCTTGAGGAACGGATCGGAACGGCCCTTTTCCTGCGGCGTCCCCGCCAGGTCACCCTGACGGAGATCGGGGCGCGGCTATCGCCCGTCATCAGCGAGGCTTTCGACATGATGCGCGCGGCCATTGCCGCGACTCGCGAGAATGCCGACGGTGTTCTGACCATTACGACAATTCCAACCTTCGCTGCGAACTGGCTGGTTCCTCGCCTTGGCTCATTCCAGCTCGCCCAGCCCGCACTCGCTGTCCGGCTGCAAGCAACCCGCGAAATTGTTGATTTTTCAAGACAAGATGCTGACGTCGGCATTCGCTCCGGCAGCGGACGATGGCCGGGCATGATCGCGCACAAGATATTCGACGCCGATTTTACGCCGATGCTCAATCCGGCGCTTGCGGCATCGATCGGCGGTGTGAAAACTCCGGCTGATCTGCTCAAGCTGCCAATTGTCGATCCGAGCGATCCCTGGTGGCAGCTCTGGTTCGCCGCAGCGGGAATTCCGGAGCCGGATTTGCGCGGAGATCCACGCAGCCGGTATGGCGACCAGCATCTTGAGGGGAAGGCCGTTATCGCCGGGCAGGGTGTCGGCATCCTGACACCCGCATTCTATGAGACAGAGCTGGCACAAGGCCAGCTTATCCAACCATTCGATATTGTCGGCACGGCCGACCACTTCTACTGGCTTGTCTATCCGGAGGCACGGCGCAATGTGCCGAAGATCCGCGCCTTCCGGGACTGGCTGCTTGGCCAACTGGAGGAGAGGTAGACGAGAGTGAAGCCCCGCCGTTCACTCTCACTCGCGCTAGAAGACTGCGAGATAACGCAGCAGTGAGATAATACCAATCACGATAACGATAACCTGCACGATCTGTTTGGCGCGGCCATCCAGCGGCAGCATCTGAATGAGGTAGAGCACGAGAAAGATCACCAGAACGGTGATCAGGAGACTGATCAAAATTGACATTTCAAACTTCCTGTTTTGGGATTCCGAGAGTGTAGCCTCCTACAACTCCCAGTTGGCCGAGTTGGTTCCTTCAAACGGAGGTTCAGGTGTTTCCGCACGCCACAGCGTTTCGGCCACTACAGTTTCTATACTGGACGAGCTTGGAGTTAGTCCGCATATTTCAGCTTTGGGAGATCGTCCGATGGCAAGCGACGGCTATAACCAATACTGTCCAGTGTCGAAAGCGTGCGAAGTCCTGGAACCGCGTTGGACGCTGCTGCTCCTCTGCGAAATGTGGTCAGGGTCGATACACTTCAACGAAATTCACCGCGGTGTACCCGGCATGTCGCCAACGCTTATGTCAAAGCGGCTTCGGGAGATGGAAGCGAATGGTCTCGTGGAACGCACGGAAAACCATTCGACAGGTGAAATCAGCTACACCACCACGAAGGTCGCCGATGAGCTCGAGCCGATTGTCTACGAGCTGGGCAAATGGGCACACCGCAATGTCGATGCCGAGGTGACGCTGGAAAAGCTTGATGCCAAACTTCTCATGTGGAACATGCGTCGCAAGATTGATTCCAGCGCACTGCCGGCCAGACGCAGTGTCATCGAATTCACTTATCCGGAATTGCCAAAGGCTGAGCAGAATTTTTGGCTGGTATCGAAACCCGGCATGCCTGTTGACCTGTGTGCGCTCGATCCCGGTCATGACGTCGACCTCTACGTTTCGGCCGATCTCAAGGCCATGACCTCGGCCTGGATAGGCCTGTCTACGTTGAGAACGGAAATATCACGCGGAACGATTTCATTGATCGGTGATATGTCGATCGCGACTTCCATTGAAAAGTGGCTGGGCCGCAGTTCCTTTGCCCAATGCTGATTTAAAGGATTGCCACCGCTACAGTTTCTACACTAGCCGTCTCGATCCGCTAGCGCGATACTTGTCGGAAGCCGAGACCGCGATCCAGCAGGCAAGTTTAGCGCCCTTCGCTGCTTCAAGATCAGGTCGGCCAAAGCGTCAGACAAGCGAACGACATAGAGCGCTCTTACGTCCTCTTCGAGATTGCAACGCTTTCTGACGCGGCATCCATTGCGCAGCAAGGGAGGGATAAAATGACCAACGTTCAATTTAACGGGCTTCAAGGCGAAAAGATCGACCTTTCAAGCGATATGCTGACGGCACTTCAAGCACAATGTCGCGGGCAGGTGTGCCTGCCGGAAGATGCCGGGTACGACGAGGCCAGAACGATCTGGAACGCCATGATCGATCGGAGACCGGGCGTTGTGGTGCGCTGCCATGGAGCGAGCGACGTCATCCAGGCGGTGAACTTCGCCCGTGACAACAGATTGCTCCTCTCGGTGCGCGGTGGCGGTCACAACATTTCCGGCAATGCCGTTTGCGAAGGTGGCATTATGATCGACCTTTCGCCGATGCAGTCCGTGCGCGTCGATCCAAGGGCGCGCACCGCCCGGGTAGAACCTGGGGTAACGCTCGGTGGTTTCGACAAGGAGGCACAAGCCTTCGGCCTCGCCACTCCGCTCGGCATCAATTCGACAACCGGGGTAGCCGGCCTCGCGCTTGGCGGAGGCTTCGGGTGGCTCAGCCGCAAATACGGGTTCACGGTCGACAATCTGTTGGCCGCAGATGTGGTTACCTACAATGGCGAGTTGGTTCAGGCAAGCGCCACCGAGAATTCGGATCTGTTTTGGGCAATCCGCGGTGGTGGCGGAAATTTCGGAGTGATCACATCGTTCGAGTTCAAGCTGCATCCAGTTGGTCCCGATCTTGTATCCGGGTTGATCGTCCATCCATTTACCCAAGCCCGCCAACTGCTGATGGGCTATCGCGACGTGGCAGCAGCCTGTCCCGACGATCTTACCGTGTGGGCAGTGTTGCGTAAGGCACCACCTTTGCCCTTCCTGCCTGAGGAGATGCACGGCAAGGAGATTCTGGTCTTCGCCGTCTGCTATGCCGGGGAGCCCAGCAAAGCTGAAGGCGCTCTTGCCCCGCTTCGAGCACTTGGCGAACCGGTTGCTGATGTAATCGGCGTGCAGCCATATACAGCCTGGCAGACGGCGTTCGATCCCCTGCTCACGCCGGGGGCTTTCAATTACTGGAAGTCGCACAATTTCACGGCTCTGAGCGATGGCTTGATCGACATTCTGATCGAATTCGTTGGAACATTGCCAACCGGGGAGTGCGAGATCTTTATCGGACAGCTGGGCGGTGCAAGCAACCGTGTAGCTCCCAACGCAACGGCCTATCCTCATCGCGAGGCCAACTTCGTCATGAACGTTCACACCAGGTGGCGTGACCGGAACGACGAGCAAGCGTCAATCAAATGGGCAAGAAACCTCTTTGCGGCCACTGCGCCCCATGCGACCGGAGGTGTCTACGTGAATTTCATGCCGGCAGACGAGACGGACCGAGTAGCACAGGCGTATGGTGGCAATCACGACCGGTTGGCTTCGATCAAAGCCAAGTACGACCCTGGAAACCTCTTTCGGCTCAACCAGAATGTCAAACCGCAGAGGACAACCGGCTAAGACGGGCATACGATCGGGTTTTGTGAATGCGTGGGTTGCGGCCAGGAATGAAACATGGCTGCAGCCTCAACCGCTCATTGTCTCGCCATGGCCTTGCTGCTAGGGTCCGGCTCACTCCCGCCGCCCAATCAGGATATCCCATGCGCTCGCTGTTTCACTTTGCCTATCACGTGACCGATCTGGACGAAGCACGCCGCTTCTACGGTGGGGTATTGGGTTGCAAGGAAGGTCGCAGCACCGAAACCTGGGTGGATTTCGATTTCTTCAGCCATCAGATTTCATTGCACCTTGGAAAGCCGTTTGAGACGACGAATACCGGCAAGGTTGGTGACCACATGGTTCCGATGCCGCATCTCGGGGTCATCCTGCCGCTTGACGATTGGAATGTGCTTGCCGAGCGCCTGAAAGAGGCCGAAGTCGATTTCGTCATGCCGCCATTGGTCCGCTTCAAGGGCGAGCCGGGCGAGCAATGGACGATGTTTTTCAGGGATCCGTCCGGCAATCCCATCGAAGTCAAGGGCTTCGCCGATTTCGCCTCGGTTTACGCAAAGTAGTTCCGCCTTCGCCCATGGAAATGCAGCAATCCAACCTGAGAGCGGCGATCTGGATGATGGGATCGCTCACCGCCATCCTAATGATGGCGGTTTCCGGCCGTGAAGCTTCCAGGGAATTGGACGTCTTCCAGATCATGGAGATGCGCTCGGTCATTGGCCTCGCCATGCTCTATCCATTGATCCGTTCGTCTGGCGGCTTCAGGGCGATGAAGACCAGCCGCATCTGGCAACATCTGGGGCGCAACAGCGCACATTATGCCGGGCAGTTTGCCTGGCTCAAGGCCCTGTCGATGATCCCTCTGGCACAGGTCATAGCCATCGAATTCACGACGCCTGCCTGGACTGCCCTGATGGCGGTTGCATTTCTTGGAGAACGGTTGAACATCTGGCGGGTGCTTACGATCGCCCTCGGCATTATCGGCGTCGTCATCATCGTCCGCCCAGGGGTTGGCACTGTCGAAATCGGGCAATTGATCGTCCTCGGTGCGGCCTTCACCTTCGGCATATCGTTCACCATGGTCAAATCGCTGACCCGTACCGACAGCGTGGTAAAAATCATCTTCTGGATGCTGGTGATCCAGTCGGCGATCGGCCTCCTGCCCGCATTGCACGTCTGGCAGTGGCCGTCCATTCACACGCTGCCCTGGGTCGTCGTGATCGCCTTTACTGGTACTTTCTCGCATTTTTGCATGGCAAAAGCCCTGCAATACGCCGATGCCACGGTCGTCATCCCGATGGACTTCCTGCGCGTACCGCTGATGGCCGTGCTCGGCTGGCTGATTTACGCGGAGCGCATCGACATGTTTACGGCCGTCGGTGCCGCCCTGATCCTTTCCGGCAACCTTCTCAATCTCAAGAACCGGGCCGGGCAGGCCAAGGCCGACATTCCCGCCTCGCTGCCTCAATCATAGGCAAGACACCAGCCATCTCCCTTGAGCCAGCAGCGTTCGTCGGGGATGTCATCGGTTCTGTAGAGGCGCGAAACGCGTCGCAAATCAGCATCGGCAAAAGCCGATGCAAGCGCCTGCTCCGATTGTGCATCCCGCATTCCGGCGCAGGGGTAGATGGCCACGCCGGATACACTGCGCGCGGAAAAACCATCTCCCTCACGCGTTATCAAGAATACGGCGCCACGGGGACGGTTGCCGCGGCCAAGCATTGAATACCCATCGTCCGTCGTCAGTGGCAGCAAAAGTCGACCGCCATCCTTGAGGCGGTCCAGCCAAATGTTCCCAAGCCGTGTTGCGCCGGCATTGACGTAGATCACGTCAGCTGGCGCGAACGGGACTGCCGTGCCATCGCCTTCGACGATTTCGACATTTACATGGGCGGCCAGGTAACTCCGTGCCCGGGCTGCCAGATCGGGCTCCAGTTCGATGCCTGTCACATGCCCGGAAGTGCCAGCCAGATACGCCATGATTGCCGTGTAGTAGCCGGTTCCGGTACCCACATGCACCACATGCTCGCCCTCGGCAATCTGCGCGTACCATAACAGGTGTGCGTGCAGGGACGGCTCTCCGTTGTTGATGTGCCTTTCCGGTGCAATTCCTACCAGATCGTCGGTGTAGATATAGGCGGGATCGGCACTCGGGCTATAGACGTAGCCGAGGCCGAACCGGCTGATCGGCCACGGTCCCGGACCGAGGAAATCCTCACGTGGCACTTGTGCAAAGGCCTGTTCGATGCGCGCATCCTCGACTCCAACGCTGGCCAGGATTTGCTTGGCATAAGCGCGACGTACGGCTGCTAGTTTTTCCGCATCAATCATGTGTCAACCTGTCATGATCATGAACCGGTATAGCCATTCGTCAAGGGCATCGGCACATCGGCGCAAGAACCAATATTGTCGGACAGGAAATCAACAAAACTTCGTACCCGTGCGGCGAGGTATTCATGTCCGACAAAAACGGCATGGGTCATCTCCATGTCGCCGGGGTTATAGGCTTCGAGAAGGGCAACAAGCCGGCCTTTGATAAGATCCTCACGCACATGGAACAGACCCAGTCGGGCAACGCCGAGCCCCGCAACGCACATCTGTTGAACGGTTACGCCGTTGTTGGCGAGGAAATTACCCGACACGGTCAACATCTCCGTTTCACCAGAGCTCGGATCCTTGAATGGCCACTCTTCGCGCATTCTGCGGAAATTGAAGTTCAGGCAATTGTGTGCGCCAAGATCGCGGGGATATGCAGGCATGCCATGTCTGACCAGGTAGTCGGGTGCGGCAACCACGACCATCCGGCTCTCAAAAAGCTTGCGGGCCTTCAGGCTGGAATCGCGCATTGGTCCGACCCGAATGGCAATATCCGCCCGCTCCTCGATCAGGTCGACAACTCCATCGCTCAGCGAAACGTCGAGTTCCACCTCGGGATAGCATTCGAGGAACTTCGGCACGAGCGGCAGGATGCAGCAAACTCCGACCGGCACGGACGAATTGACCCGCAACAACCCCCGGGGGGCGGCGGACGCGCCAAAGGCGACGGCGCGCTCTGCCTCCTCGATCTCCGCAATGATACGAAGGGCTCGCTGGTGATAGATCTCCCCTTCCGGCGTCAATTGCAGGGTACGCGTAGACCGCACGAGCAGACGCGTGCCAAGCCGTTCCTCGATCCGGGTGATGATCTTGCTGACCGCGGACGGCGACAGTCCAAGCTTGCGTCCTGCGGCCGAGAAGCTGTTGTGCTCGACGGCCTGCACAAAGACGTCCATCTCGCCTGCCCGGTTGTCCATGTTCGCCCAACTCATCTGTGAATTCAGTTCACAAGTATTGAGCAATACGAGGCAATTATCAAGGTAATGGGGATGGCTCATATTCAGCCCAATCGGACTCGTTCCATCATTTTCCCAATCAGGCTTCCTCCAAGGCAGCCCCCATTCCAAGGACAGGACAATGCCTCTCGCTCTTCTGGCGTTGACAATCAGCGCCTATGCCATCGGTACGACGGAATTCGTCATCGTTGGCCTTCTTCCGACCGTTGCCGGAGATCTCAATATCTCCCTACCCCTGGCCGGCCTCATCGTCAGCGTCTATGCGCTCGGTGTTACCTTCGGTGCACCGATACTTACCGCGCTCACCGGCCGCATAGAGCGCAAACCGCTCCTGCTCGGCCTGATGGCACTGTTTATAGTCGGCAATACCGCGGCGGCGCTCGCGCCAAACTATGAACTGCTGCTTGTTGCCCGCGTGCTCAGCGCCTTCGCCCATGGCGTATTCTTCTCCGTCGGCGCCACCATTGCAGCCGATCTCGTCGCCCCCAACCGCAGGGCTTCGGCCATTGCCATGATGTTTTTGGGCCTGACGGTCGCCATCGTCACCGGTGTGCCGCTCGGTACCTTCATCGGCCAGCAGCTTGGATGGCGCGCGACCTTCTGGGCTGTTTCCGGACTTGGCATTATTGCATTCGCTGCGATTGCCTTCCTGCTGCCTTCGCAGATCGCAAAGGCAGCACCGGCGCGGCTGATAGACCAGGTCCGTGTGCTCGCCAGCGGCCGCCTGCTGCTCGCGTTTGCCATGACGGCCTTCGGCTATGGCGGTACCTTTGTGATGTTCACGTTCCTCGCACCGGTACTTCAGGAAATCACCGGCTTTGCCGGGTCGACGGTCAGCCTGATTCTGGTCCTTTATGGCTTGTCCATCGCGATCGGCAATATGGTTGGCGGGCGCGTTGCCGATGGCAATCCCGTTGCTGCGCTGAGCGTGATGTTCCTGCTGCAGGCAATGGTTCTGGCGTTGTTTACCTTTACAGCCGTATCGCCAGTATGGGCATTGGTAACGCTCGCCGCTCTCGGCGCGCTGTCGTTCGCCAACGTGCCGGGATTGCAGCTCTACGTCGTTCAACTTGCCAAGATCCACACGCCTGATACCGTGGATGTGGCTTCGGCGCTCAATATTGCTGCCTTCAATCTCGGGATTGCCGGCGGTGCCTTTCTTGGCGGAATCATTGTCGCCTCGCCGCTCGGCCTGGGTGCAACGCCTTGGGTCGGTGCCCTCCTTGTTGCCGGCGCGCTCGGCCTGACCCTATGGAGCCAGATGCTCGATCGGCGCTCCTCCGCCGAAGCTCTGGCCTCTTGCTGAACCAAAAGGAAACACAAATGTTCAATGTTAACGCCAATGGCGCAAAGATCCCCGCAATAGGCTTCGGTACTTTCCGGATGCCGGGTGCAGATGTGCTCCGCATGGTCCCTGCAGTCTTGAAACTCGGCTATCGCCACGTCGATACGGCGCAGATCTATGGCAACGAGGCCGAAGTTGGCGAGGCGATCGCGAGCTCGGACGTTGCTCGCGCCGATATTTTCCTCACCACCAAGATTTGGGTCGACAAATATCGGCACGATGCCTTCATCCAATCCGTCGACGAGAGCCTGAAGAAGCTGAACACGGACTATGTCGACCTCCTTCTGCTTCACTGGCCGAAAAGTGACGTGCCACTGGCCGAACGCATCGGCGCACTGAACGAGGTTCGTGATGCCGGCAAGGTCCGCCATATCGGCGTTAGCAATTTCAACACGGTGCTCATGGCGGAATCGGCTGCACTGAGCGAGGCACCGATCGTAACCAATCAGGTCGAATATCATCCCTACCTGGACCAGACTCCTGTGCTCGATGCGGCGCGCAAGGCTGGCATGAGCATCACTGCCTACTATGCCATGGCCGACGGCAAGGTAATTGGCGACCCAGCCATCAAGGAGATCGCAGCGGCCCATGGCAAAAGCGAGGCACAGGTGGTGCTCCGCTGGCTCGTACAACAGGACGGCGTTGTTGCCCTTTCGAAAACGGTCAGTGAGGAACGTGCGAAAGGCAACTTCGAGATCTTCGATTTCGAACTGTCATCAGATGAGATGAAGGCACTTCACGCGCTAGCAAGACCTGGCGGCCGCATCGTCAATCCGGGTCAACTCGCACCAGCTTGGGACTAGGCCCCTTCAGTATCGGAATTCGTCAAGGTCAGCATGAGATTCTTCATGCTGACCTAATTGGCATTTACTGTACAGGTTCAGAATGTGGAGCATACTGGCGCCCGTCTGCCCCGGCATGAACCGGTCAAAAGCGCGAGGCAACGCGCGGCAGATAGGTGTTCACCAGGCTGACGACCTGGGCATCACGCGTTTTCGCAGTGTTGCCCCCCATGACGACGGCGACCAGCTGGCGGCCATTGTAACTGACAGATGTTACGATGTTGAAGCCGGAAGCGCGCACATAACCCGTCTTGATGCCGTCGGCGCCATTAACCTGGCTCAGCACCCGGTTGTGGCCGCGGATCAACCTTCCATTGAAGGCAAAATCCTGGGTGGCGAAATAGTAGTAATGCTGCGGGTAATGCCTCCTCAGGGCGAGACCAAGGAGTGCCATGTCGCGCGCCGTTGTCACCTGCTGCGGGTCAGGCAAGCCCGAAGCATTGTGGAACGTCGTCCCCCTCATGCCGAGACGACGCGCCTTTGCAGTCATTTGCGCAGCAAACTGTTCTTCGGTTCCGCCTAGATATTCACCTAGCGCCGCCGCGACATCATTGGCGGATTTTACCACGATCGCCTTGATCGCCGTATCGACGTCGATGGTCTGGCCCGGCCTGACGCCGAGCTTGCTCGGTGCCTGCGATGCGGCGTGGGCCGACATCGGAATACGCGTCGATTTGGTAATACGCCCGGACTCCAGTGCCTCGAACGTCAGGTACAGCGTCATCATCTTGGTCAGCGATGCCGGAATGCGCGGCAGGTCGGCGCTGGACTGATAGAGCACGACGCCCGTGCTGCCGTCGACGACGATGGACGCGGACTTCTCCGAAACCGGAGCAGATACCGTAACCGGATCGAGTGTCGCAGCAGTCGTACAACCGCTCGCCACGCCTACGATCAACCCCATCAATGCCATTACTTTCGGAAGTGAATACAACGACATATATACTCGCGGCACGTTTATTTTCCGGATATCTGAGCATGCGAAAGAATAGAATATCTAGCGCAGGATGGTTAAAAATTCAGTTTTACCCGCGCTTGTTAGCCGATTTGGACCGCCACGCCAAGCGAGTGTTTCTACAACAAATTGTCGCTGCCTGTCCTCTCGCCAAAAAGATGTAGGGAAAGAACCCTACGCAGTCAGCACCACCTTAACGCTGCGCGACCGGTCGAGTGCTGTCCTGAACGCCTCCGGTGCTTCCGAAAGCTTGTATTTGCCTGTCACCAGCCGCAGCACATCGATCTTCCCCTCCACGATCAATTCGACAGCCTCGAAGAATTCTTCGCCAAAGCGGAAGGTGCCAACAAGGTCGAGTTCCTTCGCCATCACCGCGTTTGCGGGCACAGGGATCGTCCCGCCAGCAAGGTTGCCGACCTGCACCACCGTGCCGCCCCGCCGTACCGTTCGGATGGCCGAGGCAAGGCCTGCCGCAGTTCCGGATATTTCAAAGGCAATGTCGAAAGGCGTTACCGCCGCCAATTGGGTCAGTTGATCCTCGCCCTGTGACAGATCAACGATCTGGTCAGCGCCAAGCTCTTCAGCAAATTTCAGAGGAGCTGCTGCAACGTCGACCATGGTGACCGAACCCGCATCGGCATGTTTGAGCGCAAGCATGGTGAGAAGGCCGATGGGACCTGCGCCGAAGACAATGGTCGAGAAGCCCTTGACGTGACCGGCGCGGCGGACGGCATGCAGGCAGACAGCCAGTGGCTCGGCCAGTGCTGCGGCCTCGAATGGCAGGTCCGCCGGCACCCGGACGCACTGTGCTGCCGTTGCATCGAAAACGCTGGCGAAGCCACCTTGCATATGCGGCGTCTTCGAGGCGGAGCCCATGAAGTAGATGTTCTCACAGAGATTGGCGCGTCCCTCATGGCAGTAGACGCACCGTTCGCACCAGCGCGAAGGATTGACAGCGACCCGCTCGCCCACCGCCAATCCGCTGACGTTGCTGCCGGTTTCGATGATTTCGCCGGCAACCTCGTGACCAAGTATCAGCGGCGAAGTCACGACGAAATCACCGGTCCTGGCATGGCGGAAGTAGTGCATGTCCGAACCGCAGATGCCGCCCGCGCCAAACCTGACCCGCACCATGTTCGGTTCGAGTTCGCCAAGTTCCACATCCACGACCCGAAGATCCTCCGCGCCGAAGAGAGTTGCCGCAATGCCCGTATTACTCATTTGATCAGACCCAGTTGTGTTGGCAGCCAGAGGGTGATCGCCGGGATGAATGTGATTGCGATCAAGGCGATAAAGAGCGGGACCAGCCACGGCAGGATCGCCATGGTTGTGCGCTCGACGGAAAGCTTGGCCACCCGCGACAGCACGAACAATACCATGCCTAGCGGCGGATGAAGAAGGCCGATCATCAGGTTCAGCGTCATGATCAGGCCAAAATGGACCGGATCGATGCCGAATTTCAACACAAGCGGCAAGAGAATCGGAACCAGGATAGTGATGGCGGCAATCGTATCGAGGAAACAGCCGACGAACAGCATCAGTAGATTGACGAGAATGAGGAATACCCACTTGTTCTCGGTGATCGAAAGAATGGCCGTCGACAACAGCTGCGCCGCCTGGCTCACCGTCAGCAGCCAGGCAAAGACCGAGGCGGCCGTCACGATGAACAGGACGGATGCGGTGGTTTCGATCGTGTCGAAACTCGCCTTGGCAAGGCTGGACAGCGTCATCGTGCGGTATCGGACGAGACCAAGAAACAGTGACCAGAGCACGGCGGCAACCGCAGCTTCCGTTGGGGTGAACCAGCCCATCGTCATGCCGCCGATCAGGATGACGGGGGTCATCAATGCCATGACGGCCGAGAAGTCGAAGTACCAGTCGAGCCCAATCAGGATAACGAGAGCGATCCCGACAGAGGCGTTGATGGAAAGGCCGGTCAACGTCAACAGATAGATCAGCAGCGGAACCGCGAGGACGACGACGATTTCAAGCGAGGCTTCCAGGAGCTGCTTTATCTCAAACGGTGCGTCGGAGCCCCATCTTTTGATAAAGGCGAAAATTGCAACAGTAACCATCATCAGGACTGTCATGACGACGCCTGGCACAATTCCGGCCATGAAAAGGGCGCCGATGGAGACATTGGCCATCATGCCGTAAATAACGAAGGGCAGCGACGGCGGGAAGATCGGGCCAAGCGTTGCGGACGCCGCCGTCACGCCGACAGCAGCTTCGACCGGATAGCCATGATCCTTCATCGCCTTGATTTCGATCGTGCCGATGCCCGCCGCGTCGGCAAGCGCCGTCCCGGACATGCCGGAGAAGATGACCGAACCGATGATGTTGACCTGCGCCAGTCCGCCCTTCATCCAGCCGACAAGCGCAACAGCGAAGGAATAGATGCGGCCTGTGACGCCCGCCGAGTTCATCAGGTTGCCTGCGAGAATGAAGAAGGGTACCGCGAGCAACGGAAAGCTTTCAACGCCGGCAATCATTCGCTGCGCGACGATGATATCGGGAGCCACGCCGAAGAAAACGAGATAGAGGACCGAAGCGACGGCCATTGAGATGGCGACCGGCACGCCGATGAGCATGAGAACCAGGAATGTTCCGACAAGCAATAACATTGATCAATCCTCGATCTTCTGGAATTCTTCGGGACGTTCCAGAACGGAATAGCCGCGGCGAATATTGCTGATGAAAACCTGAATGGAGCGGAACAGCATCAGGACGAAGGCGAGAAGGACGCCGTAGAAAACAATGTTGCGCGGCAGGTCCACAGTGACCATCCGCTCATCGGCGACAATTTCCACGTACCGCCACATCAACCAGACGGCGTAGATAAAGAAACCGATACGCACGAGATCGACAAAGACCGACAGGACGCGTGCCACGGGGGCCGGGACATAGTGGTAGAGCACGTCCACTTGAATATGGCGGGAAACACGCACGCACATCACCGACCCAAGAAACACGACGCCGATCAAGCAATTGATGGCAATCTCCTCGGTCCAGGCGTAGCTGTCGTTCATGACGTAGCGCGTGAAGAACTGCAGGAAGACACAGCCGGTCATCAGCCAGAAGATGATGAGCGTCAGCCAATCCTCAATGGCATAATCGGCAATATTGGCAACCGGCGCTGCATCCTCGAACGAGTGTGCGAGTTCCTCGGCGGTAATCTGTGTGTGCACTTCATTTGACATGGGGTGTCTCCGGTCATCGGCCTCGGGTGACCGGGCGAGCACAGGCCCGCCCGGCCAGCATTCGTTATTCCTTGATGGCGCGAATGGCTTCCCAATCGGACTTCTCGTAGCCGAAATCCTCGAACTTCACCTTTTCCATGACGTTCTTCTCGAAATCGGCTTTGTCGATTTCAGTCACGTTCAGGCCCTTTTCCTTGAAGCCGGTAACAAGTGCCGTTTCCTTGCCCTCAATGATTTTCGTGGTCCGTTCAGCGGCTTCCTGCATCACATCCCCGAAGATTTTCTTGTCTTCGTCGGAAAGGCTCGACCAAAGCTGCTTGGAAACCACCGTATTGAGGTGATCGACGATGTGGCCGGTCAGGATGATGTTCTTCTGCACCTCGAAGAATTTTTTGGCTTCGATGGTGGTCAGCGGATTCTCCTGCGCCTCGACGGTACCGTTCTGCAGCGCCAGATAGACTTCGGCGAAGGCAATCGGTGTGGTGTTGGCACCGCAGGCTCGCGGCATGGCGAGATAGGCCGGAACGTCCGGTACTCGAATCTTCAGGCCTTCCATGTCCGAACATTTGGCGATCGGCTTGTTCGAAGTAGTTTGGCGTGTGCCATAATAGCTGACGGCAGCAATGTGATTGCCGGTCTTTTCCTCATATCCAGCTGCGAGCCGCTTGAACACGTCGCTCTTCGTATAGGCGATGAGGTGACCAGGCCCACGAAAAATATAGGGGAAGTATGTAACGCCGATCGGCTTGAAATCACGTGCCGCAAAGCTCGACCCGGAGATGATGATGTCCACAGTGCCGAGCTTCAGGCCCTGATTGATGTCGGCTTCCTTGCCGAGCTGCGAGGCAGGGAAAACGTCGATCTTGTAGCGGCCATTGGTCCGCTTGTTGATCTCTTCGGCTGCCCATACGGATTCGGTGTGGAACGGCTCCGATGTTTCATACACATGTGCCCATTTCAGCGCAGTTTGTGCCTGCGCCGCCGCGGCCGATAATGCAAGCGCGGCAACCGCACCCAGAATTGCTGTCAGTTTGATCTTCACTGTGTTTCTCCTCCCAGATTGAAATCAGACCTTTTTTCCGTCCTGACCGCCCCTCAAAGGACGACCCTTCTCGCTTTCCAGGTCTTCATCGAAGCTCCTGGAAAATCTCGATTGCGATTGCTGCAGGTGATACCGCATGGCTTCCTTGGCGCGAGCCGCATCACCCGAGGCGATCGCGTCGCGAATGGCGCGGTGCTCTTCGAATGCCTCACGCCATGAGGCGGCGCTCTCGAAATAGCTCGCGAGCTTTTCGAAATAGGGCGACATGCGCTGATCGAAAAGTTCCCCGACAAAACGGTTGAGCGCGGAATTCTCGATGATACCGGCGATCGTGGTATGGAACGTCCTGTCGAGCGCGATCGACGTTCGCGGACTGTTGAATGTCTGGGCCATCTTTGTCAGCACCGCGTCCATGGCATCGATATGGGCCGGCGTTATAACCTTCGCGGCCTCTTCTGCAATGGCGCATTCGATCAGCGACCGGGCGCGCAGAAGTTCGAACGGCCCCTCCAGATCGTCGGACTGCGTCAGCGATTGCTTCTCGCGCTGTTGGCCCGTGACATAGATGCCTGAACCCATACGGATATGCACAAGGCCTTCCACTTCCAGGGCGATCAGAGCTTCACGAACGGTTGGACGGGAAACACCCAGCTCCTCTGCAAGCTCGCGTTCACCCGGCAGCCGTTCGCCCACGGCGAATTTGCCGTCCTCGATCAACGTGCGGATCTGGTCTGCCACCTGCCGGTAGAGCCGGCGTGGCTGAATTGCTGCGAACATTGATCCTCCCCGCACGAGTCTCCCTCCTCGCGCTAGACTGGTAAACTGGCCTTACCAATATGTAACTGATACATTGATATATATGATAGAGTCAACCCGGCCATTTTTCCCCATCATGACCATCGCCATACTGATTGTAACGGTCTGTATTGGAAAGTGATTGCCGCTGCCCGCTCCGAACAAGCTATGAGAAGCCGACATCCGCCTCTTCAATCCGGTGACCAATGCTGTTTGAATTTCGATTGTTCCGCGCTTTCGCCTGCGTGAGCCTGGCTTTCTCCCTTGGCGCCTGCACGACAACCGACCCGAAATTGCCCACGGCGGCCTCCGCTCCTGTTCCCGAGCCCGCACCGCGCATCGCCGCCGCCACGCAAGGCCGGGTAACGGCAAATTCGTCGGACAAATCCGTGGATGGACTGATTTCCAAGTATTCCGTCGCCTATGCCGTCCCGGAATCGCTGGTTCGCCGCGTGGTGAAACGTGAGAGCAGGTTCAATCCTGAAGCGCGCAACGGTCCGTACTGGGGCCTGATGCAGCTATTGCCTGCAACGGCGCGTGGACTGGGACATGATGGCAGCGCCAAGGATTTGCTCGACGCCGAGACCAATCTCAAATATGGCGTCAAGTATCTGGCTGGCGCCTACAAGGTGGCCGACAACAATCCGGACCAGGCGGTCCGGCTTTACTCGCGCGGCTACTATTACCAGGCCAAGCGTAAGGGAATGCTGGATGTCCTCGAGCCGGACGCAACACCTGTCGATCCTGCTCCCGTTGCTTTCGCTGCCGCGCCCTCCATGGCAGCGGCGGGACCCGCTGCCGCGACGACAGCGGTTGCAGCACCAACCCAGCTCGCCTTCGCTGACGAGCGCGTCATCCTTCCCTCCGTCGTTCCGCTGCCTTCCGAGCGGCAGGACATCATGACGTTTGCGGCACCGGCCACCACTGGTGGAAATGGTGGACGGGTCCGCGCCCAAGCCCCACTCTGAGATTCCCGGCCGCAGCCATTGCTGCCGTAAGGTAATCCTTCGCATCCGCAACCGCTTCGGTCGGATCCTTCCCTTTGGCAAGCCCGGCGCAGATGGCTGCTGCAAGCGTGCAACCGGTGCCATGATCGTGGCGTGTCACGATACGCCTGGTCGGGAACCGGCGCATGGTCTCTCCGTCCAACAGGATGTCCGTGCTCATGTCGCCCCCCGCATGACCGCCCTTGATCAGTACCGCGGACGGCCCGAGGTCAAGCAACTCCTCCCCTTGTCGGACCATCTGTGCTTCATCAGTCGCTACGGACCGCCCGGTCAGCAGGGCGGCCTCCGAAAGGTTTGGCGTCAGTATGATTGCGCGCGGCAACAGCCTTTGCCGCAGCGCATCGATCGCTTCGGGATCCAGCAGCCGGTCGCCGGAGGTCGCCACCATGACGGGATCAAGAACCACTCTGCGGCGCCAATGCCGCATTGCGGCTGCAATGGCATCGATGGTCTCGACAGTCGAGACCATGCCGATCTTGATCGCCTTCACATCGATATCCGACAGGACCGCATCAATCTGTGCTCGCACAATTCTGGGTGTGAGGTTTTCGATGGCTGTCACACCGCGTGTATTTTGCGCTGTGATGGCTGTCACCACACTCGTTCCATAGACGCCAAGCGCGGAGAACGTCTTCAGATCGGCCTGGATTCCCGCGCCGCCCCCGCTGTCGGAGCCGGCAATTGTCAACGCGATCGCTGTCATGTCCGCTCCTTCAGTGACTGGTCAACCGCCGCGCGCAGGGCAGCGGCCGCGCCCCTGGGATCTGCCTGGCGGAAGATTGCCGAAATGACCGCAACGCCATCCGCTCCGGCGGCAATTGCATGGGGCGTCCGCTCAAGGTCGATTCCGGCTATCGCCCCGATTGGCAGGTGAGGCTTGACCACCCGGATGATCGGCGCCAGCCGGCCAAACCCGTCAAAACCAATGGGACCATCGGGATTGGGTTTGCACAGCGTCTCGAACAGGCCGCCAATACAGGCATAGTCGATTTCGCCCTCGATGGCATCGCGGGCATCGGCCTCATTCTTGACGGTCAGGCCGATGATGGCATTGGGGCCGAGCAGTGAACGGGCATCGTTGACGCGCATGTCCTCGCGACCGATATGCGCGCCCTCTACCTCGGCCGCCATCGCCACGTCGATGCGGTCATTGACGACGAGCGGGACTCCCGTTCCCTGCAAGGCGGCGTGGATCTGTCGCGCGCGCTCGACCATGGTCCGCGTCGGCGATTTCTTGTCGCGATACTGGATGATGGTGGCACCGCCGCGCGCAGCGGCAAGGGCGAGTTCGCCCAGGTCCTTGTCGGTGCCGATCGCATCGACATCGACGATGGCATTCAGTCGGAAATCTACTTTTGGTTGCACAGTGTGGTCTCCATCACGTCAAGGTTGGAGATCCGGATATGTGCGAAGAAGAGGTAGAGTGCGTGAAGGATGCTCAATTCCCGTTCCTACGCCGGCATGACCCGGATCAGGTTCAAGGGTCCAGCTCGACGCTATCTCAGCACTGTACAGTGCCCCCCTCGGAATGAAGTCATGATGGAGCGGCGCAACAGCAAAGTCAATTGCGCCGCCGGGGTGTCAGAGCCCTCAATGTGTCAGACGGACGTTCTCGCCATCGACCGATTTGCAGGCGGATTTGATCTGGTAGAAAAAGTCCTGCTGCGCAAAGCCGCCGCCATCCTCCCAGGCATGATCGTGCCATTTTTCATCGCAGTTCAGCAGATCTTCCAGCGGCGGTGTCGAACCGAGTTTCAGCTGGACGCCATCGACGAACAAATGATTGACCGTAGCCGGATCGTTGGTCTTCAGCGTCGAATCATACTTCTTGTACTTGCTGTCAGTTGAATCCTTGCACGTAAACACCGAGTTCGAACTTGGCGTTGAGTTGTACCGCCCGTAGCTGCACCCGTCCTTCTTCACTTCCATCTTAATGTAGAGCTTCGAGTACTCCCCAAGCACGATTTTGCCGCTCGTCGGGTCCATCGTCTTCACGCCCGTCCCGCGGCCGTTGCCGCCGGTTTTACTCTGGGCTTCGTAGGTCACTGTGCCAACGACCTGTTCGGCAGTCTGTCCGGGCCGGACGACGATAATCGAGATTTTCTTCGCCCAGTATCCATACATGTCGCCGATGTTGATTTCCGCGCTGGACGGTTTCAGCGGAGCCAGCGCCTGTGCGTTCACTCCAATCTTCATTGTATCCTGATCAAGGATATGCATGAACATTGTCTTGGTCTCGCCGCCAAGGGTGACAGTCACACGCTGGTTCGACGTGCTAAAATTGACCGTAACGGCATCATATTTTGTGCCGAGATTGGCCTTGAGATAGGCTCGCGCCCGCGTTTCTGCGGCCTGCTGGTTCGCGCCAGTAAATACCGACGCACCGGCCAGTGCTGCCGCGTCAGCTGCATCTTGCAGCCTGCCGCGTTCGTTGGTGGCGACCCCGTAATCGACGGCGAGTCCCGTCATGCCCAGTAGCGGCACCAGCATCAATCCGAATGTAATCGCGGTTGCGCCGCGGCGGTCTTTTAGGAAATCTCGAAAAAGCTTCATGGCCCACTCCAGTCGTTGAGCGAAACCATTGAATCCATGTCGTAAATGTCGGCTTAGTAAATTCGTTCAGATTTTCACGATCGGACGTCTGAGGTAGGTTTTCCGCAATGTCATTTCCGAAATGGTAAAGATCAGGTGAAGAATTGAACTTCAGGCCAGCGTCAGATTTTCAGCCCCCAGCCGGCACCTCCGGCCGTACAAACCCTTGGCTGGCGATGAGCAGGTTACGCGTATAATCCTGGCTCACTTTGCGCTTGGTGAGCTCGGCAGCCGTCAGGCGCTCTACCTCCGCTCCGTTCTGCATCACCATCAACCGGTCGCACATATGGGTTATGACAGCCAGATCGTGACTGACCATGAGAAACGTCAGCTTGCGGTCGCGGCGAATCTGCTCGAGCAAATTCAGCACCTCCGCCTGTACCGAGGCATCAAGGGCCGAGGTCGGCTCGTCCAGGAGCACGATCGATGGCTCGAGTATCAGCGCGCGGGCGATGGCGACGCGTTGGCGCTGACCGCCGGAGAGCTGATGCGAGTAGCGGAAACGGAAGCTTGATCCGAGCCCCACCTCATCGAGCGCACGCAGGATGCGCTTCTCGATATCGCCAAAACCATGAACGGCCAACGGCTCCAGAAGCAACCGGTCTACTGTCTGGCGCGGATGCAGGGAGCCGTACGGATCCTGGAAGACCATCTGCACTTCCCGATAGAATGCTTTGGTCCTTTTCGAACCAAGCGTCTTGCCATTGACGGTGATCGTACCGCCGCTCACTGGCGCAAGCCCCGCCACGGCGCGCAGAAGCGTTGATTTCCCGGAACCGGACTCGCCAACAAGTCCGAAAGACTCGCCAGGCGCAACGTCGATGCTGACGGCCCGCAACGCACGAAAGCGGTTGAACACCACCTCAAGATTTTCAGTTGTCAACGCATGCGTCATGCCGCCCACTCCGGCTTGCGGTCAAGGACCGGCAGCGGGTGCCGGTCATTGTCGATCTGAGGCATGCAGTTCAGCAGTCCTCTTGTATAGGGATGCTTTGCCATATGCAGATCCCGGGCAGCGATCTCTTCGACGATGCGGCCCGCATACATGACGATGACCCTGTCGCAGAATGACGACACCAGCCGCAGGTCGTGGGAAATGAAGATCAGGCCCATGCCCCGGTCCCGTACCAGATTATCGAGTATCCGCAGGACATCGAGCTGGACAGTGACATCAAGTGCCGAGGTCGGCTCATCGGCGATCAGCAGTTCGGGTCCGGTGATCAGCATCATTGCGATCATGGCGCGCTGGCCCATTCCGCCGGAAACCTCGTGCGGATGCAGGTCGTACACCCGCTCTGGATCGCGGATCTGCACGGCGGTAAGCATGTCGAGCGCTCGTCTGCGTGCCTCGGCCTTGCTGACTTTTTCGTGCGTCCGCAGTGTTTCGACGATTTGCCTGCCGATGCTCATGACCGGGTTGAGCGAGTATTTGGGATCCTGCAGGATCATGGCGATGCGATTGCCGCGCAGGGCCCGCCTTTCCTTGACCGAAGCCGTGAGCAAATCGATCCCGTCAAAGTTCAGTGTCTTGGCCGTGATCCTGGCATGGGGCGGGGTCAGCCCCATGATCGCGCGACCGGTCTGCGATTTGCCGGAGCCTGATTCCCCGACAATGCCGAGCCGCTCGCGGCCTAGTGTGAACGATACACCGCGTACCGCGTCAACGACACCGGTGCGCGTCGGAAACTGGACTCGCAGGTCTTCTACATCAAGCATCGTGCTCATTGGTTGTTGCCCCGCGGATCGAGGGCGTCGCGCAGGCCGTCACCAAGGAGATTGAACCCGAGGCTGACGATCAGGATGGCGAAACCGGGTGCAGCAGCCACCCACCACTGGTCCATGATGAAGCGGCGTCCCGAAGCGATCATTGCACCCCATTCGGGCAGTGGCGGTTGTGCACCGAGGCCGAGGAAACCCAGCCCTGCCGCGGTCAGGATAATCCCCGCCATGTCGAGCGTTACCCGCACGATCAATGATGACAGGCACAGTGGCATGATATGGCGCAGCACGATGCGCGTGGGAGAGGCGCCCATCAGGCGTACCGCAGCAATGTAATCCGAATTGCGCACCGTCAGGGTTTCGGCACGGGCAATGCGCGCATAGGGCGGCCATGAGGTGATCGCGATGGCTATGACTGCATTCTCAATTCCGGGCCCGAGCGCCGCGACGAAGGCGAGCGCCAGAATAAGCTTGGGAAACGCAAGGAAGATGTCGGTAATGCGCATGAGAACCGAATCGACCCAGCCACCGGCATAGCCGGAGATCGTACCGACAAGCAGTCCGATCGGCGCAGCAATAATGGCGACGAGGATGACGACATAAAGCGTCAGGCGCGAGCCGTAGATCAGACGCGACAGGATATCACGGCCCTGATCGTCGGTTCCAAGCAGGTATTCGCTGCTCGGCGGCAAGAGGCGCGCATTGCGAAGGTCACCGGCCACCGGGGAATGTGGCGCAAGCACGCCGGCAAAGATTGCCACAAGCAGAAGCGCGATGATGATGCAGAGACCGACGACCGCAAGGCGGTTGCTTGCAAAACGGCTCCACACCAGATAGGCGCGGCCGAGCCTCGCCTGCATGCGTGATTGCGGCCGGTCGCTCATCAGCCATTCGCGGCGTGAAACGGGGCGTTCTTTTGAAATGGCTTCTGTCATCGTGGGCGAGTCCGTGGGTCGAGTGCCCTGTACAAAACATCGGACAGGAGATTGATGGCGACGAACACCGTACCGATGATGATGGTCCCTCCCAGCACCGCATTCATGTCTGCATTCTGCAACGAATTGGTGATGTAGAGCCCAAGTCCAGGCCAGGAGAACACGGTTTCCGTAAGCACCGAGCCTTCGAGCAATCCGGCATAGGAAAGCGCGATGACCGTGACAAGCGGCACTGCTGCATTGCGCAGCGCATGCCCCCAGATGATACGGGTTTCCGATAGACCCTTCGCCCGGGCAGCAACGATGTATTCCTGTTCGAGCTCATTGAGCATGAAAGAGCGTGTCATGCGGCTGATATAGGCAAGCGAGAAATAGCCCAGCAGCGATGCCGGCAGGATGATGAAACTGAATATGTTGCGAAACGCCTCCCAGTTGCCCTGCAAAATTGCATCAAGGAGATAAAAGCCGGTAATCGGGGTAAACGTGTATTCGTAGACCACGTCGATCCGTCCTGGACCGGAAGTCCAGCCCAGCTTGGCATAGAAGACGAGGAGAGCCAGCAGGCCCAGCCAAAAGATCGGCACCGAGTAACCGACGAGCCCAATTATTCGCACAATCTGGTCAATGATGCTGCCACGCTTCACCGCGGCCAGCACGCCGAGCGGCACGCCGAACAAAGCCCCTAGCAGCGTACCAAACGTGGCCAGTTCCATGGTTGCCGGAAATACCCGTCTGATATCCGTCATGACGGGGTTGGTGGTCAGTACCGAATTGCCGAAATTGCCTTGCAATGCGTCTTTTATATAGATCAGGAACTGCTGGTAGATCGGCAAGTTGAGGCCATACTCCTCCCGCACACGCTCCACGACATGAGCGGGCGCGCGGTCGCCGACAATGGCGAGGGCCGGATCAATCGGAATGACCCTCCCAATGAAGAACGTGACCGCAAGCAGTCCGAGGAATGTCACGGCTCCGATCAGGATGAACCTGCCGGTGGCCCAAAGAAAGCTGGAAGCCCAGGCGCCGGAACGCCTGGACTCCAACTGTTGTTCGGTACTGCTCATACTATCAGCCTTGGGCAAAGGTCCCGCTTACTTCGACACGGTGAAAACGTAATTCGTGTCGAACGAAGGTCCAAGCTTGAAGCCCTTCAGATTCGAGCGCAGGCCAGCCACTTCCGTCTGCTGGAAGATCAACACGAACGGGCTGCTTTCCAGCACCTTCTTCTGCAGGTCCTGATACATCTGGGCGCGCTTGGCGCCATCGCGCTCGAGCAGGGCTGCCTTGGTTTCCTTGGTCAGATCCGGCACATCCCATGCGTTGCGCCAGGCCAATGTCTTGTTGGTGCCGGCATCGGAATTGTCGGGATTGGACGTGAAGGTTTCAGCATTGGAATTCGGATCCCAATAATCGACGCCCCACTGGCCAATATAGGAATCATGTGTACGCGCCCGGTATTTGGTTAGCGTCTGCTTACCATCGCCAGGGATGATTTCCATCTTCACGCCAGCCTGCGCCATGGTCTGCTGCACGGATTCAGCGATGCCGGTAACAGGCTGGTTGTTGCGAACATCCATCGTGAAGGAGAAGCCGTCCTTGAGCCCGGCCTTTTCGAGTAGTCCCTTCGCCTTCTCGACATCGAGCTTGTAGGGGTTCTCATCGAGTTCGCCGAGAATGCCCTTTGGCAGGAACGTCTGGTGGATCTCGCCAATGCCCTTGATCAGCTTTTCGCCGATCGCGTCATAGTCGACCAGATACTTCAGCGCTTCGCGCACTTCCGGTTTGGCCAGGTTCGGGTTTTTCTGGTTGAGGCTGAAATAGTAGATCGTGCCTTTCGCGGCGCTCGTCGTCGTGATGTCCTGGTTCTTCACAACCTGTTCGAGGTCGTTTGGCTCAAGGTTACGGGCAACATCGATATCGCCCTTCTCAAGCAGGAGCCGCTGGGCCGCGCTTTCCTTGACATGGCGATAGATGACCCGGTTGAGCGGGGCCTTCGTGCCATAATAATTGTCGTTGCGCTCGAGGACGATGATCTCGTTGGCGCGCCAGTCGCGGATCTTCATGGGGCCGGAACCGGCATAGCCGGTCTTCATCCACGCATTGCCATAGTCGTCGCCAACCACATGCTCGGAAATCAGTTTTTTGTCGACGACCGAGGCGACTGTCGCAGTCAGGCAGTTCAAGACGAAGCTCGGCGCATAGGGCTGGTCTACCGTGAAGACGAAGGTCGAGGCATCGGCCGCCTTGGCTTTCTCGGTGACATTGTCCGCCTTCAGGCCGAACTGGGTGAGTATGAAGGCCGGGCTCTTGTCGAGCTTGATGGCGCGCTCGAACGAATAGGCGACATCTTCCGCGGTGATCGGGTTTCCGGAAGCGAATTTCAGATCCGGCTTCAGCTTGAACGTATAGGTCAGGCCATCATCGGAAACGGTCCAGCTCTCGGCGATATCAGCCACGATCTTCGAAGGATCGTTGATATCAAGCCGTACGAGCTTGTCGTAGGTATTGCCGTTGATTTCGCCCATGGTGAGCTCGAATGCCTCGGCAGGATCGAGCGTAATGACATCGTCGATCGCAAAGGCTTCGACGAGCGTATCAGCCGGCGTTTCCGCCCAAGCCGGCAAACCGGCAAGCAGGATCGCGGAAAGTGCCGCGCCGCCAAGAAGGAGCCGGAATTTCGCATTGATATGGTTCATCGTTCTGTTCCCTGTTTTAGAGCAATTTTAGTTTTCTTCGTGCCAGGCCGAGCGCAACACGCGCAGCCAGTTCTCGCGGCAGATTTTTGCCAGATCATCCCCCAGGTACCCGGCATCCCGCAATGCAGCGACCAGATTCTGGTTGCCGCTGGCATCGCCGATCTCACCGGGAATTTTTGCACCGTCGAAGTCGGAGCCTAGCGCAACGCAGTCGATGCCCATGCGGTTCACCATATAGTCTATATGGCGAATCATGTCCGACAATGGCGTTTCGGCATTCTCGCGCGCATCGGGGCGGAGCATGGCGACCGCATAATTGAGCCCGACCAGGCCCTTGCGCTCGCGTATGGCATCGAGCTGCCTGTCCGTCAGGTTGCGGGCAACCGGCGTCAGTGCGTGGACATTGGAGTGGCTGGCGACAAGCGGCTGTTCGCTGATGCGGGCGACGTCCCAGAAGCCCTTCTCCGTAATGTGTGCAAGGTCGATGAGGATGCCGAGGCGATTACAGGCCGCCACAAGTTCCTCGCCTTCCCGCGTCAGTCCGGGACCGGTATCCGGATCCATTGGATAGGCAAAGGGAACGCCATGCGCGAAAATATTGTTGCGGCTCCAGACCGGACCGAGCGACCGCAGCCCGGCCGCATAGAAGACGTCGAGCGCGGCCAGATCCGCGCCAATGGCCTCACAGCCTTCCATGTGAAGGACGGCAGCAAAAACGCCGCGGTCCATGCATTCGGCGATCTCGGCGGTGGACCGGCAGAGCTTCCAGCCTCCGGCCCGCTGCAGTCTCAGCGCGATGGAGGCCATCTCAAGCGCGATATCCAGGGATGGCGCGCGTTCCAGCGGCGCCGCGAGCGGCGTGGAATAATGCCCGTTGGCGTCGGGTGCCTTGAATGCAAGATCGCCGGAGGGAACGTAAATGGCGCACAATCCACCAATCAGGCCGCCTTTATGTGCCCTGATCTTGTCGATGTGACCGCTGCTGGTGCCTTCGATGAATTCGGTGACCGGGTCGGCGCCGTCTCTTGAATGTTTCCACAACCGGTAAAGCACATCGTTGTGACCATCGAAGACAGGCTGCATTTCAATTCCCAATCATATTGACTCAAAAAAGGCAGGCGCAGTTGCCGGGTTGTCGCTCGCACTTTTGCAACAAAAGACCACGACGCCAGCGAACAGGCAAGAGAGTTGCTGTACAAAAGTATAAAAAGCCACGGCGATGATTGATTAGGCTTAAACGCGCCTTGGATCGCCATGAGGTTGATTGGGCGGAGCACTAGTCAACGGACGGATAGGCGCGTTTCTGCGCTCCCTTTTATGTATCTCGTGCAAGTTGTGGCGGCTGCTTGAAGCACCCGCCTCCAGGTAGCACCTGCTCAGAAAGGTGCCGCCTAATCAGACGTCCAGATTGGCGACGCTGAGCGCATTGTCCTGAATGAATTCGCGGCGCGGTTCCACATCATCGCCCATCAGCCTGGAGAACAGGCTGTCGGCGTCCGTAGCATCGTTCACCTTCACCTGCAGTAGCGAACGTGCATTGGGATCAAGTGTGGTTTCCCATAGCTGGTCGGCGTTCATCTCACCCAGACCCTTGTAGCGCTGCAGCGAAAGCCCCTTGCGCCCGGCGGCGAATACAGCTTCCAGCAACGCAATCGGCCCAGCCACTGAATCCGACTTCTCCTTGCGGCGCAGCACTGGCGGCTTGGCGTAAATATCGTGCAGACGGGCGGAATAGCGATCGAGCTGACGTGCATCGGCGGAACCTAGCAGCGCCATGTCAAGGGTGACCGTTTCCTTGACGCCGCGCAGTGACCGCTCGAAGACATAGCCGTCTACGCCGTCCTCTGGCGTTGCCAGCCGACCGGTCCAGCCCTTTTCGGTTTCCTCCGCAATGATATCGAGGCGACCGGCGACTTCGGTCACCAGCGCCTGCGCCCGAGGCGTATCGGAAATGGCTTCCGGGTTGAGCGCGCCGGCAATCGTGGCCTGCTCGACAACGGCACGATCATAGCGTGTATTGAGCCCTTGCAAGAGATGGCGTACAGCGAGCGCGTCATTGATGACAGAGCGCAAATCGACACCGGCGCGGACTTCGCCCGTGCCCAGTTCCAGCGATGCTTCCTCAAGTCCCGAATCGATCAGGAACTCCTCGAAAGCGGTCTCGTTCTTGATATATTGCGAGGACTTGCCGCGCGACACCTTATAGAGCGGCGGCTGCGCAATATAGACATGCCCGCGTTCGATCAGTTCCGGCATCTGGCGGAAGAAGAACGTCAGCAGCAGCGTTCGAATATGTGCACCATCGACGTCGGCGTCGGTCATGATGATGATCTTGTGGTAGCGCAGCTTGTCCGGATTGAATTCGTCCTTGCCGATACTCGTACCGAGCGCGAGGATCAGCGTGCCGATCTGGTCGGAGGAGAGCATGCGGTCCAGTTTGACGCGTTCGACATTGAGGATCTTGCCGCGCAGCGGCAGGATCGCCTGGTTCTGACGCGAGCGTCCGCCCTTGGCTGAACCGCCCGCGCTGTCACCCTCGACGATGAAAATTTCTGATTTCGCCGGATCGCGCTCCTGGCAGTCGGCAAGTTTGCCGGGCAGTGAGCTGATGCTCAGCGAATTCTTGCGGGTGATGTCGCGTGCCTTGCGCGCAGCCTCGCGCGCGGATGCCGCCTGGATCACCTTTTCGACCAGCACCTTGCTTTCTGCAGGGTGCTCTTCGAGCCAGTTGGAGAGAGCTTCATTGACCAGGCTTTCAACCACAGGGCGCACTTCGGATGAAACGAGCTTGTCCTTGGTCTGCGAGGAGAATTTCGGGTCTGGAACTTTCACTGAAAGCACCGCGGTCAAGCCCTCGCGGCAATCGTCGCCCGTCAGGGTGACCTTCGATTTCTTGGTTTGGCCGGAGGCATCGGCATAGCCAGTCATCTGGCGGGTCAGCGCACCGCGGAAGCCGGCAAGATGCGTGCCGCCATCCCGCTGGGGAATGTTGTTGGTGAAGCACAGGACATTCTCGTGGTAGCTGTCGTTCCACCACATGGCGACTTCCACCGTGGTATCGTCCTTCTCACCGCGAATATAGATCGGCTCGCCAATCAGTTCCTTCTTGGCACGGTCTAGATAGCGCACATAGGCCGTCAGACCGCCCTCGTAGAACAGTTCGAGCTCAACCGGATCGGCATGCCTGCGATCGGCGAGCAGGATGCGCACGCCGGAATTGAGGAATGCCAGTTCGCGCAGGCGGTGTTCGAGCGTCTTGAAGTCGAATTCGACCATGGAGAACGTGTCGGTCGAGGGCAGGAACGACACTTCCGTTCCTGTTTCCTCGCCGGCATCACCCGTGATTATGAGCGGCGCATCGGCAACACCGTGCGTGAAGCTCATTTCATGGATCTTGCCCTGGCGGCGGATCTTCAGTTTCAACCAGACAGAGAGTGCATTGACGACCGAAACGCCCACGCCGTGCAGACCGCCGGAGACCTTGTAGGAGTTCTGGTCGAACTTACCGCCGGCATGCAGCTGCGTCATGATGACTTCCGCCGCCGAAACACCTTCCGAATGCATATCGGTGGGAATCCCGCGGCCATTGTCCGTCACGGTACAGGAACCGTCGGGGTTCAACGTGACTGTCACGCGCGTCGCATGCCCTGCAAGCGCCTCGTCGATGGCATTGTCCACGACTTCGTAGACCATATGGTGCAGACCGGATCCATCATCCGTATCGCCGATATACATGCCAGGGCGTTTGCGAACAGCATCCAGCCCCTTGAGGACCTTGATGGATTCCGCGCCGTATTCCAGCGAGGTTTCGACTGTCATCTCGGGTGTTTCACTCATGTAAATTCAATCTTTTCTAGGCGACCGGAACCGGTGCGTCTTTCCTAATAGCATACCCAGCGCGAATCATGCCCGGTTTCTGCATGAGATATAGTGATTTATGCGGGTTTTTCCAATTCGTACCCCGTGGCTGTCCACGGATGATGGCGATATTGCACCGGCACTATGGATAATCTGTGACCTTGGCGGCTTTCATGCGGGCCGGGATGTAGGACGTCCGCGTTGAGCGCTCCTAAATCGGGCACGGCCCTTAACAATATGCAGAACCTATTGGATGATCTGGATGTCCCTGGTCTCGGGGTGTGCCGTACCGGCCGGCCTCCCAATTGGCGATTGAGCGTCGAGGTAAGCCTCGAATTCGCCAAAGGTCAGGGTGCCGTCACGATCATCATCCATCGCATCGAACCGACCGACGAAGTAACCCACGCCCGCTCTTTCGGCAGATGCCACCGTTACCCGCCTTGTTGCCGGGTCAATTGCCCTGTCATACATCGCGCGAATACGGGCGTCGACAGCTGAACCGACCTTTTCCCGGGTAAGGGGAACCGCGCCTTGTTTCGAGCGTGTGGATGGAGGAACAAGAGCGCGCAATGACAGCCCCTGCAACTGCCGCTCAGACTTGAACCGTGCCATGGATTCCGCAGCAATCGCTGGCACCGCATGCCATTGCCCAAGAAGCAGCAGCGCTGTCATTCCCGCGGTCAAACGAACTTTCATGGCTGTACCCTTTCAGAAAGAGGCGAACGCATGGCGGTAAACACCATAGCGGGCAGTGGCTGATCATAAAATATTTTGAGATCGTTCAGCACGAGACCATAGAGGGGAAGTTTTTCTTTTGGGCCACTTTCAGGACCAATACCGTGTCCGGCCTCATATAGCTTGACCGGTACTTTCGCCGGTTCCGGCAATGCGTCAAGGACAAGTTTGGACTGATAGAAGGGCGTGTTCAGATCATAATAGCCGTGCTGGACCAGAACCTTCAAATCAGGTTTGAGGGTAAAGCTCTGGGAGAGATCGGGAACGCTTGATACCAATCTTGAGGGATCGACCGGATCATCGGGATGATGCGACCAGAAATCCCATTTGTCGATGATTTCGCCATTACTCGCCATATAATTCAAATCGGAATTGTACCCGATAAATTCCTCCTGATAGAGTTTGGCAAGCGGATCAAAATCCGATCTTCTGTCCATCGCGAAATCGGTATCGTCAAGTGCGATGGTCGCGCGCCCGTCGCCGAGCAACAGCTTTCTCACCCTGCCCCGATCATCTTTGCCTGCATCGAAAGCCTTTATAAATTCAATACTGTCCATATTCGGATCGGCGATCCACGGGTTGTTGGCGGCACTGTCTCCAGGCTCATAAAGCTTGCCGATGCCGGTCAGGCGATACAGTCGATCCAGGAAGGGCTGTGCCGCAGATTGCTTGAGGAAGGCTCGCCATTCTGAATTATCGGGGGCCATGCGACGGTCGACACCACTGAATGTCGAAACGTAAAGTTGGTTATATGTCGAGATGAACGGCGCAATGTCGTCCACAATTGTATCGGCAGACTTGCCGGGGCGTTCGATGGACCTTCCCCAGTCGGCCGCAACTGCCGCATACGTCGGAAGCGAACCGCCACAGGATGCATCACTGACTGTGCAATCCGCTTCATAGTCGAGTATGGGCGAGTTCAGGATCAGACCGGTAAGGACATTCTTTGAATCCTTCCTTTCAGTATATTGTGTGGTGCCGCCCTCAAGCAGCATCCGTCCGATAATGGGAACCCGAATACCACCGTACGAAACGCCGTAAAGATATTTGGGCGAATCCTGGCGTTGATTGGCGTTGATATAACGAATGATGAAATCGGTGAGCACGCTTGCGTCCTCATCGACACTCCAGAAATCAATGTTTCGATTGGGAAAGATCGCCTTGGAATATCCGGTTCCGACTGGATCCACGAAGACGAGATCCGTTTTGTCGAGCAAGGTATTGGGGTTATCTTTCAGCGCGAAGCTTGGGGCATCCCAGTCGTAGCGCTTCGGTCCAAGGAAACCAACGTCCATCACAGCCGAAGCGCCGCCAGGCCCGCCGTTGAAAATGAAAGTTACCGGCCGTGTGCCCTTGGGCTGGTTCGCAAGCGTATAGGCCGTATAGAAAATGGCAGCCTGCCCGAACCTGCTTGCTAAGGCGTGGCTGGAACTTTTCGCCTTGATATGTCCTGCCGCTACCGTGAACTGCAGCGCACTGCCATTCAGATAGATCGTCTGCAATTTGCTCCTCGGCGTTTCATCAAATTCGCGAGCGTAAAACCTGCCCTCAGGTCCATAGTCGGGATCGCTGGAGAGCGGTGTACGGGTACTGCTGTCAGCGTAGGGTATTTGTAGCTGGGGTTTGTCAATTGCCGGTTGAAACGTCCCGCTATAGGTTTCCTCCGAATCCGACTCGCCACTACATCACGCAAGAAGTACGGCCAGCAATAGCCAGCACAGGCGCAAATTCATTTGCTGAAAATCCTTATATTATCAATCCAAAATGTTGCCGGTATGTCCTAAGAAAAAGGGCCTGATAATTCTGAAATCGGGTTGCCGGGTGTAATGAGCCCGAAAAGTATCCGTCGGGATTGCCGCGTCAAGGCAGCAATTAGTCGTAAGGGGCCGATCGCGGTCATGAGCCATTTCATGACCGATGAGTGGATTTTGCCGCCGTTCATACCCACATGCCCCAGCGGAGGCGCTCAATGGAACCCACCACGCAAACCGCTTTTGTCCCCCCGGCACCGATCCCTCGCACCGGTCCGGTCGGCACGTTGCGGTTGATCCGCACCATTTATCGCAACCCGCTCGAATTGTGGGGTGAGCCCTCCTACAACGAGCCCTGGGTTTCCATCGACTGGTCGTTCGCCCATACCATCATTGCCAACGACCCCGGCCTCATCCGCCACGTGCTCGTCGACAATGCCAGGAACTACAGGATGGCGGCGGTGCGCCAGCGCATCCTGCGCCCCATTCTCCGGGACGGCCTGCTGACCGCAGAGGGCGAGGTCTGGCGCCGCTCGCGCAAGGCCATGGCGCCGGTGTTCACGCCGCGCCATATTCATGGCTTCGCCAATGTGATGAAGCGCACGACGGACCGTTTCGCCGATCGTTATGAGGGGCTAACGGGTACCACCGATGTGTCCCGTGACATGACCATGCTGACCTACGACATTCTGGCCGAGACGCTGTTCTCCGGCGAAATCGCCGGCGATCCGGACCAGTTCTCCCACGAAGTCGACCGGCTGTTCGAGACGATGGGCCGGGTAGATCCGCTTGATCTCCTTGGCGCGCCGAGCTGGCTGCCGCGCTTTACCCAAATTCGCGGCCGCCGCGCCCTCGCCTTCTTCCGGCAGATCGTCGCCAACACGATCGAGATGCGCAAGGTTAGCATGGACCAGGAAGGCGGGAAGGTCCCCAATGATTTTCTGACCCTTCTGCTGCGCGCTGAGGGGCCGGATGGTCTGTCGCGCGCCGAGATCGAAGACAATATCATCACCTTCATCGGCGCTGGCCATGAAACGACGGCCAGGGCGCTTGGCTGGACCCTCTACCTTCTTGCAAAGGCGTCATGGGAGCGCGACCTGGTCGAAGCAGAGATTGATGCCTTCATGGATCAGGCTGATGTACCACCGCCACATGAATGGCTCGATGCCCTGCCGCTCACGCGCGCGGCCTTCGAGGAAGCGATGCGACTCTACCCGCCGGCGCCGTCCATCAATCGCGAACCGATTGAAGACGACCACTACAAAGATCTCCACCTGCCGAAGGGCTCCGCTGTCCTCGTCATGCCATGGACTGTCCACCGGCACAGGCTCTACTGGGAAAACCCGGAAGCGTTCATGCCCTCGCGCTTTCACCCGCAAAATCGTGACCGGATCGATCGCTTCCAGTATCTACCCTTCGGTGCGGGACCGCGTGTCTGTATCGGCGCGAGCTTCGCCCTGCAGGAGGCGATCATTGCCCTGGCGATCCTGCTCCATCGCTTCCGGTTCGAGTCCGCCGGCGATTACAGGCCATGGCCAGTGCAGAAACTGACGACGCAACCCGACAAGGGCCTGCCGATGACGGTGACACCGCGACTGTGATGTGCAGTAACGCCATGCGTGTTCGACAAGCTCACCATGAGGGTGCGGACTGCATGATCATCGCCGGCTTTAACAGACTGCAAACAACCGACTCTCCTCATGGTGAGCTTCATCATAGTGAGCCTGTCGAGCTTCGAACCACGCACTGCGGAAGCACATCTTGATTTCTCACGAAATTTGACATACATTTCTTTCTCATGAAAGGATACTCCATGCCAACCTCGGCTCGCCCCGCGACCACCCTGCCTAGCAAAACCGCCGTGGTTTCCAAGGCGCTGCTGCGTTCGTCCGAATTGCTGGGGCTGACCGCCAAGGAGCTGTCCACCATCGTCGGGCTCTCCGAACCCAGCATATCCCGGCTCAAGCGCAGCGAGAGCGGCGGACCGCTGACCGGCAAGAGCTACGAACTCGCGCTGCTGTTCATCCGCCTCTACCGTTCGCTGGATGCGATTGTCGGCGGCGACGACACCGTGGCGCGGCAATGGATACGAACTGACAACACCATGCTCGGCGGCAAGCCGCTCAACCGGATCAAAACCATTGACGGTCTCGCCCATGTCCTCGCCTATCTGGACGCGCGACGCGCTCCGATCTGAAGCCAAAAATAGCCACGGCGCGTGCTGGCGCCTCGTCGAGGCGCAGCACCGCGTCTCTACCATGAAGCTTGTCGATACGCTGGACGAGCAAGCCCTGCTGGAAGATGAACTAGAGGCCACCAAGCCGCCGCTGCCGCCTGCCTGCGCCCATCTGGACTACCTGCTGGCCACGCCGTTCCGCTATGGCCGCTATCCCGGCAATTCACGGTTCCGGCGTGAGGGCTATTCGCCCGGCGTCTTCTATGCCAGCGAGATGGTGGAGACGGCCGTCGCCGAAACTGCCTTTTACAGGCTGCTTTTCTTCATCGAGAGCCCCGGCACCCCATGGCCGCGCAACGCCCTCGAATTCACCGCTTTCGAAGCCCGCTTTGCCACGACGCATTCAATAGACCTGACCGCCGCCCCCTTCGCCGATCAGGCGGAGCGCTGGATGCACCCTACCGACTATTCCGCCTGCCTCGACCTTGCCGACGCGGCGCAAGAGGCTGGCATCGAGCTGATCCGCTACCGCTCAGTCCGTGATCCGGGTGGCGGTGCCAATTTCGCATTGCTTGCCTGCGGTGTCTTTGCCATGCCGCGTCCAGTACGCATGACGACCTGGCGCCTGCATTTTTCCGGCTACGGCGTCAATGCAATCTGCGATTACCCCGAGCAGCGGCTTGGATTCAGCCGGTCAACCTTTGCTGGCGACCCGAGGGTGTCGGGGCGCTAGGCGCTAGTCTACGGTCAAAATTTCAGCACCCCGGATGGCAAGGATGCTTTGCGGGCAGGCACTCGCCTGTCACTGCTGCAGGGCGGCTCACCCCAGCCGCTGAGCATGCCAGGCGATGTGATCCGTCATGAAGGTGGAAATAAAGAAATAGGAATGATCGTAGCCATCGCGCATGTTGAGCTGCAGCGGAATGCCGGCCTTGGCACAGGCCTCCTCGAGCAGCCACGGCCGCAAGCCATCGTCCAGAAAGCCGTCAGCCTTGCCCTGGTCAACCAGCAGTTCCGCCACGCGGTGGCCGTCCTCGATCAGCGCCACACTGTCATAGGCGCGCCAGGCCTTCTCGTTGTCGCCGAGATATTTCTGGAAGGCCGGCCGCGACCAGCCCGCGACAATGGGCCGGGCGATCGGGGCAAAAGCGGACACTGATTTGAACCGGCCAGGATGCTTCAGCGCCAGCGTGATCGCACCGTGCCCGCCCATGGAATGGCCAAAAATGCTCTGGCGCTGCATATCGACCGGAAAATTGGCGGCAACGAACTCCGGAAGTTCCGCGGCGACATAGGTCGCCATGTTGTAATTTGCCGACCAGGGTTGTTCCGTTGCATCCAGATAAAAGCCGGCGCCGCTTCCGAACTGCCAATTGTCCTTCTCGTCCGGCACATGGTCGCCGCGCGGGCTGGTGTCCGGGCAGATGATCGCAACGCCAAGTTCGGCCGCTGCCCGGCGATATTCACCCTTGTCCATGACGTTCTGGTGGGTGCAGGTCAAGCCAGAAAGGTACCAGAGCAGGGGCACCGGCCCGTCCTTCGCCTGCGGTGGCAGGAACACGGCAAACGTCATGTCACACTGGCAGGCATCGCTGCGATGACGATAGATGCCTTGCATTCCCTCGAAACTCTTGGCGATGGATAGCGTTTCCATGAAATCCCCTGATTTGTTCCTGAACCCTACTGGCCGAGCGAGACGATGACGTTGACCGCTGCGGCAACGAGCACCGTGTTGAAGACGAATGAAACGATGGCGTGGACGAGATTGACCTTGCGCATTTCGGTACTGGTGATGGCGGTATCCGACGTCTGGGCAGTCATGCCGATGACATAGGAAAAATAGAGAAAATCGTAGCCTCCGGGTTCATTGTCGCCCGGGAATTCCAGCCCGCCAACATGTTTGCGCGGCGCCTGCCTTGCGCCCTCTGCCGTCTCGTCCGGCTGCCAATAGACGTGGGCATAGTGGATGGCCGCCATCATGTGCACGGTCAGCCAGCCGAGGGGCACCGCGGCCAGCGCCAGGGTAAGGTCAAGCGGATGCGGATCCTCCCCGGAATTGATCAGCACGAATAGCGAACTGACGGCGACGACAACCGTGCCGAAAGTCACCACGAAGATGATCCATACCGGCTCATCGGATTTGGCCGCATTGCGGCGCAGATAGTCCGGCGTCAATCTTCGGATCTTGGCAATGGAAAGCACAAGATAGATCGCGAAGAACACGTTGGCCGCGCTGACATAGGCAATGCCCGGCACGAAAATCAGCGCGAGAGCGAGGGCGACCAGTCCGGCAGCGGCAGCAAGATAGAACGGATTGTGCCGCTTCCACATGGGCGCTTATTCCGACGCAATCGCAGCCGGCCGCTGCATGTCGACATGCGGGATACCGTCCTCGAGATATTCCTCTGAAGCGGGTACGAACCCGAACGACCCATAGAAGCGCTGCAGATGGCTTTGCGCCGACAGCTTGATCGGGCTTTGCGGATAGAGCCGTTCGCATTGGGCGATCGACTCCACCATCAGCCGGTCGCCGAGCTTCTTGCCCCTGTGTTCCGGCGCAACGACGACGCGGCCGATACGCGCGGCGGGATCCGTCTTCGCCGGTTTCCTGATGCGCGCACTGGCAACCAGCTCCTTGCCGGCAAGCAGGCGCAGGTGCAGCGCCTCGCCATCCTTGCCGTCAAGCTCGGGATAAGGGCATTTCTGCTCGACCACAAAGACATCGACCCGCAATTTGAGCATGGTGTAGAGATCGCGCGGCGAGAGTTCGTCGAGGCCGCTCAGTATGACCTTGTAGGTGCCGGAACTCATCAAAATCTCACGACGCTGCGGATAGACTTGCCCTCATGCATCAGGTCGAAAGCCGTATTGATCTCTTCGAGGGGCATCGTGTGGGTGATGAGCGAATCGATGTCTATCTTGCCTTCCATGTACCAGTCGACAATTTTCGGCACATCCGTGCGGCCACGCGCGCCGCCAAAGGCGGTGCCGCGCCAGTTGCGCCCGGTGACGAGCTGGAACGGACGCGTCGAGATTTCCTTGCCGGCCTCGGCGACGCCGATGACGATGCTGGTGCCCCAGCCGCGATGGCAGCATTCGAGCGCCTGGCGCATGACATTGGTGTTGCCGGTGGCATCGAAGGAAAAATCGGCGCCGCCATCGGTTAGGTCCTGGATCGCCTGGACCACCTTGTCGTTCCCTACATCGTTGGGGTTGACGAAGTGGGTCATGCCGAATTTCTCCGCCATCGCCACCTTGCCGGGATTGAGATCGACGCCGATGATCTTGTCGGCACCGACCATGCGCGCACCCTGGATCACATTGAGGCCAATCCCGCCAAGGCCGAACACCACCACATTGGCACCCGGCCAGACCTTGCCCGTATAGATGACCGCGCCGATGCCCGTGGTGACGCCGCAGCCGATATAGCAGATCTTGTCGAAAGGCGCGTCTTCCCGCACTTTCGCCAGGGCGATCTCCGGCAGGACAGTGAAATTCGAGAAGGTCGAGCAACCCATGTAATGGAACACCTCGCCGCCGTCGCAGGAGAAGCGGCTGGTCCCGTCGGGCATGACGCCCTGCCCTTGCGTGGCGCGGATCGACGTGCACAGGTTCGAGCGCTGCGACAGGCAGGTTTTGCACTGGCGGCATTCCGGCGTGTAGAGCGGGATGACGTGATCGCCGACCTTTAGCGAGGTGACACCGGCACCGAGTTCACGCACGATGCCGGCGCCCTCATGGCCAAGGATGGCGGGAAACTTGCCTTCTGAATCAAGGCCGGAGAGCGTATAGGCGTCGGTATGGCAGACCCCGGTGGCCATGACCTCCACCAGCACCTCGCCGGGCTTGGGACCGCCGATCTCGATGGTCTCGATGGTCAGCGGCTTCTTGGCTTCCCAGGCAACGGCGGCACGTGATTTCATGATTGTCTCCCTGATGCTTTGGAAGGTGTCTTACGATTTAGGCCGGGCCAACCTAAAAAGCTGACTTCGGAAACCATCGTGCGGCAAACTTCTGCGCTCATGAGCACCCGATCGCAGAAAAAACCTCAAGACAATCGCCTGAACGTCAACACCTGGTGATTTGCACCTGTACTATCAGAATCGCATATGGAATCGTCAACAAAAATGGCGGCCTTTCGAAATGAAACGCCGCCACTCGTACTTAGTGGCAGGTAATTTCAGGATTGGCCCAATCGGCGTAGTCGTAGTTCACGTAATCGCCGCCCGGCTTTACAATAAGTCTTACTATTGAAGCATGCGTTAGATCAGCCGTGAGGCGCTTGGCGCCGTCAGCGGGTGTCATTACGCCACTCGCTGCGAGAAGGTTCCCGTCACCCCATATTTCAAACGAAACATTGCCATGGTCTCTCTTTTCCGGCACGGATTTGGTCGCGTAGAAGCGGTCGACACCGCCATGGACAGAAAGGTCGCTGCACCTGCCGTCCGTTCTGTAAATGACTTGCGAACGGGCGGCAACGCCAAGACCTTTCTCAAATCCTTCATCGCCAATTTGGAGCGGCGTACCATCATTCCTCATTGCTTCGCCGTTCGATTGGTCCTTCTCGACTGGCCCCCAACCGTTAACCTGATAGATCGGCTGCTGGTCGCTCAGAATGCTTCTACCGGATGGCAAGCCGATTTCCTTGCCGGTAACCTTCAAGACAACAACACCGTGGGCCGGGACTACCGTGCTGTATCCCATTTCGGCATCGCCGACATCCGTGCCGGTCGAAAGGTTGCGCACTTTGGCCGGTGCGTCTGCAAGCGCAACATCCGTCCACTGAACGCTGATCGTTCCCGCTGTGTCGGTCATATTCAACAATGCAACAGCTCGCGCGCCCGTTTCCTCAAGCGGCTTGCTCCACACTTGGCGGTCAATCACATCTTCCCGCACCACGCTGGCCTGAATGTTCAGTCGGTCCTGGTTGACTGCAATAATGTCGGCATTGCTTAGTATCTTCAAAGTATCGTCGCTTTGGGTGCGGATATCGTTTCCGGCTAGCAACGGGCCCGCCAACATGGCCCACATCGCAAAATGAGTCTTGTTTTCTTCCAACGTCGGCAATCTTCCTACCTGAAGCATATCGGGATCATTCCAGAAACCGGGAGTGGAATAGGCTTCCCGTTCTCCTGCCGCCCTGATCAAGGCTTTGATGGAATCGAAATTGGGTTGGATGTCATCGCCAACTCGCGCAGTGTGGGCAACCGTGGTGACATCCATATTGATCGCGGGAGGAAGATCAAAAGTCCGGGCGTTGCTGTTGAAACCATTGGCGAAATTGTTGAAATTGCCACTGTAGAATATCTCTCTGCCTGACTTTGCGAGAGCGTCGCGCATACGCACAAAGGTTAACCGGTTGTCGGGCCCGCCGCAATCATCGTACTTTACGTAGTCAACCTTCCACTCGGCAAACGTCCGGGCATCTATCGCTTCAAAGCCAAGGCTTCCCGGATACCCCTGACAAGTTCCGTTGTTTCCTCCGCTGTAAATGCCAAGCTTCAACCCCTTTGCATGGATTTTTTCAGCCAACGCTTTTATTCCGCTCGGGAATCTTGAGTTCGCGCGCAACTTGTTGTCTCCATCCCTGCCCAAGCCGCCACCTTCTGCACGCCCTTCAGACCAGCAATCGTCTAGGTTAACCGAGGTATATCCAGCTTTTGCCATCCCGCTTTCTATGAGTGTGTCGGCTATCTCAAGGATCGTTGCCTCGGTGACATCGCACCTAAACGTGTTCCAGGCGTTCCATCCCATGGGCGCGCTTTTGGGCGCTGGCAGGCCCTTCGCACCATCGTCAAAAGTAACCTTGTAAAGCGTGGGGAACGGCTCATAGGGAACCTGAGGTTTGATTACGATCTGTGACATCAAATTCGATGCTTCCTGGGTCAGGCCTGCGTTCTTGAGAACCTCAACCGCTTCCGGAGTCCGCCCCAGCTCCTGCAGTATCCCAGCGTATTTCCTTGCTACTTCTTTGTACCTCTCTTCAGCCTGCTCAAGTTCTTTCGCTTTTGCGTTGCCCGCAGCCTTGAGCCGGTCCAGTTCAGCCTTGGCTGTTTTCATGTCTTGCTTGATGAGGTCTATTTCGGTTGTGGCTTGATTGATGCCTCCTTTCTTGAATGCCGCGATCTCGTCCTCGGCAGCTTTTCTGGCCTCCGCTTGCTCCGCAGCAAAAGTACTCTCCAGTTGGCCATCCCTGGAACTCTCCGAGCCATTGCAGGCGGCCAGAAAAGCCATGCCCGCAAGAGACAAAAGTCTGAAATTCATTAAAGTAACCTCCCTTGAAAAATATGACTTTTACGAAAAGTATGACTTTTACAAACGTCGCTACCTGTCAATTGGTCTAAAGTTTGATCGCAATCCACTCTGGATCGTCTCTGGGACACCAGACTGTCTCAGCGCTATGGACTTTCGCGTCAAATCCTTGTCAAAAGCACGCTTCAGCAAGCACCGGATCGCCATGTGAAGACCCTGCCCACCCTGCCCGTTAGCGAGATTCTCAGCTCCCTTGATCGCGCACTTGGCGCGGCGGGCGCGGCGGTGCTGGTGGCGCCGCCGGGTGCCGGGAAGACCACGCTCGTGCCGCTGCATCTCCTTACCGCGCCGTGGCGCGGTGACCGCACCATTGTCCTGCTGGAGCCGCGCCGTCTTGCAGCCCGCGCCGCCGCCAGCCGCATGGCAAGCCTCCTCGGCGAGGAGGTGGGCGCAACCGTCGGTTATCGCATGCGGCTTGAAAGCAAGGTCTCGGCAAGGACCCGCATCCTCGTCGTCACCGAGGGCGTCTTTGCCCGCATGATTCTCGACGATCCCGACCTTACGGACATTGCCGCCGTGCTCTTCGACGAGTTCCACGAACGCAGCCTCGATGCCGATTTCGGTCTGGCGCTGGCGCTCGACGTGAGGGGCGCGCTGCGGCCGGACCTGAAGCTGCTGGTCATGTCCGCAACGCTCGATGGCGCGCGCGTGGCGCGTCTGCTGGACGATGCGCCCGTTATTGAAAGCAAGGGCCGCTCCTTTCCCATCGATATACGCTACCGGCCCCGCAATCCCGACGAGCGGATCGAAGATGCCATGGCAAAGGCAATCAGAGACACCTTGGCTGATGAGACCGGCAGCATTCTCGCCTTCCTTCCCGGCCAGCGCGAAATCGAACGCACCGCCGAGGCGTTGCAGGGGCGCGTCCCGGCCGACACGCTCATCGTGCCGCTTTATGGCGCGTTGGAAGGCCGAGATCAGGACGCGGCGATCAGGCCCGCACCACCGGGCACGCGCAAGGTCGTGCTTGCCACCTCCATTGCCGAAACCTCCATCACCATCGATGGCGTGCGCGTCGTCATCGACAGCGGCCTTGCAAGGTTGCCGAAGTTTGAACCCGCCACCGGCCTGACCCGGCTTGAGACCGTTCGCGCTGCGCGTGCGGCGGTCGACCAGCGTGCCGGCCGCGCCGGGCGAACGGAACCCGGCATTGCCCTGCGCCTGTGGCGGGCCGAACAGACGGCGGCGCTGGACGCTTTCGCCCCACCGGAAATTCTCGAGGCGGACCTCACTGGCCTCGTGCTCGATTCCGCGGCCTGGGGCGTTGCCGATCCGGCAAACCTTGCCTTCCTCGATCGGCCACCTGCCCCAGCCATCAAGGAAGCAAAGGCCCTGCTGGAAAATCTCGGCGCGCTGGACCAAGACCAGCGCATCACCCCCATGGGCAATGACCTGCGTGCCCTTGCCCTTCCAGCCCGGCTGGCACACATGGTTCTGATCGCACGCGGCCGCGGGCAGGCTTACCGCGCCGCGGAGCTTGCCGTCCTCCTTACCGAGCGCGGGCTCGGCGGCAACGATATCGATCTCGATGTGCGGCTTTTGCGTTTCCAGCGTGAGCGCGGCGATCGTGCCACGCGCGCCCGCGGCCTCGCAAAGCGGCTTGCCGGACAAGCCGCTTCGACAGCCGAGCTTGACAGCGTCGGCCGCCTGCTCATTGGCGCATATCCTGACCGGGTCGCCAAGGCGCGCGGCAATGGCCAGTTCACGCTCGCAAATGGGCGGGGCGGCGAAGTCGATCCAACCGCGTCGCTGGCCAGGGCGCCCTGGCTTGTGGTCGCCGATCTTGCCGGGCGCGCCGGCCGCGCGCGCATTCTCGCTGCTGCCGAGGTTACGGAAGCCGAGATACGCGAAGCGCTCGAGGGGCGTATCGTCAGCGGGCGGCAAGTCACCTACGATGCGGCGCGCAACGCGCTGCAGGCGCGTGACGCCACCCGCATCGGGGCCATTGCCCTTTCGGAGAAGAATTTGCCGGCACCGGGCAGCGAAGAAGCGAACCTTGGCGTCGTCGCTGCCGTCCGCTCCCATGGTCTCGACATCCTGCCCTGGTCGAAGGAAGCATCGATCCTGCGCCGCCGTCTCGCCTGGCTGCATCAGGGTCTTGGAAGCCCGTGGCCGGCAATGGATGACGAACACCTGCTTGCGACGCTGGATGAGTGGTTGCTGCCCTTCCTCAAGGGCTCTTCGCAGCTTGGCCAGATCCCGACTCACGTGTTGACCGAAGGGCTGCGATCGCTGGTCCCCTATGATCTCCAGCGCAAGATCGACACGCTGGCACCGACGCATTTCGAAGTGCCGACCGGTTCCAACATTCCTATCCGCTATGATGCCGAAGAGCCTGTGCTTGCCGTGCGCGTGCAGGAACTGTTCGGCCTGGCGGTGCACCCCGCGATAGCGGATGGAACGATCCCGCTATTGCTCGAGTTGCTGTCGCCCGCCCATCGCCCGATCCAGATCACGCGCGACCTGCCCGGCTTCTGGCGCGGCTCCTGGGCCGATGTGCGCAGCGACATGCGCGGCCGCTATCCCAAGCATGTCTGGCCGGAGGACCCGGCTTCCGCAACACCCACGGCCCGGGCAAAGCCAAGGGGCACGTGAGTCCATCTCGCTGTAGCGCTGTGCGTGGTTCGCAGCCCGACAGGCTCGCTATGATGAAGCTCACCATGAGGGGAGTTCAGGATTGACTGCAAGGCAAAGCCAAGGGGCTCCTTACTCTGAACCCCATCGTGCACTCCTCCTCCGTCATCCTCGGGCTTGACCCGAGGACCCAGGGCCCGGAGGTGGCAACTCTCCAATTCCATTTCCACCACGTTTGTTCTAAAGCTCCGGCATGGTTCAGGATTTTGGCATACGCTCGTCTTATCTGTCGCGCCGGTTGCGGCTGACAACACTTATCCGGCTGCGCTGGCTCGCCGTGGCGGGCCAGAGCATAGCGGTGCTGTTCGTGGCGCTGTATCTGAAATTTCCGTTTCCCGTCAGCATCTGCTTTGCATTGATCGCCTGCTCGGCATGGCTCAACCTCCTGATGTCATTCCGGTATCCGATCAACCACCGGCTCGAGCCGCGCGCCGCGATTTCAGTCCTCGCCTTCGACATATTACAGGTGGCCGGACTACTCTACATGACCGGCGGATTGCAGAATCCGTTTGCCGTATTGATGATCGTCCCGGTCATCATTTCCGCAACTTCGCTGCCGGCCTATGCGACCATCGCGCTCGGCCTGCTTGTCACCATCTGCGCCACGCTTCTTGCCAATATCTATCTCCCGCTGCCCTGGTACCCTGGCGAAACCATGCAGCTTCCCTTCGTGCTGATTGCCGGTGTCTGGTGCTCCGTCGTCTCCGCCCTCGCCTTCACCGCCGTCTATGCCTATCGCGTCGCCGAAGAGGCACGCCAGCTCGCCGATGCCCTGACTGCAACAGAACTGATCCTGCAGCGCGAGCAGCATCTTTCGGCACTCGATGGCCTTGCAGCTGCGGCGGCACATGAACTTGGTACGCCGCTCGCCACCATCGCTCTCGTGGCCAAGGAAATGGAGCGCAGCCTGAAGCAGGATGAGCGTTACGCCGAGGATATCGAACTGTTGCGCTCGCAGACCGAGCGCTGCCGCGAAATCCTCAAGCGGCTGACGAGCCTTTCCTCGACCAGCGAGGAACATATGTCGCGGCTCAAGATTTCCTCGCTCATCGAGGAAGTCATCGAGCCGAACCGCAATTTCGGCATCAACATCAAGGTGACGAAACTGCGCGGCGAAGGCATCGAGCCGGTCATCCGCCGCAATCCCGGCATCATCTACGGGCTTGGCAATCTCGTCGAGAATGCGGTCGATTTTGCGCGCGAAACCATCGAGGTCAGCTGGGGCTGGACCGACAAGGTGATGGAGATCATCATCAGCGATGACGGCAAGGGGTTCGCACCGGATATTCTCGACCGTATCGGCGAGCCGTACACGACCGGGCGCGACCGCGAAATCAACGAACATGGCGGCGGTCTTGGACTTGGCCTGTTCATTGCCAAGACGCTGCTGGAGCGCTCGGGGGCCTCGATCACCTTCCGCAATCGCAATGATCCCGGCCAGGGTGCGGAAGTTGTCGTATCATGGCCGCGCAATCAATTGACCGCAGATTGATAATCTTTGACTTTTCGCTCGTTGCGAAGCATTAACGGCATATATTTGTATGAATGAGCAGGAAAACCTGATGGAAAACACGGATCAGGACGATATTGCGGCCATCGGCGGTGATCGCACGCTACTCCTTGTTGATGACGACAAGCCCTTCTTGCAGCGCCTTGCGCGCGCCATGGAAACACGCGGTTTCACGGTTGCCATCGCCGACTCGGTCGAGGCAGGGCTGGCCAGCGTCAAGGTACAGGCGCCCGCCTATGCGGTTGTCGACATGCGCCTCGGCGACGGCAATGGTCTCGACATCATCGAAGCCATCCGCGCGCGACGCGAAGACACGCGTGCAATCGTTCTGACCGGCTACGGCAACATTGCGACAGCGGTCAATGCGGTCAAGCTCGGCGCAATCGATTACCTGTCGAAACCCGCTGATGCCGATGAAGTATTTGCGGCGCTGACCCGGCGCACAGGCGAGAAGATCGCCCCGCCCGAGAATCCGATGTCCGCGGACCGCGTTCGCTGGGAACATATCCAGCGCGTCTATGAAATGTGCGACCGCAACGTCTCCGAGACGGCCCGCCGCCTCAACATGCATCGTCGCACGCTGCAGCGCATATTGGCCAAGCGCGCACCGCGCTAGATACCCCGTTTCCGGTGGATAGCGCGGGTTAGGGTTCATATCGGGCTGAATGAGCTGTGCGTGGTTCGACAGGCTCCCTTGAGAGCCTACTCCAGATCCGTCTCCGGCAAATGTATCCCCGACAGTTCGGCCAGCGTCATGCGTGCCGCACTGACACGGGCGAAGCGCAAGGTCATGGCCCTGCGGGTGCTTCCAGCCAGCTTGTGCTCAGGCGCGTCGCGAATGATCTCGGCACCGTAGCCATCCGAAAGAATGAACCCGCAATCCTGCGGGAAAATATCGGCTGGAACGCCGGGATGGGTGGCGAAGAACAGCCGGTCGCAATGCGCCCGGTAGATCGGCCATTTGCGGTCCACCCGCCAGTCCTCGATCGACGATTTTATCTCGACAATCCAGATTTCTCCGCTGCGCGTCAGGGCCACGAGATCGGCGCGCCGGCCCGAAGCCAACGGCAGTTCCGGCATCACGGCAAGGCCAAGCTCGAGAAACAGTCGCTGCACGCCGCGGCGCACCAGCATGGCGTTTTCCGACTGCCGTCCGTCGAGGAGCGGGTTTGTCTGACCTGGAATCACAAGGGGCATGGCGAAACAATATCGGCAAATCTGCAACCATGCGCGGAAAAATGCGCTATCAGGTTGCAGAAAACATGGTTAACAGGAAACGACGCTTTACGGTTAATCAGACATTAACAATAGTGGCAGTAGAGAAACAGACAACAATGCCATTTCGGGATTCGCAAAATATTCAACGGGGTGACCATGCAATTGAAGACTATTGTCCTGGCGGTTGGACTGATGGGTGCAACTGCTCTGACTGGCTGTTCGACGATCGGACTGAGCTACTCGACCGCTTCCTATAACTCCGTCGTCGATGCCGGCTATGTCATACCCGCCGTACCGCGCATGAAGGTTCCGCCTCAGTATCTGCGCCAGGAAGTCAATTATGACGGCGGCGAAGCGGCGGGTACGATCATCGTCGATACCAAGGCAAAGTATCTTTACTACGTCCTCGGCGGCGGCAAGGCGATGCGCTACGGCATCGGCGTCGGCAAGGAAGGCTTTGAATGGGCGGGCACTGCCCGTGTCGCGATGAAGCGCGAATGGCCAACATGGACGCCTCCGCGTGAGATGATCCAGCGCCAGCCCGTGCTCGCGAAGTTCCGCGATGGCATGGATCCGGGCATCACCAATCCGCTAGGCGCCCGCGCGCTCTACCTCTTCAACAAGGGCGGCGACACCGGCTATCGCCTCCACGGAACACCGGAATGGTGGTCGATCGGCAAGGCCATGTCCTCCGGTTGCATCCGCCTGATGAACCAGGACATCATCGACCTCTACAATCGCGCGCAGGTCGGCGCCAAGGTAATCGTCCGCTGAAGCTGATTTTCATTCACGCTGGAGGCCGCCTTCGAGCGGCCTTTATGCATTCCAGGGATTGAAGACCCGGACGCCGGTCGATTCGAAATCCGCTACATTGCGCGTAACGACAGTCATGCCATGGACAAGCGCTGTTGCAGCAATCATCGCGTCCCGCTCGGCCCGCGGGTCGGGCACATGCAGATCGGCGCAACGAAGTGCCACCGCAGTATCGACGGCGAGAATCCTTCCTTCGAAATTGCGCAAAACCCAATCATTAAGCCAGGAACTCAAGACTGCTCCCTGGTTTTTGTCTCTGCGTTCCACACGAAGCTGGCCTTGCCGTATCTCCAGTATCGTAATGGACGAGAGAAAAAACTCAGCAAATGGAATGGTGGAAGCCCACTTCATGGCTCTGGCGTCAGCCCTGTCCTGCCGGCGCATTTCGGACAGAAAATTGGTATCCAAGATGAACATCAGTCAAGATCAGCCGGTTTAAGCCGGATATTAAGACGGGGAAACTCGACGTCGAAATCCCCACCCTCTTGCATGGCTAACACATCGGCGAGGCTTTTGCCTTTGCCCGTAAGCTTTTGATACTCTTCAATGCTCAACAGCACATGCGCTGGCCGGCCACGGTCTGTGATGAATACAGGCCCATCATTCGCCGCCTTTTTTGCCTCACTGGCGTGCTGGTTGAACTGTCTACTGGAGATTGTGGTGATGCCCATGACGCCTCCTTTCGATTGTAACTACGTTACTACATTGCCATGCGACACTCAAGTTGCGCTTGTTATTCCTCGCCTTCGAAAATCTGTCGTGTTGACCTGATACGCGGGGGGCTCATAGATTGTCGCAGACGCATAGCAGAGACTGGAAAACCCAAATGTTCAAAACCGTTGCCACCACGCCATTCGATGACCAGAAGCCCGGTACATCTGGCCTCCGCAAGAAAGTTCCGGTTTTCCAGCAGCCGAACTACGCCGAAAATTTCATCCAGTCGGTGTTTGATTCGCTTGAAGGCTTCAAAGGCAAGACCCTGGTCATCGGCGGCGACGGTCGCTACTACAATCGCGAAGTGGTCCAGATCGCCATAAAGATGGCAGCGGCCAACGGCTTTGGATGCGTTCTTGTCGGCAAGGGCGGTATTCTCTCGACACCCGCCGCTTCCAACGTGATCCGCAAGAACAAGGCTTTTGGGGGCCTCGTGCTGTCGGCGAGCCACAATCCCGGCGGCCCCACGGAAGATTTCGGCATCAAGTACAATATCGGCAATGGCGGGCCTGCCCCCGAAAAGATCACCGAAGCCATCTTCGCCCGCTCCAAGACAATCACGCAATACCTGATAGCCGAGGCAGCCGACGTCGACATCGACACCATAGGCACGCAGAAACTTGGCGGCATGGACGTCGAAATCATCGACCCGGTTGCCGACTATGCGGCGCTGATGGAAGAGCTCTTCGATTTCGACGCAATTCGCGCGCTGATCAAGTCAGGTTTCACCTTCCGCTTCGATTCCATGCATGCCGTCACTGGCCCCTATGGCAAGGAAATCCTCGAACGCCGCCTCGGTGCGCCGCAGGGCACCTGCGTGAATTTCGTGCCGCTGCCGGATTTCGGCGGCCATCATCCCGATCCGAATCTCGTCTACGCGAAGGACCTCTATGATCTGCTGATGTCGGCCGATGGTCCGGATTTCGGCGCTGCTTCCGACGGCGACGGCGATCGCAATCTCATCATCGGCAAGGGCATTTTCATCACCCCATCGGACTCCCTGGCCATGCTCGCCGCCAACGCCCATCTCGCCCCGGGGTACAAGGCGGGCCTCAAGGGCATCGCCCGCTCCATGCCGACCAGCGGCGCTGCCGACCGTGTGGCTGAGAAGCTCGGAATCGGCATGTATGAAACCCCGACCGGCTGGAAATTCTTCGGCAACCTGCTCGATGCCGACATGGCGACGATCTGCGGCGAGGAAAGCGCCGGTACAGGTTCCAATCACGTGCGGGAAAAGGATGGGCTTTGGGCCGTCCTGCTCTGGCTCAACATCCTCGCGGTGCGCCGCATGAGCGTGCAGGAGATCGCAAAGGAACATTGGGCGACCTATGGCCGCAATTACTATTCCAGGCATGACTATGAAGGCGTCGACACCGCTCCCGCCAACACTCTGATCGACGACCTGCGTCGCAGGTTGCCTTCACTGCCCGGCACCTCCGTTCAGGGCCTGACAATCGCGACTGCCGATGATTTTGCCTATCATGATCCGGTCGACAAATCGGTCAGCGAACACCAGGGCATCCGCGTGCTGTTCGAGGGCGGCTCGCGCGTGGTCTTCCGCCTTTCGGGAACGGGCACCACGGGTGCAACCATTCGCGTCTATGTCGAACGTTACGAACCAGATCCGAAGCGCCATGATCTTGAAACCCAGGGTGCGCTCGCGGACCTCATCCGTGCCGCCGAGGATCTGGCTGGCATCAAGGCGCATACGGGCCGCGACAAGCCAAGCGTGATCACGTGATCGCTCTGGACGTTGTAATCCGATCTGGCAGAATTCGGGCATAATTTCAGCTCGGGATTTCCAATGACGAACACAACTTACAATTTGGTGCTGGACCATCTTTGTGCAATCCGTGCCGACGTTGCCTCGATCAAATCTGATTCAAAGGAGATGACGTCGCGGATGACCGCACTTGAGATCGCTGTAGCAGGCTTCGCTTCTTCTGAAATGAATCACTTCGCCAGTCTGGCGGGCAGGTCGGATCGAACTGACGACCGGCTTGATCGGATCGAACGCCGGCTCGAAATCATCCTCACACCGAACTAGGGCAACCCTGACCTGTTCAACGCCCCCCATCCGGCGGCCGAACGAGGGGGATGTAACGCCTCTAGAGCTGTTTGCACTGACCATCCTGCAAAGGAGTCGCCAACGGACAAACCTATACTAGTTCGCGTGCGATGCATGCGCCGTGATGATGGCGTCTGCCTCCTTGCCATACAACTCCTCGAAATGATCGAAGGCCTTTGAGAAGGTTCCTATGCCCTGGGTTGCCGAGCGCAGCGAGCGGGCCAGTTCGTCCAGTGCGCTTCCGGGTATGAGCGCGCGGAAATTGTCCCATCCCTTGGCGCCCTCGTCCCGGTCAAAACCGAGAACCTGTCCTTTGAAGGCGGAGACAATCGGTACCAGGCTGCCCGAATAGACAGAGGGTATATGAATCTCGACGCGGAATATCGGTTGCATCAGAACCGCGGAGGCCAGGGCAAGCGCGTCTCGCACCCCCATCTTGCCCGCCGCCCGGAACGCAAATTCCGAACTGTCGACCGAATGGTGCTGGCCGTCCGTAAGCGTCACGCCGACATCGATGACGCGCAGGCCCAGCGGACCCTTTTCCATCGCCTCGCGGGCGCCCGCCTCCACCGCCGGTATGAAGTTGCGGGGAACGGCGCCGCCCTTCACGGTCTCGGCAAAGGTGAAACCATCGCCTCGCCCGTTGGGATGGACGCTGAGCTTGACATCGGCAAACTGGCCAGCGCCCCCCGTCTGCTTGCGGTGACGATAGTGAACATCCGACGACTTCGAGATTGTCTCCCGATAAACCGGGCTCGGCATCTTGTCCGTCACCTCGACGTGAAAGACCTCGGCCAATGTCTTGCATACATCGCGCAAATGCACAGGCCCCTGCGCACAGATCAATTGCGCGCCGGTTCCTTCCTCCTGCATGACCTTCAGCCCCCGGTCCGTTTCGGAAAGCTTGGCGAGCGTCTCCGAGAGCTTCGTCTCGTCGCGTTCGCTGGCCGGTACCAGTATTCTTTCCAGCATTGGCGTTGGCGGCGTCGTCCATGCCGGCGCGGCCACTGCAGCATCGGCCGTCAGCAAGGAGGGCACAGGCAGGTGGTCGGACTTGACCGTGGCGAAGACATAGCCCGGTACCGGTGCTTCCGCTGCAATCGGCCGTCCGGTACCGGGATCCTGCACCGGCCCCAATCGCGCACCGCCCAGCACGGCGCCCTGCTTGAGCCCTTCGGCGAGTGCGCGCACAAAGACAGTCTTGCCTACATTCTGGCGGTAATATGCATGAAAGGCCGCTGCGACTAGCGCGTTTTCCTTGATGTTGCCCGCGGCAGCCAGACGCTGGCGCAGCGATTCGACTGGCGGAGCCTCGTGCCGCAAGGCCTTCATCAGCCGCATCATGCCATTGGTGTGGCTGGCGGCACCGACTAGAACCGGAATGACCTTGTTTTCACGCAGCACCCGCGAGGAAATCGCATAAATGGCGTCGCTCGGCGGTTCGCGATCTTCGATGAGTTCTTCCAGCAGCCAGTCGTCGAATTCGGAAAGATGCTCCAGAAGTTCGGCGCGCGCCTCGTGTTCGCGCTCCACTTCGCTCGCCGGGATCTCGATCAACGATGAGGTCTGGCCCTCCCGATAACGCCAGGCACGCTCGGAAATCAGATCGCAGCTGCCGACGATCTTGTCGCCTTCCCTGATCGGAATCTGCCGGAGCAGCAAGGTGTGACCGGCGTAGTCCTGCAGTGAAGCGATGACATCGCGCAAGCGTCCTCTCGGTTCGTCCATCCTGTTGACAAAGAGGATGCAAGGGGTCCCTGACGCTTCGATCACGCGAAGGTAAGGCGCTGCGAGAACGGCCTCTTCAGGGACGGGGGAGACGCACAGGATACAGGCATCGCTTGCGACCAGCGCGTCCTGGGCATGAGTGATGGCTTCGCCTGACCCCGACGTGTCGACACCGCACCAGGCTTCATGGCCAAAAGTGAATTCAGTCAGGCTCAATCCATATGGAGAAACGGATTTTTTGGGCGCACCTTCCAGCGAGGCCAGCTTCTCCACCAGCGTGGATTTTCCGGTCTGCGAGGGTCCAAGTACTGTAAAGCAACGCATCGGCCATCCTCCCTCAGCCAAGTTCTCCGTTCACAGTCTGCATCGAACTGGCGCGATACACCAGAGCCTTTCAGGCCGAGGTGGAAGCCTTCTGCAGGCGGGAATCTGGTTCAAGGTCAAGGGGATTGCCGCAGCCGATGTTTACGCTTCGGATGACGGTAACGCACAATGGTTTGGGCGGAATTACCCGGTCTTGCCGGTTTCCGGTCCGTCGACCATCCGGGAAACTGAACTGCTCCCAACAAGAAGAGGTACGGACAGAGGCCGATTCAGTCCGAAACGGTGTTCATCGGATATTGGAGTGAGGGGTCCGGCGCGCTTTTCATCACGCCCCTGCACAAAAGAAAAACGCGCCCCGAAGGACGCGTCTAGTAATGGGCTTTCACCTGTCGCTGTTGAAGTATCCACAGTGCTAAGCCATCATTCCAACTCAACTGCCTATAGAATTTGCGGCTTAGTCCCCACCGCTGCTCGTTCGTTCATCACCCGCTTGCATGCTTGTTATTGTTGTATTTCAGTGCTGAACTTACGACCACTTAATGAAATTATGTTACGGGGCGTTACGCAAGCGTGACTCAACTCGAGCTTTTAAGATTTTTTTCACTTTATCGCATAGTCAATTCGGATTAGGCGCAAACGGGGCATGCGAGGAGCCAATGCTGGAAAGATTTCTGTTCGACGGACCGCATGATGCCAAAGTCACGATCCTGCTTGCTCACGGGGCGGGAGCGCCAATGGACTCGCCTGCCATGACGGCCAGCGCCGCGGCGCTTGCAGCGCAGGGATTTCGTGTAGCCCGATTTGAATTCGGCTACATGGCAACCCGGCGCACATCAGGCGAGCGGAAACCGCCACCGCGTGCGGAAACGCTCATCCCGGAGTATCGGATGGCTGTTGCCGAGCTCGGCGCAAACGGTCCCCTGATCATTGGCGGCAAGTCGATGGGCGGGCGGGTCGCGAGCATGGTTGCCGATGAGCTTCACTCCGCCGGAAAGGTTGCAGGCCTTGTCTGCCTTGGCTATCCGTTTCATCCGCCCGGCAAGCCGGCGCAATTGCGTACCAGGCACCTTGCCGGACTGGTGACCCCCGCCTTGATCTGCCAAGGAACGCGCGACCAGTTTGGCACGCGCGAGGACGTCGTTGGCTACGCGCTTTCAGAGAACATCCAGATCCTGTGGCTGGAAGACGGCGACCATGATCTCAAGCCACGCAAGAGCATCTCCGGCTTCAGTGCGGCTGATCACATCAGAACCATGGCTGAGGCGGTAAAGGCCTGGGCGAGCCAGTTGCAGGGCTGACCGCCACCGGCTTTCTACTTCTGCTGCACTTTCATGCGGCTGAACACATTCTCGATGTCCTTCACCTGGTCGTCCACCAACCTGTCTGCGCTGCCGGACAACAGGGTCGCCACATCGCGGTCGAGCTTTGCCCCAAACCGGTTGCCAGCCAGCTTGGCCGCGCCGTCCCTGCAACTGGCGTTGACCAGCGCAATGGCGCCAAAGGCAGGGCCGATCGATCGGGCATAGGCGGCTATCGCGCCGTCGGCTTCGGCTTCCGGGCCGGCAAGATCGATATCCATCCTGCCAACCCTGCTGGAATAGCGCGCCGAAGCGAGAAGCTGAACCGCCCGATCCAATGCGAACTTTGTCCTGCGATAGTCATCGATTGCGGGAGCGAGCCGGCTCATGGCGTAGCTGCAGCCCGCGACAGGCATGGGCGGTGGATCGGATTGCTGCGCGTGTACCGGGATCACGTGATCTGCGAGCAGCATGGTCAGGGCGGCCGCTTGGCAAAGCTTGCTCATAGGATTTCCCTCAAGCACGGTTTGCCGATGGTAGCACTATTGGGCACGACCGCGAATGGTTCCACTGCCACCCTGCCCTCGCTGTCATTTTGAGGCGGCACATCCATGCGATGTGGGTCAGGTCCTCATTCGAAAACGATCGCCGGGGCCGCCCTGCCGCCCTTTGCAGCCGCGAGCTGGTCCCAGACCTTTGCCGCGATGTCGCGATAGGCCTTCGCCTGCGGGCCATCGGGATTGCTGACGACGACGGGCTTGCCCGAGTCCGATGTCTCGCGGATTTCCATGACCAGCGGCACTTCGCCAAGGAAGGGCACTTCCAGGCGCTCCGCTTCCTTGCGCGCTCCGCCATGGCCGAAAATGTCGTAGCGTGCGCCGGTATCGGGCGCGATGAAATAGCTCATGTTTTCGACGATGCCGAGCAGTGGCACATCGACCTTCTTGAACATGTTGAGGCCCTTGCGGGCATCGATCAGTGCGAGGTCCTGCGGAGTCGAAACGATGACGGCACCGGCGAGCGGGACTTGCTGAGCCATGGTCAATTGCGCATCGCCGGTTCCAGGCGGCATATCGACGACGAGGACGTCCAGATCGCCCCACTGCACCTCGCGCAGCATTTGCGTCAGCGCCGACATGACCATCGGTCCGCGCCAGATCATCGGTGTCTCCTCTTCGACCAGGAAGCCGATCGACATCACTTTGAGGCCATAGCCTTCCATGGGCTTGAGGATGCGGCCCGACACGACTTCCGGCTTGCCGTGAATACCGAGCAGCCGCGGCATGGAGGGGCCATAGATGTCCGCATCGAGAATGCCGACCTTGTGGCCATTGGCATGCAATCCCAAAGCGAGGTTGACGGCGGTAGTCGACTTGCCGACACCGCCCTTTCCGGAAGCGACTGCGATGATGGCTCCGACGCCGGGGACACCAGCCTTGACCGGTGCCCCATGGCTATGTCCATGCGGCGCCTGTGCGGATGCACCCTGGGCTGGCGCACCTTGCGTCGGGACACGCTGCGGTGGAACTGCGCCCGCCGGCGCGGGGCGAGGCGTCGGGCGCGGGGCGGGGGCAGCCCTGCGTGGCGCATCATCGCTGGTAGGCCCGCCCCTCTTCTCGGCAGTCAGTGCAACGACAGCGCCGGCAACGCCCGGCATGGCCCTTACCACCCGTTCGGCTGCCGCCCGCAGAGGCTCAAGCTCCTGTGCCCTGTCCACCGGTACCGTGATCGAGAAGAAGACCTTGCTGTCAGCGATGAAAATATCAGAAACGAGACCGAGTTCGACAATATTGCTGTTGAAGTCGGGACCCGTCACGGTCTTCAACTGTTCCAGAACCTGGTCTTTCGTCACGCCTGCCATTGCAATTCCAATCCTGTCATTTCCTTGGAGCAATTCCAGGAAAATTGCGAAGCGGTTTTCCCGACCGGAATTGCGTAACACGAAGATGCTTTCAAATAATGCAGTTGCAACGAAACGCCAATGGTCATTTCTCCACGGATTGACGATGAACAGGTGCGCCAGCTGTTTGACTGACCATGTCGCCCCTCCGGTCTGCGGTCATCCAGGCGCCAAATGCCAGGTCTTGGCTCACACTTTGGGGAAATCAGACCTGTTAACCCCGAATCTGGTGCAGGAATCCGCGAATCCTGACCCATTTTTGTAACTCTGGGGTGCGATTTGGTTGTCTAGAGTTGCGTGACCATCCGATGCGAGCCGGGATGGATCATCCGGACATAGGTGATCGGCTTCTGCGGCAGGTAGGTCAGGCGTTCGATGATGAACACCGAATCCTTCTCGCCGACATCAAGAATCGCGGCTTCCTCCCGGTCCGCCAAACCGGCATGAAAGACGATCTCGGCCTGCGAGAAAGGCGAATGGGTCACCAGCCATTCATTGGGGCTGATCGAATCGAAGGTTTCGTGGCGGATCGAAGGAACAGCGTCCAGATTGACCCAGCGATCTTCATATTGATACGGCTTGCTGTCGGAAAGATGCAGGCTGCGGACATGCAGCATCTCCTTGCTCTTGGCGAGGCCGAGGCGCTCGTAAACCGTTTGGGGCGCCCGTTCCACCTGATTGGACAATAGCCGGAACTGGTAAATTCCCCCTTTGTTTTCAATCTCCTGGCGAACGATTGGGATAACGAAGCGCGCCTCGCGCATGGGGTGCAGCGCCACGCGCGTGCCCGCCTTGCGCTTGCGGACGAGCACACCGCCGCGCGCCAGTTCCTGCAGGGCACGGTTGACTGTGGCGCGCGCACATCCGAACTCGATGGCCAGCACTTCCTCGTTGGGGATCAGCCCGCCTGGCGCCCAGACGCGCTCGGCGATGCGGCGCGCCATCTCGGCCTTGATGGCATGAAACGATTTGCGCGCAGCCGCTGTCACACTTTCTCCAAGATCGACGCCAGTCGCGTCTTATAGGTTGCAAATATTGCATTTCTGTCGCGATGACGGCCTTCGTGCACCACGTGGCGTCCGGCCGACCAGACATCGCTGACCGCCTGTCTGTCGCCCGCAAAAATCCATCCGTCAAGCAGTCTGTCATATTCAAGGCCAAAAAGTGCAGCATTTTCAACATCAAGAGCAATCATGTCGGCCCATTGCCCAGGCGCCAGGCTTCCCGATTCACGCCCGAGTGCCTGCGCACCGCCCGCGAGCGAAGCATCGTAGAGCGTACGCCCGCAGGACTTGCCCGTTGCCGAGAGGGTAACGCGCGACACATCTCGCAACCGCTGACTGTATTCGAGCTGGCGCAGTTCTTCCGATGGTGAAATGCGGATATTTGAATCCGAGCCGGTCCCGAAGCGTCCACCGGCGTTCAAATAGTTGACTCCATTAAAAATCCCGTCGCCAAGGTTGGCTTCGGTGACCGGGCAAAGCCCGGCGACCGCACCACTTGCTGCAACCCGGTTCGTTTCTTCGGCCGTCATATGCGTGGAGTGGATCAGACACCACCTCTGATTGACCGGCAGGTGATCAAGCAGCCAGCTCATCGAACGCTGGCCATAAGCGGCCTGGACTTCCTCGATCTCCGGAATCTGCTCGGCAATATGGATGTGGAAAGGCATGGCCTGGAACCGCTGCTCCAAGGTCTTGAGATCCCGTTCATTCACGGCCCTGATCGAGTGCGGGGCGACGCCAAAACCTGCATCCTGGCTTACTTTTCTTGCAGATTTTTCAGCAAGTTGCGCCAACCGCACATAGCGCTCCAGATCATTTCCGAAGCGCAGTTGGCCACCTGCAAGAGCCCTCCCGTCTACACCGCCCTGCGCATAGGCGACGGGCAAGAGCGTCAGCCCTATGCCAGTGGCGTTCGCCGCAGCGGCAATGCGCTCCGAAAGCTCCGCAAGATTGGCATAGGGCTGCCCCCCGGGCTGATGATGCACGTAGTGAAACTCGGCGACGCTACCATAGCCGGATTCCAGCATCTCGACGAAAGCAAAGGCGGCGATCGCCTCGATGTCATCGGGATCCAGAATATCAAGAAAGCGGTACATGATCTCCCGCCAGGTCCAGAAGCTGTCGCGTCCCGCAGGACTACGCGCTTCGGAAAGCCCAGCCATGGCGCGCTGGAATGTATGGCTGTGCAGGTTCGATTGCGCCGGGAGCAATACGTCGACGGTGTATGCATTTGAATCTGCTGCGGTTTGCGGTTCGACAGAGCTGATCCGGCCGGCGCCATCGATGGTGATGCGCACATTGTCCTCCCAGCCGTCACCAACGAGCGCCTTGCGCGCAAAAACAGATTTCGAGGCTCCGCTCATTTCTTCTCCCTCACCCGATTGACATAATATGTATATACATAATAATGATATGAGCAAGAGCATAATGGGAGGCTTCCAAGGCCGATGAGGAAAATTCTGTCCGGATTGAGGATTGCTACGTTCGAGGAGACCGATACGCCCTATGGTCTGGTCAAGAATGGCTCGATCGGCATCGATGGCGAGCGCATTGCCTGGATCGCGCAGGATATCCCGAACGACTGGAGGGGTGTTGAATCCCTCGACTTCGGCGGCCGGCTGGCCACCCCGGCGCTGATCGACTGCCATACGCATCTTGTCTTTGGCGGAAATCGTGCCCGTGAATTTGAGATGCGGCTGGAGGGTGCAAGCTATGAGGAGATCGCGCGGGCCGGCGGCGGTATCGTCTCATCCGTCAAGGCAACCAACGGGTTGAGTGAGGACGAACTTGTCGCGCAGAGCTTGCCCCGGCTGGATACGCTGCTGGCCGAAGGAATTTCGACGATTGAAATCAAATCCGGCTATGGCCTGAACATTGAAGCGGAGCTCAAGATGCTGCGCGTTGCGCGCCGCCTCGCAGCACTTCGGCCGGTACGGATACTGACAAGCTATCTCGGTGCCCATGCGGTGCCACCCGAGTATCGCGGCCGCGCCGACGACTACATTTCGCAAGTGGTACTGCCCGGCCTCGAAGCGGCACATGCGGCAAATCTCGTCGATGCCGTTGACGGATTTTGCGAGGGCATTGCCTTCTCGCCTGCGCAGATCACGCGCGTCTTCGAGAAGGCCAGGGCGCTTGGTCTGCCGGTGAAGCTTCATGCCGAGCAATTGTCGAACCTCGGGGGTGCCAAGCTTGCTGCATCGTTCGGCGCGTTGTCCGCCGATCATCTGGAATATCTGGATGAAGATGGAGCGAGAGCCATGGCCGCGGCCGGGACTGTCGCCGTGCTCTTGCCAGGGGCCTTCTACGCATTGCGAGAAGAGCGAGCACCTCCAGTCAGGATCTTGCGCGACGCAGGCGTGCGCATGGCGGTCGCCACGGATTGCAACCCGGGTACGTCGCCTCTCACCTCGCTGCTTCTGACTATGAACATGGCTTGCACGCTGTTCCGTCTGACCGTGGAAGAAGCGCTTGCGGGCGCGACGCGGGAGGCCGCGCATGCGCTTGGCCTGTCTAAGGAAATTGGCACGATCTCGCCTGGCAAACGCGCCGAAATCGCGATCTGGAATGCAGAGCAACCAGCGGAGCTCTGCTATCGAATCGGCTTCAATCCGCTCCATCAGCTCATCTTGAAAGCATAGCCCATGACCGTTGTTCTCAATCCCGGCTCCGTGCCAATTTCCACTTTGGAAACAATCTATTGGCAAGGTACAGCCGTGAAGCTTGATCCGTCCTTTCGGGCAGGCATCAAATCGGCTGCAAGGCGCATTGCGGAAATCGCCGGCGGTAACGTACCGGTCTATGGCATCAATACCGGTTTCGGCAAGCTTGCTTCAATCAAGATCAATGCCGCGGATGTGGGCACCTTGCAGCGTAATCTCATCCTGTCGCATTGTTGCGGGGTCGGCCAACCTTTGCCCGAAAACATCGTGCGCCTGATCATGGCGCTGAAGCTGATCTCGCTCGGGCGCGGGGCTTCCGGCGTACGCCTTGACTTGATCGACCTGCTGGAGGCCATGCTCGAGAAGGGTGTCATCCCGATCATTCCCGAAAAAGGTTCCGTGGGTGCCTCGGGTGACCTGGCACCGCTCGCACATATGGCGGCCGCCATGATCGGCGAAGGCGACGTCGTCTTCAATGACAAGCAGATGCCAGCCGCGGCGGGCCTTCGCGAAGCTGGATTGCTGCCCGTCGTGCTTGCCGCAAAGGAAGGCCTTGCGCTCATCAACGGAACCCAGGTCTCAACCGCACTGGCCCTGGCAGGTCTGTTCCGGGCCCATCGCGCGGGCCAGGCAGCGCTTGTCACTGGCGCAATGTCCACCGATGCGGCAATGGGATCATCAGCACCATTCCATCCCGATATTCATAGCCTGCGCGGCCATCGCGGCCAGATTGACACGGGCTCGGCGCTGCGTCAGCTACTCGAAAATTCCCCTATCCGCATGAGTCATATTGAAGGCGATGAGCGCGTGCAGGATCCCTACTGCATCCGGTGCCAACCGCAGGTGGATGGTGCCTGCCTGGACCTTTTGCGCATGGCTGCCCGGACACTGGAGATCGAGGCCAATGCGGTGACAGACAATCCGCTGGTGCTCGGCGATGGTTCGGTCGTCTCCGGTGGCAATTTCCACGCCGAGCCTGTGGCCTTTGCGGCGGACCAGATTGCCCTCGCGATCTGTGAGATTGGCTCGATCGCGCAACGTCGCATTGCATTGCTGGTTGACCCGGCTCTGAGCTATGGCCTGCCGGCGTTCCTTGCGAGAAAACCGGGGCTCAACTCAGGCCTCATGATTGCAGAAGTCACCTCTGCGGCGCTGATGTCCGAAAACAAGCAGATGTCGCACCCGGCCTCTGTCGATTCAACACCCACATCCGCCAATCAGGAAGATCACGTGTCAATGGCCTGCCATGGCGCGCGCCGCCTGCTGCAGATGACCGACAACCTCTTCTCGATCATCGGCATCGAGGCCCTGACCGCTGCACAGGGCATCGACCTGCGAGCGCCTCTTCAAACCAGTCCGGAACTCACCAGTGCGCATGGCGTTATTCGTGAGACAGTGCCGACGCTTGATGACGACCGTTACATGGCACCGGACCTGAAGGCCATCGCAGACCTCATCGCATCAGGTGCACTCAACGCGGCGATCTCCGCTGGCATTCTTCCCATGCTGGAAACGCGCCTATGACTGTGGTCGAAGTCAAACAGGGGTCATCCCCGATCATCCTCGGTTTTCCGCATACGGGAACCGACGTTCCTGCCGATGTCTGGAACCGGCTTGATGAAAACGGCCAGCGCCTTGCGGACACGGACTGGCATATCGATCAGCTTTACGACGGGTTGTTGCCGAATGTCACAACCGTGCGGGCGACTTTTCATCGCTACGTGATCGACGCCAACCGCGATCCGCAAGGTGTCAGCCTCTATCCAGGACAAAACACCACTGGACTCATCCCTGAGACGGATTTCGACGGCAAGCCGATCTGGCGCGATGGCGAGAAACCAACGCCTGCCGACACAAAGCTTCGCCTTGAGCAGTTCCATCGTCCCTACCACGACACGCTCTATGAGGAGATCAAGAGGGTAAGGAAGGAACACGGGCTTGTCGTTCTCTACGATTGTCACTCCATCCGTTCGCGCATCCCTTTCCTGTTCGAAGACAAGCTGCCGGATTTCAACATCGGGACCAATGAGGGTGCCAGTTGTTCACCGGAAATCGCCTCTGCAGTTGGTCGCATCGTTTTCGCGGCGCGCGGCTACGACGCGGTGATCAATGGCCGCTTCAAGGGCGGCTGGACGACGCGTCACTACGGAAAGCCATCATCCGGCATCCATGCGATCCAGATGGAATTGACACAGTCATCGCATCTGGCCACGGAGGCACCGCCTTTCGCACTCGACGAAGGCAAGGCGGAAAAGTTGCGCAGGCATCTCAAGGACATTCTCGAAATCATCGAACAGACCGCCATCAAACTGGGGAGCAGGTAATGAACAATCCAAGGCACAACATCCGGGAAATTCGCGCTCCGCGCGGCAATCAGCTCAACACCAAATCCTGGATGACCGAAGCACCGCTGCGGATGCTGATGAACAATCTCGACCCCGATGTCGCCGAAAATCCCAATGAACTTGTGGTCTATGGCGGTATTGGCCGCGCCGCACGCACATGGGATGATTTCGACAAGATCGTTTCGACTCTCAAGACACTGAATGAGGACGAGACCCTGCTCGTCCAGTCCGGCAAACCGGTCGGTGTCTTCAAGACGCACGCAAACGCACCGCGTGTCCTGATCGCCAATTCGAATCTCGTGCCGCACTGGGCGACCTGGGACCATTTCAACGAACTCGACAAGAAAGGTCTGGCCATGTACGGCCAGATGACTGCCGGCTCCTGGATCTACATCGGCACGCAGGGAATCGTGCAGGGCACCTACGAGACCTTTGTCGAGGCTGGCCGCCAGCATTATGGTGGGAACCTCAAGGGTAAATGGATCCTGACGGGCGGTCTTGGCGGCATGGGTGGTGCCCAGCCGCTGGCCGCCGTCATGGCCGGCGCCTGCTGCCTTGCGGTTGAATGCAATCCTGACTCCATCGACTTCCGCCTGCGCACACGTTATGTCGACGCCAAGGCCGGGACGCTGGATGAAGCGCTGGACATGATCAATCGCTGGACCCAGGCCGGCGAAGCCAAATCGGTCGGCCTGCTTGGCAATGCCGCCGAAGTGCTGCCGGAACTGGTGCGCCGCGGCGTACGGCCAGACATCGTCACTGACCAGACATCCGCACATGATCCGATCAATGGTTATCTGCCAAAAGGCTGGACCATGGCGGAATGGCGCGAAAAGCGCGAGAGCGATCCCAAGGCCGTGGAGAAAGCGGCGCGCGCCTCAATGCGCGAACACGTGGAAGCCATGATCGCATTCTGGGATCGCGGCATCCCGACGCTCGATTATGGCAACAACATACGCCAGGTCGCCAAGGACGAGGGCCTCGAGAACGCCTTTGCCTTCCCCGGTTTCGTTCCCGCCTATATCCGCCCGCTGTTCTGCCGCGGCATTGGGCCCTTCCGCTGGGCAGCACTTTCCGGCGATCCGGAAGACATTTACAAGACAGACGCCAAGGTGAAAGAGCTGACGCCCGGCAACACTCATCTGCACAACTGGCTCGATATGGCGCGTGAACGTATCGCGTTCCAGGGATTGCCAGCCCGTATCTGCTGGGTGGGGCTCGGCGACCGTCATCGGCTCGGCCTCGCCTTCAATGAGATGGTGAAGAATGGCGAGTTGAAAGCGCCGATCGTGATTGGCCGCGATCATCTCGACTCTGGATCGGTCGCCTCGCCCAATCGCGAGACGGAGGCAATGAAGGACGGATCGGATGCCGTGTCCGATTGGCCGCTCCTTAATGCCTTGCTCAATACTGCTTCAGGGGCAACCTGGGTATCGCTGCATCATGGTGGCGGCGTAGGGATGGGCTATTCGCAGCATTCGGGCATGGTCATCTGCTGCGATGGCACCGAAGATGCCGCCGAGAGGGTTGGGCGCGTGCTCTGGAATGACCCGGCCACCGGGGTCATGCGTCATGCCGACGCCGGATACGAAATCGCCATTGAATGCGCCAGGGAGAAGGGCCTCAACCTGCCAGGTATTCTCGGCTGATGCGCATCCTGCGCGCCGGCAGCCACCGGCAGATGCCATGGAAGAATGGTGGCGGGGTTACGACGGAGGTTGCGATCTCGCCCCCTGATGCGACAGTCAGCAATTTTGACTGGCGCATCAGCATGGCAAGAGTGCAGGATTCCGGCCTGTTTTCTGCCTTTGCCGATATCGATCGGGTGCTGGCCGTACTTGACGGCGAGATGCTGTTGACAATCGGCGATGACCGCGCGGTGTTGATGGGGCCAACCTACGAGGCCATCACCTTCCCCGGAGATACACCAACACGTGCCGAGGTGTTCTGCGCAGTTACCGATCTGAACGTGATGACAAGGCGAGGCATTTTCAGCGCTGAGATCAACCGCGTTGATCAAGGGGACATCGTGGCCAATGCCGATGAAACGTTCGTGCTCTTTCGCTCGAAAGCAGAGACTGCGACCGGAGAAGTGCTTGCCGTTGATGACGTTATTCACCTTTCGCGTTTCGAACGGTTGGCTTTCGGGAGCGGGCCACAAGATGCCTGGCTCATCGAGATAAAAGTAATCTGACAGGCTTTGTCGCTTTGCCGCATGGATTTCGGCACGCGGTCCATGTATTTGAATGCTCTGTCGGAATATTGGGGTTTGGATGCGAAAGATCTGGAACGATTGGCGATTGGCCATGCGCATGCTCTGCGCAGTGGCACTCGTATTCGTTGCCTTCGCTCATAATCCCGTCACGGCTGGATCTGCCGATCAAATCGATCTTGCGGCCTATACATTGCCTGACGGAACTGTTCCCGTACTCTGCCTCCCCGGCAGCGGCGACCAAGAGCAGCACAAGACTGCCTGGCATGGCACGGGTTGCGAGGCTTGCCGTCTCTCTGCATCGTTCATTCTGCCGGTCCCGCCCGTCTCATCCGGGCCAACGGTTAATCCGGCGCAGTCGCTCGCCGTTCAACGCGAAACCATTTTCGTTACTCGCAGCCTCTATCCGCCATCAGCCCTGCCCCAAGCGCCACCTCTCGCCTGACACAAATCGCGCCTTTTACGGCGTGCCGCGCAACTGCGCCTGCAGTCCGATTCCTTTGCTGTCAGACGATTGGAATAAATATGACCGTCTCAAGCGTGGCTTCCGAGAAGCCCAACGACATTAGTCTTTCGCTTTACCGCGCCATTTGGCGCTGGCATTTTTTCGCTGGCCTCCTGGTCATTCCTTTCATGCTCAACCTTGCGGTCACGGGCAGCCTTTATCTTTTCAAGGACGAAATCGACAATACCGTGTTCGCTTACCGAAATGTCGTGCAAGCACGCGGCGAGGCGATGGCGCCGTCACTGCTGGTTGCCAATGCCGAGGCTGCAGAGCCTGGATCGAAAGCCATTCGCTATCGTGCATCTGCCACGCCAGTGCAATCGGTGCGTGTCACGGTCGGCACAGGTCACGGCAACGTCCTGGTTTACGTCGATCCGTACGGCGGCTCGGTGCTCAGCAAGGTGGGTGAGAAGGAAGAGTTTAATTGGGTCGTCAAAAAGATCCACAGCCTCGACTTTTTCGGATCTGCCTTCAATCGTATCGTTGAAGCCGTGGGCGGGCTCGCACTGATCCTGGTCGTCACCGGCTTTTATCTTTGGTGGCCACGAAAGCAGACCGGTGGCGTCATGAGTGTGCGCGGTACGCCGGACAAGCGTGTGTTCTGGCGCGATGTCCATGCGGTGACAGGAGCAGTCGCCGGAGCGCTGATCTTCTTTCTTGCCATAACCGGCATGCCCTGGTCAGGCTATTGGGGGAGCCAAGTCAACACGACATTGACAAATGCCGGCCTTGGCTACCCGTCGCAGCTCTGGGACGATGTTCCAGTTTCCAAGATTCCGACCGGCGAGGTACTGACGAATGCGGGCTGGACTGTCGAAAACGCCCCCTTGCCAATATCGGTATCAAATGGGTCTGCACCGGCTGGAATTGACCAGATCGTTGCTTCAGCGGCTGCGGCTGGCATGGTTCCAGGTTTCGAAGTGTCGTTGCCGTCAGGGATGGATGGTGTCTACACGGCTGCCGTATTCCCGGAAGACATCGCCAAGCAACGGACGATCCATTTCGACCAGTACACCGGCAAGCCGCTTGTGGACATCAAGTTTGCCGATTACGGCACTGGCGCCAAGGCAATAGAGCTCGGTATCGGCGTGCATCAAGGCGAGTACCTGGGCCTTGCCAACCAGATCGTCATGCTGATGACGTGCGTCGCCATCATGTTGACGTCGGTCTCGGCTATTGTCATGTGGTGGAAACGGCGTCCATCGGGCCGGTTTGGTGTACCGCCCATGCCGTCGCAGAGGAGCGTATTCGCCATTCTCACCCTCGTCATTCTCGGCTTCGGCGTCCTCTTTCCGCTGACCGGATTTGCGATACTCACGATGCTCGTCATCGACCAGTTGATCCTGCGTATCCCGTCGCCCCTGAAGCGTGTCTTCTCTTGAACAATCGGAACTGGAGATTTCCAATGAGATTTTTTACCTTGGTTGCTGCGCTCGCACTGCTGACCATTCCCGCATCGCTTGTCGCACATGCCCACGATCACTCCGCCATGGGCAAGGGGGACGCCGCCATAAGTGAAGGCATGGCCCAATCCGTCAAGCTGGGTGACCTTGTGTTGAGCGGTGCGTTTACACGCGCCACGCTGCCCGGAGCCAAGGTTGGCGGTGGCTACATTACCATTGCCAATCAATCGAACGAACCGGACCGTCTGATCGGCGGTTCAAGCCCCGCTGCCGCCCGTGTCGAGGTGCATGAGATGAAGATGGACGGCAATGTGATGCAGATGCGCCAGTTGAAAGACGGGCTCGAAATTCCGGCAGGTGGTAACGCCCAACTCGCCCCCGGCGGAACGCATATCATGCTCATGGACATTGCCAAGCCGCTCAAGCAGGGCGAGAGCATCCCGGTGACACTTGAATTCGCCAAAGCCGGCAAGGTCGAGGTCCAATTCATGGTTGGGCGAGCAAACGCAACCAGCATGGAACATCACTGATGAATTACCGCGTCCTTCGCATCGCCGTCTGGGCGGTTATCGCCGCTCTGTCGCTCTTCCTCGTATTCACCTACGCCAATACCCGCTTTGGCGACAAAGCTGCGGTCCAGCTTGGTGCGCCGTTCACGCTGGTCGATCAGAATGGCGCAACCATCACGGAAGCCGCATTCAAGGGGCACCCGACCGCATTGTTCTTTGGCTTCACCCACTGCCCGGAAGTCTGCCCGACGACATTGTTCGAAATGGCCGGCTGGCTCAACGACCTTGGCGATGAGGGAAAGGACCTGCGGGTGTTCTTCATATCGGTCGATCCGGAACGCGACACGCCGGAGGTCATGAAGGGCTACACGTCGGCATTCACCGACCGTATTACCGGCATTACAGGAAACCCTGTGGAGATGGAAAAACTTATCAAGGGATGGAGGATATACGCCAAGAAGGTGCCGACGGAAAATGGCGATTATACCATGGACCATACGGCTTCGGTCATGCTGCTGGATCGAAATGCCAGGCTCAAGAGCACGATCGACTACAAGGAAAGTCCGGATATTGCGCTGAAGAAGCTAAGACTGCTTGTTGCAGGCTGACTTCAGGGAAACCCACTTCACCCCCGGCAAAAGCCAGGGTTCGAATGCCGCAATCGGCGTCATTTTGGAGAATTGTATACTAAAAAACTCATGTTTTCTAGAATTATTCTAACCTATTGATATTTTTACAGCTTTTAAAGATTTAGTATTTGACATTGCAATTTTCCCCCGGCTTTATGCGGAAGTACGAGCACATCCCTTTGATGTCTGGGCCTTGAACCCTTTCGATTGGAGGACCCTATGATAGGTCTTTTTCTCCCACGCTTGCGCGTGGTTTCGGTGCTGCATCCGCAGCCAACGTCCGCTACTTCCGGCCGGAACAGGCTGACGCAGCTTCGTGACCATTCGTTCCGGAGCGGACCGTTCGCCTTTATCAGCAACAATGAACAGGATGGGAGTGGCGATGTATCCACACGCATCTGAAACAGGCAATGGCAACGGCTGCTACTTCAATCGCACACCGGAGAAACTGGTACTCGAGGGATATCGGCGCTGGACTGCCGGCTTTGAGACCGGTTCTGTCGTCGCTTGGGAAATGGCTTTTGGCCTTTACAGTGAGCTTCTGGGCACCCGTAACGGCAATCGCGCCCTTTCCGAACTGTCGTTTTTCATTCGCACTCTGCGGCATTGTGCACTCTGCCCACTGAAAACCTTCCCGTTCGGATCCCACCATGTTTGCCGGGAAGAATGCCTGACATTGGGACTGATCGCCGGCCTACAGAATTGCGACATGGTTGCGGCACGAACATGCCTCAATGCCATGGCATGCCCCTCTTTTTATGAGGATGTGGAGAATGCTGCGATCGCCTTTGCGGAAACGCTGGTGGAGATGGAACAGGTGCTTCTGCCAATCCCCAAATCCGTGATCGACGACATTATCGCTCGCCCGCTTCGGGCCAAATATCATTAAGAAGGGAACAGAGCATGATCATCAATTCGCGCCTGGAACGCCGCCTTTCCGTTGCAGCAACTGCACTTTTGACGGCTGCAGTCTTTGTGATGCCGATTACGCCGCATAAGACTGCAAATGCGGTCCTGACGTCCACTGCCAGCTATTTGAAACTGGCTGATGCAGCATCAATAAAGCTTCTGTTGCGCGAATAATCTGCCTGCTGCATCCGGCCGATTTGGCCGCGGGTTTGGTATCGCCCGGCCCATCCACGCGCCCCCTTGCGCAGCCGTTTATGCGGTCTCGGCTGCCCCTTGAAGCCAGCTTGAAATCCTATGCCCCGTGTGATTAGACGACTGTTTCAGTAGACTATGATCATCTGGTAGAATTTTCTAATATTTCCGTATAAAAGGAATTCTTTCTAACGCCCCTCTTTGATGGGCCTCTGCTACGCTTCAGTTCTGATCACACGGAGGCAGGCATGAAACACTTTCGATTTTCCCTATCTCTGGCGGCGGCTTTGCTAACGGCAACTGTCGCCTTCCAGCCGATGTCTGCAGCACGAGCGGACACGACACTTTTGAACGTATCCTATGACCCGACACGCGAGTTCTACAAGGATTTCAACGCCGCCTTCGCCGCGAAGTGGAAGGCGGACACCGGTGAGACGGTAACGATCCAGACATCCCATGGCGGTTCGGGCAAGCAGGCCCGTGCGGTCATCGACGGGCTGGACGCCGATGTGGTAACGCTTGCGCTCGAAAGCGACATTTCGGCCATCGTGAAAGCGGGCAACAAAATTAATCCTGACTGGCGCACAAAATACCCGCACAATTCCGCTCCCTATACATCGACGATCGTGTTTCTGGTGCGCAAGGGTAATCCCAAGGGGATCAAGGACTGGGGTGACCTGGTCAAGGATGGCGTAGAAGTCATCACCCCCAATCCCAAGACGTCTGGTGGCGCCCGCTGGAATTATCTGGCAGCTTGGGCATGGGCCTATGGCCAGTACGGCGGCGATGAAGCCAAGATCAAGGATTACATCGCTACCCTCTTCCAGCATGTTCCGGTCCTGGACACCGGTGCGCGCGGATCTACGACAACCTTTGCCCAGCGCGAACTTGGCGATGTTCTGCTGGCGTGGGAAAACGAGGCCTATCTTTCACTGGCAGAATTTGGTGAAGACAAGTTCGATATTGTCGTCCCGCCGCAGTCAATTCTGGCCGAGCCACCCGTTGCGGTGGTCGACGCGAATGTAGATGCGAAGGGCACCCGTAAGGCTGCCGAAGCCTATCTCCAGTATCTTTATTCTGAAGAAGGTCAAACCTTGGCTGCCAAGCATTTTTATCGCCCGGCTGAACCCGAATTGGTGCCTGCCGATGTGCTGAAAAAAATACCGGAGTTGAAACTGGTGACGATCGATGATCCAATCTTTGGAGGGTGGGCGAAAGCACAGCCCTACCACTTCGGAGATGGCGGAACGTTTGATCAGATTTATAAGCCGAAACAGTAACAGCATGATTTCCAACCTGGCGAAAGCGGGTTGGCGGTTTAAGAGGCCGAGTGTCATTCCAGGTTTTGGACTGACGCTCGGCTTCACTCTTGCCTACCTTGCATTGATTGTACTTATCCCTTTAACAGGCCTCGTATGGCGCTCGGCATCGCTGGGTTTCACCGGATTTTGGCAGATCGCATCTGATCCACGCACGGTGAATGCCCTGAAGATCAGCTTCGGTACTGCATTGGTGGCCGCTCTCATCAATGTTGTGTTCGGCGTGATCGTCGCCTGGGTGCTCGTACGCTATCGTTTTCCGGGCCGGCGGATTATCGACGCCATCGTCGATCTGCCGTTTGCGCTCCCGACGGCAGTTGCCGGCATCGCTCTGACGTCGCTTTATGCCAAAAATGGCTGGATCGGTCAGTTTCTGGAACCATTGGGTATCAAGGTCGCGTTCACGCCCATCGGCATCACGATTGCCCTGATCTTTGTCGGCCTCCCATTCGTTGTCCGGACTGTTCAGCCGGTGATGGAGGAGATCCGCAAGGAGGTCGAGGAAGCAGCGGCAACTTTGGGCGCCAATCGATTCCAGACGATTACCCGCGTATTGCTGCCTGGGTTGCAGCCAGCCATCCTGACCGGTTTCGCCCTGGCGTTCGCGCGAGCGGTCGGCGAGTATGGCTCTGTCATCTTCATCGCAGGCAATCTGCCATACGTTTCAGAGATTGCGCCCCTGTTGATCGTCATCCGGCTTGAGGAATTCGACTACGCCGGCGCTACAGCGATTGCAGCCATCATGCTTCTGCTCTCCTTCGCCATGCTCTTCATTATCAATCTCATTCAGGCGTGGAGCCGCAGGAGGTATGGCTATGGCACATGACCTGTCACAATCCGAACCGATAGGGAACGTCTGGAACCCCGCAACAACGGAAAGCCGCACCGCGCGCTATGTCTTGATCGCCATCACACTGGTATTTCTTGGATTGTTTCTCTTCATGCCGCTTGTCTCCGTCTTCGTGGAGGCTTTCCGCAAGGGACCGGCAGAGTTCTTTGCTGCCTTGGTCGAACCCGATGCGAAGGCAGCCATCCGGCTGACACTGCTCGTGGCAGCCACTGCCGTTCCGCTCAACCTCATCTTTGGCGTCGTGGCGGCATGGACGATCGCCAAGTTTGAATTCAAGGGCAAGGCCTTCCTGACCACGCTGATCGACCTGCCCTTTTCGGTTTCTCCCGTGATTTCCGGCCTTGTCTACGTATTGCTGTTCAGCTCGCACAGCGTGCTTGGACCCTGGCTGAAATCTCATGGGATCGAGGTGCTGTTCGCAGTGCCCGGCATCGTCCTTGCGACAATGTTTGTGACCTTCCCTTTCGTGGCTCGTGAACTGATCCCGCTGATGCAGCACCAGGGTACGACAGACGAGGAAGCCGCACTGTCCCTTGGGGCAAATGGCTGGCAGACATTCTGGCATGTCACTCTTCCCAATATTAAATGGGGCTTGCTCTATGGCGTGCTTTTGTGCAACGCCCGGGCCATGGGGGAATTTGGCGCCGTTTCCGTCGTTTCGGGGCATATTCGTGGCCTGACAAACACGATGCCGCTGCATGTCGAGATTCTCTACAATGAGTATAATTTTGTCGCTGCTTTCGCGGTGGCTTCGCTTTTGGCCCTGCTGGCTCTTGTGACGCTCGTTCTCAAGACGCTTCTGGAGCTGAGATACGGGGCCGAGCTTCGCGCAGCTGGCGGACACTGAGAAGGATAAGAAAATATGGACGTTCGCGTAAGTGGTGTACGCAAGGAATTCGATCGCTTTCCGGCGTTGCACGACGTGTCGCTCGAAATCAATTCGGGGGAATTGATCGCTCTGCTGGGGCCATCGGGCTCGGGAAAGACGACGCTTTTGAGATTGATCGCCGGCCTTGAGTCGCCGACCGAAGGCAAGGTTTTCTTCGGGGATGAGGACGCGTCACTGAAGTCAGTACAGGAACGCAATGTTGGTTTTGTCTTCCAGCACTACGCGCTGTTCAGGCATATGACTGTGATCGACAATGTCGGTTTTGGCCTGAAAGTTCGGCCTAATTCCAGCCGTCCGAGCAGTGACGAAATCCGCCGGCGCTCCTCTGAACTTCTTGATTTTGTTCAACTTTCAGGTCTGGAAAAACGCTATCCAGCCCAACTTTCGGGTGGCCAAAGGCAGCGCGTCGCACTGGCACGCGCAATGGCAATCGAGCCGCGCATCCTGCTGCTGGATGAGCCTTTTGGTGCCCTCGATGCAAAAGTGCGCAAGGAATTGCGGCGATGGTTGCGCGAAATTCACGACAAGACCAAACATACGACCGTCTTTGTGACCCATGACCAGGACGAGGCACTGGAACTCGCCGACCGTGTCGTCGTGATGAGCCAGGGCAGGATCGAACAAATCGGTACTCCCGACGAGGTTTATGACAAGCCGAACTCGCCGTTTGTCTACAGCTTCATTGGCGAATCAAGCAAGATCGACGTTCGCGTCGAGAATGGCGAATTGTGGCTTGCCGACCGGAGGATCGGCCTGAAGAGCGACCTGCCTGATGGCAATGCGTGGCTCTACTTCAGACCTCACGATGTCGCCCTCGTCAAAGACTCTGACGCGTGCATTACGGGGACGGTCGTGGCGAGCCGCCGGGTCGGCGCTACCAGGCGCGTTGAGCTCGAGTTGGGTGGTAACGCCGAACGCATCGAGATCGGTATTTCCGCCGATCATCCGGCAAAGGAAATGAGCGGGATCGCTTTCCGCCCGCAGCATTGGCGCGTGTTTCCACGAAGCTGATTGCAGGGCGTGCATCCATGTTGAAGACCGGAATTTCAAATTCCGGTCTTTTTTTGCTTTGACGGGGGACCTTGCTGGCCGTCCGTAGTGTTCGCGCGTCTATGCAAAACTACATATAAAGCCTAATAGAAATCTGACTCATTTTCATCAAAACTGATCACTAACGATAAAAGTGATGATAGCTTAATTGCCGTGACCGGATTAGATCGTACACTTGTTGGCGGGCGCTCGACCCGCGCTTAAACCCTGTGCTGAAATCGAAGATTTTTCTTCTCAACCGAAACGTAGGTAAATGCCCGTACTGAGTTTTTTTCAAGCATTCGCATCCCAGAAGAAAACTGTTGGCCAGATCCTTTCTGTCCAGCCCAATCCAATCAGGGCCCATTACAAATCCATTGATGACCTGAGGGATCTGGGAGCGCGAGTGGCCAAAGGCGAGGATGTTCGCCTGCCCGACTATGAGCCCATGGTCTTCGAGCAGCGCACGGTCGAGAACGCGCGGCTCATCCTGCATTCCTATCGTTCTTCCGATGCCGCAGCACGCAAGGGAGAAACCATTACGCCGGCTGCCCAGTGGTTGCTCGACAATTATTATCTCGTCGACCAGAACATCCAGCAGGTCGAGCGCGACCTTCCAAAGAAGTTTTTCCGGCAATTGCCGTCGCTGACCAGCAGGCCGGAAATACCGCGGGTCATGGCGCTGGCATGGCTGTATGTTGCGCATACCGACAGCCAGTTTTCGCTCAACAGCCTCAGTGCCATCGTCGAGGGCTTCCAAACCGTCGAACCCCTCCATATCGGCGAATTGTGGGCGTTGCCATCTGCCGTCCGTTTTATCCTAATCGAAAACGCACGCCGTCTTTCATTGCGCGTCGAACGGGCCCGCCGCATGCGCGCCTACGCCAACAGTGTCGCCGACGAGATCACGCTGAACGCCGACAAGGACGGTCTGCCGCAGCTTCTGGCGCAATATGCAACAGCGGCACGTGACAGCACCTTTGCCACGCACCTCCTCTATCGCCTGCGCGGCGGCGCAACCCATTCTGGCGCCGCAGTGGCCTGGCTCGAAGAGGAGCTCGAGAAGAACGGCAGTGATGCCGAAGATGCCATCATCCAGGAACACACACGCCAATCCACTGGCGGCGTGACGATGGGCAATCTGATCCGCAGCCTGAAATCCATCGACGACGTCGACTGGATCACCTGGTTCGAGACGGTCAGCGGCGTGGACGCCGTCCTGCGTGAGCATTCAAACTTCGACGCCCTCGATTTCCATTCGCGTAACGCATACCGCGTTGCCATCGAAAAAATCGCGCGCCGCTCCGGTAAAAGCGAACAGGATATCACCGAGGCCGCCCTTGGCCTTGCACAGAAAAGCGCAGAGGAAACCGGCGAAGAAGGCGGCGTGACGGAGCAGCGGAAACGCGATGTCGGCTACTACCTTGCCGGAGAAGGCCGCCTGGATCTCGAGGCCACCTGCAGCTATAGTCCGACAATCCTTGAACGCTGGGTCCGGTTCTATCGGAAACTCGGCCTGGCCGGGCTTTGGGTGCCGGCATCTTTCTTCTCAATCGTCATCCTGCTGCTAATCCATTACTGGCTTCGCCGGTCCGGCCTTCCGGCCGACCTGACACTCGTCTTTACGCTTCTGGCTGTCTTTCCGGCCATGGAAACGGCCAATGGCTTCGTCAACTGGATCATACCCATGTTCATGCCGCCAACGCGGCTGATCGGCTTCGAGTACAAGAACGGGCTGCCTCAGGAGGCCAAGACCCTCGTCGCTGTCCCGACGCTGATCACATCGCGCGATTCCGTGGATGAGCATATCCGCAATCTCGAAGTGCATTACCTGACAAATCCTCGCGGGGAAGTCTATTTCGCACTGCTCACGGACTGGGCCGACAGCAAGGTCGAACAGACCGATAACGATCTCGACATCTTCGATTACGCCCGCGAGAAGATCACCGCGCTCAACAACCATTATACTCAGAACAATCCGCGCTTCTTCCTCCTGCATCGCAAGCGTCTGTACAATGCGCAGGAGAATTGCTGGATGGGATGGGAGCGCAAGCGCGGCAAGCTCCACGAGCTCAATCTGCTCCTGCGCGGCGACAAGGACACGACATACTTCCCCTCGAACGAGGAAGTTCCGACCGACATCAAATTCGTAATGACGCTCGATTCTGACACCCGCCTGACACCTGACTCGGTAAATCGCCTGGCCGGCAAGCTTGTCCACCCCCTCAATCGTCCCATCTACAGGGCAAAGTCGGGCCGCGTGGTCAGCGGGTACGCTGTGCTTCAGCCCCGTGTAACTCCGTCGCTGACAACCGGTGATGACGCCTCGTTCCTGCAACGAGTCTTCTCCGTCAATCGCGGTATCGACCCCTATGTCTTTGCCGTGTCCGATGTTTACCAGGACGTCCTGGGCGAAGGAACGTTCACGGGCAAGGGCCTTTACGACATCGACTTCTTCGAAGCTGCGCTTGAAGGCAAGATCGGCGAAAATTCGGTGCTCAGCCATGACCTGCTCGAAGGCGGCTACGCACGCAGTGCGCTCGTCAGCGACGTAGAGGTGGTTGAGGACTATCCGACCGGTTACAATGTCGATATTTCCCGTCACCACCGCTGGACCCGCGGTGACTGGCAACTTCTCCCCTACCTGTTCAGCACCAAGCCCGGTGTGACTGCCGTCACCCGCTGGAAGATGGTCGACAATCTTCGCCGTTCGCTCGCGCCGATATTCTGGATCATCGCGGCGATAGCCGGTTGGACATTGCTGCCGCCTGGACTGGCTGCGTTGTGGCAATGCTTCCTGATCTTCAGCATGTTCATCGTTCCCACGATGATCCTGTTTACCAATCTCGTCCCGACCGACATGAACCTTTCGCTCAAGGGGCATGTTCAGGCAATCCTGACTGATGTGTTTTCCGGGGCCGCGGATATTGCGCTGCGTGTCACGTTCGTTGCCAATATGGCCTGCCTGATGGCCGACGCAATCGCGCGCACACTTTATCGCCTGTTCATATCACGCAAGCATCTTCTCGAATGGCGCGCTGCGGCCCAGGCCAAAACGAGTTCCCCCGATACTCTCAGCTATTACGTACAACTGATGTGGCCAGCCGTCGTCGTTGCCGTGATTGCGATCGGTTTGCCGCTCGCCGTCCAGAGCCGCGCATGGTTTATTGCCGTGCCCTTCGCCCTGATCTGGTTCCTGTCGCCAATGATTGCATGGCTGGTCAGCCGCTCGGCCAAACCTCTCGACGACCTGAACGTTCGATCGTCCGACAAAAGCGAACTCCGCCGGTTTGCCCGCCGTACATGGCACTATTACGATACGTTCGTGACCAAGGAGCAGAATTTCATTCCGCCTGACAATTTCCAGGAGGACCCTCATCCCGTCATCGCCACGCGCACATCGCCCACCAATATCGGCATGTACCTGCTTTCGACCGTTGCGGCCCGGGATTTCGGCTGGATCGGCTTTAACGAAACGCTGACCCGCATCGATCAGACGCTCGAAACCCTTGAAAAGATGGAGAAATATCGGGGCCATCTCTACAACTGGTATGAGACGACCACTTTGCGTCCCCTGCTGCCGCTCTATGTTTCGGCGGTGGACAGCGGTAATCTTGCGGGCCATCTCGTCGCTCTGTCCTCTGCGCTCGAAAAATGGGCCGAAGCCCCATCCGTCTACCTTCAGAGCGATCTCGACGGCGTACTCGATGTCAGCGATATCCTCGAGGAAGCGATCAATGATATTCCTGACGACCGTCGGGTACTCAGGCCGTTGCGCCGCCGGCTCGACGAGCGCGTTTCCAATTTCCGCCGGGCGATAACAACGATCAAGGAAGAGCCGGAAACGGCTTCGTTGCGCACGATCAATCTCTCTCTCTTCGCCGGTGACATTCAGCGCCTGACCGAGGAACTACATAGCGAACTAGAAAGTCCACTCAGTGCAACGGCCAATGAGTGGGCACTCCTGCTTGTCAAAACATGCCAGGCGCACACCGACGATGCCATTGGTTCCCATGAAGGCACGGACGTCTTGCGCGAGCGACTGGTGACGCTTGCAACACGAGCCCGGCAGTTGGCATTCGATACGGATTTCACCTTCCTGGAGCGCAAGGAACGGCGACTGCTGTCAATCGGCTTCCGCGTGGAATCCAATGAACTCGACGCAAGCTGCTACGACCTTCTGGCCTCCGAAGCACGGCTCGCGAGCCTCTTCGCCATCGCCAAGGGCGATATTCCTGTCGATCACTGGTTCCGCCTTGGCCGCCTGCTGGTTCCCGTTGGCTGGCGCGGCGCGCTGATCTCCTGGTCCGGTTCGATGTTTGAATATCTGATGCCACCGTTGGTCATGATCGAACCGCTCGGCAGCATGCTGGATCAAACCAACAAACTGATTGTGCAGCGTCAGATCGAATATGGTGAATCCAAGGGGCTGCCGTGGGGAATTTCCGAGGCCGCTTACAATGCGCGCGACCCGGAAATGAACTATCAGTACACCAATTTCGGCGTCCCTACACTTGGTCTCAAGCGAGGGCTGTCGAAGAACTACGTTGTCGCACCCTATGCGAGCATCATGGCGAGCCAGTATCAGCCGGCCGCGGCCGTGAAGAATCTGAGACGCCTGCGTGACATGGGCGCGCTGGGCAAGTTTGGCTTCTACGACGCTGTTGATTTCACCAAGTCCCGCGTCCGGGAAGATGAAGAATACGCGATAGTGCGTAATTACATGGCGCACCATCACGGCATGTCGATCGTTGCGGTCAACAACGTGGTGTTTGAGGGTCGCATGCGTGACCGGTTCCATGCGGATCCAGTCATCGAAGCTGCCGAACTGCTGCTCCAGGAGAAGGCCCCGCGCGAGATCCCGGTTCTTCAGGCCAAGGCCGAGAATCCGATGCGCAAGGCCGTGGAAAGCAGCGAAGAGACGCCATCGATCCACATCATCCAGAATCCGCTCAGTGCTCCCCGTGCGACGCAGGTCATGTCGAATGGCCATTATTCCGTCATGGTCACCGCCAATGGCGGCGGCTACAGCCGCTGGAACGGGCTTGCGATCACGCGCTTCCAACCAGACATTCTGGAAAGCGGCTATGGAACGTTCCTGTTCCTCCGGGACATGGAGAGTGGCGAGTGGTGGTCTGCAACCGGCGACCCGGTACGGGTGCCCGGAGAAAAGAGCACGACGATCTTCACCGACTACAAGGCGGAGTTCATCAAGGAAACCGGCACACTGCATTCAACCGTCGAAACCATCGTCGCTTCGGATTCCGATGGCGAGGGCCGACGCATCGTCATCACGAATACCGGAACGAAGGATCGTATCATCGAGGTTACGTCCTACGCCGAACTGGTGTTGACCAATGATGATACCGACACTGCCCATCCGGCGTTTGCCAAGATGTTCGTCGAGACCGAGATCGACCAGCGTGGCGACGCCATTTACGCCACGCGCCGCAAACGCGGCAGCGGTGAACCCGACATACATGTTGCGCATATGGTCAGCGACAGCTCGGGCGCAATGCGCGAAGTCCAGGCCGAAACCGACAGGCGCGCGTTCATTGGCCGTGGTCGCTCGTTGCGCAACCCGGCCGCATTCGACGAAGGTGCCTCGCTAAGCGGCAGTCAGGGATTCGTGCTCGATCCAATCGCTTCGCTACGCTGCCGCGTTCGCGTACCGGCACACAAGAAGGTCACACTGGTGTTCTGGACGCTTGTACGGCCGAACCGTCACGAGCTGGAAGAGGTCGTCGCACGCTTCCGTCACCCCGATTGCTTCGCCCGGGAATTCTCGTTGTCCTGGACGAGTTCGCAGGTGCGGCTCCACCATATCGGGATCAATCCCGACGAAGCCCAAGTCTTCCAGCGTGTAGCAACATGCCTGATCTATCCTGACAAGATTGTGCGGATGCCATCCGAAAGCATCGCAAGCGGCCTTGGCAGTCAATCCGAGCTTTGGCCCATGTCCATCTCGGGCGACTTCCCAATCCTCGCCCTGCGCATCGATGACGAAGCCGACATGGAGACGTTGCGCAATCTCCTGAGAGCACATGAATACTGGCGCGCGAAGGGCTTGGTGGTCGATGTCGTGGTCATCAACGAGCGCTCGTTCTCCTACGCCCAGGACTTCCAGCGTGGGCTCGAGGCGATCTGCGAAAACAGCCGGGCTCGTGGTGCCCAACTCGGGCCGCGCGTTCATATCTTCACTGTTCGCCGGGATCAGATGAGTGATGCCAGCTATAACACGCTGCTGGCCTCCGCCCGCATCGTGATGCACGCGCAAAACGGCTCTTTGGCCGAGCAGCTGAAACGCATGGAAGACCTTAGCCTGGATCTTGTTCCTGTTACGGAAACGAGGGGCAAGACAATGGCAGCCGCTGAACCCGAGGTTGAGGACCTGCGCGGTATGGCACCCGCGCCGACACAGCTTATGAGCAAGCGTCACGCGAAGGTTTACGGTGACGATTTAGCCTTCTGGAACGGCTTCGGTGGCTTTGACATGAAGACCGGCGAATATGTCACCCGTCTTTCCGGGTACACTCATACGCCGCAACCCTGGATCAACGTCATTTCGAATTCGGGCTTTGGCTTCCATGTTTCGGCTGAAGGTGCTGGCTTCACCTGGTCCGGAAACAGTCGTGACTACCAGCTGACGCAATGGTCAAACGACCCGGTCATTAACCGGTCCGGCGAAGCGCTCTACGTGGTCGATCTCGACAAGAATATCGCGTTCGCTCCCACCGCTTCCGTGTTGCGCGATCCTTCCGTGCAATACGAGACACGGCATGGCCAGGGGTACTCCATCTTCGGGTCGCGGCATGGCAATGTCGGCCTCGAATTGACCCACACGATCGATCCCAAACTGCCCGTGCGCGTATCCAGCCTCAGGATCGCCAACCACGGCAGCGCGGCCAAGCGCTTGCGTGTCTACGGCTTCGTGGAGTGGTTGCTCGGCAATGTCCGCGCCAAGACCGCCCCATTCATAGTGCCATCGTCCGATGCGGAAACCGGCGCGCTCTTTGCCCGGAACCCCTATGGTATCGACAGGCGTACGAATGTTGCGTTCTTTGCGAGCAGCCTGAAGCCGCAATCGGTTACAGCCGATCGCAGCGAATTCTTTGGTACGCTCGGCACGGTCGATCGGCCTTCGGCAGTGCTTCAGGCCAAGTCCTTGTCGAACCTTGTTGAGGCCGGTGGAGATCCATGCGCTGCTTTGGCGATTGACATCGACATCCCTGCCGGAGAAACCAGGGAAGTCCTGTTCTACATGGGCGACGCCGGCAATGCCGATGAGGCGCGCCGCATCATCGCCGAACAGAGCGTGCGCCCGTTCGACGAAACCCTGTCGGCCTCAAAGGCGGTCTGGGCCAACTTCCTGGATGGTTTGCAGGTTACTACCCCCGACGACGCATTCGACGTCATGGTCAATCGTTGGCTGCCCTACCAAAGCCTTGCCTGCCGCATCTGGGCGCGCTCCGCATTCTATCAGGCGAGTGGCGCGTTCGGCTTCCGGGACCAGTTGCAGGACACATTGTCGATGCTGATCCTTGACCCCTCGCTTGCGCGAAAACAGATTCTGAATGTCTCCGCGCGCCAGTTCAAGGAAGGCGATGTTCAGCATTGGTGGCTGCCGACCACGGGGGCAGGTGTGCGGACGAAGATTTCCGATGATGTGGTGTGGCTCGGATATGCCATTGCCCATTATACATCCGTTACCGGTGACATGAGCATCCTTGACGAGCAAGTGGCATTCATCGAAGGGCGTGCGCTTGAAGATGGCGAACACGATGCCTTCTACCAGCCGACAATTTCCGCAGAGAAGGTCAGCGTCTACGAGCATGCCGCACGCGCGCTCGATCTTGCCATCGCACGCACTGGCTCACACGGTCTGCCGCTGATGCTGACGGGTGACTGGAACGACGGCATGAACCGCGTCGGTGAAGAGGGCAAGGGTGAAAGTGTCTGGCTCGGCTGGTTCCTGATCAGCACGTTGCGCGACGTACTGCCCATCGCAAAACGCTTCAAGGATACCGACCGGATCCAGCGCTGGGAAGCTCACATTGAACGCCTCAAGGCGGCGCTGGAAAAAGACGGCTGGGATGGCGAATGGTACCGCCGCGGCTATTTTGACGATGGCTCGCCACTGGGCTCCAAGAAAAGCGAAGAGTGCAAGATCGATTCGATCGCTCAGTCCTGGAGCGTATTGTCTGGCTATGGCGATCCTCACAGGGCAAAGCAGGCCATGCATTCGGTGGCGATGCATCTCGTCGACGACGAGGTCGATATCCTCAAATTGTTCACGCCGCCGTTCAACAAGTCGCGTCACGATCCAGGCTATATCAAGAGCTATCCTGTTGGCGTGCGTGAAAATGGCGGGCAATATACCCACGCTGCGACCTGGGCCGTGCTCGCCATGGCCAGACTTGGCGATGCCGATGAAGCCTATCGCTGGTTCCGGAAGCTCAATCCGGTGAACCACTCCCTGGATGCTGAAAAGGCAGAGTCCTACCGCGTGGAACCCTATGTCGTGGCCGCTGACGTTTATTCGGTCGATCCAATGCGCGGCCGGGGTGGATGGACCTGGTATACGGGTTCCGCTGGCTGGCTCTATCGCGTGGCAACCGAAGGCATTCTCGGCATCAGCCGCCAGAATGACCGGCTGTTTGTCGACCCTGCCCTGCCTTCGGACTGGGACGGCTTTGGCTTTGTTCTGCGCAATGGCGATGCGCGTTACACTGTGGAAGTCAAGCCAGCTGCAAAGGGCGGCAAGAAAATCACCGTCAACGGCAAGAAGCTGGCCAAGCCCGATGGTGGAATTCCTCTGGAAGACTCTGGCGAACACAAAGTCCTCGTTGAAGTTCCGCCAACCAAGGCTCTAGCGGACATGACAGCGACGGCCGTCAGCTAATACCAATGTCAACACCGCCAGCGTTGTTTTTCGCTGGCGGTGCTTCGCCGGCGAGTCTCAAACGCCTGAATTCCAGTTGAGAATCTTTGCAACTGAGTTCGATCTGGCGCATAGTCGTGCTCATGAAACACATCCTCAATCAAAAGCCGGATTACGAAAAAGAGCTGCGCAATGCAGGCGTGCGCATCACCCGACCCCGCCGGATTATTCTCGATATTCTGACTTCGACCGAAGATCACCCGGATGCGATGAAGATCTTTCATCGTGCCATCGAGATCGATGACAGCATCTCGCTGTCAACGGTGTATCGCACCATGAACCTGCTCGAGGAAATGGGCGCCATACATCGCCATGCTTTCAACGGCGGGCCATCCAGGTTCGAACAGGCGCATGGTGACCACCATGATCACCTTATCGATGTCGATACGGGGGCGGTCATCGAGTTCAAGTCGGACAAAATCGAAAAGCTGCAGGAAGAGGTCGCCAAGGCTCTGGGCTACGATATTATTTACCACCGTCTCGAACTCTACGGCAGGAAAATCGACCAATCTTCATGAAAAGCCGCCCGAGCGGGCGGCGATTTTTGGCGTCGAGAGAAGCCGATCAAGCTGCGTTCGATGTCGGCTGCGACGTCAAAAGTTCATAGATCAAATTCGCGTCATGTGCGGTGCGCAGCTTTGCTATCCGCTCCGGATCACGCAGCAAGCGGGCGATGCGTGACAAGGCCTTGAGGTGATCCGCACCCGCATTCTCCGGCGCCAGCAACAGGAACACGATATCAACGGGCTGATCGTCAAGAGCTTCAAAATCAATCGGTGACTCAAGCTGGGCGAAAACACCGGCAATGCGTTTCACGCTGTTGATCTTCCCATGCGGGATTGCAATGCCATTGCCCACGCCAGTGGAACCAAGGCGCTCGCGCTGCAAGACAGTGTCGAATATTTCCCGCTCGCTCAGGCCCGTCAAGGCAGCTGCCTTTTCGGACATGATCTGCAAAAGTTGTTTTTTGGAGTTGACTTTCAATGCGGGCAGGACAGCGTCAGGCTGAATGAGATCACCCAGATCCATTATCTCTCTTCCTTCCAGTTACCGTCCGCGCTCTTACAGGAGCGCGAACGATAGTTCAAATTATGCTACGTCTCATTGCCGGACAGCGGCTTGTCCAGCTACTGCCGAGGGATCGATCCAACCGATATTTCCGTCAGGACGGCGATATACGATATTAACCTGCGTACTTCCAGAGTTGCGGAAGACAACTACAGGACTATCTTTCAGATCGAGTTCCACGACAGCCGACGCCACGCTCATGCTTCGCAGCGCCATTGATGTTTCTGCGACGATCGTAGGAGCATAATCCTCCGGGAAATCCTCATCGTCATCAGGTGCCGGAGCCATGACGCGATAGGAAATGTCGTCGAAAACACCATTCGAACCTGGCGCCTGGTGCGATTTGAGACGCCGCTTGTAGCGACGGAGGCGTTTGTCGACACGCTCTCCTGCAGCGTCAAAGGCGAGAAGCGGATCTTGCGCTTCACCTGCAGCCTGCAACACCGTACCAGTATCAAGGCGGATGAGGCAGTCTGCAATAAATCGCGATCCCTGCTTTTCCACTGTGACGTGGCCGGTATATCCGCCATCGAAATATTTGGTCACCATCTCCCCGATCCGCTCTTCGATCCGAATGCGGAAAGCGTCACCAATGTCCATATGTTTCCCAGATACACGCAGACTCATGATACCTCACCTTCATTGTGATTTTCATTGCCTGAGCCAATCTACACTGTTGTTGACAGCCGAGCAAAGACATCCCGCACATTCAGTGCGAGCGTTCAATCACATTTCCCTTTCCGATTTCTTCATGTTCAAACGCGCGCTTTCGCTCCAATTGTCGCAAATGACCGGCGCTTCTCTCTCCCTGTCCGGGCTTCTTTGGCCCGGATCATTTACCCACTCACGAAAACCCTACACCCGTGTTGCGGACGAATCCAGACCTTCCATTACCCTTGCGCACAGCCGTTTGGGCTTTTTTCTCCCGCCGCCTTTGCACGGAGGACGCGATATTCATGGCTTCGCGATATTTGGCGACGGTACGTCGGGCAATATCGACGCCTTGTTCCTTGAGCAGATCAACAATTGTGTCGTCAGAAAGAATGTCGTTCGGTGCTTCAGCTTCGATAAGTTGCCTTATGTGATGGCGAACAGATTGCGACGAATGCTGCTCCCCACCTTCTGTTGCCGAAATAGCCGCGTTGAAAAAGTAGCGCAACTCAAACACACCGCGCCTGGTCAGCATGTACTTATTTGCAGTAACCCGGCTCACGGTTGACTCGTGCATGCCAATCGCGTCCGCGACATTGCGCAAATTCAGCGGCTTCAAGTGGGCAATGCCATGCAGGAGGAAATTTTCCTGCTGGCGGACAATTTCGCTGGCGACCTTCAGAATCGTCTGGGCGCGCTGATCGAGGCTACGTGTCAACCAGTTGGCATTCTGGAGGCATTCGCTGAGAAAGGTTTTCTCTGCCGTTGAGACTTTGGCCTTCGAGACGGTTGCATAATAGTTGTTATTGACCAGCACGCGCGGGAGCGCATCGGGATTGAGTTCGATCCGCCACGTTCCGTCGGGAGCTGCGTCGACCTGAACATCCGGAATGATGCTGTCAGCGACTCCAGAAGAGAACGCGGTCCCGGGTTTCGGATCAAGGAGCCTTATCTCTCGCAACATGTCGAGAATATCGGCGTCGGTTACCTCACAAAGCCGTTTCAGGGTGTTGAAATCGCGTTTGGCCAGAAGGTCGAGGTTCTGTAGTAGAATTTTCATTGCAGGGTCGAGCCGGTTTCGCGCCTGAAGCTGGAGTGAAAGACACTCCGCCAGATCTCGCGCAAACAGCCCCGAGGGTTCAAACCCCTGCATGACAGCAATCAGTTCTTCGACATATGACACGTCGATACCGAGCCTTTCGGCAATTTCGGATGTGTCGGCCCGCAAGTATCCCATCTCGTCGAGATGATCTGCCAGTTCCGCAGCGATCAACCGGTCTGCGGCGCTTGGGAAAGCAAAGATAATCTGCTCGCCAACGTGATCACGAAGCGTATGCGGAGAGGCGGTAACCTGTTCAAGATTATAGCCTTCGCCCCCGACAGAGACATAACCGTCGCCAGACGATGACTTCCACTGAGAGGCGAGATCACCCGCTATGAAATCCTGGGTACCCGGGTCATCGGGAAAGATGTTCTCGAGTGAACTATCGAACGTATCTGACATCTGGCCTGCGCTGGTCGACTCGCCGCTCGACAGCCAGTGATCGCTCCGCTCACTCGAATGATCACGATCATCGAGTTCTCCGCCCGCGCTAGCCTTGCTGAAATCTTCGGTTTCATTGTAGCTGCGATCCCCTGCAGCGATCCGTTCATCCAGCGAAATACGCTCCCCATAGGACTCTTCGCGCTCCAGCAGGGGATTCTTTTCGATTTCCTGATCGATAAACTGTTCGAGCTCGACATGTGTCAGCTGCAGCAGTCGGATCGACTGCATGAGCAGCGGCGTCATCACCAGTGCCTGAGTTTGCCTAAGATCCAATTTTGGCGACAAGGCCATGATGTATGATGCCGCTCCCGCACGGAATTTCTTTACCGATATACAGAACTGGCCCAATCCTTGCTTGTCAATCACAAGGGGGTAAAAATCGTCGCATATCGGTCAATTTCAACCAAAGCGGGTGCTAAAATCGCATTCTATTGCGAATTTCAGTCAGCAATTGCGAAAACTCAGAGTTTGAACTGATCGCCCAAATACAGGCGGCGCACATCCTGGTTGGCAATAATTTCGTCTGGACGCCCATGGGTGAGCACCTGCCCGGCGTGAATAATATAGGCCCTATCGATCAGCTTAAGTGTCTCGCGCACATTGTGGTCGGTAATGAGCACACCGATTCCTCGTCCCGTCAGGTGACGTACCAGCTGCTGAATATCCGCAACGGCAATTGGATCAACACCGGCGAATGGCTCATCCAACAACATAAAATTCGGCCTGGATGCCAGGGCGCGCGCAATTTCCAGTCGACGCCGCTCACCACCCGACAACGAAATAGCAGGGGCCTTGCGCAGATGGGCAATATGAAACTCTTCAAGCAGGGAGTCGAGTTCTTGCGCGCGAGCACCCCGGTCCTTCTCGACCACCTCGAGAACTGCCTTGATATTGTTTTCGACTGAAAGTCCCCGAAAGATCGATGCTTCCTGCGGCAGATAGCCGATGCCAAGCCGCGAACGGCGATACATGGGCATCGTGGTCACATCGAACCCATCGATCTCGATCGTGCCCTTGTCGACCGGTACAAGACCGGTGACCATGTAAAAGCACGTCGTCTTCCCGGCACCGTTCGGCCCGAGAATACCAACGGCTTCGCCCGATCGAACACCAAACGAAACACCATTCACCACCTGGCGACCATTATAGCTTTTGGTTATCCCGCGCGCGACAAGTGTCCCTTTCATACGATCCTTGGCTGCCGGATCGGCTGGTCGCATTTCGGAAACACTGGAGTCTGGCCGCGCAGGAGCCTTGCTGGTGGGGCGACGCGAAAACAAGGTCACTTACGGCTCAGTTCTTAGGAGCGTTCTTGGGCGCAACAACGATCGAAACGCGACCCGTCTGGCCGCTCTTGCAGCTTTCAAGCTGCGCCTCTCCGGTTTTGAGTTGAGCGGTCAATTTGCATCCTATGGCAACATTGTCGCCCTGAGTGAGGACGACCTTGTCACCGGTGAGGACCAAAACCTCTGTTTTCATATCAAAAGTACCATGATCGCCGGTCGCGACCTGATCCTCGGACTTCACGTAAACCTTGTCGCTCACTTCGAGATGGTCAATATCCTGTGATCCAGGGCCACCAGCGAGCCCGCCAGTTTTGGGCGCCTCGGTTCCAGCCGTGCCTTCAGCCGGCTTGGCCCCCTTGACGTAGTAGACAATCATTGAGCCGGCCTTCAGAAGCGTCGCGCCCTGAACAACGGTGACATTACCTGTGAAGGTTGCGGTGCCTTCATTGTCATGTACCACAAGCTTGTCCGCATCGATCTGGATCGGTTGGTCACCGGAGAGCTTTATGCCGCTCGCGGCGCCAGCTTCCTGCGCCGCGGCGGGAGCGATCATTGAGGATGCCAATAAACCCAACGCAACGGTCGAAATGCTGATCAGTCTTGCCCCGCACGACATCGTCTTCTCTCCTAAACCTCGGATAGTCCCATGAAATCAGCAATCCATTCCAGATATTACTCTGGCGATTTGATTTCCTGGTCACCTTCTTGCCGCTTTGCAGGCTGAATGACAAGCCTTACGCGCTTTTCAAAAGTCATTACTTTACCACTTTCAGTGATTTGCATGCTGTCAGCGGTAATCTGCGAAGTACTGTTGTTAATGCTGACCGGCTGGTCAGTCGACATGGAATTTCCTGCTATATCGATATCAGCCGATTGCAGCACCGCCGTGACGCCATCCGATGTGGTCAGACTTATGTCGCTGTCGAGCGTCAACTGGCGATTGGCGTTATCAAAAACTCCCGACTTCGCTTTGACTTGGGCACGCAACTTTGTACCGAGCGGAATTTCCGCGTCAATCCCTTCCAGGGAAATGACATTGCTGTTGCCCACTTCCTGCAAGGCTCGGACCGCGCTCATTTTGTAGGGAAGCTTGTCCTTTGTAAACCCGTCGAGCTTCGGATTGGTCATCACCAGCTTGCCGTCTTCGATGCCCGCATTATCGAGCGAGATATTGCTTGGTATGCTGGACGTCGAAAAGAACGTAAACCACGAGAACACAGCGGCCCCAAGCAATGCAGCTGCCGGCAAGGCAAACTTCAGGAAACGGACACGGCGGGAATGGCGCTCAGCGGCACGAAACACCTTGGAATCCTTGTCGGAGGCAGCAAACTGCCTCGCCACCTCAGCATGGTGGTCGACATCTGCGGCCGCATCGCGCCCGGGATGCATATCGGTTGTTTCGATTGACATAGGTCTGACTGCGCTTACCGATTACAATATAATGGCTACTGAACGCCAATATGGTTATTTTTCGATGAAATGGACATGTACTCGTCGCACAAGTTGCATTCGAGGCAACAAGTATGCCCTCATTGGACGAGTTACAAGATGCCGGTGCGGATCAAACGCCGTGGCATGATGTCTGGACTTCCATAAGTTGTTGTCGCAGAAGAAAAATGCGACCAAACCTGAGAGCGAACACGACGATGGCCAATACCGCTGATGCAATCATAGACAGACGACGCCTTCGCAGGAAATTGACATTCTGGCGCGCTTTCACCCTTGTCCTTGTCGCGCTTGCATTGATTTCGTTCTTTCTTCTCTCCGGAGATGGTTTCTCCAGTAAATCAGCACCGCATATTGCCAAGGTTCGCGTCGAGGGGACGATTTTCGAGAACGACGAACTGCTCAAGCGCCTCCACGACGTGGAAGAATCCGCGGCTGTGAAAGGCGTTATCCTCACCATTGATTCACCCGGCGGCACTACGGCGGGCGGCGAGGCGATTTACGAGGCCGTCCGGAAACTCGCCATGAAGAAGCCGGTGGTTGCACAGGTTGGTACTCTTGCCGCTTCCGCCGGATATATGATCGCTAGCGCCACCGACCATATCGTCGCCCGCCAATCCTCAATCATCGGGTCAATCGGCGTCCTTTTCCAGTATCCGGATATCTCGCAGCTGTTAACCAAACTGGGTGTGAAGGTTGAAACGATCAAATCCAGTCCGTTGAAGGCAGAGCCGAACTTCTTCAATCCTGCCAGTGATGAAGCCAAGGCAATGATTCATCGCATGATCATCGATTCTTACGACTGGTTTGTCGGACTTGTTCAGGAAAGGCGCAATTTTACTCATGAGCAGGCGCTGGCACTTGCCGACGGGTCTGTCTTCACTGGTCGACAGGCGATTGCCAACAAGCTGATTGACGAACTTGGCGGCGAAGACAAGGCCGTGGGTTGGCTTGCAACAAAAGGAGTGGATGGCAAGCTGCCTGTGGTAGAATGGAAGCCTGTCGAAAAATCGTCCCTCGGCCGGCTATTTTCAGAATCCGCCCTGAAGATGCTCGCGCAGTACCTCGGCATTCCGCAGGAAAGCGCAGGAATAGTACGGGAATTGACAGGTGAGCGTATCTTCCTTGACGGGCTCGTTTCTGTTTGGCACGTTGACGGCAAGCCTGTCGGGGCGCAATAAGGTATTAAACACATAAGATCAGTGACATAGTCGTTAAGCTGAAGCCTTTTCGACCGTGCCTCCCCGATCTTGAACCGGAAGGGATTTCGCTGTGATCAAATCAGAGCTCGTTCAGATTATTGCCAACCGCAATCCACATCTGTTTCAACGCGACGTGGAAAACATCGTTGGTGCCATCTTTGACGAGATCACCGACGCACTGGCTGAGGGCAACCGGGTCGAGCTCCGCGGTTTTGGCGCCTTCTCCGTAAAGAATCGACCGGCGCGCAGCGGCCGCAACCCGCGTACGGGCGAAAGCGTCGATGTCGAGGAAAAGTGGGTGCCGTTTTTCAAAACCGGCAAGGAGCTCCGCGACAGGCTCAATGCGCACGGCTAATGCGCATCCAATGAGCATTAGAGAGGCTCCCGGGAGATAGGTATGGTCAATCGCATCGTTGTCGTGCTCATTCTGCTGCCGCTTGCCGTCATCCTGATTGCATTATCAGTCGCCAATCGCCAGGCAGTGTCCTTTACGGTCGACCCGTTCAATCCGGGCAATCCCCTGCTCTCCTATACCGCGCCGATGTTCGTCTGGCTCTTTGTTGCACTCTTCATCGGTTTGGTGCTTGGAAGTCTCGCGACGTGGTACAATCAAGGCAAGCATCGGAAGCTTGCACGACAGCGTAAACTCGAGGCAGAGGCGCTGCGTAAGGAAGCACGCAAGGCTTCCGCGGAGAATACGTCCACACCAAATCTTCCTTCGCTGCATTGAGCGATATAATCGACAAGGATTCTCCATGAAACTGATCTCTCCGGCCGAGATCGACGGGCTCTTGAATTGGCCCGACATGATCGCCGCGATCGGGCAAGCCTTCCGGCAAGGCGTAATCCAGCCAGTTCGTCATCATCACACCATTGGTCGGCCGGACGGTGCCGCATCGACTTTGCTGCTGATGCCCGCTTGGTCGGATTTTGATGCGCTTGGCGATTCCTCCAAAGGTTATGTGGGGGTCAAGATCGTCACAGTCTCGCCGGACAATGGCGCCGTGTCCAAACCCGCAGTCATGGGTGTCTATCTTCTTCTCGACGGCAAGACGGGGGAACCCAAGGCGCTCATTGATGGCCAACGCCTGACATTATGGCGTACAGCAGGAGCATCTGCCCTCGCCGCCCGCTTTCTTGCTCGCGAAGACGCAACAAAGCTCGTGATACTGGGAGCGGGTGCCCTCTCCGGCTTTCTGGCAAGGGCGCACAGCGCCATCCGGCCGATCAATGAAATTTCGATCTGGAATCGCAATTTCGCCGGCGCAGAGAAAGTAGCAACGGAGCTTGCTGCGGAAGGGTTTAACGCAAGGGCCGTCCGCGACAAGGACGCTGCGATCGCCGAGGCTGACATCATCACCGCTGGCACACTGTCCACCGAACCCCTGATTCTGGGCAAATATCTCAAGCCCGGCGCCCATGTGGATTTGATCGGCGCATTTACTCCCTCGATGCGTGAGAGCGATGATGAATGTGTGCGGCTTGCCCGCGTCTTTGTTGATACTGTTGACGGTGCCTTGAAGGAAGGCGGCGACATAGTGCAGCCCATCAAGGCGGGCATCGTTACCGAAAGTCATGTTATCGGCGATTTGTTCGGCTTGACGCGCGGTACAGTGCAAGGGCGTCAAACCGCCGATGAAATCACTTTGTTCAAGTCCGTCGGTGCTGCTTTGGAAGACCTCGCCGCGGGAATTCTCATCTATGAAAAGGCGCTAACCGCATCAGCTTGATTGTTTTTGCTTTCGCCTTTCCTCGTCATGGCATAGGAAACCTCCAATGTATTGCGAGGAAAGCACGACTTGAAATCGTCTGGCGGAAAAATCAGGAAAGCCAAGGGCGCCGGCCCCAAGGGGGCCATCACCAAAGCCGGCTCCAATCGGCAGACTGCGACCAAGCCACGTCCGCAGTTTGCCAAGCCGGTGCGCGTTGCCGACAGCGAGGCGCAGAAACCGGCGCAGCGTGCGGAGCCAACGCCGGGACGGGTCTTGGCACGTCGTTCGGGCCCACGGCCGCAAGAAAAAACCGGCCTTATCCTTGAAACGCTCCCGTCACACGATTATGCGCTCCTCGACAGTGGCAATGGGTTGAAGCTCGAGCAATACGGACCCTACCGGATTATCCGGCCTGAGGGCCAAGCCATATGGCTACCCGCTTGGGATAGGGCAGAATGGGACAAAGCCGACGCGGTATTCACCGGCAATACTGATGAAGAAGGTGTCGGCCGGTGGCACTTTCCGAAAGTGCCACTCGGTGAGACCTGGCCGCTTGCCTTTGATGGCCTGCCGTTTTTTGGCCGGTTCACATCTTTCCGGCATGTTGGCGTGTTTCCCGAACAGGGCACTCACTGGTCGCACATGGATGATTTGATCCGTAGCGCCAAGCGCCCGGTGAAGGTCTTGAACCTGTTTGGCTATACGGGCGTTGCATCGCTGGTCGCTGCGAGGGCGGGCGCTGAGGTGACCCATGTCGATGCTTCGAAAAAGGCCATCGTCTGGGCACGTGAAAACCAAGAAATGGCCGGTCTGTCCGGCAAACCAATCCGGTGGATCTGCGAAGATGCTATGAAATTCGTCGCGCGCGAGGAACGGCGCGGCAGCACCTATGACATTATCCTGCTCGATCCGCCCGCCTACGGTCGTGGGCCGAATGGCGAAGTTTGGCAGTTGTTCGACAGTTTGCCTGCTATGGTCGATCTTTGCAGGGCGATCCTTACGCCGAACGCACTCGCAGTAGTCCTGACCGCCTATTCCATCCGCGCTTCCTTCTTTGCCATACATGAACTGATGCGGGACGCCTTTACCGGCCTTGGTGGGGAAGTGCAGTCAGGTGAATTGATCCTGCGCGAACGCTCGTCCGGCCGGGCGCTTTCTACCTCCCTCTTCAGCCGTTGGGGTGCAACATGACGAGACATGACGACCGCTATCGGGACAGCGGGCTGGCCCGTCCAGGCAAGGTCAAGGAGGTCACCAGCCTGACCAACCCCATCGTCAAAGACCTGCGCGCGTTGGCAATGAAGAAGTTTCGCGATCAGCAGGGCGCCTTTATTGCCGAGGGTCTCAAGCTGGTTATCGATGCACTCGACCTCGGCTGGACAATAAAGACTCTTGTGTATTCCAAGGCAGGCAAGGGCAATTCATTGGTCGAGCAGGTCGCTGCCCGCACCATCGCCAAGGGCGGCGACGTGCTCGAAGTCAGCGAGAAAGTGATTGCAGCCATCACCCGGCGCGACAACCCCCAGATGGTCGTCGGTGTCTTCGAGCAGAAGCTGCTGTCGCTGTCTGCAATCAAGCCGCATGGCAACGAGGTCTATGTCGCGCTCGACCGCGTACGTGACCCGGGAAATCTCGGTACCATCATCCGCACGGCCGACGCCGTGGGCGCAAAGGGCATCATTCTCATTGGAGAGACCACGGATCCATTTTCGCTGGAAACAGTTCGCGCTACGATGGGTTCAGTGTTTGCCATGCCGGTAGCGCGCGCTACCGAGGCCGAATTCCTTTCCTGGCGAAAGGGATTTTCTGGCCTCGTCGTCGGAACGCACCTCAAAGGAGCCGTAGACTACAGAACCATAGATTACGACGGCAAGCCAGTTGTCCTGATGATGGGCAACGAGCAACAGGGGCTGCCGGACAATCTTGCGTCAGCGTGCGGCAAGCTTGCGCGAATACCGCAGCAAGGCCGAGCCGACTCCCTCAATCTCGCCATCGCGACCGGCGTCATGCTGTTCGAGATCAGGCGCAATAGCCTGCAACTTGGCAGCGAAACTTGAGAAATCGACACTTATGAAGAGCAAAGCCTTTTACAGCCTTCTGATTGTTATCGCCATCGCTGTCATAAGCGACCAGATCATCAAATATCTGGTCGAGACCGGTATGGACTACCAACAGCAAATCGATCTCTTGCCGTTTCTCGCGCTTTTCAGGGTTCACAACGATGGCATTGCCTTCTCCATGCTCAGTGGGCTGCACGATGCGGCTTTGATCGGACTTACTGTGGTCGTTATCGGCTTCGTCAGTTATCTGTGGTGGACGACTGCACGGGACCGTTGGATATCCCGAACTGGCTTCGCATTGATCATAGGCGGCGCCATCGGCAATCTCATCGACCGTAGCCTTCACGGATATGTAGTCGACTACATACTTTTCCACCTGCCGTCGTGGTCGTTTGCCGTCTTCAATCTTGCCGATGCCTATATTTCAATCGGTGCTGCGCTCGTCGTAATGGAAGAATTTTTAGGCTGGCTGCGCGAACGGCGTTCACGAAACGGAGCGGCTGGCGAAAACTGAAGCAAAACCGGAAATTTGCCGTTTTCCACGTCATGTAGCCGTCATTCAATTGTTGTATTCAAGGCTGAACCATTCTGATCAAACCCGCGAACGAGATCGAATCGCTATGGGCATCGCCTTGCTTGAACCTGCATCAATCACTAAAGATCAACAGATGATTGCGCAGGTCGATTCAACCCCCTCGCCGTTTACGGCGCCACAGCTCGTTTCGGTGCTCGGCCGCATCGGAACAATGGAAGTTTGCCTTGCGCAAACCGAGGACGAGATCGCATCGTCGCAGCAGCTTCGTTTCAAGGTTTTTTTTGACGAACTCGGCGCCAAGGGCTCGGCGACCATGGAACAGCGTGACGCCGACCGCTTTGATCCCTTCTGCGATCATCTACTCGTTTACGACACTTCTATTCCCGGACCCAAGCACAAGCAGATCGTCGGAACATACCGGCTTTTGCGCGGGGAAAAGGCGTTCGAGACCGGCGGATTCTATTCGGCAAGCGAGTATGCCGTCGATCGCTTGGTATCGGCGAAGCCAGAACTTCGCTTTCTTGAACTCGGCCGCTCCTGCGTTTTGCCCGAATATCGCTCAAAACGTACGGTGGAGCTGCTATGGCAGGGGATATGGACGTATTGCCGCCACCACTCCATAGGCGTGATGTTCGGATGCGCCTCATTCCATGGAGTGGTCCCCGCCGCTCATGCACTGCCGTTGTCTTTTCTGCAACATAATTGCCGAGCCACGCCGGATTGGGATGTCCGGGCTCTTCCCGCACGCTACCAGCCCATGGATCTGGTTCCCGCCGAGGCAATTAACGCCCGGGTGGCATTGTTCGCCATGCCGCCTTTGATCAAGGGCTATTTGCGTCTCGGAGCAATGATTGGTGACGGGGCTGTCATCGATAAGGATTTCGGGACAACAGATGTGTTCATCATCCTCCCCGTCAGCCGCATTTCGGAACGCTACATAAGCCATTACGCCGCCGAGGCGAAGCGCTTCGCATAAAATCGCGTTGACACTTCATCAGCTGTGGAGAAAAGCCACAGATGACCACTGAAGAGGTGGGTAAATCGTGCAATAGCGAATAGATTGCTCCTGATCACACCCGGTCAATGGAGAGCGCGCTTTGGCCGAATTGGCATCTATCATCGAACCGTCGCCTTACGAGGCGGAACCATTGGCACGGCCGACGCCGATGATGGAGCAATATATCGAGATAAAGGCTACAAATCCCGATAGCCTGCTGTTCTATCGGATGGGCGATTTTTACGAATTGTTCTTCGACGATGCCGTTGAAGCCTCTCGTGCACTCGGCATCACATTGACCAAGCGTGGCAAACATCTCGGCGACGACATCCCCATGTGCGGCGTACCTGTCCATGCGGCGGATGATTATCTGCAGAAGCTGATTGCCCGCGGCTTCCGCGTAGCGGTTTGCGAGCAGATCGAAGACCCCGCCGAAGCAAGGAAACGGGGCGCAAAATCCGTCGTCAAACGGGACGTCGTACGGCTTGTAACACCAGGGACAATCACGGAGGAGAAGCTCCTCGATCCGTCCGAGGCCAATTATTTGATGACGCTTGGCCGAGTCAAGGGAGCCGGACAGGGACAGCTTGCCCTTGCCTGGATCGATATATCGACTGGTATGTTTCGTGTCAGCGAAACCGACACCTCGCGGCTCCTTGCTGATATTCTGCGGGTAGAGCCGCGGGAGTTGATCGTTGCGGAGCCAGTATTCCATGACCCGGAATTCAGGCCGGTATTCGATGCAATCGGCCGTTCCGTCAGTCCGCAGCCAGCTGGACTCTTCGACAGCGCCACGGCGGAATCGCGTGTACAACGCTATTTCGATGTCAGGACACTTGATGGTTTTGGCCAGTTCACCCGTGCCGAACTTTCCGCCATTTCAGGCGCGATAGCCTATGTCGAGAAGACGCAGATTGCCGAACGACCACCGCTGATGCGGCCGGAGCGAGAATCGGAGGGCGGATCGCTCTTCATCGACCCGGCCACCCGCGCCAACCTCGAACTCCTGCGAACGCTGTCGGGTAATCGAGAGGGGAGTCTCCTGAAGGCCATCGACCGAACGATCACGGGAGGAGGTGCGCGGCTTCTGGCGGAGCGGCTGACATCTCCCCTAACCGATCCATTCGCTGTAACGGCGCGGCTGGATTCGGTTTCCTTCTTTCTTGCCCGCCAGTCACTTGCTGACATCATGCGCGAAGCTCTGAAGGGCGTGCCTGACATACCCCGAGCCCTGTCGCGGCTGGCGGTGGGACGAGGAGGACCGCGCGACCTTGGAGCACTCGCCCGAGGGCTCGAAGCCGCTGCCGAAATCTTGCAGTTGCTCGGCAGCGAGGCCTTGCCGCCCGAAATCGCAAACGTTCGCGGTCATCTCGGTCAGCTGCCATCCAACTTGCTGGGCCACCTTGACCAGGCGCTTGGCGATGAGTTGCCGCTGCTCAAACGGGATGGCGGGTTCGTGCGAGCAGGATATCAAGGCGAACTCGATGAAATGCGTGCACTGCGCGATCATTCGCGCCGCATCATCGCCGGTCTGCAGGCCAGCTATGCGGACATGACTGGCGTCAAGTCACTCAAGATCAAGCATAATAATGTTCTTGGCTATTTTATCGAAGTGACCGCCAACCAGGCTTCAGCCCTGACAGACACAGATGAAGCCCGCGGGAAATTCATTCATCGCCAAACCATTGCCAATGCGATGCGGTTTACGACAACGGAACTCGCGGAACTGGAAAGCAAAATTGCCAATGCCGCAGATCGGGCGCTGACCATCGAGCTGGGCGTTTTCGATGTGCTGACAAATGAGACCGTCGCCAATGCCGATCGGATACGCGCCGGCGCCGCCGCAATGGCTGCGCTCGATGTGTCCGTGTCACTGGCTGCCCTTGCCGACGAACAGGGCTATTGCCGACCGGTCGTCGATGACAGCCTTGCATTCGAGATCGTTGCCGGCCGGCACCCGGTGGTGGAGCAATCGTTGCGCCGCCAGGCGGCCAATCCCTTCGTTGCCAATGATTGCAATCTTTCACCCGAGGTCGCATCCAAGGGTGCGATCTGGCTGCTGACCGGCCCGAACATGGGCGGCAAATCCACATTCCTGCGCCAAAATGCTCTGATTGCCATCATGGCCCAGATGGGCTCTTTCGTTCCAGCGGGCTCCGCGCATATCGGTATCGTCGATCGGTTGTTTTCGCGTGTTGGTGCTTCCGACGATCTCGCGCGCGGACGTTCCACCTTCATGGTCGAAATGGTCGAAACAGCCGCGATCCTCAATCAGGCCACAGATCATTCGCTGGTCATCCTCGATGAGATCGGCCGTGGCACGGCCACATTTGACGGCCTTTCCATCGCATGGGCGGCTGTCGAGTATCTGCATGAAAAGAATCAATGCCGGGCGATTTTTGCAACGCACTTCCACGAAATGACTGCACTCTCCGAAAAACTGCCGCGACTTAGCAATGTAACCATGCGGGTCAAGGAGTGGGATGGCGACGTCGTCTTCCTGCACGAGGTTGCCAAAGGGGCCGCCGACCGTTCCTACGGTGTGCAGGTGGCACGCTTGGCCGGACTGCCGGAGGCAGTCGTCAATCGTGCTCGTGACGTGCTGCATCAGCTTGAAGCCGGAGAGACTTCCGGCAAGGCAGAAAAGCTGATTGATGATTTGCCGCTTTTCTCGGTCGAAGTCAGGCGGCAGGCCCCGAAACCAGCGCAAGGCAAGGACAGCGCCCTTCTTGCAGCGCTTTCATCGATAAACCCGGATGAATTGACCCCACGTGACGCGCTCGACGCTCTCTACAAGCTTAAGGGCCTCGTTGCCCAACCCACATCCTGATTCGATGTCGGTTAAATGTAATCATTCCGTTCCAAGCAAATTCGCGCTATAGCGTGCGGCCATCATTCGTAAAGACGTGTTCATGAGCGCCTCAGACCTGAAACTGGAACAGATCGTCAACCCGGCCAATCTTCATCGTCAATTTGAGGAATTGGTCCAATCGGCAAGACGGCAGGGCGCGACCTCTATTGATCGCAATGAGGTGTTGCAGCTGTTGAAAAACACGCTGGTTACCGGACGCAAGTCTGCCGAAGACATGTTGATGAAAGATGCGGGCGGCACAACATGCGCCATGCGTCTTTCCTATCTGATGGACCAGATCATCTCATCGCTTTACGAGTTTGCCGTTGGCCATGTCTATCCTGCTGTTAACCCGTCAACAGCCGAACGGATGACCATCGTCGCCGTCGGCGGCTACGGCCGCGGCGGTCTCGCTCCCGGATCCGACATCGATCTATTATTCCTGTTGCCCTACAAACAGACCCCTTGGGGTGAGCAAGTCGTCGAGTACATCCTCTACATGCTATGGGATATCGGGCTAAAAGTCGGCCACGCCACCCGTAATCTTGACGAATGCATCCGTCTGTCGCTGTCCGACATGACGATTCGAACAAGCATCCTGGAAGCACGGTATCTGTGCGGGAATCAGGAACTCTTCACCAGCCTGGAACAGCGGTTCGATGTGGAAGTCGTCAAGGGTACCGGACCCGCATTCATCGAAGCCAAGCTCGCTGAACGAGATGCACGCAACCGCAAGGCTGGCGCAACGCGCTACCTGGTCGAACCAAATGTAAAGGAAGGCAAGGGTGGTCAGCGTGACCTGCACACGCTGTTCTGGATTGCAAAATATTACTACCGGGTGAAAACCAGTGACGAATTGGTCACGCTCGGGGTTTTGTCCCGTGCTGAACACAAAATCTTCCGCAAAGCCGAAGACCTGCTATGGGCCGTGCGTTGTCACATGCATTTTCTGACCGGCAAGGCCGAAGAGCGGCTTTCCTTTGACATTCAGAGCGAGATCGCCCGGCGGCTTGGCTATACGGCACATCCCGGCCAACGTGACGTTGAGCGTTTCATGAAGCACTACTTTCTGGTCGCCAAGGAAGTCGGTGATCTCACCCGCATCATCTGCGCAGCGCTTGAGGAGGAACAGGCAAAGCACGTTCCGGGCTTCAACAGGATTTTCCTGACGTTTTCGCGGCGCAAGCGCAAGATAGCCGGTACGACAGACTTTGTCGTCGACAACCATCGTATTACGATTGCCGATGATGGCGTGTTTCGCAAGGATCCAGTCAATCTCGTGCGACTGTTCCACTTTGCCGATGAGCACGGATTGGAGTTTCACCCAGATGCCATGCAACTGGTGACGCGTTCCCTGTCGCTGATCAACGCCGAACTTCGGGAAAATCCCGAAGCAAATCGTCTGTTTCTTGAAATCCTTACCTCGGAGCGCAATCCCGAATTGATCCTCCGGCGCATGAACGAGTCCGGCGTTCTTGGTAAATTCATACCAGACTTCGGCAAGATCGTCGCAATGATGCAATTCAACATGTATCATCACTACACTGTCGACGAGCATTTGCTGCGCTGCATCGCTGTACTTTCGGAAATCGAACACGGTGATCTTGGCCAGGAACACCCGCTGGCCAACCAGATCATGCCCGGCCTCAAGAAAGACCGCAAACTCCTCTACGTTGCATTGCTACTGCACGATATCGCCAAGGGTAGACCGGAAGATCACTCGGTTGCCGGTGCCCGCATTGCACGACGGGTATGTCCGCGCCTTGGACTTTCTAAAGCTGATACGGAAACTGTGGCCTGGCTCGTTGACCAGCATCTTACGATGAGCAGGGTGGCGCAATCGCGCGACCTCAATGATCGCAAGACGATCGAGGATTTTGCCGAGATCGTGCAGACCCTTGATCGAATGAAGTTGCTGCTCGTGCTCACCATTTGCGACATCAAGGCGGTTGGACCAGGTGTCTGGAATGGCTGGAAAGGCCAATTGTTGCGCAACCTGTTTTACGAAACGGAGCTGATGTTGACGGGCGGATTTTCGGAGGTCTCCCGCAAAGACCGGACCGATCATGCCAGGGCACAACTTGGGCATGCGCTGTCATCCTGGCCCCAGGTTGAGCGCCAATCCTATCTGGCTTTGCATTATCAGAACTATCTTCTGACTGTCAGCCTCGATGACCAGGTTCGTCACGCCAACTTTATTCGCGAGTCCGATGCAGGCGGGAAGGCCCTCGCCACCATGGTCAAGACGCATGATTTCGAGGGCGTGACCGAAATTACCGTGCTTTCGCCGGATCATCCGCGGTTGCTTTCCATCATCGCCGGAGCCTGTGCTGCGGCCGGTGCAAACATTGTCGACGCGCAGATCTTTACGACCAGTGACGGACGCGCCCTTGATACGATCCTTATCAGCCGTGAATTTCCGACAGACGACGATGAGCGGCGGCGCGCCATGCGGGTTGGCCGCTTGATCGAGGACGTGCTTTCCGGGAAGTCCTACTTGCCGGAAATGCTTGCCGCGCGCACCAAGCCGAAGCGTGCCGTCAAGGCGTTTCGGATTACCCCGCGGGTCGAGATCAACAACACGCTCTCCAACAAATTCACCGTCATCGAGGTAGAAGGCTTGGATCGCCCCGGCCTCCTGTCCGAAATCACTGGTATCATTTCTGACCTTTCGCTCGACATCGCCTCCGCGCATGTGACGACGTTTGGTGAAAAGGTCATTGACGTTTTTTATGTTACCGACCTCGTGGGTCATCAAATTACCAACACGGCAAGGCAGAACCGGGCCCGAAAGAAATTGCTCGCGCTGTTCGGTGAAGGCGACATAACGACAGCGCAGCCTCAGCGGCAAAACCTTCTCATGACGGCAGAGTAATGCTGACGGAGGCCCTTGTGACGAGATCAGGAGAAGATATGAATGCTCGCGCTTTGCGGGTGCTTGCGTGGCTTTGCGCCGCCGGAAACCGTGCGATGGGCACGGCGGGAAAGAGCCGTCGATGAGTCTGGTCAGGAAGTTCGCAACAGTTGCATCCGGAACGCTGATGAGCCGCGTTTTCGGCTTTACCCGCGAGATGTTGATGGCTGCTGCGCTGGGTACCGGCCCTATCGCCGATGCATTCAACGCGGCCTTTCGGTTCCCAAACACGTTCCGCAGACTATTCGCAGAAGGGGCCTTCAACGCCGCCTTTGTTCCATTGTTTGCGAAGGAAATCGAAGCGAACGGCCTCGCCGGAGCTCGCCGTTTTTCAGAGGAAGTGTTCGGCGTCCTGTTTACCGTGTTGCTCGGCCTGACAATCCTCATGGAACTCACCATGCCATGGATCGTCCGCTATGTGATTGCGCCTGGCTTTGTCGATGATCCGATGAAATTCGACAACACCGTGTCGATGGCGATCATCATGTTTCCCTATCTGGCCTGCATGTCGCTTGCCGCCATGATGAGCGGGATGCTCAATTCCCTGCATCGCTATTTTGCAGCCGCGATTGCGCCCGTCTTCTTGAACGTGATCCTTATCGCCGTACTCGGCTACGCCTGGCTCAAAGGACATGACGGTACGACAGTTGGCTACGCGCTCTCCTGGGGCGTGATGGTTTCAGGTGTCGTTCAGCTCGCGATCGTCTGGTTCGCCGTCCGCAACGCCGGAATTTCAATCGGTTTCCGTTTGCCGCACTTGACCGCCAACGTGAAACGCCTGCTGGTACTGGCTTTTCCAGCCGCCGTTACGGGTGGAATTACCCAGATCAATCTTCTTATCAACACGAATATTGCTTCGGGTAAATCGGGTGCTATTTCGGCCCTCGCCTATGCCGACCGTATCTATCAGCTTCCACTCGGCGTCGTTGGCATCGCCGTTGCAACAGTCCTTCTGCCGGAACTTGCCCGCGCGCTGCGGTCTGGCAATCTCAAGGAGGCCGGCAGCCTGCAGAACAGGTCGGTGGAGTTTACGCTGTTCCTGACGCTTCCGGCAGCGGCTGCTTTGCTGGTCATGTCGGAGCCTATAGTCCGCATGCTCTATGAGCGCGGCAATTTCTCCACAAGCTCTACCCACACTGTCGGTAACATTCTGGCCATTTATGGCCTTGGTCTTCCTGCCTTCGTCCTCATCAAGGCCTTCTTGCCGGGATTTTTTGCACGCGAGGACACGCGCACGCCGATGATCTTTGCCATCGTCGCCGTCATCGTGAATGTTACGCTGGCCATTACCCTTTTCCCCATCATGGCAGAGACCGGAATCGCAACGGCAGAAGTCGTTGCCGGTTGGACCAATGCTCTCCTGCTGTTCGCAACGCTGGTTTGGAGGGGCCATTGGGGCCGCGATATTCCTCTGCTTACACGTATTCCACGGCTTGTCCTCGCTGCCGGGTTGATGGGGCTAGCGCTCTATTTTGCCATTGGCTGGATGGGCCCGGCGCTTGCTCCCCATGCACCGCTGCACACACAAGCAATTGCCGTCATGTCCCTGGTCGCATTATCGATGATCCTTTACTTCGCGCTGGCGTTCGGTACGGGCGGCGCCAGTCTCGGCATGATACGGCGCAATGTAAGACGCGGAGCACGCAGCCCCGATAATTCGCACGAGGATCCCAAACCGTGAGCCGTCAGATTGGCATGGTCACCCTGGTTGTTCGCGATTACGACGAAGCGATTGCCTGGTATGTCGAGGTTCTCGGCTTCACACTCGTCAGCGACATACAGCTTTCCGGGGCCAAGCGTTGGGTCGTCGTTGCGCCCGAAGGGGGCGAGAGCCGATTGCTCCTGGCCAAGGCGGATGGCGACACACAGGAAGCTCACATTGGCAACCAGACCGGTGGACGGGTCGCATTGTTCTTGCAGACGGACAGTTTTGAAAAGGATTACGGCACCATGCGGCAACGCGGGGTGCGCTTCCTCGAAGAACCTCGACATGAGGCCTATGGAAGCGTGGCTGTGTTTGAAGATCTGTATGGCAATAAATGGGATCTCCTGGAACTGAAATAAGGGATGGCATTGATAGGGCTTGAATACGGCGTCTCCCTCTGCCAAAACCGCGACTTCATCGCCATCGGTCCCAAAGGCCCGATCTCCGAACGATCAAGGACGATTTATGAGCACGTTTGAACCGCTCGTTTTTTCCGGTGTCCAACCAACCGGAAATTTGCATCTCGGCAATTACTTGGGAGCAATCCGCCGTTGGGTAGCGCTGCAGCAAAGCAATAACTGCATCTATTGTGTCGTGGATCAGCATGCGATCACCCAGGCCATTTCCGTCTGGGGCGGGCCGGCCGAGCTTATGCGCAACACGCGGGAAGTGACTGCTGCGTTCCTGGCTTCGGGAATCGATCCAAAGAAGCATATTGTCTTTAACCAGAGCCGCGTACGCCAGCACGCCGAGCTTGCCTGGATATTCAACTGTGTTGCCCGTATGGGCTGGTTAAGCCGCATGACACAGTTCAAGGACAAGGCGGGCAAGGATCGCGAGAATGCGTCGGTCGGTCTGTTCACATACCCCAACCTGATGGCTGCCGATATTCTCGCCTATCGCGCGACCCACGTGCCGGTCGGCGAGGACCAAAAGCAGCACCTGGAACTGACACGGGACATCGCCCAGAAGTTCAATACGGACTTTTCAGCCCGAATAGCAGAGCTCGGCCTTGGTGTAGAGACGCAGTCGGGCGACGAGACAATTGCAAGTTTCTTTCCGCTTACCGAACCCGTCATAGGCGGCCCGGCCGCGCGTGTCATGAGTTTGCGTGATGGCACCAAGAAGATGTCAAAGTCCGATCCGTCGGATCTCTCCCGTATCAATCTCATTGATGATGCGGACACCATTTCTAAAAAAATCCGTAAAGCCAAGACAGATTCGGAACCTCTGCCGTCAGAAATAGACGGACTAAAGGAACGGCCGGAAGCGGACAATCTCGTTGGAATATTCGCTGCACTGATCGACAGCGACAAGGAAAGCGTCATTCGTGATTTCGGCGGCCAGCAGTTTTCAGTCTTCAAGCCGGCGCTTGCCGACCTTGCCGTGGAAAAACTCGCTCCTATCGCCTCAGAGATGCGGCGGATTTCCGCCGACCCTGGCTATGTCGATGCGATCTTGAAGGATGGTGGCGAACGCGCCAGCGTTCTTGCCGAGAAGACGATGCGTCATGTCCGTGATATTATGGGCTTCCTGCAGGACTAGCCCCGGGCCTTGCGGACTATCAATGGTTAGGGCAGGTTGACCACATGGTATCGAAACGTCTCAGCCGCGAAGCCGGCCACCGTCGCAAATTTCTGGCAGTCATCGATGAGACGCCAGAATGCGAGCGCGCAGTCGCTTATGCCTCTCGCCGCGCGAAGACAACGGGTGGCGTATTGCTGCTCCTGTTCGTCATCGATTCAGCCGATTTTCAAGCGTTTCTCGGTGTAGAGCAAATCATGCGTGCGGAAGCCGAGGAGCGGGCCCATTCGACCCTCAGCAAATTTGCGGCAAGTGTGCGCGAAACGATTGGCATCGAATCTGAACTCGTTGTACGGGAGGGAATTACTTCGGAAGAGATTCAGAAGTTGATCGAAGAGGACCAGGATATTGCCATCCTCGTGCTTGCCGCAGGCTCCGGCAAGGAGGGCCCCGGGCCCCTCGTCCAGTCCCTCGCCGGACGTGAATCCTTTTCCATCCCCGTTACAGTGGTTCCATACAATCTCTCCGATGAGGACATCGACGCTATCACGTGATTGCGTACGGCAAAATCGTGATACAATCTTGACTTGAAGAGTTGGGTTTAAAGGCCTATATCGCCTTTGAACAATTCTAAACTAGAGACGCGAGATCCGCCATGTTCATTCAAACTGAAGCAACGCCGAATCCGGCGACCTTGAAATTCCTGCCTGGCAAGGTCGTGCTGGAGGAAGGTACGGCTGATTTCCGCGACGCGGCAAGTGCAAGTGAGGCCTCCCAGCTCGCTGGCAAGATCTTTGCAATCCCCGGCGTTAACGGCGTTTTCTTCGGATACGATTTCGTGACTGTGACAAAAGTCGAGGGCCCGGAGTGGCAACACTTGAAACCCGCCATTCTCGGCGCGATCATGGAGCACTTCATGTCTGGCGCGCCTGTCATGGCCAATGCCAGCCAGGTTGCGGATTCGGCGCAGCGTGAGACCGATGGCGAATTCTTCGACAGCGCGGACACAGAAATCGTCGATACGATCAAGGAGCTGCTTGAAACTCGTGTCCGTCCGGCCGTCGCTCAAGACGGTGGCGATATCACATTCCGCGGCTATGAGAACGGCACGGTGTTCCTGCACATGAAGGGAGCCTGCTCTGGCTGCCCATCATCCACCGCAACGCTGAAGCACGGTATTCAGAACCTCCTGAAGCATTTCGTTCCGGAAGTCCAACAGGTCGAGTCAATCTGACCTTCAAATCCATCGAATGAAAAAGGCCGCTCGAAGCGGCCTTTTTTGTGACTAGTTGACCGCACCGGGTCCCGGTATCGCCCCCGATGGACACTTGCCGAGAATGATCATCCCAAGCACCTCATCCTCGGTGACGTCGCCCACCTTGGCCGTGCCGACAACTTGACCGTTCTTCATCACAGCCACGCGGTCGGCGAGATGGAAGACGTCGTGGATGTCATGGCTGATCAAAAAGATACCGATGCCTTCGCTCTTCAACTGCTTGATGAGTTCTCCAACCTGGGCTGTTTCCTGCGGTCCAAGTGCTGCAGTCGGCTCGTCCATGATAAGGATGCGCGCGTTGAAAAGGATAGCGCGGGCAATCGCCACTGACTGGCGCTGACCGCCGGAGAGCGCCTTCACCGGATCCTTGAACCGCTGGAAGCGAGGATTGAGCCGCCCCATGACCTCTCGCGCACTGTGCTCCATCGCTACGTCGTCCAGCGTCCCCCAAGGGGTCATCAGCTCACGGCCCAAATAGAGATTAGCGGCGGTATCCACGTTGTCTGCCAGCGCCAAGGTTTGATAGATGGTCTCGATCCCGTAGGATTTGGCATCGCGTGGGTTGCTGATCGTGGCCTCTTCACCATTGACTCGGATCGTGCCGCTGTCACGCTTGTAAGCGCCAGAAAGGATTTTGATCAGCGTCGACTTCCCGGCCCCGTTGTGGCCAAGCAACGCGACAACTTCACCCGGATACAAATCGACAGAAGCTCCATCGACCGCCCGGATACCGCCGAACGCGATCGAAATGTTCTCCATATCGACGAGAGGTGCTTGTGTGTCAGTCATCTCTATTCTCCCCTCAAGCGGTACGACGGCGATAGATCGTGTCAAGCCATACGGCTACGACCAGAACCAGACCAACGACAATGTTCTGCAAAGGCGTATCAAGACCAAGTAGTACCATGCCGGAACTCAGCGATTGCATGAGCAATGCCCCGATCATGGCACCGGCAATCGTTCCGACACCGCCCGCCAGAGAAGTGCCCCCAATGACGGCGGCCGCGATTGTCAGCAGTTCATCCAGAGTACCTTGGGCATTGGTCGCTGCGTTCAGCCGGGCGGTCGAAATGGCGCCGGCAATGGCACAAAGAATGCCCATGATGATAAAGATCTTCATCGTCACCCAGCGGGTATTGATACCAGCAAGGTCGGCCGCCTCCGGGTTGCCGCCCATGGCGAAGACATAGCGGCCGAAGCGTGTGCGGGTCGTGACGAAGGTCATGACAATGCCGGTGGCCACAGCGATCAGCACAGGCAAAGCGATGCCATGCGAAATGAAAAGGCCACCGTCCGGGATGGTGATGCCGCTGGCCTCAGCGTATTTGCGCACGATGCCGATCGGCCAATAATAGGCATTGGCGAGGGCGACCGCTCCGAGGACAAGACCGCAGCCAACCGCGGCCATGAAGACTTCTGCCCAGACTGGCCTACGTGGAAAATTGAAACGCTTACGCTGGCGGCGGCTGTTGACGACCATGCCAACGATGGCAAGACACGCGACGATGCCGACGACCCAGCTCCACATGGCGCCGATGGACCCTTCAGGTCCGCCACCCATGAGACGAAAGGTCAAGTCCATTGGTGCAACGGTACGGCCGGAGGTCACCCACCAAGCAGCGCCACGCCACACAAGAAGCCCGCCGAGCGTGACGATGAAGGCAGGGACGCCAAGAAAGGCGATGATGAATCCTTGAAATCCGCCGATCAGCGCGCCTGTGACAACGCCAATGCCCAAAGCGATGATCCAGGTGGCAGGATTTTCGAAACCTATGAGCTTCGGCAGGAACTCAGCCTGCGTTACGCCCATGATCATGCCAACAAATCCGAGCACGGAGCCGACGGAAAGATCAATGTTACGGGTAACGATGATCAAGACCATGCCAGTTGCCATTACGGCAATGGAGGATGTCTGGACCGACAGGTTCCACAAATTGCGCGGTGTCAAAAACTGACCGCCGGAGAGAAACTGGAAAGCAAGCCATATGATGACCAACGCTCCGATCATGCCGAGAAGGCGTGTGTCGAGCTCCGTCGCCTTGAAGAACCGGGCAACCATGCCAAGTTCGGACGCGCGGGCCCGGTCAATACTGATGGCCGGATCACTCATTTTGTTTCTCCCAGTTCCAAGTTTCTTTTTAAAACGCCGCTGACCCAATGGATCAGCGGCGCTCAATCTTAACAGATTTGTCGCTATTACTTGCAGGCGGCTACTGCACCTGCCTTCACGCCCTGGCAGACAACATCCTTCGTTACCCAACCAGCGTCGATGACAACATCAAGATTGTCCTTCGTCACCGGTACCGGCGTCAGGAAGACTGCATTGACTTCAACCTTGTTGGCACCACCTGCAAACTTCTGGACGTTCGGAATTTCTTCCATCTTCTTGCCGTCGGCGAGCGCCGAGGCAATCCCCGCTGCCTGAGCGCCCAGCTCCCGCGAGTCCTTCCAGACCGTAACGGTCTGCGTACCAAGCGCAACACGGTTCAACGCCGCGAAATCAGCATCCTGGCCCGAGACGGGAACGCTTCCTGCAAGACCCTGAGCCTGCAGGGCTGCAATAGCGCCGCCGGCGGTACCGTCATTGGCTGCAACGACAGCGTCGACCTTGTTGTCATTGGCAGTCAGGAACTGCTCCATGTTCTTCTGGGCATTTGCCGGGAGCCAGCCATCCGTGTAGGCCTCACCGACATTCTTGATCTTGCCGGAGTCGATCGCTTCTTTCAGGACTTCCTCGGCACCAGAGAACAGGAAATCTGCGTTCGGATCAGCGGAGCTGCCCTTGATGAAGACGTAGTTGCCCTCAGGCTTGACGGCAAACACGCCGCGTGCCTGCATGCGGCCGACTTCCTTGTTGTCGAACGTAATGTAGAAGGCATCCTTGTTTTCGATCAGGCGGTCATAGCCCACGACCGGAATGCCCTCGGCGACGGCCTTTTCGACTGCTGGTCCGATGGCGCTCGAATCCTGGGCAAGAATGATCAGTGCGTTCGCACCCTGGGAAATCAAGCTTTCAACGTCAGTCAACTGCTTGGACGCAGAAGACTGCGCGTCTGCGGAAATATACTTGTCGCCATTGGCCTCGAGTGCCTTTTTGATGGCGGCTTCATCCGTCTTCCAGCGTTCTTCCTGGAAGTTGGACCAGGAGACACCTACGATCTTGTCTTTCGCCAGAGCAGGTCCGGCAATGGAGACAGCAAGGACCGCAGCGCCCGCCAAAGCGGTTGCGTATTTTTTCATGATAACCCTCCCAGTGCATGCAGCACGTTGACTGATCGATGCATGACCTTCACCTCCGGTCTGCACCTAAACCCCTTTATTTCGAGGCTCGAAAAAAATAGTGACTTAAAATCATTTCTATGTCAACTTAGATTTAGGTAGGATAACCTATTGCAGCGCAACAATAATTTTGCACTGCACAAAAAAAGATTCTGGGAGGATGTCATTTTGTTGATCGACGAGATCGCGCGGCCTGACGACGTCCGGCGTCAAAATCGGAGGCTTGTCCTGACTGCCCTGCGTAGACACGGATCGCTGTCACGCACCGACATTGTTGCCCAGACAGGTCTCAGTCCGTCGACCGTATCGGCCATCACGACAGCCCTCATAGGCGAAGGTATCATTGGCGAGAGCCGCGATGGCGATGTCGCATCCAATCGTCGCGGACGGCCACAGGTCGCTCTCGCACTCAATCCGGAAATCGCCACGATTGCGGCTGTCGAACTTGCCCTTAATCTCGTTCACACCGTCCTGTTCGACTATAGGGGGCAGATGATTTCCGAGGAATTTCGCCGCGTACCGACATTGGCCGCAACAAAGGACACGCTCAACGACTCCATCTGCCAGATGCTTGACAACCAGCTCGAAAGTCTCCCCCCCAAGTCCGGACGGCTCATGCACATATCGATGGGGGTGCAGGGGGTAACGGATGCAGCCAGTGCGACAATGCTATGGTCACCGATTACGCCCGATAACAATATCGCTTTTGGTGCCGCGCTTTCACGGCGCTACGGCGTTGCAGTTGCGGTTGCAAATGATTGCAACATGATCTCCGAGGCACTGCGCTGGATGGACCCCGACCATTACGCCGAAGACTTTGCAGCGATTCTGCTTTCGCATGGCATCGGCATGGGCCTGTACCTGAAGGGTAAACCATTTGTGGGAGCCCAATCTTCGGCCGCCGAATTCGGCCACATGCTGCACCTACCCAATGGCGCACTATGTCGATGTGGCCGGCACGGTTGTATCGAAGCTTACGCCAGCGACTATGCGATCCTTCGAAAAACGTCTGGCCAGGAAGATGATTCGCAGCCAGCCCAGGATGTGGATGCTGCAGCTTTTGGCGAGCTCGCCGATCGTGCACGGGCTAAAGACGGCCGTGAGCGCGCGGCATTTCGCAAGGCCGGTGAGGCAATCGGATCCGGATTGCGCAGTCTGTTTTCCCTTATTGATCCGGTTCCAGTGGCGTTGGTTGGTCCAGGCGCTGGCGTTTTCGATCTCATGGAGGATGAGTTGCGCGGAATTGTCTCGGGCACGTCAGGCTGGGGCGCAGCGCAGGACCTCAACATCCGCTGCTACCCGGACGAGCATCCTCTGATCCTGCAAGGCTGCATGATGACGTCGTTGCTTCATCTCGACACCCAGGTATTCGCGCCGGGCGACGTCAAGGAAGTACCGCTGAAGCGTGCAATTTAAGAAAGAATTCAGGAGAAAAATCCATGTATCTAGGGCTCGATTTGGGCACGTCCGGGGTAAAGGCGTTACTGATTGACGATAAGCAGTCCGTCATAGCCTCTGGAACCGGAACACTCGATGTTGCGCGGCCGCACTCCGGATGGTCGGAACAGGACCCGTCCCATTGGATCAGGGCCACCGACGATGCCATCGCCGCAATCAAGGCCACGCACGCCAAGCAGCTTGGTGCCGTAAGAGGAATCGGTCTCTCTGGTCAGATGCACGGCGCAACGCTGCTCGATGCCAGTGACCAGGTATTGCGTCCTTGTATTTTGTGGAATGACACCCGCAGCCATAAGGAAGCCGCCGAACTGGACAGTAATCCCAGGTTTCGCGCAATTAGCGGAAATATCGTCTTTCCCGGGTTCACCGCGCCAAAGATCGCCTGGGTCAAGAACAATGAAATTGACGTTTTTGCGAAGCTGAGCCGAGTGCTCCTGCCGAAGGACTACCTGCGGCTGTGGCTCACGGGTGAACATGTGTCGGAAATGTCCGATGCAGCCGGAACGTCGTGGCTGGACGTAGGGAAGCGTGCCTGGTCAGAGGAACTGCTTGCAGCGACCGGTCTTGATCCAAGCTACATGCCATCGCTTGTAGAAGGGACCGAGGCTTCCGGCATCTTGCGATCCGAACTCGCCACGCGCTGGGGCCTGGGAAGCAACGTTGTGGTTGCAGGCGGTGCCGGCGACAATGCAGCGTCTGCCTGCGGCATGGGCACGGTCGCTGGAGGCAATGCTTTTGTTTCTCTGGGCACATCAGGAGTTCTGTTTGCCGCCAATAACGCCTACTTGCCAAATCCGGAAAGCGCCGTTCATACTTTCTGCCATGCCCTGCCCAACACCTGGCACCAGATGGGCGTTATCCTGTCCGCCACCGACGCTCTGAACTGGTATGCCGGGATCGCATCGCGAACGCCAGCCGAGCTTACTGGCGAACTTGGCGATGAGTTGCATGCTCCATCCGGCGTGACGTTTCTTCCCTACCTTTCCGGTGAACGTACGCCACTTAACGACTCCACCATTCGCGGCTCGTTTCACGGCCTGGAACACGCCAGCAGCCGGGCTGCCCTGACACAGGCCGTCCTTGAAGGCGTTGCCTTTGCATTCCGCGACTGCCTGCATGCGCTTGCTGCGGCGGGAACGAAGCTCGAGCGCGTCACCGCAGTCGGTGGCGGTTCGCGCTCGGCCTACTGGCTCAAGGCGATCGCGACGGCGCTGAACGTTCCCGTTGACGTTCCAGCAGACGGTGATTTCGGTGCCGCATTCGGAGCTGCACGGCTCGGGCTTATCGCAGCTGAAAATACCGACGCGCGCGCGACCTGCACCGCCCCGGCTACTGACTATACCATCGAGCCCGAAACGCGTCTCTCCGGCGCCTTCGACGCGGCATACAATCGTTATCACAACCTTTATCCTGCATTAAAAGGAGTTCAATCATGAGCAGCGGATTCTTTGGTGATATAAAACCAGTCAAATACGAAGGCCCGGAAAGCACCAATCCGCTCGCCTATCGTTTCTACAATCCCGATGAGATTGTTTTCGGCAAGCGTCTTGAGGATCATCTTCGCTTTGCAATCGCCTATTGGCATTCCTTCGTTTGGCCGGGCGGCGATCCTTTCGGCGGGCAGACTTTCGAACGCCCATGGTTCAACGATACGATGGATGGCGCGAGGCTGAAGGCCGACGTGGCATTCGAGATGTTCTCCATCCTAGGCGCACCCTATTTCTGTTTCCACGATGCCGATGTTCGTCCCGAAGGTGATACGATTGCCGAGAGCAACAAGCGCCTCTACGAGATCGCCGATTATTTCGAAGGCAAGATGGCAGCGACCGGCACCAAGTTGCTCTGGGGCACGGCCAACCTCTTTTCCAACCGCCGCTATATGGCGGGCGCTGCGACCAACCCGGATCCCGAAGTGTTCGCCTATGCGGCGGCAACCGTGAAAAGCTGTATCGACGTTACCCAGAAGCTGAAGGGCGAGAATTACGTCCTTTGGGGCGGTCGCGAGGGCTATGAAACATTGCTCAACACTGACATGAAGCGCGAGCTCGACCAGATGGGTCGTTTCCTCAGTCTCGTTGTCGACTATAAGCACAAGATCGGTTTCAAGGGGGCGATTCTCATCGAGCCAAAGCCACAGGAACCAACCAAGCACCAGTATGACTACGACACTGCGACGGTGTACGGATTCCTCAAGCGTTTCGGCCTCGAAAACGAGGTCAAGGTCAACCTGGAACAGGGCCATGCGATCCTTGCGGGTCATTCCTTCGAACATGAGCTGGCCACGGCAGCCGCATTGGGCATCTTCGGCTCGATCGACATGAACCGTAACGATTACCAATCCGGCTGGGATACCGACCAGTTCCCGAACAATGTTCCGGAAGTCGCGCTGGCCTATTATGAGATCCTCAAGGCCGGTGGCTTCACAACGGGTGGCACGAACTTCGACGCCAAGCTGCGCCGCCAATCGCTCGATCCTCAGGATTTGCTGATCGCGCACATCGGTGGCATGGACACATGTGCCCGAGGCCTCAAGGCGGCGGCCAAAATGATCGAGGACAAAGTTCTAACCAGCTTTGTCGATGACCGTTACGCCGGTTGGTCGAAACCCGATGCGCAGGCCATGCTCTCGGGCAAACTCTCGCTTGAAGACATCGCCAAGCAGGTCGAAGGCGGCAGCATCCAGCCGCAACCGCGTTCGGGCAGGCAGGAATATCTGGAGAACGTTGTAAACCGCTACGTTTGAAGATTGGAACACAGCCCTCCCCGCGTGGGAGGGCTGTTACCTAGACGTGTTGACCGCCGTTGATGTGGATCTCAGATCCGGTGACGTAGGACGACGATTCGGTACAGAGAAAATAGATCGTCTCGGCAACTTCGGCCGTCTTGCCGAGACGACGTAACGGCAGTTGTTCGACCAGCTTGTCGGTGCCCGGAGACAGAATGGCGGTGTCGATCTCGCCGGGTGCGATCGCATTGACGCGGATCCCATGCGGGCCGAAATCCGATGCCATCTCGCGGGTCAGCGAAGCGAGCGCCGCCTTTGACGTCGCATAGGCAGTGCCTGCGAAAGGATGCACGCGGCTACCCGCAATCGAAGTCACATTAACAACCGAACCCTGTGCTGCCTCCAATTCCTTGAACAGGCCGCGCGCCAGCATGATCGGCGCGAAAAAGTTCACCTGAAAAACCGCCATCCATGTCTGCATGGGTGTTTCGATCGAATCAAGCCGCTCTCCAGAGCCATTCTTGGGTGAAATGCCGGCATTGTTGACCAGCGCATTGAGCCTTCCGCCCTCCGCCGCCAGCCGCTGCCGTATCTCGGAAACCGCGTGGTCGACGTCGGAGGGATTAGCCAGATCCACCTTGATGTGGTCCTCCGGTCCGGCCGGCCAAGGACAGTTGTCGTCAAAGCTCTGGCGGGAGCAGGTGATGACGCGCCAGCCTGCGCGCGAGAAACGTTTCACGGTGGCGTGGCCGATACCGCGACTGGCACCGGTCAGCACAAGCACCTTGCGTGGTTCATTGTTGGTCATGAGGATACTCCATTGGCACAGCAATATCGCATCGCCAGATGAAATTCGAGGCTTATCATGTCGCAACGATTGATCTGTCAGTCCGGGGTAAATATTGTGACGCCCAAATCAAGGGGGGAAGCATGAACGGATACGTCCTGGCCATCGATCAAGGCACAACATCGAGCCGCGCCATCATCTTTGACAGAAACCGCAAGGTGGTTGGCAAGAGCCAACAGGAATTCACACAGATCTACCCGCAATCTGGCTGGGTCGAGCACGATCCGGAAGAAATCTGGCAATCCGTCCTCAGTACATGCCAGGTAGCGATCGAGAATGCCAAGATCCAGGCGGGCGACGTTGCTGCCATCGGCATCACCAATCAGCGCGAGACGGTTATCGTCTGGGACAAAGCGACTGGAAAACCCGTTCATAATGCAATCGTATGGCAGGACAGGCGTACGGCACCGATCTGCCAAAAATTGAAGAAGCAGGGGCTTGAAAAGACATTCACCAAGAAGACGGGCTTGCTTCTCGACCCCTATTTCTCCGGCACCAAGCTTGCCTGGATTCTCGACAACGTTCCCGGGGCGCGCAAGCGTGCTGCCCATGGCGATCTGCTGTTCGGAACTGTCGACAGTTTTCTCATCTGGCGATTGACCGACGGCAAGGTGCACGCCACCGATGCCACCAATGCCTCTCGCACGCTGCTGTTCAATATCGCCACCAATGAGTGGGACAACGAGCTTCTGGATTTGCTCCGTATCCCACGCGCCATGTTGCCGGAAGTCAAGGATTGCGCCGCCAACTATGGCGCCGCCGAGGCGGACCTGTTTGGCGCCACGATTCCCATACTTGGCGTGGCCGGGGACCAGCACGCCGCCACGATTGGTCAGGCCTGTTTCGAACCTGGCATGTTCAAGTCCACCTACGGTACGGGTTGCTTTGCGCTCCTCAACACCGGTAGCGATATGGTGCTGTCAAAGAACCGGTTGCTGACGACCATTGCATACCGGCTCAATGGAAAAACGACCTATGCACTTGAAGGCTCGATTTTCATCGCAGGCGCAGCCGTCCAATGGCTGCGCGATGGTCTGAGGATTATAGGCTCTGCCCCTGAGACGGGTAAACTCGCGGACCAGGCGGATCCCAGCCAGAACGTCTACCTGGTTCCTGCCTTCGTCGGTCTTGGCGCTCCACACTGGGATGCGGATGCACGAGGAGCGATCTACGGCCTTACCCGCAATACCGGTCCGGCAGAATTTGCATGTGCAGCGCTTGAATCGGTTGCCTACCAGACGCGCGACCTGCTCGACGCAATGCGCAAGGACTGGAAGTCGTCCGCCACGAAGACGGTGTTGCGTGTCGATGGCGGCATGGTTGCATCCGATTGGACGATGCAACGACTCGCCGACATCCTTGATGCACCGGTCGATCGCCCCGTGATCCTGGAGACTACCGCGCTCGGCGCCGCTTGGCTTGCCGGTTCGAAAGCCGGTATTTGGCCCGACCGGCGCGAATTTTCCAAGACCTGGGAGCGCGATGTCCAGTTCATACCGAAGATGGACGAAAAGACCCGCAAGACAAAGATTGCCGGTTGGAAAACTGCCGTGAAGCGAACGCTTACGAGTTAGAGCATCAGTTACCCATGATTAGATCGAACAGCGTGGTCTTGCGTCCCCTCTGACCGTTGCCTCCAACGTCAGCGGGAGGCACCGGTCGGGTGGAGCCGGTCTGATCGCCCACGTCAACCGGTGGCATGGGGCCCCCGGTGTTGAGCTGCGCCGAAGGCACGCCTTCCGATGCGGGCACCGCCGGGTCCACTCCGGACGACGGCAGGATATCGTTGCCTTCGTCGACCTGATGATCCAGCTGATACTCGCCCGGTAGTGATGCAACCGGAACGCCCTTGTGGGCGGCAACCATGAAGTCTTTCCACGCGATAGCGGGCAGCGAACCGCCGGTTATTTTCTTGGTCGGCTTGCCGTCATCATTGCCGAACCACACTCCTGTCGTCAGGTTTGATGTGTACCCGATGAACCAGGCATCGCGGAAATTCTGGCTGGTACCTGTTTTGCCAGCTGCGGGCCAACCGAACTTCGCCTTTGTGGCGGTCCCGCTTTCCACGGTCTGTCTCAGCATCGCATTCATCATGCCGACATTGCGCAAATCAACAACACGATTTGGAGCCGGGCTCTTGTGCTCATAGAGCACCTTGCCCTCGTTCGTGGTGACCCGGCGAATAATATGCACTGGCGCCTTGTAACCGCCATTGGCAAAGGGCACGAAGGAATCGGTCAGCTCAAGTAGCGTGACCTCGGATGTTCCGAGTGCCAGGGAAGCATTCGAGGTCAGGTTGGATTCGATGCCGAGGCGATGCGCCGTGGAAACGACCGTCTTCGGGCCTACTTCCATGACAAGCTGCGCCGAAACCGAATTCAACGATCGAGCCAACGCCTCGGCAAGCGTCACCTTGCCGAAATATTTGCCGTTGTAGTTCCCAGGAGTCCAGTTGCCGATGCGTATCGGCGCATCATTGCGGACGGATTCGGGTGTAAAGCCCTGCTCGAGTGCCGACAGATAAACGAATGGCTTGAACGCCGATCCCGGTTGGCGCTTGGCCTCGCTGGCGCGGTCAAACTGACTGTTGGCGTAGTCATAGCCGCCGATGAGGGCCCGAACGGCGCCGGTCCCGTCTATTGACACCATGGCGCCCTGCGAGACGTTCAGTTTTTCGCCGTTCTTGCTGATCAAGTCGCGGATCGATGCCTCGCCAAGCTTTTGCAACCCAAGGTCTACCGTAGTGTCCACGATAACGTCGCTGCCTACGTCACCAATCAGTCCCGGCAAATCTTCCATGACGCGGTCAGCCACATATTGTTCCGAACCGCTCCAATAGGATGCAGCGCGCGTTGCCGGCTGCTTCATGGCGAAAGTCAGTTCCTTGTCTCCAATCATTCCCTGTTCACGCATGGCCCCAAGGACAAGCTGAGCACGCTCTCTTGCCGCTTTAGGGTCGCGCGCCGGCGACAACCTTGAAGGTGCTTTCAGCAGTCCTGCAAGCAAGGCCGCCTCCGGCAGAGTGACCTCCTTTGCCGACTTGTCGAAATAGCGCCGCGAAGCCGCCGCAACACCGTAGGAGCCCGAACCCAAATATACCCGGTTCAGATACATCTCCAGGATTTGGTCCTTTGTGTATTTCTGCTCCAGCCAAAGGGCCAACAAAACTTCCTGGACCTTGCGTTCGATCGTGCGATCCGGCGTCAGAAACAGATTTTTCGCCAATTGCTGGGTAATGGTTGACCCGCCCTGCACCAATCGTCCGGACATGACGTTCGCGACCATGGCACGGGTAAAACCTATCGGATCGACGCCGAAATGCGAGTAGAAACGCCTGTCTTCGATCGCAACCACAGCCTCGGGCAGGTATGGCGACATGTCGTGCAGGCTGATGGCTTCGCCACCTGAAGCACCGCGATTGGCAATCAGATCGCCCTCTACCGAAACGATCTTCACGTTGGGCGGACGGTCGGGAATTGACCACGTCGTTGTTTGCGGCATCTTGGCCGCGAAATATATGATCGTTCCGGCAAGGGCGATGCCGCCCCAGATGCATAATACGAATGACCAATAGACGGCGCGCCGCATCATGCCGAAGAAGCCGCCACTTGCGCTACTCCGGCGCGATTTTCCCCGTTTGGACTTGGTGGATTTGCGTGCGGTCTTGCGTTTTGCCACGGGCCTGTCCTCCGGATCTGCGCGCAAATCGTCACCCGAACGGCGGTCCGAACTGAACCCCGGCTCGATTCGCTGTCTGCCCCTGTCGCGTGATGCCATTGATAAAAATTCCGCCCCACCTGAGCCGCAAGAATGATCCGCGACCGGTTGCAGGGTAAATGCGGCGATTTAAGGTGCAGTTAAAGTTCGAGTAGCATGATTTGGCGCGGCCCCCACACGATTGAGAAAAGCCACGGGTAAGGTTACCTTTCGGGCATCGGTAAGGGAGTATTTCAATGCGTTTTGTAATCCTCGCTGGCTTGTGGGTGATACTGAGCGGCTGTGGTGGCGGGGCCATCGAGCGTCTCAATCCTGCCCCTGCATCGGAGGCACAGTATCGTCTTGGCGGTTGCCAGCTCCGGGGCCATGGCGTTTGCAAGGACATGGAGGAATTCGCCGGTACGAACGCACAGGCGGGTAATCCGCCCAACTGAATTGTTCGGTTTAAGCTGTCCCGGACAAAAAATCATCGCACGCGTAAAAAAATATGTTACGGCCCTTGAAAAGCCGTTGGGCCGGTCCTATTTTCATCCTTGCGTAACGAGTGGTTCTCCTCCCATTTTTCGCTCGTTGCGTGTTCCCCTCTGGACGCATTAGCGTTCACAATTCGCCGGGCTTTTGCCCGGCATTTTTGTTTTTGGCGGATTCATCACCCGAATTTTACTTCCTCTTCTGATTTTTCGAGTATCAAAGGAGAACGGATTGGGGAGCAGAGCATGGTAGGCACTGGCGCAAAGACACGCGTTGATTGGGTCGATATTGCCAAAGGCATCTGCATCATCTTTGTCGTCATGATGCATTCGGTCCTCGGTGTTGAAAACGAAGCCGGGGCGCGAGGCTGGATGCATCCCATTGTGGCTTTTGCCCAGCCCTTCCGCATGCCTGATTTCTTTCTGATTTCAGGCCTTTTTCTGGGTCTTGTCATCGACCGGCCGTGGCTGCGTTATGCCGACCGCAAGATCGTCCACTTTGCCTACTTCTATGTGCTATGGCTGACCATACAGTTCTTGTTCAAGGCGCCGGGCATCGTTGCCGAAAGTGGCGCCACCGGCGCAGTTTCCGCGTATCTTCTTGCTTTTGTTCAACCTTTTGGAACCCTATGGTTCATATACCTGTTGCCAGTCTTCTTTGTGGTCACACGGCTGGTCAAGAACGTCAACATCTGGCTTATCCTGCTCGGCGCGGCTCTGCTCGAGACGCTGCCCATCCATACCGGCTGGCTTGTGATTGACGAATTCTGCAGCCGGTTCGTTTACTTCTTTGCCGGATACGCCTTGGCGCCGGCAATTTTCCGTGTGGCAGACTGGCTGCGGCAACGCCCATCGATCACCTTGGCCTTTCTCGGCGTCTGGGCGCTTATCAATGGCTGGCTCGTTTTCAGTCCGGCATCAGCGCCATTTTCAGCCTGGATCCCGGAGGAAAGCTACGCGTCAGGCGGTCTCGGCGGCTGGAGCAGTGTACCCGTAATCTCATTGGCGGCGGGTTTCGCCGGGGCGCTGGCGATCGTCTCGGTCTCTGCGTTGCTCGCAAGCCTTGCGCCGCATGCCGAAAGGGCAATCGCACCATTGCGTTGGCTCGGCGCGCATTCGATTGTTGTTTACCTGGCGTTCTTCCTGCCAATGGCAATCGCCCGCACCTTACTCCTCAAAACTGGCATTGTTACCGATATCGGCACAATATCCCTGCTGACGGTTGCGAGCGGTGTCCTTGGCCCCGTTGTGCTTTACTGGCTCATCCAATGGTCCGGGTACGGGCAGTTTCTGTTCAAGCGACCGCAATGGGCGCATATTGATCGCGCCCCGGTTCGTCGGGAAGCACTGGCTTCGGCCGAATAGCCGGCTCAACTATGAGCAAAAATGTCCTGCTCTTCCCAGCCCATCAAGTCTAGCTTGGAGCGGGTTGGCAGAAACTCGAAACAAGCCTCGGCCTCATCGGATCGCCCGTCACGCACCAGCCGTTGCTGCAGGATGGTGCGCAGGCGATGGAGGTAGAGCACGTCCGACGCCGCGTATTCCAACTGGGCCTGCGACAGCTCCGGTGCTGCCCAATCTGACGATTGCTGCTGCTTGGAGAGATTTACGTCCAGCAGTTCGCTGCAGATTTCCTTCAGGCCGTGCCGGTCAGTGTAAGTCCGCACCAGACGCGAAGCGATCTTGGTACAGAATACCGGCTTTGGCATAACTCCAAAGGTATGGAACAACACTGCAAGGTCAAATCGCCCGAAATGGAAGATCTTGGTGATTTCACTGTCTGCGAGAAGCTTAACCAGGTTAGGCGCTGTTTTCTGGCCCTTATCGATCTGAATAACGTCGGCTGAGCCGTCCCCTGGTGAGATTTGCACCACGCAAAGCCGGTCGCGATGCGGATTGAGGCCGAGCGTTTCGGTGTCGATTGCAACGGCATCGACCTGATAATTGCTCAAATCTGGAAGATCGTTGCGGTGAAAGCGGATGCTCATCTGACTGTCTCTTTCGATTACTTGGCGAGCGCGGCAAGAATACGCGCCCACGACCGCTGACCCTTGTGGAAAGAATTCAGCTCATATTTTTCATTTGGTGAATGGATCCGGTCATCCTCAAGGCCGAAGCCAACGAGAAGCGATTCCATGCCGAGCATCCTTTGAAAATCGCCGACGATCGGAATTGATCCTCCCATTGCGATAAGGACGGCGGGTTTTGGCCACTCGTCACTCAAGGCATTCTTGGCTTTGGTCAGAAGGGGCGACTCATAGGATAGTTGAATAGCAGGGGAGCCGCCGTGCTCGTGAAATTCGACCGAACAATCCGCTGGAATGCGTTCGCGAACAAAGGCGCGCAACGCCTCTCGAATTTTGCCAGGATCCTGCTTGTGCACGAGACGGAACGAAACTTTCGCCGAAGCTTGCGCGGCAATCACGGTCTTGAAGCCCTGTCCGGTGTAGCCGCCCGTTATGCCATTGATCTCGGCTGTCGGACGGGCCCAAGTCAACTCCAAAATCGAACGGCCACGTTCTCCGGAAGGGATCGAAAGTCCGATCGGTCCGAGAAAGCTTTCAGGGGTGGTGCCAAGTCCATCCCACATTTGCAGGATCTGAGTGGGTGTTTCCTCGACACCATCATAGAAGCCGGGGATTGTGACCGCGCCATTGTCGTCATGCAGATCAGCGAGAACCTTCGCGAGAATCCGAATGGGATTGGCGGCAGCCCCCCCGAAATGGCCGGAGTGAAGGTCCCGGTCTGCGGCCTTGACCACAATCTCTTCGCCGACAAGTCCGCGCAGACCAACTGAAATTGCGGGTGTTTCGGCATTCCACATACCAGTATCGCAAACGAGGGCAAAATCGGCCTTCAACTCATCGCGATTGGCCTCCAGAAACGGCTTGAGCGATGGCGAGCCCGATTCTTCCTCACCCTCGAACAGGATGGATACTTTTACCGGGAGCTGGCCATGCACTTGCTTGTAGGCGCGGCAGGCTTCAACAAAGGTCATCAACTGGCCTTTGTCATCGGACGTTCCCCGTCCGGTCAGGATCTTGCGACCTTCGCCAACATCCTTGATCGCCGGCGCGAAAGGGTCGTTCTCCCAAAGATCCAGGGGGTCCACGGGTTGTACATCGTAGTGACCATAAAACAGCACGTGTGGCGAATCAGGCGTCGGCCCGGCGTGGTGGGCCACGACCATCGGGTGGCCGGGCGTATCTCTAATGCTGGCATCGAAGCCAATGGATTTGAGATCGTCAACCAGCCATTCGGCAGCTCTGCGACATTCTGCCTTGAAACCCGGATCGGTTGAGATCGACTTGATTTTCAATAATTCGAAGAGGCGCTCCAGGCTTTTGTCGAGGTTGCCATCAAGTGTGTTCAAGACAGGTTCGAGAGCTGGCATGGATATTTCCTGATTTGTGGGGCCTGGATTCGTGAGGGGGTTCTTCTTAGCGCATTTTTGGAACATCGGCACAAAAAAGTGCCTGATATTACCCACCAAAAAGAAATGGTCGCCGTGGCGGGGGGACCACAGGCGACCAGATCACTACACTCATTAGCGGTCAACCCTGGAGAGGGGGATGAGGCTGGCCGCGTCCGGGGTCAGGCGGGGGACGAGCCTTTTAACCCGGACATCGATCTAACGTCGACACCTACGATTTGGGGGGCAAACCGTGGCAATTCAAGGGCGCCGGACATTACATGTTTGTAACAAACGCGTGATGCTCACCTGTCAGTATCGAACCATCTTTGAACGATCTTTCGGGGAAACGAAACGACAGCTCATTCCCTTTTTGCAGATCATCATTTAATCCTATGGCCCATGAAAAAAGGTGATCATCTCTTCCTCGTCGACGGGTCCGGCTACATCTTTCGGGCCTATCATGCACTCCCCCCGCTGACCCGCAAATCCGACGGCTTACCCGTGGGTGCAGTCTCCGGATTCTGCAACATGCTATGGAAGCTGCTGCGGGAAGCGCGGGATACGTCGGTGCGGGATACCCCGACACATTTTGCAGTGATCTTCGACTATTCATCCCATACGTTCCGGAAGGAAATCTATCCGGAATACAAGGCGAACCGTTCTGCTCCCCCTGAAGACCTGATCCCGCAATTCGGACTCATTCGCCAGGCAACGAAAGCCTTTAATCTGCCTTGCATCGAGAAGGAAGGATTCGAAGCTGACGACCTCATAGCAACTTATGCGCGCATGGCCGAGGAGGCCGGCGCCGAAGTTACCATCATCTCCTCGGACAAGGACCTCATGCAACTCGTCACGCCAAACGTGTCGATGTATGACAGCATGAAGGACAAGCAGATCGGTATTCCGGATGTCATCGAGAAATGGGGCGTGCCGCCGGAGAAAATGATCGACCTTCAGGCTCTTACCGGCGACTCGACTGATAATGTGCCGGGCGTTCCCGGTATCGGACCAAAGACGGCGGCGCAGTTGCTGGAGGAATTCGGTGACCTTGATCAGCTCTTGGCCCGTGCAGGCGAAATCAAGCAGCAGAAGCGGCGCGAAAACATTCTTCAATATGCGGAGCAAGCCCGCATTTCGCGTCAACTGGTAACCTTGAAGACGGATACGCCGGTCGACGTTGGCCTCGAGGATTTCAGCCTGGAACCGCAGGACGGCCAGAAGCTCATTGCATTTCTGAAAACAATGGAATTCAACTCGTTGATCCGGCGTGCGGCGGAAGCCACCGGCGTCGATGCAAGTCAGATCCAGCCCGCGCAGCTGAAGATCGAAGCGGTTGCCGAGGCACATGGCCCGGACGTCGATATGGCACCCGCGACCGCGTCGGATGCAGCGCGCCCGGTATCGCCAGAGACTGATCTTTCGGTCGCCTCCCCCAAACAATCCGCGTCAAATGCAGGGGCAACCCCTGCGGACCTCGTCAAATCGCGAACCGACGAGATATTGACTGCCAAGTTCGACCGAAGCGCCTACACAACCATCCGTGACATCGCGACATTGGAGGTCTGGATCAACGAGGCGATGACATCCGGAGTCATTGCCTTCGACACCGAAACCAACTCGGCCGACCCCATGCAGGCAGACGTTGTGGGCTTGTCGCTGGCCACCCGACCGGGAAGAGCTGCCTATATCCCCATCAACCACAAATCGGGCGAAGGAGACCTCCTTGGCGGCGGATTGGTGGACCACCAAATACCGGAACAGGATGTCTTCCGTCTGCTGAAGCCGCTGCTTGAGGACCGCTCGGTTTTGAAAGTCGCGCACGGCATGAAATATGAGTGGCTCATCATGCATCGCCACGGCATCGATCTTCATCGGCTGGATGATACGATGCTGATCTCCTATGTGCTTGATGCCGGTGAAGGCAGCCACGGCATGGATGGCCTCTGCGATCGCTGGCTCGGACACAAGCCTCTCTCCTATAAGGATCTGATCGGGTCCGGAAAATCATCGGTTACCTTCGACAAGGTCGCCGTCGAACATGCTACCCAATATGCGGCGGAAGATGCCGATGTGACCTTGCGCCTGTGGCGGCTATTGAAGCCACGTCTTGTCGCGGACGGACTCGTGTCGGTCTATGAGCGACTCGAACGCCCGCTTATTCCCGTGCTCGCCCGCATGGAGGAGCGCGGCATTTCCGTTGACCGGCAAATCCTGTCTCGTCTTTCAGGCGATCTCGCCCAATCGGCCGCCGCCATCGAGGAAGACATCTACCGGCTCGCCGGGGAAAAGATCAATATTGGCTCGCCCAAGCAAATGGGTGACATCCTGTTCGGCAAGATGGGCCTGCCTGGCGGATCCAAAACCAAGACCGGTCAATGGTCCACCTCCGCCCAGCTCCTGGAGGACCTTGCCGCAGAGGGTCATGAATTACCGCGGAAGATCGTCGATTGGCGCCAGTTGACCAAGCTGAAATCCACCTATACCGACGCACTGCCCGGCTATATCAACCCGCGAACGAAGCGTGTTCATACGTCCTATGCCATGGCGGCAACCTCGACTGGCCGGCTTTCCTCGTCCGAGCCGAACCTCCAGAACATCCCGGTGCGCACCAGTGAAGGCCGCAAGATTCGCACAGCCTTCATTGCAGAGCCCGGGAACAAGCTGATATCGGCCGACTACAGCCAAATCGAACTGCGCGTTCTTGCCCATGTCGCCGAGATTCCGCAACTCACCCAGGCTTTCGCCGACGGCATCGACATTCACGCGATGACGGCGTCGGAAATGTTCGGCGTTCCGGTGAAGGATATGCCATCGGAAGTGCGCCGCCGTGCCAAGGCCATCAATTTCGGTATTATTTATGGCATTTCCGCCTTTGGGCTTGCCAATCAGTTGTCAATCCCGCGTGAGGAGGCCGGGCAATACATCCGCACATATTTTGAGCGCTTTCCCGGTATCCGGGATTATATGGAATCCACCAAGGCATTTGCCCGCCAGCACGGTTATGTCGAAACAATCTTCGGTCGGCGTGCCCACTATCCAGAAATTCGCTCGTCCAATCCGCAACACCGTGCATTCAGCGAACGCGCCGCGATCAACGCGCCCATTCAGGGCTCGGCCGCCGACATCATCCGACGCGCCATGGTTCGAATGGAACCGGCACTGAGTGAAGCCAAGCTCTCTGCGCGCATGTTGCTGCAGGTTCATGACGAACTGATCTTCGAAACTTCGGATGCGGAAGTGGAAGCGACGATACCGGTTATTCAGGACGTCATGCAGAACGCCGCTATGCCTGCCATCTCGCTTGCTGTGCCGCTTCAGGTTGACGCTCGTGCCGCGAACAATTGGGAGGAAGCGCACTGAGCTATTGCAGCGCGTCCAACGCCTTTCGTTGGGCGTGCATCTCAAGGAAAATGCTGTAATCCCTATCAAAGCGCTTACGGGCGTCCGCATTCGGCTGCCTTGGATAACCGCCCTGCTTCATTGCAATACAGGCGGACGGCAACTCTGGATAAAGCCCCGCCGCCGTCGCCGCGACCATGGCGGTACCCAGCAGGACCGCGTCGTCCGCGGCGGATGTAATCACCGTGCAACCCGTGGCATCCGCATAAAGCTCCATCAGCAGCGGATTCTTGGTATGTCCGCCGGTGACATGCATGGTATCGATCGCATAGCCCTTGTCGTTCAGCGCATCGAGAATGTGCCGTACACCAAGCGCAATGCCAACGGACGTACGCCAATAAAGGCGGCAGAGACTGTCGAACGAAGCATCAAGGCTGAGGCCGCTGATCACACCCACAGCATGCGGATCGGCGAGCGGCGAGCGGTTTCCATGAAAGTCAGGAAGAACATGCAATCTGCCGGCGAGGTCCAGCCCCTCCTTTGCACGCAACTCCATTACCCGGTCAGTGATCCTCTTGTGCAAGGCGGTGTTCGGTTCGCCAACTGCCCCATGCCAGCGAATGATGTGATCCAATAAAGCGCCGGTCACCGATTGACCACCCTCACTCAGCCAGCAATCCGGCAGGGCCACGCCGTAATAGGGGCCCCAGCCACCACTGAACGAAACCGGCTCCTGCGACAGGGCCATCAGGCAGCTTGAGGTCCCCGCAATCAAGGCAAGATGGCGGTCGATCTCCGAAAGATCCCCGGCAAAGCCGCCCAGTACGCCCAGCGCACCGGCATAGGCATCGATCAGTCCGGCGCCGACCCGACATGCGGTGGTCAGCCCCAATGCCTCGGCGGCCTCCGGCGTGAGCGCGCCGACGAAGGCACCCATCGGGCTTGCATGTTCAGGGAGATTTCCGCGTTCGATCATGTCCTCAAGGCCGATAACCTTGAGATAGTCCGATTGCCAGCCTTCGCTTTCGTGGGCGAGATAGGTCCATTTGCATGTCAGCGTGCATTGCGATCGCGCCAGCGACCCGGATGCCCTCCAGGTGAGATAGTCCGCGAGATCGAAGAAATAGCCGGCGTTTTTCCATGTATCCGGCAAATGCCGTTTCAGCCACATGAGTTTTGGTGTTTGCATTTCCGGTGACATGACGCCACCAAGGAAGCTGAGCACCTTGTGACCTGTTGCCGTGCACTCGTCTGCTTCGCCCAATGCGCGATGGTCGAGCCAGACGATCGTATCCCATCGCTGCTCGCCAGTGGTGGAAACTGTGAGCTGATCGCCTTCCGTGTTTCGCACAACCAGCGAACAGGTGGCGTCAAAGCTTATTCCCGCAACATCGGAAGCATCAATTTTTGCGGCCGAGACGGCACCCCGTACGGCGATGCAAACGGATTTCCAGATGTCCTCCGAATCGTGCTCAGCATGATCGGCAAGGGGACGATTCATTAGAATGGGATGTTCGACGCGACCCAGAAGGTTTCCCTTGGGATCAAGGATGCCTGCCCGCGCACTCCCTGTCCCGACATCGACCGCACAGACGAATTTCGGCATCAACGAACTTTCGGTGTGGCTTCCAGCAAGCCCGGCAATTGCAACATGTCGTCGAATATACGGTCTGGTTTGAGAGACGCAAGTGCTGCCTCCAGCCGGCCGCCGCGCGAATGGGTACCGCCGGTGAAGGCGAAAACACGCATGCCCGCGCTCTTCGCCGCCTCGATTCCGGCGGGGCTGTCTTCGATTACCAGGCAATGGCGCGGCTCGACGCCCATGGTTTTGGCCGCAAGAAGGAACAGATCAGGTGCTGGTTTGCCTCGCTTCACCATGGTTGCGCTGAATATGTGCGGGTCGAGCAGATCAAGCAGGCCAGTCAACGTCAGCGACAAGCGAATGCGGTCCGGTTGGCTCGACGATGCCACGCAGCGCGGCACGTCCAGTTGCTTCAACGTCTCAGCAATACCTGGGATCGGCTGCAAATCCCGTTCAAATCGCGCAAAGAGATTGGCACGCATCTCATCAAGATCAGCCTCGCTCGCAGCAAAGCCGTAGTCCTCGTGCAAGATCCTGCTGATTGTCGTCATGCTGCGACCAAGGAACCGGTCATAAGCATCGTCTTCAGACAATGTCGTTCCGCTTTTGGCAATCATATCGAGCAAGACAGCGATCGAAATCGGCTCGCTGTCGACAAGAACACCGTCACAATCGAAGATGACAAGAGCGGGCTTTGCCATTCGTCAAAGCTTGCTTGACAGATAGAGCTTCAAGGTTTCACGCGCGCCCTTGTCCCAAAGTGTCCGGAGGATTCGCGAGAACGATTCGACAAAAACCGGAGACGTTCCAACATCGCCGAAAATGTCGCTCATCGCAAGAAACGCTTTCGGATCGGCCTTTGCCTTCAAGGCTTCGACCTTCAATCGCTCTGCGCTTGCATCGAGATAGTTTGTCGGCTTGCCGCTATCTGTCGTCCCGGCACAAAACCGGCACCAGAGCGCTGAAACCAGTGACAATCCAGTTATGCTCTTGCCAGCTCTGAGACGGTCCGCAGTCGTCGGCAGAATGAACTTTGGCTGCCGATTGGAGCCATCCTGGCAGAGGCGCTGGATCGTATCGCCGATCTTTGGATTGGAGAAGCGCCGGACGATGAGAGCGAAATAGTCATCGAAGGGCATGTCCGGAACAGGTGGCAGCACCGGAATGATTTCCTCGGACTCAAGCTTGGTGAGGAAGTCGCGGATCAATGGTTCTTCCATGGCTTCGTGGACGAAGTGGATGTCCATGAGCGCTGCCGGATAGGCAATGGCCGCGTGTCCGCCATTGAGAATGCGAATTTTCATCAACTCATAGGGGGCCACATCTTTAACAAAAGTGACGCCCACCTTTTCCAACGCAGGACGTCCTGTTGGAAAGTGGTCTTCCAGCACCCACTGCTTGAATGGTTCGCAGAAAACCGGCCAATTGTCCTCGACACCGAAATCCGTGGCCAACAAATTGCGCTCACGGTCAGTCGTGGCCGGCGTGATACGGTCAACCATGCTGTTTGGAAACGCAACATTGTCCTTGACCCACTCGGCAAGTTTTGGGTCGACGAGTGCGGCAAGCCCACTGATCGCATCGCTTGTGACATGGCCATTGCCAGGTATGTTGTCACAGGACATCACCGTAAACGGCGCTGTACCTTCGTCGCGACGGCGGATCAACCCGGCGAGGATAAGGCCGAACACCGTTTTTGGATCCTTGATGTTTGCTGCGTCGGCGACGATGGCCGGATGTTTTGGATTGAAAACACCTGAGGCAGGATCAATGAAATAACCGCCTTCGGTAATCGTCAATGAGACGATGCGGATAGCCGGGTCAGCGAGCCGCGCTATGGTATTACCGGTCTGTCCAGGTTCCAGGTAATCGATCATCGACGACGTCACATGGGCAATCCTGTGGCCGCTGTCCTGCTCAACGACGGTCGTCAGCCAATCCTGTGCCGCCAGCTTTTGTCGCATGGTTTCATCGGAGGCAAGAACCCCAGCTCCGACGATGGCCCATTCGTGGTCAGTGCCCGCATTGAACAGTTCATCGAGATAGACGGCCTGATGTGCACGATGAAAATTGCCGATGCCAAAATGAACGATACCGGCCTTCAGTTCGGACTGGTCGTAGCGGGGAGCGCCGACGCTTTGCGGCAATTTTTGCAGGGTGGCTTTTGAGAGTTTGACAGTCATCGGGATTCACCCCTCTTTCACATAAGGTGCACCTGGCTGCGGTTGCCGCAGTGCAGGAAAACGTCAGCTCATCCAGTTGCCGCCGTCGACATTGTAGGTTTGGGCAACGACATAATCGCTCTCGCTGCTTGCGAGAAATATCGCCATGCCGGTCAGATCATCAGCGGTACCCATACGCCCATAGGGCACTGCTTCACCGACGAGCCGCTTCTTCTCGCCCCGTGGCCTGTTCTCATATTTGGCAAAGAGTGCATCCACGCCCTCCCAGTGCTCGCCATCGACTACTCCGGGTGCTATCGCATTCACATTGATACCGTGCTCGACCAGGTTGAGCCCGGCCGACTGGGTAAGACTGATGACCGCGGCCTTCGTTGCGCAATAGATGGCAACCAGCGGCTCCCCACGTCGCCCTGCCTGGCTGGCCATGTTGATGATCTTGCCACCCTTGCCGCGTGCAATCATCGTCCTCGCAACGGCTTGCAAGGTGAACAGCGTCCCCGAAAAATTGACAGCGAAAAGCTTTTCATAGCTTTCACGCGTGATTTCCACGATCGGCGCGAGATCGAACAACGCTGCATTGTTGACGAGGATGTCGATACCGCCGAACCTGTCGACTGTCTCGCCGACAGCTCCGTCTATCGAACTTTGGTCTGTAACGTCGAGACGAACCGCGTATGCGCCGCCGCCAAGCTCCTTGGCTGTCGCCTGGGCGCGTTCCAGATTGATATCGGCTATCACCACATGGGCAGCGCCCTCGCGCAGGTATGCCTCAGCGAATGTCCGACCAATGCCGCGTGCCGAACCCGTGATGAATGCCGTCTTGCCTTCCAGTCTGTTCATTTCAGCTTGCCTATCATTTCAAATTGCCTGGCCATCGGCATCGAACCGGTGGAGCCGTGCCGATTCAGGTGTCAGAAAGACCGGCTGTCCGTGTTCTGCCGCAAAGTCGCCATCCGTGCGCACCGTGACTTTGCCAACGCCATCCGCCTGAACGTGGATGAATGTATCGGAGCCGAGATGTTCGGTTACGCCGACGATACCCTTCCACACACCTTCAGTCTTCGATATGCGAACATGCTCGGGCCGGACGCCAAGGGTTACCGCGTTCTGCCTTGCCGCTTCCTGACCCTCGATCAGGTTCATGCGCGGGGAACCTATGAAGCCCGCAACGAAAACGTTGCGCGGGTTGCGATAGAGCTCCAGCGGTGATCCAACCTGTTCGATCCGACCGGCATTGAGCACGACGATCTTGTCAGCCATCGTCATGGCTTCCACCTGGTCGTGGGTCACATAGATCATCGTCGTTGCGAGTTGATGATGCAGGTCACTGATCTCCAGCCGCATGTTGCCGCGAAGCGCGGCATCCAGATTGGATAGAGGCTCGTCGAAAAGGAATGCTTTGGGCTGACGCACGATGGCACGACCGATGGCGACGCGTTGGCGCTGTCCACCGGACAGTTGTCCGGGCCGCCGGTCCAGATAATTGGTGAGGTTGAGGATGTGGGCCGCATCCTTGACCTTCTTGTCGATCGCCGTCTTGTCCTGGCCATCCATTTTCAGCGGAAAGGCAATGTTGCCGTACACGCTCATGTGCGGATAAAGGGCATAGGACTGGAACACCATCGACAGTCCCCGCTTTGCCGGAGCCTCGTTGGACATGTCCTTGCCATCGATGATGATGCGCCCGCCGCTGAGGTCCTCAAGCCCTGCGATCATGCGCAACAGGGTCGATTTTCCGCAGCCCGAGGGGCCAACGAAGACAACGAATTCTCCGTCATTGATTTCGAGGTCGATTTCCGGGATGACCGAGGTAGTTCCAAATGACTTCGATACTTTTTGGAGCGTAATACTTCCCATTATATCCTCCCTGAAATCCTATTTCACCGCGCCGAACGTCAGGCCGCGAACCAATTGCTTTTGCGAGAACCACCCCATGATGAGAATGGGAGCAATCGCCATGGTGGATGCGGCCGACAGCTTGGCCCAGAACAGGCCCTCCGGACTGGAATAGGACGCGATGAATGCAGTAAGCGGCGCCGCATTTGCGGCCGAAAGGTTCAATGTCCAGAATGCCTCGTTCCATGCAAGGATGATGTTGAGAAGCATGGTCGATGCGATACCGGGCACAGCCATGGGCGTCAGCACGTAAACGATCTCTTTCATCAGCGACGCACCATCCATGCGCGCCGCCTCAAGTATCTCGCCCGGGATTTCCTTGAAATAGGTGTAGAGCATCCAGACGATGATCGGCAGGTTGATCATGGTCAAAATCCCAACAAGACCAAGACGCGTATCAAGCAGACCCCAATCGCGGAAGATCAGGTAGAGCGGCACCAAAACGCCGACAGGCGGCATCATCTTGGTGGAAAGCATCCACATCAGGACGTCCTTTGTGCGCTTCGTAGGCGAAAAAGCCATGGCCCAGGCAGCGGGGATGGCAAGCGCAAGGCCAATCAACGTCGACCCCACCGAGATGACAACCGAGTTGGTCACATGCTTCATGTAATTGGAACGGCTTTGCACCTCATGATAGTTTTCGATAGTCCAGTCGAAAAACAGGAACTGCGGCGGCGTTGCGATTGCGGTTCCTTCAGTCTTGAAGCTGGTCAAGAACGTCCACAGGATCGGGAAGAAGATCACAAAGCCGATCGCCCAGCCGATGATGGTGAAAGTCATCTTGCGTCGGGTGGTGACTGCGCGGGCCATGGCTCTACCTCTCCAGGTTCTTGCCGATGAGGCGAATGAGGAAGAAGGCGACGATATTGGCAAGGATGACCGCCACAATGCCGCCGGCCGATGCGCCGCCCACGTCGAATTGCAATAGTGCCTGCGCATAGATGAGATAGGTAATGTTTGTCGTCTGGATGCCCGGACCGCCATTGGTGGTGACGAGTATTTCGGCAAAGACGCTGAGCAGGAAGATCGTCTGGATAAGGATTACGACGGTGATCGCCCGCGACATGTGCGGCAGTACCAGGTAGAAGAAGCGCGAGAACGCTCCCGCGCCATCCATCTCCGCCGCCTCGATCTGTTCGCCGTCAAGCGACTGCAAGGCAGTTAGCAAGATGAGCGTGGCAAAGGGCAGCCATTGCCAGGCGACAATCAGAATGATCGAGAACATCGGGACTTCGGCGAACCAGTCGATCGGCTGGAACCCGAACGAGCGTGCGATCCAGGCAAAGAGGCCGTTGACCGGATGCATCAGCATGTTTTTCCACACCAGCGCAGACACGGTCGGCATGACGAAGAACGGCGCTATCACCAATAGCCGGACAATTCCTTGCCCAAAGAATGGCTGATCCAGCACCAGCGCCAGCAATATCCCGCCGATCACCGTGATCAGCAACGTGCCGCCTACCAGCACCAGCGTGTTTTTAAGTGCGGTGAAAAATGCCGGGTCGGTGAGGAAATATTGATAGTTGAGAAAGCCGACAAATTCCTCGGTTCCAGGCATCAAGAGATTGTAGCGCAGGAACGAGAAGTACAACGTCATGACAAGCGGCACGATCATCCACAGAAACAGCAGGATGACAGCGGGGGACATCATGATACGGGCAGTCGCGCGTGTCTGAAGCGTAGCCATTGTTGGTTTCCAATGCAGCGATTGCTGAAAAGCGGAGCTCTGTAAAAGGAGGTCCGGGCGGCTCCTGACATTCGCGTCAGGAAGCCGTCCGGAGCCAGGAGGATCCTACTTGATATAGCCGCCCTTGGTCATCTCGCGGGTTGTCAGCTGCTGCGCGCTCTGCAGGGCCTGATCCACGCTGACGGAACCAGCGAGAGCAGCCGAGAATTGCTGGCCGACGGCTGTGCCTATGCCCTGGAATTCGGGGATGGCGACGAACTGGCCACCCGTATAGGGCACCGGCTTGACAGTCGGTTTGCTGGTATCCGCAGCATTCATTGCCTCGAGCGTGATCTTGGCAAATGCGGCAGCCTTCCCATACTCCGGATTTGCGTAGAGCGACTTGCGGGTACCTGGAGGTACGTTGGCCCAGCCTTCCTTGCTTGCCACGAGCTCGGTATAGGCCTTGTCGGTCGCCCAGGAGACGAACTTCTGCGCGGCTTCCGCCTTCTGCGTGCCAGCCGGAACGCCAAGGTTCCAGGCCCACAGCCAGTTGCCATGGTTCTCGGTGCCGCCAGTCGGGAACAGGGCATAGCCCACCTGATCGGCAACCTTGGATTCCTTGGGATTGGTCACGAAGGAAGCCGCAACCGTCGCATCGATCCAGATGCCGCACTTGCCGGTCTGGAACAGGGCGAGATTTTCATTGAACCCGTTGGACGATGCTCCGGGAGGGCCGGCTTCCTTCATCAGGTCGACGTAGAACTGCAGTGCCTTCTTCCATTCCGGCTGGTCGAACTGCGGTGTCCACTTTTCATCGAACCAGCGCGCGCCGAAGGAATTGGCGGTCGCCGTCAACAGCGCCATGTTCTCGCCCCAGCCGGCCTTGCCGCGCAGGCAGATACCGTAGGTCTCGGTGGACTTGTCGGTCATCTTCCTTGCCGCTTCGGCAATCTGGTCCCAGGTCGGCTTTTCCGGAATGGTAACGCCAGCCTTTTCGGCCAGATCCTTGCGATACATGACCATGGCGCTTTCGCCGTAGAATGGCGAAGCGTAGAGCTTGCCGTCAACCGAAACGGCATCGCTGATAGCCGGCAAAAGGTCCGACTTGTCATAGGCATCGCCGAGGCCGTCGAGCGGCAGCAGCCAGCCCTGCTTGGCCCAGATCGGTACTTCGTAGGTGCCGATAGTCACGATGTCGTACTGGCCGCCCTTTGTTGCGATGTCGGTCGTAACGCGCTGGCGCAGCACGTTTTCCTCGAGCGTGACCCACTCGAGCTGGATATCCGGATTCTTCTTGGTGAAATCCTCGGTCAATTTCTGCATGCGGATCATATCGCTATTGTTGACCGTGGCGATGGTCAGCGTCTCGGCATGGGCAGCACCCGCAAGCGCGAACACCGACACGGCGCCGAGCAGAAGCGTTCTTGATAACATCTGATTCCTCCCGAATGTTATGAGCAATTGCTTGTCGTATGGGCAATTACTCACACAAGCGCGAAACAAGTCAAGGGCAATTCGTCGCTGCATTGCAGCAATGGGAGGGTGGTTAGCGCGAGAGCAGGATTTCCGCGGTATGCTCGTCGGTGATCAAGCCATTGATAAGGCCGCCTTTTATGGCCGCGACGATACCCGGGAGCTTTTTCGGCCCCTTGGCAGTGGCGATGACAAGCGCGGTCTCGCGCGGCGGTATCTGGGCGCTGGCAACGCGGTCATTGGTCAGGCCCCCGATAGGCTCGCCATTTTCATTGAACGCGCGACCGATGATTTCGCATACCGCACCCGCGGCCCGAAGGGCCTGCAGTTCCTCGCGTGATATGAAGCCGTCGATAAAGAGCGGCGCATCCTCCTCGAGGTCGCCTATGCCGACAAAGGCAACGTTTGCCCGCGCCGACAATTCCAGCACGGGGCGGATCATCGCCTGGCTGTGCAGCAGTTCGCGCTCCTCTGGCGAGGAGGCGATGACCGGAAGCGGCATGGGGAACGAGCGCGCCTTGATCTTGTCGGCGATGTTGAAGATGACGTTGTAATAAGCCGCCGAACCATCGGGGGAAATGTTCCCGGTCAGCGACACCACCTTGTGCTGAGGACACTCGATCGGCGACAGCTGCTCGATCGCCGCCTTGAGCGTGCGGCCGGTGCCGATGCCTAGGATGATCGGCACATCCGACCGGAGCCAGCGCGTCATCTCTGCTGCCGCTGCATCGGCAACGCCAAGGGTTGTCGAGCTCGAACCCGGATCGGTCGGCACCACTTCGGCCATTTTCAGGCCGAAGCGCTGCTTGAGCTGTTCGGCAAGATCGAGGCAATGGGCGATCGGGTGGTCAAGCCTGACCTTCACCAGCCCTTCCGACACGGCGAGCGACACCATGCGCTGCGCCGATTGGCGCGATATGCCGAGTTTGGCAGCTATCTCGTCCTGGGTATTGCCGGCAACATAATAGAGCCAGCCGGCACGCGCCGCGTCGTCCAGCTTGGTCGTGGTAACTTCCGGCTTACTCACTTGTCTGCCCCATCCTTAAGCTCCTCGCGGTGCTCGTCGCTGATGGGGACCCCGTCTGCCCCATCCTTGAGCTCCTCGCGGTGCTCGTCGCTGATGGGGACGCCGGCTTTCTTGTGCCCGTCGGAGTGTCCGAGATCGCGCTCGGGCCAGACGACGTCGCGCACTTTCTGTTTCAGCACCTTGGCCTCCGGAAAGCCGCCATCGCGCTTGCGCTCCCAGACCAGATCGCCGTCGACACGGACCTCGAAAACCCCGCCCGTGCCGGGGATGAGCGCCACTTCGCCGAGATCGGCGCCAAAGGTGGACAGCAGCTCCTGCGCCATCCAGGCGGAACGGAGGAGCCAGCTGCATTGAGTGCAATAGAGAATGGTGATGCGTGGTTTCGTGGTGGTCATGTTTCGTCTTCTACCATTTCCTCACCCGGATGTAAGCTGCCGTCTGGGGCAAACATCGGCACATATCCCGAACGCATGATTTCGCACATTTCGCGTACGCCTTCGATCACACGTTCTGCCATGTCGATTGTGCTGCAAATAGGGAAGAACGGACGTGGATAGTCGTCTTCCGGCATTGCCGGACGTCGTCCCACGCACCTTTTTTTGCGTCGACATTCCGGCTTGTTGCATGTCTTGTGGTAACCATAGGCGGTGGCTACCACTTGAAAATTCGCCAGCGCCACCGAGTACATCCGTGCATGCCTCTTGGAAGCTTCGAGTTGCCAGGCCCACTGGGCATCGGTTTGCCCTGGGTGTCGAATACATTTCTCCGGGGCAAAATAGGGCATGGGTTTTGGGTCGAACGTCAGCCACGAAACCAGTTTTCCCGTTGATCGCGTCCTCGATTTTGCCATTGTTTTCTCCGTGCGTTCTCCCCTTGCCACGCCCGCTTTCGCGCCTGGCCATTGAATGGTTGGGAAGACGGGCGGTCGTCGAAGCGCGTCTTTTGGGTAGTGATGGTGCGATCCGAAGACCGCCCGTCCGGCGACTTTTGATCGTGCCCGTTCCGCTTGGGGGGCTTCGGCGGATCGCTTGCCCTTGCGGGAAGCTCACTGCCAACGCCCCTTAAAGTGCTCGTCCAGCACGCGCCGGTCTTAGTACCGGCAGGGGAACCCTTGGACGCAACTTCCCCGGACAGCGGGTGCGTCACCCGCCATCGGAGGCGCCGGTCCTTCTCCCACTTCGAACGGCTCCGGAAGCAGTTCCCACGGGAAGGACGGCAATGAGCATAAGCGAGGTTCGGAGGGCGTGGATAAGTTTCACTGAATATTTCCGTGGCAAGCTTCGTGGATCCTCGGGTCATCCTCGGGTTAAACCCGAGGACCAAGGATGACGGCGGTGGGGGATCGCAGGGAGCATTATCCTGCATGGCTGTTGCAACCGGACGATGCCAACGCAGCACAGCCCACTTCCCACATGGTGAGCTTCATCATAGCGAGCCTGTCGAGCTACGAACCACGCCCAGCGCCAAGGCAAGCTGTTAACCTGAGGTGGCTACGATGCCGATCATCTCTCCCGCGGCATGGTGGGACAGCACCGGAAAAATATCCCCTCGCCTGCTGACACCTCCTGACAGTAGGTTGTCAGGAGGACTGCGCTATGTTCCCAGCGAAACGCATAGGAACGGCGTGTGGAGGACAGGCGATGGACACGGTTATCGAGACACTTGGCAGCGCGGCGGATTTCGATTTCCTCATCGGTGAATGGAATATCCGCAATCTGCGGTTAAAGGAGCGTTTCAAGGGCTCCGACGAATGGGACATCTTTCCGGCAACGTCGAGCGTGCGCAAGATCCTCGAAGGCACGGGGAATATCGACGAGATGGCCATTCCCGCCAAGGGCTTTGCCGGGCTGACGGTGCGCCTTTTCAACCCGCGCGACGGTTCATGGGCGCTGCACTGGGCCGACAGCCGCGCCAATGTCATGTTTCCGCCTGTCATTGGCCATTTCGACAATGGCAAGGGGATTTTCCACGGCGACGACACGGATGACGGTCTGCCGGTGCGCGTGCGCTTCCTGTGGACCCCCTCGCCCGAAACGCCGATTTGGGCGCAGGCCTTTTCCAGGGATGGCGGCGAAACCTGGGAGACCAACTGGATCATGGAGTTCAGCAGAGCGACGGATAGAGGTCGTTCCAACCCGGATTGATACTTTCAGTCAGATCGATCTTCCGGGCGAAATCCGCCTGCTTGATGCCGATATCGGCGCGCTCATGCCCTCTCCTTCATATCGGAGCGCATCCATTTCGATCCGATCATCGCAGATCACCTCCCTCTCCGTCATCCTCGGGCAAAACCCGAGGACCCACGGCAAGGGAGTACGAGTTTGCAGCCTGACAACGCATTCCAGAGAACAGCGTCCCAATGGTGCGCTACGCAGACCTGCGGCTAGCTGGATCTCGTTTTATTTTGCAGCAACTGATGGTGTTCCGTTGCAGTGGGTCCTCGGGTCAAGCCCGAGGATGACGGAAAGGTGCGAGCTCTTCATCGTGGGGAGGTCGACGAATCTCGGAGCGCCGCACCTCATAAGAGCACGCACACCTCAGCGGCGCGACATCTCGCGTGCAATGCGAGCAAAATCCGCCTGCTTGATGCCGATATCGGCGCGATCGGCAGCGCTCATGCCCTGCAGCATGGCATAGGCCTCGCGATAGGCGCTGTCATTCCTACGGCGGCTGCGTGTGGCGAAATCAATCAGAAAGCTCATGGCCGTTTCCCTTGGGGATATGTTTCAACAGCCATAAGGTAAGTGCACGAATGGGGATTGTGCAGTGCAATATCTGCATGGGAGGTATGCCCTGCGATGCCTGGCGCTATTGCTCATGGCAATCGGCGGCAACCGACGCGTTTATACTGGCCAAGCTAGGAGTTGCAAGGGGCTCCGTTGAGACCAGGCCGACCAGAATTCTGCTGGAGTCGGCTTGGCAACATTACCCCCCAACCTGCTCTTCCTGTTCCACGGTCAGCGGCTTGATGCCTGGATCAAGCGGCTCGGGCTGGTCGTCGCCCTGCGCGGCGGAAACGGCTGCGGGCGGGGTGCGTGGCCGGGTTGAGGTGCAGCCGGCGAGCGCCAGGCTGAACGCGATCATGCCGCCGACAAGAAACCTGGATGGAAGACGCTTAAGGTTACAAGTGTGGGAACGTGGGGGTTTCAACGGGTTCTCGCCCTCCCCCTTGTGGGGAGGGAGACTGCGAAGCAGTTGGGAGGGGTCTTTGGAAGGGCTTGGGTGCGCACTGCGGTCAGCAGGAAATGCCCCTCCCCGTCGCTTCACTGGCGTTTCAGCCCTCAATTGTCGCTCATTTTCAGCGCCTGGATGAAGGCTTCCTGCGGAATCTCCACCTTGCCGAACTGGCGCATGCGCTTCTTGCCTTCCTTCTGCTTTTCCAGAAGCTTGCGCTTGCGCGAGACGTCGCCGCCATAGCACTTGGCCGTCACATCCTTGCGCAGCGCCGAGATGGTCTCGCGCGCGATGACCGTGCCGCCGATGGCCGCCTGGATCGGGATCTTGAACATGTGCTTGGGGATGAGGTCCTTCAGCTTTTCGCACAGGTCGCGGCCACGCTTTTCGGCGGCGGCGCGGTGCACCATCATCGACAATGCATCCACCGGCTCGCCATTGACCAGCACCGACATCTTGACGAGGTTGCCCTCGCGATAGTCCGAAAGGTGATAGTCGAAGGAGGCATAGCCCTTGGAGATGGATTTCAGCCGGTCGTAGAAATCGAACACCACCTCGTTGAGCGGCAGGTCATAGGTGACCATGGCGCGCTTGCCGACATAGTTGAGATCGATCTGGATGCCGCGGCGATCCTGGCAGAGCTTCAGGATCGAGCCGAGATAATCGTCCGGGGTGAGGATCGTCGCGCGGATCCACGGCTCCTCGATGGTGGCAACCTTCATCACTTCCGGCATGTCGGCGGGATTGTGCAGCTCGCGCTGGGTGCCGTCGGTCATGTTGAGCTTGTAGACGACGCTCGGCGCGGTGGCGATGAGATCGAGGTTGAACTCGCGCTCCAGCCGCTCCTGGATGATCTCGAGATGCAGGAGCCCGAGGAAGCCGCAGCGGAAGCCGAAGCCGAGCGCGGCGGAGCTTTCCATCTCGAAGGAGAAGGAGGCATCGTTGAGGCGCAGGCGGCCCATGGCGGCACGCAGATCCTCGAAGTCCGCCGCATCGACCGGAAAGAGGCCGCAGAAGACGACGGGCTGCGCCGGCTTGAAGCCCGTAAGGGCGGTCGCAGTCGGGCGCTTGTCCTCGGTGATGGTATCGCCGACGCGCGTATCGGCGACTTCCTTGATCGAGGCGGTGATAAAGCCGAATTCGCCGGGGCCGAGCTCATCGACGGCGAGCATCTTCGGCGTGAACACGCCGGTGCGCTCGACCGGATATTTCGCATCGGTGCCCATCATGCGGATGGTCTGGCCCTTTTTCAGTACGCCGTCGATGATGCGCACCAGCACGATGACGCCGAGATAGGCGTCGTACCAGCTGTCGACCAGCATCGCCTTGAGCGGCTTGTTGCGATCGCCTTCGCGCGGCGGCGGCAGCTGGTTGACGATGGCTTCGAGCACATCCGGAATGCCGAGGCCGGTCTTGGCCGAGATGAGCACGGCCTGGCTGGCATCGATGCCGATGACCTCCTCGACCTGCTCGCGGATACGCTCCGGCTCGGCGGCGGGAAGGTCGACCTTGTTGAGGACGACGACGATCTCGTGATTGTTGTCGATGGCCTGGTATACATTGGCGAGCGTCTGCGCCTCGACGCCCTGCGAGGCATCGACGACCAGCAGCGAGCCTTCGCAGGCGGACAGCGAGCGTGACACCTCATAGGCGAAGTCGACATGGCCGGGCGTGTCGATCAGGTTGAGGACATAGTCCTCGCCGTTCTTGGCGCGGTAGTTGAGCCGGACAGTCTGCGCCTTGATGGTGATGCCGCGCTCACGCTCGATATCCATCGAGTCGAGCACCTGCTCCTTCATGTCGCGCTGCTCCAGCCCGCCCGTCGATTGGATGAGGCGGTCGGCAAGGGTGGATTTGCCATGGTCGATATGGGCGACAATGGAGAAATTGCGGATGTGGTCTAATGGCGTGCTCATGCGCGCCACATAGAGCATTTCGGACCGATTTGGAAGGGCGGGCGTGTGCGGTGCGGGAGAAGGACGCAAATAGTTTTACCCGGGTAGATTGACGAAATTATTTTACCCGGGTAAAACGTGACCCGATGGAAACGACAGAACAGACATGCACGGCCTTTCAAGGCATGCGGCGGATTGCGAGCGGAACGCGCCTTGAGGTGGCGCTGGCATTGAAGCGGGCAGCGGACACCGGGGATACGGTGCTTGTCTTTGATGACGCCACCGCAAGGCAGGTGGAGTTCGACCTGCGCGGCAGCGATGCGGAGATCCGCGCGCGGCTTGAGACGGCCCCACGCAAGCCGGGGCGGCCGAAGCTCGGCGTTACGGCCCGTGAGATAACGCTGCTTCCGCGGCAATGGGACTGGCTGAACGCGCAGCCCGGCGGCGCATCCGTTACGTTACGCAAGCTCGTCGATGCGGCACGTAACGCCGGCGGCGAACGCGAGAAGCGGCGGCAGGCGCAGGAGGCAGCCGACCGCTTCATGATGGTGATGGCTGGCAACCAGCCGAGCTATGAAGAGGCCGCAAGGGCGCTCTATGCGGGCAACGTGCAGCGCTTCACCGACTTGACAGAGGTCTGGCCAACCGACGTGCGCAACCACGCCCGCCTGCTCGCAGAACCGGCGTTCGGCTGGGAGGACAGTGCCTCTTAAACCGACATGCTATGCTGCAGTGCACTTGGCACCGTCGTTGCATTAGCTATCATGCTGCGCGTGGACCGCGGCGGCTCTGCCCCGAAAGGCTCCTGTCAGGCAGGTTCAAACAGCGATCTTGCCGCCGCCTTTCTTGGTGATGACGAGAACCGAGGGACGCGGCGGCATGTCTTCCTTGAAGTCCGGCCAGCGCGTTGACGGGTTTTCGAAAGTATTCGAGCGTGTGTCGTCGATCCAATCGCCATCGCCGGGATGCTGGACCGCTGCCATCATTGTTTCCATGTTGGGCAGCATCAGCGGTCCGCACATTTCTGCTCCGACAGGCACGCGCAGGAACAGCTTGGACGTTGCCCGGGCAGACCCTTCCGTCTCTACAGCCCAAATCCCGTCAGTACGACCTGTGTCCTCGAGATTGTTGCCATCGGTCGAAACCCAGAGCCGGCCAGCGGAATCGACCGCGCAATTATCCGGCATGCCAAACCAGCCATTCTTGGTCGTTTCGGTGGAGAAAGACGCACCGACGTCAGCAATGCTTGGATCGCCGCACTTCAACAATATTTCCCACGTGCCCCTGGTTGCGCCGAAGTCCTTGCCTTCCTCGGCAATCTCGATGATGTGACCGAACTTGTTGTTCGGCCGCGGGTTGGCCGGATTGACTTGATCCGACTTAAGCGACTTGTTGTTGGTAAGCATGACATAAACCTTGCCATTGACCTCGTTGGCCTCGATATCCTCCGGCCGGTCCATTTTGGTGGCGCCGAGCAGGTCACCAGCACGCCGCGCCTCGATCACGACATCAGCCTGACTGTTGAACCCATTGGTCGCGTTTAGGGGACCCGTGCCGAAAACGAGCGGGCGCCATTCCATCGTGCCATCCGCCTCAAACCTTGCCACATAAAGCGTGCCCTCATCCAAAAGGTCGAGATTGGCCGCCCTGTTGTCGGGATTGTATTTTCCCGTGCTGACAAATTTGTAGACATACTCGCCCTGTGTATCATCGCCGAGATAGACGACGGCGCGACCATCCTTGGCAAGGGTCGCGAAAGCGCCTTCATGCTTGAAGCGGCCGAGCGCAGTGCGCTTTTTCGGCTTCGAGGTTGGATCATTGACGTCGATTTCGACGATCCAGCCGAAGCGGTTTGCCTCATTCGGCTCTTTCGAGACGTCGAAACGGTCATAAAAGTTCGCCCAGCTGTAGTCGGGTTTTTCCTTAAGACCCACGCGGGCATAGTTGCCGGCCTCCTTGCTCCCGACCGGGAGCTTGCCCTTGAAATAGTTGCCGAAATTTTCTTCGCCAGAGACATAGGTGCCCCAGGGGGTTACCCCACCCGAGCAGTTGTTGATCATTCCCAAGACCTTGGTTCCGGATGGGTCGGCAATTGTCTGGAGCCGTTCATTCCCGCCAGCAGGGCCGGAAACGATCATTTCCGTGTTGGCGGTAATACGGCGGTTGCGCTTGCCTTCCTTGACCACCTGCCATTTGCCGCTGACTTTCCTGATCTCGACGACCGTGCCGCCATGGGCAGCCATTTCAATGTCGGCGAGCTGCTTCTGCAGGGCACTGTCTGCGGATTCGCGCTGGGTCTTTGGGTACATCAGAAGCGGAGCGGTATATTCATGATTGACCACGAGCAGCCCATGTTCCGACGAGCCGTCTATCGGAATATAGCCGACATAGTCATTGTTATAGCCGAACTGTTTGGCCTGCGCCTCCGGCGTCTGGTTTGCGGGGTCGAAAGCGGGCGAATCGGGGAAGAGCGGATCGCCCCAACGCAGAAGGACGTCCGCATCATAGCCCTCCGCCACATGGTGTGTGTCATCGACACCGGCTTCTACTTCCTTGAAGTTGAAGGATGACTTCGAATCGGCGCGGGCCTCGTCCGCCATCAGCAACGCCATCGGACTGACAGTCGCGGCAATGGCCGCAGCAGCACCCGCACCCTTGAGCAGGCCGCGTCGTGAAAAGCGCTGGGATATGATTTCACCCATGGTTTGGTTATCGGACGGATTGACCTCAGGGCTGCCGTAAAGTTCGAGCAGCGTACCCTCGGATATTTCGGTTTTTTTGCTCATCAAATGTGACCTCTGGCTGTCTGGCTGGGGGACGGTTGGGGACACGCTTCTTGGCAATGCTGCCGATCCCGTCGCACCTGCTGGCGCAGGACGGATCCATGGCGGACGCAGCCACCATGTCGGACATGTTCAATAAGCATACCTCAATCGTTCTGCCTGACTATGACATCCCGGATAACAGTTTGATGACAATTGGCGGCATTTCGGGCCATCTTAAACGAAGGTCTAAGCACCCGGCGGATCAGGCCGCCGCGATCAGCCCCCCATAGACGTCGAGGTCGACATTGCCGCCCGAAAGGACAACGGCGACAGTCTTGCCTTTGATATCGACCTCGCCAGATGCGAGGGCAGCCAGGGCAACACACCCGCCAGGCTCGACGATCAGCTTCAGATAATTGGCAGCATCGCGCATGGCGGATCTGACAGCGCTATCCGATACGGCAACACCTCCGGCAAGATTGCGCTTGTTGATCGGGAAGGTCAGCTCGCCCGGCTGGGGAGTCAGAATTGCATCGCAAATCGAACGGTGGCCGGCTTCGTTGCTGACACGCTCACCTGCAATCAGGGAGCGGCGCAGATCATCGAAGTTTTCCGGCTCGACGCCCCAGATGCGCGTCTGCGGAGAGCCTGCCTTCACTGCAACGGAGATGCCGCTGATGAGACCGCCGCCGCCACTGGGTACGAAGACGTCGTCCAGGGACAAGCCGCGATCCCTCGCCTCGGCAACGAGTTCAAGACCGATTGTTCCCTGCCCTGCCATGATCGAGGGATCATCATAGGGCGGTACCAGCACCATGCCGCGTTCCTCGACGAAAGGTAGTGCAACGGCCTCTCGGCTCTCTTTGTAGCGATCAAACAAGACAACTTTGGCGCCATAGGAGCGGGTGTTTGCGATCTTGGTCTGCGGTGCGTCGGCGGGCATGATGATAACGGCATCGATGCCGAAGAGGCGAGCGGAACTCGCGACACCCTGCGCGTGATTACCCGAAGAATAGGCAATGATGCCGCGCTTGCGCTCTTCATCGGTGAACTGGCTGATACGGTTGTAGGCGCCGCGGAACTTGAATGAACCGGTGCGCTGCAGGCATTCAGGCTTGAAGAGGATGCGAGCGCCGTATCTGGCGTTCAGCGCTTCCGATTCCAGCAGGCGGGTGGGCATAAGCTTACCCTCCAGCCGTGATGCGGCCGCCTCGACATCATTAATCCCAACGGCAAAACCCTTGCTGTCCATCCGATCCTCGCTCGAACGCATTGATGATTTCGGATTGATAACATTCTGCTCAGCTTCAATCACGCAAATCATTGTCATCGTGGCAATCGGGGAGATGCAAGGAGCCCCTCAAGGGGTGGGCATTGCCCTGCGCTTTTCCAGATATTGCGGAAGCTCGGCGATGGAACCCAGGATCGCGTCGCTGAGCGGGCCGAGATCGTCCAGGGTACTATTGCCCGACAATACGCCGATGGCGAGTCCAGCGCCGGCCGCATGCGCCATTTCGAGGTCGTGGGCGTTATCGCCAACCATGGCAATCACATCGGGTGCCAGACCGGTTCTGGCGGCAAAGAGATGGAGCTGGTCCGCATGCGGTTTGGCACGCGCGACGGAATCATAGCCGATGATGACTTTGAACAATGCCGTCAGGCCCAATGCCTCTGCTGTTGCCCGTGCCCCTGCCTCCGAATCATTAGTGGCGATCCCAAGCACATAACCGTGCTCTACCAGTGCTTCGAGCGTTTCGCGCAGGCCTTCGATGCCGACGGCACGGCGCGAGCCCTCCCGCACCGCGTACTCGTCATAGGCGCGAATACGTTCACGCTTTTCCGAGAGGGTGAGTTCCGGATGCCACAAGTCGACAATGTCATTGATGGTTCCGGCGGCGACGACAGACCCGCCGCGGAATTTCTCCATTTCCCAATCGTAACCACCCGCCTCCACCAGTGTCCGTGCCCGCGCTTCGTCGCCATTTGCGGCCTGATGCGCCAGCTCCATGGTGATGCCGAACCAGGTGCGGTTGAAGTCGACAAGCGTGCCATCCTTGTCGAACAGGATGCCGCGGATCGGGGATGAGCCGCCAGTTGCCATCAGGCTTCCAGCGATCCGGGTCTGGCGCTGTCAGAACGTTTCGCGCCCAGCAACTTCAGCAGGTCATCCCCGCGCCGCGTGTAACGATGACTGCGGCGGGTCAGAATTCGCCCAGCCTGAGGCGCGGTCAATGTCACGTCGCCATTTGGGTCGCCGGGTACGGTCACCACCGTCGCGAGCTTCGCGCCCGCCTCCACCTCATCACCTATATCGACATGAAAGAGGATCATACCGCCCTGTGGCGCGCGGATCATCTCGACATTTTCAAGAGGGGTGACAGGCCCGTTGAAATCGACCTTCAATTCGATGCTGCTGTCGCTGATGACACCGCGATGGACGAGGAAACGATAGAGCCCCTCGGCATCCGATCTACCCGTCTCGACATCGACGTCGTTCAGGCCGCGGAATTCGACCGTGGTGACGGCCCGTGCTTTCCGCTGCTCCTCCGGCAGGTGCAGAACCGGATGGGCGCAGGCTTCCTCGAAAGCCGCATCGGCCGTGCTGTCCCAGGAAAGGACGGCTGTCGATCCAAGAGCAGATGCGAGATCATACATCTCGGGCAGGAAGGCTTTGTGAATATAAAGGTAACTTTCGCTTTCGTCGTCGCAATGCAGGTCAAGGACGATTTCATGTGGAAGTGCCAGACGCAGAAGTTGGGCTTTGAGCCGCTCGGCGAGCGATTTCGGTGCGTCAATTTCCGGGAGTTTGGAGGTGTCGAAGGTTTCGAGAAGCGGGAAGGAACGGTTGAAGTTGACGTTGGAGAAGAACTCGAAACGCCCGAGATGCTGATGCGCCAGCCATTGCGCAGAACCGAGGGGATTGGCCTGAGGAACGACTGTAATTTTGCCGGCGACGCGGCCTTCCTTCTCGGCCTTTTCAAGCATGGGAATGAGAAAATGGAGTGCGGCCTGCCCCGGCAGCTCCGAACCGTGCAGGGAGGATTGCAGATAGGCGCTAGGGGCCTTTTCATTTCTGCCTTCGAAGCGCAGAACGCGCAGTTCAATCGAATTGCCCGGCACATCGCCCGCGAGTGCAATCATTTCAGTCTTCATCATTCTCTTCCCGTTATCCTGTCTTTGACCTTAGCCCTATTTACCGCGGCGCTTGCGCAGGTGCGCGACAAGACCTTGCGTGGAAGCGTCCTTCCCCTTCGGCTTTACCTCACCGGAAACCACCGGCAGCAGTTCGGTCGCCAGTTCCTTGCCGAGTTCCACACCCCACTGATCGAAGGCGTTGATGCCGAACAGCTGCGCCTCGACGAAGACGCGGTGCTCATAGAGGGCTATCAGGCGGCCGAGTGTGTAAGGGTCGAGCTTGTCGTGGATGATTGTGATCGATGGCCGGTTCCCGGTGAAGACCCGATGCGGGGCGATCCGCTTCACTTCCGCTTGGGGCAGGTTCTTGGCCTTGAGCTGGGCGCTGGCCTCTTCCAGGGTGCGGCCCTTCATCAGTGCCTCCGACTGGGCGAGACAGTTCGCAAGCAGCATCTCATGCTGGTTATCAAGATGTGGTTCGTGGCCTTTGGCGGCAACAATGAATTCGACAGGAATGGTGTCCGTGCCCTGATGCAGCAGTTGGAAGAAGGCATGCTGGCCGTTGGTACCGGGTTCGCCCCAGACCACGGGTCCGGTCGGGCCGGAAACCGGCTTGCCGTCGACTGTGACGCCCTTGCCGTTCGATTCCATGTCCAGCTGCTGGAGATAGGCCGGAAGCCTGGACAGTCGCTGGTCGTATGGGATGACCGCGCGGCTGGTATATCCGGAAATGGCCCGGTGCCAGTAACCGACGAGTCCCAGCATCATCGGCAGGTTCTTGGAAAGCGCTGCCTTGCGGAAATGCTCGTCCATGGCATGGGCGCCATCAAGAAAGCGGCCGAAATTCTCCGGGCCGATGGCGATCATCAACGGCAGGCCGATGGCCGACCAAATGGAATAGCGCCCGCCAACCCAATCCCAGAAGCCGAAGATGCGATCAGCCGGGATACCGAAGGCATCGACCTTGTCCAATGCCGTGGACACGGCGGCGAAATGCTTTCCGACCGCCGCTTCGCCAAGAGCATCCGCGATCCATTTGCGTGCTGCCTTGGCATTGGTCATGGTCTCGATGGTGGTGAATGTCTTCGAAGCGACGATGATCAGCGTTGTGGCCGGATCAAGTCCGGCGAGCGTATCGGCGATGTGTGCGCCGTCGACATTGGAGACGAAATGGGCTTTCGGGCCGTCATGATATGGCGACATTGCAAGGGTAGCCATGGCCGGTCCCAGATCCGAACCGCCGATGCCGATATTAACAATGTCTGTGATCGGCTTGCCTTTCGAACTCTTGATCGTGCCCGACCGCAAGCCATTGGCAAAGGCGGCCATGTGATCCAGCACTTCCTTGACGCCGGGCATGACATCCTTGCCATCGACCTTGATCGGCTTGCCCGAGCGGTTGCGCAACGCGACGTGCAGGACAGCGCGTCCTTCCGTGTTGTTGATTGGCTTGCCGGCAAACATTGCGTCACGGCGCTCTTCGACCTTGGCGACCTTGGCCAGATCCGCAAGCAGCGCCAACGCTTCGTCGTCGACGAGGCATTTCGACCAGTCGAGCAGCAGATCGTCGAGCTGAAGCGAATAGCGGGAGAAGCGTTTGGGATCATCGGCGAAGGCGTCACGCATGTTCTTCGGCGCACCTTTTTTCCAATGTGCTTTCAATGCCTGAACCGACCGCTTTAAGTCGTTCGCTTGTGCTGACACCATGTCCTGTCTCCTGAAGCCACTATTGATTGGTGGGCAAACTGCCACCGGATCGGCTTCAGTTCAATCGATCAACGCAAGAATCTCGGCACTTTCCATAATACGGCAAGTGCGCGCGATGGATGCGGGCGGAACTGCAGTTAAGGGCGCTTCTATTTGCGTGGATATTATTCTAACTTTCCGTCAGCAGGGAGGGTATCAAGATGGATCTGACGGGAGAAGAACGGATAGCAGCTTCGCGCGATGCCGTATGGAAAGCGTTGAACGATACCGAGGTGTTGAAAGCATGCATTCCAGGCTGCGAAAGCCTTGAAAGGGTTTCGGACACGGAACTTGAAGCAACCGTGGGTGTCAAAATGGGTCCAGTCAAGGCCCGCTTCAATGGCAAGGTCGAACTCAGCAATCTCAATCCCCCGTCCTCCTATACCATCTCCGGCGAAGGCAAGGGCGGCGTAGCCGGTTTTGCCAAGGGCGGTGCTGACGTGACCCTGATCGAGGAGGGCAGCGAGACGGTGCTGAAATACGTGGTCAATGCCGATGTGGGAGGCAAGATCGCACAGCTCGGCAGCCGGTTGATAGCATCAACGTCCAAGAAAATTGCGACGCAGTTTTTCGAGAACCTCAACCAGGCAGTGAGCGGAAGCTGAGACAAATTCCCGCCGGCCTGTCGCAATTTCCATAAGCCATGGCGGAAAGCCGTTTGGGTTTGTGGAGCCGAAGCCGGATATCCTGACCGCATGCGATTTCGCACCGGGTAAGATGTTCATGCGCGCTTTCGATTTTGTCATCGTCGGATCTGGATCGGCCGGTTCGGTCGTGGCGGAGCGGCTGTCCGCGAACGGGCGCTATACGGTGCTCGTGCTGGAGGCGGGCGGCAGCGACCGGCGCTTTTTCGTGTCCATGCCGCTGGGCTATGGCAAGACATTCTATGACAGATCGGTCAACTGGATGTATCGCGCCGAACCTGATCCAGGTCTCGGAGGAACCGCCGATTACTGGCCGCGCGGCAAGGTGCTTGGCGGGTCAAGTTCAATCAATGCGATGGTCTATGTCCGCGGCGCCACGGAGGATTTCGATGAGTGGCGCGACCACGGGAATCCTGGCTGGGGTGCAGCCGACTTGCTGCCGGTGTTCCGCTCGCTTGAAAATCACGCGGGGCCACCAAACAGCCTCGGACGTGGTGGCCCGCTTGAGATCACCGATTGCTCGAAACTATTTCATCCCCTCGCAAACCAGCTGATCAAGGCCGCCCAGGAGACCGGACTACGGTATAATCCCGACTTCAATGGGGTAACGCAGGAAGGCGTCGGTCCATTCCAGCTTACGACCAAGGGCGGTCGGCGTATGTCCGCCGCCCGGGCTTTCCTCCGGCCAGCAATGAAGAGGCCGAATGTGACAGTGCTCACGAACGCGATGGTGACGCGGATCACCTTCGACGGACAGCGAGCGACCGGGGTCGAGTTCACACGCCACGGCAGGCAGGAGGCGGTCAAGGCAGGTCGGGAGGTTATCCTTGCGGGCGGAACCATCAATACGCCGCAACTGCTCGAACTATCGGGCATCGGCGAGGCGACACGCTTGCGAGGACTTGATATCCCTGTCGTCCATCACAACGCTCAGGTGGGAGAAAACCTGCAGGATCATCTCGGGATCAACTACACCTACAAGGCCAATGTTTCTTCACTTAACCAGGTACTCCGGCCGTGGTGGGGCAAAATGCTGGCGGGAATCGAATACCTGCTGTTGCGGACTGGCCCACTGTCGATCAGCATGAATCAGGGAGGCGGCTTCTTCCGCACCGACCCGTCGCGCAAGCGCGCCAACATGCAGCTCTATTTCCAGGCGTTCTCCACCGTGGTGCCGAAGGCCGGCGAGCGGCCCATCCTGACCCCGGACCCCTGGCCAGGGTTTTCAATCGGCCTGTCCAATTGCCGCCCGACCAGCGTTGGCTCTATCCATATCCGTTCCAGCAATCCGCTGGATCAGCCCCGGATTGTGCCCAACGCTTTCTCGACGGACCATGATGTGGCGGAGATGCTGGATGCGGTGAAATTCCTGCGCAAGGTCGCCGCGACGCCTACCATGTCCAGATTGATCGTCGAGGAACTTCTGCCGGGCCCGCGTTGCCAGAACGATGAGGAGTTGATTGCCGATTTCAGGAAACGCAGCGGCACCGTGTACCATCCGGTTTCCACCTGCAGGATGGGTGCGGATCCCGCGCAATCCGTCGTCGACCCACGGCTTCGCGTCCACGGGATCGAGGGCCTGCGCATCATCGACTGCTCGGTATTCCCCAATATCATCTCCGGCAATACCAATGCCGCTGCCATGATGGTGGGTGCCAAGGGTGCTGAGCTTGTGCTGGAAGACCAGACCTAGCCGTATCTGGCTTCCAGCAGGTCAATATCCCGGACCATCCTCGTGGCCATGCTGCTTTCCAGCCTTCTTGCCCGTACAAGCCGGTAGATTTCCTGGCGCTCGGCCTTGAGCGCTGTGATACGCAGGAGCCTTTCAATCTCCTCGCTGCGCGCCGTTTGCTCGCGCTCTTCGCCAAGGTGCATGCGTCCATCGATGCGCTTGCGGTAAAGCTCCATGATCCGTGTGGCTACGTCAACGTAGACGTCGGCGTCAGCACGGCCCGCAGCGAGTTCATGCTGCGCACGTTCGACCGCCATGATCGCAGCCTCTGCCGCTGCAATACGTGCGTAATCTTCTTCGCGCTGATGCGAATCTTCGGCAGGCAGGTCCATATTCCTGAGTAGCCGGGGAAGGCAGATGCTCGCCATGATCAGCGACAGGATAATAACGCCCGCTGCCAGGAAAATGACGAGGTCGCGGGCCGGGAACAGGCTCCCATCCGTGAGAAAGAGAGGAAGCGTCAATATACCCGCAAGGGTGATGGCACCGCGCACGCCTGCAAAGGACATGGTAGCAACGAGCTGCCAGCTTGGTCGCACCACTGACTGCTTGCCGCTTGCCGGACGGGCAAGGGCAATGCGCCATGATGCCCACACCCACAGGAAGCGCAATGCTGCCAATGCCGCATAAATGACGACAACGTAGACGCCGAGCCACAAGGGACTCGCACTGCCCGCCTGGACGTTTTCGACAGCGCCGGAGAATATTCCAGGCAATTGTTCGCCCAGCAGCACGAAGATGGCCCCATTGGCCGCAAACTGTGCAGTGTCCCAGACCGCGGTACGCCGGACGCGCGTCAGCGCGAGTGACTGGCCGGTGGTTTCAGCATAACTCATGGTTATGCCGGCGGCGACAGCCGCAAGAATTCCCGACGCGTGAACATGTTCCGCAAGGAGATAGGCGCCAAAAGGAATGAGCAGGCTGATGAGGATTTGCGAGCCACTTTCCTCACCAAGGTGCCGGGTCAGAAATGCCTTGCCTCGCGTCACCCCGACTGTAACGCCGACCCCGATGGCAATACCGGCAAATGCAAGCCACAGGAAAGTAAGGAAGGCTTCCGACAATGAGAACGAACCGGTCAGCATGGCAGCTACGGCAAAACGCATACAGACGAGGCCAGATGCATCATTGAGCAGCGATTCACCCTCAAGGATATGCATCATCCGCGACGGGATCGGTACGCGGGCAGCAATCGAGGAAACGGCAATGGGGTCGGTCGGAGAAACGATCGCCGCCAGTGCAAAGGCGACCGGCAGCGGTACTCCCGGAATCATCCAATGGACGAGGAACCCGACCCCGATAACGGTAAAAATGACAAGGCCGAGCGCCATCTCCAGAATGATGCCCTTGTCGCGGAAAAGACCTTCCTTGGGGATGCGCCAGCCATCGAGGAACAGCAGTGGCGGCAGAAACAGAAGAAAGAAGATATCCGGATCCAGCTCCACGCGAATGGTCGTCACAGATGCGATTGCCGCGCCAAGTCCGATCTGAACCAGCGGCAACGGGACCGGCAGTGGAAGCATGCGGGTTATGGAATCGCTGACTACGACTGCCAGCAGCATCAGCAGGATAACGGTTATTGTTTCCACGGCGAATCCATGTCGATCGATCGAGCAGGCCCGTCTATTCAAAATCAGTCCAATATTCCGGTCGGTCAGCAACCGGAACATTTGCCGACACCAACCCATCAGGCAAGACCGGCTTGGCTTGACCTGCCCGCAGAACGACTCTGAATGAACAAAACTTGCACTAACAAGATGAAGGAGGAGTCCGTGCTTTGTCGAGGCGAACCGTGGCAACTTTGCGCCCATATCGTGCTCTTTGGGTGACTGATGGGAAACAATCGCATCTGCATTTTTACGTTTACGTTAATGTAAATACTTGCGCGAGCGACACCTCTCGCAATAGATAGAATTGTTGAGTAGCATGCGCGGGGTTTTGGGGAACCGCGCACGGCTTCAAGAGAGCTAACTGGGAGGTTAAAGTGGCGAAAGAGACAACACCGGCAAAAGCGCGCAAGCGCGCGCCGGCGCAACCGGCATCGGAGAAGGCGGCAAAGACCGCTGTATCAGCAACAAAAAAACCAACCGGTATTGTCAAGACCGCCGCGAGTAGCGGTGATTCCGCCACAACGTCGAACGCCGGCAAGGCCCGCAAGGTTCTTGCTAAAACGGCTGAAGTTGGGGCTGCGGCCAAGCCATCTTCGCCCAAGGCAAAAGCCAAGCCGGCGATTGTGGCAGAAGCGGCAGCTGGGACCAAACCGGCAAAAGCACCCGCCAAGCCAGCCAATATTGCAAAGGTGACGACCAAGGATCTGGACAAGACGACCAGTCCTGAAAAATCCAAGCCATCGGCTTCCAATGCCAAGGCCGCAGCCTTGAAGGAGGACTTGCCTGCAGAGCCGGCAACGACGCCGGCCAAGCCGGCGAAAGGCGCCAAGGTCGCCCAGGCTCCAGTCAAAGCAGCCAGTCCTGTTAAATCCAGGTCATCGGCTTCCAATGCCAAGGCTGCACCCGTGAAGGCGGATTTGCCTGCAGAGCCGGCAACGACACCGGCCAAGCCGGCAAAAGGCGCCATGGTCGCCCAGGCTCCAGTCAAAGCGGCAACGGCGGCGAACACAACTACACCCGCCATGAAAACCGGAAAACGTGCGCCAGAAGCCAAGGCGCAACCGGCGAAGGCCAAGGAGACGGTGACCCGTGCCAAGCTCTGGGTGAACTCCTATCCGGATGGTGTTCCCGCCGACATAGCCGCCGTGCAATATGAATCGGTCGGCGATTTGTTCGCCATGGCCTTCGAGAAATATGCCAACCGCCCGGCTTTCAGCTGCATGGGCAAGTCCATTACCTATGCCGAGCTCGATCGACATGCCAAGTCCATGGCCGCATGGTTCCAGTCGCGCGGACTTGTCAAAGGCGACCGCGTCGCGGTGATGATGCCCAACGTGCTGCAATATCCGGTTACGATTGCGGCCATCCTCCGCGCCGGCCTGACCGTCGTCAACATCAACCCGCTCTATACGCCACGCGAACTTGAGCACCAGTTGAAGGACAGCGGCGCGAAAGCCATTGTCATATTGGAAAACTTTGCCGCCACGCTGGCGAAGGTTATCACCAAGACACCGGTACAGCACGTCGTCGTCGCGGCCATGGGAGACATGATGGGCCTCAAGGGCCATCTGGTGAACCTCGTGGTGCGCCGGGTCAAGAAGATGGTCCCTGCATGGTCATTGCCCGGACACACGCCTTTCAAGACTGCGTTGGCCAAGGGCGCGGGCCAGACCTTGAAGCCCGTTGCCGTCACGGGGCAGGACATCGCGTTCCTGCAATATACTGGCGGAACCACGGGCGTCTCCAAAGGCGCGATCCTGACGCACAGCAACATTGTTTCCAATGTCGCTCAGATGCGGCTGTGGTGCGATGTCGCCTACCGCATCAAGGGGCGGCCCAACGACCTGACATTCATCTGCGCGCTGCCGCTCTACCATATTTTCGCCCTCACGGTGAACGCGATGATGGGGATGGAGCAGGGCGCACTCAATGTGCTTATTCCCAACCCACGCGATATTCCGGGCTTCGTGAAGGAACTGCAGAAGCACAAGATGCACATCTTCCCCGGCCTGAATACGCTGTTCAACGGCCTCCTGAACAATGAAGATTTTCGCAAGCTCGACTTCTCCGGATTGATCCTTTCGCTTGGTGGCGGAATGGCTGTGCAGAAGCCGGTTGCCGACCGCTGGCAGCAAGTGACAGGCTGCCTGATCACCGAAGGTTATGGTCTGTCGGAGACATCCCCCGTAGCATCGGCGAATCGGCTCGACGCCACGGAATTCTCCGGGACAATCGGTCTCCCCCTGCCCTCAACGGATTTTTCCATCCGGGACGACAATGGCAAGGAGCTTCCCTTCCTGGAGGTCGGCGAAATCTGCATACGGGGGCCGCAGGTCATGGCGGGCTATTGGAACCGCCCCGATGAGACCGAGAAGGTGATGACTGCAGACGGTTTCTTCCGGTCCGGCGACATGGGCTACATGGACGAGCGCGGCTACACGAAGATCGTCGATCGCAAGAAAGACATGATCCTGGTATCCGGCTTCAATGTCTATCCCAACGAGATCGAAGAGGTCGCAATGGAGCACCCCGGAATTCGCGAAGCCGCGGCCGTCGGTGTCCCCAACGACAATTCCGGCGAGTCGGTCAAACTCTTTATCGTACGCAAGGATCCGGCGCTGACGGAAGAAGCCGTAAAGGCCTTCTGCGCCGAACGGCTCACCAACTACAAACGACCGCGCTCGGTCGAATTCCGTGAGGATCTGCCGAAAAGCAATGTCGGCAAGATTCTGCGCCGGGAATTGCGGAACTAGGACAAACCGGGGAGGGAGCGATCCCTCCCCGCTGAGATCAGATTGGTTGGCCTACGTCGATGCGGTTGCCGTCCAGATCCTCGAAAGCAAAGGCCCTCAGCCCATAGTCTTTGTCACGCAAGCCCTTGATGATGCGCAACCCCTCGCGCTGACAGCGGGAGGATCAACCATCGCAAGGTGCTTGCTAGCGGTCAGGCGGCCTTTTCGCGAACCTGGTAATCCTTGATCGCCGCGAAACGGATCGCCTTCCAACGCTCTGCCTCGTAGGACAACGAGAAGGAATTCTGCGCCAGGAACACCGGATCATTGTCCAGATCGTGGGCAATGTCGGCGCGGTGGGCATTGATGAAGCGCTGCAATTCGGCAGGATCGTCGGCCGAAATCCAGCGGGCAACAGTGAAGCGTGCCGGTTCGAAACCGACCGGCAGCGTGTATTCAACCTTCAACCGTTCCGTGAGGACATCGATCTGCAGTGCGCCCACCACGCCGACGATGGCAGGTGAACCGTCATCGGGCAGGAAGAGCTGGACGACGCCCTCCTCAGCCATTTGCTGGAGGGCTTCGCGCAGCTTCTTTGCCTTCATCGCATCGTCGAGCCGCACCCGTCGCAGGATTTCGGGCGCGAAGTTCGGGACGCCGCGAAAGAGGAGATCTTCACCCTCCGTCAAGGTATCGCCTATGCGAAGAGTTCCGTGGTTGGGAATGCCGACAACATCTCCCGCCCAGGCTTCGTCGGCGATCTGGCGGCTGCGGGCAAAGAAGAACTGTGGCGCAGAAAGGCCCATCGGCTTTCCAGTCCGCACCAGCTTGGCTTTCATTCCACGCGACAGCTTGCCGGAACAGACGCGGAGGAACGCAATGCGGTCGCGATGATTGGGATCCATGTTGGCCTGGATCTTGAAGACGAAACCCGTCATCTTGTCTTCAGTCGCCTCGACCTTGCGCGTGTCGGCATCCTGGGCACGCGGGCTGGGACCATAGTCGCAGAACGCCTCGATCAGATCGCGCACACCGTAATTGCGCAATGCCGAGCCGAAATAGACCGGTGTAAGGTGCCCTTCTCGGAACGCCTGAAGATCGAAGGGATTGCAGGCATCGCGGGCCAGCGTTACCTCGTCGATCCAGGCCTGGCGCTCGTTCTCCGGCAAGAGCCCGGAGGCACCGGCGGCCTCGGGTCCATTGACGGGTGTAGGCACTTCTTCCTCATCGCGGCGGCGCACGGTATTCGTTTGCAGATTATAGGTGCCCGCAAAGCTCTTGCCGCGTCCGATCGGCCAAGTGATCGGGGCGGTATCAAGCGCCAGCTTTTGCTCGATCTCGTCGAGTATCTCGTACGGATCGCGGCTTTCCCGGTCCATTTTGTTGACGAAGGTCACGATCGGTATATCGCGCATGCGACACACTTCGAAAAGCTTGAGCGTACGCGCCTCGATACCCTTGGCGGCGTCGATGACCATGACCGCGCTGTCGACGGCGGTCAGCGTGCGATACGTATCGTCAGCAAAGTCCTCGTGGCCTGGCGTGTCGAGCAGGTTGAAGATGCAATCCTTGTATTCGAAAGTCATTACCGATGTCACGACCGAGATTCCGCGATCGCGCTCGATGTTCATCCAATCAGATCGGGTCTGGATACGGTCCTTCTTGGCCTTGACCTCGCCGGCAAGCTGGATTGCTCCACCAAAAAGCAGCAGCTTTTCGGTCAGCGTGGTTTTACCCGCATCTGGATGCGCGATGATTGCAAACGTACGACGCTTGGAAACAGGATGGTCGGCAGAAGACATAGAGAGGGCTCAAACTCGATAAAGGAAAGGGTTGGCGCCTTCTATCAGTCGGAGCCCCTGCCGTCGACTGTCAATTCTGAATGGCAGGTCAGACGGATTCGGCGACCTGCCCGGAATTCGCTTGCGCCAGAAACGGCTCTATGGCGATGCGCTTGGCACTCCTGACCGTCACAAAGCTGTTTGGCGGTACTGGCATCCAGTTCCCGACCTCGCCATCGAGAGGCTCCGACACCACACAGAGGCCGGCATTCGGTGCAAGGGTTGCGGTGTACAGTGACGGGGCGAAACGATCGGTTGCATAGCGGATCGCATAGAGGTGCCTGCCGTCAGAGAACGCGGCGGTAAGCCGGATGAACGCCGGTACATTGGCACGTTCAGCCTCGGCCACAATGACGGCAACGGTTTCAGCAACAGCTTGGGCCGGGTCATCGTCAAGCCCATGCTGGAGCATCAGCAGGAAAATCAGTTCAGAGTCAGTGGAGCCGAGTTTCTGTGCATACAGCGCATCATCGAGCCGGATCTCCAGTCCACGGCGCAAGCGGTCAAAATGACCGATCTGGCCATTGTGCATGAAGCTCCACTTGCCGGAGACGAAGGGATGGCAGTTCATCCGGCTGGTTGCACCGCCCGTCGAGGCGCGGACGTGGGCAAGGAAGAGATGGGAGCGGATCTGCCGCGACAGGCTTTTCAGGTTCTGGTCAGACCACGCAGGCAGTATGTCGCGGTAAAGTCCAGGCTCGTCCCTCTCGCCGTACCAGGCAACACCAAAGCCATCGCCATTGGTGCGGGTCTTCGCCTCATGCGCATCATGGCTTTGGGCGATCAGGGAATGACAGGGAGAGGCAATGACATCTTCAAGGTAGAGCTGTGGTCCAAGATAGGCTGCCCAACGACACATGAATCACCCGGTTCTGATCATAATGACAGACGATACAGTGCAAATGCACGCTTGGGAATCGCCCGGATGGGGTAAGCCTGCTAGAAGGAGATTATGTGCAAACAATGGACGCATCATATCTTGTGAGTTGACGGGTCGTTCCGACTGGTGAAAAAGGTCTTTTCATGTCTCAAGAAAACGATTCCGCCTATCAAAAAAATCCCGCGCTCGGGATCGTCCGCTTGCCGCATGGCGAGGGTCTCGAATTGCCATCCTACGAAACCCCCGGTTCCGCCGGCATGGACCTGCGCGCCGCCGTGCCCGAAGACAGGCCGCTGCTGCTCCTGCCCGGTCGCAGGGGATTGGCGCCGACAGGGCTGATTTTCGAGATCCCACAGGGTTTCGAAGCGCAAATCCGCCCGCGTTCGGGCCTCGCGCTCAAGAACGGAATTACCTGCCTCAACACACCCGGGACGATTGATTCCGACTATCGTGGTGAGGTAAAAGTGATCCTGATCAACCTCGGCGACGATGACTTCTATGTAACACGCGGCATGCGTATTGCGCAGGTCGTTCTGGCGCCCGTTGTGCAGCTCGCCATCGAAGAGCGGCAACATGCCAGCGACACTGCCCGCGGCACCGGAGGGTTCGGATCGACGGGAACGGCTTGATTAATTTCCGACTGGGAGGTCGTCATGGACAAGGGCAGGGTTTTCCGTCAGTTGCATGAGCGGCCCGAAATCTTTCTCATGCCCAATCCATGGGATCCCGGGACGACGAAATTTCTCACCTCCCTGGGTTTCAAGGCGCTGGCAACCAGCAGCGCCGGCTTTGCGTTTTCACGTGGACTACCCGATGGCGGCGTAACCTTCGATGTCATGATGCAGCATTGCCGGGATCTGGTTTCGGCGACGGACCTGCCCGTTTCTGGAGATCTCGAAAAGGGCAAGGGTGACAGCGCCGACAGCGCTGGGGAAACCATCTTCGCGGCCGAAGCCGCCGGTCTTGCCGGCTGTTCGATCGAGGATTTTTCCGGCGACCCCGACAACCCGATCTATGATTTTTCGCTCGCCGTCGAACGTGTTGCTGCCGCTGCCGAGGCTGCACGAGCGCTCAAGACAGACTTCGTGTTTACTGCCCGATGCGAAAACTTCCTTCACGGCCGGGATGATTTTGACGATACGATCAGGCGACTTCAGGCTTTTGAAAGGGCCGGTGCCGATGTACTGTTTGCTCCCGGCATCTCCGATCTCGAGCGTATCAAAACGATTTGTGCTTCGGTTTCCAAACCTGTCAGCGTGCTGGCCCCGGCATCGCTCTCGGTCAGCGAGCTGGCCTCGGCAGGCGTAAGGCGCATCTCGCTCGGGCCGCGCCTGACCACGGCTGCATTTACCGCCATTCGCAACGCAGCACGGGAAGTTCTCGACAAGGGCACCTTCGAGTTCAGCACGGCAGGCGTAACATTCAGTGAGTTGCAACAGCTCTTTTCGCAAGGCGCAGAAAAGGACCGATGACATGAGCCGCCCCGATCTGGTGATCTTCGACTGCGACGGGGTTCTGGTCGATACTGAGACACTGGCCAACCACCATCTGGTCAAGATGCTTGCCGCATCCGGCTATCCCGTTACCTTCGAAGAAGCCCGCCGAAATCTTTGCGGCATGCCGATGCGGGCGGTGAAAGAAAAGATCGAAGCAGAAGGCTATGATCTGGGAGAGGATTTTGTCGACCGTTGGTACCAGGCGATCCCAATCATCTTTGAGAATGGCGTCGAAGCCATCCCCTATGTCGAGGATGTCATTTTAGCGGTGAAGAAGGCCGAACTTCCCTATTGTGTCGCCTCGTCGGCCAATGTTGAGAAAATGCACATCACGCTCGGCAAGACGGGTCTCATTGGCCATTTCCAGGATGTGCTTTACAGCGCTTCCATGGTCGCACGGGGAAAACCGTTTCCGGACCTCTTCCTGCATGCCGCCAAGGAAATGGGGTTTGAACCCTCGCAGGCGGTAGTCATCGAAGACAGCGTCGCCGGAACCAAGGCGGGCACGGCCGCCGGGATGCGCGTCTTTTCATACTGTGGTGACGACCATGCGGATCGCGAGGGGCTGGCTGCAGCGGGCGGCATTCTTTTTGACGACATGCGCAAGCTGCCGGCATTGCTGGGGATAGCGTGATGGAGCCACTGAAGGTCGTCGACATGCACACTGGTGGCGAACCATTGCGCATCATTACCAGCGGTTACCCGCAATTGCCGAAGGGTACGATCCTGGAAAAGCGTGCCCATGTACGCGACAGATTTGATCATCTGCGCAAGATCCTGATGTTCGAGCCGCGTGGGCATTTCGACATGTATGGCGCGCTGCTGGTGGAGCCGAATCTTCCAGGAGCCGACCTGGCGGTTCTTTTCATGCACAATGAAGGCTATTCCACCATGTGCGGCCACGCGATCATCGCGCTCAGCCGCTATGCGGTCGATACCGGAATCGTGCCGAAAGAGGAGCCCGTGACGACGGTTCACATCGAATGCCCGTGTGGCATGGTTGTCGCATCGGTCGAAGTTCGAGAAGGCAAATCGGGAGGGGTTTCGTTTGAAAGCGTACCCGCTTTCCTTTTTGCGCGCGATCGGACGATTACCCTGCCCGCCTACGGGGATGTCACCTTTGATGTCGCCTATGGCGGCGCCTTCTATGCATTGGCGGATTGCCACCAGTTCGGCCTCGCGTTCGGGCGCGACCCCGCACGGAAATTCATTGAAGCCGCAACCACTTTGACCGAAGCCGTCAAGGACGCGGTGCCACTCGACCACCCCGACCACAAGGATCTGGCCTTCCTCTATGGCTCGATCCTGACCGATGGCGCTGACGCCTGGAACGAGGGCCCCACGAAGAATGTCTGCATATTTGCCGATGCGCAGCTGGACCGCTCCCCGACTGGTTCAGGTGTGACGGCCCGCCTCGCGGCCATGCATGCCAAGGGCCAGATCCGCGAAGGCAATGCCCGGATATTTGAAAGTATCGTTGGATCACGCTTTGCCGGCTTTGTTGCGACCCGGACCAGGACCGGCGATTTTGACGCAATTACAGCACGTGTTTCCGGGCATGCCTACTACAGCGGCAAGGCCGAGTATATTGTCGAGGACGACGATCCTCTCGGCCAAGGTTTCCTGGTTCTCTAAGGGAAACTGTTGTTGCGCAGTACTCGGTAGCAGCGCTTTGAAATATTAAACCAACTGGTTGACTATTGTGGATTGCAATGATATTAAACCATATGGTTGAATTTCAGACACCCCATCTTGATGCCGTATTCCATGCTCTTTCGGACCCGACGCGTAGAGCCATCCTGCATCGGCTGTCGGAGGGCGAGCATACCATCAGCGAGCTCGCGACTCCGTTCAACATGTCGCTGGCAGGTGCATCGAAACATATCAAGGTGCTGGAAGGGGCCGGATTGGTGCGTCGCCATGTCCAGGGCCGGACGCATTTTTGCCAGCTCGAGGCGGCACGCCTTGCCGAGGCGCAGCAATGGCTTCGTACCTATGAGCGGTTCTGGACGACGCGTCTCGACGATCTCGAGGAAATCCTGCGCGAGGAAGATCGCGCGTCGGCTCGGGCAAGCGAACAATTGCCACCCGGTCAGTCTGCAAAGAAGTCAAGGAGCACAAAATGAACGAGCATGTTGGAAATGATCGTCTCGGGGTTGTGACGGCGCCTCGTACGATCCGCATTGAACGTATCCTTCCCGGTCCGGTTGAACGGGTCTGGGCCTACCTCACTGAATCGGACAAGCGAAAGAAATGGCTGGCCGAGGGACCCATGGCAAATTTCGTCGGTGGCGATGTCGAACTGACCTTCCGCCACTCCCAGCTGTCAGATGACCCCACGCCAGCGGACTATCAAAAATACGAGGGGCACACCAACAAGGGCATAGTCACGCGTTGTGAACCGCCGACGCTATTGAGCTTCACCTGGCCGGAATCCACGGGCGAACCATCGGAAGTAACTTTTGAACTTACCGCCACCGGTTCCGATACATTGCTCCGGGTCACACATACACGACTTGCCGGTCATGACTCGATGGTGAGCGTCGCCAGCGGCTGGCACACCCATCTTGGTGTCCTTATCGATCACCTCAGCGGCGAACAGACGCGTGGGTTCTGGGACAAGTTCACGCAGCTGGAGAAGGTATACAAGCAGATCATCGCCGGCTGACATTGCGTAAGCTTTAGCTAACATTAACGTGACGGGCCGTCGATCCGGCCCTCACTGCTTTCGAAATCGCCTTTCAAACATCCAGACCGGTTCATCCGTATAGGTCGTTTCGGCAATCTTCAGGAAACCATTCTTCGCCGCTACACGCTGCGAGGCAGTATTGTCGGGCGAAATGATGCAGAGCGCCCGATCGTGCCGGAAGAAGCTGTCGCCCCAGGCCACGGCTTTGGCCAGCGCTTCACTCCCAAAGCCTTTGCCATGCACTTCCGGGGCGAAAACCCAGCCCATTTCCGGCGCTTCACCGAAGGGAGGCTCGATCAGACGTTCAAAATTTGCGAAGCCGAGTTCGCCAATAAAGCACCCGCTTGCCTTTTCTTCCACAGCCCAGAAGCCGTAACCGATGAGCGGCCACAGTCCTGCATAGCGCAACAGACGCGCCCATGACTGTTCGCGGGTGGATGGCTTTCCCGTGATCTGCATATAAATCTCAGGGCGCTGCCACATGGCATGCACTGCCTCAAAATCGCCGCGCCTGTGAGCGCGCAGGACAAGACGTTCGGTCTCAAGGATCGGGACCATGATGATACTCCGTGTTGGGCTCGGCACTATGCGCCGGCGTCTTGCAACGCTGCTGCAATTTTTCCCGCCAGACGTTCGGCAACTTCGTCCTTACTCATATCCGGCCATTCCTCGATACCGGATCGAGTGACAATGCGAACAGCGTTGCGGTCGCCGCCCATTACGCCCGTCACATGGCTGACATCGTTGGCAACGATCCAGTCGGCGCCCTTCTTGTCAAGCTTTTTGCGGGCATTGGCCAACAGGTCCTGCGTTTCGGCGGCAAAGCCGACCACCAGCCGCGGACGCAAGCTGCCATGCCCGACACCGGCAAGAATGTCGGGATTTTCGACCATCTGCATTGTGGGGGCCTTGGCACCCGGCTGTTTCTTTATCTTTTCGCCAGACTCGTTTGCGGTGCGCCAGTCAGCAACGGCTGCGACCATGACGGCGGCATCGGCCGGCAAGAACTGTTCGACGGCATCGCGCATCTCTCGGGCCGATTCGACATGGACGACGTGGACGCCTTCAGGATCGGGGATGGCGACCGGGCCTGAGACCAGCCGCACTGTAGCCCCAAGCCTCGCCAGGGCAGCGGCAATGGCATGCCCCTGTTTCCCTGACGAGCGATTGGCTATGTATCGCACCGGATCAATGGGTTCGTGGGTGGGACCCGACGTCATGACGACCGTCTTGCCGGTGAGTGGTTTGGAGCGGCTGTCGAGAAGCTTTTCGATAGCAGCGACAATCTCAATTGGTTCTGCCATGCGGCCTAACCCGCTCTCACCGCTTTCGGCCATTTCCCCTCTTCCCGGACCAACGAAACCAATTCCATCCTTTTCCAAGATCGCGCGGTTGCGTCTGGTCGCTGGGTGGTCCCACATTCTTGGGTTCATTGCCGGTGCGATCAGGACACGCTTGTCCGTCGCCATCAAAACAGTGGATGCCAGATCATTGGCATGGCCACCGGCCATCTTGGCCATGAGGTCAGCTGTTGCCGGGGCGACGACGATCAGGTTCGCCTCGCGAGAAAGGCGTATGTGGCCGATATCATGCTCATCCTCACGCGAAAACAGCTCGGTGAAGACCTTCCCGCCGGCGATCGCGCCCACAGCCAGCGCCGTGACAAACTCCTCGGCGGCCTTGGTCAGAACGGGCCGGACCAGTGCACCTCGTTCGCGCAGGCGGCGGATGAGGTCGAGGCATTTGTACGCGGCGATACCACCGCCGATTATGAGGAGAATTTTTTGCCCTGAAAGCGAGCCGGAACCACCAACATTCGCGGCAATCGCCAGCCTTGGATCCGAAGGTATCCCATCCCCAAGCCCGGCAAGCAGAAGGCGGACCTCTTCTTCCATGGAACGGCCATTCGCCGCTGCACGCAGGCGCAGTCTCTCCTTGGTGGCGCTATCAAGATTCCGAATTGTAATGCTGGCCATTTGATTGCACCTTCACAGCGATTGCCTTGCTAATTGCAATCATTGATATCATGTACAACCCTGAACCTTCAAGAAACAAGCTTGTACGTGATGACAATCAGACAAATTGCAATCACCCAAAGCGCAATGCGACCTGACCGTGTGTGTTTCGCCTCTGCCTTGCCGATGGCGTTCGCCGTCTGCTCGTCAAAGCGCAATCCATTTGCCGCCATCAGGTCGAGCTCCTGCGACAGGCGACCCGCGCGCGCTACCAGCTCGGGCGCCTGGCGGGCAAGATGGAGAACTGCATGCGCGCCATCCCGGGCATCGATCAGAATCCCCTGAGGACCGAGATTGCGTCGTATCCAGCCGCCTACCACGGGCTCGGAAGCCTTCCACATATTGAAATGGGGATCCAGCGTACGCGACACACCTTCCACCACCACCATCGTCTTCTGCAGCATGACGAGTTCTGGCCGGGTCTCCATGTCAAAGAGTTCCGTGACCTCGAACAGCAATGTCAGAAGCTTGGCCATGGAAATGGTTTCGGCTGGCTGCCCGTGGATTGGCTCGCCAATCGCGCGGATCGCTTGGGCAAAACTTGACACATCATGGTGGTGCGGCACATAGCCGGCCTCAAAATGCACCTCTGCTACGCGCGCATAATCGCGGGTGATGAAACCGTAAAGGATCTCCGCCAGGAACCGCCGTTCCTTTTTACCGAGGCGACCCGTGATTCCAAAGTCCACGGCGACGATATGACCTTCCGAATCCACGAAAAGATTGCCGGGATGCATGTCCGCATGAAAGAAGCCATCGCGCAACGTATGGCGCAGGAAGGATTGGATGAGCGTTTCGGCAAGCTTGATCAGATCATGGCCGGCCGCGCGCAGACCCTCGATATCTGACATTTTCACGCCATCAATCCATTCAAGGGTCAGGACATCCCTGCCCGTGCGCTCCCAGTCCACCATAGGGACACGGAATCCCGGATCATCCTTGGTATTCTCGCCAATTTCCGACAGGGCAGCGGCTTCAAGGCGCAAATCCATCTCAATGCGCGTTGTCTGTGCAAGAGTACGCGTGACTTCGATCGGCCGCAGGCGGCGGGTGGCAGGTACATAACGCTCCTGCCATTTGGCCACCAGAAAGAAACTCTCCAGATCGTTGTTGAAGCGTTGGCGCACGCCAGGGCGAACCACCTTGACTGCAACCTTCAGCAACTCGCCATTGCTTCTGACATAGGCCGGGTGGACCTGCGCAATCGATGCCGCCGCTATAGGTTCGTCAAAGGTCACATATAGATCGAGAAGCGGACGTCCCAGAGAACCTTCAATCGCCTTGACTGAGGCCTCCATCGGGAAAAAATCTAGCTGGTCCTGCAGAAGCGCCAGATCGTCGGCGACTTCGGTTCCGACCACATCCGGCCGGGTTGCCAAGAACTGCCCCAGCTTGACGTAGGACGGCCCCAGCTTGTTGATGGCGCGTGACATGCGCTCGGAGCGACGGGCGGTCCTGGCACGACGCCGGGCCAACAACCCAGCGATCCGGTGACCGAAGGCAGGAAGACCACTTAGTCCCTCGGCAGGAAGCGCGGATATGACGCCTTCGCGCGTCATGATCCATCCAGCCCTCATCAGGCGAAATGTTGCTGCAAGCTTACTCATTCAGGACGTCACAGCTTCCAGCCGGAGTGCAGCGCAGCAATACCGCCGGTGAAATTGCGCCAGCTAACGCGCTCGAAGCCGGCCCCGCGGATCATTTCGGCGAAATCGGCCTGGCGCGGGAACTTACGGATCGATTCCACCAGATATTGATAGCTGTCCGCATCACCGGTCACCGCCTGGCCGATCTTTGGGATAGCGTTGAACGACCATGCGTCATAGACCTTGTCGAGAACAGGCAATTCCACTTCGGAGAACTCGAGGCAGAGGAACCGCCCGCCCGGTTTGAGGACGCGAAACGCTTCCGCCAGCGCGCGGTCGATGTGCGGTACATTGCGGATGCCGAAAGCGATCGTATAGGCATCGAAGCTTGCATCTGCGAAGGGGAGTTCCTCGGCATTGGCCTCAATGAATTCGGTGTTGTCAGAGAGACCCTTCTTTTCGGCACGATCGCGGCCGACGCCAAGCATGGAACCATTAATGTCGAGAATTGTCGCATGGGCATTGCGGTTCGAGGCCTCAATGATTCTGAACGCGACATCTCCGGTACCGCCGGCAACGTCCAGCACCTTCCAATTGGCGGTCTTCGACGGCGACAACCACGCTATCATCGAGTCCTTCCAGACGCGATGCAGCCCGCCGGACATGAGATCGTTCATAACATCGTAACGCTTGGCGACGCGGTGAAAGACGTCATTCACGCGTGCCTGTTTTTCCCCATCGCCGACATCCTGAAAGCCGAAGGACGTTTCCATGCCGCCATGGGCACCGGTGCGTTGCTGGTTCATTGTGTTACCTGCTGATTTCTGTTGCGGCGAACCATAGAAGATTGAAACACATAAGGCTATTGTTCTGTAGCGCGATCAAGCGCCGCGTAGGTTATAGGTTTGCCTGAATGGTTTTGAAAGCCGAATTGCACTGCCATATCGAAGGAGCCGCCTCCCCTCGCCTGGTCGAGAAAAAAGCCGCCAAATACGGCGCGGACGTTTCCAGCTTCATTCAGGACGGACGATTTGTCTGGCATGACTTCACGTCGTTCCTCAATGCCTATGATCAGGCAGCCATGCTTTTCCGTACCGAAGACGATTATGCCGATCTTGCGGAGGACTATCTCCTTTCGTTGGGCCGGCAAGATGCCATTTACTCGGAAGTCTTCATCTCGACGGATCATGCCTTCAGTGCTGGAATCAACCCACGCGCCTATATTGAGGGGCTTGCCGAAGGCATGCGAAGAGCCAAAGCGGCGACCGGCATCGAAGGCCGCATGATCGCGACTGGCCTGCGTCACAAGGGTCCCGAAGCAGTAATGGCGGCAGCCAGATATATAGTGGAGAATCCCCATCCGCTCGTGACCGGCTTCGGCATGGCCGGAGACGAAAGGATGCACAAGCCGATGGACTTTGCAGCGGCGTTCGACGTGGCACGCAATGCAGGACTTGGCATCACCATCCATGCCGGCGAGTTGTCAGGCTGGGAAAGCGTGGCGGGGACGCTTGACGCGCTCAATCCATCTCGTATTGGACACGGTGTGCGTGCGATCGAAAACCCCGAGCTGGTCAAGCGGCTGGCGGATGAGCAGATCCTGCTCGAGTGCTGCCCTGGATCAAACATAGCGCTCGGCGTGTTTGCTGATTTTTCGTCACATCCGTTTGCCGGCCTTGCCAACGCCGGCGTGCCGGTGACCCTCAATTCCGATGATCCGCCCTATTTTCATACCGACCTTGCAAGGGAGTATGAAATCGCGACGTCCTATTTCGGTTATGATGATGCGATGCTGAAGCAAGTGACGGAAACCGCGATAAAGGCTGCCTTTGTCGACGAAGAAACGCGAACATCTCTGCTTGCGCGACTCTGTCAGGACAAAACTGTGCGTGTGGCCGATGAGCTCTTTGCCGGATCGGCTCCGAGCAGCTAGTATTGCTGTCATTGAGAATGAAGGGGGTTCCCATGGGCGTGACGATCGTTTCCCATCCGCTTGTCCAGCACAAGCTTACAATCATGCGCGACAAGGATACGTCCACAGCGGGATTCCGGCGGTTGCTCAAGGAAATTTCGCTGCTCCTTTGCTACGAGGTGACCCGCGACCTGCAACTGACCAATATCCGCATACAGACGCCCCTGATGGAGATGGATGCTCCGGTCATCGAGGGGAAAAAGCTGGTATTCGCGTCGATTCTGCGTGCTGGTAACGGCCTGCTTGAAGGCATGCTGGACCTTGTGCCCGCGGCGCGCGTCGCACATATCGGACTGTACCGCGATCACGAAACACTGCTTCCGGTTGAATATTACTTCAAGGCGCCGGAAGACATCGTCAACCGCCTGATCATCGTCGTCGACCCCATGCTCGCCACGGCCAATTCAGCGATTGCGGCGATCCAGAAGCTGAAGGACCGTGGCGCGAGCAATATACGCTTCCTTTGCCTCCTCGCTGCACCGGAGGGTATCGAGCGCTTTACGAAAGCTCATCCCGACGTTCAGGTATTCACAGCGGCTATCGACAGTCATCTGAATGAGAAGGGTTACATCGTCCCTGGCCTCGGCGACGCGGGTGACCGCATGTATGGAACGAAATAACAGGTCAGCGCACTAGTCACGCGCCAATGCGCCGGAATACCGGGTTGACGGTGCGCGGTTTGCGTTCGGAAAATCCATAGGCCGCTTCAATCACCTGCGCGGCCGCCGCGGCATCATCGTGGCTGCGCGCGTGAACAAAAGCGATCGGTTCACCTTGCTCCATTCTCGCGCCGATCGGCTGAAGCCCGGTAACACCGACCGCATGATCGATTGGATCCTGCGGACGTATCCGTCCTCCACCCAACGTCACGATTGCAACGCCGATCGCACGGGTATCGACCGATGCGACATGCCCGACCCGAGGGGCTTTCACTTCGTGGATGACCGGCGCTGTCGGCAGATGACGGCCGGGGCGAGACACGAAATCCGTCGGCCCGCCAAGCCCGGCCACCATGCGACCGAAAATCTCCGCTGCTCGACCGCTGTGGAGGGCATCGCGCGCCTTTTCCTGTGCGACTTTATGATTTGATGCGATTTTGGCCGATACCAGCATTTCGGCGGCCAGTGCCATCGTGACCGCCTCCAGACGGGCATCCCTCCGGTCGCCGGTCAGAAAGTCGACCGCATTCTTGACCTCCACTGCATTGCCCGCAGCCAGAGCCAGTGGTTCGTTCATGTCGGTCAACAGCGCAGAGGTCGTCAGGCCAGCGCCTTGGGCAACGGCTACTATGCTTTCTGCCAGGGCAACCGCATCGCGGTTCCGCGCCATGAAGGCTCCGTTGCCGGACTTCACATCCAGGACCAGTGCATTAAGACCGGCCGACAGTTTCTTTGAAAGGATGGAGGCGGTAATGAGCGGAATGGACTCCACCGTGGCCGTCACATCCCGAATGGAGTAGAAGCGCTTGTCCGCAGGAGCGAGATTGGCTGTCTGACCGATAATGGCACAACCGACTTCGCGTACAACCTTGCGGAACAGCGAATTGTCCGGCTGGCTGCGATAGCCTGGGATCGAATCCATCTTGTCGAGCGTACCACCCGTGTGACCCAGTCCGCGACCGGATATCATCGGCACGTAAGCGCCGCAGGCCGCCGCAATCGGCGCCAGCATCAATGACACGTTATCGCCCACGCCGCCCGTCGAATGCTTGTCGACCGCGGGACCAGGCAAATCGGACCAATCGAGAATATCGCCTGAGTCGCGCATGGCGAGCGTCAAGGCAACTGCCTCATCGCGCTTCATGCCGTTGAAATAGACTGCCATCGCGAATGCCGCGATCTGGCCGTCGGTGATTGCGCCGGAGCTCATTGCATTGACGAAAGCCGTTATGTCCGCGGCATCCAGCGTCTGACCGTCGCGCTTGCGCCGGATGATTTCCTGGGGCAACAACATCGCTCAGCCGATCTCCCGGATCATCGCCCGGATGATTTTCTGCAGGCGTGCACCGCCCGTAGGCGCGACGTCCTTGGTTTCGTCGTGCGAGAGTTCCGCGCCCGTCATGCCTGCCCCGTAATTGGTAATGACCGAGCAGGCAGCCACTCGCAGTCCGAAGAAACGTGCCAGAATGACCTCCGGCACAGTCGACATGCCAACCGCATCAGCGCCCAACGTGCGCGCCATGCGAATTTCTGCCGGCGTTTCAAATGAAGGTCCAGAAAACCACATATACACGCCGGGCGTCAGCTTTTCTCCGACTTCGCCGGCGGCGATGACGAGCGCATCCTTCAGCTTGCTGTCGTAGGCGGACGTCATACCGACAAAACGCTGGTCGGACGGTTCACCGATGAGCGGATTGAGCCCGGAGTAATTGATATGATCATCAACCAGCATGACGCTGCCTGGTGCCAGATCATGGCGGACAGAGCCTGCCGCATTGGTGAGTACAAGCATCTCGACGCCAAGGTCAGCCAGTGCAGCGATGACTGGGCGCATGACCGACGCATCGCCCTTTTCATAGTAGTGCGCGCGGCCTGCCAGCATCAGGACCGGCTTGCCGGACAGATAGCCTGCCACCACCTCTCCCGCATGGCCGGAAACGCCGCTGTGGGGGAAGCCCGGCAGGTCGGCATAGGGAATGCGGACCGGGTTCTCCACCGCATCGACCAGCGAGCCCAGTCCCGATCCGAGGACCAGAGCAATGCGCGGTGCAAGCCCGTTCAACTTCTGTATAAGCGCTGCTGTTGCGGGCGAGATCATTCGGCACCTTTACCCAGTACTTCAGCCTCGAACCCATAAGGGAATATTTCCTTCATCGTCAAAGTTTCGACGATGCCATCATTGTCGCAAAGGTGCAGGAGCGCTTCAGGTCCGGCGAACTCTGCCAGGCGTTGGCGGCAGCCACCACAGGGTGTGCATTTCGCTTTCTTCTCGGCGACAACGGCAATTTCGGCAATGACGCCGCCGCCACCCATGACAAAGTGCGACAGCGCCGTTGTCTCCGCACACCATCCCTCCGGATAGGAAACGACCTCGATGTTACAACCTGAAAAAATGCGCCCATCGCTTGTACGGATAGCGGCTCCCACCGGGAACCGGGAATAGGGCGAATGGGTTTTCTGCATTGCCGCGAAGGCCGCATCAAAGAGGTCCTTGCTCATTCTATCTTTCCTTCACGTAGGCAACACCGCCTGCCTTGGGTGGGATGGCCTTGCCAATAAAGCCGGCGAGGAGGATGACGGTGAGGATATAGGGCAAGGCCTGCATGAATTGAACGGGGACCTCTCCGATCAGGGGCAGCGGATGACCCTGCATGCGGATCGCCACGGCATCGAGAAAGCCAAAGAGCAGACAGGCGAACATTGCCTGAACCGGTCTCCACTTCGCAAAGATCAGCGCGGCAAGTGCAATGTAGCCCTTGCCCGCGGTCATGTCCTTGACGAAGCCCGCGCCCTGGGCCGTGGCCAGATAAGCGCCGGCAATACCACACAACACGCCGCAGCAGATAACCGCGCGATAGCGCAGCCACGGGACCGAGATGCCCGCCGTGTCTACCGCCGCAGGGTTTTCACCCACCGCGCGCAGGCGCAAGCCAAAACGCGTGCGATAGAGCACCCACCAGGTGAAAGGTACCATGGCGAAGGCCAGGTAAACGAGGATCGAATGGCCTGAGATCAGCTCAAAATAGATCGGCCCGATGACGGGCACCCCCCTCAAAGCCTCTACTCCGGGCAGATTGATCGGATTGAAGCGCGCTGCATTGGGCAAGGAAGGGGTCCGCCCGCCTTGGCTGAACCACGCCTGACCAAGGATGACAGTCGTGCCTGCGGCTATGAAATTGATGGCAACGCCGGACACGATCTGGTTGCCTCGATGAGTAATCGAGGCAAACCCATGGACGAGCCCGAGAGCGACCGAGACTAGAACGGCCGCCAGCAGCCCCAGATATGCCGAGCCGAACCAGGTTGCAGCAGCGCCTGCGGCGAAGGCCCCTGCCAGCATCTTGCCCTCTAGCCCGATGTCGAAGATGCCGGCGCGCTCGGAATAGAGGCCGGCGAGACAGGCGAGCAGCAGCGGGGCTGAAAGCCGGATCGTGGAGTCGAAAAGCTGTAGGATTGTTGTGAACGAGTCCATTATTGGCCTCCTCCCGCAATGGCAGGGGCGGGCTCGCGCTTCGAACGGCCGATCCGCTGAAAGATTCGTTGCAGCGAAGGACGGAACATGTGCTCAAGCGCTCCGGCAAAAAGAATGACCAAACCCTGGATGATGACAATCATGTCGCGCGAGATGTTCGGCATGTCGAAGGCGATTTCGGCCCCGCCCTGATAGAGCATGCCGAACAGGATGGCCGCAAGGACGATACCGGCCGGATGCGACCTGCCCATCAATGCGACTGCTATCCCGACGAAGCCTGCGCCCGCTACGAAATCGAGCTGCACACGGTGTTGCGCGCCCATGATCGGGTTGAGCGCCATCATTCCCGCCAGCGCACCTGAGATCAACATCGTGATGATGATGATCCGCAATTCACTGATGCCGGCATACCGCGCAGCCTTGGGGCTGAAACCCATCGTCCGAATTTCATAGCCGAGCTTGGTGCGCCAGATCAGCACCCACACCAGAAACGCCGCCAGCAAAGCCAGAAGGAAACTGATGTTGAGTGGCGCCGAGCGCATGTTGAGGCCGACGAGATTGAGCAGCCATGCGAGACCCGGCAATTGCCCGCCCTCGCCGAAGACGCGGGTTTCCGGGGCCTGACTGCCCAAAGTCTTGAGCGGACCGACCAGAAGATAGACCATGATGCTGGCGGCGATGAAGTTGAACATGATGGTGGTGATGACCACGTGGGAACCGCGCCTCGCCTGCAGCCAGGCCGGTATCAGCGCCCACAAGGCACCGACGATTGCCGAGGCTACGATTGCCAGCGGGAAAGCCAGCCACCACGGGATGACATGGCCTAAACCCAAGCCGACCAACGCGACACCGAGACCGCCAATATAGGCCTGGCCTTCGCCGCCAATGTTGAATAGTCCACAGTGAAAGGCGACCGCGACGCAGAGGCCGGTGAAAATGAAATTCGTCGCATAGTAAAGCGTATAGCCGACGCCATCTCCAGAGCCGAATGCCCCCTTGACCATCAGGACGGCGGCGTCGATGGGGCTTTCACCGACCAGCAAGACGACAAGACCGGCCACGAGAAACGCAACAATCAGGTTGATGAGCGGCAGGAGACCGTAATCGGCCCAGGCAGGCAGTTTGGCAAAGGGCTGGCTCATGGCAGGGTCTCGATGATGGCTGCGGAGGTTGAGATGCGGGCATAATCGCCATCAAGGATGGAAAGTGTCAGGGCATGCACGTCCTCGGCCGCCCAATGCTTGCCACGGCGATCCCTGCGATCGATGCTGGCGACCGCATCTTCCGGAACGACCACGTCAAATCCGAGGTTACTGGCCATGCGAACGGTCGCATCGACGGAGTTCTCCAACAACACGCCGGTAATGACGAGACTGCGCACCTGCAACTCATCCAGAACGTCCATCAGGTCGGTGCCTACGAACGCATTGTTAGCGCGCTTGTCGATGACCGGCTCGCCCAACAGCGGCGCCACCTCCGCCTTGAACTCATTGCCTGCAGTGCCTGGCCGGTATGGAGACGTTGGGTCTGTGGAATCGTGCCTAACGTGGATGACCGGCAAGCGGCGCTCGCGCCATGCGGCAAGCAGGCGGGCGATTGCGGCCTCGGCGTCCACCTGACCACGTCGTCCCCATTTCGGATCATCGATGGCATTTTGCACGTCAATGACAACAAGTGCCTGCGTCGTCATTCCGCTGCCTCCTGCTCTTCAACACCGGCCATGAGCAATCCAAGCTCACCTTCGCTGGCATCGGAGTCGCGTTCACCGACGATGCGGCCCGCAAACATAACGAGAATACGGTCCGAGAGTGAGCGAATTTCATCAAGCTCTACGGAGACAAGCAGCACTGCCTTGCCGGCATCTCGCATTTCTATAATGCGCCGGTGAATGAATTCGATCGCGCCGACATCCACGCCGCGGGTCGGCTGACCGATGATCAGCACACCGGGGTCGCGCTCCATCTCGCGTGCGAGGACAATCTTCTGCTGGTTGCCGCCAGAAAAATTGGCGGTCTTTAGCTTTGGATCGCTCGGACGAATATCGTACTTCTCGATCTTCTTGCGTGCATCGGCCTGAATGGCGTCGAGATCGAGAAAAGGCCCATTAAGATAAAGCGGATCGTCATGGTAGCCGAGAATGGAATTTTCGTATTCTTCGAAGGCAAGAACAAGGCCCATGTGATGCCTGTCTTCAGGCACATGGGCGAGTCCGCGATCACGCAGTTCGGCCGGATCAGCCGCACCCGTGATATCGATGAGCTGCCCGTCCAGGAGCACGCGGCCCGACACGGCGGTGCGAATGCCGGCGATCGTCTCGATAAGCTGCGATTGGCCATTGCCCGCCACACCGGCAATGCCGACGATCTCTCCAGCACGGACCGTGAAGGATGCATTGTCCACCATTACGACGCCGCGGCTGTCACGCACGGTCAGATTTTCGACCGAAAGCTTGATCTCACCGGGCTTGGCCTCGCCCTTCTGGACCCTCAGGAGCACGCGGCGGCCGACCATAAGTTCGGCCAATTCCTCAACTGTCGTCTCCTCGGTCCTGCGCGTTGCAACAACCGCTCCCTGCCGCATGACGGAGACATTGTCCGTTACCGCCATGATCTCGCGCAGCTTGTGCGTGATAAGAACGATCGTTTTGCCTTGGTCCTTCAACTGCTCAAGAATACGGAAAAGATGGTCAGCCTCGGGCGGGGTCAGCACCCCGGTAGGTTCATCCAGCACCAATATCTCGGCGCCGCGATAGAGCGCTTTGAGTATCTCCACCCGTTGTTGCAGGCCGACCGGGAGTTCTTCGATCAGTGCATCCGGATCCACATCGAGTTGATACTCTTGCTCCAACCGTTTCAGTTCGGCACGAGCCTTGGCAATGCCATTCTTCAGCAGCGGCGCACCCTCCACGCCAAGCATGACGTTTTCAAGCACGGTGAAATTTTCCACCAGCATGAAATGCTGATGGACCATGCCGATGCCAAGTGCAATCGCAGCATTGGGATCAGGAATCCTGACCGCTGAACCGTTGATGCGGATTTCACCGGAGTCGGCCTGATAGAAGCCGTACAGAATGGACATCAGCGTGGATTTGCCGGCACCGTTCTCGCCGATGATGCCGTGTATCGTGCCCTTTTCAACCCGCAAATGAATATCGCGATTGGCATGAACCGCACCAAAACGCTTATCAATTCCAACAAGTTCGATCGCCGGTTCGGCCATATCCCCATCCGCTGTTGTTCAGCTTTTTCCGTCTTTTCGAAATTTGACCCTAACACGGGATTTTTTTCTTTCCAGTCAAGAAACGCAAGATTCAACAGCGTTCACGGGCTCTCAAACTTGAATGGCGACCGAACCCGGATTAGGAAGAAGATAATGGGACAGGAGACGAGCAATGACATCCGACAATACGGACCGGTTGACCCGCCTCGAAATGCTGGTGACCGAACAGGAGAAGATCATCGACGACCTTTCTGGCCAGGTCGCCGAGCAGTGGAAGGTCATTGAAGCAATGCGACGCAAGCTCGATGCATTGACTGACCGGTTTCTCGTCCTCGAAGAACAGACCGCCCCTGACATTCCCGTAACCAAGCCGCCGCACTATTAGGCCGTAACCAATCAATGATGGTCAGAGTTGAATCGCTGGAAAAACACCCTGAGCTCGTGCCGCTCTGTGCGCGCTGGAATTTCGAGGAATGGGGTCAACCCGCCGGACGCACCATGGAACAAACCGTCGAGGCGTTTCTTGGATTTCTCGATCGGTCAGGCCGGCAAAAGGCGTTGGTCGCCTTTGCCTCGGGCCTGCCCGTCGGACTGGCCCTCCTGATCGAGAACGACCTCGAAACGCATATGCATCTGCGACCATGGCTGGCCAGTCTCTATGTTATGCCCGAAATGCGGGGCAATGGTGTAGGCAAGGCGCTGATCCAGGCCACGGAGAGCGTCGCTCGCGATCAGGGTCATGCGGAACTCTATCTCTACACGAGCGAAGCTCAGTACTATCAGCGTTTCGGTTGGCAGGAACTCGAACCATTGACCGGCGCCGACGCCGGACTTGTCATCATGGTGCGACGACTGATCAGGCTCGCGTCCTGAAAGCTTCGAACATCAGTTTGAATCCCAGCGCACCCATGACTGCACCGGCTCCACGATCGATCCAGATTTTCAGACGGGCATAGGCCTGCCGTGCCCGCAATCCGGAGAAGGCGAAGGCGACAACGGCATACCAGCCGGCCTCCACACAGAAAAGCATTGGCGGCAAGGCAAGAAGCAGCCACAGCGGTGGTGACGGCGGCATGAGCGCCGCGAAAATACTGGCGTACACGATCGAAGTCTTCGGATTGCTGAGCTGCGTGACCAAGCCGAGCAGAAAGGCCCGGAACACGCTTATACCGCCAGCAGCATCCCTGCCTTCGGACAGGATCAGGGGCTCGGATGCGCCACGCCAGATACGGACAGCGATATAGACCAGATAGGCTCCGCCGAGGAGTTTCAGCAGGAGATAAAGCCATTCGAACTGCATTAGCAGGGCCGTCAGGCCCAAAACCGCCAGTGCGGCAAACAAGGCGCCGCCAACGCCCATGCCAAGCGCCGAAGCGAGACCATGCGTTCGTGACGAGGCAACGGAGATACGAGACACCAGGACGAAGCTCGGACCGGGACTGACGGCACCCATGGCGATTGCAGCAAGGATACTGAAAAGAACGGCAAAGGCAGTCATGGGTGTTTCCTTGAGCTCGCTCGATGCTGGTAAAGCAGTCCGAAAGACAAAGCCGCCGGCTGAAACCGGCGGCCCAAAAGTCGCTTACCTCAATGCCTATTTGTATGGGCAGGCATTGTCGGTGTTGTAGTTATGGACTTTGATCTTGCCGGAAATAATGTCCGCCTTTGCCGATTCCACGGCTTTCTTGACGTCATCCGTCAGGAGTTTGGCGTTGTTGTCGTCGGCGGCATAGTCAACGCCCGCTTCCTTGACACCAAGAACGTTGACGCCGGCAGTGAACTTGCCATCGGCAGCGTCCTTGAAGGCGTTGTAGGTCGCGACATCCACGCGCTTCAGCATGGAGGTCAGAACCTTGCCCGGATGCAGGCCATTCTGGTTGGAATCGACGCCGATGCTGAGCTTGTCAGCGTCAGCGGCGGCCTGCAGGACGCCAATGCCGGTACCGCCAGCGGCGGCGAAGATAACATCCGACCCCTGATCCATCTGCGACTTGGCGATCTCGCCGCCCTTTGCAGGATCGTTCCATGCAGCCGGCGTATCGCCGGTCATGTTCTGGATAACCTTGGCTTCCGGATTGGTAGCCTTGACACCGCCTACGTAACCGCAGGCAAAATTGCGGATCAGCGGTACATCCATGCCGCCAATGAAGCTGACCGTCCCGGTTTTGGAGGATTTGGCTGCAATCACGCCGACAAGGTAGGAACCTTCATTGTCGTTGAAAACCACCGAGCGCACGTTCGGCTTTTCCACGACCGCATCGATGATGACAAACTTGGTGTCCGGAAACTCTGCGGCAACTTTTTCGATTGCCGCGGCAGCCGAGAAGCCCGCGATCACGATCGGCGAATTGCCGTCCGACGCAAACTTGCGCAGTGCCTGCTCGCGCTGGGCTTCGTTCTGGATTTCGAACTCGCGATATTTGACGCCTGAATCTGCCGTATATTTTTCGGCGCCGTTGAATGCGGCTTCATTGAAGGATTTGTCGAACTTTCCGCCAAGATCATAAATGACGGCTGGCTTGTCATCCGCAGCAAAGGCCGAGACGGACAATGCAGTGGCAGCCAGGAGACCAAGAACAATACGCTTCATTTGATACCAACCCTCTGGATTTTGTTGAGCAGGATCAACTTGCTGTTGATCCCTGAAATCGTTGCGGCAACGCCAGATGGTGGCCGCCCCGACAGCAATCTTGCACGCCGGAAGGCAAAATTCACGCGAAAATTTTGCCCGATGGTCAAATATCACCAGAAGCGGCCCTTGCAGAGCGGGACGACGCTGGAAGGCCGGCTGGATCAGGAAGTTAGCCTAGGTTACTCAGCGCGCCGCGAAGCGCCCGACCCTGTTCTGCCGCCGGTAACCCATCGCGTAAAGCAGAAATGCAAGCAGTGCGAATACAGCAAAGGTTGGTGTCCCAAGTATCCAGAGCATTACCGGGTCCCACAGGGCGGGATAGAAATGTGTCTTGATGCTTTCCTCGGTGAGGGCGAGCGAAGATGCCGAGACGGACTGCCAGCTTTCCTGCAATGAGGTCACGACCAAATGTGATGCGCCAACCGAACGCGCGGCATCAAGAACGGCGGCGATGATCGCCAGACTGAGGGCCACATAGGCGAGTAACCTGAAAAGCGATCGGATCACGTTTGTCTCCAATGGTCGGACTGCAAGCATGACATTCTAGTACCGGATCGCAGCCGAATAAATTCGAATTTTCTGGTGTTTCGCAGGCTCGGGTCGAAATATAAAGGAAAATTCCCAACAAATTCAGCCATGAAGGAGCGAAATTTCGGCAAAGCGCAATTATGTTGAAATAGGAGTTGAACAACCGACTGTTCTGACTATAGTGCGCGCCGCACGGGGTCGCTGTCGGCTAACCATCGACAGAGCGTTGCGTGCCTATCCAAATCTGAGTGACCGATGGTTGACGGTACTCTCGAAGCCGAAGTTTTCCGGCTGAGAACATTTGACCCGTCCGGCCAGATGCTGGATGTGAGACGGAGAGGTGGCCGAGTGGTTGAAGGCGCACGCCTGGAAAGTGTGTTTACGTCAAAAGCGTAACGCGGGTTCGAATCCCGCTCTCTCCGCCATTATACATGCCCAACCATTTGATTATTGTCCATTTTCTGCAGTCTGACAGTTTCACCCTGCACCTTTTCCTGCACCTTGACGGCGCGCTGCTCTTCGTTCTGCGCCAATCCATCGCTAAATTCTGTATCCATCCCGAATGTTCATCTCCACTCAGTCCTCTTTGCCGCCAGTTCTTTCAGTTAGGTCACTCTGCATGCCATCTGAACATCGGGAGGCGCTCACCTCGGCTCAATTGCCCGCGACACGTATGCGATGGAATGACACCCAAGATATAACACCTCGATGATCGCTCGCCGCTCCGACGATCATCCGTCGCGTGTGATATCGTCTGCTCACCAAACACGAGCTCATGTTCCCGGAATGAAACCCTGAAACCATCGATTAACAGTGCAGTGGCCTGCCGCCAGCCACCAATGTAGTGTGCAATGCCGGGTTCAGCGGCTTTAGGCCGCAAACCAAACGCACTTGGATAGCATGGTATCCAGATTCGGCACGTTTTTCCGGGCGTTGCGATCCGGCACTCGATTGACGGCCAAATCGACATGATGTTCGGTGCCATCGCCTCTAGGCTGGGTATAGTAGCAGTACTGGTTTGTCGGCGTCTTGCTCTCGCCGTTGGCATAGGTCCAGCCGGTAATGATGGCGCCCTTGGCCAGCCTGACCTCATTGAACACCGTCACTTCCCGCTTGATGGCCTCGCCGCCGCTGGTTCTTACCGGCTGGTCTGGCGCTGTGGCCGCCTGTGTCGCTGAGGCCGGGACGGCGGGCACCTGGGCCGTTACCGTGCCCTCTGCTTTCACAGTCCCCTTTACGCCGATTGTGGAGTCGGGATCGATGCCGACCGTGCCGCCCTCGGCAATTGTGACCGTGCCTTGCTCCAGTTTGAGCGGCGGCGGCGATTCGATGGTAAGCGCCGGGATCGTGGCCACCTTCAATTCCGGCATTTGCAACACCGCCAGTTTCAGCGCTTCAATATCGAGCTTCTGGTTATTAGCGTAAATGATCGCCGCCGCGCCAACGCCGATTGCAAGCGCAAGGGCGCTGCCGCCGTACATGATGTTACGGGTGGTCTGTGAGCGCAGCATAAGGCCGCGCGCTGTCGATTCAGCGGTAAGCGCGCGGGTGAGGTTGATGTCCTCTGGCATGGGCATATCCATGTTATTGGCCTTTCATAACTTGCGATGCGGTGGACTTGACGAAATGCGCCAGCGTCCCATCAGCATTGATGTCGAGATTGAATTTTTCCGGGCGGCGGGACGGAACCCGCTCATAGGCCGCCATCATCAGCAGCGACGAGGCCAGTGCGATCATCAGCGCCGGGATCAGCACAAAAAACCGCAGGAACCAATGGACCTCGCCATCGGCCACTTCAACCGGGTCTTTGCCAAAAACCATGGCAGTGAACGAATGCAATTGCGAATTGGTAACTGCCTCGCGATGGGCATTTTCCTTGGCGGTGACGATGTTGCGCTGGTCGGCAATCTGCTCATCGAAATTGACCACGGTCATTCCGGCGCTGGTTTGCTGTTCGGCGGCGGCCTGCCGCTTGGCGTTCAGTTCTTCAATTTGCTTGATCAGAGCGTCGCCGCTCCATGGTGGGTTGGTATAGGTCGTGACGCCCTTGTGGCGCTTGCCCCTTTTGTCCGTCCATGGCTTGGGCGGGATCGCGATCGGTTTCGGACGCGGGCCAAGCCCTTGCAGAGACTTGTTCAGTTCGAGCAATTGCGCGTCCAAGCGCTCGACCGATTCTGTCATCGGCTTGGAATGGGCTTCAGCGCTGCCTTTTTGCGCCTCCAGCTTGGCCAGATTGGATTGCTCAACTCTAAGGTTGGCGCTCGCGGCCTGCACGTAACGCAAGCGCGGATGGAACATTTGCTCCATGACTTGGCTCATGGATTTGGTTGTGACGACGCACATCATGAGGACGCCCAGCAGCAGAAAGCCGCGCATGACTTTGGAGCGCTGGGTGCGGAAGCCTTGCACGAGTGGCATGCGCGCCAGTTCGGCAATGCTGATCGCCAGCGTTGCCACAATCGCCATGATCCATGCATCGCTATGATGCACGGATGGCAATATCCAGCTTCCGATGGCCGCAACCTGTGTCGCCCCGGCTGTCGCTTCATCGCCTGCATAGCGGTTGGCAAAATGCCATCCCGCATATGCAGTCGAACCGATGATTCCGGCTTCGATGATGTAAGCAATCCAGAAGCGTTTCCAGTGAACGCGATAGCCCTCCTTCTGTTCGACCATCTTGGTGTAAATGCGTTTGCGACGGGCAAGCCGCCGTTTTTCGATTTCCATTTTTCGTTTCCTTGGGATTGGGTCTAATAGGCGAGTTTGGCGTTTGGGCCGCACCAGACTTGCAGGCGGCGCAATTTGTCGGAGCCGCCCGGCTTGTAGGGCAGCGCAAAGCCTTCCTGTATGAGTGTCTCTCCGACATTGACCGGGCCGTCGGCCAGATCGACGTAGACGGTCGCCAGTGTCCGGCCAAAGCGGTCGGTGCCTGTCGCCTCGTAGTGGACTGGACCTTGATCGACCAGCGCCCGCAGGCGTTCCTTGGCTCTCAGGCCCAGTACTAACTCGTTCTCGCAGTGCGATTTGTAGGTTTCCGGCGTGTCGATTTCGACGATGCGGATTCTGGTGCCATCGATCGATAGCGTGTCGCCGTCGATGATGTTGACGCTTGCCGCTTGCGCTGGGAAAGCCAGCGCCGCAAGCACGAGTGCCAAGGTTGCGCGCATCAAAAGCCTGCCCTTGCCGGTTTCTTGTCGAACCTGCCGGTGCCAGCGTCCCTGCCGAAGGGATTCTGGTGTACCGATCCGTCCTTGTGGCGGAAGCCGGTGATCAGAACGCCCTGCGACATGAAGCACGCCTTGGCATCATCAACGAGCGCGATGGGATTCGGACCGACCAGCGCGCCATAGCGTGCGATCTGCCTGTCGACCTGATCGCTCATGCGCATCTGGCAGTATCCCTTGGCCTGCATCAACTTGGCTTGCGTCAATTTCGGTTGGCCCGGCAGCGCGGAAAATTCCGCCTGTCCTTGGACGCATCCGGCGAGCGGCAGCATCGAAGCTGCCAGAATGAGGAGGCGGTTCATCGCGCCAGCTTCGGCATGGCGCAAACCATGACCAGTCCGAAAATGCCGCAGAGCGCTCCGATGAAGAACCAGCCGAAGCCGTTGCGGCCTTTCGAGCTGGCTATCACGGCAGCGGTAATGCCGCACATGAGCCAGAGGATAATCAAAAATTCCATTTTGGTTTTGTCGTTCCTTTCGTCGGCTTTCTCATCAGACTGCCTCGCGCCGCGCGGGCAATGACGCCCTTGTGGGCGTTTCGAAATTTCGATAACGATTATGCCGCTACCACCGGCTTTGGCCTGGGCGCTTCGATGCCGAGCGTGAACGCAGCTTCGCCGTCAGTGATGAAGCCCGTCGAATGCGCTGCGGCGACGTTCTTACGCGGTTGATGTAGAAATTTTCCGTGCCCCATCGACTGCTGGTTTTGGTCGCCCAAATAATCTGCATGCGAACCGCTTCGCTCGACGCACCGACGACGTTGGCAATGCGAACGCATCCGCGCCCGCCATGGGGGAGACCCGCTACTGCTGTCCGAGGCCGCCTCACGGCCTGCGGTGCGAACAAAATCGACGTGGCTAATGCCGTCTGAATTTTCTATCGCGGCGAATAGCATGCGAAGTGTGTCCCGCTCGCCCCGTGCCGAGGCAGAAAGTTTGTATCGCGAACTGATCATTAAGCGGGACAACTAATACGCTTTATAAGGCCGCCCAGCTTGCTCCGGGACGCCAATTACTTGTCGGCAGAAGTCAATGATTCAAACTTGATGTAGAAAGGGATTTTATATTTCAAAGCATGCAATCGGAAGGGGCTTTTCAAAGCAACGGGGTTATGTGTTCACGCTTTTGCTTGCGATATGCCTTCGGGCTCTTGCCAGTCCAGCGTCGGCACGCGTGACTAAAGGCACTGGGCTGTTGGAAGCAAAGCCGCCATGTGATGTCCGAAAGTTTTTACTTGAGATAGCGTATGGCGAGATCGCATCGCATATGGTCGAGGATTTCTCCAAAGCTCAATCCTTCGGCTGCCAGCCGCCGCGCGAACGTCCTCTCGCTGAGGTTTAGCTTCACTTCAAAACGCATCTCGTCGATAGGGGCGTCGAAGTTGGCCTCGCAGCTGAGGAGTTGCTGGATTTTTCGATCGTCCGCACGACGATGCACGAAGCTTTCCGAAAGCGGCACGACCTTCCTCCCAGCAAGCTGGCGGCAGAGCCGTACGATCGCGACCGCGAAAGACTCCATCAGGTGCCGGTCCAGGTGGCGGGGCACTCCCTTGTAGCAAAGGCCGACAAGGCCGCCCGGACCTTTGACGATCCGCAGGTCCAACGCTTCATTAGCAATGCGCTCATACCGATCGAGGCGCTTGAGTGCGTCGCCCAATCGCTCTGATGACGCGGCCACATAATAAAGCAGGCCAAGTTCGCGCAGATCGAAATCGTTCGCAAGAGTAAGCCCAAACCAGTCGTCCTCGACAACGCGCCCAGCTCGCTCCAAAAATCGATCGCACCGCAGCTATGGCCGGCCGGTTTCAATGCAATGTATGGCAACCGGCTCTGCCGCTGCAAGGATTGACAAGATCATTTACCTGACCTAAGTCAGATAAATGTCTTACGATCCTATTTCTCGTGTCCGTCGATTCAACCGCGCTGTCACTGCGGAAGTCGGCGCCCTCGATACATCTTTCCTGGGGCGCGGCCGTCCCCTTGGCGCAGCACGCGTGCTCAACGCGATCGGCCAAGGACAAGCTGATGTTGCGGCGATCCGTGATTATCTCGGTCTCGACTCAGGCCTCATGAGTCGTCTGCTGCGCAGCCTGGAAGAGGAGGGTCTTATCGCTACCATACCGAATCCCCAGGACGCGCGGCGACGTATAGCCAAGTTGACCGAAACCGGCCGTTCAGAGTTTGAGGCTTACGAAGCGCTTTCCAACGCACAGGCGAAAGCGTTTCTGTCGCGAAATTCCCAACCCGAAGAGCTTTTGCGCGCCATGGATATTGTCGCGTCATCGCTCAGACGTGACCATATCGTCCTCGAGGAGAGAGATCCTCGACATCCGGATGCCAGATATTGTCTCAGCGAATACTATGCCGAACTCGCACGCCGTTTTGAGAAGGGTTTCGATGTGTCACTTTCGCGGGATCCGGACGCGAGGGAAATGATCCGCCCGCGCGGTGTCTTCCTGGTGGCCATATTAGATGCCATGCCGATAGGATGTGTTGGGTTGAAGGGCAGTGGCGGCGATGTCGCGGAGATCAAGAGGCTTTGGGTCGCGCCATCATCGCGGGGGCTTGGGCTCGCAAAACGGCTGATGGCCGCAGCAGAGATCGCCGCCCGTGAGCTATCCATAGAGGTCCTCCGACTGGATACAAATAGTGCACTGACCGAGGCAGAGCAGCTTTATCGCAGAGCGGGCTGGATTGAGATCGATCGTTTCAATGACGACCCTTACCCAGACACGTTTTTCGAAAAGCGGCTCTAGTGGCGTTGTGCTAGCAGTTCCACATCAAACTTACAGATGCGTTTAACTCCAACCGCACGTCAGGGGGCTGCAGGCGAAGGCCAGCCAATCGGAGCGGAAAAACTTGGTTAGGGAATGCCTAGACGAGGTCGAGTGGTAAAGGGGGTAGTTAGGGAGGAAGGTGAAGGGTTGGCTGCGGATCTGGAACACCAACACAGCATCCAGACGATCGCAGCAGATCTCGACAGTCTACGCCACTCTGAAGCTCGTCTAACCCATGCTGCAAGCTTGACGCTTTCGGCTCCAATCGATGGGGAGTTGTCCTATCTCGACGTGAAAGTTGGCGTAAGAAGATCCTGTGAGAGTTCTCCGATGCTCGACCGCTGTGTGACGAAGCATGCTGTTCAATACTGGTATCGGCAAGACGATTCGCTCTACTTCTCCATTCAACTCAAAGCATCGATCCCATCAGCGCTATCCGCATTTTAAGGGACAAGGACTCCTTTGTGTTGAGCCCGTTCAAGAAGCTTTTGCTATAGCTCTTGCTTCCGCTGTCAAGGAGGCCCATACCTTGGTCGCGGCCGAATGGTACCCCGGCATTACTATGGTGCCGTAGCGTCCCGATCTTCAGCTTTGCTTGTGATTCCTACTTCGCCGTTTCGGGTTCTCGGGATTGCGGAGATTGGTTCAGCCAATCCATGAACCTGATCTTGCCGATGCGCACGCCCTTGGCTGGAACAAGCGAATAATCATCAAGTTCCGCTCCGAAAAAGCGGGCGTTCGTATCCGTCTCCACTGTTCGCGGATCATTGGTTTTTCTGAGATACCTCGCAACTGCTTCATTCAGGCGCAGCAGCTCGGGACCGGCTATCTCCATCATGCCGTTGAGCGGTTTGCCGAGGGCGACCTCGGCCATCACATCGGCAACGTCGTCGGCAGCAATCGGCTCAACATAGGCGGGAGAAAGACGAACGACAGCGCCGGCAGTGCCGGCATCGGCGATGGCTTTCAGGAACTCCATAAATGGGGTGGAACGAACGATCGTGTATGGGATCGGCGAAGCTCTGATAAGTAATTCCTGAACCAGCTTGGCCCTGAAGTACCCATTGTCCGGAAGCCGTTCGGTTCCCACTGCGGAAAGCGCGATATGGTGCTTCACGCCTGCATTCACTTCGGCGGCGAGCAAATTGTGGCCGGCTGTTTCGAAGAACTCGCGCACCGCCTTCTCTTCAAAGGAAGGGGAGTTCGCCAAATCAATCACAATCTGGGCATTCTCCAGCGCTTCCGGCAGGCCCTCACCCGTGATGGCGTTGACGCCGGATTTTGGTGAAGCGGCAAGGACCTCATGGCCCTGCTGCGTAGACGCGCCACGGTCTTGGAGCCGATATGACCGGTCCCCCCGATGACGACAATTTTCATTCCCATCTCTCCACGATCGTGAATGCCTGTTTCCCACAATGATTGAAGAGGCAAGATCCTTGTATTGTGCGCAGGGCATGAGACCCTAGCCTCCGGGATTGGTCGACCTGTCTTCACGAACAGAGAGAACTAACCGATAAGCCGCCAAGGGATGCAACCAGCCGGTTTGTGCGGCGTGGCACCGCATGTGGAGATGCACGACGACTTGGTTTAGGATGAAGGGCGAGAGTCCGAGGTGGCGGAGGATGCAGTCCATGATGGTCTGCGGACTGGATGCAAATCGATGCGAGTTTCATCATGTCATTTCCTGTCCTCATGTGATTGGCTGAGTGCGGCCATCATGCCAAGGCACTGTAAGACATAGTCCCGCGTATAATATCGTTCGATTCCACAAGCGCGCATTGTTGGGGGAAGCTGGCATGGCTTCGAGTCGGTTCAAGAGGGAAGGGTTTAAGAAGCTTGGCCACAGATAAGCAGAAACCGCCCATTAAAATAACAGCGGCTCGCTTCTTACGCGGAGCAAAGCTCTTCTTGAGTTCCGACGCCGGCATGAAGGCGAAGTGGATGCTTGCCGGCTTGGTGCTTCTCCTGTGCGGAATTAACGTACTGAACGTTGTCAACAGTTACGTCGGCAGGAACTTCATGACTGCCATTGCCGACCGCAAGACGGCGGAATTCACCCAGCAAGCGATCTTCTACATCGGCGTATTTGCGGCCTCCACAGTAGTCGCAGTCTTCGCGCGATTTACCGAGGAGCGTCTGGCACTCCTCTGGAGGGAGTTCCTTACCCGGCGGGCAGTCAGACTCTATCTGTCCGATGCCACCTATTTCCACCTTGGTGCATCGGGACAACTCACCCACCCCGACCAGCGCATAGCCGAAGACGTTCGGGCGTTCACGACCACCACGTTGTCGTTCATCATTATGATATTCAACAGCGGCCTCACGATCCTGGCTTTTTCAGGCGTTTTATGGTCCATCAGCCCGTTGCTGTTTGGCGTGGCCGTCTTCTATGCTGCTTGCGGCTCTTATTTGACAATTACTTTCGGCCGCCCCCTCATCAAGCTGAACTATGACCAGCTCGACAGGGAGGCCAGCTTCCGCTCGGGCCTCATTGAGATTCGAGAGAGCGCCGAAGCCATCATGGTGGCGAAGGGTGAACAGCAACAGCATGCACGAGTTCTGCAGCGCCTGGATGAAGCGATCGGCAATTTTCGCCAGATCATAGCCGTCAATCGGAACCTGGGATTCTTTACCACGGGATACAACTGGCTGATCCAGATCATACCAGCGCTCATCGTTGCCCCAGCCTTCATCCGGGGCGATGTCGAATTTGGAGTCATTACCCAGTCGGCCGCAGCGTTCGCAATGCTTGTGGGTGCATTCTCTTTGATCGTTACACAGTTCCAGTCGATTTCGAATTTCGCTGCAGTGGTCACCCGGCTGAGCTCCCTCATCGAGGCATTCGAACAATCGCATGCCCCCGCACCGCCGTCAGCAATCGAGATCGTCGAGGCAGAGCGCCTGGCTTTCGAGCAGTTGACCTTGCTGTCATCCGACGAAAAGCCCGTATTGAAAGATTTCTCAGCATCCGTCGATGCAAACACTCGTGTCTTGATCACGGGACCCCATCAGGTGGCAGGCGTGGCCTTGTTCAAGGCGGCAGCCGGTATTCCGACCGCGGGAAGCGGTCGTATCACACGTCCAAGCCATGACAGTATTCGGTTTCTCCCACAGCAGCCTTACTTGATGCCAGGCACGTTGCGACAGACTCTGGTGGCGCCCGACAGGACCGCTGAAATATCGGATGACCAGATTCTCCATCTTCTGCAGGAATTCAATCTCGATATCGGCCAGACAGGTGGCCTGGACAAGGACCGGGACTGGGGGGTGGTACTTTCGCTGCGTGAGCAACAGCTGCTGGCGCTGATTGGTATCATTATTGCGGCGCCCCGATTCGTATTCCTTGATCGGCTTGACACCACACTCGAGGTTGAAGAATTCTACAATGTCCTTCGTACGCTTTCCGCGCATTCGATAGCCTACTTAAATTGCGGTATAACCGGTGCAGGTGAGAATTTGTATGACATGAAACTGGCGTGTGAGCAGGATGGCCAATGGAGTTGGACGGCGGTCCCCTCCGGAGACAGAACTGGCTCGCTCTCATGACATGCATCCACTCAGCACCTTCACTTCGGGGAATGACGCTCGCCACATGAAACCCGATCGAGTTGGAATGGCAGGGCTCGCTTGCCGCTTACTGCGCTGAAGGAATGATCATGAACAGGATATCCATGGCATTTCTCGCTTTGGTCTTCGCCTTCGGATTGCATTTGCCCTATGCATTTGCCGAGGAAAGCGCATCGCAGTACGCAACCATCAACAAGATCATACGAGGCGAGGGAAAGCCCGGTGAAACCGCCACGGCCAAGAATGGGGAAGTCATCTACACGGTTCTAGAAGGTGGCGTCGTTGAAATCAAAAACCTGCGCTACAACACTGTGCAACGCTTCAATACGACAAGGCCCAACGATAACTTCAAGTCAAAATGACATTGCTAGGCCAAGGCACAGCCTGGGCATTCGTTAAGCTGTGACGTGAAGTGGTGTCTAAATTCAAAAGCGTTGCTTGGCGCGCAGCAGCCTGTGTTGCACTGACATGTCCTCATCCATGAGCATGAATGGCGTCTGAGGGAACCCCAGACCTTGGATCGGCCGAATCCTGCCAAGTTTTGGCAGGATTCGTATATAATGCACTATATCAGACAAACTCCGGACTGCTTACATAGGCGTTGGAAAATTCTTGCCTCACAGGAGCTCTATTATGTCCGAGTTCGTTTTGAACGATCAGGTCACGATGAAATCGAAACCGAAGCATTCCATACGGATGCTACCGGTCAATCTCTTCGCATCCGTCATGGGTATTGCCGGACTGAGCCTGGCTTGGCGGGAGGCCGCCAAGCTCGGTTTCGTCAATGTGCTTCCCGGAGAATTGATCGGCTGGATCGCCGTCGCTGTCTTTGTTGGTCTTGTGCTCGGTTACGGCATGAAGTTTGCGCGCCATCCAAGTGCTATCATGGCCGAGTATAGCCATCCGGTCATGAACAATTTTTTCGCCACGATCGCCATCGGCATGCTTCTCTTGTCCTCGTTCCTGGGTCCGTATGATGCCATCGTTGGACAGTCTGTCTGGACTGCCGGTACGATACTGACCTTCATAATCGCCTATGCCGTCATGCAGCGTTTTGTAAGCAAACAGCACAAGGGAGAGGATACGTTGCCTGCCTTGCTGATACCGGGGGTTGCCACGCTTGACATTGCTGTAACCGGATCGGCCATGCCGTTCGCATGGGCTCACGAAGTCAATATGCTTGCCTTCGCCGTCGGTTCGGTTGTCGCCGGTGTCCTGGTTGTATTGATCTTCAGCCGATTACGCCATCACGAGGCCATGCCCATGCCCATGCGTCCGTCCTTGCTGGTTCTGATTGCACCCTTTGCCGTAGGGTATCTGGCCTATACGAACCTCACCGGTCATGTCGACATGTTCGCTTCGTCACTCTTTTATTACGCATTCTTCATGCTGCTGGTTCTCGCTCCGAAGGTCTTTCGTGCCGACATTCCCTTTGGTGTGAATTGGTGGGCAATCAGCTTTCCGCTCGCTGCCTTTTCCATTGCCACGTTCCGCTATTCATCAGAAGTTGACAGTGCCTTGCTGCAGATTTTCGCAATAGCTTTGTTCGTGTTTCTGACTGTTGCGATCGCCGTGCTGTTTGTCCGGACGCTGCTCATCGTCTTTTCGGGCCAATTGTTCCGGCTGGAGTCCGGTAAATGAAAAAAGTCGCTATCCTGGCCATGCCAGGAGTCCAGCTTCTCGATGTTATTGGACCCTCCGACGTGTTTGCCGAGGCAAACCGTCAGTTGGGGTATGGATATTATACCATTGAGATTGTCAGTACGAAGCCGGGACCAGTCCGAGGATCATCCGGGGTACAGGTTATGGTCGATCGAACGATTTACGAACCCCCTGGCGAGATCGACACCCTGCTGATTGCTGGCGATCCACAAATCCAGGAGCGGCCAATATCAGAGGCGATTCTGCTTTGGGTCAAGTCTGTATCCAAACAGGCCGACCGATTTGGGTCGGTATGCTCGGGAGCCTTTGTTTTGGCAGAGGCAGGTCTGCTTGATGGGCTGCGGGCTACAACACACTGGTCGCAGGCGGGCGAGTTCGCCCGCCGATATCCCGACGTCCGGTTGGAGCCCGACCGTATTTTTACTTCCGACGGCAAAGTATGGACCTCGGCCGGTGTTACGGCAGGCATTGATCTGGCACTTGCACTGGTTGAGAAAGATGTCGGTATGGACATCGCCCTTGCAGTTGCGCGAGAGCTCGTTGTGTTTTTGAAGCGGCCTGGCGGCCAGTCTCAGTTCAGTACACATTTGATCGCACAAACTGCCCAGAGGTCGCCGATAAGAACGGCTCAAGAGTTCATCAATGACCACCTGTCGGCGAATCTGGCCGTGCCCGAGCTCGCGAAGCGCGTGGGCATGAGTGAGCGCAATTTTGCACGCTTGTTCAAACAGGAAGTACAGATGACTCCTGCGCAATATGTGGAATCAATGCGTTTGGAGGCTGCTCGGCGTCTGGCGGAGGACGCAAAAATCCCGATGAAGTCGGTTGCGACGCAATCGGGATTTGGTGACATCATTACGTTGCGTCGTGCCTTCCTGCGCAAGTTTTCGATCTCGCCTGCCAGCTATCGAAAAAGTTTCTCCCGTTAGCAGGGATTCTCCGAAGTTTGCCGCCAATCTGTTTGGGCACGGGGGCACTATCCCCATCCGCTTGTACCGCTCTGGGAGACCGAGTATGTCTCCCCGCTCCCCGCCAGCGCGCGGCACAGCCGCCCTGAAGTCATTTCCAACAATGATCCAATCCGATCAACGCTGAGGTAAAAATGAATCCCTATCTGGTCCTGTTCATATGCGCCGCTTACGCCTGGCGTCTGCTGACCGTATTAATCTCCAGAACCCACGAGCGAAATCTCAGGAAGAATTCCGCAAAGGAATATGGTGCCACAAATAGCAAGTGCTTGGCGGCGGTACATATCCTGTTCTATATCGCCGCCACCGTTGAAGCGGCATACAGGCCGTCAATCGACACGACGGTCGCCACTATAGGTGTGGTGCTCTATATCGCATCTGCTCTGATCCTGATCCTTGTAATGCGGTCGCTCGGTGAGCTTTGGACCATCAAAATCATGATCAGCCAAAATCATCGCCTGATACGTAACGGCCTCTTCGCCTATGTTCGCCACCCCAATTACTTTCTCAACATCTTGCCGGAGTTGGTAGGGTTTGCTTTGGCGCTCAATGCGTTCTGGACACTTATTGTGGGGTTGCCGATCTACCTTATTCCGCTGATCATCAGGATCCGTCAGGAAGAAGCCATCATGAGTTCTGCTTTCGCGGACTACAAGTCATAGAGCCAGGGGCACTCCGGGCGTGTCGCCTCGAGCGAAAGACCGGCACCACACATTCGTTGACGTAATGGGGCGGGACAATCCCGCCTCATATTGGCGGCGGCGTTGGCCCCGACTGCAAGTCTTCAGCAGCAACCTGACGGGAAGTGGGATCCCCTTCCGCCATCCAGGCCTCCAAGAGGACATAGGCGACTGCAAGCAATGTAGGCCCTACAAATATTCCCAGGATACCGAACGAGATCAGGCCACCGATAACGCCCGCAAATATGAGCAACAAAGGAAGATCGGCACCTTGTCGGATCAGGATCGGACGCAGGAACCCATCCATCGTGCCGGCAACAATTGCGACCAGCAAAAGGACGGACGCCCACAGGGTGTCGCCGCTGTAGTACATCCAGAGGACCGTCGGTGCCAACACAAGGACGGGGCCAATCTGCATCAGGCAAAGGACAAAGATCAGGGCCGTCAATACGCCCGCATATGGAATGCCGACGATCAGCAGGCCGCTTGCGCTGACGGCGGTTTGGGCCACTGCGGTGACAACGACGCCGAGGGCGACGCTGCGGATGGCCTGGCCAGCGAGGCGCACCGCCATTTCGCCCCGGTCACCTCCGAGCCGACGGCCAAACCGGATGGCGGTTGCGGCCCCTTTCTCGCCATTGGCGTAAATGATTGCGGCGATCGCTGTTGTCAAAAGAAATTGAAGGAGAACGCCACCAAGACTTCCCGCAGCGGTCGCGAACCAGTGCGCAAGGGAGCCGGCATAAGGCCTCAACCTTGGTCCAAGCTCATTCACCCCCAGCATTCCGATTTTTTCCCAGCTGGAGCGCAGGCGCTCACCGACCAGCGGAATGTCACCTAACCAGATTGGAGGCTGCGGAAGTTTGAGGTTAAACCCGATATGAATGTACTCCGTGATCCGGTCCGTATTGTCCATGATAAGACTGATTGCCAACCAGAACGGCACTATAAGGATCAGCAGAAGCAAACCCGTCATGATGAGAACGGCGACGTTGCGACGGTTGCCCGTGTGACGCTGCACCCAAATCATCAAGGGCCACGTTGCGATGACCAAAGTCAGCGCCCAGATAATCGCGGCGAGAAACGGCAGCATGATCCAAATCGAACTGACGAGAAGCCCCCCGATGAAGAGGACAGCTAGCGTCAAACGGGTAATGTCCTGGCGCGGCTGAAGCATGTTTTAAGCCTTTGCGGCAATTAGAGTGAAAACATATCAAAGAATTGCGGTTGCCGGGGTTCAAATTCAGAATGCCACTAACTGGTAACGTAATCATCAGCCGAATTAGGGCGAGATTCATGATTACTGTCCTAACGATCGCCCCTGGTCTGATAAACCGCCGCGCGGACCACAACAAACCCTAACTCCCATTCATTGGTTGGTGAACCCCTGACGGCCTATGTCATTATCCCCCGAATTGCGCTGTCATCGGCACCTTTGTCGAAGTCGTACACCGCACCCGGTACGGCCTTCGATTATATTGCAATAATCGCAGACAGGGACGTAAAATACTGTAACATACAGCTGTGGCTAAAGTTGTTGTTCGGGGGAACAAGAAGTGGGCGTTGTTTTGATGGGTCCGTCGGCCAACTCACAAATTGAACTGGCCGATGCTTACATCCTTGAACAACTGGATCGCATTCGATTGAGCGTCGAGTTCGATCTCCCGGAGAGAGAGCGTAATTTTCTTACCAATGTTGTCGATGAAGCCCCCGCTCACAGCCCCAATCGCATCAAAGCCTTTTCGATTTCCATGCCATCGGAGTGGCGAATATGGTAGCGGAAGCCCAATCCTTGCCGGTATTCAAAAGTTTGGCAGGTTATCGCCCGAGTTGGCTGTCAAGTGACATAGCCGCGGGTCTCGCGGTTGCAGCGGTCGGCTTGCCGAGCGCTATCGCCTATCCAGCCATCGTTGGATTGCCTCCGGAGACAGGCATTTACGCCAGCATAGCCCCACCCATAGCCTATGCAATATTTGGACCTTCCCGCCAATTGATCGTAGGACCTGACGCGGCCACAATGACTGTGCTGGCGGCGGTCGTAGCGTCAGTGGTTGCATCGTTACCGGCGGACGCGGCGGTAGACCGCGCTGCAATTGCCTCAGCTTTTGCTTTGGTGGTAGGGGGCATCTGCCTGGCAGCGCGACTATTGCGTCTCGGTGTTGTCGCACACTTCCTGTCTCGCCCTATTCTCGTTGGTTTCTTCGCCGGAATCTCTGTATCGATCATGGTCGGTCAACTTGGTCGACTCACCGGAGTTGACATCGATTCCGATGGATTAGTCGCACCCGTGCTGGAACTCATCAGCAAAAGCGCGACAATCCATTGGCCGTCACTCCTGCTCGGTGTGAGCATGTTCGTGCTCCTGCAAGCAGTAACCGCGTGGCGAATTCCCATTCCTGGTGCGGTTTTTGTGGTGGTCGTGTCCGTAATTCTCTCAGCACTTCTGGGTTTTCGCGAAATGGGCGTGAGAGTAGTCGGAGACGTTCCCCTCGGACTTCCATCATTTTCGATCCCGTCCTTTTGGGCCATGCCATTGGACAAAATGATCCTCGGCGGTGCGGCGATCTTTTTGGTGAGTTTCGGATCGGGCATAATCACGGTTCGCAGTTTCGCGACGCGTTCGGGCGAGACCGTCGATGCAAACAAGGAATTGATAGGGCTATCGGCCGGCAACCTCGCCGCCGGCTTTTTCGGGGCGTTTCCGATCAGCGTATCAGACTCGCGCACGGCGATCTCCTTTTCGGCAGGCGGCAGGTCTCAGGTCGTAGGGCTCGTATCAGCAGCCATCTTGATCGCTACCCTGCTCTACCTTGGCGAGATCCTTCGCATCCTGCCTCTGCCTGCGCTCGGGGCTATCCTGATTTCAGCTGCGCTCAGCTTGATCGATATCGGCGAGTTGCGGCGCATTTGGCAGATCAGCCGTCCCGAATTCGCTTTCGCGATGATCACAATGTGGGGCGCGATAAGTTTTGGCGTACTCAATGGTGTCATCATCGCTATCGCTGCAACGTTGGTCTATCTGTTGAGCAAGACAATGTATCCCCGTGATGCGCTGCTTGGCAGGATAAGTGGGCGTGATGGCCTTTACAAACTGCATCGCTCCCCCGAGGCAACCCTGATACCGGGTCTCATCCTCTATATGGTTCAAGGCAGCCTCCTGTTCTTCAATGCTGACTACGTCGGAGAACGCATCAGGGCCACGGTTCTCAAATTGCCTCCGGGATCGCAATGGTTTGTCATTGACGCCAGCGCAATCGTCCAGATCGACAGCACGGCCACCGCAATGCTGGATCAGGTCAGAGCAGAACTCGCTGCCAAGGGCATGAGGCTGTGTCTTGCAGAAGTCCATGCCGAGGTAAGGGAGATCCTTGAACGAGGCGGTGTGGTCGAGCGCGTGGGTGCTGAATATGTCTTCGACGATCTGGAAGACGCGATACGCGCTTTTCACAAGAAGGAAGAACAGCCGTCGGCATTTTCAACCCAGTTATCGGAGGAGAGAGAATGAACAAGCACAATAACAAGCTGGCTGCCGGTGAAGGGGACAAGAAGGTTGCCAAAGACCGCTACAATAAGGAGATGAAGAAGCTTCAGATTGAGCTGGCGCATCTGCAGGCGTGGATAAAGAAATCAGGAGCCCGCATTGTCATTTTGTTCGAAGGACGCGATGCAGCCGGAAAGGGCGGCATGATCAAACGGATCACGGAGCGCGTCAGTCCCCGCGTTTTTCGCGTCGTCGCACTCCCGACACCGAGTGACCGGGAGAAATCCCAGATCTTCATGCAACGGTACATTGGATATCTCCCCGCCGCTGGCGAACTCGTCATCTTTGACCGGAGTTGGTACAATCGGGCGGGTGTCGAACGTGTGATGGGCTTCTGCAGCGAGAAGAAAGCACGTCGCTTCCTGGAACTGGCTCCCCGCTTTGAAGCAGCAATCGTGGAAAGCGGTATCATTCTGCTGAAATATTTTCTCACTGTCAGCGAGGAAGAGCAGGAGCGCCGGTTCCGCCGTCGGATCGACGACCCCTTGCGGCAGTGGAAGCTGAGCCCAATGGATGTGGAATCCTATCGTCGCTGGTGGGATTATACGCGTGCCTATGATGAGATGTTGAAGATGAGCGACAGCCAACATGCGCCGTGGTGGATCGTGCCTTCCGAGAACAAGGAACGCGCGAGGGTCAACTGTATCTCCCACATCCTCAAGTCGATCCCCTATGAAAGGGTAAAGTTTGACGCACCCGATCTGGGCAAGCGTCAGAAACGACCTGCTGACTACACGGACCCAGAGACAGCTTTGAACGTCGTACCCAACGTGCTGTGAGCGCCGTTGGCATGTTAACTCCAGACGAAGTGGATCAGAGAGATGTCAGAGAAAAAAGAAGTTGACGTGAACGCGATGCCTTTAAGCGCCGCCGAGCTTCGCCAGGAAGTCATACGGCGCGAGATGGAAGAAATGGAAAAACAGGCGAAAGCCAAGTCTGTCCAGGAACAGAAACTGGCAAACTTCGCTGCCGACTTTCTCAAGAATCATGTGAGCGAAGCGGACATTCAGACGGTACGCCGAACCGTGGCGGCAGCGGTCCAGAACGGCAAGTTTGAGGCAATGGTTTACAGCTTCTCCTCAGACCTTTGTTCAGACAGCGGTCGCGCAATCAACAGTGGCGACAAGAATTGGCCCGACACCCTCCAGGGGAAGGCTAAGGAGTTCTATGATCGCTATCAGAAATTTGGAAAACCCCAGGGATATCGCCTAAAGGCCATGATTATCAGTTTCCCAGGCGGCATGCCGGGCGATGTCGGCTTCTTCTTGAACTGGGGCTCGGACATAGGCGCGTGAAGCGCGTCAAGCGGCACGATGCCCGAGATAATGCACTGTGGATCAAATGTCCCGCTGTCCGGGAGGGAACAACCATGTCTGCTTCAGTACCTGCAAATTCGGCATCAAGATGCGCCGTAAAAATGCACCAGTGCAGGATTCTGTTTACGATGCTTATCGCATTGCTTGCGATCCCTGCCCTCGCTCAAGAACCGACATTCGCCGAACTCCAAGCGATGTGCAGCAACACAAAGGACTCCGGAAAATATGGATACTGCGTTGGGTTTCTTGAAGCAGTGGCGCTTCGTGTCGTCCAAGATCACAAGAACTGCACACTTCTAAAGGAGTATATCGACTCCCCAAACTCAAAGATCGCAATTCCAGATTTGATAGCCGACCTCAACCCTAAGGAATACCAAGGGGGCGCATTGGCCAGTATCGAGAAGTACTTCCTCAACAAGGGGTGCATGTAAAATTCCAAGCTACCCTGGTTCGGGCATCCGGCTCGAGCCCGGGAGTTCTGCCGCAATCCTGATCGGCTCTATGGATTGGAGCCGGCATTTCGAGTTGTTCTCGGATGCCTGCAATTGGACGGGTCAATGGATCGAAGCACGCCTGTGCCGGAATGATCCTGCGCTCATTGGCCTGCTCGGTTCCTCTCGCGGATAGGCATATCGAAGGGATAATGCATCTGTTTCTTTTTTTCCCGTCATTCACGATGTTTTCACGCTGGAATGACAGGCGCCCTGTATTTCAGGACAAGCGTCAAAAATGGGAGCGGAATTGTGCACGTTCTTTCGGAAATGGGCGTTCCTGGTTATGGTCTGCGGCTCCCAATGCCCTCAGACATATTGCTAAAGTTGTGTTTTGTGCCAAACTTGGTGCAAGAGGCTGATTTTAAGAAAGATAAAGAAACCCGCAACGCTACTCCGGGGCTCACCGTAATGGACGGCAGTCAGCAGCACGAAGCGGCCTATCGCATGTATCTTATCGGACCCTTCGCGATCACCGATCCGTCGGGAAGGACTCTGACGCCAAAGTCCCAAAAGTCTCAAGCCATTCTTGCCATGCTGGCTCTTTCCCTGCGGGGATCCCGTTCGCGGGTCTGGCTCCGCGACAAACTTTGGAGCGACCGCCCTGAAGATCAGGCCTCCGCCAGTCTGCGTCAGGCATTGCTCGATATCAGGAAGTGCCTAGGTGATGCACGCGATATCCTGGTGGCTGACAAGAATACGGTATCGCTTCGCATGGACCGGGTACGGCTGGATATTGACGAAATCCTTGCTGGTGGCCACGCTGCAGGCGATGATGAAGCGGCCGCCGAACATTTTCTCGAAGGTGTCGACGTCAGAGATCCCGAATTCGAGGAATGGCTGACGCTTGAGCGACAGGTGTGGCAGCGCCGTTATGACGAGGGTCAGATACAGCATAGAATCGAACCAAAGCTCGAGCTCTCGCGTGAACGCCGGGGGCAGACGTCTCTCGTTCCTTTGACGGCAAGTAAACGGGTCCAAGACGATGAGAGAACGGCGTCCGGAGAAACGGACGACGCATCGTCCTCCCCTGGCTCAATTACCAGTATTGGTTCGCGGCAATGGGTCGTTGCGATCCTACCGCCCCGCATAGCTGGACAAAGCGAAAATGGCCCGATCCTGGCGTCGGGAATATTGAATCTCATCGAGAAAACACTCGTCGAGGGGACTGATATCCGCGTTACCGACTTCTCGTTCGGGGGAGGAGGTTGGACGGACGTGCATGGTGGCAACCCTGGTAGCAGCGATATCTCCTTGGCAACGCCCATCGGCATACAGCTGGAACTGACACTCTCCAGCCAGACTGTCCTTGTCGTGGTCAGCGTGTTGCGGTTGGCGGATCACAGCCTGGTCTGGAAAGACAGTTGCATCGCTGATCGGCTATATCTGGAACGAGGTGAAGCCAATCAGTTGCACGGTTTGATCAATCACCTGATTGATGAAGTTCACGGTTGCTTTCTTTTCAGCGGCGAAGGAGGAAACTGGGAGCGGGAAACCACCATGATCGAAGCGGTCAACTCGGTCTTCCGACTTTCCAGGGACGATCTCGACAGGGCGGAGCGCATTCTTCATAAAATTGCCGCCAACCGGCCTTCCTCCTCGGTTTACGCGTGGCTCGCCTTCATACGAACGTTCCGGGTGGGGCAACGTTTCAATGCCTATGATGCAACGATAGTCGAGGAAGCCCAATTCTACGCCCGCAAGGCATTGGAGTTGGATGTGAACAATTCCGTGGCGCTTGCCCTCGTTGGACACGTCCATTCGTTCCTGTTCTGCGAATACGACTATGCCGCCGGATTGTTCGAGAGAGCCATAAGGCTCAACCCCGCCCAACCACTCGGCTGGGATCTCTATTCCATGCTGCACTGCTATGCCGGGCAGCCCGAGAAAGCCATGGCCATGGCGAACTGGGTTCAGAATCTGGGATTTTACAGCCCACACAAATATTATTTCGATACAACCAAGTGCATCAGCGCCGCTCTTGCCGGCGACCATGCCGCAGCGATTTCTGCAGGCGAAGAGGCCCTGAAGATGCGGCCGGATTTCAATTCTCTGTTGCGTTACCTGGCAGCGAGCCACGCGCATCGCGACGAGATGGACTTGGCAAGAAAGTGCGTGGAGCGACTTGAGACAGTCGAACCGAATTTCTCGATCGAATCCCTCCAGGACAATCGCTACCCGCTGCTTCAGACCGGCGGGGGCAAGATGCTGATCGCCGGGCTTACGAAAGCCGGCGTCAAGCTCCGATAGTTTCCTCAACAATATTCGGCTCGAATAGATGAAGGACATGCGAAATGGTCAAGGTTGCTCCCCAATCACCGCTGATACGATTCTTGAACAGTTTTCGATTTGAGGTCGACGCGGACAACGTGTCGCCTTGCCCTCCCTTGCCATTCACCACGCGGACGACAGACGGAGCCGGTATCGTCAGCCCCGAAGTGCCGGAGGCCGGAGCCGCTCTGGCGAGTGGCGGCGTTGCCAACAAAACGGTCATGAACAAGTCATCCCTGAACAAGAACAAAAACAAGAATAAAAGTTCGTTCGGTGGAATAAGCCCTGGCAATGCACAATTGATACCTGCGTTTCAATTACGCCGTCTGCACCAGCAACCCTCCCGCAACGCCTTTACAGCGGCCGCGCGGTTCACGTGGGAAATGCTCGACATTACTCCACCACCCGGACCCGACTTCACCCGTCTTGAAACCAAGGTGATGCTGTCAATGCAAAAGCGTGACCGCGAACGGGCCAGACGACTCCCGGATATTCAACAGGAGGCCTCGCTGTCTGTCGCCGAGTTCACGCGGCCTCTCTATATTGAGAACATAGCCGGGTTCGAACAGACCGAGGGGCTTTTCCAGAATATCCTGACAGCGTGCGAGTATGTCGGCCTTATTTACAAGAACAAGTTCAATCGGTTGCGACCCAGTCAGTTCGAGCCTCGGCTACGTCCGCTTCTCGCCGTTCCAGCTCACGAGTCTTTCCACAGCAATCACGCATTCCAATGCTTTTCCATTGCATTTGCTTTCAACACGATCCTTCCCGAGCATCCCGCAACCGAAGAGTTGTCTCGCATTGCCCAGAATGTTGCAGAAAATCGGGAATGGGCAGGTCTCCATTATCCGAGCGACACGAAGGGTGGGCGTGAGCTGGCTCGGCGGTTTGCTCCTTATCTGCGAGATGCGTTCGCTGCGACATATAACGCAGTGCACAAGGAATGGGTGTGAAGCCATTGCATTTGTCTTCAGTGGTTCCTCTAGCGTAAATGAGGTTACAAATGGCCCTTCAACCGGACAACACACAGCCTGCGCCTGCCGGCTATTATTACCTCTGGCATTTGGCTGCTTTGGGAGTAATTACCGCCGACTTCGGAACCTCGAAAAATCCGATACCCCCCAATAACGAGAGCGCGTTGCGTACCACGTCGTCTCCGGTCATTTCCGGTTCGGTCTGGGATACCATTGCCGGCGTGGGGGCAATCTCACCCGCAAGAGTGGCACTGATCGACGTTGGGATATCACCAGATCACCCGAACCTGACGACACGGATCGATCATGGCGCTTCGATCGATTTGTCGACGCACAAATATGGTGCGCGAGCGGCGGAAATTCTCGACGAGACAGACAGTACCTACAAGGAGGAGAAACAGGCCTTCTTCGCTGAACTTGACATATCCGGACTCGGAAACCTCGGGCTATCGGTTGATGACAAGGATTACCTGGACGATATCGTGGCAGAATATGCGGTCTCCCAAGGAGTATTACGCCGTATTCTCGACTCCAACACGATGTTCGCATCGCACGGCACAGCCTGCGCCGGTCTGATTGTGGCCGAGCCCGCTGCCCTGCCGGCGGAGGACGGCAAAGTCCCGGCTCCACCAGAATATATCTTCACGAATCCAGATTCGACAGGGACCTTTCCCAACAAGAATCCCAATTTATTGCCGTATTTTGGCGCTGATCCTTTTTCGCGCCTCGTCAACATCACGACTTCGTTCGAGGAGGATGCTGTGCAGTTCATTGCTGCATTCCTTTATGCATATTCACAGAACGTTGACGTCATCGTTATGCCCCGAGGCATACCCGATCCGAAGCGTAGCGCCATGCAACCCAAGAACGAATTGAAGGCTGACCTGGAGCGCTGGGCAAATCGTGATGCTGCGGACCTGTTTGCCCGTCTCGCGGTGGCAGAACAGGGGCCAGTAGAGCTTGAACCAAAGGCAACACAGCCCGGTTCCAACCCGGACCGTATTTGGAAGATCCTCAAACATCTGATCATTGCCGTGAGCCGCAAGATCCCGGTGATCTGCGCTGCCGGCAACAGCGGTGAAAGCCAGTTGATCTACCCGGCGAGCCTCGCAGCTCCAGATAATGGTATTGTCGCGGTCGGCGCAGTAACAGTTGAAGGTTTCCGATCCGGCTACAGCAATTACGGCGAAGGTCTCACTCTCGTTGCACCCTCTGACGATGGCGAGGTATTCAATCGCCATCAATTGCGGATCAATCGTCTGTCTCCCTTCACCGCCAAGCACCAATACAATGCCGATACCGGGAAGGAATATTGTTATTCCCACTTCAGTCTTCTGAGTACGGACCTTCCCGGCGTTTTTGGTTATGATGAGGGAAAGGCGCCTTGGTCATCACTTCTCCCCTCTGCAAACAATCCCGGCGTTGGCGGTGGTTACTATACGAGCTTTGGCGGTACGTCCGGAGCCGCAGCCTTGGTCGGTGGCGTTGCTGCTCTTGTCCAGCGAGCGCACCGTGCCGTTCACGGGGGATCGGCCAAACTAGACGGTGTAGCTGTGAAGGCTATCCTTGAGGAAGCGTCCAGCCAAAACAGCACTGTTGGACCGGGTCTTCGTCCCCTCACCCCCGACTGTATGAATGCGGACAACGAAGATGTCATCGATCCCAGGTATTTTTTTGGAGCGGGGTTGCTCAATGCAGCCACAGCCGTGGGTACTGTCCTGAAGATTTGAAGTGACAGCAAACTAAACGCGCAAAAAAGGGCTCCCCGCGGGCCCTTTTTTGCGTTCTGCTCTTCATTTTTGACGGTGCGTTGACGGTGAGGCAGCGCTCGCGAGACGCCTGCTCCAGTAATATCCAACAAATACACCGGGGTTCCGACCTGCGGAGATTAGAACCGGTCTTTGGATTTGCACCAACTGGAGTCGAGACAATGTCAACCGTTCATACCCGCCCATCACTGGCCAAATTGATCCAGAAGCTGAAGCATTCCCTTGGCTTGCGTAGTCATGGAAACTTTTTCAAAGCAACAATGGAACGACAGGTCAGTGTTTATATTTCTTCCATCCTGGCGCCATTGCACAGGCCGGCTTTAATACCGATTCCAAGCAATGACAATAACTTGAAATCCGGCAAGCAGCGAAGCTGGCAAGGCAGCTCTGATCTATGAGCACGTTGGCTGGATCAAACAAATGTGGCCGCCCAAAACTGACGAAAGTCACACGACGGCGGGTTTATCTGCAACTTCTGCCAGACAACTTGTCTGACAGTCTGGACTGGAGCTCGATGGAAATGGTTTTGATGAGTGAACTTTCACTTGAGGAATGGGAAGCATTGAAACGTCTGTTACACGGTGATCCCGTTCGGCAAATTGACGGCCAAACGGTTCAACGGCTGACTGATATCGGTGCCTTGCAAAAGAAGAGAGACCGTATCGAACTCTCTTGCGCAGCAATGCGCCTCTTAACAGAGCGCATGGCCCGCATAAGCCGGGCGAGGAAACACGGCGATCAAACTTGGTGCCATTGAATAGTGCGAGCGTGCATTTGTGAGCACGTTTATGGGGGTAAGAAAATGTCAGGAATCGTGTACGAAAGAATACCGGATGCAGGCCATGCCGTTTTCAATCGGCACGCGGCAGCCCGCCGCGCAGAGTTCCGCATCGCATCCACAGAACTGCTTCCACAGCGCACGCTTGCCATAATTGAGCGACGTGACGTTGCTCGACAACGCCTTTCATGGGGGCTGGTTTCGAATGGACTTGGCCTGCGCATGGTCACTTACGGTACCATGGAGGATATTGAAGAATACGAAGCCAACGAGTTCTCGGTGATACTTGTAAGCATCGACGACGGCATGGCTGATTCCATCATGCTCGAAATCGAGGCGCTCGTCCGCCGGTTTCCGGATATACCGGTCATCGTTCAAGCCGAATTGTGCGGATCCCCGCAGATTCTAAACGTTCTCGAGCACGGTGCGCGTGGCTATCTTCCTGGTAATGCCGGAATTTCCGTGTGCATCGAAGCCATATCGATGGCGTTGGCCGGCGGTGTTTTCCTGGCTGCCGAAAGCTTGCATGATATTCAACGCGTTCTCGGGGTAAAACGCCCCCAATCCGACCGCTGGGACATGTTCACGCCGCGGGAACAGGACGTCATCAAGGTTCTGAGGCAGGGGAAGGCCAACAAGATAATTGCCTATGCGCTCAAACTGGCACCAAACACGGTGAAGGTTCACGTCAGGAACATATTGAAGAAGATACACGCAACAAATCGGGCAGAAGCGATCTATAAGATAAACGCCATGTTCGACGAAGTGATCTAGAGCGTCGTTTCACAAACAAGACGCCTTTGGGGCGATGGGGACCGCCCCACCCTTCTACCCTCCCTTCTACAGGGAGGGATTTTTTTGATCCCTGCACTCGAAACTCCAGCGGCCAAATGCTTGGACATCAGCAACCTCCTCTGATTTATGGTGGTCGCATATCGACCAAAGGAAGAATCTGATGAAAGCACGTATCAAATGGGTGGAAGATCGAACCTTTATCGGCGAGTCCGGAAGCGGCCATAATGTTGTACTCGGAACAGCCTTCGGGCCCGACGGACGAACACCAGGACCAAGCCCCATGGAGCTGGTACTTATTGGCACTGGGGGATGTTCGGCTTTCGATGTCGTTCACATCCTTGAAAAATCTCGTGAGGCGGTCGAGGACTGCGTTGTCGAGATCGACGCCGACCGGGCGGAGCAGGATCCGAAGGTTTTTGTACGCATTCACATGCATTTCATCGTCAAAGGACGCGGTCTGGCCACCAACAAGGTCGAGCGTGCCATCGCACTGTCAATTGAAAAATACTGCTCGGCATCAGCGATGTTGGCCAAGACCGCCACGATTACCCATGACTTCGTAGTGGTTGATACCGCGACGGCGATAGAAACCTAGCGGACTTTTTTCTCCCATTCACGTTGGTTTCACGTTGGCGTGACAGGCGGCCTGTATGGTTTCCTCAGATGCTTTGGCATGGAGAGCGATGTCGCCCATGCAGCAGAAGCTGGAAGCCGGCCGTTTTTCGGCGCGTTGCAAGAGTCATTGGGAAAGCGTAGGGGGATTTATGTCAGTTTCATTTGCTGCCGACGTACACGGCTTCAATGATATGCGTAGCATTGCCAGCGAGCGCACTTCAATTGCCATCATCGATTGCCAGGCTTTGTCGCGGAGTTGTCTCATTCGGGCCCTGCAAAGGGACCTTCCAGATGTCGCCATCTACGACATTGCCACATCGGACGGATTGGGCGGCATCATCGAGAAATCGATCAATCTCGCAATATTGAACATAGGATACCGAAACCTGACCGATGAGTGGGTTTCGTTGAATCTTGCCTACATTCACCAAGTGCGGCCCGAGACACCGCTCATGGTTTTGACCCAACTTGATGAGGCATCGATTACCGATGCGATTGTATCCGAGGTCGCCCGTTTGGGTGTCAAAGGTTATACGACCAACACTGCGCAGGTCGAGGTCGTCCTTGCCGCCATCCGCCTCATTCTGGCAGGTGGAGCCTATTACCCACGGTCCATGGCCATCGACACTGGTACGCAATCGGATCCCCTGCCTTCGCCTATTACAATCAGCGCGCTGCCAATGCCGGTCGCCAACCAAGCGCCGGATGAAACGCCAGTCATGACAAAGAAATCGAAAATTGCATTCACCGAGCGTGAAAGGCAGGTATTGGCAACGCTGCGGCGGGGCCTTCCAAACAAGATCATCGCCAGTGAACTTGATCTCTCGGAGAACACGATCAAGGTCCACATCTCGCATATCATGCGGAAACTAAACGCTACAAACCGAACCGAGGCGGTCGTGTTCTCCCAGCAATTTACTTCCGCCGACGATATCGGCCGCGTTCCTGAGCCAGCACCGCACATGGCAACGCGATATGATGCGGCGCGCTTCCGCCACATGCTGGAAGGCGTAGCCTGATCGTTTCATCGCTGGGGAAAGCATTTGCGGCAACGTGGCCGTCGTCAGTCGCGCACATCGCGTCGAGGTCCGGTGGAAGAGCGTTCGACAAGGTGGCACGCAAGTTCGACCCTGCGCGGCGGCATGGGGATACCGGACAGATTGTCACGCAGTAGATCAAGCGCGACAGAGCCGATTTCGCGCATGGGAATGTGCATGGTCGTCAATGGGGGGCTCAAAAAAGCTGCCTGTGGCAGGTCGTCCATTCCCACCACGGAAACGTCACCGGGCACCGAGTACCCTCTTTGCTGAACGCCCATCATGGCGCCGACTGCGAGACTGTCGCCTGCAGCCAGGACGGCAGTAAAATCAAGCCCGCGCGTTTGTATCCGTGAAGCGATGGCCTCGGCCGCGAGTTCCGGCAACCAGTCGTCCACGTGAACGACGAGGTCCAGATCACATGTCAAGCCACGGTCCAGCAACGCATCCTGCCAGCCCTCGTATCGTCTTTCGATCGTTCGCCGACCTGGCCGCATCAGAAACAGGATACGCTGGTGGCCCAGACCGATCAGGTGATCGGCCGCAAGTCGCGCGCTCGATCGATTGCAGGGCGTCACACTGGAAAGTCTCATGAATGGATCGTCGCCGTTCAAAAGAACCAGCGGCTTATCGAAGCCGCGTGTGGCCTCAAGCATTTCCTCATCGTCTACCGTAAGGAACAGGACACCTGCAACTTGCGGATCTTCGCGCGCTTCGTCCAGGACCGCCAGTTCCTCACGCTTGTCGCCAATCGGACGCGTCACGATCTCGAGATCCAATGCATGGGCACGTTCGTTCAAGCCCTCAAGAACGTAAAGTGTGAACTGGTTGCGTACATAGTCAATCATGGCCGCACTGGAGGCAGCGAGGATGACCTTTTGCCCCGCAACTGCCGTCGGTATCACATAATTGGCGAGCTTGGCTGCTTCGAGAACCTGCTGGCGGATTTCCGGCCGCACTCCTTTTTCACCCGCCAGGGCACGCGACGCAGTGCTCAGAGAAACGCCGCATGACTTGGCAATATCGGACAGTCGCACACGGCGACTCTTCTTTCCGCGCTTACCCGGCAATGGTTTGGCAGCCATTATGAACCCCCGTTACCGCATCATGAAAAAAATTTTCACATTGCGCAAGATAATTCATCATGCATCTAATGTCGTGCGGAACCACCGGCAAGCGTGGAACGACAGGGAGGAGCACTATGGGCCCGAATGGCCACGACATCCGTGTTGGTCTCGATCGGCTTGTCGCCGGAATGACAGGTCTGAAACATGAGGGCCGCTTCCACGAACCAAATCTCGATGGTACCGCCGGTGACTATATCAGCTTCGATAGCTGGGAGTGGCCGCAAGGCGTGGGACTGTACGGACTGGTCCGCCTTTGGCTTTTCACGGGACGCGAAGACCTTCGTGAGCTAGTGGAAAACTGGTACGTGGCAAGGCTTGATGCCGGATTGCCGCAACTCAATGTCAACACAACAGCGCCCATGCTTGGTCTTTCTGTTCTTTGGGCCAAGACAGGCGACCCGCGTTGGAAACCCCTGCTGGACGATTGGGCGAACCGTGTAATTTCAGACATGGGACGCACACCGGAGGGCGGCTTCGAACACCACGTGTCCGACAGGATCAATGACAATGAATTGTGGGACGATACACTCTACATGGTTGCGCTTTTCCTTGCCTCGTATGGTCAGGCGAGCGGACGACAGGAATTGATTGACGAGGCGTCCAGGCAGTTCCTCGTTCATGCGCGCTACCTCGCCAACCCCCACACAGGCTTGTGGTTTCACGGCTGGACTTTTCAGGGCCGGCATAATTTTGCCCGGGCGCATTGGGCGCGCGGCAATGCCTGGATTACTGCAGGCATTCTCGACCTTTTCGACCTGGCCGAATTAGCAAGGCCGGTGAAGGACTATCTCCAGGGCGTTCTCGTTGCACAGGTTGATGCGCTTTTGCCGCTCCAGACCACATCCGGCGCATGGCGAACACTACTGGACGATCCCGAGTCGTATGAAGAGATCTCGGCGACAGCCGGTATCGGCTACGGTTTGCTGAAGGGTTACAGGCTCGGTATTGGAACACCCGCCTGGCGGGTTGCGGGCCTGAAGGCACTGCAGGCTGTGATGAACAACATTGACGAGACCGGCACCGTACTCAATGTTTCCTACGGTACGCGCATGGGCCACGATTTCCAGTTCTACAGGGATATTCCAATCCAGCCGACGGGCTATGGCCAGGCACTCGCGATCTTGTGTCTTTCAGAAGCATTGCAGCACGTCGGCACAGAAGGACAATCGGCATGACAATGAAGGTCTTGTACGGGGCGGGTCCCGAAGACATTAAGAGCTATGACACTGAGCGCCTGCGCACTGCGTTCCTTTTAACTGGGCTGTTTGCGGCAGATCGCGTCAATTTTACCTATACCCATGTCGATCGCCTCATTGTCGGCGGTGCAATGCCAGTTGCCGAAAGCCTTTCGTTCGGAGCCGGAACTGACATCGGCACGCCATACCTCTTGTCCGCGCGGGAAATGGGCATTGCCAATCTGGGCGGAACAGGCACCGTCAGCATCGATGGAAAAATCTTCACTTTGGAGAACCGTGACGTCCTCTACGTCGGACGGGGGGCCCGGCAAATCACCGTTGCTAGTCGCACTGCTGGTACTCCTGCCCGGTTCTATATGAACTCGGTTCCAGCAGGCGCGGATTTTCCCCATCGTCTGATCACAAAAGCGGACTCGAAGCCGATCGAACTTGGTGATGCACGCAGATCCAACAAGCGTCGCCTTGCCATGTACATTCATCCGGAAGTGGCGCCGTCCTGCCTGTTGTTGATGGGCATTACCGACCTAGCCGAAGGAAGCGCGTGGAACACAATGCCACCCCATCTGCATGAGCGCCGAATGGAAGCCTATTGCTATTTTGACATGGCGGATGAAGACCGGGTTGTTCATCTCATGGGGCGCCCCGAAGAAACCCGGCATTTGCTTGTGGCCAACGGAGAGGCTGTGCTCTCCCCTGCCTGGTCGATACACATGGGTGCCGGGACAGGTCCCTATGCCTTCGTATGGGGGATGACTGGCGAAAACCAGGAATATAACGACGTAGCCCCCGTAGCATTGGCAGATTTGAAATGACTGAAATGAACTCCCGATTGACGAGAGACCTGAAACCGGGTGAAGCAATTCGCTACTGGCAGCTCGGGGCGACTGCAGAGGAGCGTTTCGACGTTCCCGACGTTCCCATGAAAGGAGAGATGGACCCCTTCTTCTTTCTGACCAAACACAAGAATTTCATTCCGCATGAATATCCCTGCCGCACCACCTTCGCTGAGCGCTATCGCGGCAAGCGACCGGTGGTGTGCGGCGAGTTCAACGCCGATCGGTGGTGGCTGCCCTTCGCGTCTCCGCGGCTGGACCTTTCCGGATTCTGGTTCCGGCCAACTCGTATTGCCACCTGGGCACGCACCTTCGTGCTTGCCGAAGAGGCGGGCGAAGCCAAAGTCCGGCTCGGAACCTGCGGTGGCGCCATACTCTGGTTGAATGGCGATGAAGTCGGCTGGACGGCGCCCTACAGCCGCAATCTCGAGTCGAAGTCCGAGTGGAGCCTCTCGATCAAAACAGGGTTGAACGAGATCATCATCTTTTTCGACGATCTCGCCGAGAGGGATGCACGCTACTTTTTCCAGCTTGACTATCTATCCGGCCCTGCAGCGAGAGTGGTCGTTCCGGTTCCGTGTGCAAGTGACGTGGCGGAAGATATGGAAGCCGCGCTCGACGGCATGCATTTCGACCGCACGGCATATTTCGATGGTGACATTACGCTGCTCCTGGCCAACCCATTGTCTGTCGACGTAGCGGTTAACGTGGCAATCGAAGGCGACTTCATGTCGACCGAGCGGTTTGACTACGACTTCGTGCTGTCGGCAGGCGATACCCACCTTACCGTTGGTTCTACCGACAAGGCATCCGCCGATTTTCGTCATTTCCGCATAACGCTGGACGTCGACGGTTTCGTTGCCTCCCGCTCATTGGGCGTCGAGATCTGTCATACCGGTCGCCAGGGAGCTGCACCGGCCACACTCGCCGATCGGATTGCGGAAACACTGGATGAAATCTCCGAACATTCGGAACGCGACACGGTTCGGGCCTTCGCACGGCTGGCAAGTGGTCGTGGCGGTGCCGACACCGACGCCATGATCGAGGAAATTTTACCCTCCATCGAAGATTGCCATGACTGTGCTGACTTTTCACTTGTTCCGCTGATCTGGGCGCGCACCACGTGGGCCCCTGATATTGGCGAGAGGACACGTCACCGCATCGACGCGGCAATCCTCAACTACCGGTATTGGATGGACGAGCCTGGTAACGACGTGCAGTGGTACTTCTCCGAAAACCATGCACTCCTGTTCCATACCGCCGCCTATCTCGCCGGGCATCTTCTGCCAGGATCGACGTTCATGCGTTCGGGCCGCGACGGCAGGGCACAGAGCGCCGTGGGTGCTGCACGCGTGCGGGCATGGCTTGACCATTTCGAAGCCTGGGAGATGGCGGAGTTCAACTCCGCACCCTATTTCCCGATCGATCTCAAGGGACTGACTGCTCTCGCCGCCCTCTCGCCTGATGCCGATATTGCAGAGCGAGCCAGGAACGGTATCGTACGTCTTTGCGAAATCATTGCCCGTTCGGCCCATCACGGGATGATCACGGCCGCTCAGGGCCGGTCCTACGAGCATACGCTTTGCGCCGGTCGCTCGCTCGAGCTGTCTGGTGTCGCACGCCTGCTCTGGGGTGCGGGCTGGTACGGACGCCGTGTCCATGCGCTTCCACAGCTTGCCGTCTGCCTGCGTGACCATGGCCTGGTTATCCCGGAAGGCTTGCAGGGGATCGCCAGCCATCAGAGTTACGATCATCAGGAATGGTGTTTCGCACAGGGTGAGAACCGCTTCGCTGCGCTCTATCACTACAAGAGTCGTGATTTCGCCATGGGATCAGCCGCTCATTACCGCTGGAACGAATGGGGCTACCAGGAGACCGTACTTCACCTTCGCATTGGTGAGTGTCCCGAAGCTGCTATCTGGATCAATCACCCCGGCGAGTCCATTCAGTTCGGATATGGGCGGCCATCGTTTTGGGGAGGCAGCGGCACTCTTCCCCGCGTTCATCAATATCGAGGGTTGGCCGTTCTGGAGTTCACGGCGTTCGACGAGCAACCGGACTTTACGCACGCCTGGTTCCCGATCTCCAGTTTCGACGAAAGTACCGTAAAGGGCAGCCTCGCACTTGCCCGTAGCGGTGACGGCGCAGTCTTGCTGCGCGGCAACACGGAACTGGTAACCGTCAAGGTTGGACCATCTGCCAACGCGGAGTTGCGCCAGTACGGGCGAAACACACGCTGGATCGTCCGGGTCTGCAAAGCCTCAAGTCTTAACGCGGTCGAGACAAGGTTTGCCGGGCTCGCGGTCATCGAAAGAGCAGACGGCACTCTCATGATCGAGGATCCTGAATACGGTCCCGTCCAATTCCATTCAGATGGCTCCGTGGAGGCCGAAGGCCGACGCATTCTACCAAAGCATTTTACGGTTGCTGGCGAAGTGACGATGCTGGCAGCCAAATAGGGAAGAACGCTGGCCCTCATGCCGGCGATCCATAACCGAGCGGGAACAGGGCTCGGACCAAGAGGAGGAACGTGATGATCAAGACAAGTACGATGCTGGCAGCATTCGCTGTCGGACTTCTGGCTTCGACCGCCGCGATGGCCGGCGATGTGCGGATCATGTGGTATTCCGACGGTGTGGAGGGCGAGGTCCTGAAGGATCTGCTCGACCGCTTCATGAAGGAAAACCCGGGAATCAACGTTATTCTCGACAACGTTGCGTATGGCGTGGTGCGCGAGCAGTTGCCCGTCCAACTGGAGGCCGGTGACGGTCCGGACATAGCGCGTGTGACCAATTTGAAGGCAATGAGCCAACATTGGCTCGACCTGCGTCCGCTTGTCGCCGATGCGAGCTATTGGGACAAGAATTTTGGCGGACAGGCCGACTGGATGCGCCCCGATGGTACAAACCAGATTTCGGGCTTCATGACCCAGATCACGCTGACTGGCGGCTTCGCCAACAAGACGCTGTTCGACCAGGCCGGCGTAGCCCTCCCGCCAAAGGATGCAACTTGGGATGATTGGGCCAAGGCTGCGAAGCAAGTCGCCGACAGCCAGCAGGTCTCGTTCGCCATGGCCCTTGATCGCTCGGGCCATCGCTTGACCGGACCCAATCTTTCCTACGGCTCCAACTACATTGGTGCGGATGGTAAGCCCGCGCCGCTCGATGAAGGCGCCAAGAACTTCATAACCAAGTTCGTCGGGTGGGTCACTGACGGCACAATGAGCAAGGATGTCTGGGTCTCGGCCGCTGGTTCGACCTATCGGGCCGCCGCAGATGATTTCATCAACGGCCAGCTCGTCTACTACTACTCCGGCTCATGGCAGGTACCAAACTTCTCGACGAAGATCGGCACCAACTTCGACTGGGTTGCCACCGGCAGTCCATGCGGCCCCGCCAATTGCACCGGAATGCCGGGTGGAGCCGGTCTGGTAGCGGTCAAGTACACGAAGAACCCGAAGGAAGTTGCCAAGGTGATGGACTACCTGGCACGGGAAGACATCGTAAAGGAGTTCTCGGAGCGCACGCTGTTCCTGCCGGCCCATAAGGGCCTGCTCGAGAAAGGGCTCGATTTCAAGACGGATGACCAGCAGGCAAAGGCGGCCCTGAATAATTTTGTTACGTCCACGTCTTCGCTGTCCGACATCGCGCAAAAGCTACCCGGCTGGTATTGGTCGGATACGTACTACGGCGCTTTGGTCACCCGTGTGAGTCAGGCAGCGGCCGGCGAATTGAACCTTGAAGAAGCCTTCGCGCGTATCGACGCCGATATCGCCACCAAGGTCAAGGACTCCGGCCGATAGCGACCGCTGGGTGACGGCCGCTATGTCAAGCATATGCGGGGACCGTCATGGTCCCTCCATAAGCGTTGCCGGTCGCAAAGCGCGTTGAGGCAGCGGCCGGGATGTGGCCGATTTCGGTTTTGCCGAGGAAGCGACGATGACAACAGACCCACGTGAACAGTCCGGTTTCAGCTTCGGAGAAGCCATCGCGAAGCCCGTTCGCTTTGTGATGGACCTTATCGATCCACCGTTGCGCTTTCTTCAAAGGACGACCGGCATCGGTGGCATGGCGACCTTTTTCCTCCTGCCAAACATGCTGATATTCGGCATTTTCGTGCTGCTGCCGTTCTTCATCAACTTTGCCTATTCGATGACTGGCGGAACAGCCCTCTTCCTGCCAGACCGCACTTTTGTCGGCACGGATCAGTATGCGCGCCTCTTCGACTGCTCAAACTATCTCGATGCCAACAGCTGCGCCGAAGACACGTTCTGGACAGCCGTGGGCAATACCGCATGGTTCGTCCTTCTCCAGGTAACGCTGATGATCGTCGTGTCGCTGGTGACCGCCCTTATTCTGAACCGCGACCTCAGGGCACGCAGTTTCTGGCGTGCCGTGTTCTTCTTTCCGGTATTGCTGTCGCCGGTGGTGGTTGGCCTCATTTGGAAGTGGATCCTCCAACGCCAGGGACTTCTCAACTTCGGACTTTACAGCCTCGGCTTCGAACCCCACGTCTGGCTGAACGACCGTAGCTGGTCGTTTGCCGCGGCTGTCGGCGTGTCGATTTGGGCACATATGGGATTCTATACGCTCATCCTCTTGGCCGGGCTACAGGCGATACCCAGAGATCTTTATGAAGCTGCCGAGATGGACGGCACAAAACCGACGCGTGTCTTCCTGCGGATTACCCTTCCCCTGCTAGCGCCCAACCTCCTTGTCGTCATCGTGTTGGTGCTGATCCGTGCCGTGCAGATCTTCGACGAAGTCTACGTTCTGACCGGCGGGGGACCAGGCACCAGCACTCTGTTCCTGACCCAGTACATTTACGAAACGGGCTTCGCCGCCCAACTCCGCAATCCGGGACTCGCTGCGGCTGCTTCAATCCTCATGGGTGCAGTGCTTGTCGTTCTGACGCTGCTTCAACTCAGCCTCAGCCGATCAGGAGAAAAGAAAGGTGGCCGCAAATGAGCCGAGTCGCGCAGTTTCTTTTCCGTCGCAAGGGCGGCAAGGGCTGGCATTGGACTGACATCGTCACCTGGATCTGGCTCATCGGGGGGCTGTTCATCATGTTTGGCCCGGCGATCTGGCTCGTCGGTTCGTCGTTCAAAACGCCGGCTGCGCTTGCGGAATTTCCGCCAACCATATTGCCCTATGTTACCCAGAAGGTCACCGTCGAGGGAATTGACAAGCCGCTTGATCTTTATGAAGTGACGCTTGAGGGCGGCAAGACGGTGCGGCTCGCCGAACTGCGGCGCATCGGCGTCGTGAGCCAGATGATCGACCCGAGCAATCCGGGCGAGATCATCAAGGTGAATATCGCCCAGCGCAAACCGGTGCGTGAAATGACTTTCGCGTCAGAGAATTATGCCGAGCCGTTCACGCATTTTGATTTTGTACGGTATCTTTGGAACTCGGTCTTCGTGACCGTGGTGGCTACCCTGATCACGCTGATCGTCAATTCAATGGCGGCCTTTGCGCTCAGCAAATATGAGTTTCGTGGTCGAACGGTAGCGATGCTGCTTATTTTGGCTACGCTCATGGTGCCCTTGTCGGTCATCATGGTACCGCTTTATTCGATCGTCTCTGCGCTTGGCCTCTTCAACAGTCTCTGGGGCGTTATCCTGCCGACGGTCGCAACGCCGACCGGCGTCTTCATTCTCCGCCAATACATGCTGACCATTCCCGATGAGCTGATTGATGCGGCCCGCATGGACAAGGCGTCCGAATGGCAAATCTACTGGCGTATCATTCTGCCGTTGACGGCTCCGGCGCTCGCAGTGCTTGCGATCTTTTCCGTGGTCTGGCGCTGGAACGACTTCCTCTGGCCCCTGATCGTCCTGTCGCGCAAGGAACTGTACACGTTGCAGGTAGGGCTCAGCATCTACTCCGGTGAGCTGAACGTGCAATGGCACTTCATCCTTGCCATGACAGTCGTGACCATGATCCCGGTTGTTCTGGTGTTCATCTTCCTGCAGCGCTTCATTACCACGGGCATTGCCGGAACCGGGCTGAAATAAGAGGGGATTTTATGGGACATATCAAGCTCACCAACGTCGCAAAGTCCTTCGGCAGTGTCGATGTCATCCACGACATCAGTCTTGAAATAGCCGACGGCGAATTCGTTGTTTTCGTTGGCCCCTCCGGCTGCGGCAAATCCACCTTGCTCCGCATGATTGCGGGTCTTGACCGCCCGAGCCGGGGCGAACTCACGATCGATGGCAAGGTTGTCAACAATATTCCGGCAGCCGATCGTGGACTGGCGATGGTATTTCAATCCTATGCACTCTATCCGCACATGAGTGTCCGTCAAAATCTCGCATTTGGTCTGGAAAACACCAAAATGGCGAAGACGGAGATTGCCGAGCGAATTGCTGAGGCGGCCAGGATGCTGGAAATAGAGCCATATCTCGAGCGGCGGCCAGGTCAGTTGTCGGGCGGCCAGCGCCAACGTGTCGCCATTGGCCGTGCCATTGTACGGCGGCCAGTCGCTTTTCTGCTTGATGAGCCCCTGTCAAATCTGGACGCCGAGCTTCGCGGCTCCACCCGCGCAGAGCTTGCTGCGCTTCATGCACGGCTCTCGGCCACGATGATCTATGTCACGCACGATCAGGTGGAGGCCATGACGCTCGCCGACAGGATCGTGGTATTGCGCGCCGGACGCATCGAGCAGGTCGGGACGCCGCTTGAACTTTATAATTCGCCAGCCAACCGTTTTGTCGCAGGATTTATCGGCTCACCGCACATGAATTTCCTCGAGGGCACTATAGAATCTTCGGGATCGGACAAGGCCGTCGTGACACTGGCCGGGGGACATCGGGTGGAAGTCCCGATTGAAGGCAACGGCACGGCCAAAGGCGCCCGCGTGACCTTGGGCGTGCGTCCTCAGCACATTTCTATCGGCGACACTAAAGGCATTCCCGCCCAGATCAAGCTCGTGGAGGCGCTGGGCTCTGAGACAGTGCTCCACGCCGACGTCTCGGGTCAGAAGGTGTTGCTGGTTGCGCCGGGGCAACATGACCTCATGGTGGGTGAGGGTATTCACCTGTCGCTGTCGGCAGCGCCGGTTCATCTGTTCAATGAAAACGGGCTCCGCCTTGGCCACATGGTCTGATGCCTGGGTCAAGTTATCGGGCATGACTTGGCCAAACCAAAAAGAATTGGCAAAAACCACTGACAGGGGGTTTGCATCCTGAGATAATTCAATTATATGACGACCCGCACAGGCATTGCCGCCGCCGCATACAGGCGACTGTTGGGGAATAGGTTAACGGTAGACCCACGGACTCTGACTCCGTTAGTCCTGGTTCGAATCCAGGTTCCCCAGCCAAAGTTTTCTTAAAGAAAATCAATATGTTATCCGAGAACGCATACCCGCCGCGGGGCCTTGAAGAGTGCACTCGAGTCCGCATGGACATCTCAAATTGGCTGACGCATTCAAAGTCGGCCACGTGGACTGATGCCGAGATGGCGCAATCGTTAAACCAACACGCCATCGGCATGGCAACATCATCGATCATTCGCGAATTGCGCCAGGTGCCTCCCGAATGCCCGAACTGCGGCTCGCCGCATCTCGAACCCGAACATGGCGAAAATAATGAGGCACCCGGCGTACTTTGGGAACGTCCGCGTTGCGCCCACTGCGGATGGGGCGGCCGGCCCGTTCCAATCCTCGACCTCGAGGAAGGGCAGCCCATCATCACACGCGAAGGCGAAGAAAGCGACGAGTGCACACGAGAAGCGGTCATCAGAGTTCGTGCCGCCAAGGTCTGGGATTGACCCAAGCGGAGAGATCAAAGGCCTGACGCTTGCGGTCTATGTCATGCGCCCGTCAACGGCGTTAATGACGTGCTGTGTTTTCACCACGATCTTGTTGATGGTTGCCTTGAACGCATTATCTCATGGATCATGATCGTTACACCGTGCGCCTTCGCCGGCAACAGCCGGCTCCGCCCTTTGTGAATGCCCCGCCCCTCCAAAGGTTCGTTTATGAAGGCTCTCGGATCAAGCTTCGCCGCTTTGGTTGATGAATCGCTGCGAACGAAATTGCGGCTGTGACTGCGAGCGCAGCAAATATTGCCAGGGAAACCTCCACACCAACGTGCTGCATCATGAATGCGAACACAAAAGGTGCTGCCGCTGAGGTAGTTAATCTAACCGCTGTTGCCTTGCCGACACGTTGGCCATAGCCGCTGCTGCCGAACAAGGTGAGAGGAAGGGTGCCTTGGACGATACTTGCAAGGCCCGCTCCCAGACCGAATAGCACGGCGAACGCCAATGCTCCCGGAATCCACGTGCCACTGCTGAGCAGTACGGCTACAGACAGCGGAACGAGAAGACTGGAAATCAACGCCAGTCCAAGTGCAGGTATCCTTTCGCCACTCAGCATGCTGAAGAGACGACTGGCCACTTGAGCAGGGCCAAAAAGCGTACCTATTAGAACGCTGGTACTACCAAGGCCTAATGCGGATAGCATCGGCAACATGTGGACGAGGATGGCTGCATCTACGAGGCTGAGCAAGGCAAAGCCAATCACCATCAATACAAACGCTGATTGACGGTGCTCGGCAGGAAGACTTCCTTCAACATGCCGCTTGGTGCTTGCAGCCCGTGGATCCACCGCAATCGCAACTCCCGATAGCCTCGCCAACCAGATATGGATTGGCAGACAGAGAAGCAGGTGGACGGCGGCAAAGACGAGGTAGACTTCTCGCCAGGACAGCTGTTCGTGCAGGGTGGAAGTCAGTGGCCAAAAGATGGTAGATGCGAAACCTGCAATCAACGTTAGATGGACTATGTTCCGCTGTGCCGTCGTCGGATTGAGCTGAACGAGGAGAGCGAACGCGGCGTTATAAAGCACGAATGTCGCGGCAAGTTCGATTGCCATCAATGCAACTGCAAACATGAACGGACCAGGCGCAAGTGCACAGACGACAAGAGAGATGGCGGCACCTGTTGAGCCAACGGCCATCACGGAACCCGCTCCGTACCTGTCGATCCAGCTTCCCGCGATTGGAGCGGCGAGGCCGCCAACAAGCAGCGAGATCGAAAAAACCCCAAATACCCATTCCTGGGGCCAGCCGATATCCTTCGCCATAGATGCAGCAAGGGCGCTGAAACTGTAATAAAGGGTGCCATAACCGATGATCTGGGTGATGCCGAGTGCTGCCACTACGATATGGGTGCGGGTAGCATCCAGTAAAATTTGATGCCCGGCCATTTGGTCTTCACGCCTCACAAGCCGTGGAACAGGTGTCGACTGAGGGATCGCAGCGGCCCTGGCAACAGTCCTTCATCAGAAACTCTATGAGACCGGAAAGGGCGGGATAGACTGCGCTGTAGATTATCGAGCGCGCCTCCCGACGCGACTGGATCAGTCCCGCACGCTCCAGATGACTGAGGTGAAACGATATTTTGGAGGATGACGCTCCCATGGCATCGCCGACAGCGCCGGCGGCCATTCCGTCCGGTCCGGCAATAACAAGCAGACGCACAATCCGAAGCCGAGTTTCTTGGGAGAGTGAAGCAAAGGCATCGAGCGCTTGCAATTCGTTCATAATTACCTCAATATCTCAAAAGATGTTGAAATAAGGATAGATCAATATGGACACGATGACCAGCCCTTCCCGGATCGATTTTCGCGATGAAGCAACGCTCAACGTCCTGTTTACCGGACTGGAGCCGCACAGCACAAAATCTCTTGTCCTCGAGTATGCAGGTCGGAAAATCCAGTCGGGCTACCATGTTACTGAAGTGAAGGCAGGTTCATTCATTACGCTCGATTGCGGCGGGAATTCCGACCAATGGCGCGAAACCATTTTGCAGGTTGAAGACATTGCTTCACAGGATGGACGCGACTTCATGACGGTCGAGAAATTTCGCAAGATCCTTGACCAGGTGGCGATGAAAGTAGAGATCGACCGGGACGCGCGCCTCACTTTCGAAGTTGGCCCACCCGATACGCCCATGCAGGTGTTTGATGTTCACGCCTTGGAGTTCGGCACGGACCACGTTCTCCTGCGCCTTGCTTCACGCCCTGCCATCTGCAAGCCGAGGCATCGAGCTGAGCATGCTGCGGCCAGGGCCTGTTGCGGGACTTCAGCGAACAACACCGGGTGCTGTCCGTAGTACAGTTCAGCGCGCGTTCATGCGCATCGCCAGACCTTGAACACTGAAGGAGGCAAGGTGTCTGCATTTTTATTCGCTTCGCTTCTGGATTCGGCGTTGTGACAGTGCTGTTCCCAGTAATGGCGGTTGACAGTAATCCAAAATATCTTTATATCCCGATATATGGAAAAAGAAAGAACTATTGAAGCGTTCTCGGCTATCGCCCAATCAACGCGCATGGATGCATTCAAGCTTATCGTAATGCATGAGCCGGATGGTATTGCCGCAGGTGAAGTTTCGCGCATCCTCGACGTGCCGCAGAACACCATGTCGACCCACCTCGCGATCCTGACACGGGCGGGGTTGATCTCATCGGTGCGACAGAGTCGTTCGATCATCTACCGGGCCAATTTCGAGAACCTCCGGGAAGCAATCAATTACCTTCTGAAGGATTGCTGTGCGGGTCACCCCGACATTTGCGCGCCGTTGCTTGCCGACATTGTTCCATGCTGCCCGCCCAAGGAGATTTCCAATGCATGATCGGGTTTATAATGTCCTCTTTCTCTGCACCGGAAACTCTGCAAGATCGATCCTGGCTGAATCGATCTTGAATGCGGAAGGCAAAGGGCGATTTCGCGCGTATTCTGCCGGCAGCCAGCCGAAGGGTGAGGTCAATCCATTTGCCTTGAAAGTTCTCGATGCCCTTGGTTATCCTACGGAAGGCTTCCGTTCTAAAAGTTGGGACGAATTTGCCGAACCCGGCGCGCCGGAGATGGATTTCATTTTCACGGTCTGCGACAGCGCAGCGGGGGAAGCCTGCCCGATTTGGCCTGGCCATCCGTTAAGCGCTCACTGGGGTATCGAAGATCCAGCCGCCGTTGAAGGCAAGGACATCGAAAAGGAAACGGCTTTCTCGCTCGCTGCCCGCTACATGAAGAACAGAATCATGGCGTTCCTCAACCTGCGGCACGACTCCATCGATCGGCTGTGGCTGACAACAAAGCTGCAAGCCATCGGCCGCCGTGAGGGCTTGGAAGCTGAAGAGATCAGCCCGATTGACGCTGAGTTTGACGCAATTTTGCGCTCGGCATCGCTTCCGACTGAAGATCTTGGCATGTCGAATGGAACGTTCTTTCGCTTCTCGGACCGACAAGGCAATCGGGTCGGGTATGGCGGCGTCGAGCTTTACGGCAAGGATGCGCTATTGCGCTCGATCGCGGTCCCCCCCGAAACAAGAAAGCACGGACACGGCAGCGCGATCACGCGACTGTTGCTGCGTTATGCTGATATTCGGGGTGCGGAAGCGGGTTATGTCCTAACAACCGATGCGGCCCCGTTTTTCGGCAAACTCGGGTTTCATCCGATTGAACGAACCGCTTTGCCCGCCGCAATCCTGGCAACGCCGCAGGCCTCGACCCTATGCCCTGCGACAGCGTCTGTGCTGACGCGTTCCGTTTCAATTTAAGGAAAGCCATGCCCAACCTGTCCCGCCGCCTTACGGCAGAAGCGCTCGGCACGGCGATGCTCGTTGCTACCGTTGTCGGTTCCGGCATAATGGCCGACCGGCTGACTAACGACGTGGCGCTGTCGCTGCTCGGGAACACGATCCCTACGGGCGCGATTTTGGTGGTGCTGATTACCATCCTCGGACCGATCTCGGGCGCGCACTTCAATCCGGCCGTAACGATGATCTTTGCGCTTCGGCGGGAAATCGAGGCGAATGGAGCACTCCTCTACATCCTGGCACAAATAGCAGGCGGCATAGCCGGAACGCTTCTGGCACACGCCATGTTTGAACTTCCAATCATCGAGGTTTCGGATACGGCTCGCACCGGGACGGGACAGTGGATTGCAGAAGCCGTAGCAGCCTTCGGACTGGTCTTTACCATTCTCGCTTGCCTTCGCTTTCGGCCGAATGCAATTCCGTGGCTGGTTGGGCTCTATATCACTGCCGCCTACTGGTTCACTGCCTCGACATCATTTGCCAATCCGGCCGTCGCTATCGCGCGAGCCCTGTCCAATACCTTTGCAGGCATCCGACCCATCGATTTGCCCGGCTTCATCATCGCAGAGTTGCTCGGCGCACTGCTCGCGATGGGACTAGCCAGTTGGATGCTGGCTGAACAGAACCCTACGCCCCAAGCGCTCAACAAATTGAAAGGTGCTGAATGACCATGAACGTCACCATCTACCACAACCCCTCTTGTGGCACTTCCCGCAACACGCTGGCTCTCATCCGCAATGCGGGTATTGAACCGACCGTCATCGAATATCTGAAATCGCCCCCTGGCCGTCAGGAACTCAAGGACCTGATCCGCAGAGCCGGTCTGACCATCCGCGAGGCCATACGCGAAAAAGACACGCCCTATGCCGAGCTTGGTCTGGAAGACATGTCCTTGACGGACGAGCTGCTGCTCGACGCCATGGAAGCCCATCCGATCTTGATTAATCGCCCATTCGTCGTCACCGAGAAAGGTGTGCGTCTCAGTCGGCCATCAGAACTGGTCCTCGACATTCTGCCAACACCTCAACAAGGCGCGTTTACAAAAGAGGATGGTGAGGTCGTAATCGACTCTGAAGGAAAGCGCGTTGTCTGATCTGCCGAATGTTGTCCCAGATGCGCTGCATATCCCGGAGGCTTCGAAGCTTACTGCTCCGCGATCCACGCACCGTCCACGCATCCTTTTGCTCTACGGGTCACTGCGCAAAGTGTCCTATAGTCGCCTGCTCACCCAAGAAGCGTCTCGCTTGCTGGAGCATTTTGGTGCCGAGACACGCATCTACGACCCCGCTGGGCTTCCGCTTCCCGATGGAGCGTCAATCGATCATCCGAAAGTTCAAGAACTCCGGGAATTGTCACAGTGGTCAGAAGGTCAGGTCTGGACCAGCCCCGAACGGCACGGTGCCATGTCGGGCGTGATGAAATCTCAGATCGACTGGATCCCGCTTTCCGTTGGCGCAATCCGTCCCACGCAAGGGCGTACTCTTGCCGTCATGCAGGTGTCTGGCGGTTCGCAGTCGTTCAACGCTGTTAACCAAATGCGAGTGCTCGGGCGCTGGATGCGGATGATAACTATTCCCAACCAGTCATCTGTGGCCAAGGCGTTTCAGGAATTTGACGATCACAGTCGGATGAAGCCGTCCGCCTACTATGATCGCGTAGTTGATGTGATGGAGGAACTGGTCAAATTCACACTACTCACACGCGAGGTCTCTGGATATCTCACTGACCGCTATAGCGAGCGCAAGGAGAGCGCAGCAAAATTAGAGAAGCGCGTCAATCTTAAGAACGCGGTTTGAACTCACAACAATGTCCGCATATGGCGCGATCACGACACTGTAAAATCTGGGCGATGGCTGTTTCCGGCACAACAAAATTAACCTGTATACGCAGTATGCCGGCGCAAAGTCGATAAAGACGTTTACGTGTAAGCGGCACGGGACCCACGTTTTACGCAATTGCTAATGTCCCTAAATTTACCTTCCTGTTCCTGGTGGGGACAGGCCTAACAGCATTATAATAAAGTCAGGCTCCCCGTTTGAAGGAGTTAAGCCGCAGCTTGCTGGGATGTCCATCGGGACCTGCACCTCCTGAGGGGCAAATTCCCCTGAAATAGGATTTCTGCCATTTTTCCCGAGCCGCCGTAGAGCTGGGTCCGTGAGTGCCGCATTGAAGTGATCGCGGCTCTTGGTCCACAGCTTGTATTCCCGCTCAAGGTCAGGTCTTGATGAGAGTGGCTCAATCGTCGGAGATATTTCTTCCAACGCTCCGCGCGCCACCGGGAATATGTGGCAGAACGGCTCGTCAGCCGTCAGCAGGTCGACACCCGGATCTGTTTCGAACAGGCAAGGAATGTGGAAGGTAGGAATTCCATGGCCAAAGTGGCTGACCGCCGGCAGCGGCGCCCCACCTGTCGACCTGCAGTGGATGGCTTCCGTCGTTGGGTGACCATCCCACATGAGCGCCACAATTTACAGCTTATTAAAAACGCGGCACAGTAGCCTTGCGTTATGAAGCGCGGCCTCGATCCGGCCGTCATCGTCGTCGCAGGGAGGGTACTATGCCAACGATTATTGCCCATCACAACATCACAAAGGACGCGAACCACTGGCTTACTTCACCGAAGCGCAAGGAATTTTTCGGTTCGCTCGGAGTGACCAACATCCGAACGTTTGTTGATCCTGAGGATCCGGCTCGTGTGGCGTTGATGATGGACGTTCCTGATATGAATGCCTTGCAGACGGCGATGCAGAGCAAGGCCGCCGGCGATGCGATGGCATTCGATGGAGTGGTGCCTGAGTCTCTGGTAATCCTCGTCGAATCGAACGGATAAGCGCTTCGAGATAGCCACTCTCCAATCCGCGTGATCTCGAAAAGCTATTAGCTGGGCGACTTTTTGAAGGCCACATCCAGTCAAACGATGGCGCGCCGACAAAGCCGGGAACAGTGCCCAAAATGGGTATAACTATCGGCATCGAGCACTATCCGCCAACTGACAGTTACTTATTGATGGAGGTGACGGCCAAGTTGGTAAGCTTGTTGTTTGCGGCTTTTTCTTGATCAAGAATCTCACTCAGCAGAACATGAGCCTGTTCATTTCCAAGGACCTTTGCCCATTCGCGCAGCGAGCCATAGCGGGCTATTTCATAATGTTCCACGGCTTGGCAGGCTGCCAATGCACCAGCTTCTAAGGCAACACCCTGGGCTTCCGCAAGAACACCGTCCGCCTCTTTTAGGAGACCATCCGTAGCATCGCATTTCTCACCTTCGGCCCTTACGCCAATGGTCTTGAAAACCTTTTCCAAGGTCTTGATCTGGCCCTTTGTTTCTGCGAGGTGGTCAGCCAAGGTCTGCTTAAGCGCTGCGTTCTTTACCGCACTTGATACTTTCGGAAGGGCTTTTGCGATAGCATTCTCGGCGTAATAGACATCTTTGAGGGTGTGCTCGAACAGCTCTGCAAGTGTTTTCATATTGATGCTCCGGTTTCAAATCAGCACCTCAACAACTCGCAGCTAGTTCGATCGTTCCCGATTCAACTCCAGATCGATCGCACTGATAGACCATCTCTGTCACTTGCCCGACGAGATCGAGCACTTCCCGCTCCTCAATATAAATCCACTTGCCGCAAGGACATCGCAGACGGAAACGGGGCCGACAGCGGCCTGTCCGCGCTCAGGACGCTCAACACGAGGTCTGGGATTCGTCCTTTCCAGGCGTTCGTCCACGATCCGCGGGGTTATCTGCGATTTGATCGAATCAATCCCTTGAAAGAAAACTTCGGCGAGCGCTGCATCGTACTTGTCGCGCAGTTGTTCAAGAAGATGCGGTTGGTGGACATCAAAAGCGCTTGAGCATGATATGTTACTTCCATTGTCATGGCCGAAAAGGTAGTAACCGCGTATGTCCAGCCAATTATCATCGCTAGAAAACGCCACCAAATACCTCACGCCAGCCGACAGAGATCAGTTTTTCAAAATCAAGCGTGAGATGGAAAAATCCGGAGCCGCGAAGAAAACCATCGAAGAGCGTTTGCACGCTTTTATATGGGAAGTAATTGAGTCTGACGATGAAGACGAAGGGGACTAGTAGCCAAGGCCCACTATTCATCACTGCCAGTAGAATTCAGCGATATTCCCATAGAAAAAGGCGGCCCTAAGAGCCGCCTTCTGCTAACTCAGAGCAGAAGAAATTAGCTTAGAGTCGGAACAGTGCCAGGGGGTACCAATACCCGTCATTGTGGCGACGATAGCCGCGGCGTTGTTCGCGATAACCACGATGGCCATTCCAGTATCCGCGCCGATCACGACGGTTCTCGTAGCCATGTTCCCGCCGATCACGACGGCTCTCGTAGCGATGTTCGCGGCGATCCCAACGCTTCTTTCTCGGATGTTCATAACGCCTGTCGTCACGGTACTGGACCTGCACGACGTTTGAAGCAGCCGGAAGGCTCTGCACAGCAATTGGTGACGCGAACGCCGCACTTAGCGATGTTAGCCCCATGAAGACGGCGAGGAATCCCGCAGTAAATAACGAAACAATTTTTTTCATTGTAACTCCTGTTAACAATACGCTGAGTGATGCGCCTTTGAGGGTGAACGCACCATGAACGAAAATAGTCGGACCTGTCGAGCAGCTGATCGAAGATGCTCCAATTGCTTGCCATCGTCAGAACTTTTCGCGTACTGAAACTAGAACAGTCATCGTAAGTTCCTTTCCGGGACGCAAATGGCGGCAAAGAATTTTTGGGTTAGCAAATATTTTCATGTGTGGCATTTGTGGTGGCGAGCAGGCTACTCAGTTTCGCATTGAGGCCGGCAAACTCACCGAGAGCATTGGATGCAGTCGTGACGATCCGCGCGTCGCGATTGGAGGAACCAGGCGGCAACTTCAAGCTCCAAATCTACAGAGTGGCGCGTAAGCGCCCATTCTCACTTGGAGGACGGCATGGAAACACTACAACGCAACAAGGCGAACGTGATCGCCTTTTATCTACTCATGTTCAACGACTGCAAACCGCGCGAGGCAATCGAGAGATATGCTGGTGATGACTACATACAGCACAACCCCCATGTCGCAACCGGCAAGGTCGGCTTCATAGATTATTTTGAGCGAATGGCGCGGGAGTGGCCGGGCAAGCGGGTCGAGGTCAAACGGACCATTGCAGAGGGCAATCTGGTCGTTTTGCATTGCTTCCAGCACTGGCCCAACAACAACGACTATGCCGGAATCGACATTTTCCGGCTCGATGATAACGGTAAGATCGTTGAACACTGGGACGTGCTCCAGATGATGCCCGAGAACGCCGCCAACTCAAACGGAATGTTCTGATTATGCCCATCTGGAAATGACTCCTTGAGCGGGCCCCAGGCTTGTTGGCCTATGTCCTTGAGGTCGATCGCCCACCGTGAGCGCCTATGGAGTGTCAGCTTTCGAGCAACGGCTGTGATCGTCGCGGACCGTCTCTCGGCCAAAAAAACCGGACAGTCAGCTACCGGCCCCAATCCGGACCTCTAATTAGCTGTAACCGTTGCGTTACTTACAACCGGCTTTCAATCTGTCCATAGTTAGGCTTGGTTAGCTGCGACTCTGTAAGCACGTATTGGCAGCACCGACTCGGTTCGGACGTTTCGATAGGAGGGACATGTGATGCGTGCAAGCCATCGGTTAGCAGCTGTATTTGTGGCGTTTCTTGTCGTCACACCAAGCATTGCACAAGAAGGAACTGCACCCAACGGTGGACAACCGCCAGCCGGTGCGACCGCATCGGTCAAAGATTTTGAATACCAGATCAAGTACCAGCGGGCATTTGAAGCCGTGTTGTGGGGCATACCCGCCGCAGCCATCTATAGCTTTCGTCGCGCGGCAGTTGATGATCTCGGCATGAAGGACAACGATATTATCGCGTATTCAGCGCCCGCCACGCCCAAGCTCGAGGCCATTACCGCCAACAGCGTTACACCCTACATTTCCGCGTTTACGGATTTGCGGAAAGGCCCTGTGGTACTAGAGCTCCCCGTCGCGGGTGTTGAAGGCAGCATCTATGGTCAGGTAGTCGATGCGTGGCAGCTCACGATTGCCGACGTTGGACCGTCCGGCCTTGACAAGGGCAAAGGCGGAAAACTGCTTTTTACGCCACCGGACTACACAGGGAAGGTTCCGAACGAATACATCAACGTTGCCTCGCCGAACTTCCGGATTGCGTTTGCCTTCCGATCGGTACCCGCAAAGGGCAAGAGCGTCGCGGACGCATACCGCTACGCCCAGAAGCTGCGAATGTACTATCTGTCAGAGGCCAGCAATCCTCCGAAGCAACGCTTCGTCGATCCGATCAATGACCGTTATCCGACGCTGCCGATCTATGACGAGCGCTATTTCGAAGACTTGCACGCCGTTGTGAGCGCTGAACCAGTCAACCCGCAGGACAAAGTTATGATGGGAATGCTAGCCTCGCTCGGAATTGAAAAAGGCAAGCGCTTTGCTCCCGATGAGACGACCAAGCGGGCGATGCGGCAGGCAGCCACCGATGGCTGGTTCTATTTGCAGCACTGGTTCGACAACTTCCCCAAGGACAAGCTCTACTGGCCAGACCGGCACTACGCCTCCCTGCTGATGACCGACACGAACAAGAAGTTCACCTTTGTCTATGACGACCGCATCGATCTGATAGGACGTGCTGCAGAGTATTTCTGGTGCACCTACATGCCCAAGGTGCTGAGCGACACACCGGCCACGCAATACATGATGGCAATCGCCGACAAGGAGGGGAAGCTGCTGGAAGCGGGCAAGCTCTACAAACTTGATGTGCCGGCGGATATGCCTGTCAAACAGTTCTGGGCGCTGACGGTCTATGACCGGGCGACGATGGCCTTCATCTACAGCGACAGCAATCGGACGACCTTGTCTTCCTACGACCTCGACAGGATGAAGAAGAATGCCGACGGCAGCGTCACTCTCTATGTCGGTCCGAAAGCACCAGAGGGGCTGGAGGCCAACTGGATACCCACGGCGGGCAAGCGGCCGCTGCCAGCTATTCGGTTCTACGGTCCGACGGATGCGATGAACAACAAGACGTTCAAGATGCCGGATTTCGAGATGGCAAACTGACAAGCTAAATGCGACGCTCGCCGACTGGAAATGACCGCTGATGGCATGATCATGTCAGTGGTGATGTCTGCTTCCGGGTACAGCAAAATTTGCATGTATGTCTGGAATGAGGGCGCAAAGCGGTCAGTCCCGCCACGATCGCCAAGCGGCAGCTTCGGGGCCGATAGCCGACTGTCCGCTGCTAGGACCCTAACACGAGAAGCGGAAACCAGAGTTCGTCCTGCCAAGGTTTGGGATTGAACCGAAGCTGCCATTAGAACGGTTTTCGCAAGTGTTTTACTGTAACGTACTTTTGCTATTCGCACGGTTGCCTACAATTATCCACGTCCGCTCATATCAGGAGGGTTGATGGGATATAGGCAGACCAGACGCATCTTCTTCAAGGCGCTGTATCATCAGGTTCGCGTTGTATGGCCAATCTTGTCTGGGATCATCTTGGTAATGGTGCTGTGTGGCTTTCTGGTCGGGCAGATGGAAGGCTGGGGGGTGACCGACTCACTCTACTTCACCTTTGTTACTGGCCTTACCATCGGGTATGGGGATTTGACACCGAAACACCTCTCATCGCGTATTCTGGCCATCGCAATCGGCTTCTGTGGCATCGTTCTGGCCGGACTCGTCGCAGCGGTCAGCGTGCAGGCGCTGCGTGGGGTTGACCGAAATTCCTAACTGCTCATGCGCGATTGGGCACTTGTTGAAATGGGGGACTCATGAACCATCTGTGGCGAGAAATCGGGCACAATCCAATCCTGTGGCTCCTCGTCCTGGTACCTGTCGTTTTTTTGGCGCAGGCGGTCGGTCCAGAGGCGCACACGCTGCTTTTTGTGCTCTCGGTACTCGCCATCGTTCCGTTGGCCACTTTGCTCAGTCATGCCACGGAATCCGTGGCTGCTAAAACCGGCGATGCGGTGGGTGGCCTCCTCAATGCAACACTCGGCAATCTCACTGAACTTATCATTGCGCTGGCCGCGCTGCGCCTCGGTCAGTTCACCTTGGTGAAGGCATCCTTGGCCGGGGCGATTGTTACAAACACGCTGTTCATGTTGGGAGCATCGTTTCTGCTCGGCGGGCTAAAGTACCACGTTCAGGACTACAATCGCGTCAATGCGCGGCTGCAGACAAGCCTGTTGTTCCTGGCCACAGTTGCGCTGATCATCCCCTCGGCCGTTGCCTCGAACGACGTACCTTCGAAGTTCATGCAACAGCTAAGCTTGGGACTGTCCGTCGTCCTGATCATCACCTATGGACTGGGCCTTGTGTTCTCACTGAAGAGTCACCGCGAACTCTTTGGCAGTTCAGAAGAGGGTTTGAAGGAGGTGACCTGGCCACTCAATGTGGCCCTGGTCACCTTGGGCGGCGTGACGGTGCTGGTGGCGCTCGTCAGCGAAATTTTTGTCGAATCGGTTCAGGAAGCAGCGGTAACATTCGGAATGACGCCTGCATTCGTCGGCTTTATCGTCGTGGCATTGGTCGGCGGTGCGGCAGAAATGGCGTCAGCCTTTTCCGCGGCACGTAAGAACAGGCTCGATCTAAGTGTCGGCATTGCTCTCGGGAGCGCTGCGCAGATTGCCCTGTTCGTCGCTCCAGTCCTGGTGCTGCTGAGTTACGCCATAGGTCCTGCGCCCATGGACCTGCAATTTTGGTCGGGCGCAGTTGCCATGGTGTTGATCGCAACTGCGACAGCGACCATAGTCACCAATGGTGGGCGCTCTTCATGGTTCGTGGGCGTGTTGATGCTAATGGTCTACCTCATTCTTGCCATGACGCTGTACTTGCTACCGCCCAGTGGCCAGTAGGAGCGAATAGCGATGCAGCGTGGCAGGCGTTGACGTAAAGTCGCCGTTGATCTCCTCAGAGTTCAATTTGCTCCGAAATGTGCAGAGCATCGTCTATTTCGATTCCACGAGACCGGATTGCTTTCAGGCCAAGCATAATCTGGACGGCCCTATCGCGGTGCCCATGGCGATCGGCGTGTTGTTGACGTCCAAAAACGCTGACTTAATGCGCGGCGCGGTGGGCGCGCGGAACAGGCCGGCAAGCGCCAACGCGGTCGAGACCTGCTGCCGTTCATCAGCGCCAGCCCTTCCTTGGCGGCTAGCACGACCGGGGTAAGGCCTTTTGCGCTGTTCTTGCTTTCCGAATACAGATTAGGTGCCTCAACAGCGGTTGCCATAGCCTATGATGAGTCCGGATAAATTCTGGGTAAGCTGGAGAATTGCGTCACATGCTGAATACAAATGGAGAATATTGATCGCGACGAAGTCGCGTCGATTGTGTATATTAGAAGTACTGCCAATTGCGGGACTGTGCACGTCGGTGGCAAAAAGCGCTTTGACGCTATCTGCGAGAATTGATTACCGGCGAGTTTTCCGGAACATTCCACATAAAGGCGAAACCGCAAATCATATCGAGCCACAAGACCCAGCTATTCGGTTCGTCCTTGACGGGAGGCAACTATGGTTTCACTTACCACTGAACGCACTGCTCGTCGGTCGAATGAGGCGAATACCGCCAGGGAGCACTTGCCCGAGTTGAAGGTCCGCGTCATCAATGTCGTCAACCTCATGAAGTTGCAGCCAACCAAGGAGCATCCGCATGGACTGTCGGATCCCGATTTCGACGCTCTGTTTACCAAGGACAAGCCGATCATCTTTGCCTTCCATGGCTATCCGACCCTTATCCACCGGCTGACCTACCGCCGCACGAACCATCGCAATCTGCATGTCCGCGGCTACAAGGAAGAAGGTACGACGACGACGCCTTTCGACATGGCCGTTCTGAATGAGATCGACCGTTTCCATCTGGTCGAAGACGTCATTGACAGGCTTCCGCAACTGGGTGCGCGTGCCGCCTATTTCAAGCAGGCCATCCACGGCAAGCTGGCCGAACACAGGCAGTATATCGAGCAACACGGCGACGACATGCCCGCGATAAGCGGCTGGAAATGGGGGGCCAAAGGGGGAACTACGGAGTCGGCGCGAACCTCAACGGAAGGGGATAATACTTGAGCCAAGGTGCAATCGACCAATGGAGGTTCTCAATTCAGCGTCCATGCCCGCTTCCTTAATGGGAATATAGGAGGTTATAAGTTATGCCTTCTGCCACGCACCGTTCGTTCCAGATGCCTCATCGAGACAGGCTTGGTCTCGCAAGCTTGTCAAACGAAAGTGGTCTTTCGATCTCACTTCTGCCGAACGGGACATTATTTGCTATCGAATACAGCGATGTTGCTGGCGTGATTATGATCAATCAGGTTTTGGGATCACCGGTCTATGGTGGGATTGGTAGGCTCTATCTCAGAATTGGTGGTACGCAACCTGGTGTCTTTGAAATTGTTGGACCGCGAGCAAAGGTCTTGTTCAGTCAGGGCGAGACAGCCTTCTTCTGGAAGGGCAAATCCCGCGAAATTACACATTCTGTTCGGCTTGAACTACACCCGACCCAGGCGACGTGGTTCTGGAACGTGACGTTGGAAAACCCCTCCAAGGTCACTGTAGAGGCTGACTTGGTCCTCGTGCAGGACGTCGGCATTGGAGCCCCCGAGTTTCTGATGGGAAGCGAAGCTTATGCCTCGCATTACATCGACCACACGATCGCAAATCACCCAGTATTCGGTTCGGTGGTAATGAACCGCCAGAACCTCAAGCAGCCGGGCGGTCGAAACCCGTGGCTCGCCCAAGGTTGTGTTACGGGCGCTGCTGCGTACGCGACAGACGCGATCCAACTGGCATTTCCGAGGCAGGCTTGCCACAGCGCAATGGTTCCGGCTTTCGGAGAAAACCTCCCCGCATTCCGTCGGCAGCATGAATTGGCGTGTCCAAGTATCCAATCTACACCTCTTTTCATAGCACCGGCCACGAGTTCATCATCTACATTTTTTGGTCTGTTCGTACCCGATCATCCGGAGCCTTCAAGCGAAAAGGACCTCTCGAGACTCGACGGAATCGAACATGCGCCGGTCGGTCCCGATCCGTTGCGAAACAAGATGGCGGCAGCAGGTGTATCTCGTAGTGTGCTTCAGGACGTTGCCGAAGCGATGTCATTAGAATTAGATACCGAGTCCGTGGCGGCTTTATACCCCACGAGGCACCTAGAAGAACGTAGAGATGGAAAACTTCTATCCTTCTTCGTGCAGGACAGCCGACAAAACCGCCATATCGTCCTGAAAGACAAGGAACGTGTCACCGTCAGGCGCCACGGCGCGATCCTCCGAAGCGGTCAGAGCATCCTACCGGACAATGATACTCTTGCTGTAACCTGTTGGATGCAAGGAATCTTTGCCGCACAACTGACAATTGGAAATACGTCTTTCCACAAACTCTTCTCGGTCTCGCGCGATCCCTACAATTTAACGATCTCCAATGGTCTAAGGATCCTTATTGACGAGGGCGATGGCTGGAGGCTCTTAGGTGTTCCTTCCGTCTTTGAGATGGGACTGAGCGATTCCCGGTGGGTCTATAAACTTTCGGGGCGCACCGTGACCATCACGGCAGCCGTGTCCGGCAAGGAACCGGCAATGCAGTGGGAAATTACGAGCGAAGGTGCTCCTTGCCGTTTCCTCATCTTTGGACATTTAACGCTAGGTGAACGCGAATTTGAGAGTGGAGGCCGTGTCGATATTAACGTCGCACGCAAACTTATTATTTTCCGGCCGGATGCGGCTGGCCTCTGGGGGAACAAATTTCCGGACGCCGCCTATTATCTTGTAACGTCAACGCCTGAAGTCGTCGGAGAGATTGGAGGAGACGAGCTCCTGTATACCGACGGCATAGCGCGTGGCGGCCCATTTATAGTCGTAAAGGTCCTTGAGACCCATCGATTTTGTTTTGCTGTGACTGGGTCGATGGTTGATACGAGCCGGGGGGAAGAACGCGCCGAACGTTATGAGGCTGGTAACCATCTAGCCGACATGCTTGCCTCCGCCTTTGATTTTTGGAGCCGCGTCACGCAGAAGACTGTGATACAGGGAGACGGTCCCAACCTTCTCGCCCAAGCAACTTTCCTTCCTTGGCTCGCTCATGATGCAATTATTCACGCGAGTGTTCCGCACGGTCTTGAGCAATTTACGGGCGCCGCCTGGGGAACGCGCGATGTCTGCCAGGGTCCGATTGAGCTTCTTCTGGCCTTCGAGCACGACAACGAGGCTCGAGAGGTCATCCGGATTGTATTTGGTGAACAGTTTCGGGACCGAGGGGACTGGCCACAATGGTTTATGCTCGAGCCGTATTCAAACATCCGCGCCGGGGAAAGCCACGGGGACATTGTTATCTGGCCGCTGAAGGCCCTGTGCGACTACGTCGAGGCGACAGGTGACATTGCGGTTCTCGATGTCGATATTCCGTGGCGGTCCGACGACACGTTGGAGCAAACCAAGGAAACGTCGACACTCGCCAACCACATCGAAAAGTTGCTCCAAACTGTCCAAGAAAGGTACATTCCCGGGACGAGCCTCATCCGTTACGGCGAAGGAGATTGGAACGATTCCCTTCAGCCCGCCGATCCGCAACTTCGGGACTGCCTGGTAAGTAGCTGGACCGTCGCACTGCTTTACGAACAGATGGCGCGTTATGCTGACATTCTTGCTCGAGCGGAACGAGCTGAGGAATCGGCGCAATTGCAGCGCAAGGCTGCAAGCATGCGCGAGGATTTCGGTAATTTTCTGATCCGTGACAACGTCGTTGCCGGCTACTGCATATTCGAGCCCAGTGGAGACGTCGAGTTACTCATCCATCCATCCGACAGACGTACAGGCCTTCAATACTCGCTGATCTCGATGACGCAGCCGATCATTGGTGGACTTTTTACGCCCGAGCAGCGCGAACGGCATTTGGCAGTCATTAAGGAACACCTCCTGTTTCCCGACGGCGTACGGCTTATGGAGAAACCCGTTGGCTATTCAGGCGGAACTGAGAAACTCTTTCGGCGCGCTGAAACGTCGGCGTTTTTCGGGCGTGAGATCGGCCTGATGTATACGCATGCCCATCTTCGGTATTGCGAAGCGTTGGCACTTGTTGGCGATGCTGACGGCCTGTGGAATGGGCTTGCGCTAGCCAATCCCATATCGCTGGCCGACCTGCTGCCACAGGCTTCGCTGCGACAGCTAAATACCTATTTCAGCAGCAGTGATCCCGGCTTCAACGACCGTTACGAAGCTACTACCGATTGGGAAAAACTCCGATACGGTCGGATTTCCGTAGACGGAGGATGGCGGATATATTCCAGCGGTGCGGGTATTTTCACCAAAATTCTTGTCGAGAAGGCACTTGGTTTCAGACGAGAGTTTGGTCAGCGGATCCACAAGCCGTTGCTGCCTGAAGCAGTGGCTGTCCTCGCGAACCTGGCGCATCACGAAATCGAAGATTTTCAAATCCCCCGTGAGGACGGTTGATGCCGCCATAGCTTCGATCGGAGACGCCGCTTGGTCGGCGACAACCCACACGGCAAGTGATGCGGCGCTCCTCGTCTTCCAGTCCGTCCGCTGCTTTAACCCGGCGGTGTCGATCGCGAAATGCTGCGAGAGCGGGCGAGGTCTTCGGCCTTCACGGTGTAGACGGCGAGAAAGCGGGGCATGCGACGCGCTCTTCGTGCTGGCATAAGCGCAACATGACGTCAAAAAGCACAATTAGAACAACTTTTTTTCAAACACTCTGACTCCGTTAGTCCTAGTTCGAATCCAGGTTCCCCAGCCAAACTTTTCCAAACAAGAATCAACATGTTATCCAAGAGTTGGCACAACCGCTTCTCCGCTTTCATGTTGCAACTGGCTCCCATCGAATTCCGACGATTTTCTTGGGGCAACGGCGAATTCATGGGACATGAACAAAGCGCTCATTTTGGCAATGCGTCGCTATGCTGCGTGCCTTCGATAAAGTAATAGAATCTCTCGGGGCGCATGCTCGGATTGTGGGTCCTGATCGATTCCGTAACTGTGACCATCGAGATGACCTATTAGGTGTGGCTCCGATGTCCCTGCCCTTCCGACGTCCCTGTTAACTCCACATTAACTTTAAAGTGCGTTGATCGCGATTTGGTAGTAGAAATCCGGGAAGGCGTTCGGCTTTCGGGAGGGCAAGGTGCCTGATTCTCCGCAAAAGGGACAGCAGCCGCTAAACTCGATTGAAGCACACGAGGGCGCGGAAACCAGAGCCAGTTCCGATCCGGCGGTTGAGCGCCGTCGCTGGCCACGCCAACCAACGACTACTGCAGAAGCAGCTATTCCGCCACCGGCGCTTGAACCACTAACCTTTTCAACCCGAAATATTGACGCCAAGGATCAATTTGCAGCTTGGCAGGCCTACTTGTCACCCCTGGTCGATATCAGATTGCCTGATGGTGTGTCTGAGGAATCTGGATTTCCGGCCGCGCACACAGCCTGGAATCTTGGTAGCATGCTCGTCGTTCAACAGAGCGCCCCCCCTCACAGCTTCGCGCGATCAGCGGCTAAACTCCGGTCAAATTCGATTGATCACTGGCACTTAACGCTGTTACGCAGCGGCAAGACATGGACCGAAGTTGAGGGGCAGGTCTTTCAGGGCAAGCCCGGAAGCGTAGAACTTACGTCCCTTGGTCAGCCTTTTACTGGCCGAGCAACGGCGGCAGAAAGCCTCTCATTTTATCTTCCACGCGAGTTGTTTTCAGACGCAAATGTAGTCAATGCGGCATTGTCCGGGACCTACACCAACCTGCTGATCGAATACATGGACAGTCTGGAGGCAAAACTAGCCAGCCTGGCAGTACCGGACCTTCCCCGAGTCGTACAGACGACACGTGATATGATCGTTACCTGGCTGGCATCGACTGCCGAACAGCACGCCAGTACGGAGTCACAGGGGAACTTTGCGTTGATGGAACGCGTCCGTCGTTTCATACAGAGAAACTTGAGCTCACCTGACCTGACGCCGGATAGGCTTAGTCGAGAGCTCGGCATATCGCGCACCCGGCTCTATCAGTTGTTCGAGCCGAGCGGAGGTGTTCTTCATTATATTCAAAAGCGACGTCTACTGGCAGCTCACGCCGCCTTAAGTAATTCGGCCAATCGGCAGCAAATTGTCGAGATCGCCGCCGCTGTTGGATACACATCTGCCGCCCATTTCAGCCGAGCGTTCAGCAAGGAATTTGGCTATAGCCCGCGCGAAGCCAGAAATGTCGTGGTGCCGCCTTATTTCGCCCACGCAGTTCCGCTCGTGGAACTTGGGCAAAGTGCAAACTCATTTGGTGAGTGGCTCAAGTCCCTCGGACATTAAGGCAATATCTGACCAACATTCTATCGAACAAGGAGCGTCCAGAGCGGTGTAATCGCTTCGGATCACGAGCGATATAACCCTTCGTCTGCAGAAATGGACGCTGCGGCAAGTATCAGGATGCGCGTCTAACGACAGTCGGCAGAGGCCCAATTATACGAAAGCTACAAGAACAACGCCGATATAAAAGCACTTTGAACTGATTAGGTCCTTAATCAGAAAAGAATCGGCAAATTTTGGGGCTCGAATGATGAAGAAAATGCGTCCTAATCCCAGTCGGCATAATATTAATTCCCTCTTTGGTGATGTACGTGTCGTCCACTCAAAGCAAAAGTCTCAACATATTCTTGTGACTGGCGGTGCCGGCTTCCTCGGATCACATCTTTGCGAACGCCTCCTTAAGGCAGGACACACTGTAATCTGCCTGGACAACTTCTCTACAGGGCTTGAACGCAACATACGCCATCTGCGCAATTTCGAACGGTTCAGCGTCATTAAGCATGATGTTGTCGATCCAATCGACGTTGAAGTTGATGAAATTTACAACCTTGCGTGCCCCGCATCACCTCCTCATTATCAGGCCGATCCCGTACACACGATGAAAACGTGCGTTCTTGGAGCGCTCAATTTGCTGGAACTTGCAGCACGGACTGGTGCTCGCATTTTCCAGGCATCCACATCAGAAGTATACGGCGATCCACTGGTTCACCCTCAGGTCGAGGGTTACTGGGGCAACGTGAACTCGTTCGGACCCCGGTCCTGCTACGACGAAGGCAAGCGCAGTGCTGAAACACTGTTCTTCGATTTTCACAAGCAGCACCATGTTGAGATCAAAATCGCCCGAATATTCAATACCTATGGTCCCAACATGCGCCCAGACGATGGCCGTGTCGTGTCAAACTTCGTTGTGCAGGCACTGAAGGGTCAGGACATAACCATCTATGGCGATGGTTCACAGACACGCTCGTTCTGTTTCGTCAATGATCTCATCGACGGCTTTCAGCAGTTGATGGCAACCGACCCTTCATTCACCGGGCCTGTCAATCTTGGGAATCCAGGTGAGTTCACGATTTTGGAGCTCGCCGAACAGGTGATCAAACTGACCGGTTCCCGTTCGACCACCATCTGCAAACCATTGCCAACCGATGATCCTCGCCAGCGCCGTCCCGATATATCCCTTGCGCAGCGAGAACTCGGATGGCAGCCGAAGGTGCCACTCCTGGTCGGTCTGGAAAAAACAATCGTCTATTTTGATCGCCTCCTTGCCGAGGAAGCAGTTGAACTGGCGGAGACTGCATAATGGCTCAGCCCAGGGTTCTGGTAGCGGGCGGCGCCGGTTACATTGGCAGTCACACCGCCAAACAACTCCACTCATGCGGCATCGAACCGATTGTCTTTGACAATCTGGTTACAGGCCATCTCTCCTCGGTACGCTGGGGCCCGTTCGTGCATGGTGACATCCTCGATACGAGCAGTCTGACGAGGACCCTCATGCAGTACAAGCCCGATGCAGTCGTGCATTTTGCCGCGTCTGCTTATGTCGGAGAGTCCGTCGAGGACCCCTCAAAATACTACCGGAACAATGTCGCAGGGACACTTTCTCTCCTGGATGCCTGCCGCCATGCGCAAATCGACAAGATCATCTTTTCCTCAAGTTGCGCAACCTATGGAGCACCGCGGTCGCTTCCCATTACCGAAACGACCCCGCAGCAGCCAATCAATCCCTACGGCAGGACGAAACTCATAGCCGAGCAGATTTTGGAGGACTATGCGGCTGCCTATGATTTGAAGTATGTGGCCCTGCGGTACTTTAACGCGTGTGGGGCGGATCCTGACGGAGAACTGGGCGAGTGGCACAACCCTGAAACACATCTTATCCCGAGAGCGTTGCTCGCGGCAGCGGGGGCGATCTCGCATCTTGCAGTCTTCGGCGACGACTATGACACCGAAGACGGAACGTGTGTTCGTGATTATATCCACGTGACCGATCTGGCCAAGGCGCATGTTCTGGCGCTCGATCACCTCATCAGTGGCGGTCAAAACCTTTCGGTCAACCTTGGAACTGGCCGCGGCCTGTCAGTTGGCGAGATACTGAAGGCAATCAGCCGTGTTACCAAGTGTGAAGTCCCGGTTGAAATGCATCCAAGGCGAGCTGGTGACCCCCCTGCGCTTTATGCCGATCCAGCATTTGCACGCCGGGCGCTTGGCTTTGCTCCCGAATATTCGGACATCGATACGATTGTGCGGACCGCGGCTCCCTTCTTTGGCCTGGAGTCGCGGGCATGACCAGCACAACGCCCAAAATTACGGCAGGTGTGACCGAACCAACCCTCGTTCCGGTCCTCAAGGGATATGGCAAGATTGAATATCTCGCATGTACGGCAATCTGGCTGGCCATGCTCTTTTATTTCTGGGCCTGGTGGCTGAAGCCAGAGCATATTATCGGTTCCTGGAGTTTCGCTCTGGTCACAGCGACGCTGGCATGGGTAACCCTTCTGCCCGCCTATTTCATGACAATATTCTACCGTGCCCGCAAACCCAACGGACCGCTTCGACTGCCAGATGGCAGCAGAGTGGCCATGGTGGTGACCAAGGCGCCGTCTGAACCATTTTCAATCGTCGCGGAAACACTGGAAGCCATGCTTGCCCAGGACTATCCACACGACACATGGCTTGCGGATGAAGATCCAAGCCTGGAGACGTTGAATTGGTGCAAAGAGAACGGCGTTCTTGTCTCAACGCGAAAGAACAGACCGGACTATCATTTGGCCACCTGGCCGCGCCGCACGCGCTGCAAGGAAGGCAACCTTGCGTTTTTCTATGATCATTTCGGCTATGAGCGCTATGACTTCGTCGTGCAGCTCGATGCTGATCATGTTCCAGAGCAAGGCTATCTCGTCGAAATGTTGCGCCCGTTTGCCGATGAAGATGTCGGATACGTATCTGCACCAAGCATTTGCGATAAGAACGCATCAGAAAGCTGGTCTGCACGCGGGCGCCTTTACGCGGAAGCGAACATGCACGGTTCGCTCCAGGCCGGCTATACTGGTGGACTGGCACCACTCTGCATCGGATCACACTATGCCGTACGTACCGTCGCCTTGCGCCAAATAGGTGGGCTCGGGCCGGAGCTGGCCGAAGACCACTCAACTACCCTGATGATGAATGCGCATGGCTGGCGTGGCGTTCATGCGCTTGATGCGATCGCACATGGCGACGGCCCGGCAACATTCGCCGATCTCGTCACGCAGGAGTTCCAGTGGTCGCGCAGCCTCGTCATGTTGCTGTTGCAATATTCGCCAACGTACGTGCCGCGCCTGCCGTTGAAACTAAAGTTTTCATTTGTGTTTGCGCAGCTGTGGTACCCACTGTTTGCGCTGTTCATGGCGATGATGTTCGCCATGCCCATCCTGGCGCTTGTGACAAAACAGACGTTCGTCGCAGTAACCTATCCGGCTTTTCTTGCGCACTTCATGCCGCTCTACATCACGTTGATAGTGCTGGTCTATCGCTGGCGCGCAACCGGCTCGTTCCGTCCCTTTGATTCAAAGGTCTTGAGCTGGGAGGCGATGTTTTTCCTCTTTGCTCGCTGGCCTTGGGCCTTGGCTGGAACCGTCGCTGCAGTTCGCGACTGGATGACTGGGTCTTTTGTGGATTTTCGCATCACACCCAAGGGCACGTCTGAGGTGGATCCACTGCCTGCGCGAGTTCTGATGCCCTACGCATTTCTGTCAATTGTTTCAGTATTGCCTGTGCTGTTTGTAACGGATGCCGGCGAAACAAGGGGTTTTTACATTTTCGCAATCGTCAATGCCGTGATCTATACCGTGCTCTTGCTGACAATCGTCATCCAGCACGCTCGAGAGAATGTGGTCAGGTTCAAGAGCAGAACATATCGTCCAGCAATGGCGGCCGCCCTCCTCTCCCTCATCGTCCTGCCAGGAATCGCGACTGTTGAGCGCGGAAAGGACGGACTGGATTCCCTCACTTGGGGTGGCGGGCGATTGCGGCTTTATGAAACCACGTATGCGGTGGCTGGCGCAGGTCTCAAAGGTGGAGAATTGCGCAAGCTGACCTTCAAGCCACGCTGGCTTCCCGAATCAGACAACAATGCCTTCCTGGAAGGTGTTCGTAAGAGCGGAACAAGATGATGACAAACAGAAGAACGAGTTCTTTAAGTTTACAGCAAGCCGCCAAAGTGGGAACGCGTTGGTCCGGTTCCTGCCGTAGCGTGTCGCTGGTAATTGCGGCCTGTCTCTCGGCAACACTCGCAGGTCCTTGCTTCGCCGGCGAAACAAACGTCCCGTCGGCCGATGCCCGGGCAATGAATGCCCTGGAGCTTTACCTGCTTTACCGCGACAAGACGTGGGTGTGGCCGGATGGAGCCGGACGCTTCGATGATCAGGGGAGACGTTTCACTGCCCGGACAGGCTCCGGAAATGCGACCACCTGGGCGCAAGGACGATGGGCCGTAACGGACGATGGCCAAATGTGCCTCATTGCAGGGTGGCACATGAAGTCTGGCGTTTTCGCCAACAAAACGTGTTTTAGCCACAAGCGTAATGGCGGAACGATCTATCAGAAGAAAGAGCCATCGGGCGACTGGTACATTTTCAAGCACGCCGCGCCGACAGAGAGTGATGAATTCAAGAAGCTTGTCGCAGAGAATCTGGTCTCTCCAGATCTGGCGACCATGAAATCTGATCTTGAGGATCAGAATCGACTAGCGGGCAATGCGACCCCTGGCAGGAGGAAAACTCAATGAAAAACAAGAAGACTCGTACTGCAATTGTGGTCTCAATTGCGACCCTGGTTCTGACAGGTAGCGTGCTGGCGGCAAGCATTCCACGCGGCATCCCAACTGGTGCAAAACCTGTTGCTACGGGCAACCTTGGTGATAAACGGCCAATCATCGGTCCTGACTCCCTCACGTTTGGAGCATATGATCCGCATGGTGACTTCACTGACGATCCCAATTCAAAGATCGAACATCTGTTCCTGCCCTGGGAAGATGTTGATCTGTCGACGCTATCGCTAGCCGATGAATATGCCCAAAAACGCGGACGAAAACTATTCATCACTGTGGAGCCCTGGTCATGGGCAGCGGACTGGCGATCTTCCCCTGAGGCGCTGATCAGCGGCATTCTGGCGGGCAGGTACGATGCCAACATGGCAGCGGTATGCTCGACAGCAGCAACACTCAAGAGCGACGTAACTATTCGCTGGGCGCAGGAGATGGACGAAACCGACAACCAGTTTACCTGGGCCCATTGGTCTCCAGCCGACTATGTCACCGCTTACCAACGGATGGTAACGGTTTGCCGCGAGCATAATAAAACGGCGAAGTACATGTGGTCACCCAAGGGAGAACCAACCCTCTCAGCATTCTATCCAGGCGATGAATTCGTTGATGTGGTTGGCCTTTCCGTATTCGGCCTGCAACAATATGACCGGGATCATCTTGGCAAAGATCAGACATTCGCTGAGGCGCTCTCGTCCAAGTACCGCTTGGTCAAAGCCTTGGGCAAACCTATCGTTGTTGCAGAACTTGGCTACGAAGGTGACTCCGACTACGTTCGCAGCTGGGCTGAAGACGCCGCCAAACGGTCTCCGGAGTTTCCGGATCTGACAGCCGTCGTGTATTTCAACGACAAGGAAGTTTATCCTTGGCCTCGCCCCTACGGCCTTCCCGATTGGCGAGTTGTGAGAGAAGCGACGAATTAACCAGGATGCCCCTTCAGGAGGTAAAAATGACCATGTTCCGAGCGATATCGTTGCTGTGCATCGTTGGTATAGTGGGCACATTTGCCCAAGCTTCCAGTGCTGCACAAAGCAAGCCCTCGAAACCGCCGGCGATGTCTGAACCGCTATCCAGCCAGGAACTGTTCAATCTCTACAGCAATCGATCCTGGATCTGGAAGGATGGCGCGGGATATTTCGCGAACAGGCAGCGCGAGTTTATATCCTGGACTGCTGACGGCGGAGGATCATACGGTGTGGGGCGCTGGTTCATCACAGATCCGGGCAAACTGTGCTTCAGGGCGGTATGGCACGCGAAGGGGGGTAGTGCTCCGGCGCTGACCTGTTTCAGCCATCGCAAGAAGGGGAATGCTGTGTTCCAGAAACGCGAGCCTGATGGGGATTGGTACCAGTTCAAGACCACGCCGGCTCGAGCTGATGACGAATATCGCAAGATACGGCCAGGTGATTATGTTACAACCCGAATGAATCGGATGAAGTCCAAAATATCGCGCGGCAGCTAGGCAGAAGGTTTGACAGCTGTGAAGAAAGGCCAGGTTCTTTGCCCGGCCGCTTCCACAACTGTCACCTGGCAAAGCAGGTCGAAGTACGTCCAAATCCGCTTGGCGTGCAAATAAAAGGGGCCTGCCCGAGATAGGCCGATTTTGCAACAGTCACGACGTTGCGGGTCTTGATGTTTTTTCTCGTTATGACGTATGTTTTCGCTGAGCCAGAGTAACCCAGCTTCATCGAATTCGACCGCACTTCGCCAGCATTTGCAGGCAACATAGTACACAATGAAGCGGCCATCACAAAAGCAATCGTCGGCATGCCTTTGACAGAGAGCAGCGAATACGCTGTTTTTTTAATTTTTACTTTACTTGTTTTGATAGTTAATACTTCGTTTTTATTGTACATATCCAAGAACTCCGCGCATTTGATGTGCGAATGCTTAGCATGCGACACATTTCTGCCCATTTAAACGAATAGATACAATTAGAAACAACTGAAAGGTGATCGTTCACAGCCGGTTGAATTCCCAGCGGCCTTGAACGCTTACAAGGCGGAACGCTGCTGCACGGCGTAGCATGCAGTTCCTGACTGACCCGAATGCGGTTACCAGCTCAACGCATGATTGCTCAATTCAATCTACGACTATCATGGCATAACGCAAACCAGCCCACTATAGCTAACTCCTGCGTTTTCAAGGTTCTTAACGAATGACGCTTCTGGCGCAACCACGACCTCCGGCATGTCAGTGGCGACGTCTACTTCCGGACACAGCAAAAATTTGCCTGTATGTCCGGTTTGGAGACGCAAAGCGGTCGTCTTCACTCCGCCTGATTTGGGGCAGGTCCGTGTTCTAACTTCGGCGCCATCGGCAAACAACGCAAGAAGGGCAGCTGAGATCAAGCATCCGACTGAAATTGGTGACCCCCAGCATTCTTTCTCACGCGAGTTGCCGCATCCGACAGGCGGTCAGCGGAAATCTTGCCTGTGCGCACTGCGGCTACGATGCCTTCAGACAAGGAGTTGAGATGAGGGCCACCAGCTACTAACAAGAGGTCCGCCCCAGCATTGATCGCGGAGACCGCAGTGTCCAGCAGCGATTTGCCCCGCATCGTCGCGGGAGCGTCCAGATCGTCACTCACGATCAAACCTGTGAATCCAAACTGCTCCCGCAAGAGAGCAATCACAGCAGCCGAGGTGCTGGCGGCATTGTTGGCATCAAGCGCGGCAACTGGTGCTGGTCCAGTCATGATTGCTTTGGTTCCAGCCTTGATCGCGGCCGTGAACGGCAAGGCGTTACGGATGATGTGGTCTCGGTCGGTGTGCAGGGACACATCAACGAGTGCTGGGTCAGCATTCAAATTGTTGAATCCGGGGAAGTGTTTTGTTGCAGCTGAGATCCCGGCCCTCTGCACGCCTTTGACAAATGCTCCGACCAGCCTCGCCACATTTTGCGGATCTGTCCCCATGGTTCGGTTGTCTAGCCATGGATTTTGACCGTCTACAATATCGGCGATTGGCGCGAGGAACATTGACACGCCAAGTTCGCGGGCAGCCTTGGCCGTTCCGAAGCAATGTTCCGCGAGCTCATCGTCAGTCATCGACCTCGTATCAACCAACTCCGGGAGCGCTGGGGCCAGCCCCTGCAGCCTCTGGATGCCGCCCATTTCCTGATCCACGGCAACAATGAGCTCCGGGCACCGTACCCTGAGTTTTTCGACGCTAGTGCGGAACATGCTCGGCGTTTCAGTGGCAAGCCTCTCCTTCGACATTGACCGTGCTGTGTATTCTGCTCGCGTTTCGCCTATCAAAATGGAATGGCCGCCCATATCCAGAAACGGATTCATCACTTCTGCAAAAATGAGATTGTCGAAAGCGGGCAGAAGTACTGCTCTTGCGTTCTGGTCCAGCGAATAGGTCATACTCCTTCTCCATGTGAAACCACCTCGACACCCACGCCAAGCTCCTGGATTCGTGTCAGGATGGAACTCTCTCGACTTCCGGTGAAAAGCGTTGAGACGACGGAGACTGGTGCCACTTGATAAATTGCAGCTCGCCCGAGCTTCTCGGATGGTACAAGCAACAAGATGTTGTTCGCCGCCTTAATCATGATCGTTTTCAGGAAAGCGTCATCGAAATCGTCGGCGCGAAGCATCAAGTCGTTGTCGATACCGCATGTTCCGAGGATGCAGTAGTCAACCCTTAACGAGTGGATGGCTTCGATTGCACCGGCGCCGCTAGCACTACGTGTCAATTTACTAAGGCGACCACCGAGCAGGATGACCTCGGCAAGCGGATGATCGAGTGCAGCAGCTGCTACATCGACGGCTGTTGTGATGATGCGCACGGAAAGAGTTGCGGGTAGATTTCGGACGAAATGCAACACTGTCGTGCTTGAGTCGACCAGAAGCGTCGCTCCTTCGGGTATGGTTGCTGCTGCCGCTTTGCCAATGAGGTGCTTTTCGCCGGCTCCAAGCGTTTCGCGCCTGTGAAAATCAAGGGCGGGGGCGACGATGCGCGATGCTCCTCCATGGAAACGTTGAACGAGCCCGGCGTCAGAAAGTTCTCGTAAATCTCGTCGGATGGAATCCTCGGAGACCTCGAATTCCTGGGCCAAGGCAGACGCAATCACCCGCCCTGCCGCATTCACCTTCTTGATGATGATACCTTGGCGTTCTTCTGGCGAAAGTAGCGAGAGAGCCGCATTGTCCGTGCTCAACTTTCGATCTCCTGAACTTGGGGAAGGATTCCCATGCCCACCAGCCGCCGCTCGAGCTTGGCAGCCGTCTGGAAATGTTCGGTCTGAAATCCGAGCGCTGTCGCAGCCGCAATGTTTGCTGGGTTATCGTCGATAAACAGACATTCCTCTGCGCAAACACCCGCACGCTCCAGGAACAATTTGAAGATTGCTGCGTCCGGCTTCAGCATCCGCTCCTGTCCGGAGACGACCAATACGTCGAATGCGTCAAGGAACGGAAAGATTGCACGTGCTCTGGGGAAAGTCTCAGCCGACCAATTCGAGATGGCATGAATCGGGATGCCTGCCAACTTCAATCGCTCGAGAATTTGGGGCACTCCCGGGACTTCTCCTCCCAACATGTCGTGCCACCGGTGCCAATAGGCCTCGATCAAATCGGATTTCTCGGGATAGCGACTTACGAGGTCGGCTGTCCCATCGGCAAATGGCATTCCAGCGTCAAACTGCTCGTTCCAAGAAGGCGTGCAGATGTTTGCGAGAAACTCCGAAACGGATGCCTCGTCAGGAAGCAGCTGCCGGTACAAATAGGCAGGGTTCCAGTCAATCAACACACCGCCAATATCGAAGACCACAGCATTTGGAATCATTCTTTGCCTCTTTTCAGTATTGCGCTTTTATGCATGATCATGCATAGACATGCAATACTCTTTGCGTATTTTTGCTTGTTTCTTGTACCTCGATGCCGCTAGTGCGGCTTCGCAGGCGACAGCCGCGGAGACTCGAATGTGAACACTAAGGTTGCGCGTTAGGCACGCAAGAAATCTGCTGCCCGCTCGCCAATCATGATGCAGACTGCGTTTGGGTTGCCGGAAATCAATGTCGGCATGATCGAAGCGTCAGCTACGCGCAGCCCCTCGATCCCTCGAACTCGCAGCTCGGGATCCACGACTGCCATCCGGTCGACGCCCATGCGACATGTTCCCGAAGGATGCAGAGCCGCATGCGCATTCTGCTGACAAAACGTTCTGATGTCCTGACGTGCTGTGAGACCCAGCGACGGAGTGTGTCTTGTAGCCACATACTTCGCAATTGCCGGTTGAGCCATGATATCCATTGCAGTCATGGTTCCATCAGTGATGGCTTCAAGATCGTATGGATCCGAGAAATACCGCGGAGCCACGCGGGGGTTAACTGTTGGATCGGGGCTTGCAAGCGTAACTTCCCCCCTGGAGCGTGGCCTGATCTGTCCAAGATTAACGGTACAGCCATTGCCTCCGGGAACAGCCTCTACACCTTCTTCGATTCCCGCGCCGACGACCATGAAATACTGTATGTCCGGCACTGCTTCTTTTTTGTTGCCCCACCAGAAAGCACCACCTTCGATGAGGTTGGAGGAAGCTGGGCCGTTGCGAAAGAGGGCGTAGTTCAGCCCCGCTAAAGCTTTCCAATGCAACTTTTTATATTTGTCATAGCTGTGGGGGCCGTTGAGCTGGTAGACCAGTGAAATCTCGATATGATCCTGTAGGTTCTGTCCGACCCCCGGCAGATCGGCATGAACGATCAACCCGTGGCGCGAGATTTGATCAGCGGGGCCAATCCCCGATAGCATCAACAGCTTGGGGGTGGCGATCGCGCCCGCCGATATTACTATTTCTTGTCGTGCCTTGAACGTGACCGTGCGGTTATGCTTGTTACACTCCACGCCAACCGCCCTTCCCCGCTCGACGATCACACGCGTCACGGCGCAGCCAGTCTCGATGTGCAGATTTTGTCGCTTACGGGCTGGCTTGAGATAGGCTACAGCCGCCGAACTTCGGCGGCCATTGCGAGCGGTGATCTGGTAGAGGCCGCAGCCAGTCGGATCGCCGGAATTGAAATCGGGATTGTACGGAAGACCTGACTGTTGACAGGCCTGTAGCCAAGCTCGCGTCAAAGGATGAATGCTATCAATGTCGGACACGCCAAGCGGGCCTCCAACGCTATGGACCTCGTTGCAGAACCGGTTGTTGTCCTCGGCACGTTTGAAGTAAGGCAGTACGTCGGCATAGCTCCAGCCGGCTGCACCCATGGTGACCCACTGTTCGTAGTCAGAAGGAACACCTCTTATATAGATCATCGCATTGACCGAACTACCTCCGCCGAGCACTCTTGCCTGCACCATAGTGGGCGTGTCGACCGATCCCTGCTCCGTAATTGGCTCCCACGGAATGCGTTTGAGCAGCGGACCTTGGGCCGTCTTGTAGTACGCACCGGGGATATGGATATAGGGATTGAGATCGCGCGGCCCCTCCTCCAAGAGCAGCACGTTCACGTTCGGATCTTCCGATAAACGGGAGGCTACCACGCAGCCGGTAGAGCCGCCGCCAACAATAATATAGTCGTACGTAGCGAGCTCGTCAGTCCGAGGCGGACGAATTCCGAGGCGTGCCGATCCGTAATCACGAAATGCCATTATCCCTGCCTTGAAATGGCGGCGCCAGCCTTGATCGCGAGCGCAGCGATGGTCAGGGCTGGATTAACCGCAGCTGACGTCGGCAGCACCGAAGCGTCTGTGATGAAAAGGTTTTCGACGTCGTGGCTGCGACAATCCGTGTCGACGACTGCCGTTTTGGGATCATTTCCCATGCGGGCCGTGCCGCATTGGTGAGATGTTGTCTTGCGGCCGAACGTATGGGTCAGGACAATCGGGAACCCAGCCTTGCGCATAACGGCGCGGGTCTTTGCGATGAGTGCCTCATGAGCGCGCATGTTCGATCGAACCCAATGCATGACAATTCGGTCATCGTGAACGGTGACCCGGCTCTCTGGGTTTGGAAGATCTTCGCTGGTAAGGAACCACCCATAGGCGTAGCGGGCGACGACTTTGGCGAACCATGCGGGGACGGGAACCGGAAAATTCGCCTTCAAGATGTTGCCGGTGATATGCCCCAGCAACTGCACGTTACCGAGCGGAAAACCGTACTCGTTGTTTTCGTTGTAAAAATCATTGAACGCTATCGTCTTCTGATAGACACATGTATTCGGCGCGAATGGGTCGATGGCCAGCATTGCGGTCGTATTATGGTTCATGAAATTGCGCCCAAGCTGGTCGGAGCTGTTAGCGAGCCCAGTCAGATGCACTTGGTTGCGTGAGCGCAAAAGCAGGGCCGCAGTCTGCACAGCCCCGGCGGCGACCGCAAAGCGATCCGCTAAGATGCGGTGCTCGATACCTTCTTTTGTGTAGACTGCCGCCGTGACCCTACGCCCGGTTGCATCTGTTTCCAGGCGCGCAACATTTGCACCTGTCACGATGCTGACATTTGGATGGCCAAGCGCCTTTGTCAGAGGGCCAACTTCAGCGTCGATCTTGCCAAGACCCGTATTGGGAAACGCATCCCAACCGGTGCCGGCGCGCTCCAGCCAAGCATCCAGATCGATCGAAAGGGGAAGCGACGAAGGGTGAATGCCCACTCTTTCGAGTCTTTGCCGGACCGACGCGATGGCGGGTTCGTCGGGCACGGGCGGGTGTCCATAGGGCTTACTATGAGCCGGCTCCGTCGGGTCTTGCCCCACGGAACCCCGCACGCGGAAGATTGCTTCCGCCTCGTCATACCAGGGAGCTAATTCCTCGTAAGAGATCGGCCATCCTGGCGACATCCCGTCTGCATGCGGTCGTGGTGCGAAATCTTCGTGACGGTAGCGGTACATGACTGCACCGAAGAACTTTGAATTGCCCCCCACATAATAGTAATTGCCCGGCAGGAAGCTCTCACCGTCGGTTCCCAGCCATTCCTCGGATGACCTGTAGAAGCCCCTCTGGAAGATGGCGATATCATCCCGCGCCTGCGGGCTATCCTTCAGGTAGTCGCCTCGTTCGAGTATGACAATGCGCAATCCGGAGGCTGCCAGGCTGTAAGCCAAGGATGCACCGCCAACGCCCGAGCCGATGATAACCATGTCCGCCGTTTGTGTCATAAACTTCGCCTCAGTCGATTCGCGTTTCGGTGTCAGCATCAAAGATGACGACCTTGGACGTATCCACCGACAGGATAGCCTCTTGTCCGGCATTGGCCTGCTTTGGCGGCAGGCGGGCAGTCACCTCGACGCCACCAAGCTGGAAGACGACTAACGTATCGGGGCCGGTGGGTTCCACCACATCAATGTCGACGGAGACCGTCGGGCGAGCATTACCGGTGGTGATGGAAAAGTTTTCGGGGCGGATGCCCACAAGTACCTTTTTGCCGGCGTACTTTCGTGCAGCATCCCCGGATAGCGACATCCCCGAGATACTCGCCGCCGGCCTGTTGGCGACGTTGATTACGGCACTTACGGTTGAACCATTTACCTCAAGCACGCCAGGAATGATGTTCATGGCTGGCGACCCGACGAATCGGGCCACATAAACATTGGCCGGACGGTCGTATACGGCCTGCGGCTCGTCGAGATGTTGCACAACGCCATCCTTCATGACGGCCACACGCGTCGCCAATGTCATCGCTTCGATTTGATCGTGGGTGACATACACGATGGTCGTCCCAAGACGGGCATGCAGGCGCTTGATTTCCGTACGCATATCCACACGCAGCTTGGCATCAAGGTTGGAAAGCGGCTCATCGAAGAGGAACAGCTTCGGCTGGCGCACGATCGCGCGACCCATTGCCACTCGCTGACGCTGACCACCCGAAAGCTGGGACGGTTTGCGGTCAAGAAGGTGACTCATTTGCAGCAGATCTGCGGCGATCTTGACGGCCTTGTCCCGTTCTGCCGCAGGAAGGCCGCGGATCTTCATACCGAACTCGATGTTTTGGCGAACCGTCATCGTCGGGTAAAGAGCGTAGGATTGGAACACCATGGCGATATCTCGGTCTTTAGGCGAGAGATTGTTGACGACCTTGCCTGCAATGCGGATCTCACCGCCCGTGATGGTCTCAAGCCCCGCTATCATATTGAGGAGAGTGGATTTGCCGCATCCCGACGGGCCGAGCAACACGAGGAAATCGCCAGTACCAATGGAGATCGAAACCTCCTTCAGAACCTCGAGGCTGGCATAGGATTTGCGGACGCGATCGATTTCAAGAGTTGACATTGTCTCAGCCTTTCACGGCGCCAGCGGTCAATCCGCGGACGAAGTAACGCCCTGCGACGACGTAGACGATCAGGGTTGGGATGGCGGCGATCATAGCCGCGGCCATATCGACGTTGTATTGCTTGCGCCCCATAGTGACGTTGACGATGTTGTTGAGCGCAACGGTAATCGGTGAGGATTGCCCCGCGGTGAAGGACACCCCAAACAGGAAATCGTTCCAAATCTGCGTGAACTGCCAAATACAGGAAACGACAATGATCGGAAGCGAAGCCGGCAGCATTACCGAGAAGAATATCCGAAAGAATCCGGCCCCATCGATCTGCGCAGCACGCGTCAGCTCGTCGGGAATTGTGATGAAATAGTTGCGAAAGAACAGCGTTGTGAAGCTGATGCCATAGACCGTGTGGACGAGGACAAGTCCCGGGATTGTCCCGGAGAGCCGAAGTTTGCCAAGCAATTGCGCCATGGGGAGAATAACGGCCTGGAACGGGAGGAAGCAGCCGAACAGCAGCAGGCCGAACACCAGATTGGAGCCAGGGAAGCGCCACTTGGTCAAGATGTAACCGTTTATCGCGCCGATGCCCGTCGAAAGAACGACGGCTGGGATAACCATCAGCAGCGAATTGACGAAATACGGGCGCAATCCATCGCACGCCGTCCCGATACAGGCCTGCCCCCATGCCTTTTCCCAAGCCTCAATCGTAATCAACTTAGGCAGACCGATGAAGGAACCTGAGTAGATCTCATCCAGCGACTTGAGCGATGTCACGATCATCACCCAGAGCGGCATCAAATAGAACGCGGCCAGAACGATCAGCGACCCGTAGATGAAGATGCGCCCGAGCTGGTGAGAGCGATGCGCCGAACTGATCTCAGTGCTCATTGCGGGTCTCCCTCAGTTCAGAATACAGGTAAGGAACGATGATGGCGGCCACCGTCATCAGCATCATCATCGCGCTGGCGGCGCCGACGCCCATTTGGTTGCGCCGGAACGTGGCCGAAAACATGAACGTTGAAGGCATTTCGGTTGCGTTTCCCGGCCCGGCATTGGTCAATGCGAGAACCAGGTCGAAGCTCTTGATTGATATGTAGCTGAGCAGAACGATGACGCTCAGAAATGCCGGACGGAGCATCGGCACAATGATGCTCAAATAGATACGTGGCAGACCGGCGCCTTCGATTTGTGCCGCTTTGATAATTGAATTGTCGATACCACGTAGCCCGGCCAGAAAGATTGCCATTGCAAAGCCGGTCGACTGCCATACCGCTGCAATCACAACGCAATAGATGGCGTATTCCGGCCTTGTAATCCAGTCGAAGACGAAGCTGCTCCAACCAAGCTCCTGGACGACCTTCTCAACACCCAAATCGGGGTTCAGTATCCATTTCCAGGCGGTTCCGGTGACGATAAACGACAATGCCATTGGATACAGGTATACAGCGCGCAGGAAGCCCTCAGCGCGGACTCGCTGGTCAAGCAGAATCGCAATAGCCAAACCGACCGAAATTGTAATTGTAAGAAACAGCGCCGTGAATACGAACAGATTGGCCACAGCGGTGCCCCACCGTGGGGTCGCCCACAGGCGCACATACTGCTCGAGGCCAACGAAATCGTATTGCGGAACCATTTTGGACGAAGACAGCGAAATCCAACCTGTCCAGGCAATGAAGAGATAGACCCCCACAAACACCGCAACTAGGCTCGGAGATAGAACGAGCCGAGGCAGCCAAAGCGTGAACCTATCCTTCAGCGAAAGTGTACTGCGCATGACCGCGTTCCCAATGTTTTCGCTAATGCCACTTGACGCGCCAGCCGGGTGACACCCCGGCTGGCTGATCAGATCAGGATCAGCGCGCATTGTTGATTCCATCAACGAGCGCCTGAACGGCATCATTAGATGACATGTCAGTGACGAAGAACTTGCCCACGACGTCACTGAAGACACCGGCGAACTGTGGCTGTGCGGCGAAACCCTCGGTTAATCCACCGAGCATAGCACCGCTGGAAACGGCCGCTTCGCGATCGGCAAAGCTGCGTTGGGCGCAGGCGTCAAAATCTTCGACAGAGACGTCGGAGCGGGCCGGAATTGAACCCTTGATTTTGTTGAAGTTCTTCTGGACTTCCGGATCCATGATGGACTCTGCCCAGGCATCCTGGCCCGCCGTAATCGCTGCGTCATCGATTTTGAAAAGTCCGAATGCGTCAATGACGAATTTATAGTTGGGGGTTGCAGCTGGAGTGGGGAAGCAAAGGAAATCAACGCCCGGTTTCATGCCCTTGGCGAGGAATTCGCCCTTGGCCCAATCGCCCATAATCTGCATGCCAGCCTTACCGCTCGCCACCATACCGGTTGCGACAGCCCAATCGCGGCCGGTGAAACCATCGTCAACGAGACCACGGACCTTGCGAAGTTTATCAAAAACATCGACCATTTGCTCGCTGGAAAGGGCACTTTCATCGAGGTCGATGACCACTTTCTTATAGAAATCAGGACCGTTGACGTCGACGAGGATCGCTTCGAAGACCTCGAGTATCTGCCACGGCTCGTCGCCAATCGCGAGCGGCACCACGCCAGCTTGTTTGAGCTTGTCACCAGCCGCGATGAGTTCATCCCAGCTCTTCGGCTCGGCAATGCCGGCCTTGTCGAAAACGGCCTTATTAGCCCATACCCAGTTCTGGCGGTGCATGTTGATCGGCAGAGAGATGTAATCGTCACCGGTCTTGACGAATGCCAAGAGTTGCGGCGCAAGTGCCTTGTCCCATCCATTCGTGGTGTACAACTCGTTGAGCGAGCGCAGGACACCCTCCTTGGCCCAGTCGAGTCCCTCATAACCGAGAAACTGCATTGTCGCCGGTGGATTACCTGCTGCCAGCCGGGTTCGGAGCGCCTGAAGGGCGTTGGCGCCCGACAGGCCGCCAACGGCGCTGTCTTGCCAGGTATATCCCTTGGTTGAGAGCTTGTCGGTGATGACCTTGAGTGCGTTCACCTCACTCTCGGATACCCAATGATGAATGCCTTCTACCTTGCCCTTGTCTTCCGCCATGGCAACGGCCGGCAAAAGGGATATAGAAGCGGCGAGAAGAGTGGTCAATTTCATGTCAGTTCCCCTGTTTTTGGCATTGGTGGTTAACTCTGTGCGGCAGTTGATCGGCAGCCGGACTTGCCGTTCGGATTACGCGTCGATCGGCTCTGCCGCTGCTGCATAAGGTACGTTGCGACCGCCATAGCGGCGGACGCGTACGTTTGCCTGCTCCGCATGTCCGGCGAAGCCTTCCATGAGGCAGAGCCTTGAACTGTATGCACCGATCAGCGCCGACGCTGCGTCCGTCTCGATGCGCTGGTAGGTGCAGGTCTTCAGGAATTTGCCGACCCAGAGGCCGCCGGTGTAGCGGGCAGCCTTATTCGTCGGCAGTGTGTGATTTGTGCCGATGACCTTGTCGCCAAATGCGACATTGGTGCGGGGGCCAAGGAACAGCGCACCATAATTCTTCATGTTGTTCAGGAAGTGGTCAGGATCCCGGGTCATGACCTGGACGTGCTCGGACGCAACCCGGTCTCCTTCAGCGACCATCTCGTCGATCGTGTCGCACAGAATGATCTCGCCGAAATCTTCCCATGCCTTCCTTGCTATCTCGGCAGTCGGCAGGATGCCGAGCAGCCGGTCGATCTCTGCGAGTGTTTCACGGGCAAGCTTTTCCGAATTGGTGACTAAAAGGGCCGGTGAATTGACCCCGTGCTCGGCCTGTCCAAGAAGGTCGGTGGCGACCAGTTCGCCATCAACACTGTCGTCGGCGATTACAAGGGTCTCGGTGGGGCCAGCGAAGAGATCGATGCCGACTTTGCCGAACAGCAGGCGCTTGGCCTCGGCGACGTAAGCATTGCCCGGTCCGGCCAGCATATCCACCGGATCGATCGTCTCGGTCCCGAAAGCCATAGCTGCGATTGCTTGGACGCCGCCGAGGCAATAGATTTCGTCTGCACCAGCGAGTGCTTGAGCTGCCACAATTTTTTCGGAGATCTTACCTTTGAAGGGTGGGGCACAGGTAATGATGCGCTCGCAGCCCGCAACGCGTGCGGTCAACACGGTCATGTGAGCAGAAGCCAGCAACGGATACTTGCCACCTGGGACATAGCAACCCACGTTCTGGATCGGGACATTGCGATGACCTAAGATCACGCCCGGTAGCGTCTCTATCTCCAGATCCTTCAGGCTGTCCTTTTGAGCTTGAGCGAACTTGCGAACCTGTTCCTGAGCGAAATCAAGGTCCTCCCGCTCACGCTTGGTCAATGAGTTAATTGCGTCCGCGATTTCGTCGTTCGTTAGGCGGTAGGAGTTGCGATCAAGCCTATCAAACTGGACGGAGAGTTCCCGGACTGCCTTATCGCCGCCGGTTTCCACCTTGGCAAGGAGCGCCTCGACGGCTTTGGTAACTGATCCGTCGGTGCCGCCTGCAATTGAAGCCTGAGCTGTCTTGATGTGCCGTATCATGAGAATGACTCTTCGTTTGCGGAAGCCACGTGCTCCGCAGTCCAAGGTGATTAAAGGGGGGAGACCAAGGGGGCATCCGTGCCCCCGATCACTTCATTTACAGGTGCTGTTCCAGTTCACGCATCTGGACGTAAGCAGCCTGTTCCTTGTCGTAGTAGGCCGGCGACGGGAAGTCCCACCAACCCGTTGCGAACGGCCCTGCAGCATCGCGCGATACGATAACTTCCACCAAAGCCGGCCCGCCACATTCGAGCGCAGCTTTCAAACTGCTTTCCAGATCTTCGTCCTTCTCGACCTTCCACGCTTCAAGCCCGAAGGCACGCGCCGAAGCAGCTATGTCAGCCGAGTAAGGTTCGCCATTCCCCGAGTGATGGTTGAATTCGGATGCGACATGGCGGCCCATGAACTTGCGTTGACCGCCCCGGATAGACATGTAGCCTGAATTGTTCAACACCAGGAACACGACGTTGATGCCATTCATAACCGCCGTACCCATTTCGGGCAGGGACATCATAAAATCGCCGTCGCCCACAATGGCCACAACCTGACGGTCGGGGCGAGCCAGTTTAGCGCCAAGGGCGGCCGGGACCGCCCAGCCCATCGGTGAATAGGATCCGGATGTCAGGTGCGTTCGCGGTTCATAAACCGGGAAGCTTTGCTTCACCGCACCTTGCGTGTTGCCCGAACCGACCACGACGATGCCGTCGCGATCGAGCACATTACGCAATGCAGCCAGGGGTCGTTGAGAGGTAAATGGGGTCTCGCGACTATTCAGTCGTGGAGCAACTTGTTCGTCCCAGTCAGACTTGGCTCTCTGAACATCTGCCAGGAAGGTCTCACGACGCGCCAGCATCCTTGTCGAGTCGGCATCGGAGATCATGCCGAGTATTGCTTCCAGCGCGACTTTGGCATCGGAAACGATGCCGACCTCGGTTTCGTAATTCTTCCCAATCTCGCGTGGGTCCAGGTCGATATGGATAAGCTTGGCCGAGGGGATCGAGAAGGACACGCCCTTGGCATAAGATGAGGCAGACCAGTCGGTGAAGCGGCAACCGACGGATATGACGACATCTGCCGACGCAGTGATCCTGTTGCCGCACGTCGTGCCAGTCTGGCCTACCGCGCCGATAAACAATGAATGGTCTTCTGAGATTGCACCCTTTCCATTCCAAGTGATTGAAATGGCGGCGCCCAATTTTTCTGCAAGGCGTGTCAATTCGCTTGATGCATTTGCGCTGATCGCTCCGCCGCCAGCGACAATCACCGGCCGCTCCGCCGTCAAGAGGAGCCTAACGGCAGCCTCAATTGCTTTCGGATCGGGATAGGCGACACCGACTGGCAAGCGCTTTTCCAAGGGGTGGATTGTAACATCCGCCGCCTCGACCTGTACGTCCATCGGTACCTCGACATGGACTGGACCGGGACGCCCCGTCATCATGGCGCTGAATGCGCGGTGCATGATGCTTGGAAGCACTGAAACCGAGTTTGCTTGCCAGGCGCGCTTTGTCACCTGTTCCGTTATCCGGGGGAACGCGTTGTCCTGCTGTCGCTCCAGTTCCTGCATGGTGCCGTGGCCGTGCATATAGGTCTGCGGCGAGCCGGAGACATAAAATAGCGAGGTGGAGTCGCAATAGGCGGTCGCCAGACCGATGATCGTGTTTGCAGCACCCGGCCCTACTGACGTCGAGCAGGCCATCGGGCGTCCTGACGCACGAAAATAGCCGTCTGCCATATGTACGGCACTCTGCTCGTGCATCACCTGGATGAATGGCAATTCCGAGCCTTCCTGCAGAAATGCGTCGAACAACGACCAGATCCCGTGCCCAGGCACGCCGGCGACATATTCAACACCATATTCCTTGAGTGCTCTTGCAACTACCTGGCCACCTGTCAGTTTCATTTGATCTCGACCCTCTAAGCTCGTTATTGTTCTGACTGGAAGGGTGTCAGGCTCTGATGCCTTCCAACGTGATGGCATTGTCCGGCGGGGCAGCGTGAACATCAAGTTCGCAGGAACGTAAACGCTGACGCGAGCTGACGCACAATTAGGTTCACGATGCATCCACTGTGTAGAGGATCTCACACGTTAACTCTGACTGGAGCCATGGTTTCAAACCAGGCGGTTGCGCGCACAGCACCTGTCATCCGACCGTGATCATTCGCAATGTGAGTTCGGCATTGCGTCACTGTGCGAATAAATTAATCGATCCGCGCACTTTTGCGCTGCCGCGCGCTGTGGCTTGCTAATATCGATACATTGGTTCGTAGAATGAGGCCCGAAGTGCACAACCGTACAAGAGAACTTGCGTTCGCGGATGAATTTATCACCGCTAACCTCGTGGAGGATGTGTTTGACTACGACGTTAAGGACGCTGTGGTAGTCAACATCAGCCCCTCACCCATGGTGACGGGGGACGACCATCCTGCGATTGTACCGGCTTGGAAATCGACATGGCTCAAGGGTGGGCGAATTCGGTCTGCCGAGCGCGCAGCCATCATCAAAGTGATCCAACCTACCAATCTTGGAGGCTGTATGTTCCGAGGGTGGGATTGGCTTGGCAATCGTATTCGCAGCTTCCCTCGGGACACGCCACTCTACATTTCCCCACAGGACGAAATCGGCACTGTGACCCTTGATCCACGCGTGTTCACCAACGAGCTTCGCCGCTCAGAGGCCGACCAGACCTTCACCATCAAGCTAAATCTCTGGTGGTCGCCTGGGGATACGGATTGCTACATCCACCATGAGCATCCGTTCCTGGAAACGCACACCCAGATTCATGGCGTCGGTCGGATGCAGAAATTTCGGGAACGTGACCCATCAACACTCTATGAAGACGTAGTGATGCCAATCGGTTATTCGCATGACCCGTTCTGCAGAGTGACGGGCCCGAACCAATGGACTTATCCTTGGCACCGGTACTACGCCGATACCGACAGCGTCTGGCTTGCTGTCGAACTCCATCCATGACCGGCATTGCAGCCTAGCGGAACGGACTGATATCCGACACTACCTAGCTCATTTGGATCATGTCAGAACCGTCACCCAGATATTGAAGGACTTCACGTGGGATCGCGGGATCGTTGCGATCCATCACGGTGAGTTCTTTGAGATGTTCGCGACGCAGCAGGCCAGGTCCACGATAATGCAGCACAACCTTGGTTGAATAAGGCTGGCGAAATACAGTCGCTGCGATACCGCTCGAAATACCGAACATGAACTTCTTGGTGTTGCGTTTGACTTGAGCGTACACTCCGAACGTCAGTTCATTTGATTGAATGCCTTCAAAATCTGCAGTGAACAAACGATCCGCCACCGGAAAGCAGAAGCCATAATACTTGAAGACATATTCAATCTTGCTCGGATCATCAAAACTCGGGAACCTTTCAACATAATAGTGCTGGAGAAATTCCTTATTCCGGTAGATGCAAAAGGCTGATCGGAGTACGAATCCCTTATAGATTGACGAGAATTGATAGCGGTCGTAGACACCCACAATATCCTCACGATCGGCGTTGTTCTCAACGATCATGCTCGACACGAAGCGGGAGAACTCCGGCAATTGCCGCGCAGTTGCCATAGCGTGGAAAAAGTTACCGTCCACCAGCGTGCGAAATTCATTCGGGTCGGAAAAAAGAATGGAGACGCTTAGACCAAAATAGTTCGCGATGATCCTCAGGTTTGTGGCTGAAGGGACATGGGTGCCGGAAAGGTACTTGTTGAACTGCTGGCGATTCACATTAATCTTGCGACACACCGCAGCGACGGAGCCTTGCGTTTCGCAGAGCGTCCTCAAATTGGCCGCCAAGGCAACTTTGTTCATTCCCCAATATTCCATTGTCCGCCTATGTGAAGCACGTTGACGCTAAAAATACGTCAGTTTGACAAGGACTTCAACGGTCTGCGAAATTGTGACTTCCAGCGCCCGCGTACAAAGTCACTACACTCAACCTAAGGAATAAACGGTGGACTCTGGCGAGGCAGCAGGATGGTCAATGATGGGTACGGGTACCATCGCATCCGAACACATTGTAGCGGCGATTCGCGCCTCCGGGCACAATCCTCGATGGGTTGTTAGCAGCAGTAAAAAGTACGCAAAACACTTCTCTGAGGACATGAGCATTCTCAACGCATCAACTGATGCGCGAAGGGCGTTAGAGGATCCGCTCGTACGTTTCGTATACGTCAGTGCAGCGCGCCAAAGACGCAAGCATTATATTGTCGCGGCAGCAACTGCTAAAAAGCATGTTCTGTGTGACTGGCCGATTTCCGATAGAAGCCGGGTCGCAAGTTCGCTTGTCGCTGAGTGCGAGAAGGCAGGCGTTACGCTTGCCGTGTATCAACCATTGCGTTCGTCGACCATACATCAGACGATGCGCCGGTTGCTTCTGGAAGGCGAGATTGGTGCGCTGCAGTCAATTTTGATCATCCGTGCAGCGCCTTTTCAACCTCATCCCAACCGCAGAACGGACCACGCCATGCCAGGTGACATCCTCCTCAATGCTTCGCTTGAGGATATCGATCTGGCGCGTTTCCTGACAGGGCGTGAACCGGTTGAAGTAACTTCACTACCTTCGGAAGCAGCGGGTGACCCGAGGCAGCAGACCGCCTACGCTATTCGCATGACCGGCAACGTCGTTTTTCAAGCCTATGAAAGCTTTTCGACGACCGAGCTTGAAAGCGTAGTCATGCTGGCAGGTGATCACGGCGCACTCATTGCTCATAGTACACTGAACAACAAGGGACTGGGAACGCTCGTCCGTCGAACAGCGACACGAAGCGAACTAATACCTGTCAGAGAGCGTGATCCGCACCACACGATGATTAAAGGCTTCCTGAGCTCCATCCACTGTCCTTCGGAATGGGTTTGCCTGGGCAAAGACAATGTCGTTGCACTGAAAGCCGTCGAAGCCATCGTTGCTGCTCAAAAAAAGCGGCGAACAATCATCTTCTGACAGATCCCAGACACGTCGAAAGTAGGCTGAACCATGCTTAACCCCAACAAGAACCAACTGATTTACCACTCGATGGCCTCCAAATGGAATACACTAGCAATTGACATCGACATCGCCCGGACCCTTGGGTTCGACGGCCTCGAAACTTCAGGAACCAAAATCTCAGCGTTTCTTGGGGCAGGCTTCTCAGAAGAAGAACTGAGGTCGCGACTTGATGGCCTGTCCATGCCCGGCATTGGGTTCTTGATCGATGTTGAGCGGCAGGGAGCGAACCGCAAAGACATGCTGCTCGAGGCGGAACGCCTATGCAGTCTCGCTGCGGCATCAGGCGCACAAGGCATTGAGGCAATTACCGGGCCTCTGGATATTCGCGTGTTTGAGCAAAACGCCACCGAGCGCTATCCCGATATTTATCGAGGACTCATTGATCTACCCCTGGATAGACAGACTGTCCTCACTGCCGAGAACTTGCGCGCGGTTGCCGATATCGCTGCAAACTATGGGTTGATCGTATATCTCGAAGCTCTTTCCTGGACCCCACTGAACACCATGGATGCACAGATGCGGATTATTGATCTCTGCCAACGCGACAATGTGCGGTTGGTTATCGATTTCTGGCATTCATACACGTCGGGTGATACGCCGGAAAGGATTGCGCGTTTCGATAAGGACCTTATCTACGGCGTGCACCTGTGCGATTCACTGCCCTTCAGTGGGGGAATTCCCAACGAGGCTATATTACGCGACGTTCCGACGGGGAACGGCATCCTCAACTTGCAGGAATGGGTGGACGCCGTGAAGTCAACCGGATTTCAGGGCTGGTGGAGCTGCGAGCTTTTTTGCAATCGGCAGCACCAGGACAACAGTTACGACGTGGCACAGGAGTTGAAGACCTTGATGGAGCGATTGGTCCTTGCATGATCTGCTACGATCGTCGATCTCGCGTCAATTGCATCACCTGATCAAGCAAGGCATTTGCCTGGCCGATACTTTTCGTGATGGTCCTTGAGCCGCCGGTTGAGATAAAAGGTTCCTGCCGAGATAAGAGCAAAAGCCAGCATGATGAGTGCGAGGCTAACTGTTAGGCTGGAAGCCTGTGCAACGAAACCCAGCAAAGCAGGTCCAAGCAAAAGACCGCTATATCCCATCGTTGTTACAATGGACATTGCGCGCCCGGCTGCATGAGCGCCAATGTTACCGGCTGACGCGAAGACCGCCGGCACCATATTGGCCACACCTAAGCCGCAAATTCCTAACACCACCAAAGATGTTACCACACCCTTTGTGATCAGCATTGTCATAAGCGCCACAGCGCATACGACACCCCCTATTCTGAGAAGATTCACATGGCCAATTCGTTTCGTCGCATAATCACCAATCAACCTGCCAATAGCCATGGCGGCAGCAAAGACGGCAAATGCATAAGCTCCAACGCTTTCGGAAGCACCTAGGGTGTCGACCATGTAGATTGCAGTCCAGTCCATCATCCCGCCTTCCGCGAGCAACGCCAGGAACGCGATCACGCCAAGTACCAGCACAAGGGCCTTCTGCGAGACATTGAGTCTGGCGTCTAGTTTGGCATTGGTAGCGGTATCGGCGTGCAAACCTTGACTGGTGGCACTCCTGGCGAAAAACCACGTTGAGAGCGCCGTTAAAATTACGAGGGCTCCACCGCCCCCTAGGCACCACTGCAAATTTCCCCCATAGGCCACGACTTTGCCAACGAGAAAGGCGCCGAGGATGTTCCCGATGCTGAACAAGGCATGGAATGACGACATCAGATGCCTGCCCCTCGCGCGCTCGATCTCGGAAGCCTCAGTGTTCATTGAAACATCGAGCGTTCCAAAGCCGGCTCCGGCAATGAAGACAAGCAGTCCTAGCGGTAGCAGGCCTTGCACCAACGGGATCATGAATATTGCGCAACCGAATATGACGCAGCCGCCTAGGCTAAAGAAATGGCTGCCGCCCATCCGGTCAATGGTCCCGCCCATTCTTACCATGAGGACTATCGCCCCGGCCGCAAAACACAGGAGCAGAATTCCGAGTTGCCCCTTGTCCAGGCCCATCGTTCCGGAGAGCAACGGCAGGCTTGAGGCCCATGCGCCGATTCCGAGTCCACCAGCCAGAAAGAACAGGGCGCACCGCGCTCTCTTCGAGCTACGGATTTTGTCGACGCGAATTCGGTTCATAGCCATAGCGGATGCCATCCAAAGTCGCGGCAAGTAAGGAAAGAGACGTGCTGGTGATTGTGCGCTTCTCACGAAGCTGTATTTGACTGCCTTTGGGGAGACAAGTTCGCACTTTTGTTATCAATGACGCAGACTGACGCATTTCGTCGAAGTTGTTCCGCAGAACTGTGCGAATGCCCGCGAGGCAGAGAGGGATGTGCTGGTGGAGTGCGCCTGCGTCGAGCCAAATCGAACTCCTCGTACGGCTTGCCGGTGGTAGAAGTTCCGACGGCCCTTTACAAACACTGGCTCGACAATACTAAGGGTACGAATGCGGCTCGTTTGGCGTCTGGCGTCTACCTAAATCTCCTCATAAATCGCCGCCTATGACGGAGCGCACGATGACCCGCAGCCTGTCTGGTACCCGGGTAAGACATGTGCCAATATCCGACGCCGGCTCCGGGGCAATCCGATTTGGGACCGTCCAGGCGCACGCCCAAGCAAAGGATATATACGGCCATGTGGTAACAGATTGCTTGGGGCATCCAATACACCGACGAGCATGGCCGCGGTCATGCTCTCAAAATGGGAGGATAAGCAATGAAACTGAACCTTGCCGTCTCGATCGCTATGGTGGTTTCCGGTCTTACCGGCTCCGCTGTCGCCCAGGATAAGCCCCAGTTGGCTTTCGTCGTGAATGCCGCTTCGGACTTCTGGAAGCTCGCCGAAGCCGGCGTCAAGAAGGCCCAAGAGGAGTTGCCGGGCTACGAACTGCAGTTCCGTTATCCGGCTCAAGGTACTGCTGCTCTGCAGAATGCTCTGATGGATGACCTTGTGGCTGCCGGCACCGATGCGATCATGATATCGTCGGCTGACCCGAAGAACTCCATCGACGCATTCAATCGTATTGCGGCCCAAGTGCCGCTGTTCACCACGGACAGTGACGCGCCTGCCAGCAAGCGTATCGCCTATCTTGGGTCCTCCAACACTTTAGCGGGCGTGCAGGCTGGTGGAATCGCAGTCGCCGCGATGCCCAAGGGTGGGAAATGCATGGGTTTCGTCGGGTTCCTGGGAGCCGACAACGCTGTTGAGCGTATCGCCGGCTTCCGTAAGGCGGTGGAAGGATCCGGGATCGAGCTTGCCGACGTGCGCGGCGACGACGTCGATTTCGCCCGCGCCCGGTCTAATGTCGATGACGTGCTTGCCGCCAATCCGGACATCACCTGCATGGTAGGGTTTTATTCCTACAATCCACCAAAGATCTACGAGGCCCTCCAGGCTGCGGGCAAGCTGGGCGCCATCACGGTCATCGCATTCGACGAAGACCCGATTACCCTCGGAGCCGTGCGGGAAGGCAAGTTCGCCGGAACGGTCGTGCAGGATCCTTACCAGTGGGGCTATCAAGGCATGCATCTTATGGCGAAGTATCTCGAGGGTGACAAGTCGGGGGTTCCGGCGGATGGCCTCATTATTGTACCTACCAAAGTTATCAACGCTGCCAACGTCGATGCCTTCGAGGCGGAACTCAAACAGCGTCTTGGCGGGTAGTCCTCCCGGCAAATGCGGCGCATCGGGCAGGGGCTGTTCAACCGGCCCGGTGCGAGCTTGTCAAGCAGCTTCTACTATCTCTGTTTTGGTGAATCAGATGGCCCCGATAAATGACGAGTGAATCGGACCGGAAACGCCCCCTGTTGGTGCTTGAGAGCATTTCGAAAGCTTATCCCGGCGTGGTGGCCCTCTCTAATGTTTCCATGTCGGTCATGGCTGGCGAAGTGCTGGCCCTGATCGGGGAGAATGGTGCCGGCAAATCCACGCTGATGAAAATTCTGGGAGGTATTGTACAACCCAGTTCGGGCCATATCATTGTGGATGATATACGATGCGACCAATTTCATGTGACCGAGTCACAGTCCGCCGGGATCGCGTTCGTGCATCAGGAACTGAATGTCTTCGACAATCTCGATGTCGCTGCCAACATGTTCTTGGGGCGCGAAATACGGTCGGGTTTCCTCGGGCTATTGGATGATAAAACCATGCGTGCCGCGGCCGAACCGCTTCTGCGACGCGTAGGGGCCACGTTCAAGCCCGACACACTGGTAGCTGATCTATCATTGGCCGAACGGCAATTACTCGAAATCGCCAAGGCACTCTCCATCAAGGCGCGCGTCATCATAATGGATGAACCGACGTCGTCACTGACTCTGTCAGAAACGAAAACTCTGATGAACGTCATTGCCGATCTCAAGGCCGAGGGCATCGCTGTCATCTACATATCGCATCGTTTGAGCGAGATTGAGGAATGTGCCGACCGCGTCTTCGCACTGCGCGACGGCAAGGCGGCCGGTGAACTCAGCAAATTTGAAATAAATCATGATGCCATGATCCGAATGATGATCGGACGCGATCTTAATTCTTTATATGCGCCGCCGGCCAAACCTGCTGGAGGGGCAATCTTGTCCCTGACGGCTGTCAGAACCGGTGCAAAACCATCCGCGCTGGTCGAATTCGATATCCATTACGGGGAAATTCTGGGAGTGGCCGGGCTGGTCGGCGCGGGACGAACGGAACTGGCCGAGGCCATTTTCGGTATCGGTACCATTCTCGAGGGCGAGATCATGCTGGCGGGCAAGCCGTTCAAGGCGGCTTCACCGCGTGACGCCATCGAAGCGGGGGTCTATCTCGTGCCGGAGGATCGCAAACGTACCGGCCTCTTACTAGAAAGCGCGATCTGCGAGAATATTTGCCTCGCCGATCTGAGCGCAGTATCGCGCAACGGCTTCGTTTCGCAAAACTTGGTCAAGGCGCGCGCCGAAGATCAGCGTGCAAAACTCGGAATCAGAACCACCGATGTCATGCGTACTACCGCCGAACTCTCCGGGGGCAATCAACAAAAGGTTGTGTTGGGCAAATGGCTTTCCATGCGGCCGATATTGATCATTTTTGACGAGCCCACCCGCGGCATTGATGTCGCCTCCAAGGTTGAAATCTACAGGCTCATGCGCGCTTTGGCAGACGCAGGTGTTGGGGTCATGATGATCTCCAGCGACATGGAAGAAGTGATCGGCGTGTCCGACCGTATCGTCGTGTTGCGGGAAGGAGAAATCGCCGGATCGCTGTCGCGATCGGAGTTTTCGGAACACAATGTGCTCAAGCTCGCTGTCGGCGCAGATTAGGAAAACCAATGCATAAAAAAGACCTCGGGCTGGCAGTTCTGATCATAATTGTGGGGGCGGTCGTCTATCTGCGAAATCCGTTGTTTCTTTCGCCAATCAATTTGGGCAATACGGCCAACCTGATCGGCCTGTTTGGCCTCTTCGCTATCGGGCAGGGTTTTGTGATCATGACGGGTGGTATTGATCTGTCGGTTGGGTCGATGATTGCGCTGCTCGGTGTAATATTTGTCGATATGGTTGGAAAGTTTGGAGTGCCGTGGCCAGTGGCGATCCTTGTCGTTATCGCTATCGGAACGCTCCTGGGCCTGGCTCACGGCTTTTTGATCACCAAACTCAAAATGCAACCCTTCGTGGTGACACTGTGTGGCCTTCTGATCTATCGCGGTGTAGCGCGCGGCTATACGGGCGAAGCTACTGCCGGCTTTCCCTTCGGCGCAAACTATCCAGGATTGGAATGGCTGACGATTGGGCGCTCGTTTGGGATTCCGCACTCCTTCTACGCCATGATCTTCATCGGTGTAGTCTGTTGGCTCCTGCTTCACCGCTCTGTATTCGGCCGGCATCTGCAGGCAGTGGGCAAGAATGAGGATGCGGCACGGTACTCGGGCATTCGCACCGGTTTCGTCATCACCGCTGCGTATGTTATCTGCGCTGTACTGACCGCCGTCGCAGCGGTCTATTTCGCTATGTTCACCAGATCGGTGCAACCATCGTCACATGGCAATTTCTACGAACTCTACGCTATCGCAGCCGCCGTTTTGGGGGGCTTCTCCTTGCGTGGCGGAGAAGGCTCGATCATCGGCGTCGTGCTGGGCGTCGTATTGCTTCAGGAGTTGCAGAACTTGGTCAATCTTCTCGGCATACCTTCTTCGCTCAATTTCGCGGTGATGGGAGTAGTGATCCTGTTCGGGGTCTTGGCAGACCAGCAGTTCAACCGCTACCGGGCAAAGAGAAAGGCCGCGAACGCTCTCGGCTTGCTGACCAAAAAAGGCTCGACGCGTCGTGAGGCGCCGGCCGCTACCGACGAGATCAGATAGCGGATGGCTCCGCCATCTTCGCCAAAGCCGTAGTGGTAAACGGTTTCCGCCTGGGGAGTTCTCATAGTATTGTTACAGTCGAACTGTAGAGCATGACACCCAGGGGGAGCATGCTGCTGAAGCCGCGAGATAGCCGCCCGCAGGACCAATAGCGGGTGGCGATCCGGCATAGACATCGTGCTCGGATGTTCTCTGCCGTGCCCGATCCTTGACGATCCGGTGAAACGACTCGTTCTCCTCATGGTTGGCGTTGGACAGGAACACTGAGGACAGGCGGTCGAAGGTCAGGACGCCATCTGGTTTCGGATAGGTGATCGGCGATGCTAGCGATTCGAGCGATGCCGGCGGCCGTTAAACCGCGGCTCATGCGATATGTCGCAATGCCTGCATCAACGGTTCTATTCCGGTGGTTCCGATGTCGTTTGCCGCCTCGATCATTCCTTCGATCTGAACCTCCGTCAACCGGGCGGATGCGATGTCGTTGAACTTCTGCCGGACCACTTTTTCATCGAGCCCTGTATCCGGGAAAGAGTGCCCGGGGTCGAAGAGACACTCTTCCTCGATCCTGCTGCCATCGGCGAAAGTGACCACGATGCGGCTCGGCATGCTTCCCGGCGCTCTTGCCGCAAGACCGGGGTCGACTGAAAGCTTGGTGAGTTCGATCAGGTGCGTCATGTCCGGCTTTTCCCAGCGCCTGTCGTGGAACTGTTCGTCGGTCATCCTGCCTTCCACCATGGCGATGGCAGGCAGGAAGGTGAAGCTGTGGTCGGCTGCCTCGCGGCTTTTGGGATAACGGCGGTGCAATTCGTCCTGCTGTTTGCGGATCATCGGCAGGTCGGCCATGATGACCTCGATCTTCCTGATCTGGTCCACCCGCTCCTTGACCCGGTCATGGAGCGCCAGCGCCGCCGCAATCGTGGTCTGGGCGGTGCCTATGCAGGCATAGGGCTTGATGTGCGAGGTCATGATATATGGCACGCCCTCCAGCGGTGCCCACAGCTTTTCCATGCCGAGCAATGGATCGAACACCTGGTGCAGGCCGCCTCGGTCGTCGAGTACCTCGAGCGGACCGGTCACGCCCAGCCCGGCAAGGATCGCTGCCTGCACGCCGCTTTGTGCGATGAAGGCATTGGCGAGATTCTTGGCTCCCGACAGCTTGCCCCAGCGCACGACTGAAGGCGTCGCGCAGCGGATCGCTCCCAACGCAATGGCGTGTGCCTGGGTCTCGCTGTCGAAGCCTGCCAGCCTGCCATACATGGCCGCAGCTACCAGCCCCGATGCACTTGTGCCATCCCATGCCGAGATGAAAGGCATCAGAGAGCGCAATCGGCCGAAGAGTTCGTAGCCCATCGCAATCGTTTCGATCATTTTTGAGCCGGACGAGCCGAATTGCTCGGCGGCCGCGAGGGCGACGGGGATGTTGTCGCTGCAATGGCCAGCAACGCTGAGCTTATCCTCCTTGAGGAAGAACTGCACGTCGTTGAAATCCAGCGACCGCACCAGTGCGCCATTCATCAGCACGGCATTGAGAATGCTAGATTTCTCCCCCTCGCCTATGATGGTGCATTGCGGATTGCCGCCCAGTTGACCGAGCATCGTCGCGACACGGCGCGGCGTGGTCGCATCAAGCGCGGCGATCGCGCAGGCAATCGAATCCAGAATAAGCAGCCTCGTCTGGGTTGCAATCTTTCCGGAAGACCATGCGGGGTCCTCCTGCAGGGTCCACTTTGCCATTTCGCGAATGGGCGCGAATGGGTCAGAACCGGTGCGATACGTCGATCCCATCGTGTCTTCTCCTTGACAGGTTTTGGCGGTGCCGCCGGTTAGCCCCGCGCCAACCGTGCAGCGCTTGCGCCGGCAATGCGACCGAAGACGGCGCCAGCGGCCAACCCCGTCCCCGCACCATAATTGTGATAGTAGAGTCCCCCAACGATCTCTCCGGCGGCGAACAGACCCTTGATCGGCTTGCCTGATGCATCCTCCACTTCGGCTTCCGTCGAGATTTTCAATCCGCCGAAGGTGAAGGTAATGCCGGCTGTCACGCCGAAGGCTTCATAGGGCGGCGAATCCAGACGATTGGCCCAGTTGGTCTTGTCGATGGCCAGGCCGCTGGTCTTCAGGCCATCATGCACACTCGGGTCGAAGGGCACGTCCGGACGTGGTGCGGCATTGTACTCCCGTACTGTTTTCAGGAACCCCTCCGGATCGACGCCGGCAAGCTTGGTGGCCAGTTCCTCGAGCGTATCGGCGGTTTCCTTGGTGACCGGCCGCATACGGTACTCATCGCGGAAATACTTCGTCACCTTCTGGTCGAAGACCTGCCAGGCAATCAAGCCAGGCTGCTTGACCATTTCCTGGCCGTATTTCGCGTAGGTCAGGACATGGAAATCCAGGCCCTCGTCGATGAAGCGCTCGCCGCGCGCATTGACGACGATGCCGAGCGGATAATTGTGCTTCTGGAACTTGTCGCCGATGGACAGGTCACCATAGGGGGGTGCATTCATGTCCCACTGGCAGGCATGCGCTCCCGACCAATGTCCGGTAACGGCTGCCCCGGCCTCGATGGCCATCTGGTGGCCGCGGCCGGTGTTGTAGCGGGTGCCGCGAACCTTCACGAGATCCCAGTTGGGGCCGAGATAGCGCGCGCGCATTTCCGGGCTCGATTCAAACCCGCCGCAGGCCAGAACGACCGCCTTCGCGCGGATTTCTCCCACGCCGTCGGCAGTGCGCACCTTTACGCCTTCGATCTGGCCGTCGCCTTCCAGCAGGCCCACACAGGTGGTGTTGTAGTTCACCTTGACGCCTGCCTTCTCCAGCGCCTTGTATTGTGCCCGCAGCAATTCCTCGCCGCCGCCCCAGATGTGGCAAGCAAGTCCGCCCCAGAACCGGAAGGTATCGCCAACCTTGAACGCTACCCGGCCAAAGGCAGGCTGGAAGCGAACGCCGTGGCCGCGCAGCCAGAGGCCCGCCTGGTAGCTGTTGTCGACGAGAATTTCTGTCAGGACAGGATCGCAGCGGTATTCCGTCCATTCGGCAACGTCGGAGAAATATTGTTCCTTGGGATAGGTGCCGAAATCAATCTTCGACAGGTCCATTTCGGCAAGGTCTGGCGAAAGTTCGAGCAGTTGCTCGACGCTCGTGAACGGAAAGCGGAAAGCACCACCGGTATAGGCCGAGTTGCCACCACGTGCTTCTTCCGGAGCGGTCTCGATCATCGCGACGCGTGCGCCGGCTTCCCTGGCTGACAGAGCTGCGCACGAGGCCGCATTACCGGCTCCGACGACAAGCACGTCCACGTCTTCGATATTGATTTTCATGTTTCTCCACCCTTTGTTCTTGCCCGCCGGCACAGACCGGCACAATGGATTCCGGTTGGCGCAGCCGTTCAAGCCGTTGCCAGGGCGCAACGGCTGGCGGGCCCGGCACCGCCGGTCAATGCTTAGTGGTCGTTGCCCCCCGATGCCTTCTCGGACTGACGCCCCGACAGTTCGAGGCCCTTTTCGAGCGCCGGATAGCTCGTCGTCGGCCCCGCCATAAGGAACCGATACCCTTGCTGCAGAACGCTCTCGACGTTGTTCTTGTTGACGTGCGGGTGGCCGACCACGACATTGTGCTTCTTGCAGGTCGCGACCACGTGGGCCATCGCCTCGCGCACGACTGGATGCTCGTAGTCACGCGGGTGGCCAAGATCCTGGCTGAGGTCACCTTCGCCGATCAATACGATACCAATGCCATCGACACGCGACAGGATGTCGTCGAGATTGCCGACCCCCTTGCTGTCCTCGATCATCGTGACGACGAGGATTTCACCGGTCGGCACGAGCGGCCAGACGTCTGCCCGTTCGTAATATTCCTTCTGACTCACGCCCCAGTAGCGCAGCGCCTTGCCCGGGCCATCACCGCGGATGCCTGCCGGTTCATAGTTTTCCGCAGACTTCGGGCGCGAGTACCGGCATGCGGAAACGGCATTGTAAGCTTCTTCGGCGGTGCTTATGTGGGGCCAGACCACACCATAGGCGCCGACATCGAGCACCTGCTTGGCGATGAACTGGTTCATCTCCGATCCGTTGGGCGGGATACGGACAATCGGCGTCACCGCCGGGGCGACAGAGCCAGACTTTGCGATAAGCTCCCGGTTGAGTAAATACTGGAGACTGTCGCGCAGGTTGGAGACGTCATAGTGATTGTGCTCCATCTCGAAAACCACGCCATCATACTTGGTTTTGCTGAAGGCAAGCGCCGTCGTGATGTCGGGCATGGCGAAGGATGTGAATGCCGGCAGGTTCTGCTCAAGTGCGCGGATGATGCCGTTGAGCCGTGGTAGGTTTGCCATCTGGTTACTCGCTTTCGAAATATGATCGGACGTTACTGGCCACGGCTCTTCAGCTTGGCATCGAGACGCGGATAGACGTGCCGGGCATTGCCCTCGAAAATCATCGCGCGTTCTTCGGCCGTCAGCGGGGCGCCATCGATGTAGCGTTTCGTGTCATCGAAGTTGAACCCGGTTTGCGGATCGATACCCTTCACAGCGCCGACCATTTCCGACGCGAACAGCACGTTCTTGATCGGGATCACCTTGGTCAAAAGCTGAACGCCCGGATCGTGGTAGACACAGGTGTCGAAGAACACATTGTCGAGCAGCAGTTCGGTCAGCGGTGCCAGCTTCATGTCCTGTGCCAGGCCCCGGTAACGGCCCCAGTGATAGGGTACCGCCCCGCCGCCATGCGGGATGATGAATTTCAGGGTCGGAAAGTCCTTGAACAGCGTCGACAGCAGCAACTGCATGAAGGCGGTCGTGTCACCGCAAAGGTAGTGGGCGCCGGTGCCATGGAAATTGGGATTGCAGGAAGCGGAGACGTGGATCATCGCCGGAACTTCGAGCTCGACCATCTTTTCGTAGAGCGGGTACCACCACCGGTCCGTCATCGGGGGATCTGTCCAATAGCCGCCGGACGGATCCGGATTGAGATTGCAGCCAACGAAGCCCAGCTCGTTGACGCACCGTTCCAGCTCGGGAATGCAGTTGGCAGGATTGACACCCGGCGACTGCGGCAGCTGGCAGACTCCGATGAAGTTCTCGGGAAAGATATTGCAGGCGCGGTAGATGAGATCGTTGCAATGTTCCGACCAATGCTGGCTGGTCGTTGCGTTGCCGATATGGTGGGACATCTTGCCGGCACCCGGCGAGAACAACGCAAGATCCGTCCCGCGCTCGCGCTGCTGCTTGAGCTGCCACGTCTCCAGGGTCTCGCGAATCTCGTCGTCTGAAATATTGACTGTGCCCTTGGCCGGTACGTTATCCGGGTCCTTGAGAGCAGCAATCTGTGCCTCGCGCCAAAGAGGCAGACCCTTCGGGGCAGTTGTGTAGTGTCCATGACAATCGATGATCATTTTATCCGCTCACTTTTACTTGCGGTGAATGTGCAGGGTTAGGGTGGCCTCAGCGCAGGATCCTGGCAGCGTCGGCGAACAGCTCGTCTATGGAAAAGCGCCGCGGGATGACGCCCTGCTGGAAGGCGTACTCGCTCACTAGCTCCAGGGCCTTCCAGTTGCCATCGAGCCCGACCGGAAACTCGGACTTCGTTCTGGAGCGAGCTTCCGCCAACATGTCGAAGATGGATCGGACGGCATCGGGGCGGTTGTCAGCAAGTTCCCTGGTCACAACGAACATGTGGTTGATTGGCGTCACGCCATGCTTTGCCTCCCACTCCTTCTCGGCTTCCGGCGGATTTGGAATAAGGGTCTTCAGCTTGGGGTCTTTCGGCATGTTGCTGCCAAGCAGACCTGCATCGAGTTCCCCTCCCAACAGCATGGGAATGAGCTTCTTGCCGGCCGCCGCGCGCACGCAGTTGGCCGGATCGGTATGTTCGGCCAGATGCGCATCGTCGAACGTGATGAATGTGGACTTGCTGAAATCAGCGCCATAATCATTCTGCAGGATGCCGCGCACCCAGACGCCAGTGGTCTGCGAATAGGTCCTCACACCGATACGCTTGCCGGCAAGTGTCGAAGGCGTCAGCTCACCCAGTTCCGAATTGTATGCGAAGCTCTTGTGATGGAACTTGCCCGACACGACGAACGGCAAAAGAACGAGAGGTTTGCCGTAGGCCATTGCCTGCAGAAATGTAACGATCGCCAGCTCGCCGCAGTCATAGGCCAGCTCCCGCACCATCGGCTTGAATTCGTCGCTGATCTCTTCGGCATCGTAAAAATCGAAATCGACAACATCTGAAACAATTGAATTGTTGCGCAGCGGTTCGTTCCACGGTTTCGCACCGAGAAGCGTCTTGACCTTCAATTTTTTCGTCGCGGCGGCTTGGGCCTGAACCATGGACATTTCCTCCAGTTTATTCTTTGACTTCGCGAGTTCTATGCTTTTGCGTCGACGAACAGCTCGTCTACCGACAGTCTCCTGGGCATGAGTTTCTGCTGGACCGAGTAATCGATAAGCGCCTCGATCGTCGGGAGATTTTCGGCAATCCCGTAGGGAAGCGGGTCATCGCCGACGATGGCGGAAAAGTGCTTGTATTCCAGATCTTCAGCACTCGTCGCTTCGCCCGCGTGCAACCGCTTCAGCCAATTCTCCTTGGCTTGTGAAAATGCCCTGAACAGTTCGTCGGCAATCCATGGATGGGCATTCAGGACAGAGTCCTTGACCACCACAAGTCCGTGAAAGGGATAGATTCCGGTGCGCCGAAACCATTGCGCGCTGAGCTCGAGACCGTTTGGCCAAAGCTCCTTGTAAGAGGTGGTTTCGGTATGCTTTTTCGCTTCCCAGCCCGGTTGCGGCGGTCCTTCGCGACCGATGCCGGCATTTGCAGTGAAACCTGCCTGGATTTCACCCGATGCCATCATTGACGCCAGAGACCTGCCTGCCGGTACGTGCTCGACATTGTCGGGCAGCTGCAACTGCTGCACGTGCTCCTCGTCATCGACGACCCACGTCACCTTGGATATGTCGACGCCATATTCATTGGCGAGGATACCGCGGCCCCAGACCCCGGTGGTTACCGAGTAGGCGCGCACACCGACCTTCTTGCCTTCGAGATCCTTCGGACTCCTGATGCCCGCATCGTCACGCACAACGAAACCGAGGTGATGGAACCGCCGGGTGAGGAAGATTGGCAATGCCTTGAATGGAGCACCGTGCGCGCGGGCAATGTAATAGGTTGTCGGCGCCATTTCGCAGAGGTCAAACTCGACGTCACGCACCATCCGCCGGTAAGCCGCTATGGCGGGTTGGACATCGATATGATTGAGGCCTACCCCGCGGATTTTCACTACGCCATCGCGCAGATCATCTGTATGGCCCTGCTTGCGCAAGGCGACGTCCAAAGTTACGGGGGCTAGCTTCGTTTCCAAGCGTTTCATCCATTCTGGCGGGCTGGATGGCTATCCCGAAACGACGCGGCGGACGGAGTGTCCACCTGCTCTGCTTCACCGATCCCAGCACAATTCTTTGCTGGCTGAAACTCGCCTTTTGGAGGGTCGCAAATCAAATTCCATTGATGTTCGATGCCATCTGTTTTTGTGAAGCGGGCAGCGAAAACACCCACAAGACGGCCATCTGCCGCGTGCGGGGGCGCACGGGGCGGCAAGAAGAATCAGTAGATCATGCTGGTCGACAGGTCGCCGCTATTGCGCCAGACGCGCCTTGGCCTGTTCTCTCAGGAAGTCGAGGAATGTTCGTTGCAAGCGCGTCGGCTCCCAATTCTTTCGGCACGTAACGCCAAGCGCGGCCGGCGGCTCATCTATTTTGTAGTTGAGTGCTACGAGCTGATTGCCAAGCCTTTGTTCGAAAGCCAGCTCAGACTGGGTGAGAAGCGCCATGCGATCACCGCTTGCCAGCATCACGAAAATGGTCGGAAGCGAATGCGTCTCTATGTTGTAGCGAGGTAGCGATCCGCTCTTGAACAACCGGTCGAAGGCGCCCCGCCTGTGGGCGCTGGTTTGCGGCAACAGCCATTCCGAAGCGCGCAAATCTTCAAGAGTGACTTTCTTTTTGGATGTCAGGGGATGCTGCCGGCCAACGGCGATGACATAGGGGTCATATCCCAGGATTTCCTCGGTCACATCATCAATTGGCGGCGGATTCTTCAGGATTCCCAGTAGAAAATCCATTGTTCCCGAGCGGAGTTTGGTCAGCAGGACATCATATGTTCCGTTGACGAGGTTGATTTTGACCTCAGGATATTTCGGAATGAAGTGAACGAGCTCAAGCGAGATGAAATAGCTGCCGGCAAGCATGAGGGAGCCCACAAGGAGACGACCACGAAGGACGCCCTTCTGGGCCCTTATTTCTTCCTCTGCCCATTCCAGCTCGCGGATTGCCAGAAGCAGATGATTCGACAGTTTTGCGCCTGCCTCGTTGGTGGTGGCCCCCTGGGCCGTGTTCTTGAACAGCTTACGCCCGACCTGATGTTCCAAACTCCGGGCCGAGCGGTGAAGCGATGTGAGCGAGACCTGTACATGACGTGCCGCTTGCGCGAACGAGCCATGTTCGTTAACCGCGATCAGCGCAAGAATCTGCGATTTCGTAATCCTGCGGGCGACGGCAGATGCTCTTGCCAGGCTGATCGGATCATCATCAGAGATATCCTGAAGGCCGATATCCATTCTCGAAAAGCAGGCGGCAGCCCGCCGGTGCAGAATTCGCCCCATATCGGTGAGATAGGATCCGGTGCTTGTCCGGGCCAGCAGCGACACATTGAGCTCGACTTCAAGGTTCTGAATCGCCTGGGTGACCGCCGACTGCGACCTGCGAAGCTCTTCGGACGCCCGCGAAATGCTGTCCAGGCGTGCGGCTTCGGAGAACGCCCTCAGCTGCGTCAGGCTGGGAAAGAATATTTTGGGTTCACGCGCGATCATTGTGACCATATCCAACTATTAGCACATTATGGCATCGACCTTCAAAGCCCGCCGGCCTCACGTCGCCGATGACCGGACAAGTCTGTCACGGCGCCTCAGATTCGGGAATATCATGGCCCACAGGATCGAAACTGCGACTGTTCCGGCGCCGCCGAGCAGGATCGCGGGCGCCAATCCGAACAACGCGGCGGTCGCGCCGGATTCAAACTCGCCAAGTTCGTTGGAGGCACCGATGAAGAGCGTGTTTACGGCCGCAACGCGACCACGCATGGCATCCGGCGTGTCGCTCTGGACGAGCGTCTGCCGGATGACGACGCTAAACACGTCAGACGCGCCGATGATCCACAAGAACAGACACGACAGGTAGAAATTCGCCGACAGACCGAGGCCGATAGTGGCCAATCCAAAGATGGTCGTTGCCGTAAAGAGCTTTGCCCCTGCCCGGCGCTCGATCGGGCGATAGGACAGGACGATGCCGAGGGTAATCGCGCCGACGCCAGGCATGGCGCGCAGCAATCCAAGTCCCAATGGTCCGATATGCAGAATTTCACTGGCTATGATGGGAAGGAGGGCCGTTGCCCCGCCGAGAAGCACGCAGAACATGTCCAGCGAAATCGCCCCCAGGATCACGGGGCGATGCCACATGAAGACGAGTCCGGCAAGCGCGTCGGAGAACTTCACCGGCTCCTTGGACGTAGTGTGATTGTGCTTACGGATGCCGAGATAAAGGGCGCTTGCCACAAGGAAGGATGCCGAGGCGCAGGCGAAAGGGAGCCAAGCTCCCCCGATGTACAAAAATCCACCCAACATCGGTCCCATAACGATAGCAGTCTGCCCGACCGAGGACGACATTCCAACGACCCGGCTGAACTGCGCACGGGGGACAACGTTGGCGATCATTGCCTGGATCGCAGGTCCCGCAAAGCTCCTCGCCGCCCCGGAAACCATGAAGAGAATGTATATGGCGCCAATGGAGGTGCCAGGATTCACGACCGCAAACAGCAGCCCGAGGCCGACCAGGCCACTGCTGGCGAGGCATATTGCTGCGATCCATCGCCTGTCATAGCGATCCGCGACGACACCGGCCACGAGACTGAGAAGCAGCTTGGGTGCGAATGCTGCAAGGCCGACAAGGCCAAGCGACCAGGCGCTTCGTGTCAGGTCGTAGATGAACCAGCCAATTGCGACGTTGCAGATCTGGGTGCCGGCGATCCAGAGAAACCGGCCGCACAGCAAGCGGATGACGTCGGGATCTGAGAACGGGGACTGTTCATCTGCCTGTGCTGCTTTTTCAGCAATCGGGACTAAATTCACTCTGAATATCCTGTTTCCTGACGATCAGCGCCGTCCCGCAATTTCCACACGGGGCGGCGCTCAGATGGGCGTTCCCGGCCAGTAGGCTTACATGGATGGTATAAGGCTTGCGAATGCCGGGAACAGATGGTGCATGAGTGTCTGCGGCCAAGGCAGGTTGAGCAGTTTGTCGAAGACCACGTAGACGAAGATCGTCAACAGGATTGCCTGTGGCAGGACGATTTTCCAAGGTTCACGCGCCTCAACGCGCATGAAGGCGATGACGAAAAGCGGTATCGTTGGAATGAGCCCGATGATCGCCATGGATGCCATGAAGGCGATAAGCCATCCAAAGAACATGCCGGCGCGCAGTAGAATATCGCGTTGATCGACATGGTCGGTGTCGCTCTGCGTATCCATGTGCAGCCCTTCCATTGCCTCCGCTTCCGCCTGCTTGGCAAAGCTCAGGCCTTCCGTCCGGCCCCAAGCGCCCTGCAGGAGGCTTGCACCAATCGCAAACAGCGCGACAATGCAGACGATGCGCGGAACCAGTGCCGATTGCCCCGACCAGCCAAGCGTCTGGTAAAGCAGCGTGGCAATGGCGACGAACAGGGCCGCCGGGAACAAATCGGCAAGGTGGAACGAAAATCTGTTGCCATTTGCGGGTTTTGCAGACTTTGCGGCAATTTCGCCCGCGGCTATCGCACGGCGTTTCTCCCGGGACTTCTTGATGAACGGTCCAAGCAGCCCGTAGCCGGCGATGGCAAAGAAGACTAGAACGACAGGATGGAAGAGCCAGCCAGCGCCATCCAGCTTTATGGAGATGAACATGTAGCGTTCGATCGAGGCCCCCAGGACGACGCCGAGGATCAGCGGCGGGCGTGGCCACCTCATGCGCTTCATCACCCAGCCGAGAATGCCGAATGCGAGCAATGCGAACAGATCGCCCCATTGGCGCGATCCGCCGAAGGCGCCGATATAGATGATGCTGAGCACCACCGGCAGAATGAGCGTGTACCGAAGAGTGGCCAGCTTCGCAAACTGCCCGCTGAACAGATAGCAAAGCCCAGCGCCTATGATGTTGGCGATGGCTATGCTCCACACCATCGAATAGGTGATGGCGAGGTTCTTGCCGAGCATGTCCGGCCCTGGAATGAGCCCCTGGGCGATGAACGCGCCGAGGATGATCGCCATGCCGGCGCTGCCGGGGATACCAAAGGCGACCGTCGTGAGCAGCGAGCCGCCCTCCTTCGCGTTGTTGGCGCTTTCAGATGCGATCACGCCACGAACGTCACCCTTTCCGAATGTCTTGTCTGCGTCCTTCTCGGTTCGCGCCGCATGTCCATAGGCCATCCAGTCCACGACTGCGCCGCCAATTCCCGGCACCGCGCCAAGGGCGGCGCCGATCCAGCTGCAGCGCAGGATCAGCCACCAGTGCCTGAAGCAGTCCTGCGCACCCAGCCACATTCCCGACTTGATGCTGTAACGTGCTCCTTCCGAGATGGAGTTTCTGCCGATCGCAAGGTCGCACAGTTCCGGCAAGGCAAACAGCCCGAGCGTAATCGGGACCAGGGGCATGCCATCCCAGAGATAGAGCGTGTCGAACGTCCACCTGAATGTGCCGGTGCGCGGATCAGTGCCGATCATTGCGATGATGATGCCGATGCAGGCGGCTGCAAGTCCGCGCAGGGGCGCGTTGCCGCTGAGAGCCGCGACCATGGACAGACCAAGGATCGCCAGTGCCGCCATTTCGGGCGTGCCGACATTGAGCATGATGGGCCGCAGGACCGGAACGGCGGCACCCATCAGGACTGCACCGAACAGGCCGCCCATGAGAGACGACATGTAGGACGCACTAAGCGCGCGACCGGCTTCACCTCGCCGCGCCATGGGCAAGCCATCGAGCACGGTCGCGGCCGACCCTGCGCCACCGGGCACACCGAACAGAACCGCCGGAATAGGATCGCCTGTCGACGTGGTCGCCCCGAGACCGAGAAGGAAGGCAAACGCCGTATAGGGGTCCATGGTGAACGTGAAAGGCAGCAAGAGCGCTGTCCCGGCGAGTCCACCGATACCCGGCAGGATGCCCAGGATTACGCCCAGCAGCGCAGCCAGGGCAAGAACCGCCAGACGCATCGGATCAGACAGGATTACCAAAGCGTCCCAGGCTGCTCCGAGCATGCTTACGTCAGGTGCCACAATTTCTCTCCCAATTTTCCAGAAAGGTTTGTTCGCCCATGGCGAAACCACGGTTCAAGACCGGCACAAGGCTTTGCGGTTCGCATGGTGTTTTCTACACGCGAACCGCTTCACGCAGCGTTTGAGGCTATTGCTTCTTGATGAGCGCCTTGACCTTATCAAGAACGGGTTGCGGCGTCTTGTAGAGATTCTCGACGATCTCCTGCACCGCAACGCCGGATACCGGTTCGACGGTTGAGTTCACCTTCTTCAGATCGGCGATGAATTCCGGATCTGCGGCAGCATCGTCAAAGGCCTTGCGCAAGGCTTCGAGGCGATCAGCAGGCACTTCCGGCGGTGCCGCCATCGGACGGCCAGCCTCGAAGGGCGAAACCATGAAGGTGAACAGCGACTTCACATCAGGATCCTTGATGTAGGTCATGATGTTGGGCACTTCCGGAAGGCTCGGATTCGGCTGCATGGCGATCTGCATCAGAACCTTCAGCTTGCCATCCTTGACCCACCCTGCTTCAGCGCCGGTCGCGAGGTTGCTGACCGTGCCGGCCTTTCCATTGACCTCCCCGCGTTCCATGGCGAGGCCCACTTCTTCGCTGCCCTGATAGCCCATGACAATGTCAAATTTGGTCCCCAGATACTCGTTCATGAGCGCCGGGATGGTGCGGGTTTCGTTGGCATAGCCCGTTGCGCCCATCGTCATCTGGGTCGTGAACAGGTCCTCGGTTTTCTTGACCGGAGAGGTTTCCCACGAAGTAATGGCATATTCTTCCTTGTTCAGGCTGCCGAGCCAGTTCACCTTGCGTGGATCGAATTCCTTGTTCTCGTCCGATACCAGCGGCAGGTAGAGATTGTTGCGCTGCAGGAGTGCAACCACCGTTCCGTCACGCGGCTGGGTGGTCTGGAGCTGCGTTCCGACCAGCAGGCCCCCGGCACCCGGCTGATTGACAACGATCACGTTGGGCTGACCGGGGATGTGCTTTGCATAATACTTTGCAAAGGCCCGACCGAAAAAGTCCGTGGAGCCGCCAGCAGCAGCACTGATGATGAATGTCAGGTTTTTGCCTTTGTAGAATTCCTCGACCGTCTGGGCCTGAGCAGCGCCAGTCAGAACAAGACCAGCGCCGAATACAGCACCCGCGATCCTCACCATTTTAAGCAGTTTCATTGGATCCTCCTGATTTATTCTTGGGTCGAAAGCTTTGGGCTGTCGACCATTTTCCGTTGCAAACACCTTGGTTATTGCGGTGTCATCAATGCCTTGACCTTGGCGACCACCGATTCCGGTGTCGCGTAGAGCGATGCGATGATTGCCTCGACCTCCTGACCCGTGATCGGCTCGACCGATGAGTTCATCTTTTTCATGGCTGCCAGGAAGTCCGGGTCGGCCGCCGCCTCATCAAAAGCCTTGCGGAGTGCGGCAAGGCGATCTTCCGGGATGCCAGGCGGTACGGCGAACGGCCGGCCGGCATTGAGCGGAGCGAACATGAAGTTGGCCAATGCCAAAACCTCCGGGTCCTTGCTGAATTCCGTGATGTTCGGAACATCAGGAAACGCAGGGCTTTTCTCCACGCCAACTTGTACGATGACGTGCAGCTTCCCTTCCTTGACCCAACCGGCTTCATTGCCTGCGGTAAGGTTGTTGACGGTCAGCATGCGACCCTGGACCTCGCCGCGCTCCATCGCAAGACCGATCGCCTCACTGCCTTCATAGCCCGTGACGATATCGAACTTGGTACCGAAATACTGATTGAGCATGGCGGGGAAAGTGCGATTCTCGTTGGCGAACGAGGTCGAGCCGATCTTCAGCGTGGTGGTAAACAGATCCTCCGCCTTCTTGACCGGGGCAGAATCCCATGCGGCGACCGTGTAGTTTTCCTTGTTCAGGCTGCCCAGCCACTTGATCTGACGTGGATCGAATGCCTTGTTTTCCTCGGACACCAGCGGCAGATACATGTTGTTGCGCTGCAGAAGCGCAATCACGGTACCGTCGCGAGGCCGCGTGCTTTGCAATTGAAGCGCTGTGACCATGCCGCCGGCACCTGGCTGGTTCTCGACGATTATTTTTGGCTGGCCGGGAATGTACTTGGACAGATAAGGCAGGAATTCTCGGGCAAAGAAGTCCGCAGCTCCCCCGGGAGCGGCGCTGACGACCAGCGTGACCGTGTTTGCCTTGTAGAATTCCTCGACCGTCTGGGCCGATGCGACCGAATGTGCAGACAGGCATAGTGCCAGTGTCAATCCGGAAGTTCTGAATGCGTTGATGACGTTCAATGGTTCCTCCCTTTGTTATTACTTCGCCTGCCCTCGTATTCCAATTCTCCTCACTTCGTACGGTACCGGTTCCCCGCTGGTGCGTTCCTTGCGGGATCACCTGTGATTGCAGCCCGGTTGATCGGGTCCTCCTCCCGCTCAAACACTGGCCAATGACGCTGTTCGCCATTGCAATGTTTGTTAGAGCTAGAACATCCAATCGCCTGCGAAAATACAGTTTCCGAGAATCTTATGGCGACGCGCTGCTATTCGATGTCCCCGAATCTTATGGCCTCGCCCGAGGATTCTATGTGAGCGGCGCGCGCGGGAGGGATACTAGAGAACCGTCAAAACAGGCGATCTTCCGGACGCGACTGCTCAAGTGTTCGCCGTCCGGTCGCCGCTACGGAGGAACACCTATGGCAGACACGCATACCTTCACTGCAGCCGTGCGCACGCACGGCCAGACGGCAGACCTCAAGAACGGTTCCGTGACGGTTCCGGGCGTTGATTTCGAATTTCTCGATATCAAGCCGCAGATCGCAGCGTATCGGCGCATGGTGCGGAACGTGGAATTCGACATCTGCGAGCTTGCGTCGACGACCTATATGATCGCGCGCGGTTTTGGTAAGCCGTTCAAGGCTCTGCCGGTATTCTTTGGTCGCCGCTTCCACCATCACGGGCTTGTCGTTCGCCCGGACTCGGGTATTTCCACGCCCAAGGATCTGGAAGGCAAGAAGGTTGGTGTTCGTGCCTATACAGTTACCACCGGTGTGTGGACGCGCGGCATTCTCCAGAATGAATACGGCGTCGACCCCTACAAGGTGAACTGGATGGTAGATGACGAAGAGCACGTCCAGGAACTCAAGCTGCCAGACAACGTCCAGCACGTTCCGGAAGACAAGTCGCTGGCCAGCATGATGGCAAATGGTGAGATTCAGGCAGGGTTTCTTGCCAATGCCGGGATCGGCCGCGAGGGCAAACCCCGCGAGGACTGGGCGGCAAAGCCCAGCTATCCCACCGACACCTATCGCGAACTTATCCCGGACGCGGAAGCCGCAGAAGCGGAATGGTACAAGCGCACCGGTATCCTGCCCTGCCACGGCACGATCGTCATCAAGGATGAAGTTGCAGCAAAGTACCCGGACCTGCCCCGCCGGCTCTATGATGCCTTCCTCGAATCGAAGGAGCGTTATCTGGAAAAAGTGCGCAGTGGCGAGGCGACGGAAAAGAAGGACAACAGCGTTCGCAAGATGATCGATCTCGTTGGCCCTGACCCGATGCCCTACGGCCTGAAAGCCAACCTGCAGTCAATTGAAGCGCTGCGAACCTATGCTTTCCAACAGGGTCTGATGCCCACGCGCATGCCCATCGAAGACCTGTTCTACAACTTCGATTGAACGACCTGCCGGCGAATGCAGCGATGCTTCGCCGCCTGTCTTGCCGGTCGACCGCTCGTCGCGGCCGACCAAGGGAAAAGCGGGGTGCGGAGCGCTCCTCAAATCAGCGGTCGGAGGAAAATAATGGGACATGTCGTCAGGGAGACGGATATCGATGCGCAAGCGGGCCCGACGCCGACCGCTGAAATGTTGCGGCTCAATCAGGAGCTCGTCTGGTCGAACTTGCCCCACGACGTCCGGCACGCCGCAAAACGGCACTGCCTGGATACAATCGGCGCCATGATTGCCGGAGCGCAGAGCGAAATCACGACCCAGGCCGAACACCTGCTTTCAAGCCTCAGACCGGCGGGCAGCGTTCCGGTTCCCGGCCGGGCCAGGCGCGCTGATATTCTGGACGCATCCTATCTTGGCGGGATATCCGCCCACGGCATTGAACTCGATGACGGTTTTCGGCAAGGTGCGGTCCACCCGGGGGCTCCAATCGTTTCCGCCATTCTTCCGATCGCGTTCGACCGGGGGAGTCCAGGCACCGATTTCCTCACGGCCATGGTCGCCGGCTATGAGACGATGCTGTCCATTGCACAGGCCGTGCACCCCGTGCTCAGGCGCAGGGGGTTCCATCCCACTGGTATAATCGGGACGCTCGGCGCCGCGGCCGGTGCTGCCAAACTGCTTGGCCTGTCGCACCAGGCCTCATCCAACGCGCTCGGACTTGCGGCCAGCAGCGCGGCAGGCCTGCATGCCTATGTGAGCGGAGGTGCCGAGGTAAAACGCCTGCATGGCGGGCATGCCGCTCGCGAGGGACTTCAGGCGGCTCTCTTTGCGAAGGAGGGAATTGCCGGACCGCCCAACGTCGTCGAGGGCAAGGATGGCTTCCTTCAATGTTTTGCCTCCGGTGCCGAAGCGGAAAAATTCACCCCTTCAAATGGAACACACTACCTGATAAGTAGATGTTATATAAAGCCTTTCGCCTGTTGCAGGCATTTGCAACCAGCCGCGGAAGCGCTGATCTTCCTCATTCACGAGTTCGGAATAGAGGCGTCGGAAATAGATGAGATCCTCGTCGAAACCTACCATCTTGCCGGTGAATTTGCGGATATGGGATGGAATGATTTTGCATCCGCTCAGCTGAGCTTTCCATTCATCATGGCGATCTCGGCGACATATCACGACATCCAGCTCGGACATTTCGAGCGTGAGGTTCTCGATGACCCCTCCATTGCTAACCTGTGCGGTCGGGTTCGGGTGGTCGTGACGGAGGAAATGGACAAGCTCTACCCAGCCTTGCGACCGTCGAAAGTCACGGTCACCACGAAGCAGGGTCGCTTCACCAAGCAGGTGGACGAGGCGCTCGGCGCGCCGGAATTCCCGCTTTCCGACGAAGGGCTGAGCACCAAGTTTGTCGGCCTTGTCACCCCGGTTCTGGGAGAAGATCGCGCCCGGGCGGCTTTGAGGCGTCTCTGGGCGCTCGATAGTGAAACCGACATGGCCGAGCTGCTTTCCTCGCTCACCCCATAAAGCCCAACGCACCTCCGTGATGCGGCTCGCTCAGCCAAAGAGCAGGCTGATCAGAAGGTTGGCCACAGCTCCGGCACCGATGACGATCAGGGGATGCAGGCCAGGCAACAACAGGCATGCCGCCGCCGATGCCGCAGCAATTGCCAGCAGGCCGAGGCTGGTCGAAACCAGCATGCCGATGCTGGTGACACCTGCAATGAGCAGGCCCGCCCCGATGGGCAGCAGCGCTTTTTCCAGGGTTCGCATGACGGGATGGGTACGATAACGGCCCCATATGGCGGCACAGGCGATGCAAAGGATCGACGAGGGCAGGAACATGCCGATCGTGGCGACCAGCGCGCCGGGTATGCCCGCGACTTTCAGACCGATCAGCGTGGTCAACATCATCGAGCCGGGACCGGGTGCTGCCCGCGCAATTGCAAAGAGTTCCAGGAACTCCGGACCCGTCGTCCAGTGATAGACATCGACCACCTGATGCTGGATCGCCGAGAGGACGGATATGCCTCCGCCGAACGCCGACAATGAAAGCGGGGCGAAGACCAGGAACAGCTTTATCAGAAGATTGAAGCCCTCATCCTTCATGGGTGCGCCCAAAAAGTCTTACCCCGGCGAAGCTGATGCACAGTGCAACGGCGACCGTCAGCAACAGGGGAATTTTCGCAAGGACTGCGACGGCGGTAGCGATAAGGACCAATGCTCCATACCATTCCTTGCCACCATGCCGGATGCTCCGGACCATCACGTAGAAAACGGGACCGATTGCCCCCGCCGCAGCTCCTTGCATGACCGCATCCATCGCGGGCCCCGTGAACCATCGGAGCAGATAAAAGATGGCAAGCACCAGACAGAACGGGCCGATCAGGTTGCCCGCGAGTCCTGCGATCGCCCCCCTTACACCCAGAAGCCGATAGCCCAGAATGGCCGTGACGTTAGCCGAATTGGCTCCCGGCAGAATGCGGGCGGCCGCCATGTCGCTGAGGAATTCGACTTCCGTAACCCATGCGCGCTTGTTGACGAATTCTCGAAACGTCCAGCCCGAGACTCCACCGCCAAAGCTGAACATGCTGACCTTGAAGGCGATGGTGAACATCTGCAGGACCGAAGGCCCATTCTGCTTGACCTCGGTCATTCGCGCCTCCGCCAGACGGCTCTGTCTTCGGACCGCCAATGGTCAATCATGCGAATCTCCTCGAACCTTCTCGCCCTGCTGCCTGACCGGAGACGCGCAGGCTGTCAAGCAGCGTGCGGGAGCTGCCCGATCCACGTAATTCCACTTTCGTTCTCGATGTTTTCCAACCGCGCTAGCAGGTCCTTTGCGCCGTGGTGACCGCACACAGGCTCCGTGAGGGTCAAGAAGCGGCGTCCCAATTGCTCGGCGGTTGTCGGCATCGTCGGCGTGCCCGGAAAATCCTCCTGATAGCGGTGCAAGACACGCCCGTCGCGGAGCTCGATCTCGATCTCCGCGGTCCAGTCGGAATGACCGCCGGCACCGTCGCGCAGCTCGACGGAGATACGGTCGCGAAGCTGACGCATGCCCTCATGGCGCAACGACTGTTCCCCAAAGGCATCAGGGTCGGCCTCGTGGCCGTAGAGCGCCACCGCCACGCAGAACGGGATGCTGTAGGATGCGCTGATCGGGTCGCTCGGCTGCTGGTTCGAATTGTGATGAACCATACGATGCGTGCCCCTCACAATCACGCGCTCCACATCGTCCGGAACGAAGCTGTTTTCCGAACGCAGAACCTCCACGGCAAAGATCGGCATGTGGGCGGTGATGTGCGCGGCGTAGCGCTTGAAGCAAATCGACAGCGTCTCGAACGTCTCGCCAAGCCCAACGACAAGCAGGCTGGCATCATGCTCGGAACAGAAACCGTTCAGCAGGCCGTATTTGCCCTCCAGGACGCCCGATGGTCCGACCATGCCTGATGCTGCCCACAGTGCGGCCGCAACCCCGTTCTGGGCCGCCTTGCCGAGATGAAGCCTTTTCACCAGGGGCCCGCCGCCAGCTGCAAACTGCATCAGTCCGCCGCTCATCGAACCCGCTATGCCGAAAGCGCTTGCCATCCTTGCGCCGTCGATACCCAGCAGATGGCCCGCGGCGGCGGCTGAGCCGAACGGACCGGTGATCGCCGGTGCATGGAAGCCATTGGTTTCAATGGACTGCTTCGTCGCCTTGCCAACGCGGATGAGCACTTCGCAACCCGCCACGATCGACGTCAGCAGCTGGGTTCCGGAAGCATTCTTCTGCTGCGCTACTGCGAGCGCAGCCGGAATGATGGTGGCACCTGGATGCACGCCAACGCCCGGTTTGCGAAGACTGTCCATTTCAAGGCCATGGATCAGCAGCCCATTCACCAGCGCAGCAATCTCGGGCGTGCTGTTCGGCGCGATATTTGAGAACAGGACCGAAGCGCCCGTCGCGGGTGTCCCAACATATCCCTTTAGGATGTCGATCCATCTCGCACGGCTGCCGCGATAACCAATGGCAACCGAATCGATGAGGCAGTCCTTGGCACGGCGAAGCACGTCCGGCGGGATGTCTTCGTATCTGAGACCGGCTGCATATTCGGCAAGCTGCGATGTTTCATCCGCCATTGTGAGCGCTCCTCCTAGCTTGTCATGCCCGCGGCCCCGGCGATGCCTCGAATGTCATCGAACAGCTCATCGACCTCGAACGGCCGATCGATCAGGTGCTGCTGATAGGCGAACTGGATAACCAGTTCGAGATTCCTGCGATTCTCCTCGATGCCGAACGGCACCATGTCTATGCCGAGGTCCGACCTGGCGCCCGCCGCTTCCTTGCTCTCGCGGAGCATGCGCACCAGCTCCACGACCGACTCCGGATCGGATTCCACGATCGACTTGCGCACAACGAAGAGGTGATTGACCGGTACGATATGGTGCCGCTCATACCATTGCATCGCTGCCGCCTGGGGATCCGGAACGAGTGTCCTATAGGGAGGTGTATAGAGCGCCCTCGATGCAAGCGAGATGGGGATCGCCGCCGCGACCTCCCCGTCTCCCAGCAAACCGTCCGGCTGTTGGCCGGGCGCTGCGCGAACGACGTTGGCCGGATCGGAATATTCCGCCAGATGTGACTCGTCGCAGGTCACCCAGGTGACCTGATCGCTGTCGACGCCATAGTCCTGATCGAGGATTCCTCGGACCCAGACGCCCGTTGTCTGGGAATATGTGCGGACGGCGGCCGAACGGCCCTCAATATCCTTCGGCGAAAGTTCGCCGTGGGCAGAGTTGTAGCAGATGCTGCCGTGGTGAAAGCGCGAACTGACGACGACGGGCAGCAACACAAGCGATTTTCCGAAGGCCTTGGCCTGAAGATAGGTGACGATGGCAAGCTCACCGCAATCAAACGCCAGATCGCGCACGAACGGCTTGAAGGCCTCGTGCGGCTGGGGTTCGTCGGCGAAATCCAGCGTCACCCTTGGGGAACGGATGCGGCCGTCCTTCAGAGGCTGCAGATGGGCATGGTTGCCGAGAAGCGTGCGAAGCCTCACCATCGCGCTTAATCGATGTCGAGGAAGAGATCCTTGACCGGCAGGGCGCGGGGAATCAGCTTCTGTTGCACTGCATAAGTCATCAGCGCTTCGAGCGTTGGCATATTCGCCCTCAAGCCATATGGCAGCGGATCGCCCACCGCCTTCTGCTGCTTGCGATAGCGATTGTCGATCGCCGCGTCGGCGGTGCCGTTGTCGAGGCTTCCCAGGTAGCGGCGCTTGCCTTCCTTGAGGGCATCATAGAGCGCATGGGCCAAGCCGGGCCGATCGGCCAGCACGTCGTCACGAATAACCAGCAGGCTGTGCATCGGATAAATGCCTGTGCGATTGTACCATTCAACGCCGCGTTCGAACGGATTGTCCACGAGCTCGCGATACTGCGCGGTTTCCGCCGAAAGGCCGGCCCGACCCAGGCCAGCATGGCCGTCATTCGCCGCCTTGTCGGCCCGGCTCAGGAAGCCTCCCTGGATACTGCCCGATGCCATCAGCTGCGGCAGTGATTTCGGCGGGGCATGCTCCACATTCGGTGGCAGTTTCAGTTGCGTGACGTGCTCCTCGTCATCGACAACCCAAGTCACCCTGTCATTGTCAAGGCCGAACTCGTTGATGTAGACACCGCGGGTCCACACGCCGGTCGTACCGGAATAGGACCGGACCCCTGCCCGCTTGCCCTCGAGGTCACGCACGGTATTGATGCCGGAATCCTCGCGGACAACGAAGCCTCCGTGATGGAATCGTCGCTCGAAAAAGACCGGCAGCGCCTTGTAGGGCGCATGGCCGATGGCCTTGGCGATAAAATAGGTCGTCGGCGCCAGTTCGCAGATTTCGAACTCGACGTCGCGGATCATGCGCCTGAATGCGGCAACCTGCGGAACGACCTCGATGAAATCGAGCTTTGCGCCGTCAACGGGGATATTCCCGTTCTTGATATCGGCGGTATGGCCATAGGTCCGCAGGGAAATGCCAACCGGTTTGTCGTTGTTAGCCAAGACTGTCTCCTTGCATATGATGCCAATGCCCCGTGGCGCCGGCGTTATTCGATGGCAACGGTTGCGCGCTCTCCCTCGATCACCACTGTGGTGCCGAAGCGCTCGCTGAGATGTTTGACGCGCTCCAGCACGAACTGTGCAACCTCGCCGGTGGCAATAACCGGCCTGCCCCGTTCCGACCGCCGCGTGCCATAGCCAAGGTCGAGTGGATGCAGGATCAGCTTCGAGAGGCGACCCGCCTTGAATTCACATTCAGCTGCGATGCTCGACCAATATCGTCGCGAGCCGTCGAAACCTTTCGTGCCGTTGCCGGAGCGTTCTTCAATGAAGTCGGCGGGCGTGGCATCGACGGCCATGCCGAAGCGCGCATAGGCGTCGGCCGGATAGGCAGTCACCGTATCGTTCTGGAGAATGAAGTTGCCCAGCGAATGCAGGATTGGCTTTCCCTTGTAGATCTCGACGCCGAAGGGCACATGCGGGCCGTGGCAGACCACCATGTCTGCACCGGCATCGATCGCGGCGTGGCAGAACTCAAGCGCAAACGTCGCCGGTTCTTCCATGTCCGCCTTGGATTTGGCCTCTTCCTGACCGGCCGGGCCGAGCTCATGGTTGTGAAAGGCAAACACCACCCAATCGGCGCGCCGGCGGGCGTCACTGATCTGGCGCAGATTGTCTGCCGCATCTTCCGGATGAACGGCGGTCGTCACGGAAAAATCCGAACCCAAGCGGAACTTGTTGTCGAGGAAGACAATCTCTTCTGCGCGATCCAGCGGCGCTTCGGTGCTGGAATAGAAGTGGCTGGCATTTCGCTTCTGCGCCTTGGCATAGCCAAGCGCTTCCTTCATCCGTGAAATCTCACCGAACGATTTTTCATCGACGGTATGCACCTTGGTAAACCGCAGCGGATTGATGCCCGGCCGGCCGGGCGTATCCGGCCTGCTGTCTCCTGCCCGCGCATGGGCGCCAAAGAACGAGGTCGCCGATACGATCGCCACCCGTCCGTTCCTGGTGTCGAGATAGCCGGGCGCTCGCGCCGTCATCAGGGTCGGACCAATCCCGGCAAATGGCAGCCGCGCCTCGCCAAGGTATTTCTTCGTCGCGAGAATACCGCCGACACCATAGTCGCAGGCATGGTTGTTGGAGGCGGACACCAGGTTGATGCCCATCCATTGGAGATCGCCCACCAGTTCGGGCGGGGTCGACATGATGGTTCCTGTCGAAACGTTCGGGTTGCCCTCATTCTCGGTGCGAACGGTCGTTTCCAGGTTGGCAATCGACGCGTCCGCGGATCGAAGCAATTCGACCAGCTGCAGATATTCGGGTTCTTCGAACCGCGTCAGACTACGCGTTGGCATGGCGTCACCGACCGCCACGAACCGGATGTCTCTGCCCTCGGAGGAATAGACCATTTCAGCGACCTCCCTTTGCAACGAATGCTGGCCGCTGGGCGGTCTCAGACCGCGGCAGTGCGCGGTCGAGAGCCGGGTAGAGATGAAGGGCGGTCTTGCCGAGGATCCAATCCTGATCGCTCCCTGAAAGCGAAGAGAGGCCCTGCCTTGCCCGGTCCAGGAGGTCCTTCAACGAGCCGTTGGATGCCGGATAGTTCGAACCCCAGGCCAGGCGATTGGCACCAAATTCGGCCACGAGCCTGCCGAACATCGCTTCTGGCGTGGAGTTGCCCTTCTTCGCCTCAGAGAAGGCAGCGCTCTTGAGCTTCAGATAAAGATTGGGATATTTCGCAAGGTCGAACAGCGGCTGGACAGGCTCATAGGGCGCTCCGCTGCTGAAATCGGCTTTGCCGAGCTGGTCAAGAATGAAGTTGACCCTTGGAAACTGCTTCAGCACATTCTCAAGCTGCGAGAGGACGTCAATCGTCACGTTGACGGCAACCGGGATGCGGTTCTGTTCGGCATAGTCGTAGCAGGGAAATACCCTGGGATCGTCGATGGCAAGCCACGCGTCTTTCATCGTGCTGCCTCGCGTGAAGATGCGTATCCCCGTCAGGCCCTTTTCGTACCAGTGCCGCATTGTCTCGGCGGCGTCAGGTGCCAGGACGTTGATCGAAAACACCCCCGTCAGCTTGTCCGGATGCTCCGCCACGGCATCTGCCAGATACTCGCAGGAGAAGCCGTATGTGGTCGAGGAGTGAACGACAGCAGCCTTGTCGACCCCCGCCTCGGCCATGGACTGAAGCAGCGTTTCCGTCGTCACCGAGCGTTCATGCGACCAGTCGGACCTCTTGCCGCCGATCGGGGTGATTGGATAGCGCTTCTCGTCATCGGAGACGATATGCGGGTGGATATCAACGATCTCGCTCATCTGTTTCCTCGCTTGCGGGCCCATTGGAATGCCGCCCGCTCAATTTTCCTGTCATATGCTCCGCGCTTGACCGGAGCGGTGTCAGGCTGCCGCGACGTTCTGCTTGACCAGAGCCGGATAAAGATGAAGCGCCGTCTTGCCGAGGATCCAGTCCTGGTCGCTCTGTGGCAGCGAGGAAAGCGATTTCCTTGCCAGTGTAAGAAGGTCCTTGAGCGAGCCGGCGGACGCCGGGTAGTTGGAGCCCCAGGCCATGCGATTGGCACCGAATTCCGAAACGATCTTCTCGAACACCGTTGCGGATGTTGCCTCGCCATTGTTGGACTGCTGAAAATTGCGCGTGACGACCTTGAGAAACAGGTTGGGATATTTGGCCAGGCGAAACAGGGGTTCGGCCGCCTTGAACGGCGCACCGTCACTGAAATCGCTGTTTCCCATGTGGTCAGTGATGAATTTGACGTTCGGGAACTGCTTCAGCACATTCTCCATCTGGTCGTAATCCTTGAAGGCCACGTTGGAAGCGATGGATATGCCCTTTTCTGCCGCATATTCGTAGCAGGGGAAAATGCGTGGATCGTCAATGGCAAGCCAGGAACCGGACAGCGTGCTGCCGCGCGAAAAGATGCGCATGCCCGTGCAGCCGCGCTCGAACCATTTCTTCATGTCGGCCGGCGCGCTCGGCTCAAGCACGTTGACCGAAAACACCCCGGTCAGCCGACCGGGATGACGCAGGACCGAATCCGATACATATTCGCAGGAGAAACCGTAGGTGGTCGAGGAATGGACGACGGCCGCCTTGTCCACACCGGCCTCGTCCATGCTTTCGATAAGTTGCTCCAGCGTGATCGAACGCTCATGCGACCAGTCGGAGCGCTTGCCGCCGATCGGCGTGACCGGGTAGCGCGCTTCATCTGCAGACACGATGTGAGGGTGGATATCGACGATTTCACTCATTCTTCTCTCCCTTGCCCGGTTCTCGGAACCGCTTTTGTGATTGGACGCACTCAAGGCAGTGCGCCATATGGTCGTCATGTGTCGGCTGGGTCCGCTATCCGAGACGCTGACCAAGCCCGAGCTCGGCCAACCTCGAATGATCCACGATACCGCAGCAGTTCAGGCCGCAGCGGCCTTGTTCTTGTCGAGCACCGGATAGAGATGCAGCGCCGTCTTGCCGAGAATCCAGTCCTGGTCGGCCTGCGGCAGGGATGAAAGGCCGGTCTTCGCCAGCTGAAGCAATTCCTTCAACGTTCCCGCCGATGCCGGATAGTTTGACCCCCAAGCCATGCGGTTGGCGCCGAATTCCGACGTCAGCTTCTTGAACAGGGTTTCGGAAGTCGACTTGCCGTTGTTTGCCTCGGAGAAGTTGCGGGTCGCGACCTTCAGGTAAAGGTTCGGATATTTGGCTAGGCGAAACAGGGGTTCGGCCGCCTTGAATGGCGCACCATCGGAATGGAAGTCCGTCCTGCCGAGGTGGTCGAGAACATAGTTCACCTTGGGAAACTGCTTGAGCACGTTTTCCAGCTGGTCGAACAATTCCACCGTGATGTTGGAAGCGATGGATATGCCCTTTTCGGACGCATATTCGTAGCAGGGGAAGATGCGCGGATCATCGATGGCAAGCCAGGACCCGGACAGTGTACTGCCGCGCGAAAAAATGCGCATGCCCGTGCAGCCGCGCTCGAACCACTTCTTCATGTCGGCCGGCGCGCTCGGCTCAAGCACGTTGACCGAGAACACCCCGGTCAGCCGATCGGGATGACGCAGGACCGAATCCGAGACATACTCGCAGGAAAAGCCATAGGTAGTTGAGGAATGCACGACGGCCGCCTTGTCCACACCGGCCTCGTCCATGCTTTCGATGAGCTGCTCCAGCGTGATCGAACGCTCATGCGACCAGTCTGAGCGCTTGCCGCCGATCGGCGTGACCGGATAGCGTGCTTCATCTGCAGACACGATGTGCGGGTGGATGTCGACGATTTCACTCATGGTGTTTCCTCTTGGTTTAGGGATAGTTTTCTTCAGCCTTCGGTTTGAGAATGGCCGCCGATCGGCCATGTTGATCGATGGTTACGTCGGCGATGCGTTGCGTTTCCTTATCGTCCAACCGCCACTGCTTCAGCCCGATCCTCCGCCGCGTCGGCAGTCCTTCGGCTTGCCAAACTCAATTTCGTTCAGATTTTGTTTTGGTCACTGAAATACCTGGAGGCTACTTTGCACAAATCCTAATCATGCCAAGTGCCATCGGAATTAGCTAAGCAGGTTGCGAGAGGCCCCTCGCGGCAGCGCGTGCCGCTGCCACCCTCGGCCGGCGCAACAAGTCTAAAGCAAATAGGGGAGAAGGCTGGTGGGCAAGAAAGCGCATCGGTTGGAAAGTATCACCCATACCCATTTTGTCTTGACGCCATTGACGCCACTCCGACAGGCCCGGCGGAAGATCGCCGGGCAAACCTGGCGCCCAAGCCCTCCGCTAGGTTTCACCGCGAAGGCGGTCAGCCAGTTCAGACACATCAATTCCGAGGGCGCGGTCTTCCGCCAGCTTGGAAGAAGCCTCGCGTACGAACCGGTATGTCTGTGACGATCGCCTGCCACAGATGTGACCGGGTTTGAGATCGATCGCCTGGGCTGCGGCCAAGAGTTCGCAAGCGACCACATAACGCCACGAATCGACAATCTCGGCCGCCTTCGCAACGGCCAGACGTGTTTGTGTCGCGTGGTCTTCAACGCCCTCCGAGACCGGAAGGAAATCGAGCACAACCGGATTGGCCTTGTGCCGAATTTGCGCAATCAGGGCCGTGACGGTTTTCTGGAGCGGCACGAATCCTGCGGAAGCGCCGCCCATCGGGGTAAGATAGCGCGGCAAACCATTCCGGCCCGCACCCGTTAGCTGGATGAAGCGCGCCGCGCTGGCGAGCGCCATTTGTGCTATTGCGACACCGATGGCTTCGAAAGCGAGCGCCAATGCCGGCGTATGGAAATTACCTGTCGACAACACCCTATTTTCTTCAAGCACGACCAGGGGATTGTCCGCCGCAGCATTCAGTTCGATCTCGACGGCCTCCGTCGCTGCGTTCAATGCATTCACAAACGCGCCGTGGATCGGCGCAACGCAGCGCAGACTCAGCGGATCCTGTATCGCCGGATCGGCATCAAACAGTGACGAACCCTCAAGCAGCGCCAACAGTATCTGCGCCTCTTCGGTCTGCCCGCCGGCAGGCCGGGCACGCTGGATCGAGGGCGCCAGAATAAGGGGATTGCCGCCAAGAGCCTCGAAGCTGAGTGCCGCTGCCTGTCTTTGGAAATCCATGAGGCTGGTTGCATCTACAGCCACCAAAGCCGCCTGGCCAACCGATACCGCCGAGGCATTGAGCAGAGACAGGCCATCTTTCGGGCCAAGTCTGGAAGGGGCCAGACCAGCCATTTCAAGCGCCTGCGCAGACGGATAGACCTGTCCTTGGAACTCCGCCCTACCCTCGCCGATCAGCGTTTGGGCGACCGATGCCAGCAATACGAGATCGCCTGCGCCGATCGAGCCCACTGACGGAATGACCGGATGAACTTTCATGTTCAACAGCGCCAGCAGATCATCGAAGACTGAAGGGGATGTCCCCGATCCTCCGACCGAAAGCATCGATAGCCTCGCAGCCAGCACCGCCCGGGTCAGGTCGCGGGGCAAGGATGGCCCAACGCCGACGCTTCGTCCGCGGACCAGCTGCTGTTGGAACATGCTGATATCCGTGGTGACCGACGTCTTGAGATTGGCGCCAAGGCCGGTGTTCAGACCATATATCTTCTGGCCGGAAGCGGCTGCCCGATCGAGAAGCGCGCGGGCTCTCGTCAGGCGATCATAGACATTGGGATCGACCTCGACCTGTGCATCCTTGCGGGCAATTGCCGCAATGTCGGCAATCTTGACACCGGTTCCGTTGAATATGATCGGTCTCATGCGAAACGTAACCTTTGGCCAATGTTAGCCGCCTTGGCTTTTTCGAGCAGGGCGTGGCCAAGCGCAATGTCGCTCAGCGACAGACCTCTATGCCAGAACAGAATCGTCTCGGCATCGGTCTCACGCCCGATCTTGCGACCCGCAACAATTTGGCCAAGCTCGGCGTGCAAAGTTTGTTCGGATAGTTTGCCGGCTTCGACGTGCGCCCTTAGCGAGCCAAATTTGCCGCCCTTGCATTGGCCCCAATCATCCACCACGAGCTTGTCCATGATATCGGTCAATGACAATTCCACCGCGCTCATTGTTCCGTAGGGTACGACGAAAGCACCTGGCTTGATCCAGGCGGTCTTCAGCATTGGATACGGTTCCGGCAGGCGCGATGCCTCAACCACAATGTCGGCACCCTCCACACAGCTTTGCCAGTCGTTGGTTACGACAATCTTCTTGCCGAGATCGTTTGACAGCTTCTCGGCAAACGCGTCCCGGCTTTCCGGCCGCCGCGAATGAACGCGAATCTCGTCGAAATCGTATAGATGGTCCAGCAGCCGCACGTTCCAATAGGCGGTACCACGTGCCCCGATGTGGCCAAGGATTTTCGAACCGGTGCGAGCAAGATACTTAGCGCCGAGGGCAGTAATTGCGCCCGTGCGCATATCCGTTATGACAGTCGCATCCAGAATGGCGCGGGGGACGCCTGTACGCGGGTCAAACAGGTTGAGGACGCCGAATTCAGATGGATACTGCAGCTTGTAATTGTCGACAAAGTCGCCAACTATCTTGACGCCAGCTAGGTTCAAAGGGGCAACGTAACCCCGCAGCACATTGAAATGACCATGAAAAGCTGTATCCGGTTCAAGGTGGACACGCGGCTCGATCACGGTTTCACCATTGCCCTGTGCGGCGAGCGAGATTTCGATCGCTGACAAAATTTCCGCATTGGTCAGGGCCAATGCATCGATGTCCAATGCGTTCAGATAATCGATATAGATGGGTTGCATGCTTTTCTCTCTATTCATGCGCCATGCGCAGGTATCTTTATTCCAAGGTTCTCACGCAGTGTCCGCCCCTCGTAATTCTTCCGAAAGAGCCCGCGGCGGCATAGTTCTGGAATGACGAGGGAGATAAAGTCTTCAAGCCCGGCCGGGAAATATGCACCCATTATGTTGAACCCGTCTGCCGCCTTTGCGCGGAAGCGCTCCTCCAGCTCATCGGCAATCTGAGTCGGCGTTCCGATGATTTGCCAGTGTCCGCGCGACCCGGCAAAGTGGCGTGCAAGCTGCCGGATCGAAAGATTTTCACGACGCCCGAGATCGATAATCAGCTGCTGGCGACTCTGTATGCCATCGGTCTGCGGCATTGCCGGTAACGGACCATCCAATGGATATTGTGACAGGTCCTTGATGCTGAGATAGCTGGCAAGCAGTGCCACGCCGACCTCATCGGGTATGAGTTCCTGCAACTCCGCATACTTTTGCCGAGCCTCGCTCTCGGTGCGGCCGACTATGGGCAATACGCCAGGCAATATCTTCAGATCATCTGGATTGCGACCAAAGGCGGGCATGCGAGATTTCAGATCGCCGTAATATTCCTGCGCCTCTTGCAGGGTCTGGGCCGCCGTGAACACCACGTCGGCAGTGCGGGCCGCGAGATTCTTGCCAGCGTCAGATGCTCCAGCCTGAACCATTACCGGACGACCTTGGGGAGAGCGTGGACTGTCAAGAAGCCCATGAACAGTGAAATGCGTCCCTAGATGATCGACAGGATGTAACCCGGACGGATCGGCATAGATTCCACCGTCGACCACGTACGCACCGGCATCGACACTATCCCAGGTTGCGATTGCCGCCCCGACAAACTCTTCCGCCCGTTCATAGCGCTGTGCATGCGGCCGCAAACCGCTTGAAACGAAATTCTCCGCTTCAAGCTCGCTTGCCGACGTTACAAGGTTCCAGCCGGCGCGACCGCGGCTCAGGTTATCGATGGAGGCCAGAGTCCGTGCAAGACCATAGGGTTCGTTGTAGGTTGTGGACGCCGTTGCTACCAGCCCGATATGCGACGTGTTCACGGCAAGCGCTGCCAACAGGCTCAATGGCTCGAACATTGTCGAGCGGGACGCCTGGCTCGCAATATTGGCATTACGCTCACGGATGGCCGCCGCGTCCTCAATGAAGATCATGTCAAATTTCGCAGCTTCGGCGATCTGCGCCAGCGCTATGAAATGAGCAATATCAGCACCTGCGTCCGCGACGGCAAGCGGATGGCGCCACGCCGCGATATGATGGCCGCCCGCCATCAGGAAAGCACCAAGTTTCATTGACCTTCCCGCGCTCATCACGCCACCACCTGGCTGGCCGGATGCTGCGGCTTTCGCAACCCAAGATGATCACGCAAGGTGAAGCCTTCGTCAGATCTTTGAAGCAATCCGCGCCTGTCCAGTTCGGGAACGATATGGTCGACCAACGCATGAACACTCTCCGGTACGAGGCATGGCAGAATGGTAAACCCGTCAACGATGCCCGCCTGAGTCCACTGCTGCATGCGATCAGCAATTTCCCTCGTATCCCCTACAAGCTGAAGCGCGTTTGACCATTGAACATGCCCAGCCATCGCATCGAGACTGTCGCGCAATTCCTGTGCTCCGGCAGACGTCGCACCAGGGTAAATGACGACATCAGCAAGTATTTTCACATCGGATCTGTCGCGGCCATAATGGTGAAGTCGTCGAGCAAAGGCCGCAACGAGCCCGTTGGCCTTTTCCGGCGATGGCGCATCAATAAAGATCACTTCGGCATATTGCGCTGCAATCTCAAATGTCGGGAGAGTCAGCTTGTGGGCAATCACTGGCTTTCCCTGCGGCGATCGATTGACGTTAAGGGGGCCGCGCACCGTAAAATGTTCGCCTCTGTGATCAAGCACGTGCATTTTATGCGGGACGAAGAAGCGACCCGCAGCTTTGTCGCAGATGAACGCGTCTTCCTCCCAGCTATCCCAAAGCCCGCTGACCACTTCGACGTATTCTTTATCCCGCGCCAAGGCCTCTGCTGACACGACCAGGTTCCAGCCGGATCTTCCGGCACTGATCGCATCCAGCGACGCAAAGCGCCTGGCAATATTATACGGCTCGTGCTGGCTGGTCGCGGCACTGGCGATGATGCCGATTTGGCGCGAAGCGGTTGCGAGTGCAGCTGCAAGTGTTGTCGGTTCAAAGGGTACGGCTTCCGGCGACAAGTCATGGAGCGGCCGTTGTCCGAAGCGGTCTGCGAGCAGCACGAATGCAAGGTTTCCCGCTTGAGCCTTGGCGACCTGTGCCGCGAGGCGATTGAAACCGATCGCCTCTACCGATCTGCCGGTACGCCATGCTGCAGGGTGATGACCGAACGGCGTGATCGACATTCCAAGGTGCATTATTCTGTGCCACTGTTGACGCGGATCGTGTCAACCTTCTCATTGTAGAATGAGATCAGCCCCTTGATCTTGCTGGCTTCCGGAAATGGTTCGACATAGTACCAGACGATGTTCTCGTGGCGCTTGCCGTCGAGTTCGAAATGGTAATAGGCGGCCGGTCCCTTATAGGGGCAATATGTCGTGTAGTCGCTTGGAACAAGCGTCCCTGCGACCAGATCTTCGACCGGGAAATAATACCGGGCAATCATTCCGGTTTCGAACAGGAAGATCGCCCGTCTGGTATGGGCAACCGGCTTACCGTCAACAATGACCTCAACAAGCCGCGAACTCGGCAGGGTGTCAATGCGATGATAGGCATTTCGAGGATGACCGAAAATTTCCTGATCCTCCTCGAACCAGCGTACAGAACGCCAGTCGACCGTCAAATATTCGGCCAGTTCGGGAGTGCCAAGCTTTGCTCCATCATAACTCCAGGCCTTGTCGGGCAAGGATGTGCCCTCGGACTGCAGGGACCAGAATGTCTTCGTGCCATAAAGCGGAGCCGGTTCGCTTTTTGACGCAGCGGACAGTGCGCCGCTCACGAAATCAGTCTTCGGCAAATAATAGGTCGGGCGGGCTCCATTCTCGTAGATGACGATGGCACGCGTGGAGTCGGCGATAAACCGGTCACCGAGCTTGAGGCGAATACGGCGGCTGGTCGGTTCAATCAATACCGCCGGGACTTCCGAGGAACGATAGGCGATCGACATTGCTTGGCTCTCCCAATGTGAGTGAAATCATACCGAGAAGATTGCGTCTCGCGTCAACTGACCCTTTACAGAACCGCCATCGTCAACGACGGCGAGAACGTCGCTATTGGCGGCGACCATCAATGCCAGCGCATCGCGCAGATTGCTGCCCGATGTCACTTTCGCACTGTCCTCACGCGGCGCAAGGCTGTCCATGACATCCTTGACCGTGAAAAGGCTGAGCCGCTTGATCGCCCGATCGATGCCGACAAAATTTTCCACGAAGGCATCCGCAGGATTGGATAGCACGGCGTCCGGCGTATCATACTGCACGATCTTTCCATTTTTCATAATGGCGATACGATCGCCAAGCCGAATCGCCTCGTCCAGGTCGTGGGTGACGAGCACGACCGTCTTGCGCACGCGCTGCAATATCTGGCGAAATTCGTCCTGAAGGCGAGTCCGGGCAATCGGATCGATCGCTCCAAAAGGTTCATCCATCAACAACACTGGAGGGTCAGCGGCGAGCGCACGCGCCACGCCAATCCGCTGGCGTTGTCCACCTGAAAGTTGCCGGGGATAGCGCCTGAGCATTTCGTCGGGATCCAGGCCGACAAGGTCGAGCAATTCTGCCGTGCGGCTCCTGATTTTTGCTTCGGTCCAGCCAAGGAGTTTCGGCACCGCCGCAATGTTCTGCGCGATTGTCATGTGCGGGAAAAGGCCGACTTGCTGTATCACATAACCGATATGGCGGCGCAGCTTGACGGGATCAACCCTGGTTACGTCCTCCCCATTGACGATGATCTTGCCTTCGGTCGGATCGATCAACCTGTTGATCATCCTCATGGTCGTGGTCTTGCCGCAACCGGAGGGTCCGATCAGGGCTGTCGTCGTCCCCTCGGGAACAACGAGCGACAGGTCATCGACCGAAGCCGCGCCACCCTCGGTATAGCGTTTGGTGACATGCTCCATCGTAATCATGCAGTGGCTCTTTCTCCAAAGAAGTATTTCTCGGCGAGGCCGAGAATGAACTCGGTGGCGAGCGCCAGTATCGCTATGGGAATGGCACCGACGAGCAGGCGTGACATGTCCATCATGCTGATTCCGACAGCAATGAAGTCCCCAAGTCCGCCGCCCCCGATGAAAGGTGCAAGCGTGGCGCCCGCGAGAACCTGAACCGCTGCCGTGCGTGCTCCGGCGAACATGGCAGGCGCGGCAAGCGGGACGCGGATCTTGGTCAATATCTGTCGGCGACTCATGCCCATGCCAGTCGCTGCCTCGACTGCATCCGGATCCACATCGCGCAAGCCGATAAAGGAATTAAGCAGGATCGGCGGCAGGGCAAGGACCGTCAATGCCACGATCGAGGGCCAGAGGCCGATGCCAAGCAGCGGCATCATGATGGCCAAGATCGCCAGGCTGGGAATGGTCCGCAGTGCGTTGATGGTATTGATGACGATCATGGCAAGTCCGCCGCGATTGATGATCAGAACGGCGAGCGGCAATCCAATCATCAACGCAAATGCCAACGATACTCCCGACATGACGAGATGCCGGCCAAGGGCCTCATAGAACTCGGACTGGTTGTTGATGATCCAGGTGAATGCGGTGACTAGCATATTGTCATCACCCCTGAACCAGCAGTTTTTCAGCTTTGCTGAGGAGCACATCGAAGAACGTGGCCATCAACGCCGTCAGAATGCCGCCAACGAGTATTTTCTCCGTATAGCTTTGATCGATCCCCATGAGGATGATGGTGCCAAGACCGCCGCCATCGATGAAAGCGGCAACTGTCGCGATGCCGATGACCGTGACGAGAGCGATCCGAACGCCCGAGACGATGAGCGGCAGAGCCAACGGCAGTTCTATGCGGACAAGGCGCTGCCACGCACTGTAGCCCATGCCGTCGGCCGCACCGAGCACATCAGACGGCACACCCCGAAGGCCGGTAACGACATTGCGCAGGAGTATGAGCAGGCAATAGGAGGAGAGCCCGACAAGCGCAGGCTTGGTTCCCAGGCCAAGCCAGGGGATGAGCAGCGCGAACAACGCAAGACTAGGTATGACGAAGATGATGCCTGTGATGGTCAGGACGAAAGCATAAAGCCTCTGCCGGCGGGCACACAGGATCCCAAGGATCAAGGCGATCACCAACCCGATGAGTACGGAGGACACCGAGAGGACAAGATGCTGCCAGGTCGCCGTCAGAATTTCCGGAATGTTTTTGGGTGCCCAGTTCAAACCTGCTGTCCTGCCTCAGTAACGAAACAGCGGAGATGGGATCATCTCCGCCGCTGATGTTCAAATGACCGCCGGAACTTTGCGGTTCACAGCAACCCGATCAAATTCCCTTGGCCTTCAGGAATTCCTCTGCAACTTCCTTTGGCTCCTTCTTGTCCCGCTCTACCGCCGCGTTGAGATCACGCATGATCTCATTCGTCAGCAGCGGGCTTACCTTGTTGAGCACTTCGGCAATCTTCGGATTCTTGGCAAGCGCGTCCTGGCGGACGACCGGTACGAGATAGTAGGGCGGAAACAGATGCTTGTCGTCATCAAGCACCACGAGATTGCTGTCGGCAATCTGCCAGTCGGTGCTGAAGCCGTAGGAGACATCAATGTTCTTGCTTGTCAGCGCACTGTAGCGGATGCCCAGTTTGGCAAAGATGCGGAAATCCTTGAATTCAATGCCATAGACCTGCTTCAGACCCGGAAGACCGTCCTTGCGTTCACCAAAGCCGCCCTCAGCACCGAAGGATAGTTCCTTTGACGCCGGTCCAAGGTCCGTCAATGTCTTGAGCTTGTATTTCTCGGCCGTCTCCGGAAGCGTGATAATCGCATAGCCATTATTGATTTGCGTCGGATCGAGCAGTGTCAGCTGCAGGTTCTTCTCGTAATAATCCTTGACGTCCTTGTAGATCTTGTCGGCAGAACCCGAGAGGTCGCCCTTCACCACGGCAGCCAGCGCAGTGCCGGTATATTCCGGATATAGATCGATCTCACCATTCGTCAGAGCAGAATGAGCAATCAGCGTTGCCCCGAGATTGAGCCGGCGCTCAACAGTAATGCCTGCTTTTTCCAGAGCCTGAGCGTAGATCTCGGCGACAACAAATTGCTCGGTAAAGTTCTTGCTGCCAATTTTCACGGTTTGGGCGATACCCGACGTTGTCGCCGCCAAAGCCACCAAAACGCCAAGTCCAATCGAGGCGACACTCTTCAAAATCATGATGTTCCCTGCAAGCTGAGGTAGGAGCGTATCCTACGGGTTTCGGTTTCGAACTCGCATGCTAGTCATCCTCGTTGGCAAGTCGCAGAACAATTTGCCAATGTTTCCAGCAGAAGTAGAATTTATTTATGGGACGATTGCAACTCGGGATCCTCGTGGAGAAGCCTGGGTCGCCGGCCCAGCATCAATTTCAACGTGGAACGTATTTGCGCCAGTCGTGCTCTTCCCTGAAGCCGAGCACCTCGCGTGCCTTGCGATTGGACAATGGCGCTTCAAACTCAGCGAGCGGCCGTTGCACCGGCACACCGGCACAGTATTTTGCCAGAAACTCCCGTGTAGGCAGCGTGGCGGTAATGGTGTCGTTCACTGCGTTAAACACCTGAAAACCGAGACCATCCTTGCGTATTGCCAGATCAACGATCTGCCCGAGGTCCCGGGCATCGATATAGCTCCACGCATTGCGCTTGCGTGACATCGGGTTAGCAAGAAATGCAGGGAAGCGATCATATTCATGTGGCTCGATCACGTTTCCGATCCGCAGCGCGTAAATATCAGCCCCTGTCCGCATGGCGAAGGCGCGAGCGGTCTTTTCATTCACGAGCTTGGAAAGACCGTAACTGTCCATGGGATCGACGTCGTAGTCTTCCTCAAGCGGAAAATGATGGAAGTCCTTGTCGCCTTCCGCAAAGCAGACGCCGTAGGTCGTTTCGCTGGAAGCGATAATGATCTTCCTGATGCCGAGCTTAACGGCGGCTTCAATAACGTTGTACGTCCCGATGGTGTTGATGCGGAACGTTTCATTGTCCGGTTTGATGAGAACACGCGGCACCGCTGCGAAATGCACGACAGCATCTATAGGTCCTGGGCCCTTGCCGGTCTCGAAGCCTTCGAAACCGAAATGGCTGGTCAAAACATTGAACATCTCTCCGCTATCGGCAATGTCGGCGATCAACGTGTTTACGCCCGGCTGTTCGAGCGGCACAAGATCGACATTCAGGATGTCGTAACCTTGGTCGACCAGATAACGGACGACGTGACGTCCGGCCTTGCCGGTGCCACCGGTGAATACAATCCGCTTCTTCATCTTGGTATCTCCTTGGATATTCGAAACCTTGCCGCCGCGCTGGGGATGTCTCCACACGCGCTTTCGTCCCTGTCAGGCAGGAACTGCGAAGTCGCTTGACCCGTTAGTCGCTCTGCCGGAATTTCCGCAGCCGGTCGAACAAGACCGCCAGCAGTATGGCGCCGCCAATGAAGCAACCTTGCCAGAAGGCGTTGATACCGAGCAGCCCAAGACTATTGCGGATAACTTCTATGAGTGCCGCACCGACAAGGGCCCCAAAGGCCGTGCCGACACCACCGGCCAGTGCAGCTCCGCCAATAACCGCTGCCGCGATAACCTGGAGTTCGAGGCCAGTGCCAATGTTGGTCGTAATGGCGCCGAGCCAACCGGTTTGGATGATGCCGGCGATACCCGCTGAAAGCGAGGAAATCATGTACACCGCCACCTTGATCGGCTTGACCGGTACACCTGTAAGCGTCGCGGCGTGCTCATTGCCGCCGATCGCGTAGACGTGACGACCGAATTTGGTCCAGCGGAGCACGAAGCCCGTCAGCAATGCCAGCACAATCATGTAAAGGACCGGGTTCGCGATACCAAAAAGCCAAGCGCCCCCGCCGAGGGCAAGAAGCTTGTCGTGATCAGGTCCAAACTGGAACACTACCGTGTTGCCGGAGGCTACCATCGCCAGACTGCGCGCGATGGACAATGTGCCAAGCGTCACCACAAATGGCGGCATGCCGATATAGGCGATCAACAGTCCGTGAAATGCGCCGACTGCGAGAGCCGTGGCGATCGAAGCCGCTATCCCGACCTCGATGCTGTACCCCGCATGCATGACGACGCCGAGTATCATGCTGCAAAGACAGAGCACCGAACCCACTGAAAGATCGATGCCTCCAGTGATGATGACGAGTGTCATGCCCAGAGCGATGATCGCGACGAATGTGACATTGCGCGTGATGTTGTAGAGGTTTTTTGACGTCGCAAACGAATCCGTGGCGAACGACAGGAAAATGCAGGCGAGAACGACGGCGACGAGAACCCAGAATGTCTGGCTCGCCAACTTTTCGGAGAGCCAGCTCTGCTGCTTCTGTCCGATCGTCTGGTCAAGAGTTATTGCCATTGTCGACCTTCAATTTCTTTCATTTAGGCGAGCGCCGATTATACAACTTGTTCGATGGCGCCGGTAATCAGCCCCGTTACTTCCTCGGGTGAACTTGCTTCAATGCGCTTGTCCGCTACTTTCCTGCCACGACGCATGACAATCACGCGATCGGCAACATCAAAGACATCCGGCATCCGATGACTGATGAGAACGACCGCGATGCCCTGGTCTCGCAGGTGACGTATCAAGTTCAGGACTTCAGCGATCTGCCGCACAGAAATAGCAGCAGTTGGCTCGTCCATCAGCACAATCTTCGCCTCGGACAGTCTGGTCCGGGCAATCGCGACTGCCTGGCGCTGACCACCAGACATCTGCTTGACAAGATCGCGCGGGCGCGTCTCCGATTTAAGCTCCGCAAAAATCTGACCTGCCCGACGGTACATCGTGGCGTAATCGAGAATTCGAAAGGGGCCGAAGCCGCGCCGAAGCTCCCGGCCGAGAAACACATTCGCCGCCGCAGTCAGATTGTTGCACAGCGCAAGGTCCTGATAAACGATCTCGATGCCATGCTGGCGGGCTTCGACCGGCTTGTGAAGATTAAGTTCGGTGCCATCCATCCGCATGGAACCATGGCTGGGTCGAAAGTTGCCGGCAATCATTTTGACGAGCGTCGATTTGCCGGCTCCATTGTCTCCCATCAGGCCAACCACCTCGCCGGCTTCTATGGAAATTGAAACGTCACTGACAGCCTGGATGGCGCCGAAATGTTTCGAAATATTGATAAGCTCAAGAACTGCCATCCGTCGTATAGCCTCCCGTCCGTTGCATGCTCGGCGTCGTCAGGCATCGTTCGCAATCGTGGCGGACGTTGTCGCGATCCCGTTGTCCAAGTTCCTCCACGGAAAACGGTGAGCTCATTCTAGGCGTTCGGACGCGAGCATCAATCAACTTTCAGGTGAATTCAAGCCCGCAACACCCAAAAATCGTTTTATATGACAAATAGCCGTTGACGTACGAACTTCGGCGATATTAGCTAGTGTTGGGAGGAAAATCCTTGTCACCAGCGCGGTAGGCAAGGTCGGGGGAGGACGCCCGATCACACCGATTTTCCAATGCTCACATCCGCGCGCTCTGCGACCAGTCTCAACTCAGGGACTGGGTGGACACAAGCAAGGCAAAACACCTCTTGGGCTGGAATTCGAGTTATGGACTGAAAAATGCTCTTCGACTTGGCATGGCGATTCAAGCGTCTGCAAAATGCGCCGTCCTGCACAGTATCCGAAGTTAATCTGGTGTGACGGACACCAACGTCCGTCTGTTTATGGGAGGAACAAATGAGGAAATCACTACTGCTCATCACTGCTGCGGTTCTGGCACTTGGCGCCGGACCTGCCCTTGCAAAAAAACAGCTTGTCATCGTCGTAAAGGGTCTCGACAATCCTTTCTTCGAGGCAATCAATCAAGGTTGCCAGAAGTGGAACAAGGAGAACGCCAGCTCGGAATATGAGTGCTTCTATACTGGCCCAGCATCAACATCCGATGAAGCTGGGGAGGCGCAAATCGTTCAGGACGTTCTCGGCAAAGCCGACACGGCCGCGATTGCCATCTCGCCATCCAATGCCAAGCTGATCGCTCAAACCATCAAGACGGCCAATCCGTCGGTTCCCGTAATGACGCTCGACGCGGACCTCGCCGCGGAAGACTCTGCGCTTCGCAAGACCTACCTCGGCACCGACAATTACCTGATGGGCTTCAAGATCGGCGAATACATCAAGAAGGCCAAGCCCAATGGCGGCACGGTCTGCACGATCGAAGGCAACACCGGTGCAGATAATATCCTGCGCCGCGCTCAGGGGATGCGCGATGCGCTGACCGGCCAGAAGGGCCTCGCAGAGCTGAAGGGCGAAGGTGGTTGGACGGAAGTCGCGGGCTGCCCTGTCTTCACCAATGATGATGGCGCCAAGGGTGTCCAGGCGATGACAGACATTCTTGCTGCCAACCCAAAACTGGATGCTTTCGGCATCATGGGCGGCTGGCCGCTGTTTGGTGCGCCTCAGCCCTATCGCGACCTGTTCAAGCCTTTGGCTGACAAGATCGCCAGCAACGAGTTCGTCATCGGCGCCGCCGATACGATCGGTGAAGAAGTCGCAATCGCCAAGGAAGGCCTTGTAACCGCGCTCGTCGGACAGCGGCCGTTCGAGATGGGCTATAAGGCTCCGTCGGTCATGATCGACCTGATCGAGGGTAAGCCAGTGGAGGATCCGGTCTTTACGGGTCTTGACGAATGCACCAAGGACACGGTCGACACCTGCATACAGAAGTAGGTGCAAACAGGGGCACGCTCCAACAAGGCGTGCCCCTCCTTCTGTGGTAAACTAGGCTAACTCTGCCGAGAGACGTCAGGGAATAGAGTCTTGCACTTGGGGTCATGGCGGTCCAAAACTGCTGCCAAAGGATTCGGGTGCCAGACCAACATATGTCCAGAAAACAGATTGCAATTGTTGGCGGCGGCCCCGCCGGCCTGATGGCAGCCGAGCGCCTGTCGTTGTCCGGTCATGCTGTAACGATCTACGACAGCATGCCAACCGTTGGCCGCAAGTTCCTGCTAGCCGGAAAGTCCGGCCTGAACATCACCCATGGCGAAGATTATTCGCAGTTTGTGCAACGGTTCGGTACTGCCTCCGGCCAATTGCGTCCAGCGCTCGACGCGTTCACGCCAGAAGATATTCGTGCGTGGGCCACTTCACTCGGCACGGAAACCTTTGTGGGTTCGTCCGGACGCGTATTTCCGAAAGTCATGAAGGCCTCTCCGCTCCTGCGCGCGTGGCTCGGCAGACTCGAGGCTCAAGGTGTCCGGATCCTGACGCGCCATCGCTTTACAGGTTTCAAGGATGGCGGCTATTCCTTCGAAACTCCCGCAGGAACAAGGTTGGTTAAGTCTGATGCCGCCTTGTTGGCGCTCGGCGGGGGGAGCTGGCCGCGACTGGGGTCCGATGGGTCCTGGCTCGAGTTACTGCGCGCTGCCGGCGTAGAGGTTGCTGATCTCCAGCCCGCCAATTGCGGCTTCGACGTTGATTGGACCGACGCGTTCGGGGAGCGTTTCGCCGGTGAACCTGTAAAATCCGTAACAGCAACTTCCCATGCCGGTACGTTCCCAGGCGAATTCGTTATCACGCGCACGGGGATCGAAGGCAGCCTTGTCTATGCCCACGCCGCAAGTTTGCGTAACGATCTTGTAGCGGTGGGAAAGGCATCCCTCCTGCTCGACCTCTCGCCGGGCCGGACTGCCACGCGCCTGGCCCGCGATCTTGCACGGCAGGACGCCAAGGCAAGTGTATCCAATCGCCTTCGCAAGGGTGCTGGCCTGGAGGGCGTCAAGGCCGCATTGTTGCGGACATTGGCGGAAGCCGCCGACATTGCCGACACCGAACGTCTTGCGCAACGCATCAAGGCATTGCCGCTATCCGTCGTCAGACCACGACCCATCGCGGAGGTCATTTCGTCGGCGGGCGGCGTTTCCTGGGACAGTGTCGATGACCGATACATGCTGAAGGCCCTGCCCGGAATATTCGTCGCAGGGGAAATGCTCGATTGGGAAGCCCCTACCGGAGGTTACCTGCTTACAGCCTGCTTCGCGACCGGAAGGGCGGCGGCGCAGGGAATCGAGGCCTGGCTGCATACGGCCGGCCCAACCACCTGAAGTGCAAGTTTTCAGTTCGGCCAGCACCAACAGCTACTTGATTGAGAATTCAAAACTACATGCGATTTCCAGTAAAACATCCTGCGGTTGTGCGTTGAAATCGCTCGAACCATGCTTTTGGAGAATTTACTCTCGAAAACGTTAAGACTCTACCGCTGAAAATCTCTTGAAAGCTCCCGGCAACAGGAATATTTTATTCTTAAGCGTGCAATGCACGCGGATAGTAATGCTTTGCTTAAGCTTCATCTAAGGAGGTTGTTATGGCAAACGCACTTATGGAAGGCAAGAAACCGCAAGACTGGCTCAACCTGGCCTTGGCGGTATGCCTGTTCATCTCACCTTGGGTCGTCGGTTTTATGTCAGAGGATACGCCGACCTGGAACGCATGGGCCGTGGCCATCGTGCTCGGTGCACTGGCGGTTGCGGCAATTTCGGCTTTCGCCGAATGGGAGGAATGGGCGAATCTCGTACTTGGTCTTTGGCTGATCGCGTCCCCCTGGCTGCTCGGTTTCGCCGCCAGTACCAACGCGATGTGGACGCATGTCGTTCTTGGGCTTCTTGTGGCCGCCATATCGGCCTGGGCGGTCTGGGGCTATCACCATCCCCACGCTCACGCCTAAACACAATGCCGGGACGCTAATTGCGGGGCCCGCTGAGTGATCGGCGGGCCTCGTACCAATCCAATCAGGTGTCAGTGACCCTTTGGCATGCCTTGTGGCCGGATGTAGCGTTTCTGAGCGGCAATCCGGAAGATTGCGTTTGGCGCGCCATAGCCCTTGTAGGCCCTGCGCTCCACAATCTCGAAGAAGAACCCCTCACCGTAGTTCGGGCTGTACAGCTGGAAATATTCGCCATTGTCGTCGCGATCATAGAGGATGTTGGCCGCCTTGAGCCGGTCGGCAAGCTCGGGATCAAGACCGAACCTGGCTTCTATGTCGTCATAATAGTTCTGCGATATTTGCAGTGGCACAAAGCCATTGGCTTTCAGCGCTGCGACTGTTTCGAAAATATCATCGGTCCGAAACGCCAGATGCTGGATGCTCGATCCGAATTTCTCTGCCAGGAAATGACCTGCCAGCGTGCGCCGGTTTTCGGCGCCATTCATGGTAATGCGCAAGGAGCCGGTTTCGTTTTCAACAACCTGGCTGCGTACAATACCGGCAGGATCGATGATATCGACCATCGGTGTCTTCCTGGTTTTGAGGATCGAAGTGTAGAAGAGAAGCCAAGTCAGCATTTCATCAAAGTTCATGGTCTGGGCAACATGGTCGAACTGTCTCAGGCCGGCATTCTGTGCTGCAGCATCGTCTGCAACAGGGTCAAATTCGATCGTCCAGATGTTCTTCAGTTCCGATTTGTCATCTACAAAGTACAGTACCCCGCCGCCGACACCGCGAATGGCTGGCATGCCGAGCTCTGACGGTCCAACAGCCTGCTCGAACGGCTGCGCTCCAAGCGCCCTGGCACGTGCAACTGTTGCACAAGCATCCGCAACCTTGAGGCCGAGAGCATAGGCCGAAGTGCCGTGAACCGCGTAAGACGAATGGGCAAAGCCCTCCCGTTCGGTGTTGATCACAAGATTGATACCGCCCTGACTGTAGCGGACCACCTGCTTGGTCTTGTGTGTCCCCGTCTTGCGGAAACCCAGCGTATGCAACAGAGATGCAAGCTCCGCAGCTTCTTCTTCATTGGCGGCGAACTCCACGAATTCGACACCCTCGACCTCGATGGGCGCCGGCATTGGCGGGACTTTCATGATGGTGTCGGGCTCGCTCCGCTTGACCTGATCGCCAAGATAGATCAGCGAACGATGCCCATCGATTGCGATCGACCGCGGCGAGCCGCCGCGGAACTGGTCGTTGAAAATCTCGAGCGACAGATAGCCGTCATATCCTGTAGCGGCAACAGAGCGCATGAAGTCAAGCACAGCAAGATCACCTTCTCCCGGCATGTTGCGGTAGTGGCGGCTCCAATAAAGCAGGTCCATGTCGATCAGCGGTGCATCGGCCAATTGAATGATGAATATCTTTTCCTTAGGGATCGAACGGATCGAATTGACGTCGATCTTGCGAGCGAGCGTATGGAAGCTGTCGAGGATGAGACCGATACTGGCGTGGTCGGCACGCCGGACAATTTCCCAGGCATCGCGATGGTCATTGATGTGCCGCCCCCAGGCCAGCGCCTCGTAGCCCACGCGCAAGCCGCGCTTGGCGGCCCGCTCGCCGAGTTCATGAAAATCAGCGGCGGCACGATCGAGTCCGCCGAGGGCAATGGGTGATACATTCGAACAGACCAGCACCAGGTCAGTGCCCAGGTCCTGCATCACGTCGAACTTGCGCTCGGCACGGTCGAAAGCGCGTGACCGCTGCGGTTCGGGCATGCCTTCGAAATCGCGAAACGGTTGGAACAGGGTAATTTCCAGGCCATGGTCGCGCACCATCGCACCCACTTCGCGCGCGCTGCCGTCAAAGGCTAGAAAATCGTTCTCGAATATCTCGACACCGTCAAATCCTGCCCGTGCGATCGCATCGAGCTTCTCCGGGAGTTCGCCACTGAGCGAAACAGTGGCAATCGACGTTTTCATGACAAATCTCCCCTCACCTTTGAGATGGCAAGAATGTTGCGTGCCTCGCTGCAGGTGGCGGTACGGCGGTCGTGGCGCGTGATTGCCTCGGCGGCAATCGTCACAAGTTCCGCATTACTGCGAGCCAAACGGTCTTTGGTGACCCGGATATTGTCCTCAAGCCCAGTCCGGACGGAATCTGCCCCGCGCTGCAAGGCCCATTCCATAACCGGTGCCTGATGACGGCCAATCCCGGCTGCCGTCCAGGTGGCCTTCGGCAGAATACGGCGGAGTTCGCCAAGCAGAAGATCGAGAACATGCTCGTCGGCTGGCAGAGCGTTCTCGACGCCCATTACGAACTGAACATGCGGACGTTCGTCCATCATGCCCTCTTCAACAAGCCGCCGCGCGCCATGCAGGTGGGACAGGTCGAAGATCTCGATCTCCGGTCTCACACCATTTTCACGCATTCTTCCTGCAAGGTCTCTGACTAGCACCGCATGGTTTTCGTAAACGATCGTCGGGAAGTTGACTGAGCCCGTCGACAGCGAGGCCATGTCGGGCTTCAGGTAAAGTGAAGAGCCTCGCGCACCCGGATCGCGACCCCGGCCGCCGGTGGAGAACTGCACAATCATGTTAGGGCAATGCTGGATGATACCAGCTTGCACCGCCGCAAAGCGTTCAGGGTCGGACGAAGGACTTTCATCGTCGTTGCGGACATGAATATGGACGAGCGATGCGCCGGCCTCATAGGCCTCGTGCGTTGATTCAATCTGCTCGGAAGTGCTGACAGGAACCGCAGGGTTGTCGCGTTTGCGGGGCACCGAACCGGTTATGGCAACTGCTATGACGACTGGATTCATCCTGGCCTCTCCCTGGCTGTACTGGATACCATCGTATCAGGTCATCTTTGGGCATTTCGAGACTGTTTTCGTAACCTGTTGACATGAACGTACCAGTTCGTACATTATACGTCAATACCGGACGACCCCTCATGTGCGGGAATTGTGCGGTGGTCAGGGAGGAGACATGGAACCGAATTGTGCACGCGCCGGGCAGTTCCCGCTATCGGCAGGGAGTTCAGGATCATGCTGAACGCCCGCCAGATTCTGATCCTGAATGGACCGAACCTCAATCTCCTCGGAAAGAGGCAGCCGGAAATCTACGGCACCGAAACCCTTGGGGATGTAGAGGCCAAGTGCAAGCGCGTCGGCAGCGAACTTGGCCTGTCCGTGGACTTCCGCCAAAGCAATGCCGAAGCCGAACTTATTTCCTGGTTACACGAAGCGCGCGAGACTGTCGGAGGGATCATCATCAACCCTGCAGCCTATTCGCATACGTCAGTTGCGATAATGGATGCCCTTGCTGCGTGTCCGTGCCCGATCATCGAAGTCCACATTTCCAACATCCATCGCCGCGAGCCATTCCGCCATCATAGTTACCCTTCCCATGTCGCAACCGCGGTGATCTGCGGCTGCGGCACACAGGGATATACGCTCGCCCTTCGCCGACTTGCCACGCTTCTTGAAAAGGTCGCTCCATGATTCATCCACCAAAAATCAATGCTGAACCTTCACGCTTTCTGCTTGGGCTGATCGGTGCAGGAATCCAGGCGTCACGCACACCACCAATGCACGAGCGCGAGGGAGATGAGCAAGGATTCCGTCTCATTTACCAGAGCATCGATCTCGAGCGCCTTGGATTGGGCGCAGCAGCCCTTCCGGAACTGCTTGCCTCTGCAGAGCTGACGGGGTTCACCGGTTTGAATGTTACGCACCCGTGCAAGCAGGCGGTCATACCCTATCTTGACGAACTATCAGCCGATGCTGCTGCACTCGGGGCCGTTAATACCGTCGTTCTGTGCAACGGCCGCCGCATTGGCCACAATACCGACTGGTGGGGCTTTTCGGAGAGCTTCAAGCGGGGCTTGCCCGGCGCCAGCCTGTCTTCTGTGGTGCAACTTGGCGCGGGCGGCGCGGGTGCGGCTGTTGCCCATGCACTCATGACACTGGGCGTGCGCGAACTCATTCTGTCAGACAGGGACAATGGTCGGGCTGAGGAGTTGGCCGCCTCTCTTAACAGGCGTTTCGAGCGCTTTGGAACGCATCAAGTGCGGGTCTCGCACGACCTTGCTACGGAGATGGCTGTCGCCGATGGCCTGGTCCATTGTACGCCGACCGGTATGGACAAGTATCCCGGTATGCCGCTGCCGGCCGAATTGCTCCGGCGGGAACTCTGGGTGGCGGAGATCGTCTACTTCCCGCTTGAGACTGCACTCCTTCGGGCGGCGCGGAGCATAGGCTGCCGCACACTCGACGGAGGTGGCATGGCGGTGTTCCAAGCCGTCGAAGCGTTCCGCCTGTTTACAGGTGTGAAACCCGATCACGAGCGCATGTTGCGCCATTTCATTCAACTCGGCTTAGAGGCGAAGGAGGCCATCGCCTGAGCCGGGTCCACCCGTTTATTTTCACGACGAAGAGGAGACGTCCATGCATCAACCAATAGCAGGTGTGAAAGCACCCGGGAAAGCAGCGCTTGCCAGCTGGATCGGCAGCGCTGTCGAATATTATGATTTTTTCATCTATGGCACGGCCGCCGCGCTGATCTTTCCGAAGATCTTCTTTTCGGCCGCCAATCCCCAGGCTGCTGCCATCGCGTCATTTGCGACTTTTGGCGTTGCCTACATCGCGCGGCCGTTTGGCGCTGTCATACTCGGGCATGTAGGGGACAAGTTCGGACGCAAGAAGGTGCTGACCTTCACGCTCCTGCTGATGGGAATTTCGACCTTCCTCATTGGTTGCCTTCCGACCTATGACCATGTCGGCATCCTGGCACCGGTCCTTCTCGTGATTGCGCGCCTGCTGCAGGGTATTTCGGCGGCCGGCGAGCAAGCTGGCGCGAATTCGATGACACTCGAGCACGCTCCCCCACATAGGCGTGCGTTTTTTACCAGCTTCACATTGAGCGGCACACAGGCTGGACTTATCCTGGCGACCCTGGTGTTCATCCCGATCTCGAAATTGCCGGAGGCAGATCTGTTGTCATGGGGATGGCGCATTCCCTTCTTCCTCAGCCTTGCTGTTGTGGCTGTCGGGTTCTGGGTGCGCCGAAGCCTGCCGGAAACACCGGTCTTTCTCGAGGAGACCAACAGGCACGAAACCGCCAAGGTACCTTTCGTGCTGCTGTTCACCAATCATTGGGCCGATGTCCTGCGCATCATCTTTGCCGCGCTGATTTCTGTAGTCAGCACCATTTTCAGCGTGTTTACGCTCTCCTACGCGGTCAATACGATGCAGATTGACCGGTCGACAATGTTGACTGTTCTCGTTCTCGCCAATCTCGTGGCACTTGGCGCGATCCCCCTGTGGGCGTCACTCGCTGACCGCATCGGTCGCAAGCCAATCTTCATAACCGGAGCCCTTGGCTGCGCCGTCCTGATCTGGCCCTATATCTGGGCAATCAGCCAAGGCAACCTTCCGCTGATCTTCGTTCTTGGCATATTGCTTTCGGGCATTGTCTACAGCGCCTCCAACGGGGTCTGGCCCGCACTCTACGGCGAGATGTTCGATACGCGTGTGCGGCTCTCGGGCATGGCGATTGGTACACAGATCGGCTTTGCTCTCGGCGGCTTTGCGCCAACGATCAGCGCAGCTCTGCTGGGAACGGGGCCGATGGGTTGGGTTCCGGTGGCGGCGTTCACGTCGGTTACCGCTACCATCGCCGCGATTTCTGCCGCAACCGCTTCCGAAACCTATCGCACACCGATGCACGACCTCGGCAAGAAACTTGTTGCCGTCCCTGCCTGATGCAAAATGCGGGCGGAACGACTTTCCGCCCGCTACTTTTGCTGAAGCAGACCTATGACAGCATCGGATATCATCTGCTTATGCTTCTGACGCCTCCCGGGCTCCGAGAGATCAACGCGATGGATCGCACCGAAGGTGTGACGGTTTGCAACGCGGAAGAAGCAGAACGCGCTGATCATCATATGCACATCCACAGGCTCCAGGTCAGACCGAAACACACCCGAAGCACGGCCGCGTTCGAGAATGGCACCGATGATCTGAATGATGCGAAGATTGATCTCACGAATTGACAGCGCCTCGGCGAGGTGCTTGCCCTGGTTGATGTTTTCGATGGTAACCAGCCGCACAAAATCCGTATGACTATCATCATTTTCGAAGGTCTGGTCAATCACGCGGCGTAACGCGTCGATGGGGTCGAGCATATCAAGGTCCAATGCGGCTTCGATGGCCCGAATATCGGCATAAGCCTTCTCGAGGACCGCCAGATACAGCCCGTCTTTGCCGCCGAAATAATAGTAGATCATGCGCTTTGACGTACGGGTCCGTTCCGCGATCGCATCGACACGGGCACCACTCAAACCATAGGTAGCAAATTCTTCGGTTGCCACCGCAAGTATGTCGGCCTTGGTGCGATCCGGATCGTTAGTCCGGCTTCGCTCATTCGAAGCGCGCTTGCGAAGGGATGTTGATGTCGACATACCTACTTGTATCCAATCACTATGATCTGTTTCTCTTGCAGCACATAATGGACGAACTTGTACGTTCAAGGCAACACCGGCAATTGGCTGCGTCAGTTTGAAATCAGAGCCAATGTTCTTTCATCCAGACTCCCGTCGCACCAGCGCTGCAAGGCTTCAAGAAACAGATTGTCCGGTTCATCAGCAGCCACCGAGAACAGCGTCATGCACGACTTGAACTTCATGTCGTCAGGAGAACCGAAGAGAGCGTACAGCGAACTAGCCTCAGTGTGCAGGACGGTTTCTGTACATTGAACGAGTCTCATTCCAAGCAACTCGTGGGCCAGATATGCTCTTGCCTCGTCCAAAGACGCAATGCCATAAAACTCCGCTTGGGAAGAGTGGCCAAGGCCACGCATTTGCGGAAAGACAAACCACATCCAGTGGGTTTGCTTTCGTCCGCTTTGCAGTTCCTTCAGTGCTGCGTCAAAGGCCGGGGCCTGCGCCACGACAAACCGCTGGAGATCGAACGAATTGCGTTGTGACATGCCAATTCTCCCTACTCACGACCGGTCCACGTCCTGCATCTAAGAAATTATAGCGAGGAACCGGTTATTGAATCGACTGTAATATCCATGCAGATTTGCGCTGCTGATTGACCAGCAGAGGCCCGGCCCTCAGTCCCCCAATGCCCGGCCGGGCCTCTCCCCTTCCACTTGCGTGACCATCATATGGACCCGGACGACCGCACCCCTCAGAAAACCGAATACGAGCCATACCTCACGCCTATGCGACCCTATGTGGTACTTTTTGTGGTTATCACCATGTTGGTACTCTTTGCCGGGTGGTTATACAGCCGGTAACCCCCAATTCTGAAACAGAAACAGGCTCCGCCGATTAAGCGGAGCCTGTTGTCATTTTGTGTGCCTCTTTCAGGCGAGACTCAGGCAATGAACTTATTTGTTCTTGCCGCCGGGCCCATCGTGATTGCCGCCACCCTGGTTGTTGCCACCCTGGTTGTTGCCACCCTGGTTGTTGCCACCCTGGTTGTTGCCACCCTGGTTGTTGCCG
>NZ_JAIUDQ010000019.1 GCF_020164435.1 Phyllobacterium lublinensis | reverse complement strand
AGTTCCCACGGGAAGGACGGCAATGAGCATAAGCGAGGTTCGGAGGGCGTGGATAAGTTTCAGGAGATTTTTTTGCAAAGGCGCTCCAAGCACTTTGATCCGTCGTCAGGCTCAGGATGTGGGAGCCCTCTGGGACTGGCCCCCCGGCGCTGTGCGTGGTTCGACAAGCTCAGCATGAGGGAAATAGAGGGCTGCAGGGAGCCATATTCTGCAACGCCAGTCCGTGCCAACGAGTACAACCCGGTGATCGCGCACCCACCACATCCCTCACGGTGAGCTTGTCGAACCACGCACAACACCAAGCCAGGCCGTTATCTTGAATTGGTACGACCGCCCCTCAAACGCCGCCCGTATTGGAGGCCGGTTGCTCGCTCTGGTCAGATTGTGGATCCTCGGGTCAAGCCCGAGGATGACGGCGGTGGGGGCAGCCGTATACTGCTTCGCCGTTGCAATCGAACGATCCGAACGCAGCCCAGTCCACCCACATCCCTCATGGTGCGCTTGCTAAAGCACGCATGGGGCTAGAGCTCGTCGTCATCTTGAGTTGGTACGGTAACACATCCCTCTCTGTCATCCGCGGGTTAAACAGAGGACCGAGGACAATGGCATGGTTGGCCATGGTTCGTACTCCAACCTGGCGAGAACCACGCGCAATGTTTCACGTGAATCACTTGCCGATGCAGAACTGTGAGAAAACCACGTCGAGAATATCCTCGACGTCGACATCACCAGTAATGCGCCCCAGAGACTGCGATGCCCGACGCAGATATTCTGCGCGAACTTCGATCGGCACTGTCGTCCCCTCAATGGCTGCATTGATTTCCCGACACGTCTCGAGCAGCAGTTCCATATGCCGGCGCCGCGTAGGCAATGGATCGGACAGGCTGCCGGCGGCAGCGGACGACCGCTCGGTCAGGACAGCGAGCAGTTTGGCAATTCCATCATCCGTACGTGTTGAAATGACAAGGTCATGCCCTTTAGCGGCGGGCACCAGATCTGCCTTGGTGCCGACACGAAGGATTGCACATTCATCGACATCGGGAAGATGTGCTTCGACCGGGTTGGACAGGTCGGTGAGTGCCAGGACCAGGTCGGCGCTTGCTGCCCGTTGCAGTGCGCGTTCTATGCCAATTTGTTCAACCTTACCGTCCGTCTGCCTTAATCCGGCTGTATCGGTCACGAGAACCGGCAGGCCACCGAGATCAAGTCTCACTTCAATCAAGTCACGGGTCGTGCCGGGTTCATCCGATACGATTGCCACGTCGCTCCCCGCGAGGACATTCAGCAGGCTTGATTTTCCGGCATTGGGGGCGCCGACAATTACCACACGATATCCGTCACGAATCATTGCGCCCCGCTTGCCGTCGGCAACGTGCCTGCCAATACGATTCGCCAGATCTTTGATTTCGGGCCACACCCGGTCCGACACCGATCCCGGTACGTCCGATTCATCGGCGAAATCGAGATCAGCTTCAATCAGCGCGCGTGCGCGAATGAGTTCTGTTCTCCAGGACGCATACAACTGCGTCTGCACGCCCGACGTGATCTGAAGAGCGAGCCGTCTCTGGCTGTCGGTCTCTGCGGCAATGAGGTCTGCCAAGCCTTCTGCAACTGTCAGATCGAACTTGCCATTGCCAAAAGCGCGCCGCGTAAACTCGCCTGCTTCGGCAAGCCTGCAATGTTCGAATGAGTACAATGCTGTCAGCATCGCATCGACGACAGCCTTGCCTCCATGAAGATGCAACTCACCGCAATCTTCTCCGGTGAAGCTTTGCGGCCCGGGAAAGAACAGCACAAGACCGCGATCGATTGGATTGCCCTGGCGATCCCTGAATGTCCGCAGCAACGCCGAACGCGCATCAGGAAGGATACCAGAAATCGTTTCGATAACGAATCGAGTTTGGGGGCCGGATATGCGTATAACGGCGACGCCCGCCGGCAATCTCCCGCTTGAAAGGGCGAAAATGGTTTCGCCAAAAACATGGTGCTGTTTCATTTCCATTCATCCACGCTTAAACTGACCCTCTTGTAGACTGCGGCGAACCCGACGAAAAGAGCGTGAGAATCCTGAATGTTTCAGCAAGCCAATCTGCTCGGACAAGAGTCGAGCCCGTACCTCCGGCAGCATGCCGATAATCCGGTCCATTGGCGACCTTGGGGAAAGGACGCGTTGGACGAGGCGCGCAGCACGGGCAAGCCCATCCTGCTCTCGGTCGGCTATGCCGCTTGCCATTGGTGCCATGTCATGGCGCATGAATGCTTCGAGGATAGCGAAGTCGCTGAGCTGATGAACACGCTTTACATCAACGTCAAGGTAGACAGGGAGGAGCGGCCCGATATCGATCAGATCTATATGGCATCGCTCGCTGCAATGGGCGAGCAGGGTGGTTGGCCCTTGACCATGTTCCTGACTTCCGATGGCAAACCATTCTGGGGCGGAACCTATTTTCCGAAGCATGCACATTATGGCAGGCCGGGCTTTCTCGACGTCCTGCGAACGATCGGCCATGTTTGGAAAGAGGATCGCGTCCGCGTCCAACAGAACGTGGATGCCCTTACGGCCCATGTGAGTGCACGCCTCGATGGCAAAGCCGAGGCATCGCCCCTTGATAAACGGTTGTTTGACCAGTTTGCTGAAAATGTCTTTGGCATGATGGACTTGCGCAAGGGCGGTGTCTCCGGGGCACCCAAATTCCCCAATGCTCCCTTTATGGACGCGCTCTGGCTGTCCTGGCTGAGAACGGGCGCTGGAAACCACAGGGATACATTCATCATCAGCTTGAAGACCATGTTGCAGGGCGGGATTTATGATCACCTCGGCGGCGGTCTGTCGCGTTACTCCGTCGACGAGGATTGGCTGGTTCCTCACTTTGAGAAGATGCTTTACGACAACGCTCAGCTGATACGGCATGCAACATATGCCTTTGCACGAACCGGCGACGAAATCTTCCGTCTCCGAATCGAAGAAACGATCGCCTGGCTCCAGAGGGAAATGCTGGTCGAAAACCGTTTTGCCTCCAGCCTCGATGCCGACAGCGAAGGCGAGGAGGGTCGATTTTACGTTTGGTCCTCCAGCGAAATTCCGGACACCGTCGAGTTTGCGGATTTCCGCCGCGTCTACGACGTTCGGAAGGAGGGCAACTGGGAAGGCAAAACGATCCTTAATCGTCTGCATGCGCTCGAACGTTTGGATCCGACAACTGAGTCGAGATTCGACCGGGCGCGGCAGGAACTATGGAGTGTTCGCGAAAAACGCACACATCCCGGGCGCGATGACAAGGCGCTGACAGACTGGAATGGGCTGGCAATACGTAGTTTGGCAGAAGCTGCTCGCGTCTTTCATCGGTCTGACTGGCTAGAGCTGGCCACGGGTTGCTATCGTTCCGTGTCCGAATCGATGGTTGACGGCAGGCTGCCGCACTCCGTCCTGGGCAGTTCGCGGTTATTCCCGGGTCTTTCGTCCGATTATGCATCCATGATCAATGCCGCATTGTCACTCTATGAAGCGTCACACGACAAGGCATTCCTGGCAGATGCGCGCCATTGGCTCGATGCCCTCGATACCTGGCATTCCACCGAAGATGGTGGCCATGCGCTGAGCGCCTCCGACAGCGCCGACGTGATCATTCGCGTACGCGGCGACCAGGATGAGGCGATACCGAGCGCCACAGGCCAGATCATCGACGCTATTACACGATTGGCGGTCGCAACGGATGACTATATCTTGCGGCAACGCGCCGAGACCATCGCGCAGAAGGCACTCGGCCGCGTGCTCCAGCAAAGATACGGCCAGGCAGGCGTTCTCAATAGCGCCAGCCTTTTGCTCGAGCCGCTGAAATTAGTGCTGGTAACGCCCAGTCGCGACCATGACCTTCTCCGGGTGGCCGACCGTTTGCCAGATCCGCGCCGGACGGATATCTGGATCGAATTTCGCGAAAACGAAAGCATCGAACTTGTGCCGGGTGGCGGCGAAGTGCTCATCAAAAAGCCCGCGGCATTTCTGTGCCGCGGGCTCATTTGTCTTGCTCCAGTGGGAACGGCGGCGGAACTGGAAAACCTGCTCCGGCCAGATCCCTGAAGGCTTATGTATTCATGGAGTCGAAGAACTCGCCATTCGTCTTGGTCTGCTTCAGCTTGTCGATCAGGAACTCGATCGCGTCGGTCGTTCCCATCGGAGCAAGGATACGGCGCAGCACGAATATCTTCTGCAGGTCCTGACGCGGGACGAGCAGGTCCTCCTTGCGCGTACCTGACTTGAGGATATCCATCGCAGGGAATATGCGCTTGTCGGCCACCTTGCGGTCGAGCACGATTTCCGAGTTGCCCGTGCCCTTGAACTCTTCAAAGATCACTTCGTCCATGCGGCTGCCCGTATCGATCAGCGCTGTTGCGATGATAGTCAGCGAACCGCCTTCCTCGATATTCCGCGCAGCACCAAAGAACCGCTTGGGGCGCTGCAAGGCATTAGCATCGACACCACCGGTCAGAACCTTGCCGGATGATGGCACAACCGTATTGTACGCACGGCCCAGTCGGGTGATCGAATCAAGCAGGATGACAACATCGCGGCCGTGCTCGACGAGGCGCTTGGCCTTCTCAATGACCATCTCCGCGACCTGGACGTGACGGGACGCCGGTTCATCGAATGTCGATGATACAACTTCACCCTTCACGGAGCGCTGCATATCGGTCACTTCTTCCGGACGCTCATCGATCAGAAGCACGATCAGGTAGCATTCGGGGTGATTGGCGGTGATCGAGTGGGCAATATTCTGCAACAGGACGGTCTTACCGGTCCGCGGCGGAGCAACGATCAAACCGCGCTGGCCCTTACCGAGAGGAGCCACCAGATCGATCACGCGGGCGGACAGATCTTTGGTGGTCGGATTCTCCAGTTCCATCTTGAATCGCTCATTTGGATAAAGCGGTGTCAGATTGTCGAAATGGATCTTGTGCCGGATCTTTTCCGGATCCTCAAAATTGATTGTATTGACCTTGAGAAGGGCGAAATAACGCTCACCTTCCTTAGGCCCGCGGATGGGCCCTTCCACGGTATCGCCCGTCTTCAGGGAAAAGCGCCGGATTTGCGACGGCGAAATGTAGATATCATCCGGACCTGGAAGATAATTGGCGTTGGCGGAACGCATGAAGCCAAATCCATCCTGGAGGATTTCGACAACGCCTTCACCGATGATTTCAACTTCCTGCGAGGCCAGCTTTTTGAGAATGGCAAACATCAATTCCTGTTTGCGCATGACGCTCGCGTTTTCGACCTCAAGCGACTCGGCAAAGGCGAGAAGATCAACCGCGGTCTTGTTCTTAAGTTCTTGTAGTTTCATTTCCTGCATGTGTGCGGAACTCTTAATTCAATAGGTTTGAAATGGGAAAGGGAAATGACGATGCCTGAATGCAGTGCCACTGAAAATGGCTAAAGATGCTGTGGCGGTATTTCCTAGAGAGGGAGCCCCTATCTAGCCAATCATGGCTGCAAGGGCAAGAGGTTTCATGAATGATATAGATATCTGGGCCAGTTTTTGTGACCGGTCAAAATGGCTTTATGATGACCATGATGACAATAATGACCATTAGCACAGTCGGGACCTCGTTCATCAACCGCCAGAAGCGCGCCGGCTTGCCGTTACGGTCTTCTGCAAACAACTGTACAGCCTTGGAAAAATAGCCGTGCACGCCTGACATGATCAGGACTGCAAGGAATTTCACGTGGAACCAGCCATCTTGGTAGGCCGCTGACTGCCATGCCAGCCAGAGCCCGGCAAGCCAGGTGATACCCATGGCAGGATTGATGATTGCCTTCAGGAGCCGCCGTTCCATCACCTTGAATGTCTCGGACTGTTTCGATCCCGGTTCCTCCGCACAATGATAGACGAACAGGCGCGGCAAATAGAGCATGCCAGCCATCCATGAAATGACCGCAATGACATGGATTGCCTTGACCCACAAATAGGACTGCGTCGGATAGAAAAAGACAAGCAGTATACCAGCCAGGGCAACCACGGCCATGATCGCCCTTGGCAATAGCGGCACACTCCGTGCGTTGGCGTCACTCGATCCCGTGGTTGTCATGCTTTGCTCAACGTCCTATTTGCTTGTCGCGGCCTGGCGAATACGGCTAACCATCTGCTCGACATGGGAAACTGGAGCATCCGGCGTAATGCCATGACCAAGGTTGAAGATCAGCGGTCCCTGGCCCAGTGCGTCAAGAATGGCGTCAATCCCTTCATCGAGAGCACGACCGCCGGCCACGACCCGCAACGGGTCAAGATTTCCCTGTATTGGTCCGCCCCCCTGAAGCGAAGATGCCGACGACAGTGGCACAGTCCAATCCAGCCCAAGTGCCGTCACCCCAGTCCGTTCCCGATAATTGACATAAAGGGAGCCTGCTCCCTTGGGAAAGCCGATGATGGGTGTATCCGGATGTACCGACCGAACTTTTTTCACAATCCGCGCTACGGGTGCGACGCAGAATTTCTCGAAACAGATTTCGTCGAGAACACCGGCCCAGGAATCGAAGATCTGCACGGCATCGGCCCCGGCGTCGATCTGGCGGATCAGGTACTCGGCCGATACGTCGGCGAGCTCATCGAGAAGCTTCTGGAAAGCATCCGGGTTACGATAGGCGAAAAGCCGCGCCGGAGCCTGATCTGGCGTGCCATGTCCGGCAATCATGTAGGTTGCGACGGTCCAAGGCGCGCCGCAGAAGCCAAGCAGCGTTGTCTCGGTTGGAAGTTGTTGCCGCAACAGCCGAACCGTCTCGTAGACCGGCTCCAGCCGATCTGCGGCACCACTGGCTTCCAACCAGAATATACCGTCCACATCGATCGGCGTCATTAATGGGCCGCGGCCTTCCTCAAAGTGAAGATCACGACCAAGGGCGTGGGGAACCACCAGAATATCAGAGAAAAGAATGGCTGCATCGAAACCGAAACGACGGATCGGCTGGAGCGTCACTTCGACAGCCAGGTCTGGCGAATAACACAGGTCGAGAAAGCTTCCGGCGTTCTTCCTCACCTCCCTGTATTCCGGGAGATATCGCCCCGCCTGACGCATCATCCATATCGGAGGAGGAAAGACCGTTTCCCCTCCAAGGACTTTCATCACTTTGCGAACCATTTCCGATGTCTCCACCCTAATCTTACAAAAAAGAAATTCAGATCTATTTTGGTTTTCTGATTCTTAGAGTCTGTTTGTATCGGGAATTACCATAATGTCAGTATTTTCCCACAGCATCGATTTTCGCGGCGTGCCTTGAAGAACGAAATGGCAAATTCCAAAAAAAACGGGGATATGCTCATAAATATAATAATTACAACGGTTTAATATAATACTAACCGTGAACATCCATGTGGATATCTTTGGGATGGAGGACGATGAGTCGCAACAATCCCCAGATTGAGACGCGTGTTGGAAAAGTAGCGCACAGCCAGGCGAACTGTGGATGACTTGCCAATAATTCACATGGCTGGCATCAGTTGTGGACGCTTCGGGATCTTGTCCCCAGCCATCAACAGGAGTTCGAGATTTCTGTGACAAAACCGGTAAATTACTTCCATCTCCACATGATTTCTGATGCGACCGGCGAGACTCTCATTGCAGCAGGGCGCGCAGCAGCCGCGCAATATGCGCATGCAAGGGCGATAGAGCATGTTTATCCGCTGATCCGGACGGAAAAACAGATGAAACGAGTGCTGGACGGTATCGATGCGGAACCTGGAATCGTACTCTATACGATCATTGACCAGAGACTTGCTGCGATGATCAATGATGGCTGTGCGGCAATCGGGGTTCCCTGCGTTTCGGTGCTAGAACCGGTGCTCACGATCTTCCAATCCTATCTGGGGGCGCCTGCAGGTCGCCGGGTCGGTGCACAGCACGTTCTCAACGCCGAATATTTCCGGCGTATCGACGCACTCAATTTCACGATGGAACATGATGACGGGCAGCTACCGCCAGATATAGAAGAAGCTGATGTCGTCCTGATCGGTATTTCGCGTACGTCCAAAACGCCGACCAGCATCTATCTGGCAAATCGAGGGATCAAGACGGTCAATGTTCCCATTGTCATAGGAGTGCCAATTCCGGATGTCCTTGTGCAGTCCGAAAGGCCGTTGATCGTGGGTTTGGTCGCGTCCGCCGAGCGCATATCCCAGGTGCGGCAGCACCGGGTGCTCGGCGCAACACACGGCTTCGACGCCGACCAATATCTCGATCGGGCAAATATCATTGAGGAGCTAACCTACGCACGGCAAATCTGCCACCGGCATAATTGGCCAATGATCGATGTATCCCGCCGTTCGATTGAAGAAACTGCCGCGGCCGTGCTTGCCCTCCGGTCAGAGGGACGATAACGGAATTCATATCACGATCACTCGCTTAAACCGTGGCAATGAAGAGCAAGACAATGAGCATCATCCTCGCCTCCAAGAGTCCGTTCCGCGCAACATTGCTCAAGAACGCCGGGATAGAGTTCAGCGCACGTTCTGCAGAGATAGACGAACGCGCCGTTGAAGCTCCTCTCTATGATAGTGGCGCGACGCCGGAAGATGTGGCGCTCGTGCTCGCAGAGGCAAAGGCACTTGACGTCAGCGAGAAGAATCCCGAGGGCTTGGTGATCGGATCGGACCAGACGCTCTCGCTTGGCGATGAGGTTTTACACAAGCCGGAGGATATGGAAGCTGCACGCAGGCAATTGTTGAGACTGTCCGGGCAGACACACCATTTGAACAGCGCGGTGGTCCTGGCCAGAAACGGACAGACATTGTGGCGGCATGTATCGGTCGCGCGCATGACCTTGCGCAAACTTGATCCGGGATTCATCGGCAGGCATCTGGCACGAGTCGGCCCCATCGCTCTGCAAAGCGTCGGCGCCTACCAGTATGAAGGCGAAGGCGTGCAGCTGTTCGAAAAAGTTGAGGGCGACTACTTCACCATTGTAGGCCTGCCGCTCCTGCCGCTCTTGGCGGAACTCCGTCGCGAAGGCGCGATCGATGGCTGACTTTCCTGCGGCTTTCGTCACCGGATATCCCATTCGCCATTCGCGCTCGCCGCTCATTCATGGCCATTGGTTGCAGAACTATGGTCTGGATGGGTCGTACCGGGCGATCGAGGTGGCTCCGGATGGCTTTGCTGATTTCATTCGGGGCCTGCACAAGAACGGTTTTGTTGGCGGCAATGTAACCATCCCCCACAAGGAGAACGCTTTTGCATTATGCTCGAGGCGCGATGCGGCTGCGGAAGAGATAGGCGCTGTAAACACGCTTTGGTTTGAGGATGGGGTGCTTTGGGGCGGCAATACGGATGCTTACGGATTCGTCGCTAACCTTGATGGCATGAATCCAGGATGGGACCGGCATAAATCAGCCCTTGTGCTCGGCGCTGGCGGTGCCAGCCGTGCCGTGGTGTATGCGCTGAAACAGCGAGGATTCGACGATATTCGGATCACAAATCGTACGGTTGAGCGGGCGCGCGAAATTGCAGACCGTTTTGGCAGGGGTACAAGCAGTCATGAATGGCGTGCAATTCCGGAATTGCTGGAAGGCGCAGCATTGATCGTGAATACCACATCCCTTGGCATGGAGGGCAAGGACGATGGTGCGGTCGATCTGTCGAATGCTGATCGGGACGTATTGGTGACGGACATCGTCTACGTTCCCCTGATGACGCCTTTGTTGCAGAGCGCCAACGCACTTGGCCTGCGCACCGCGGATGGGCTCGGCATGCTGCTGCATCAGGCAGTGCCCGGCTTCGAGCGCTGGTTCGGAACGAGGCCGGATGTAACGCCCGAATTGCGCGAATTGATCATCGCCGACATGAACAGGTCCGCCAGAAATGGCTTCAGCAAATGATCGTGCTTGGTCTCACTGGCTCCATCGGCATGGGGAAGTCGACTTCGGCAAAGATGTTCATGGATGAAGGCATACCGGTCTATTCGGCTGATGATGCCGTGCATAAGCTTTACTCTGGCGCAGCCGCTCCGCTGATCGAAGCGGCATTTCCTGGAACGATCACAAACGGAAAGGTGGACCGGACAAAGCTTTCAACCGCCGTCATGGGCAAACCAGGCAAGCTGAAGCAGTTGGAGGCGATCATCCATCCGCTCGTGCGCGCCGAGGAGAACAGCTTTCGCGAGGCGGCCCGGGCGCAGGGTTCGAAACTGATCGTTCTCGATATTCCACTCCTGTTCGAAACAGGCGCAGAAGGGCGGGTGGACAAAATTCTCGTCGTGACCGCCCCTGCGGAAGTTCAGCGCAAAAGGGTGCTGGATCGGCCGGGCATGACACAGGCCAAATTCGATGCGATCCTCGAACGACAGACGCCTGATGCGGAAAAGCGGGCGCGAGCCGATTTCGTCATTGATACGCGCTACGATTTTGAAGTCACCCGGTCGGAAGTGCGCAAGATCATCCGAATCCTGTCAGGATAGAAGGGGAAACAGTGGATCCGCTCTTGCCCGGGCTGGTCAATTTGTGAAAGTTGGGCAAAAGGGTGATTCCATGCGCGAAATCATATTCGATACGGAAACAACCGGCCTCGACAGGCTGGATGACCGGATTATCGAAATTGGTGGTGTCGAACTCGTCAATCGATTCCCCACGGGCCGCACCTTCCATGTCTATATCAATCCGGAGGGCAAGACAGTGCATCCGGATGCGCTTGCCGTCCATGGTATCGGCAACGAACAGCTTGCGGACAAGCCGCTCTTTGCTGGAATCCTCCATGATTTTCTCGATTTTATTGATGGCGCAAAACTGATTGCCCACAATGCGATGTTCGATATGGGATTCATCAACGCGGAACTCAATCGGGTTGGGCATCCGCCGATCCATAATGACCGGGTTGTGGATACATTGGCCCTGGCCCGCCGCAAGCATCCGATGGGACCGAACTCGCTCGACGCGCTGTGCCGCCGTTACGGAATCGACAACAGCCACCGCACCATGCACGGCGCCTTGCTCGACTCCCAGCTCCTTGCGGAAGTCTATATCGAGCTGATCGGCGGCAAGCAGGCGGCCCTGGGATTGACCATCGCCGAGCAATCCGGAAACCAGCAGTCGACCGATATGGCGGGGTTGATTGTCATCGCGCGACGGCCATTGCCACTCCCATCGCGCCTGTCGGAAGCTGAGCGGCTCGCACACGCCAGGCTGGTGGAAAAGATTGGCGAGAAAGCCCTCTGGAACGAGCGTATCGCAATCCAATAAAAAACCCGGGCAAAACCCGGGTCTTTCATCATCGTCAAAGTGGACGCCCGCTTAGCTGACCTTGGCTTTGGCCTGTTCTTCGGCCATGCGTTGCTGGAACATCTGCGCAAAGTCGATCGGATCGATCATCAAAGGCGGGAAGCCGCCATTGCGCGTTGCTTCCGCAATGATCTGACGGGCAAACGGGAACAGCAGGCGCGGGCATTCGATGAACAGAAGTGGCAGCAGGTGTTCCTGTGGGAAGCCGACGAGCCGGAAGACGCCGCCATAGACGAGTTCGGCGTTGAACAGGACTTCCTTGCCTTCACCAGCCTTGGCGGAAAGCGTCAGGACAACGTCGAAATCATTCTCGGCGATCGGATTGGCATTGACATTGACGTTGATGCTGATGCCGGGTGCCTTGTCGCGCGGACGCAACGACAGCGGTGCGCCGGGGCTTTCGAAGGAAAGGTCTTTCACATACTGCGCCAGTATGTTCAGTGTCTGCTGCTGGGCAGCTCCCTCGCCATTGGTAGCTTCGTTGCCGTTCCCGGCCTTTTCATCGGGCTTTTGAGCCATTGTCTGGAAACCTTCTTTTGTTGCGTCCGCTTTGCGCGATTATCAAATGAATGATGGCTCGCTAGCATGTGTACCGGGACGAGGCAAGGCGCGAGCGTGCTGGAACTATGGTTTCGGGTTCCAGGGCGAATCCGGATCAGGCTTGCTCGAATAATCTTCCGGGTCAAGTTCAATGACGCGATCCTTGATGCGTGTAGCGCCTGGCCGTGTCGGCTGGCGCGTGCCGGGGCCAACCACCACCACGCGATCGCTGATGAAGCGCCAGCCAATATCCCGTATTGCCGGGATAAACAGGAGGAGACCGGCAATGTCGGTGATGAACCCCGGAATGATCAGCAGGAATGCGGCAAAGACAAGCATTACTCCGTGGACCAGCTCGCGCTTTGGCGTGCGGCCAGCTGCGGTTTCTTCGCGAATTCTCTGGATCAGTCCAAAGCCCTGAAAACGCAAAAGGAAAACCCCGAGAAAGATCGACAGTATGATCAGTCCGAGGGTTGGCAGCACGCCGATCTTGCTGCCGACCACGATGAAACCGGCTATTTCCAGAAATGGCAGCGCCAGCAGGAAGAGGGGCACGAACGACGATCGCAAACTAATTTACCTTTCGAAGGAGATATCCGGCTATTATCCATACCCGGCGTCAATTTCATGCCTATATAGGAAGTCAAGATGAGCATTTGTATGATTGCGCTTGGCAATCTATATGTTTTTGGTATTTCGGCAAAAGATTGAAGACTGACAGCAAATTCTGGGATGAATGGCAGGCGACATGGAATATCTGGACTTCGGAACGATTTTCTTCTTCGTGGCAGCGGTGGTGATCTTCCTCCAGCTGCGCAAGGTCCTTGGTCGCCGTACCGGCAACGAACGTCCGCCTTTCAACCCTTACACAAGGACAGCCGAGGTCGACGACAAGGCGAAGCCCGGTGACAACGTGGTCTCGCTGCCGCGCCGTGGCGGTGAGGTGAAGGAAAGCACCTTCGAGAAGGTGGACGCGATTGCCAAGCCAGGTACGCCGCTCAACGATGGTCTGCGCGCCATCCAGAACGCCGATCCATCATTCGAACCCGCCAAATTCCTGGACGGCTCGAAAATGGCCTATGAGATGATCGTCATGTCCTTTGCCGACGGCGATCGCAAGACGCTGAAGTCACTGCTGTCACGGGAAGTGTATGATGGCTTCGTGGCCGCCATCGCCGACCGGGAGTCGCGGGGCGAAAAGGTGCAATCATCCTTCGTCGGCATCAACAAGGCGGACATTATCGGCGCAGAGATGAAGGGCACCGAGGCCCATGTGACGGTGCGTGTCGTCAGCGAGCTGATTTCGGCCACGCTGGACAAGGACGGCGCGGTGATCGATGGCGACAAGGAATCGGTCGCGGAGGTCAAGGATGTCTGGACTTTCGCTCGCGATACGAGGTCGAAAGACCCGAACTGGAAACTGGTCGCCACCGAAGCCGAAGATTGATCGCCATCGAGACCTGAAGCCATGCTGTCGCCTCTGTTCAAACCGGTGGATTTTCCCGATTGTCCGGGTTGGGAAGCCGACAGCCACTTGCAAGCTTTCGAGGCTTTTGTTCGATGCGCTGAGCGGGCTGTCGAAAAGCCGTATCGATCCGGATCTCTCGGGATAAGCTTCGAAGCGCTTGCGCCGATCTTCGCTGATTCACGTGAAACACCCGTCGAATCCGATGGCGGGGCGCGGCAGTTCTTCGAGAAATGGTTCCGTCCCGCCCGCATTGAGAGTACCGACGCCTCGGATGGGTTTGTTACGGGGTTCTATGAACCGGAAGTTGTGGCATCGGCGTTACGCACTGATCGGTTCAAGGTTCCATTTCTGGCTCGCCCCGCCGACCTGGTCGATGTCGATGACGTCAACCGGCCGAACGGCTTTGATCCCTACTTTGCCTTCGCCCGGCAAACTCCGGCCGGTCTCATCGAATATTTTGACCGACCCGCCATCGAGAGTGGGGCGCTTGATGACCGGGGCCTGGAAATCGCGTTTGTGGAAAGCCCTGTCGATGCCTTCTTTATCCACGTTCAGGGCGCTGCCCGGTTGAAAATGACCGATGGCCGTCTGCGCCGGATAACCTACGCCGCAAAAACCGGGCACCGGTTCACCGGCATCGGCAAATTACTCCTCGACAGCGGCGAAGTAGCGCCGCAGAACATGTCCATGCAGTCGATCCGGGCCTGGCTTGCCGATCATCCGGACAAGGCTCAAGCACTCATGTGGAACAACCGTTCCTATATTTTCTTTCGAGAAGCCGACGTCGAAGATCCGTCCCTTGGCCCAATCGCAGCGGCGAAGGTGCCGCTGACCGGTGGCCGATCCCTCGCCGTCGACCGATTGCTTCATACGTTCGGCACGCCATTCTTTATCCATGCGCCGGACCTGACCGCTTTTGGTGGCGACCGTTTCGCCCGACTGATGATCGCGCAGGATACGGGCTCAGCCATCGTCGGACCTGCACGAGGCGATCTCTTTGCCGGCTCGGGCGATGCGGCAGGCGAGATCGCCGGGGGTATCCGCAACGGGGCGGACTTCTACGCCCTTGTTCCGCGCTCGCTGATAAATCCAAAATGAAAAAGAAGGTCGCGCAAGACGGATTTGCTACGCTGGAGGACAGGATTCTCTGGGAAACGGTGGCAAGGACAACCCGTCCACTCAAGGGCAAGGACAAACCCGCCTTTCTGGACGAAGGGGCACAGGAAAAGCCAACCCTTCACCCATCGGCGCCGGAGGTTTCGAAGCCTCCACTGCGATCTGAAGTCAGGCCCGAGCCTGCACATCGGCTGCACCGCATTGATCGTCCAACGCAAAAAAAGATCGCCAAGGGACGTGTCGTCATCGATGCCAGGATCGACCTTCATGGCCTCACCCAAAGTGAAGCCTATGGTCTGCTCCTCGGATTTCTCCAGCGGGCGCACCTGCGCAAGCTACGCCATGTTCTGGTGATCACAGGCAAGGGATCGTCAATGGGAAGCGATGGTGTGCTGCGGCAGGCGGTGCCGCACTGGTTTTCCACCCCGTCTTTTCGCATTCTCGTCAATGGCTATGAGGATGCGGCCCGCAATCACGGAGGCACGGGGGCAATCTACGTGCGCATGCGCCGGCAATCGGAGGCATCATGACGCCCTTTGGCGAGAAACTGCGCGACCTGCGCGCTGAGCGCGGCATCTCGCAAAAGGAAATGGCGAAAGCGATCGGGGTGTCCGCCGCCTATCTCTCGGCGTTGGAGCATGGCAGACGGGGCCAGCCAACCTGGGACAAGCTGCAGCGCATCATTCAGTATTTCAACATCATCTGGGATGAAGCGGAGGAGTTGCAGAAACTGGCTTTGATGTCGGATCCGCGCATAACAATCGACACGGGCGGGCTGTCGCCGGCGGCAACGGAGCTTGCAAACCTGCTCGCAGCAAAGATCGGCGAAATCGACGCCGAGACGGCCCAAGCCCTGATCCAGAAACTGAAATCATTACCGGAACGGCGCAGGCGCTGACTCGAGCAATTCCGTCGAAAGCGGGAACTGCGTCTGGAACTGCGATTTATCGGATATCAGAACAGCGACCGCAACTGATCGATTTTTTCATTGACCAGCCAGCCATAGTAATTCTCTTCCGGAAATTGCAGCTCTTGTCCGGTGGCAATACGTTCGGCATTGATGTTGGCCAGCGCCTGGGCTCGACTGTCAGCGCCACCGGTATTGTATAGCGTGGCCGTGATGCCCGGATTCTGCGAAATGTCGAAATCAGCAACGCGACGGTAAACGTCGATGGAATGCTTCAGTGCGGCGGCCATGTAGGGCAGGGTAAGGTCCGGATCCATGATCGTCTTATAGACGTCTGCGGCGTGGTCGGCATCAAGTTTCGGCAACCCCGAATAGCGATTGACCATGTCAGTCATCTGCAATGCAATCAGAGGACTGAGCTGGCCGAGGCCAAAGCTCTGCCCGGCATAGAAAGGCTGGAAGAACACTGCGCTGAAACGATTGTCCGGGAACTGTTTCCCGCCCACCGTCTTGCCACGGAAATTTTGTTCCCAGACATTCTCTCGGCATGCCCACAGGCGCAGGCTGTCCTTGAACTGGGCGCAAGAGGAGAACTGGGGACGCTTGACGAACGCGCCGATGGTCTCACCCTGGTAATCGAAGCTCAGGCCCTGCTTTACATAGGAAATCGCCTTGACGTAGTAGGTCTGCAGCCGGTCGTAGGCGTCGACATTGTAGGTGTGCTCTCCTATGAGCGCGCCGGCAATATGAACGGGATCGATGCCGTAGGTTCGAGCTACACTGGCGATCTTCGAACGCAGTTTGGAGTCGCTCTTGAGCAGATTGTAGATTTTCTGATACTTCGCCTCATAGGTGGTGTTCATCTCGCGCGTCCGCTTTGCGGAAGCGGCAGGCACGCCCGGCTGACTTGCGTTGCGATTTCCCTCAGGCACGACCGTTACGGCAACTGCCGGCTGCAGCGCGCCGGAGAAGAACAGGCAGCTCGCTATGAGGATCAAGTGGCGTTTCATCATCAGTCCCAAGTTACGATCAGGCGTTCCGAATAGCGGCTTGCTCGGTCGAAAGCCAGAAAAACCTAAACTGACCACCATTGTGGGACAAAAACGCCCCCTCGCTTTGCGAGGGGGCGTAAGGGATAAGCGACGTTTTTTCAGACAGAAAGCTAGCAACCAGGCATCAAAGAATGAATCTCGACAGATCGCTGTTCTTGGCGAGATCTCCGACAGTTTCCCGTACATACTTGGCGTCGATCGTGTGCTCGGCACCGGATTTGTCGGGTGCATTGAATGAAATGTCATCGAGCACCCGTTCCATGACGGTCTGAAGGCGCCGTGCACCGATGTTCTCGACCGTCGAGTTCAGGTCGACGGCTATGTCGGCCAGCGCGTCGATCGCGTCATCGGTGATATTGAGCGTGACCTCTTCCGTGGCCATCAGAGCGATATATTGCTTGAGCAGGCTCGCTTCTGGCTCAGTCAGGATGCGGCGCATGTCGTCGCGCGACAGGGCGCTGAGTTCCACGCGGATCGGAAGACGTCCCTGCAACTCCGGCAGGAGATCGGACGGCTTCGAAACATGAAAGGCGCCAGATGCAATGAAAAGGATATGGTCGGTTTTGATGGGACCATATTTCGTCGCAACGGTCGTTCCTTCCACCAGCGGCAGCAAATCGCGCTGCACGCCTTCGCGCGAGACGCCCGCACCGACGCCCCCATCGCGAGCCGCTATCTTGTCGATTTCGTCGAGGAAGACGATGCCGTCGTCCTCGGCCGAGCGCAATGCTTCCTGGGTGATCTGGTCCTGATCGAGAAGCTTGTCGGACTCGTCATTGATCAACACGGAGTAGGACTCCTTGACGGTCGTCTTGACGGTCTTGGTACGTCCGCCCATGGCCTTACCCAACATGTCGCTGAGGTTGAGCACCCCGATATTGGCGCCCGGCATGCCCGGCAGCTCGAAGTTCGGCATGCCTGAGCCGCTATCGGCGATCTCGACCTCGATCTCCTTGTCGTCGATAAGTCCATCGCGCAATTTCTTGCGGAAACTGTCACGGGTAGCGGGACTTGCGGTCTTGCCTACCAACGCGTCAAGGACCCGTTCCTCAGCATTGACATGCGCCTTGGCCTTTACCTCTTCGCGTTTTCGTTCGCGGACCAGACCGATAGCCACTTCGACGAGATCGCGAATGATCTGTTCGACATCGCGGCCGACATAACCGACTTCGGTAAATTTGGTGGCTTCAACCTTGATGAAAGGTGCACCGGCGAGCTTGGCGAGACGGCGGGAGATTTCCGTCTTGCCGACGCCGGTCGGTCCGATCATCAGTATGTTTTTTGGCATGACCTCTTCGCGCATCTGGCCTTCCAGCTGCTGGCGGCGCCAGCGGTTGCGTAGCGCGATAGCGACGGCACGTTTCGCGTCCTTCTGACCGATAATGTAGCGATCGAGTTCAGAGACGATTTCGCGGGGAGAAAATGTTGTCATTGTATTCTCGTTTCATCTGGACAAAGTTCAGGGTTGTCCCGCGCCATCAAAAGGGCAGGACCGTAAATTGAAGTGCGGGTGTCAAAAGCAATGAAACCCGCTTTTTTGTATGCCTTGACCGCTTGGCCGTTGGCGGGATCCGGATCGACGATCACCCGGGGCACACCCTCTTCGAAAAGCAACGACACGAATTCATCGAGCAATCGGGGCCCATGCCCTTGACCAACCAGATCCGGCTCGCCAATAAATTCGTCGAGCCCCAGTGTTCCAGTCGGCTGGTCCTGGTAAGGATGGTCATCCTCCAGATGCGGGTCGTAGGTCTGCAGGTAACCGATCGCCTCATCCCCGAGCATGATTATGAAAGGTTCTACGGAAACGCTGTCCATATGCTCGACGATCGATGCCATCTCTTCCTCGGGATCACCCCACCACTTCGCTACATGCGGCTCCGCCAGCCAGTCCGATATCATATTCAGATGGCGGGGTTCGACCGGAATGAAGCGATAATGATAGGCGGGTTCATTCGGCATCGAGGCTCTCGAGTGTGACGCTCGTGTTCGTGTAGATGCAGATGTCAGCGGCAATCTGCATGGACCGACGGGCAATCTCTTCAGCGCTCAGATCGGTGTCGGCCAACGCTCGCGCCGCCGCCAGCGCGTAGTTGCCGCCAGATCCAATCGCCATGACACCATGCTCCGGCTCAAGCACATCACCAGTACCGGTAAGCGCAAGTGTCACTGACTTGTCGGCAACCAGCATCATCGCTTCGAGGCGGCGCAAATAGCGGTCGGTACGCCAATCCTTGGCGAGTTCGACACAGGCGCGCATCAACTGGTCGGGATATTGCTCCAGCTTGCTTTCCAGCCGCTCCAAAAGGGTGAAGGCATCGGCGGTTGCGCCGGCGAATCCGGCGATGACATTGCCTTTGCCGATGCGGCGCACCTTGCGGGCATTGCCTTTCATGACGGTATTGCCAAGGCTGACCTGTCCGTCGCCGGCGATGACCACCTTGCCGTTCTTGCGAACGGTCACGATGGTGGTTCCGTACATTGTTGATGGGTTATGTTCTTGCATTCGGATCTCCTTCAAGCAGGCTCGATTATGCCCCAATTGGCAGCAGATCGAACCCCTTCTGTGACACTTATGTATGAAGCGGACGAAGAATTGCAAATCGTAGCAAGAAGCTGCGCCATCAAAGCATTTGGAGATTCGCCTTTCGTGTTTTAGAAGGCCACAATCAATAGGCAGCATCAAGAACCCAGGTGGCGGAAACCAGCAATGACAAGCGTCAATATACGCACCGCGAAGATCGAGCGCGGCACCAAGGAAACCAGCATTGCCGTTTCGGTCAATCTGGATGGCACTGGCAGGTTCAACATATCTACGGGCGTTGGCTTTTTTGACCATATGCTGGAGCAGCTTTCCCGCCATTCCTTGATCGACATGGATATCGAGGCCAAGGGTGACCTGCATATCGACGACCACCACACGGTCGAGGACACCGGCATCGCCATTGGCCAGGCCATCGCCAAGGCGCTTGGCGACCGTCGCGGCATCAACCGCTACGCTTCACTTGATCTTGCCATGGACGAAACTCTGACACGGGCCGCCCTCGATGTTTCCGGCCGCCCGTTCCTGGTATGGCACGTGGAGTTCTCCGCGGCGAAAATCGGGACCTTCGATACGGAACTCGTTCGCGAGTTCTTTCAGGCGCTGGCGCAGAATGCCGGGATAACACTGCATGTCTCGAACATTTATGGCGCGAACAATCACCATATCGCCGAGACCTGCTTCAAGGCGGTAGCACGCACACTGCGCTGCGCGATTGAAACTGACCCACGTCAGAAGGACGCCATTCCTTCGACCAAGGGCACCCTGAACGGTTAAGGGAGGGCTGAGCCATGGCCAGTTTCCTTGTATTGGCGCACTCGCGACACGGCCAGCGGGACGATGACGGCACGGTTTTCATTCGTGACGGATTTTCCGCACTGGCGTTCATATTGCCGGTTCCATGGCTGCTGGTGCAACGCTTGTGGTTTGAGGCGGCGCTGATATTTGCGCTTACCCTCGGCATTTCCATGGCAGGCGCGCTTACTGGATATGAAAACACGGCGGTCGTGGTAACACTGCTGCTATCGATACTTGTGGGATTTGAAGCCAATAACTGGCGCGCCGCCGCACTGGAGCGGCGTGGTTTCGAACAGCTTGCCGTCGTCGACGCGCGCAACGCGGACGATGCCGAGACTGTCTGGTTCTTCCGCCAGGACTTTACGGAGTCTGTGCCATCAACTGGCGTCAAATCCGATGCGGCTGTGCTCCCGACTGCCCGGAAGCCTGCGCCGCAGCGCGCAACCGGAGGCATGGTTGGACTGGTCAGTCTTCGGGGAGAGAACTGATCATGCGCGTGGCGATCATTGACTATGGCTCGGGTAATCTTCGTTCCGCTACGAAGGCTTTCGAACGCGCCGCTTACGAGAATGGCATCAAGGCCACAATCGATCTGACGAACGATGCCAGCCGTGTGCGGGATGCCGACCGTATTGTTCTGCCCGGCGTTGGCGCCTATGCCGATTGCCGCCGGGGCCTTCACGCCGTCGAGGGCATGGTCGAAGCCATCGACGAAGTCGCGATGAAGAAAGCGCGGCCGTTCCTTGGTATTTGCGTCGGCATGCAGCTCATGTCATCGCGCGGGCTGGAAAAGACCATTTCGACCGGCTTTGACTGGATTAAGGGCGATGTCCGCGAGATGGTTCCATCGGATCCGGGTTTGAAAATTCCGCAGATAGGCTGGAACACGATCAGGCTCAATCGTCCGCATCCGTTGTTTGACGGGATCGCGACCGGTCCGCAAGGTCTGCACGCCTACTTCGTCCACTCCTATTTTCTCGACGCCGAGATTGAAAACGATGTCGTTGCGGTTACCGATTATGGCGGGCCGGTTACCGCGGCCGTAGCCAATGACAACATGGTCGGGACGCAGTTTCATCCGGAAAAGAGCCAGGCGCTGGGCCTTGCTCTCATTGCAAATTTTCTGAGGTGGAACCCGTGATCCTCTTTCCCGCAATTGATCTGAAGGATGGCCAGTGCGTCAGGCTGAAGCTTGGCGACATGGATAAGGCCACTGTCTATAACACCGACCCGGCGGCACAGGCGAAAGCCTTCGAGGATCAAGGGTTTGAGTGGCTTCACGTCGTCGATCTGAACGGTGCTTTCGCCGGCCAGTCCATGAACGGTGCGGCCGTCGAGGCCATTCTCAAGGCCACGAAAAATCCGGTGCAGCTCGGAGGCGGCATCCGTACGCTGGCCCATATCGAGAACTGGCTGGAGAAGGGCCTGTCCCGGGTCATTCTCGGTACTATCGCGGTGCGCGATCCGGCCCTGGTCATCGAAGCCTGCAAACGATTCCCCGGCAAAGTCGCCGTTGGTATCGATGCCAAGGGCGGCAAGGTTGCCGTCGAAGGCTGGGCCGAGGCATCAACACTTGGCGTCATTGAGCTGGCGAAGAAGTTTGAGGGCGCCGGGGTCGCGGCGATCATCTATACCGATATCGATCGCGATGGTGTTCTTGCCGGCATAAACTGGGAATCGACGCTGCAACTGGCCGAGGCGGTCTCCATACCCGTCATTGCTTCCGGGGGCCTCGCTTCCATTGCGGACATAGTGCGCATGACCATGCCGGATGCGGCGAAACTCGAAGGCGCAATTTCCGGCCGCGCGCTCTACGATGGGCGGATCGACCCGGAGGAGGCATTGCAGGTGCTGCGCGATGCCAGGGAGCGTGCTGCATGACCCTCAAAGCCCGAGTCATACCCTGTCTCGATGTAAAGGACGGACGCGTCGTCAAGGGTGTCAACTTTGTCGATCTGGTCGATGCCGGCGATCCCGTCGAGGCGGCAAAGGCCTATGATGCGGCAGGAGCCGACGAGCTGTGCTTTCTCGATATCACTGCTTCATCGGATAATCGCGAGACGATTTTCGACGTGGTTGCGCGCACTGCCGAGCAGTGTTTCATGCCGCTGACCGTTGGTGGCGGCGTGCGCACCGTAGCAGATATCCGCAAATTGCTGCTGGCCGGTGCCGACAAGGTCTCGATCAATACCGCAGCCGTGAAAAACCCTGAGTTCATTGCCGAGGCCGCCGACAAGTTCGGCAACCAATGCATCGTCGTCGCTATCGACGCCAAGAAGGTATCTGCGGCGGGCGAAGCGGATCGCTGGGAAATATTCACCCATGGGGGCAGACAGGCCACAGGTATCGATGCAGTCGAGTTTGCACGGCGCGTGGTGGATCTCGGCGCAGGAGAAATTCTCCTCACATCGATGGACCGGGATGGCTCGAAGATCGGCTACGATATTCCGGTGACCCGCGCGATCGCCGACGCGGTGCGCGTGCCGGTGATCGCCTCGGGCGGTGTGGGCAACCTTGACCATATGGTCGAAGGCATTGTCGAGGGTCATGCCTCGGCTGTGCTCGCTGCCTCCATTTTCCACTTTGGCACCTATACGATTGCACAAGCAAAAGCCCACATGGCGGCAGCGGGAATTCCGATGCGCCTTGATCCTGTCCGCTGACTGGAGAGTCCAATGAGCGCATTCACCCTTGCTGATCTCGAGCGCATCGTGGCGACCCGCGCCACGTCTGACGACACCAGGTCGTACACGGCGAGTCTCTACGCCAGGGGCATTGGCAAGGCGGCCCAGAAACTTGGAGAGGAGGCGGTTGAAACCGTCATTGCAGCGGTCTCTGGCGACAAGTCGGGCATTGTTTCCGAAAGTGCCGATTTGCTCTATCATCTTCTCGTCGTTCTCGGCATTTCCGGCGTAAAACTTGACGAAGTGCTCGAGGAACTCGACCGCAGGACGGCACAGACCGGCCACGAAGAAAAAGCCGCGCGTGGACAGGACTGATCGTGTTCAAGGCATCGGTGACTGAACGACAGATGGTCAGGGGGGCGGAAAGCGACGTCATGGATCAATTGGCACCCAGCGAGTTTTCACCTTACCGGTTTTTCAGCGCCGAACGTTGGGCGGAGTTTCGTGCCGACACACCCATGACGCTGACCTATGACGAGGTCAAGCGGCTGCGTTCACTGGGCGATCCGATCGATCTTGACGAGGTGAGCCGGATTTATCTCTCGCTCTCGCGCCTGCTTTCGGCGCATGTGGAAGCCAGCCAGCTTCTTTTCTATCAGCGCCGGCAGTTTCTCAATACGGGCGATGCCATCAAGACACCCTTCATCATTGGTGTTGCGGGTTCGGTGGCAGTGGGCAAATCCACGACGGCCCGTGTCCTGAAAGAACTGCTGGCCCGCTGGCCGTCAAGTCCGAAGGTCGACCTGGTGACCACCGACGGATTCCTCTATCCCAACGAAGTGTTGCGCGCTAAAGGCCTGATGGAGCGCAAGGGCTTTCCGGAAAGCTACGATGTCGGCATGGTCTTGCGCTTCCTGTCGCAGATCAAGGCTGGCCAACGCAACGTCAACGCGCCGCTCTATTCGCATCTGACATACGATGTCCTGCCGGGAAAATTCCAGACCGTTGACGCGCCTGATATCCTGATCTTCGAGGGCATCAATGTTCTCCAGGTCAGGGATCTGCCCGAAGACGGCAAGATGGTCCCGTTCGTGTCGGATTTCTTCGATTTCTCAATCTACATCGATGCGGACGAGGAGCAGATTCACAAGTGGTACATCAGCCGTTTCATGCGGCTTCGGGAGACAGCGTTCAAGGACCCGAGCTCGTTCTTTCATCGGTATTCGACCATTTCGGAGGATTCGGCCAGGGCAATCGGCGAAAGCCTATGGGCCAACATCAATCTCAAGAACTTGCGAGAAAACATTCTGCCTACTCGGCCTCGCGCAGACCTGATCCTGCGCAAGGGCGACAATCATCTCGTCGAGGAAGTCGCTCTCAGGAAGCTGTAACCCGGCGCAAGGTGAGATTGATCCGTCCCGGGCCTTTCAACAGCGTCGATGTGCCTGGATAGATGCGATCGACGCCGTGGAACGCCAGGCGGCCTTCACCTCCAAGAACGATCACATCGCCGCTCTTGAGTTTCAGCGATTGGGTCCTGTCATTGCGGCCAGTACCGCCAAAGCGGAACATGCAGGTGTCGCCGAGCGAAACCGAGACCACGGGTGCCTGGAAATTCTGCTCGTCGCGATCCTGATGCAGTCCCATTCTGGCGGTTTCGGAATAGAAATTGACGAGACAGGCCTCGGGCGGCAGCGGGAAATCGGCGACTTGCTGCCACAGTGCCAACAGGCGTGCCGGAATGGCGGGCCAGGGCCGTTCAGTGACCGGATGCAGCGCCTGGTAGCGGTAGCCCTGTTCCTTGTCCGTAACCCAGCCGAGCGCACCGCAGTTGGTCATGCGTACACTCATTTCCTTGCCGGTTTTCGGCATGGCTGGCGTATAGAGTGGCGCCTCAACGACGACAGCCCGTATCTCTTCCACAAGTGCGGCCTGTGCAGTGGGATCGAAATGTTCCGGGTAATAGCGGATGCCAGGTGCGAGCAAAAGCATGGGAATATCAGATGTCGGCATTGGCCCGGCCCACGAAGGCACGCCGGGCCAATGGGTGATCAGACCTGATCAATCGAGTGCCGGTATGCGCAGTACCTGACCCGGATAAATCTTGTCGGGATGGGTCAGCATTGGCTTGTTGGCTTCGAAGATGAGCGTGTTCTTTGCTCCCTTGCCCTTGCCGTACTGGGACTCGGCAATCTTCCAGAGATTGTCGCCCTTCTTGACCGTATAGAAGACGGGTGCTTTGGCGACCGAACCAGTTGTCACATTGTCAATCTTCAGTTCGTCAGTTTCGACCTTTGAGATACCAAGTGAGTTGCCAACGGCAATGATCGCCTTTTCCAGAATTTCCTGGTCGGTGACATTGCCTTTCAGGACTGCCTTGTCTCCTTCAACGACCACTTGAACATTTTCGGTGCCGAGCTTGTGCGAATCGAGCTCTTTCTTCAGCGCCTCGGCGTCTGGCTCGTCATCGCCAATGCCTATTTTCTTTCCTACGGATTTAACGAAATCAAATAGTCCCATGTCTGGCTCCTTGTTGATTGTTCAAACCGGCAGTTGATGTTGTGGCATTCCGTGTAGAACTTGAAAAGACAAGATTAATGCGAGGAGGGATTATCCAATAACCGTTTCTACTCACCCTTCACCTTGCCACGCATTTTTTTGACGTCAGAACGACCCGATTTTGCTTTGAGACGGCGTTCAACCGATCCTTTTGTTGGTCTGGTCTTTTTGCGCGGCGGCGGTGGGGGCTCGGCGGCCTTGGCGATCAGCGCAATCATGCGTTCGCGGGCATCCTGACGGTTGCGTTCCTGAGTGCGAAAACGGCTGGCTTCGATCAAGACGTCACCGTCCTTGGTCGCCCTTTGACCCGCAAGTTGCATCAGACGCGCGAAAACCTCCTCCGGCAGACCGGCACGCGACCCAAGAAACCGCAATTGTACTGCGGTCGAAACCTTGTTGACGTTCTGTCCGCCCGGCCCCGCCGAACGGATGAAGCTTTCCTCCAGATCGTCTTCATCGATCCAGATTCGGTTGGTGATCCTGATCCGGCTACGGCGCTCTTCCATGCATGAATTGGTAGCCTAATCTCTGATTCGCGGAAAGCAGCCTCCAACGCAAAAGGCCCCGCATATCAACGGGGCCTTTGGTTTGTCGTAAAGTTTTATTCCGCGGCGATCTGTGTCTGTGGAGCCGCTGCCCGGATGTCACTGTCGACGTGGTTTTCGAACTTGCCGAAGTTCCGGATGAACATGTCGACCAGCCTGCTCGCCTGGGCGTCATATCCAGCCTTGTCCGTCCACGTTGAGCGCGGATCGAGGATCGAGTTGTCGACGCCCGGTACCGAAACAGGTACCTGGAACCCGAAATTCGAATCCGTACGGAACTCGGCGTTCTTCAGCGATCCGTCCAGCGCTGCTGTCAATAGCGCCCGCGTTGCCTTGATTGGCATGCGCTTGCCGGTGCCGTAGGCACCACCGGTCCAGCCGGTGTTGACCAGCCAGCAGTCGACATTGTGGTCGGCAATCAACTGCCGCAGCAAATTACCGTACTCCGACGGGTGGCGTGGCATGAACGGAGAGCCGAAGCAGGTGGAGAATGTCGCTTCGGGCTCGGTCACCCCGCGTTCGGTGCCAGCTACCTTGGCAGTGTAGCCGGACAGGAAGTGATACATGGCCTGCGCCGGCGTAAGTTTCGCAATGGGCGGCATGACGCCGAACGCGTCGGCCGTCAGCATGATGATGTTCTTCGGATGACCGGCCTTGCCTGTCTTCGACGCATTGGGAATGAAATCGAGCGGATAGGCGCAACGCGTGTTTTCCGTCAGCGAGGCATCGTTGAAATCGGGCTGGCGGTTTCCATCGAGCACTACGTTCTCAAGGACAGTGCCGAAACGCTGGGTCGTGGCGAAGATTTCCGGCTCGGCCTCGGCCGAAAGGCGGATCGTCTTGGCGTAGCATCCCCCTTCGAAGTTAAACACGCCGTGTTCGCCCCAGCCATGTTCATCGTCACCAATCAGAGTCCGCGCAGGATCAGCCGAAAGGGTGGTCTTGCCTGTTCCCGAGAGGCCAAAGAAGACGGCAGTATCGCCATTGGGCCCCTCATTGGCCGAACAATGCATCGGCATGACGCCTTTTGCCGGCAGAATGTAGTTCAGTGCAGTGAACACCGATTTCTTCATTTCACCCGCATAGGCCGAACCACCGATCAGGACGATCAGGCGCTTCAGGTCCACGGCAATGACGGTCTCGGTACGTGTACCATGCCGTGCCGGGTCGGCGCGGAACGATGGCAGGTCGATGATTGTCATCTGCGGCACGAAACCTGTCAGGGCCGAGCGCTCCGGCCGGATCAGCAGGTTGCGGATAAACAGCGAATGCCAGGCAAATTCGGTGATGACACGGGTGTTCAGGCTGTACTCGGCATCAGCGCCGCCGATCAGATCCTGGACGAACAGTTCCTTCCCCTTGGCCTGTTCCATGAAATCCGCATAGAGCAGCTCGAAGGCCTCGGGCGACATTGGAGAATTGTTGTCCCACCAGACGTGATCTTCCGTCGTCGCATCGCGAACGACAAATTTGTCCTTGGGCGAACGTCCGGTGTGCTGACCGGTACGGGCAACAAGCGCACCCTGCGCTGTCAGCTCCGCCTCACCACGGCGCAAGGTCTCTTCGTAGAGCTCTGCAGCCTCAAGATTGTAATAAACCGCCGATACCCCTTTCAAGCCTGAGGTGCCGAGCGCGATGGCCGCGTTATGAGTACCGGTCTCTCTAGTCATTTGTCCGCCATTATTAACAAGGTTCAAGGGTCAAGCTCAGTTGATGCCGCATTTCGCTCTTCCAGTAAAAATGCGTCATATCTAGGTCAAAAGCAGAAAAAACGTGTAGTATCAAATGTTTAATCGATTTAAAGAATTTAAATTTTTTTAAATCGGTTTAAATAAAGAGAATTTCCCCGGTTCTTCCGTGCGCGTAAGAGCTGTAAAATGCGACCCGGATGACATCCCTGGTGAACTGTGCCACATTTTGTACCTAGTTTGTCCTGCACAAGCAGCGCTGATGGAAATGGCACAAGGAACGACACGGCATGAGGGAAGTACCCGCAATGCAAACAATCGCGCTCGTCGATGACGACCGCAACATTCTGACCTCGGTATCGATTGCGCTTGAATCAGAAGGCTACCGTGTGGAAACGTACACGGACGGTGCCTCGGCGCTTGACGGTCTGATGGCTCGCCCGCCTAACCTCGCTATTTTCGACATCAAGATGCCCCGTATGGACGGAATGGAGCTTTTGCGCCGCTTGCGCCAGAAATCCGACCTTCCCGTTATCTTCCTGACGTCAAAGGATGACGAGATAGACGAACTGTTCGGCCTCAAGATGGGTGCTGACGATTTCATCACCAAGCCGTTCTCGCAGCGCCTGCTGGTCGAGCGTGTCAAGGCGGTCCTGCGCCGCGTCGCAGCGCGCGAAAGTGCAGCAAAGCCCGGCAGCGTCCAGGCCAAATCGCTCGAACGCGGGCAACTCGTCATGGATCAGGAGCGTCACACTTGTACCTGGATGGGTGAGCCGGTGACGCTTACCGTCACGGAGTTTCTTATCCTGCATTCCCTCGCGCAGCGCCCGGGCGTGGTCAAAAGCCGCGACGCGCTGATGGATGCCGCCTATGATGAGCAGGTCTATGTTGACGACCGAACCATCGATAGCCATATCAAGCGCCTTCGCAAGAAGTTCAAAGTCGTTGATGACGATTTCGACATGATCGAGACGCTCTATGGCGTTGGCTATCGCTTCCGCGAAACCTGATATCGCTGCGAGGCAGTATCGCGTACACTGAGCGGGAGGTGGCTGTTGCTTTCACAGGCACGTGATCCGCTGTAGAACAAGGTTGTCTCAACGCAGCATGAATGCAATGAGACAGCCTGACTTTAGGATTTTCTGAGGCAGAAATGGTAGCCCAGCTTCAAAGCGGCAGCATTACCCGCAAGAGTGCCGTCATGCGCCGGAAGCGGTCGCTCGCCTTGAGGCGGTTCTTCAAGCCGCTCAATCGCGTTTTCGGTAACTACCTGTTTTCGAGCCTCACCCGGCGCATCCTCTTTCTCAACCTTGCTGGCCTTGCGGTGCTCCTGTCAGGAATCATGTACCTTAATCAGTTCCGTGACGGGCTGATTGATGCCCGTGTCGAAAGCTTGATGACACAGGGCGAAATCATCGCCGGGGCGATCGCCTCGTCGGCGACGGTCGATACGAATTCCATTGCGATCGACCCGGAGAAGCTGCTGGAACTGCAGGCCGGCCAAAGCATCACGCCCACGCCGGATGTTCTCGACAATCTCGATTTTCCTATCAATCCCGAACGGGTAGCACCTGTCTTGCGGCGGCTGATTTCGCCGACACGTACGCGGGCACGCATTTACGATCGCGACTCCAATCTCCTGCTTGATTCCCGCCATCTTTATTCCCGCGGCCAAGTGCTGCGCTATGAGCTGCCGCCGATCGACGGCGAGGAACCGAGCTTTTTCGAGCGGCTGACCAACCGCATGACGCGTCTGCTGCGCCGTAGCGACCTGCCGATCTACCAGGAGCAGCCGGGCGGCAACGGATCGTCCTACCCTGAAATCGTGAAGGCGTTGACGGGCGCGCCAGCTACCGTCGTGCGCATGACCGAAAAGGGCGAACAGGTCGTTTCGGTGGCTGTGCCCATCCAGCGTTTCCGCGCCGTGCTTGGCGTTCTTTTGCTGTCTACCGAGGGCGGCGATATCGACAAGATCGTCCAGGGTGAGCGCTTTGCAATCATCCGCGTCTTCACGGTCGCGGCACTTGTCATGGCAATCCTGTCGCTGTTCCTGGCTTCGACCATCGCCAATCCGCTGCGCCGCCTTGCGGCTGCCGCTGATCGGGTCCGTCACGGTGTGAAGAATCGGGAGGAGATCCCCGATTTCTCCGAGCGCCAGGACGAAATCGGCCATCTTTCAACGTCCATTCGCGACATGACCAATGCGCTGTATGCCCGGATCGAATCGATCGAAAGCTTTGCTGCGGATGTCAGTCATGAGCTGAAGAATCCGCTTACCTCGCTGCGAAGCGCTGTCGAGACATTGCCGCTGGCCAAAAGCGAGGATTCCAAGAAACGATTGATGGATGTCATCCAGCATGATGTGCGCCGGCTCGATCGTCTCATCACCGATATCTCCGACGCTTCGCGCCTCGACGCCGAATTAGCCCGCGAGGACTCCGAACACGTCGATCTCCGGCTGCTGCTTGGCAATCTGGTCACGGCCGCCCGCGAAGTCAGGCGCAACAAGAAGGACACCCGGATCGAATATGTCGTCGGCAAGCTGCCGAACAACAGGAAGGGCTTTTTTGTCGTCGGCCACGACTTGCGCTTGGGGCAGGTGGTATCCAACCTGATCGAGAATGCCCGCTCCTTCGTGCCTGAGCAAGACGGTGTGATCACTGTTACGCTTCAGCACATGGGCGACCGCATCCGCATCCTGGTGGAGGACAATGGTCCCGGCATCCGCGTTGAACAGATTGATCGCATTTTCGAGCGCTTCTATACCGACCGGCCCTCGGGCGAGGCTTTTGGCCAGAATTCCGGTCTTGGCCTGTCCATCAGCCGCCAGATCATCGAAGCCCATGGCGGCACGTTGAATGCCGAGAACATTATCGATCCGAACGATTCCGACAATTATCTCGGCGCTCGCTTCACCGCCATTCTTCCAGTCGAGGTCTGATGATCGATAGTGCTGGTCAGCTTGTGCATGCAACGGCAGTTGTTGTTGGAGATCGTGGCGTCCTGATCTGTGGACCCTCGGGTGCCGGCAAATCCTCCGTGGCACGCGCGCTCATTGACCGGGCGATTGCCAGGGCAATATTTGCGGCCGTCGTTAGCGATGATCAATGCCGGCTGCAGGCAGTATCCGGGCGGCTGATCTGCAGCGTCCCCGCGGCGTTGCGCGGTGGTCTGGAAGTGCGTGGTTCCGGGCTGCACGAGGTCGATCACGAGGCTGTCGCCGTGATCCATCTGGTCGCTGAGTTGATCGAAGCTGATCGTGCCGTACGGTTTGCGGATGGAGCCGAAATACAACTGGAGGGTGTCTGCGTCCCTCATATTTTGCTACCACAACGCGAGATTGAAGCTGCATGCCGCGCCATAGAGGCCAGGCTTTTCTACCCACAATGGAAAAAAAGGTAAAATAATCCAATTGCTTGACATGTTATACTGCAAGAAAGTGACCGACTGTCTTTTAAGCGCCATTTTTCCACTTGCCTTCACGATTCGTCCTGCCAGAATGCGACACCTGCCAAACGGGGCATTCAATGCGCAGATAAAAGCCTTCTCCCAAGGGGCTGGCGCGACAGGAGCAGTTTCAGAATGATCGGACTCGTGCTTGTGACGCACGGAAGACTGGCCGAGGAGTTTCATCATGCCGTGGAGCATGTTGTCGGCCAGCAGGAGTATTTGGAAACCGTGTCGATCGGCGCGGATGATGATATGGAGCAGCGCCGGCGCGACATCGTCGATGCCGTTGCACGTGCCGACAATGGTTCGGGCGTCATCATTCTGACGGACATGTTTGGTGGTACACCTTCCAATCTCGCGATTTCCGTGATGGAGTCGGGACGGATAGAGGTGATCGCTGGCGTTAACCTGCCGATGCTGATCAAGCTTTCCAGCGTGCGCGTCACCAATGACATGGCCGCGTCATTGCGGGAAGGCCAGGATGCGGGACGGAAATATATCAACGTGGCCAGCCAGGTGCTGACAGCCAAATAGAGGGTATGGATGCGCCTGACTGCGGAAACAACCGGCACGTTTGATCCGGATAATGCACTTGTGGAGTCGTTCGAGATCATCAACCGCCGCGGCTTGCATGCGCGCGCATCGGCGAAGTTTGTCCAGCTGGTCGACGGCTATGACGCCCACGTCCGCGTCGAGAAGGATGGCATGACCGTTGGGGGAACATCGATCATGGGCCTTATGATGCTCGCTGCATCGCCCGGATGCTCCATCAAGGTCAGCGCCTCCGGACTTCAGGCCATTGAAGTCATGAAGGCGCTGGGTGCTTTGATCGCGGACAAGTTTGGCGAGGAAGCCTGACCTGCCGCGCCACTGCTGCTGGCATTTCCTTCCCAAAACCCGCTGCGCCATATGCACGCATAAGGATTTCTTTATATCCCATTGTGCGTTGATGCCTAATCTGCTAGTCAAGCCCATCTCCGGCCGCCCGATTGATCGAGCGCGGCCAAACGGAACACTGAACGACGGAGCTGATTGAGATGGCCGAGAACCAGGATTTTATCGTCAAGGACCTTGAGCTGGCCGCATGGGGCCGCAAGGAAATTGAAATCGCCGAAACCGAAATGCCCGGCTTGATGGCAAGTCGCGAAGAGTTCGGGCAGTCGCAGCCGCTCAAGGGCGCCCGCATAACCGGATCGTTGCACATGACGATCCAGACGGCCGTCCTCATCGAAACCCTGCAGGCGCTTGGTGCTAAGGTGCGCTGGGCTTCGTGCAACATCTTCTCGACACAGGATCACGCTGCCGCGGCGATCGCTGCTACCGGAACTCCGGTTTTTGCAGTCAAGGGCGAGACGCTGGAAGAATACTGGACCTATACCGATCAGATATTCCAGTGGCCGGATGGTCAGCCGTCAAACATGATTCTTGATGATGGTGGCGATGCTACCATGTACATCCTGATTGGTGCCCGTGCCGAAGCTGGTGAGGACGTCCTGTCAAAGCCGGAAAGCGAAGAAGAGGAAATCCTCTTCGCGCAGATCAAGAAGCGCATGAAGGAAACACCTGGATTCTTCACCCGGCAGCGCGACGCCATCAAGGGCGTTACCGAAGAAACCACGACGGGCGTCAATCGCCTTTACCAGTTGCAGAAGAAGGGGTTGTTGCCCTTCCCGGCCATCAACGTCAATGACAGTGTCACCAAGTCGAAGTTCGACAACAAATATGGCTGCAAGGAGTCGCTGGTCGACGGTATCCGTCGCGCTACCGACGTCATGATGGCCGGCAAGGTCGCCGTCGTCTGTGGCTATGGCGATGTCGGCAAGGGCTCGGCCCAATCGCTGAATGGCGCCGGCGCTCGCGTCAAGGTCACTGAAGTCGACCCGATCTGCGCACTCCAGGCAGCCATGGACGGTTTCGAAGTCGTCACGCTTGAGGACGCGGCCCCCACGGCCGACATCATCATCACGACGACCGGCAACAAGGACGTCATCACCATCGACACGATGCGCAAGATGAAGGACATGGTGATTGTCGGCAATATCGGCCACTTCGACAATGAAATCCAGGTCGCCGCATTGCGCAATCTGAAGTGGAACAACATCAAGCCGCAGGTCGACATGATCTCCTTCCCGGATGGCAAGCGTCTGCTGCTTCTTTCGGAAGGCCGCCTGCTGAATCTTGGCAATGCTACGGGTCATCCAAGCTTCGTCATGTCCGCTTCCTTCACCAACCAGGTGCTGGCACAGATCGAGCTCTATAGTCGCGGCGAGCAGTACAAGAATGAGGTCTACGTTCTGCCGAAGCACCTCGACGAAAAGGTTGCCCGCCTGCATCTCGACAAGCTCGGCGCCAAATTGTCGGTTCTTTCGGAAGAACAGGCAGCCTATATTGGTGTAACGCCAAACGGTCCATTCAAGTCGGACCACTACAGATATTGATCTGATCAGTATATACCCACAAGATATGGAAGCCGAAGGATTGACAAATTCTTCGGCTTTCTTTTTTGCGCCCAGTTCTTCCCGTCGATTCGCGCAAGGTTTATTCTAGTGATTCGGGATGACGCTGTTTTCCAGGTGGGCCAAGTGATTGAAAAGTCGCAAGGATGGGAACAGCAGCATTCGTCTGGATGGGGCGAGAACGGTTTGCGGCCATATTGGAACACGATTGATACAGGTGATGTTCGCGGGAAGCATGCAGCATTGGGACGATCCGTGCTGACGAAATTGCGGGCACTGCTGGCCGGCGCAAGCTCGGCCTTACCGTTCCTGGTAACATCGGTTGGTCCCGCGCATGCCGAGGAAGCGTTCGGCAGGATAAACACACCATTTGGCGTGGATGTGGGTACGTTCGAGGTTGTGCAGTTTGCAATGTTCCTCGGCGCCATGGGTGCTGCTCTTCTTTCCGCAGGCTGGCTCATCCGCGAGCGCAGCCGCATCGCCCACGAAAACCGCCTGTTGCGCGACAAGGTTGCAGATCTCAACGTAACCGTTCAGCGCAATGAGTCGCTGCTCAATCTCAAGGACCAGCGCATCATCGTCTGGGAGGGTACGTCAAGCACGCCCAACCTGATCGGCAGCCTGCCCCCAGAAATAGGCGTGCCCGAGGCACGGGCCCTGTTCCTGGCGTTTGGTCGTTGGCTTCAGATGGATTCGGCGAGCTTGCTGGATCGCTCGATCTCGGCCCTGCGCGAAAAGGCTCGGCCGTTCGACATCGCGATCGAAACCTCGAAAGGCGCGCCGCTGGAAGTTCAGGGCCGCACCTCAGGCGGTTATGCCATCGTCCGTTTCATCAATCTCGGCGAGGCTCGGGCGGCGCAGGCGCTGCTAAAGACCGAGAATTATCAACTGAACGAGGCCATTGGCACCCTGCGCGGACTGCTGGAGTTCATTGACATGCCGGCCTGGAGCCGCGATGGGGATGGCCGCCTCAGCTGGGTCAATATGGCCTATGCCAAGGCCGTGGATGTTCGCGATGCACGCAGTGCCGTTGCGGAGGCACGGGAATTGTTCGGTGCCCAGGCCCGCGAGCGTATTGAGCGGGACAAGGCAACAAGCCGGCGCTTTCACGATCAGCTCTCTACCGTGGTCGGCGGCGACCGCCACGTCTTTCGTGTCGCCGAGGTCGCCGGAAGTGCCGGCAGTGCCGGCCTTGCCACGGATATCAGCGAGATTGAACTCATCCGTGAAGAGTTCAAGCGCACGGTCCTCAATCATTCCGACACGCTGGATCAGTTGAATTCAGCAGTTGCCATGTTCGATGCCAACCGCAAGCTGGAGTTCTTTAATCAGGCATTTGCCAAGCTATGGGGCCTCGATACAGCGTTCCTGGAGAGTAATCCCGACAACGGGATGTTGCTCGACCGCTTCCGCAGCGACGGTATCTTGCCGGAGCAGCCGGATTGGCGGCGCTGGAAGGAGACCGTGCTCTCCGCCTATCATTCCGTCGAGTCACAGGAGCATATCTGGTATTTGACGGACGGCCGCACGCTGCGCGTGATCGTCAATCCGCAGCCGAAGGGCGGGGTTACCTGGGTTTTCGAGAATCTGACAGAAAAGCTGGAACTGCAAAGCCGTTACAATACCTTGATCAAGGTACAGGGGCAGACGTTGGATCATCTTGCCGAGGGCGTTGCCGTCTTCGGTTCCGACGGCAAGATCCGCCTGTCCAACCCGGCATTTGCCACGTTGTGGTCGTTGAAGCGGGAACAGATTGCGGAGGGCATGCATATCTCCGCTATCCGCCGGCTCTGCGAGCCGGTTTCGGACGCGGCGCATTGGGAAAGCTTCGTCACGACAGTCACCGGTTTTGACGATGAGCGCCAGTCGCTTTCCGGTCATATCGAGCTTACGACCGACAAGATACTTTTTTACGCCACAGCTCCATTGCCGAATGGCCAGACCATGCTCACCTTCGTCGACGTGACCGACTCCGTGCAGGTCGAGCGCGCCCTGAAGGAAAAGAACGAGGCACTCGAGCGTACCGATGAGCTGAAGAATGATTTCGTGCAGCACGTGTCCTACGAGTTGCGCTCTCCCTTGACCAACATCATTGGTTTCACGGAGTTGCTGCAGGCACCCATGACAGGACCGCTCAACGATCGCCAGCGCGACTACCTTGATCATATAGGCAGCTCGTCATCAGTCCTGCTGACGATCGTCAACGATATTCTTGATCTGGCGACTGTCGATGCGGGTATCATGGAGCTCGACATCAGCGACGTATCGGTTACCGATGCGGTCGCGACGGCTTCGGAAAAAGTCGCTGAACGGTTGAAAGAGCACAACATCCTTCTGGATATTCGCGTCGCACCGGGAACCGGCTCTTTCCGTGCCGATGCCAGCCGCGTCAAGCAGGTCCTCGCGAATCTCCTGAGCAACGCTGCCAACTATGCGCCGGAAGGAAGCACAGTCACACTCGCCTGCTGGCGCGAGCAAGCCGAAATGATCTTCAGCGTGCAGGATCACGGTCCAGGCATGCCGGACTATGTCCTCAACAGCATTTTCAAGCGCTTCCAGCCCTATCCGAACGGGGGTCGCAAGCGTGGGGCGGGACTGGGCCTTTCGATCGTCAAGGGTTTCGTCGAATTGCATGGCGGACGGGTCGACATCGACAGCGCCGCAGGCAAGGGCACGATTGTTACCTGCCGCTTCCCCTTGGAAGCGCGGACATTCAGCATTGCGGCCGAATAGAGCGCTGGCCGCGTAATGGCACCGATTACCATCCATCTTGCGACCACGGAGGAGACTGAGCGACTAGGCCAGGATCTCGCACTATCCTTGCGCAAGGGTGATCTCGTGACCCTGTCAGGTGATCTGGGTGCAGGCAAATCGACCCTGGCGCGCGGTCTCATCCGCACCATTGCCGATGACAATGGCTACGAAGTGCCAAGCCCCACATTCACGATCGTCCAGTCCTATCCGGAACTGCGGCTCGCAGTGAGCCATGTCGATCTTTACCGCCTGTCTTCGGCTGAAGAACTTGATGAACTCGGCCTCGACGAAGCTCTCGACGATGGAGTCGTACTGGTGGAATGGCCAGAGAGGGGAGCCGAAGCACTGCCGCAGCCGAGTCTGCGCGTGACGCTGCTTAGTGAGGGCGATGCGCGCAAGGCCATCATCGACGGCGAGCGAGCTGCCGTCGCGCGACTCCAGCGATCCCTCGCGATCCGCACATTTCTGGGTCGCGCCGGCCTGCCGTTCGCCGAGCGGCGCTATTTGCTGGGCGATGCCTCGGCGCGAGGATACGAGACCGTAGCGGCTGGAGGGAAAACACCGCTCATCCTGATGAACTCGCCGTACAACCCTGGCGGGCCGGTGTTGCGCGATGGCAAGACCTATATGCAGATTGCCCACCTCTCACAATCGGTTACCGCATTCGTTGCCATCGACAGGCTGTTGCAGGCATGGGGCTTCAGGGTCCCGGAAATCCATGCGCAGGACCTTGATGACGGTTTTCTGCTGCTGGAGAACCTGGGCAATGACGGTGTGCTGGATGTTAGCGGCGCTCCCATCCCGGAGCGCTATGAAGCGGCCGTCCGCGTGCTGGCGCAGCTTCACCAGCATGCATGGCCGCAGGACATCGATGCGGCCGAAGGTTATCCACATCATATCCACAACTTCGACCGTGATGCCATGATGATCGAAGTGGAGCTCCTGTCCGATTGGTACGTACCGCGTTTCAGCGGCAGACCGCTGACAGCTGAAAAAAAGGCACAGTACATCGCAGCGTGGGATCACGTAATTAGTCAACTAACTAATGTGGAAACGAGCTTGTTGTTGCGTGACGTTCACTCGCCCAACATCCTTTGGCGCAACGATGTGCAGGGCGCGGGCCGTGTTGGCTTGATCGATTTCCAGGATGCAATGATCGGGCCGTCCGCCTATGATGTGGCATCATTGATCTTCGACGCGCGCGTAACAATCGCCACGGAATTGCAGGATAGCCTGCTTGCTGCCTATATCGACGAACGCAAGACATTGACGGCACCATTTGACGAGCCCATGTTCCGCAGGGCGTTTGCGATCATGGCAGCGCAGCGAAACGCCAAGATACTTGGCATCTTCGTACGATTGGATGAACGCGACGGCAAACCTGTCTATCTGCAGCACTTGTCCCGTATTCGAGCCTATTTGAATCGCGTGATCGACCATCCAGCACTGGCGCCGGTCAAGGATTGGTGCGAAAAGGCTGGCGTTCTAACTTCGGAGACATGATTGAATGGCAAGTCCGCGCGCGGCAATGGTACTGGCGGCCGGTCTCGGCAAACGTATGGCTCCCATCACCAACACGATACCGAAGCCTCTGGTGGAAGTAGCCGGCAAATCATTGATCGATTGGGGCCTTGATGCGTTGGAGCACGCTGGGGTCGAGCGTGCCATCGTCAACACCCATTATCTCGCCGATCAGATGGATACTCACCTTTCAAAGCGCAAATCGCCAGCAATCGTGGTTTCGGATGAACGTGGAGAACTGCTCGATTCTGCGGGAGGCATCGTGAACGCCTTACCCCAGATCGGAGCTGAGCCATTCTATGTCGTCAATGCCGACACTTTCTGGATCGATGGAGCAAGGCCCAACCTTGTTCTGCTGGCAGAAGGATGGGATGATGAGCGAATGGACATGCTCCTCATGATTGCTACGAAGGACCAGGCGACCGGTTATGACGGGCGTGGCGATTTCCACATGGATCGTGAAGGAAAATTGCGCCGCCTCGGACCCGCGGAAACGTCGCCCTTTATCTATGCGGGTGCTGCGATCCTCCATCCTCGCATCTTTGCCGGTGCCGCCGCAGGCAGAGCCTCGCTCAACCGCTATTTCGATGAGGCAATTGCGGCCGACCGGCTATACGGGATGCTGATGGATGGCCTGTGGCTGACAGTGGGGACACCGGCGGCCATTGGAGATGCGGAAGCCGCCATAGCCCGGGCCGGACTGGAGATTCATGATTAGACCGCTTTGCAGCCATGTCGGATCGTTCCATGCACCGAACTGCTCGACCTTGAACCGGATACGATCCCGCAGAACGGTTTGAAATGGCCGTAACCGACCCTAAGAGCCCACATCGCCGCGTGTTCTCCATAGCGCCCGGCGTGCCATTCCTGCCCGCGCTCGTAGACGCGCTGCAATCGGGCAGTCTCGTGCCGGGCTTCCCCGTCGATTTGACGGATCCCATGGCACTGGCACGCGTTACGATCTACGTTCCGACGCGGCGCGCGGCGCGTACACTGCGCTCACTGCTCGTCGAAAGAAGCCCGGTCAAATCGGCCATTCTGCCGGTGATACGGCCGCTGGGTGACGTGGACGAGGATGCGGCAATGTTCGACATCGGGTCGGACGCTTTCTTCGATCTGTTGCCGCCAATCAGTTCGACGGAGCGGCTGCTGCTTTTGGCGCGCATGGTTCGGCCATGGCGCGAGCGATTGCCGGATCATGTTCGCTCGCTGTTTGGAAATGAGGAAATCGCCATCCCGGCCACGACCGCCGATGCAATATGGCTGGCACGTGACCTTGCAAGCCTGATGGACCAGGTGGAAACTGAAGCCAGCGGGTGGGGGAGCCTTTCCAATATCGTGTCGGACGAGCTGCCGAACTGGTGGCAGGTGACGCTCGATTTCCTCGGAATTGTCACCAGCCTTTGGCCCGAAATTCTGGCCGAGCGGCACAGATCAAATCCTGCCGCCCATCGCAACCGGCTGATCGAGCTCGAGGCCGAACGTTTGATACGCAGTCCGCCGCAAGGACCCGTCATTGCGGCCGGGTCCACGGGCTCGATTCCAGCCACCGCCAAGCTACTGGCCGCAATTGCGTCACTGCCGCAGGGCGCTGTCGTCGTGCCCGGTCTTGACCGCGACATGGATGCAGCAAGCTGGGACATTCTGGCCAACACTACTGACAATCCATCGATCTTTGGTCATCCACAATACGGCCTTCGGAAGCTCTTGGCTGAGCTCGGTGTCCTGCGCCAGGATGTGATTCCCCTGGGAAGTGTCATGCCCCAGAAGCGTTCCCGCGAGCGTTTGCTGGCCGAAGCCATGCGTCCTGCCGAAACAAGTGAGGCGTGGAGCACGCTTGATCGGCAGAGTGATCCGTTTTCGGCCGCCATTGCACCGGTCTCGCTTGTCGAGGCGACAAACGAGCGCGAAGAGGCGCTTTGCGTGGCGGTAGCATTGCGTGACGCCATCGACCAGCCAGGCAAGACCGCAGCCTTGATCACCGCCGATCGGGATCTCGCACGGCGGGTCTCGACAGAGCTTGCGCGTTTCAACATTGCCGCTGACGATTCCGGCGGCCGCGCCCTGCGCGAGACGCAGCCGGCGACCCTGATGCGGTTGACTCTGGAGGCGGTGTTCAATCCGGGCGATCCGGTAGCGCTGCTTGCCCTGCTCAAACATCCGCTGACCAGACTCGGGATGGATCGATCAGCTTTGCGGCAGGCCGCTGAAACGATCGAGCTCGTATCGTTGCGTGGCGGAACCGGCCGCGCTTCGCTTGCCGGGCTTGCAGCATTCTTCGAGAAGCGGCTGGGCGAGGGGTCGAATTCACCATTCGAGCCGGTCTGGCTGCGGCACGTCTCGGTCGCCCAGATCGAGGTAGCGCGGGCGGCGTGTTCCGCGCTGGGTCGTTGCATGGAACCGCTCCTTGCCTTTGTCGGCAAGACCGAACCGGTCCAGATGGTTGACGTAATACATGCGAGCGTCACGAGTCTTGAAAATCTGGCGCGTGACGGAAAGGGGGACATTGCGGCACTCTACACCGGCGCTGCTGGAGAGCAGTTTGCGGCCTTCCTGCGAAACCTGGTCGCTGCCGATTCCGGCCTTGATTTCCTGCCATCGGAATGGCCGGGAATGATTGAAGCACTCATGGCAGGAGAGGTCGTCAAGCCAAAGGCTGGTGCGCATCCACGCTTGTTTATCTGGGGTGCACTTGAAGCGCGCCTGCAAACGGTGAACACGGTCGTCATCGGCGGGTTGAATGAGGGCTCGTGGCCGGGCAAGACCCGCAATGACCCCTTCATGTCGCGTCCAATGAAATCCATCATCAATCTCGAACCACCTGAGCGCCGCACCGGCCTTGCGGCCCATGACTTCCAGATGGCCATGGGCATGGACCGCGTCATCCTTACGCGGTCCCAACGTTCCGCCAATGCGCCAACGGTCGCCTCCCGCTGGCTGCAACGGCTGGAAACCGTGCTTGGAGGCGCAGCTGCCGCGGAATTGCGGGCGCGCGGCGCGAAATATCTGAACTGGGCGCGTCAGATCGATCACGCTGCCGACGAAGACTTCGTCAGGCGGCCCGAACCAAAGCCGCCGCTCGAAGCGCGGCCAAAGCACTTCTCAGTGACGGAAATCGAGACACTCAGGCGCGATCCCTACGCGATCTTTGCGCGCCGTATCCTGCGTCTTCGCCCGATAGAACCGTTGATCCGCGACCCCGACGTGGCGGAGCGCGGTTCGCTGTTCCATGACATTCTGGCTCATTTCACCGAGCAGGCAATTGATCCCACGCACCAGGACGCGGCGGCGGTTCTTCTGGAGATAGGCAGGACCCATTTCGACAGCATCGCGTTGCCCGAGGAAATTGATGCGGTCTGGTGGCCGCGGTTCAAGTCTCTCGTGCCCGATTATATTGATTGGGAGCGCACGCGCGCCCCTTTGATCGCCAATCGCCACCCGGAAGTCGCCTCGAAGAAGATCTCCGTGGGCACGACTGGCGTCACACTCTCCGGGCGCGCCGACCGGGTTGACCTCAGGCGGGATGGCACGGTGGACATCATCGACTACAAGACAGGGTCGACCCCGTCGAAGCGGCAGGCGCATGTACTACTCTCGCCGCAACTGGCTCTTGAGGCAGCCCTTCTGGCGCGCGGTGCCTTTCATGAAGTTGGCAGCCGCGCCGCTGCCGATCTCCTTTATGTGCGTCTACGCCCCAATGGCAGGGTCGATCCGGAATCGATTCTGAAAATCGGAACATCCGCGAATGCCAGCGAGAAGAGCGCGCCCGAGCTCGGCGAATTGTCCTGGATCCGGCTGACCGAGTTGCTGACCGCCTATCGCGACCCGCAAAAGGGCTATCTGTCGCGTGCCTTGCCTTTCAAGGAAAGTGATCTGACCGGCGATTACGATCACCTCGCCCGTGTCCTGGAATGGTCGGCCGGCGGCATAGACGATGGCGGCGACGAATGAGAAAACCGCGCGTCATTCCCCGGGAAACCATTGTCGATCAGAATCGTGCGGCCAACCCCAGAGATTCAGTATGGGTATCGGCCAATGCCGGGTCCGGCAAAACCCATGTTTTGACCGAGCGCGTGATCAGGCTGCTGCTTGATGGAACGGACCCATCGAAGATCCTGTGCCTCACCTATACCAAAGCAGCGGCGGCAGTGATGCAGAACCGCGTGTTCGCGCGGCTCTCGGATTGGGCTACCACCAATCAGGAACAGCTTGCACAAGCCATTGAGCAGATCGACGGCAAGGCGCCTGATCAGGAACGTCTGGCGCAGGCGCGCCGCTTGTTCGCGCGCGCCCTGGAAACGCCGGGCGGGCTGAAGATCCAGACGATCCACGCCTTCTGCGAAGCCATTCTCCACCAGTTCCCGCTTGAGGCCAATATTGCCGGCCACTTCGAATTGATGGACGACCTGATGCAGGTTGCTCTCGTCGGCGAAGCGCGCCGCCAATTGTTGCAGTCGGCGCGCCTGGACAAGAACACGGAACTGGCCGCCGCCTTCGCCGATGTTCTCGATGCGGCAGGTGAGTTCGGCCTGCAGGGTCTGCTCGATGAAGCGGTCGCCAGGCGGCACGACCTCATGCGTTTTATTGACGATATCGGCCATGACGAGTTGCGGCGCGAAACCTTCTACGCGCATTTCGGCTTCACCAGCGATGAGACGGAAGACCGCATCCTGGCGACGCTTTGGCCGTTGCGGGAATTTGACAGTGTAGTGCTTGGCGAAATTCTGGACATACCGCGAAACGCTACACGAGCTCAGGAATTTGCGCTGATTCTGCGGTTCGCCAATCTCAATGATCAGATCGACCAGCGCGAATCCGCTTTGAAGGCGGCGTTTCTCAAGGCGGGCGGCGAGCCGAAGAGCGGCAGTTTTGTCTCATCCAAGGCGGTCACTGACAGGGTGCCGGATTTCCCCGATCGCTTTGATCGAGCAGCACAGCGCGCCTTTGAAGGACTGGACCGACTCAAGCAATTGCGCCTCGTTCGCTTGACCCTTTCCGCACTGACTTTGGTCGATGACCTTATCGGGCGTTATCAGCAGATGAAGAAGGTACACGGCCTTCTCGACTTCGATGATCTTATCATCCGCACGGTGGCCCTGCTTGCGCGCCAGGACGCGGGACCCTGGGTGCAATATAAACTGGACAAGGGCATAGATCACATCCTCGTCGATGAGGCACAGGACACCAGCCCGAACCAGTGGCGCGTCATCCGGCTGCTGAGCGAGGAGTTCTTCGCGGGAAAAACGGCACGAAACAACCGGCGCACATTGTTCGCGGTCGGTGACGAAAAGCAGTCGATCTATTCCTTTCAGGGTGCTGTGCCTGAGGACTTTGCAGAGCACGGCCGGGCGACTGAAAGAATGACGCGGCAATCCGAGTTGAGTTTTGAGCGGGTCAATCTCAATTTCTCGTTTCGTTCCGCACCGGATGTACTGCACGCTGTCGACAAGGTCTTCGCAAGACCGGATGCCAATCGAGGGTTCGGTGTGGACCAACGCGCGACTGTACACACGGCGATCCGCGACAGGGATCCCGGGGAGGTGCAGATCTGGGATATGCTGACACCGGAAACGGCGCCGCAAGAGGACGATTGGCGCAAGCCCGTAGACAGCCTGCCAGCGCCGCCAGTCCGGCTCGCCGAGCAGATCGCGAAAACCATAGAGCTCTGGCTCAAGAACGGTGAAGTCCTTCCCGGGCAGCATCGCCGGCTAGAGGCCCGTGACATCATGGTGCTCGTTCGCAAGCGCGATCAGTTCATGCCGGCCTTGTCGCGCGAACTGAAGCGGCGCCAAGTGCCGGTTGCCGGCGCCGACCGCCTGAAACTCACCGACCATATCGCGGTCAAGGATCTGATGGCACTCGGCCGCTTCATGCTGCTTTCGTCCGATGATCTGTCACTTGCAGCAGTTCTCAAGAGCCCGCTGTTCAAGTTGGGCGACGATCAGCTGTTCGCCCTTGCCCACGGCCGGGCGGAAAACGAAACACTATACGAACGGCTGGTTGATCGTTCCGCGGATGACCTCACGCTTTATTCCATTGCCAGCCGGTTGCGGGAGTGGCGTAGTCGCGCCGATACGGTTCCGGTGTTCGAGTTCTACGCGGATATCCTGGGACCTGGGGGTGCCAGACGTGACATCCTGGCCCGCCTGGGCAACGAAGCCGGAGACGTCATCGACGAGTTCCAGAACTATGCTGTCGCGACGGAAAAGACCGGGCATCCAGGCCTGCAGGCATTTCTTGAAACTCTGGATGCGGCAGCGCCCGAAATCAAAAGAGAACTCGACCAGAGCCGCAACGAGGTGCGGATCATGACCGTCCATGCCTCGAAAGGGCTGGAGGCAGCTGTTGTGTTCCTGGTCGATTCCGGCAGCGCCGCTTCGGCTGGCGGTCGTGCACCCAGCCTGCTTTCATTCGAATTGAAGGAGAAAGATGGATGGGAGGGCAAGGGGTTCCTGTTTGTTCCATCCAAAGCTCACGCGACGCGGTTCAGCGGCAACCTTATCGATAGTCTGAAAAGGCGGGCGGAGGAGGAGTATCGGCGCCTGCTTTATGTGGGCATGACCAGAGCGGAGGATCGCTTGATCATCTGTGGCTATCGCGGAACACGGCCCGCACGCGATACCTGGCACGATCTGGTTGATGCCGCCTTGGTCGATGGAAGCAAGCCGTTTGAGCATCCCGTCGAGGGCGTTACTGCCAGGCGTTACCGGATCACCGAGGCTGCGCCCGCTGCAGACGTTGAGCCTGAAATGGCAACCGAGGCCCCCGAAACGCCGTTCCCTCCCTCCTATCGCACGCCGATGGCGCGCGAGGTCGGCTTGCCGCGCCCGCTCGCACCCTCTGGCGTTTCCGCCCTGATCGATCCGGACGATGAAGCGCCTCTGGTGATGGGCTCGCCGGTACTCGGTGATCAGCGCGGCGATCCCACCTTCGCTATAAGGCGCGGCATCGTCATTCATGCGCTGTTGCAAATGCTCCCCAGTTTGGCTGCCGATCAGCGTATTCTTGCGGCGAAACGCTACCTTTCGCGGGCTGCTTTCGACTGGACGGAGGAGGAAGTTGAGGGCGCCCTGCAATCGGTCTTCGCAATCATGGAAGATCCGGTTTTTGCTCCTGTGTTCGGGTCGGAATCGCTGGCGGAAGTGCCCATCATGGGAACGCTCCATCTGCGCGGCAAGGAGCATGCCGTTTCCGGCATCATTGACCGGCTGGCGGTGGTGGGCGACAGGGTGCTCATCGTGGACTACAAGACAAACCGCACGGCGCCACAAACGCTCGGTGATGTACCTGGCACCTATGTGACGCAGCTAGCCCTTTATAGGCAATTGCTGGAACCGCTTTATCCCGGTAAAACCGTGGCAGCAGTATTGCTCTTCACGGAGGGCCCGCATTTGATCGACATTCCCGTGAGCCACATGAACGACGCACTTGCCCGTCTCACCGCAACGTGACATGACCGAGCTTGACGAGCGTGAGCAGACTCACCACATGATGTGCAACACATTCACCAACATACAAGGAAAAGCCTATGGCTACCGTCAAGATTGACACCAGCAATTTCCAGTCCGATGTAATCCAGTCAGGTCAGCCCGTCGTCGTTGACTTTTGGGCCGAATGGTGTGGTCCGTGCAAGATGATCGCGCCAGCCCTTGAGGAGATCGCTTCGGAGATGGAAGGCAAGGTCAAGATCGCCAAGGTCAATATCGACGAGAATCCAGAACTGGCTGCCCAGTTCGGCGTTCGTTCGATCCCGACCTTGTTGATGTTCAAGGATGGCGAACTTGCCGCCAATCTGGTTGGTGCTGCTCCCAAGAGCAAGCTGAGCGACTGGATCCGGAATTCGGCCGCCTGATCAACCCAGTTATTCACAAAGAGCCCGGTCATGTGCCGGGCTTTTTTATTGCTTATTGCGGCGGCGTGCCATTGTCCGAAAGGACGTCGCCTGCAAGATAGAGCGACCCACCGATGAGGATACGCGGGGCAGGCTCTGATTTGTCCCAGCTGTCGCGCAGGATCTTCAGGGCGTTCTCGACCGAATGCACCGGTTCTGCCGAAAGCCCGGCCTCGTTGGCCGCAATCGCCAGCTCATCATGCGGAATGCCCGCGCCGCTGGAGCGGATCGGCACGGTATAGACGTGGCGCGCCATTCCCGTGAAAGCCTGGAAATAGCCCACTGGATCCTTGGTGTTGATCATTCCGGTGATCAGGAACAGAGGCCGCTGGTTACGGTCTTCGAGGGTGGCAATTGCCTCGGCAATGACAAGTCCAGCTCCTGGATTGTGTCCGCCATCAAGCCATATTTCCGATCCGGGAACCGTCAGATCGACCAGCTTGCCCTTGATGAGCCGCTGCATGCGTGCGGGCCACTCCACCGATGCCATCGCAGTTTCGACAACATGTTCGGGAATGGTAAATCCGGCAGTCCTGACCGCCTGGATGGCTGCTGCGGCATTGGCCAACTGATGGCGGCCGAGCAAGGCGGGCAATGGCAGATCCATCAAGCCGGTATTGTCCTGGTAGATCATCCGGCCGCGCTCTTCAAAACTGAGGAAATCCTGGCCGTAGACCGAATAAGCGCAATCACGCCGTTCCGCAGTCTCGATCAGGACCATGCGCGCCGCTTCCTCCTCCTGCGCGCCGATGACCACCGGGCAGCGCGGCTTGATGATGCCGGCCTTTTCCGCAGCAATGAGCTCGACCCGGTCGCCAAGATAGGATTGGTGATCGAGCGAAATGGGCATGATGACGCTGACGGCAGGCTCCGGAATTACGTTGGTCGCGTCGAACCGGCCGCCGAGGCCAACCTCAAGGATAATCGCGTCTGCCGGGTGTTCGGAAAACAGCACGAAGGTAACGGCGGTCAGAATTTCGAACACCGTGATTGCCTGTCCGGCATTGGCCTCGGTGACGCGACGGACCGCGTCGGCAAGGACATCATCATCGACGATCCTGCCTCCACCCGGATCACCCAGCCGGAAGCGCTCGTGCCAGCGCACCAGATGCGGCGATGTGTGCACATGCACCGTATAGCCGGCCGCTTCGAGCAGCGCGCGGGAGAAGGCGACGGCCGATCCCTTGCCATTGGTGCCCGCAACGTGAATCACGGGCGGCAGGCGCAGATGCGGATTACCGAGCGTATCCAGAAGGCGGGTAATGCGGCCCAAGGACAGATCGAAGCCCTTCGGGTACAAGCCCAACAGCAGTTCTATCTCTTGCGTCGCGCGGGATGAGGTCAAAATACGGTACTCAAAGATTGGAATGCTTCAAGAACAGTCAAGCCTGAGCTTCGACAGGGGCCGGCAGGGTAGCTGCCAAGCCATTCGGAAGTTCTTCAGGCACCTCGGTCGCTGGCTCGCCCATCATCATCTTCAACAGGCGTGCGATGGTCGACTTCAGCTGGGTACGCGGCACAACCATGTCCACCATGCCATGAGTCTTCAGATATTCTGCTCGCTGGAAACCTTCGGGCAGCTTTTCGCGAATGGTCTGCTCAATGACGCGCTGCCCGGCGAATCCGATCAATGCACCGGGTTCGGCAATATGAATATCGCCGAGCATGGCATAGGAAGCCGAGACGCCTCCGGTCGTGGGATTGGTCAAGACGACGATATAGGGAAGCCCGGCTTCCTTCAGCATTTCCACCGCAACGGTGGTGCGAGGCAACTGCATGAGCGAGAGAATGCCCTCCTGCATGCGCGCGCCGCCGGATGCTGCAAAGAGAACCAGCGGCTTCTTTTGGGCGATTGCCGTCTCGAAGCCCTTGATGATCGCTTCACCAGCGGCCATCCCTAGCGAGCCACCCATGAAGCTGAAATCATGAATCGTGACGACGATCGGCAGCCCTTCGATTTTTCCGAGCGCATTGATGATAGCATCGTCCTGCCCGGTCTTGGTGCGGTGCTCCTTCAACCGGTCGACATAGCGTTTCTCATCGCGGAATTTCAGCGGGTCGATCGCAACCTTCGGTTGCTCAAGCGTTTCGAACACACCATCATCGAAGAAGAATCGCAGCCGGTCCTTGGCCGGAATACGCATGTGGTGGCCCGATGACGGAACGACCCACTGGTTCTTCTCCAGATCCGTATGGAAGACCATTTCACCGGATTCTGGATCCTTGATCCAGAGATTCTCCGGCATTTCACGGCGGCCAAGCATCGAATTGATCTTTGGCCGGACGTAATTCGTGATCCAGTTCATGATCGGTCCTGTTCTTCTCTTCTGGGTTTCGCTGATTTAGGGCTTCTACTCGGCTGCGGCAAGCCGGGATGCGCGCACGCCGCTCGAAAGACCCTGCACCATGGTTGCCACTGCTTCAGCGGGATCCGCTACCAGCGAGCCATCGGGATTGATCGTATTGGCCACCGCATTGACGATGGCCGTTCCAACCACAACGCCATCAGCAGCGGAACCGATCACCTTTGCCTGTTCTGCGGTCTTGACGCCAAAGCCGACGACAACCGGCAGATCCGTGTGCTTCTTGATCCGCTCAACAGCAGCGGCAACCCTGCTCGTGTCCGGCAGCGCCGAACCGGTAATGCCGTTCATCGACACGTAATAAACGAAGCCGGATGTGTTTTGCAGGACCTTCGGCAAACGCTTGTCGTCAGTGGTAGGTGTTGCGAGGCGGATGAAGTTGATGCCCGCCTTGATCGCGGGAATACACAGTTCCTCGTCCATTTCCGGCGGCAGGTCGACAACGATCAAGCCGTCGATACCCGAGCGCACGGCATCTTTCAGGAAGCGTTCGACACCGTAGATGTAGATCGGATTGTAATAACCCATCAGCACGATGGGCGTGGTCTCGTCGGTCTCGCGAAACCGAGCGGCCATTTCGAGCGTTCGCGTCAGCGACATACCCTTCTTCAGGGCGCGCAGACCTGCTGCCTGAATGGCAGGGCCATCGGCCATGGGGTCGGAGAAGGGAACGCCGAGTTCGATGATGTCGGAACCCGATCCGGGCAAGCCCTTCATGATCTTGAACGATGTGTCGAAATCCGGATCACCGCCCATGAAATAGGTAACGAGTGCAGGACGGCCTTCAGCCTTCAGCGCGGCAAACTTCCTGTCGATGCGTGTTGCCATGATTAGATATCCATACCAAGCAGTTGACCGACCGTGTGGACATCCTTGTCGCCGCGGCCTGAAAGGTTGACGATCATGATCTTGTCCTGGGCCATCTTGGGCGCAATCTTCACGGCATAGGCAATGGCATGCGCGGATTCCAGTGCCGGAATGATGCCCTCCGTGCGTGTCGTGAGCTGGAAGGCATCTAGTGCCTCGTCGTCGAGGATTGGCACGTAGGATACCCGGCCGGTATCACGCAGCCAGGAGTGCTCCGGACCGACACCAGGATAATCGAGGCCGGCGGAGACCGAGTGGCCATCGAGGATTTGGCCATCCTTGTTCTGCAGCAAATAAGTGCGGTTGCCATGCAAGACACCCGGCCGACCGGCGCTCATGGAAGCACAGTGCTCGTCACCGTCGAGACCGCGTCCGCCCGCCTCAATGCCGATGATCTCAACATTCTTGTCGTCAAGGAAAGGATGGAACAGGCCGATCGCATTCGATCCGCCGCCGACAGCGGCGATGATCGTGTCCGGCAGCCGGCCCTCGCGCTCCAGGATCTGTTCGCGGGCCTCGGTTCCGATGACAGATTGGAAGTCGCGTACCAGTTCGGGATAGGGATGCGGGCCTGCAGCGGTGCCGATCAGATAATAGGTGTCCTCGACATTCGAAACCCAGTCACGCAGCGCCTCGTTCATCGCGTCCTTGAGCGTGCCGTGGCCGGAAGAGACCGGCTTGACCTCTGCACCCAGCAGTTTCATGCGAAAGACATTCGGCTTCTGCCGCTCGACGTCTGTTGCGCCCATATAGACCACGCAAGGCAGGCCGAACCGCGCCGAGACGGTGGCGGAGGCAACACCGTGCTGGCCGGCGCCCGTTTCCGCAATGATACGGGTCTTGCCCATGCGTTTGGCCAACAGGATCTGGCCAAGGCAATTGTTGATCTTGTGGCTGCCCGTGTGGTTCAGGTCTTCGCGCTTGAAATAGATCTTCGCGCCGCCGTCAAGGCCCTGCTCCCTGGCGAGCTGGCGCACATGCCTGGTCAGGCCCTCGGCATAATAGAGCTTTGAAGGCCGGCCGGCATAATGGGTCGACAATGCCTGGAGCTCGGCCTTGAAGGAAGGATCGTTCTTCGCATCGTCATAGGCCTGCTGCAGCTCGAGGATCAACGGCATCAAGGTTTCGGCGACAAACCGCCCGCCAAAAATACCGAACATGCCCTCTTCATCTGGACCTGTCTTGAATGAATTGGGCTCAACCACCGTGTTCACTGCTCGCTCCGTTCGTTGTATTCCGGTCGTTTCAGTGAACAACCGCGTCTTGGTTCAGGCCGCATCAGCGCGTTTGGCAGCACGCACCGCCCGGAAAAATTCCTCAATCAGGCCAACATCCTTTATGCCCGGCGCAGTCTCCACGCCGGACGAAATATCGATACCGCCGGGCACGGTTGCTTTCAGCGCCTCGCCGATATTCCCCGCATTCAGACCACCGGAAAGCATGTAATCGATGGAGGCGTCAAGGCCGCTGAGCACCTGCCAGTCGAAAGAAACGCCATTCCCGCCGGGGAGTTCGGACCCCTTTGGTGGCTTGGCGTCGAAAAGCAGGCGGTCGGCGATACCGAGATATGGGCTAATCTGGTCGAGATCATTGTGCTCGCGCACGGACAAGGCCTTGATAACGGGCAGTCCATAGCGCGCCTTGATTTCTTGGAGCCTGGAAGCGCTCTCATCCCCATGCAGCTGCAGCATGTCGGGACTCATCGCGGCAACGATACGGTCGAGAAATGCGTTGTCTGCGTTTACCGTAACGGCAACCGCCTTGGCACGGCCGCTGATGGCCTGGCGCAAGCGTCCGGCCTCGACGGGCTCGACGTAGCGCGGGCTTCTTGGAAAGAAAATGAAGCCGATATGGGACGCGCCGCCGTCCAGCGCTGCCGCAATGGCATCGTCGGTTTTCACTCCACATATCTTGATATCAAGGCTCATCAGCCGCCACTCGCACGAAAATGCGTCAAAGTCGAGGATTTTGCGCACGGATCAAGGGTTAGAGATGGTGGTGATAGCCTGCTTTGACAAGCAATTCGAACGCATCTGCGACAGTTGCAGGGATGAATTGCGCAATCTGGAAGCCTTTGGCCGGATAGTCGATCATTCTTTGCACGTCGCCGACCATTTCATTGATGAACAGTTCGAGCGGGTAGGCTTCGGTCGGCTGATCTTCGAAACGGGTGAAGGGCGCCGTCACGAGTGCATCCACTTGCGGCCATTGCGCCCGAACAGTCGCATAAGCACGCCGCTGCGTCTGCGGTTTGGTCACAATGATGATGCGGCGGACATCGTCTGTCACCAGAGCCTTCGCAAACCGGATGTTCTCGCCAATATTGGTGGCTTGCGGTTCGATCAGGATCGCCTCGTTTGGTACCCCCAGAGTCCTGGCGCGTGCCGCAAAAGTGTCCGCTTCGGTTCCCTCATACAGTCCGCTCGTCCAGTTGCCGGATTTGCCCGTGAACAAGACGCGCTTTGCCAGACCCTGATGGAACAATTCGGCGCTACGATCAGCAACGCGAAGATCGTAGCTGCCGAGGCAGACGATCAGGTCGCTTTCTGCCAAATCATCATAGATCAAATGGAAGTCCCACAGGGTGCGTGCCGCTTGCTCCACGGCGACCGGAAGCGCCAGTGTCATGGGAGGAGACCGCACATCAGCTGAAATCGATTGCTTGTAACGCGCTGCCATTGCGCTTCAGCCACGCCTTGCAACGTTCCGTATCAGGACAAAGCTCGCCGCACAGTTTCCAGAACCTTGGCCCATGGTTCATTTCCTTCAGGTGTGCCACTTCATGGGCGACCAGGTAGTCGATGATTGGTGGCGGGGCCATCATGATGCGCCAGGAGAAAGCGAGCGTTCCGTCCGTCGTGCACGAGCCCCAGCGGCTCTTCGTGTCCTTGAGGCGAATGACCTTGGCGCGCCGGCCGACCGTTGCCGTGTGTCGCGCCACGAGCATTTCAAGATCGCGGCGGGCCTCGCGTTTCAGGAAGTCGCCAACCCGCCGTGCCAGATGCGGCCGGTCGCCACAGACGATCAGCAAGGGACCGTCAGGGCCGTTCTCCTGCCGCACCGTTCCCCGCTTGGCGGGCTCATGCACGATGAGATGCGGAACGCCGCGCACGGGGATCTTGACTCCCGGACGCACCTTCGGCTGGTCCGGCATCTTGGCAATGCGCGTTTCGATCCAACCCTCATGGCGCGTCAGGAACTTGTCGATTTCTCTGGTCGGCATGCCCGGGGGTACCGTCATGCGCAGGCCCTTGCCGCCGGCATCGATGCGAAGGGTCAACCGGGTTGCCCGCGGATTTTCCATCACGCGCAAGGGCAGGATGCGGCCCGCAACCTCATAGCTGCGCTCGGCTTTGAGCGTTGCGGATTTCTTCGGCGGGCTCCGGAACAGCGACAGGATCATGCCCTCACAATAATTGATTCGAACGAAAGCGGTACGACAAAACACAAGCGGCGCCGCAAGGCGCCGCCGCTGGTGATCGCATCGCAATCAGGACTGGAGGGAACTGAATGCGAAATGGCGTTACTCTGCGTCCGTATCGTTTACGCCGGGAACCGAGCCGGAGGGCTTCTTTGGTGCAGCGTTGCGTTCGGCCATGAAGCGGTCGAACTCCTCGCGGTCCTTGGCGCGGCGCAACTCACGCGCATACTCTTCAAACTCGCCACGCATTTCATCGAGCTTGCGGCGTTCTTCGTCGAGACGCTCCAGCTCTTTTTCACGCCATTCGTCAAATGCGATGTTACCGGTTCCGAACGGACCTCTGCCGAATTGGTGCGACCGCCCGTTGCGGCGGAATGCACCGCAGAAATTTCCGGCCGCGTTGTTCATTTCGCTTTTGAAGCCGCTGAAGCGGTTGCCCCAGACTATGTAGGCAAGCATGGCCAAGCCAAGTGGCCAGAACAGCATGAAACCGATAATCATCAGAGCGATGGTTGCCGGAGTCCAGCCTGGCCGGATCAAAGCAGCATTGTTCATCGAAAGCCCTTCCTATCAAGAAAGCCCCGACCCCGATTGGTCGATTGATATCGACATGGGATGGGATTTGCGCCTTTTCAAGAAAGTGTGATTTCAAATGCTCCAAAGTGTTGAAATCAGAGATATTTCTTTGCGTGATCGATGCAAACAACGATCAAGCCGGCCACCAACGCCCAGAATGCAGCGCCGATTCCGCCAATGCTGATGCCCGATGCGGTCACCGCAAAGGTAACGATGGCTGCCAGCCGTTCGGATTCAACTTTCAGAGCAAGTGACATCGCATTGGTGAATGCGCCGATCAGCGCGAGGCCAGCGACGAGGGCGATCAGCGGTGGAGGCAGCACTGCGAAGAGGGCAACCAGCGATGCCCCAAAGAGGGCAAAGATCAGATAGCAGAGGGCGTAGATGGGACCTGTCAGCCAACGCTTTGCCGGATCAGGATGGGCATCAGGTCCGGTGCAGATCGCGGCGGAAATCGCGGCCATGTTGCTGGTGTGTGCACCGAAGGGGGCAGTCATAAGGGAAACAAGCCCGGTGACTTGCAACGCGGCTGAGGTCGGTGGCTCGTAGCCAGCCGCGCGCAGCACGGCAAAGCCCGGCAAGTTTTGCGATGCCATGGTGACGAGATAAAGCGGCAATGCCAGGCCGATCATCGCGCTTGCATCGAAAACCGGCGGGATGATCGCAAGCGTCGAGAGTTCAATACCGGGCACGCTAGCCACGCGTCCACTGAGAAAGGCATAGAGAACACCGCCAAACAGCACGGCAAGCACGGCCATTGCCGGATTGAACAAGCGGATAATGAAGAACAGCGCAATGAGCGGCAGAACAAAGAATGGATCAATGGGTATCGTCTTGGCTGCACCGGTGAGAAAGGCGAAGAGTATGCCGGCCAGCATGCCCGAGGCGATGGATGCCGGGATTCTCGAAACGAGAACCGAAATCGGTTTCACCAGTCCCGTTAGGATGATTGCGATGGCGGTTACGATGAATGCGCCGACAGCCTGCTGCATGGTGAATCCCATCGATCCGCCGATGAGGGCAAGGCCGGGCGTCGACCATGCAGCGATAATCGGCATCTTGTAGCGCCAGCTCAGATAGCCGGTAGCGACGAACATAGCGAGGCAGATTGCTGTTACCCAACTTGCAGTTTCGGCCTGGGTCGCGCCGAGCGCCTGCGCTGCAGCAATGATGAGGGCAAGCGTCCCGCCAAATCCAACGACGGCAGCGACGACGGCAGATGCAATCACGGAAAAGCGCATGACAAACCTGTGGCGGGAGGCCTACTGGAGGGATTTGCGGGGTTTTGACCGCTCAATCATCGAAGATATCGTACGGGAGAGAAGTTCAAGATCCTGCTGGCGTGAGAGGCGATGGTCGCCGTCCCGTACAAGCGTGATGGTTACATCGTCGACGGGCAGGTGGTCCACCAGCCGCAATGCGTGCGTGTAAGGCACATCCCTGTCTTCCATGCCCTGCAGAATGTGAACCGGGCAATCGGTCTGGATCACGCCTTTGAGAACCAGGTTGGCCTTGCCGTCCTCAAGCAGTGCCTTTGTATAGATGTAAGGTTCTGGCGCGTAGTCCGAGGACTCTTCCATATAGCCTTGTTCGGCGATTTGCCGGCGCTGGTCATGCGTGAGGTGCGGTTCGACCAGCTCCGACGTAAAATCCGGCGCTGGCGCGATCAGGACGAGACCGGCGACTTGTTCGCGCTCGCCCGACCTCTGCAACTCCTGGATCATACGAAGGGCAATCCAGCCCCCCATGGAGGAGCCCACCAGAATCTGCGGTCCCGATGCAAATTGCCTGAAGACGGCAAGACTTTGTTCCAGCCAAAGGGAGATGGTTCCATCCCGGAACTCTCCTCCGGACTCGCCATGGCCGGAGTAATCGTGCCGCAGAAACGCCAGTCCGTTGGCGGACGCATACTGGTCCAGCCACTCGGCCTTTGTGCCCAGCATGTCGGAGCGATAACCGCCGAGCCAGACAATGCCGGGTTCGCCTCCCGCTCGGCGGCGCAGCGCGATATTCGTGCCAGCGACGTCAAGGAACTGTGGCGGGGATGCAATCATGTGTGTGACTTCCAGCGGCGGTTAAGGTCGTGACCCTGAGCCTTTTGCCACGCCGGATCAAATCGATAAAGCCTGCGACATTGCATTAATCTGAAATAATCCTATGTTTGATTGGAGTGATTTATCCCGAAAAAGATGATATTGGCATGGGTCAGCGCATAGAAGCATTGCGACTGCGGCCTGACGGTGCTATTTGCGTGACCGAAATAATTCAAGGAGACTACTGCCATTCGCCGACCCTTTAGAGCACAGGTGGTCCAGAAAGATGGACCTCGTTCAAACCGTGATATCCGGGTACCCCAGGTACAGCTCATTGATGCCGAAGGTGAAAACCACGGCATCGTCACCATTCAGGCAGCACTGGCCATGGCCGATGAGGCCGGACTCGATCTCGTCGAGATCGTGCCCAATGCCGAGCCGCCGGTCTGCAAGATCGTGGACCTTGGGAAGCTGAAGTACCAGGGACAGAAGAAGGCTGCCGAAGCGCGCAAGAAGCAGAAGACGGTCGAAATCAAGGAAATCAAGATGCGCCCGAACATCGACACGCATGACTATGACGTGAAGATGAAGGCCATCAAGCGATTCTTCGACGAGGGTGACAAGGTCAAGGTGACGCTGCGGTTCCGCGGTCGTGAGATGGCCCATCAGGAACTCGGCATGCGGCTTCTGGACCGGGTCAAGGAAGACACGGTCGAGATCTCCAAGGTCGAGGCCGAGCCAAGACTCGAAGGCCGCCAGATGATGATGGTCCTGGCGCCGCGCTGAAACCCGCGACTGATGAAAAGGGCCGCCTTCGGGCGGCTTTTTCAATGCAATCCAACATTCGAGATCGCTATGGCGCTGACCTCTCGCACTGACATGTCCCGGTTCCAACGGCGCAGGCGTATCGGCATTGCGATCATTCTCGCCGTGATCCTCGTCGCCTTGCTCACCATACGCTCCGCCTGGAGCGATGACTGGACGCATGAATATATCGAAGACGTTGGCATTGGAGTGATCATCCTGGCAATCCTCGGCCGGATGTGGTGCACGCTCTATATCGGTGGCCGCAAAAGTGCCGAGATCGTCCGTCTTGGACCCTATTCGATGACACGCAATCCGCTCTACGTGTTCAGCACGCTTGGAGCGGCGGGGATCGGCATGCTGACGGGCAGCCTCACCGTGGCATTTGCCCTTGCTGTCCTGTGCTATGCGGCTTTCCGCTTTGTCATTGCTGCCGAGGAGGGCTATCTGGAGAATACGTTCGGAGAAACCTACATTGCCTACAAGCGCGAGGTGCCGCGCTTCTTCCCGAATGTATCGCTTTATAAGGAAGCCGACGTTCTGAGCGTCCGGGCTTCGATGCTTTACAAGACCTTCTTCGACGGGCTGGTGTTTTTCGTTGCCTATCCCTTGCTGGAGTTCGTCGAATACCTGCAGGCAACGCACGTTCTGCCGGTCCTGCTGCGGCTTTACTGAGCTTTTCGCCGGCGCGGGCGATTCAACAGTTGCGCTTTTCCTGACTTCTGGTAATAAGCACCCGTTCAAACCGCCCGGCAGGGCATGCCGTGGCGGTTTTGTATGCTTTCAGGCTTTGGTCGGCCTGAAAAGAAAACAAGAGGCCCGAAACTCCGTGGAGCGAACGGGACTCACAAGATTAGGAGTAGCAAAATGCCCAAGATGAAGACCAAATCTGCTGCCAAGAAACGGTTCAAGATCACCGGGACTGGCAAAATCAAAGCCGCCGCCGCTGGCAAACGCCATGGCATGATCAAACGTTCGAACAAATTCATTCGTGACGCACGCGGCACGATGGTTCTTTCCGAGCCAGATGCGAAAATCGTGAAGAAGTTCCTGCCGAACGGCCTCTGAGCCGGGCAACGTTTTTACCCAAGAGGCGGTTATTTCGAAAGAAATGACAGGAGGCCTCTAAGAAAGGAGATCATATCATGGCACGTGTAAAACGGGGCGTTACGTCCCACGCCAAGCATAAAAAAGTTCTGAAGCAGGCCGAGGGTTTCCGTGGCCGCCGCAAGAATACCATCCGCACCGCCAAGGCAGCTGTCGATCGTTCCAAGCAGTACGCTTACCGCGACCGCAAGAACAAGAAGCGCACGTTCCGCGCGCTCTGGACCCAGCGAATCAACGCCGCTGTGCGTGAACATGGCCTGACCTACAGCCGTTTTATCGACGGTCTCACCAAGTCGGGTATCGAGGTTGACCGCAAGGTTCTGTCGGATCTCGCGATCCACGAGCCGGCAGCATTCGGCGCGCTCGTTGCTTCCGCCAAGAAGGCGCTCGAGTACCTGAAAGACACCACTCCGAACGCTTTTGAAGGCGCTGTCCACTAAACCAGCGCTCCCAAAGCATTTTCGGAAATCTAGACTTGGGAAACCCGCGCTGGCTCGGCTGGCGCGGGTTTTTCGATTTTCTGCATGACAACGATCTTCGCGAAACGGATGAGAACCATGGACGATCTGGTACAACTGGAAAGCGTGCTTGCCGCGCAGATTGAGGCAGCCAATGATGAAGCGGCCATCGAGGCCGTCCGCCTTGCTGCCCTTGGCAAGAAGGGGTCGATTTCCGAGAAGCTGAAATCGCTGGGTTCAATGTCGCCGGAAGAGCGCCAGTCCCAGGGACCGGCCATCAATGGGCTGAAGAACCGCATCACGGAAGCGCTTACGGCGCGCAAGTCTGCACTCAAGGACGCCGCAATCGCTGTGCGCCTCGAGAGGGAGAAGGTGGACGTCACGCTGCCGGTACGCGCTGCCCCGGCGGAACGCGGCCGTATACATCCGATCAGCCAGGTGGTTGATGAGATCACGGCCATTTTCGCCGATATGGGCTTCTCGATCGCGGAAGGCCCTGATGTCGAGACCGATTACTACAACTTCACGGCCCTTAATTTCCCCGAAGGCCACCCCGCCCGCGAGATGCACGACACGTTCTTCTTCAATCCGGATGAGAACGGTGAGCGGCGCGTGCTGCGTACGCATACGAGCCCGGTCCAGATCCGCACGATGGAGACCCAGCGTCCGCCGATCCGTATCGTCATTCCCGGCAAGACCTACCGCATGGACTCCGATGCCACCCACTCGCCGATGTTCCATCAGGTCGAGGGGCTGGTCATCGATAAATCGGCCAATGTTGCCAACATGAAATGGGTACTCGAGGAGTTCTGCAAGGCGTTCTTCGAGGTGCCGTCGCTGAAGATGCGCTTCCGCCCGTCCTATTTCCCTTTCACGGAGCCGTCACTGGAAGTGGATATCCAGTGCGACCGTTCGGGCAAGGAAGTGAAGTTCGGCGAAGGGACCGATTGGATGGAGATTCTCGGCTGTGGCATGGTCCATCCAAACGTGCTGCGCCATGGCGGTCTTGATCCGGACGAGTATCAGGGCTTCGCCTGGGGTATGGGCATAGACCGCATCGCCATGCTGAAATACGGCATGCCGGATCTGCGTGCGTTCTTCGATGCTGACGTCCGCTGGTTGCAGCATTATGGCTTCCGCCCGCTCGACATGCCGACCTTGTTTGGAGGTCTGAGCGCGTGAGCGGATTGCCAGACCGGTACCGGGATGCTGTCACGTTCGCGTTCGGCGACTCGCCGGCGCTTGCGGATGAATTGCTGGCCCTCGTGCTCGCCGGCAAGAAGACAGCGACGTGCGCGGCCGCCAAGGATTATGCCGAAGACAGCGCTGACAAGCCAGTCGTCGGCAGGCGTGACATGGTGCTCGATGGCGCGGGCCGCCCAGCGGCCGTCATCGAGACGGTCGAGGTCACCTATCGCCGGTTTGACGAAGTTGACGCTGCTTTCGCCCGCGACGAAGGGGAGGGTGAGGCTAACCTCGAGCAATGGCGGCGTGACCACGAAACCTACTTTAGGCGCAATGGCGGTTTCTCGCCCGACATGGAACTTTTGTGTGAGCGGTTTCGCCTGGTCGAAATCCTCGAACGCTAAACGTAAGAACGAGTGAAATCATGAAATTCACACTCTCCTGGCTTAAAGATCATCTCGAGACGGAAGCGTCGCTCGAAGAGATCGTCGAGACCCTGACCATGATTGGTCTTGAGGTCGAATCGCTTGATGACAAATCGGCGCTGAAGCCATTTGTGATCGCCAAGGTACTGACGGCTTCCCGTCATCCCGACGCAGACAAGCTGCAGGTCCTGACCGTGGACACGGGTGACGGCAAGCCGTTGCAGGTGGTTTGCGGCGCTCCAAATGCCCGGGCGGGCCTGGTCGGTGCGTTTGCATCTCCCGGTACCTATGTCCCCGGCATCGACCTTACGCTGTCGGTCGGCAAGATCCGCGGTGTCGAAAGCCATGGCATGATGTGCTCAGAGCGTGAGTTGCAGATGTCGGATGAGCACAATGGCATCATCGATCTTCCCGCAGATGCGCCAGTCGGCACCAGCTTTGCTGCCTATGCCGGCCTGGATGATCCCGTCATCGAGATCAACCTGACGCCGAACCGCCCCGACTGCACCAGCGTTCATGGCATCGCTCGCGACCTTGCTGCAGTTGGTCTCGGCCGGCTGAAATCGCAGCCGATAGAACCGGTCAGGGGCTCTGGACCTGCGTCGGTGAGTGTCAATCTTGATCTCGGTGAGGATACCTATCTCTGCCCTGGCTTCGCCTGGCGCACGGTCAAGGGCGTCAGGAATGGGCATAGCCCGCAATGGCTGCAGCAGCGATTGATTGCCATTGGCCTGCGCCCGATCAATGCGCTGGTTGATATCACCAACTATCTGACTTTCGACCGCGGCCGGCCGTTGCACGTCTTCGACGCGGACAAGGTCAAGGGCAATCTCACCGTGCGCCGCGCGCTGGAAGGCGAGCAAATCCTCGGCCTCAACGGCAAGGAATACACCGTAACTCCTGCCAATGTCGTCATCGCCGACGCTGATGGAGTCGAGTCGATCGGCGGCATCATGGGCGGAGAACATTCCGGCTGCGATGAGAACACGACCAATGTCGTGATCGAATCCGCGCTCTGGGATGCGATGAATATTGCGCGCACGGGCCGCAGTCTCGGCATCATCACCGATGCGCGCTATCGCTTCGAACGCGGTGTCGATCCTGAGTTCATGGTGCCGGGTCTCGAGCTCGCCACGCAGCTGGTTCTCGATTTCTGCGGCGGCGCGGCATCCGAGGCACAGCTTATTGGCTACAAGGGGCACTCGCCCAAGATGGTCCGGTTCCCCGCGTCGGAAGTCAAGCGCCTGACCGGTATCGATGTTCCGGCGGAAACCAGCCTCGATATCCTGTCTCGCCTGGGCTTCAGGCCGCAGGGCAGCGGCGAACTGGTGGATGTCGTGGTGCCGTCATGGCGTCCCGATGTCGACGGCAAGGCGGATCTCGTGGAAGAGGTCATGCGTATTCATGGGGTTGATCGTATTGAACCACAGCCACTTGTCAGCCACGCGTCCGTCAATGGCAAGATACTGACCACCCTGCAGTTGCGCACGCGCAATGCCCGCAGGGCGCTTGCCACGCGCGGAATGATGGAGGCGGTCACCTGGTCGTTCATTTCCGAAACATCCGCGAAGGCATTCGGCGGTGGTCAGCCGGAGCTGAAACTTGCCAATCCGATCGCTGCCGACATGTCCGACATGCGTCCCTCGCTGCTACCCGGCCTGCTGGCCGCGGCGCAGCGCAATGCCGATCGCGGTTTCAACGACCTGGCACTGTTCGAAGTGTCCGGCACCTATGAAGGCAACACGCCGGAAGCACAGCGGCGGGTAGCCGCCGGCGTGCGGCGTGGCACCGCGAAGCCGGAAGGTTCCGGTCGACACTGGAGCGGCAATGCTGGTCTGGTGAGCGTGTTCGACGCCAAGGCCGATGCACTCGCCGTGCTCGAAGCTGCCGGTGCACCTGTCGACAAGCTGCAGATCGAGAGCGGCGGCCCCGCCTGGTATCATCCGGGGCGTTCGGGGACGATCAAGCTTGGACCAAAGGTGGTACTCGGCACATTCGGCGAGTTTCATCCCAAGACCCTGGAAACGCTCGATGTCTCAGGCAGCCTTTGCGGCTTTGAGGTATTCATCGACGCCATTCCCGAGCCGAAACAGAAGGCCACCCGCACCAAGCCGGCGCTCAACCTTTCGGACTTCCAGGCGGTACGGCGCGATTTTGCTTTCATCGTGGACAAGTCGGTGGAAGCCGGGGCGATTGTCCGCGCGGCACTTGCCGGCGACAAGAAGCTGATAACCGGTGTGCAGGTCTTTGACCTGTTTGAAGGTGCTTCGCTTGGCGAAGGCAAGAAATCCGTTGCGATCGAGGTAGCAATTCAGCCTGTGGAGCGCACTCTGAACGATGAGGATCTTGAAGCGTTGACCAAACGTGTTGTTGAAAGCGTTGGCAAGCAGACGGGTGGCGTATTGAGAGGGTAGGTTGCCAATCTGCCTTATGACCAGGCGATCCGGAATCCGATCATGAAAAAGGGCGCAACAGCGCCCTTTTTTAATTGGTTCAACATGTGAGTCTTATTTCTGTATGACCTTCCAGTTCTTGTAGAAGATCGAATTGCTGCCCTTGAGGACGACGCCCATGAATGAAACGATGGCCGCAAACACCCCCGGCAGGTAGGATGGCCGCAGGATGTCGACGAACAGGCAATAGCGCGTCTGGTCGGTCTGGTTGACCGACTGGTGCATCAGCGTGTCATCAAAGATAAACAGCTTGTCGTCCTTCCAGTAGCTCGTCGTGTCGCCGCACCAGATATAGGCGGTGCGATCATTCATGTCGTTAATGTTGTAAAGCACGCGGATCGTGGCACGCATCGGGCCGAAATGCTTGGACGTCGAGTTCTTCTTGTTGAAAACCGATACGCCGATCGTCTTTACGAAATTGTACTTTTCGTAGAAGGACGGCACGTTGGCGAAACTCGGCTGGTCTTTTCCGTACCATTTGAAAAAGAACATGCTGCGCGCCTGCTGTTCGGCGCGTTCCTGCAACTGGCCGACTATATTTTCCTTTTGCGTCGCCGTGATAAGGCGCTTCACCTCGGCCTGATAGTCGGCCGGCAGGTCCTGCAGCCGGTAGACGCCCTTGTTGACGTAGGGAAGGGAAAGGATATCGAGTACGATGTTCACCGGGGACAGAAGCCAGGTGAACATGCCGTTGCCGAAGAAATACTGCTCGACAACCTGCAAGTTCAAATTCTTGTTGCGCGACAAATCGTAAAGACCGCAGATCAGGTAGAAAATGACCAGATAAGGTACAAAATAGGCGATGACGCCCAATAGTACCAAACCGACAGCCCAACGGCGAAGGGACTTTTTCGTAGATTTTTCCATGGTATTCCAGGTTCGGCGCCAGCGATGTTGACAGGGCGGCGCAGCTTGTTGAGACAAAATCAATCTTGCGCGATATAGCGCCGACGGAGAATTTTTTAAAGTCGCCATTGGCGGTCAGGAATAGGCCTCACGGCAATTCGTCTGTCAAGTGTGTGAAAAGCGCCGATGGATCCGCCGTTTGCGTATTTTATCATCTGACTTGCACACCTTGATCGATTTCTTCAGGCCCTCATCCCGATAAGACTTTTCATCGAGGCGCAAATTGCTCTAGGTTGCGCGCCGACGCAAAGGAGATGGCATCATGTTTCGCTGGGGTATTCTTTCGACTGCAAAAATCGGGGTAACGGCGGTCATTCCCGCCATTTGCGACGCGGAGAATTCGGTCGTCTCCGCCATCGCCAGCCGCGACTTCGCGAAGGCCCGTGCCGTGGCGGATCGGTTTGGCGTGCCGCACGCCTTCGGGTCCTACGAAGACATGCTGGCCTCCAAGGACATCGATGCGGTCTATATTCCCCTGCCCACATCGCAGCATGTGGAATGGTCGCTGAAGGCGGCGGAAGCCGGCAAACACGTCCTGTGCGAAAAGCCGATCTCATTGCACGCCAGCGAGATTGCCGCCCTGCAGCGCGCCCGCGACAGCAACGGCGTGCTGATCTCCGAAGCCTTCATGGTCACCTACCATCCGCAATGGCTGAAGGTTCGCGAGCTCGTCGCTGGCGGCGCCATCGGCCAGCTGCGCCAGGTCCAGGCCGCATTTACTTACTACAACAAGGATGCCGGCAACATGCGCAATCAGCCGGCGCTGGGCGGTGGAGCCCTGCCCGATATCGGCGTCTATCCGACTGTGGCAACCCGGTTTGTCACCGGCAAGGAACCCGTGCGGGTGGCGGCAACGGTCGAGCGCGATCCGGATTTCGGCACCGATCGCTATGCCAGTGTGCGCGCCGATTTCGACGGCTTCGAGTTGACGTTCTATGTGGCGACGCAGCTTGCAGCCCGCCAGTCGATCGTTTTCCACGGCGATGAGGGCTATATCGAAGTGCTGGCGCCGTTCAACACTGGCAAATACGACCACGCCAAGATCACGCTACACAACAGAAATCACAGTGGTGCCACGGAGTATAATTTCAGTGATGTAAATCACTACCGTCTGCAGGTTGAAGCCTTTGCCCGCGCGGCAAGGGGCGAGGAGGCAGATGTCTTCACGCTGGAGGACTCCGTCCTGAACCAGAAGTTGATCGATGCGATCTACCGCGCCGACGAAACGGGCAAGTGGGAGACCGTTTGAACTACCAGTAAACGCCGCCGCGCGTGACATGCACGCGCGGATCGCCATCGGGCAGGTAAAGACTGTCCGGATAGGCCTCACTGTCCGCATCGACGTCGGCAATGACTGGCAGGGTTGCCTGCGTGTTGATCAGGGACAGGATTTCCAGATTGTCTGAGTTCCAGCGTCCGAACTGCTGACTGATTTGCGGCACTGAACGCGGGCGGGTCCGGATGTGTTCCTGTGGCTTGAGGGCGAGGCCCGCCAGGATGTCGTCCGGCATCGTGTCGCCCCGGGCCACCATGGCGCAGGCCTCTTTCAGCGCATGGAGCCGGGCGACGCGCGCTTCGGTCAGCGGGTGGGTCCGCAGAATGGAGGGGTCGGGAATGCGTCCGCCGGGCAGGATGAGGTTTTCCCAGACCTTGCCCTGCGCCTTCTCGAGTTTCAGCAATGCGAGCGCCAGTCCGTCGGGATCCCCTGTCAGCATGGCGGCGCCAAGATCGGCATGGAATTCGCGGGTGCGCGACAGCGCCATCTGCAGGAGGCCGCCGACAGTGGGCGCAAACAGCAAGACCAGAACACCCAGCCATGGCACTTGCGGCGGCGCACCGCTGGCAAGCCAGGTGATATTGAACAGCAGCGAAACTATCCCGATCGTCGACATCAGTGACGTGAACCGAGAAACCGTATCGGCGAGCGCCATTACCTTGAGGTCATCATTGCGGATATGGCTGACCTCATGGGCCAGCACGCCGGTCAGTTCGCGTGCCGTCAGCGCCCGTACCAGCTGGTCCGTCACGGCAACCACCGCATCATCGCGGCGCCCGACAGCAAAGGCATTCATCATACGGGAAGGGATCACGTAAAGCTTTGGTGATTTCGGCAGGCCGGCGCGTCGCGAAAGTTCCTCTACGATCGCCAACCCCTGTGGAAACTCGGCTTGCGTGACCGGCCGGGCCTTGTACATGCTCAGTACCATTTGCGGACTGATGCGTCGTATGGCAAAAAGGCTGATCGCGCCGAAGACGAAGGCATAAATGATCCCTGCGGGTCCCGCCAGCGTCCAGGCGCAGACGACAAGCAGGGTGAGGCTGCCGGCCAGGAGCAGCCATGTGTGCAGCGTATTGATCAGCCGGCTTCGCCGGTGTCCGGGTGCATGGAGGTGCAGGGTGCCGTCGGTCATGGAGGATATATGGGGCTAAAAACAAGGTTTGCCGAGTCTTTTAAGGTAATTATGCGTGCAAATGCAGCCTCTTCTGACTTGCATGGTAATTTCCCCCTTCTTATATAGCGCTCAACACTGTAAGTACCGCCCGCCTCAGCGGTCCTGAATTGTTGAAACCCCCTAGGGGCTGCTGAATGGAATGCTCGGCAGAGGTCCCGGCAGCCTGCTGAATGGAGATAGAGTAATGGCTAAAGTTATCGGTATTGATCTGGGTACGACCAATTCCTGCGTCGCCGTCATGGATGGCAAGAACGCGAAGGTCATCGAAAATGCGGAAGGTGCTCGTACGACGCCTTCGATCATCGCTTTCACGGATAGCGATGAGCGCCTTGCTGGCCAGCCGGCCAAGCGTCAGGCTGTCACCAATCCTGAAGGAACTGTTTTCGCGGTCAAGCGGCTTATCGGCCGCCGTTTTGACGATCCGACCGTTGAAAAGGACAAGAAGCTTGTTCCCTACCACATTGTCAAAGGCGACAATGGCGATGCCTGGGTAGAGGTTCACGGCAAGAAATATTCGCCTTCGCAGATCTCTGCAATGATCCTGCAGAAGATGAAGGAAACCGCGGAAGCCTATCTCGGCGAGAAGGTCGAGAAGGCGGTCATCACCGTTCCGGCCTACTTCAATGATGCCCAGCGCCAGGCAACCAAGGATGCGGGCAAGATCGCCGGCCTTGAGGTCCTGCGCATCATCAACGAACCGACCGCTGCTGCCCTTGCCTATGGCCTCGACAAGAAGGAAGGCAAGACTATCGCTGTATACGATCTTGGCGGTGGCACGTTCGACGTTTCGATCCTCGAGATCGGCGATGGTGTCTTCGAAGTGAAGTCTACCAATGGCGATACGTTCCTGGGCGGTGAAGACTTCGACATGCGTCTGGTCGAATATTTCGCAGCCGAGTTCAAGAAGGAACAGGGCATCGACCTGAAGAATGACAAGCTCGCGCTGCAGCGTCTGAAGGAAGCTGCCGAAAAGGCAAAGATCGAACTGTCATCCGCGCAGCAGACCGAAATCAACCTGCCATTCATTACGGCTGACGCTTCCGGTCCGAAGCATCTGACGATGAAACTGTCGCGTGCCAAGTTCGAGAGCCTCGTCGACGATCTGGTCCAGCGCACGGTTGATCCCTGCAAGTCGGCTCTCAAGGATGCCGGCCTCAAGGCTGGTGAGATCGACGAAGTCGTTCTTGTCGGCGGCATGACCCGCATGCCCAAGATCCAGGAAATCGTGAAGGCCTTCTTCGGCAAGGAACCACACAAGGGAGTCAATCCGGATGAAGTCGTTGCCATGGGTGCAGCCATTCAGGCCGGCGTCCTGCAGGGCGACGTCAAGGACGTTCTCCTGCTCGACGTAACGCCGCTGTCACTCGGCATCGAAACGCTGGGTGGTGTCTTCACCCGTCTGATCGAGCGTAACACGACGATTCCGACGAAGAAGTCGCAGACCTTCTCCACGGCCGAGGACAATCAGTCCGCCGTGACGATCCGCGTCTTCCAGGGCGAGCGTGAAATGGCGGCCGATAACAAGGCACTCGGCCAGTTCGATCTTGTCGGCATTCCGCCCGCACCGCGCGGTGTTCCGCAGATCGAGGTCACGTTCGATATCGACGCCAACGGTATCGTCAATGTCTCGGCCAAGGACAAGGGTACCGGCAAGGAACACCAGATCCGCATCCAGGCATCCGGTGGTCTGTCGGACGCCGACATCGAAAAGATGGTCAAGGATGCCGAAGCCAACGCCGAGAGCGACAAGAAGCGCCGTGAGGCCGTCGAGTCGAAGAATCAGGCCGAAGCCCTGATCCATTCGACCGAGAAGTCGCTCAAGGACTACGGCGACAAGGTTTCGGCCGATGACAAGCAGGCAATCGAAACGGCACTTGCAGAACTGAAGTCCGTGGCCGAAGGCGACGATGCGGAAGCCATCAAGGCAAAGACGCAGACGCTGGCGGAAGTTTCCATGAAGCTTGGTCAGGCCATGTACGAGGCCTCGCAGGCTGAAGCTGCTGCCGAAGGCGGCGAAACTGATGCGACTGCCAAGGCCGATGATGATGTCGTCGATGCCGATTTCGAGGAAATCGACGAAGACGGCAAGAAGAAGTCTGCCTGATTTCGTTCGCTTCTAACGATGAAAAACCCGGCCGCAGTGCCGGGTTTTTTGTTTTCGATGCTCGGTGTAGCGATGGACGAAACCAGGCTTTCGGATAGTTGACGATCTGACGAGCGCTGTTATTGCTTACCGCGTTCATTTGACGAAGATGAGGCTTGGGAAAGCATAAGGAGTTGGGAAAACTCAATCGCTGATGGCGACTGGCGCTACGACGAGTTCGATGTTTGGTGACAAATTGCGCGGCCGACCAGCGCCAAATCATAAGCAGACTTGCCACATTATCGCAATAATGCGCAAATATGCGCCATTTCGGGCGAATCAATGTAAGTTGGCTATGGCATTCATGGCTACGAACACCTAAATACCGCCTTTAAAAGGGCTTCCTGGGAAGCATGTGCATATTTCATGGAATGAGTGTCTGGATGAAGGCTGACTATTACGAAACCCTCGGCGTAGCGAGAAGCGCTGATGAGAAAGAGCTCAAAAGCGCTTTCCGTAAACTGGCAATGCAATTTCACCCTGACAAGAATCCGGGCGACGCCGATGCGGAGCACAGGTTCAAGGAAATCGGCGAAGCCTACGAAACGCTGAAGGACCCGCAGAAACGGGCCGCATATGACCGTTTCGGTCACGCTGCCTTTGAGAATGGCGGCATGAATGGCGGTGGCGGATTTACTGGCGCCGGTGGTTTTGCCGACATATTCGAAGATATTTTCGGCGAGATGATGGGTGGCGGCCGGCAGCGCCGGTCTGGTGGACGTGAGCGGGGCGCTGACCTCCGCTACAACATGGAAATCACGCTGGAGGAAGCCTATACCGGCAAGACCGCGCAGATCAGGGTTCCCACTTCGATCACTTGCGACGAATGCTCGGGGAGTGGTGCCAAGATTGGCACGCAGCCTGTCACCTGCAGTACCTGCAGCGGTTCAGGGCGCGTGCGCGCTGCCCAAGGCTTCTTCTCGATCGAACGCACCTGCCCGACCTGCCACGGCCGCGGTCAGATCATCAAGGACCCTTGCGCGAAATGCAGCGGCCAGGGCCGGATTACTGAAGAGCGCGCCCTGTCGGTCAATATCCCGGCGGGCATTGAAGATGGTACGCGGATTCGCCTGACCGGTGAAGGTGAGGCTGGGTTGCGCGGAGGTCCGGCTGGCGATCTTTACATTTTCCTTTCGTTGAAGCCGCATGAATTCTTCCAGCGGGATGGCGCGGATCTCTATTGCAAGGTCCCGATATCGATGACGACGGCTGCGCTGGGCGGGCAATTCGAAGTGGCGACACTTGACGGAACACAGACACGGGTCAAAATCCCCGACGGCACCCAGAATGCCAAGCAGTTCCGCCTGAAGGGCAAGGGTATGCCGGTCCTGCGCCAGCCGGCCATGGGTGATCTCTATATCCAGATTGCCATTGAGACGCCGCAGAACCTCAACAAACGCCAGCGCGAGCTGCTTGAGGAGTTCGAGCGGATGTCTTCCCAGGACAACAGCCCGCAATCGTCAGGCTTCTTTGCTCGCATGAAGGACTTTTTCGAAGGTCTGAGCGAGTAATATATGAATGCATTCGCTGCCGGTGGCCTTGCTTCCGCCACCGGTTGCGTCATAAACTTGTCTGGCTGCGACGGAGGATGAGCATGTCACGACCCCTGGGAAAGAAACTGGCCGAAAAGTTCGGCGAGGAGATTCGCTTCTTCAAGGGGTGGATGCACGGCCCTAAAGCCGTCGGCTCAATTCTGCCCACCAGTTCGATCACTGCACGCCGCATGGCCAGCGTGGTCAATCCGCATTCCGGACTTCCCGTGCTGGAACTTGGACCGGGCACTGGCGTCATTACCCGTGCAATTCTCAATCGCGGCGTTGCCCCTTCCAATCTCTACAGTGTCGAGTACTCGCCTGATTTTGCCGAGCACCTGCGTGATGATTTCCCCGGTGTGAATATCATCGAGGGCGATGCGTTCAATCTGGATGCGACGCTTGGTGACAAGCGGGACCAGAAGTTCGACTCCGTCATATCCGCCGTTCCGCTCCTGAATTTCCCAGTGGGTGACCGCGTACGGATCATCGAAGATCTCCTGCGCCGCATCCCGCATGGACGTCCGATCGTTCAGATCACCTATGGTCCCATGTCGCCGGTGCCGGCCGGTCGCGGCAACTACAAGATCGAACATCTGGATTTCATCATCCGGAACGTTCCGCCGGCCCGGCTCTGGGTCTACCGCCGGGTCGATTGAACATCATTCCCCTCGAACGTTCCTGATCTCGTGCAAAGGGAAATGAATGCTGCCGAAAATTCTGGTTTTTGCCGGCTCCAACCGCACTGGCGCCTATAGCGGGCAGGTGGCCGATATTGCCGCAAGAACGCTTGCCGAACTTGGTGCCGAGGTGACCCGCATTGCGCTGGTCGACTATCCGCTGCCGATCATGGACCAGGATCTTGAACTGGAGTCCGGCATTCCCGAAAATGCCATGAGGCTCGGACGGTTGTTCGCTGCCCACAGCGGCATCCTGATCGCGTCACCCGAGTATAATTCGTCGATCCCGCCGCTTCTGAAGAACACGATCGATTGGGTAAGTCGCATTTCGAAGGACGGCGGCAAGCCCTTCAAGCCCTATGCAGGCAAGGTCGTTGCGCTCTGTTCTTCATCGGAGGGCAATTATGGGGGCGCCCGCGGTCTCTACCATCTGCGCTCGGTCATGATGAATGTCGGCACCCAGATCATTACAGAGCAATGCTCGGTCATCCACGCTCACCAGGCGTTCGCGGAAGATGGATCCTTGCGGGATGCGCGTACCGCACGCTCGATGGAGCGGGTTTGCCAGTCTCTCATTGACCACGCCAGAATGTCCATGTTGCGCAGTTGATCGCGATTCTTGCATCCGGACACCGATTGCCTGTTTCCTAAATTACGCTTCTGTGCAATTGGGAAACGATCAACAAATAAGGGTGGTTTGTCATGACGGATGCGGCTTTGCGCGAACGGCTGATCGTCGGCCTTGACGTGCCGACGCTGAAGATGGCCGAGCAGGTTGTCAGTGAGCTCGGCGATGCGGTCTCGTTCTACAAGATCGGTTATCAGCTGGCATTCGCCGGTGGCCTTGGATTTGCCAGCGAACTCGTGGGTTCCGGCAAGAAGGTCTTCCTCGATATGAAGCTGCTCGACATCGACAATACGGTCGCCAAGGGTGTCGAGAACATTGTCAGTATGGGCGTATCGATGTTGACGCTGCATGCCTATCCCAAGGCCATGAGAGCGGCCGTAGCGGCGGCCAAGGGATCGAACCTCTGTCTGCTCGGAGTGACCGTCCTGACATCGATGGACCAGCAGGACATGATTGAAGCAGGGTATGAACACGATCCGCACACACTGGTCCTGACCCGGTCGGAACAGGCGCTTCAGGCGGGCATGGGCGGGATTGTTTGCGCGGCGACGGAAGCTGCCGCAGTCCGAAAGATCGTCGGACCCGATCTTGCCATCGTCACGCCCGGCATTCGCCCGGCCGGTGCCGACCACGGCGACCAGAAGCGGGTCATGACGCCGGCGGACGCACTGCGTTCCGGGGCAAGCCATCTGGTTGTAGGCAGGCCCATTGTCGGCGCTACGGACCGCAGGAGTGCCGCCGAGGCCATCCTTGCCGAAATGGCAGGCGCCTGACACGAAGCGTCATGAAGGATTTGGCACGGTTTTGGACAGGGAAATTGAAAAAACCGGACAGGAATTCGCGAGAATGGTACAAGAATTTCAACCATATCGGGCAATTTGGTTGTGATAGGTGGAGGGTGCGATGACCAAGGGATACTGGATTGCGCGTGTCGATGTCAGGGATGCGGAACGCTACAAGGACTACGTGTCGACGGCCAAGGCTGCCTTTGAAAAGTATGGGGCCAACTTCCTGGCACGCGGCGGTTCCTACCATGTCCTGGAGGGTCAGGCACGCGCCCGCAACGTCGTCATCGAGTTTCCTTCGGTTCAAGCGGCGGTGGACTGTTACAATTCACCAGAGTACCAGGCAGCAAAAGCGATCCGCATCACAGTCGCAGATGCGGAGATGCTGGTAGTCGAAGGTATCTGACTGCCACCGATACTGATCAATTATTGCGCCATACAACTAAAGATTGTGAACATATTTCTGTTCGCTTATCCTTTTGTTGCATTGCAATATTGCATAAACCGGCTAGGGTCACTGACCAATCAAGAATATTTTCACCTGTAAGGGGTGGTGTCCTTGGATTGCTGTTGTGTTGATCGATCGGAAAATGGAATGTTCTACCAGCTTTATGAACTCAACCATGCCGCGCTACAGCCTTATCGGGCCCTCGCCGATGCCACCAAGCTGTTTTATGATAACCCTTTGAATCCGCTATCTCAAACGGTGGTCGGGCGATCGATAACCGCCATGTGCGAGCTGTTCGAGCGAACCACGCGCACCTACGGCAAGCCGGTCTTCGACCTGCCGACAACCGTGGTCGATGGTGTGGAAACCGATGTTCGCGAGAAGATTGTCTGGTCGAAGCCGTTCTGCAAACTCATTCATTTCAAGCGGTCCTTGTCAGCAAAACGACCGGCTGATCCCAGGATTCTTGTTGTTGCGCCCATGTCCGGCCACTACGCAACATTGTTGCGCGGGACAGTCGAAGCGCTGTTGCCGCACGCGGAGGTGTACATCACGGATTGGGTCGACGCACGCACTGTGCCGCTGAGCGACGGTAATTTCGACCTCGACGACTACATCGACTATATTATTGAAATGTTTCATGCATTGGGCGAGGATACCCATGTGGTTGCCGTATGCCAGCCATCAGTTCCCGTCCTTGCTGCCGTCTCGATCATGGAAGCCCAGGGCGATCGCTTTGCTCCCTCGACCATGACGTTGATGGGCGGGCCGATCGATACCCGCAAGAATCCCACCGCCGTCAACAAGCTGGCCGAGGAAAAAGGCATCGGCTGGTTCCGTGACAATGTCATCATGTCGGTTCCGTGGCCGCATGCCGGGTTCATGCGGGATGTTTATCCTGGATTCCTGCAGCTTTCCGGATTTATGAGCATGAACCTCGATCGTCATATCACGGCGCACAAGGAATTCTTCATGCACCTTGTGAAGGAGGACGGGGATTCCGCCGACAAGCACCGGGAGTTCTATGATGAGTATCTGGCCGTCATGGATCTGACTGCGGAGTTTTATCTGCAGACAGTCGATACGGTATTTGTTCGCCAGGCCCTTCCGAAGGGCGAAATGACCCATCGCGGCACCCCGGTTGATCCCAAAGCCATTCGCAATGTTGCGCTTTTGACGGTCGAAGGCGAGAATGATGACATCTCCGGTGTCGGCCAGACCAAAGCGGCCCAGACGCTCTGCGTTAACATTCCGCAGGAGATGCGCATGCACTATCTGCAGCCTAAAGTTGGTCATTATGGCGTGTTCAACGGCTCGAGATTCCGCTCGGAAATTGCGCCGCGTATCGTCCAGTTTGTAAACGATCACGCACAGGTGAACCGCAAGAGCAACGTCACACCGATCGGGAAGCGGGCCCAGGGGTAACCCGTTCGACGTAGGCGTATGGACAGGCAGCGAAATCGCGCAGCTTGACGCGTATTCGCGGTATGCCGCGTGAGCGCCATATCCAAACCAACAATATAATCAATGATTTGCGCACGCTGTCCTGGCGAATGGCAGCGACGTTGCCTCGTAGTTTTGGCACAAGGTTCGTCTCAGGATCAATGGCCGCGAGCGCTCAATAATATTGGCGAATGCGAAATTTCAAATTTTAACCATATATTAACAATGGCGGGACCGTGGCGCCATTGTGATTGACTCATGTCCCCTCCCGCCATTAACGTTTTGTTAACGATGGCTGATCGGGTTTGGAGTGGGGCATGTTCGGAATGGCAGGGGTTGTGAAGTCCATGGGTTTTGCCATGACGGTGTTCGTGGCATCGCTTGGATCAAGTTCTGCCTTCGCCTCCGAAGCATTCATGACCACAGGCGGCCTGACCTCACAACCGATTGGCCACTATGAATTCTGCAAGCGCCAGCCGGACGAGTGCTCGGTTCGCAGCCGCAATGTCATGCCGGAAAAGATGAACCATGATTTCTGGCAACTCGTCGTCAACGTCAACAGCAATGACAACCAGAAGGTCAAGCCATTGACCGACATGGAAATCTATGGCGTCGAGGAATATTGGTCCTATCCGGACAAGGTTGGCGATTGCGAGGATTATGTCCTCCTGAAGCGCCGTGATCTGATGCAGGCCGGCATATCGCCGGCAAATCTCCTGATCACCGTGGTTCGCAAGCCCGATGGCGAGGGCCACGCGGTCTTGACCGTGCGGACCGACAAGGGCGATTTCATTCTCGACAATCTTGTCGATGGCGTGAAGAACTGGTCGGAAACGGAATACACCTACCTCAAGCGCCAGGCGACCAACAATACTGGCCGTTGGGTCAGCATTGAGGCACCGACCAATATTCTGGTCGGCTCGGTGGAGTAGACACAGGGCGTGTTGCCCGGAGTTTGGCGAAGCTTATTGTTCCCAGAACGATGATAATATGCGACAGGCTCGCGACAATTGGCGAGTGGAGCATCTTGGCACCTTATGGAATGTCGGTTTGATAAATTCCAACCGGCCTAAGGTTAAGCAGCCAGCGTCGATGAATCCATCGACATTCGATAGGAAATTGCCTCGGCGAGATGGATACGTCCAACGGTCTCCTGGCCTTCAAGATCGGCGAGCGTTCGGGCAACTTTCAACACGCGATGATAGGCGCGGGCAGAAAAGCGCATCTGCTCGCTTGCCTGCTGCAGTAGCGCCAATCCAGGACCATCCGGTTGTGCCACCTGCTCGATGAGAGCAACCGAGCACTGCGCATTGGTTGTGATAGATGGAAAGCCCAGCTGCTCGAACCGCCTTTTCTGGATGCTGCGCGCACGCGCCACCCGTTGCGCGACGGAGGCGCTGTCCTCCGAGACGGATGGGCGAATGAGATCCGTAGCGCTAACCGCAGGCACATCGATCCTGATATCGATGCGATCGAGCAATGGCCCGGAAATGCGTGCCTGATAATCCAGACGACAGCGCGGCCCACGGGCGCAGGAATGGCCGGGCTCGCCGGCCATGCCGCAACGGCAAGGGTTCATGGCCGCGACGAGCTGGATTTGTGCGGGGTAGGAAATGCGATGATTGGCGCGCGCAATCATGCAGTCGCCCGTTTCCAGCGGCTGGCGCAGTGAATCGAGTACCTGCGGCGTGAATTCGGGAAACTCATCGAGAAACAGCACGCCGTGATGGGCAAGCGACACTTCACCGGGTCTTGCGCGGATGCCGCCGCCCACCATTGCGGCCATGGAAGCAGAATGGTGGGGAGCGCGAAACGGCCGCCGGTCGGTCAGTTTTCCACCCGTCAGTTCGCCGGCAATCGAGGCTATCATCGACACCTCCAGCAATTCGCGCGGCAATAGCGGCGGAAGAATGGAGGGCAGTCGCTGTGCCAGCATGGATTTGCCCGAGCCGGGAGGCCCGATCATCATCAGATTGTGTCCTCCAGCGGCCGCTACTTCCAGCGCGCGCCGGGCACTTTCCTGGCCACGAATGTCTGCAAGATCAGGCAAGCCCGCCGCATTGGCCTGCATGGCGGGCTCTGGCCGTGTCAGAACCTGGGTGCCACGAAAGTGGTTGGCCAGCGCAATCAGGCTTCGCGGGGCCAGAATATCGATATCGGAACCCGCCCAGGCCGCCTCAGGGCCGCAAGGGGCTGGACAGATCAAACCTTTCTCCTGGCGGTTGGCAGCAATCGCTGCGGGCAGGACGCCGGCAACATGCGTGATCGTTCCATCGAGGGAAAGCTCGCCCAGCACGACATAGGACTGTAGCGCGTCGGCCGGCATTGCGCCGAGCCCCGCCATAAGGCCAACGGCTATCGGCAAGTCATAGTGGCTGCGAGTGCGGAATTAGATTTTTGTATTCCTGAGTGAAAGTTGTTTGAAGCCGGAGTCATAGGGTTCTGGACCCGGGACCTTCAGGTCACGGGCCTGTACCGCCCGAATGAAATACTTGACGACGGCTCCGGCGCGACGGGCGACGCGCTCCATCATATCGAGCCGTAGCTAGCCCGTCGCGATGCTGGGAGACGAACGGGTACGTTCCCTTGGACCCGGGACCTTCAGGTCACGGGCTTGTAGAGCGAGCCGAATTTTCAAGGGTCTTAAGCGGCAGGCGTCAGATATATGGCTACAGACGCCGTATTGAAGCATTGTGGTGTCTCAAATTTGCTAAATTGGTTTCATGCTTGATAGCTCGTGGATATTGGCCCCAAACCTTTAGCCACTTAGAGTGCTCTTTGGATATCGAAGAGTAGCGAATCCTTGCCAACAAGGTGCATTAGCGCCTTTTGGCCTCGGCCAGTTTCTCGAGCGTTCGCTGCCTCCATTCATGCGGGAGGAACATCCCTGGGCCTCTTTCCGGGCGCTCCGGCAAGAACTTGACGCCAATTCCCTCCAATGCATTTTGCACTTTATGGATAGACCCGATCGGACCATCACCTTTCTCAACGCGAAACAGGGTACGCGGGCTGACTCCACTTAAAATGGCCAGTTCGCTTTGGCTCAGGCCTAGCGCCACGCGGGCTGCTTTCAAGAGATCTATGTGCGCGTACATGCCGAGTTTTTGGCATGAAACCCGCCCAATATCCATAAATGTCAACAATTGGCGATTGATACGCAAATAATCGCGAGTCGTTGATAAGTATTTGCGAATTTTTCGCCAACATGACATAGTTTGTCTTAACACAGCGAATCACTTCTAAAAAACTGAATGCGAAGATTCGTTCGCGCAGGCAAATTGTTGCCCGCCAAACCACCGCATAATTACCGCCAATTTGTGCCAACACATTACAAATGAAAGGATTCAGTGATGCTTCTTTTCGGACTCGAAAAAGGTGAGACGGATCTGGACGCCGTAGGGCGCGAAATCCAGCGCATGGAGAAACTTGTCGATGATCTGTGGCGGGTTTCGCTAATTCCCATCCTGAAGCGTTTTGACATTCATGATGCTCCCTTGCTTGACCACTGGCAGCCGGCGAGCAGAAGCGTGCCCTGCCTGATCGGGCTTTCCACCGGACACCCGAAGCTGACGGGTGAAGGCAGGCCGATCATGACGTCCGATCTCGTGCTCTTCTCGGAAAGCGCAGGTTTCGCCAGAACGAGATCACGCTGGTACCGACTGGGCCAGAAGGCCAACGCTGGCGGAAACCTTCAGTAGTTCACGTTCAAGGATTCGATATGGAAAGCCGCATGTTTCGATATCTTATCGCCCGTCTGCGCCACGAGGCGTGGCGGCGATCAATCCGGGTCGCAGTCGATGCAGGATTCGTGGGCGAAGTGGAAAGATCCGTCGAAGGGTTCACAACGCGAATGTTCCACTCCTGCACCGCTATTCCAGATGGTCGCATGCGCAATTTTGAATCGATATTGCGCCGTCTGAACGTCAACCGAAACAAGTCCACGGCCACCGCAGGATTCGATGACGATGAACTGCCAGATGGTGAAGCCTGGTCGGGAAGGTGGGAGGAACCCGATCCCGGATCCAGAAAGCTCACGGGCTATCGCCCGGGATCGAAAAGCCCACGTGACGATACCGCGGATATGTCAACAGTTGTGAAACGAAATACCTCTCGACCGATTGGCGAGAACTTCGCTCGAGAGAATTCAATCCTTCAACGCATTCGGGCTGCCGGGCGATTGCTGAGTCCTGTCGATGTCGCAACGATCCTTCTGGTCACCAAGGCGGTCGAACGCTCAGGTGGTGCCTCCACGGAATTGTCTGCAAGGCTTTCAGAACCAGGGCTGGTTGTCAGCGTGTTCGGCGGCGTCGAAGGATTCGAGGCGAGTTTCATGTCGCTGCTGAAACGCGGGATTTTCGGTCCGCCGTCGGTTGCCCTTGTCGATGGCACGACGATCGGCAAAAGCGGTTCTTTCGTCTATCCAAATCGGACTGCGGTTTCCCGGCGGGTCATCACATTCGTTGGCAGCGAGACCAATGCGCAATATGCCGACCTCGCCGACTGGCAACTGGGCAAGGCCGCCGAACTCGGCGTCCCCGTGCTTGGGGTGACCGAGGGGACGGCGCTGTTGCCGGAACGCATGCTGCCAGCCTCGAGCTTGTCCTTGATCACTGGGCCGCTGACCTATTGCATTGTTGGAGACACTATTGCTTTGGTGTTGGGAGCCGCGGCACAGGACACGCTGGATGACCGGTGTTGTTCATTGTTGACATTGACCGATCTCGCCCTGGCGATCCGGCCGGGCACAGCGCCCGACCTTGCGATAAGCATTCTGCGTGAACTGGCGCTCTCCCGCACCGGCGATCGCTCGGCAAAATCCGGTGGATCGGGAACACCGGGAGCCGCACAGGTTCCGAAAACGCTCGCTTCTGGCGGACGCTACCGAAAACCAATCCACTCGGGATCGGAAATCATCCAGCCGCAGCAGATTGCAGGTGCAAAGAATACCGTTCCCAGCATCGAAACCTTGGCCGGTTACGGCGAGGCGAAAATCTGGGCGATGAACCTGAAAGTAGACCTTGATCTTTGGACAGCGGGCAAAACGCCATGGGCAGATTTGTCGTCAAAGATACTCCTGTGCGGGCCGCCCGGAACCGGTAAGACACTCTTTGCCAAGGCACTGACCAATTCCCTCGGCATTCCGCTCTATGTCACCTCGGTCGGAATTTGGCTTGAGGCCGGTCATCTCGAAGATGTACTTGGGCGGATGCACGCGGTGTTCGCCGAAGCCCAGGCTGCATCGCCGTGCGTTCTTTTCATCGATGAGATTGACGGTGTGGGCAGGCGGCGATCCGCGGTGAGCGGTTCGTCCGACTTGTGGAACAACGTCGTCACCAGGTTGCTTGAACTCCTTGACGGCGCGGTAAAGTTTACGGGTGTCGTCGTCGTCGGCGCGACCAACAATCGCGAATTGATCGATCCCGCCTTGCTTCGTTCGGGGCGGCTGGAAAAGCAGATCACCATAGCCCTGCCTGACGTCGATGCACTTACCGAGATCATCCGTTTTCATATTGCTGGCGATCTAACGGCTGAAGCAGACGATTCCTGTGACGCTGAGACCCGCTTGAAGTGCCAGACACCGGAGCCTGACAAGTCGGCTATCCGACGCCTGGCTGGTCTCGCAATCGGCAAGACCGGGGCTGACATCGAACGCGTGGTCCGCGAAGCACGGCAAGCCGCACGACGGGACCAGCGACCGTTCACCATCGCCGATGTCGAAGCAAATTTGGGTGAGGACAAGCCAGCGAAGACCGCAGCGATCCTGCAACTCTCGGCCATCCATGAAGCTGGCCATGCAATTGCATGCCTGGCTTTCGGCAGGAAGATCATCGAGATGATCACCATCAACGACAGTCAGGGAAGGTCATATACAGAAACAAGCGATGCCATCGACGATGGGTCAGCCCAAGCGTTGTGCGATGGTATCGTGACCTGGCTAGCGGGACGAGCCGCCGAGGAAGTGCTGCTTGGCGGCGTGAGCCGAGGGTCCGGCGGCAGCGGCGAAAGCGATTTGGCGAAAGCCACAGAAATGGCTTGCATGCTCGAGACGTCATATGGCTGCAATTCGCAACACCCGCTGCTCTATCTCGGTTCAATCGAACCATTCAGCCTGCTGGCGGGCCGCCAGGATATCGCGTTTGCCGTCAATGAGCGTCTTGAAGCCTGTTACGCGATAGCGAAGGACTTGATTGGACGAAACCTCTATGCGGTCAAGGGACTGGCCGACATGCTTTTGAAGCATGAAACCCTGGAGGGCCCAATCCTGAGCAAGACACTGGAAGGCCTCGTAATATCCTGACGTGGGTCGAGCAAACCGCCGGTGGATGTCGCGAAAATCACTGGGAAATAAGTACTGAGCGGTGAAATGGTTCTATTCCGGAAGCGTCAATAGCGTGGGAAGCAAGCGATGGCAGCCTTGGCAATAAACGATCCTCGCATTGACCGTCCATCGGAAATTCGTCGTGTGACAGATTTGCTTGGAGGTAAGGAATCCTTTGCGAGCCTACCGAAGGATTCCCTCGACGTTCACGATATGCTGTTGCAGGGATTGCCGTTTCAGGGTCTCGCCCACTTGATCGGCAACCTTTCAGTCATCCGCAAGACAGTCTTCTTGGAACAAGCGATTGGCATGAGCTCGCAGACGTTCCAGCGGCGCAGGGTTGATCCGCTGAAACCACTCAATCGGGAGCAAAGTAGTCGCGTATGGAAGTTCGCTGAGATTTTGTCTGAAGCGACAATTGTGTTCGGCTCGCAAGCGGATGCTGAATGTTGGTTGGAACAGCCAGCGATCGGTTTGAACCGACGCCGTCCCATCGATTTGCTCGCCACCATAGCCGGCATCGAGATTCTCCACGAGTTGTTGGGGCGGCTTGAATATGGCGTTTACGCGTAATAACTCACGCGGCTGTAAGGATATCTACATTCCGCTCGCCACCTGTTTTTCCGGAACCATGAAGGAAGGGCAGCCGCGAGCGGAGTGTTGTCAGGCTCTGAGAACTTTCGGCACATACGGCAGTGAGCGGTCTGCCTCGCGTACCAGTTCGTAGCGTTGCCCAGTCCGCTGGTAGAATTCGCGATATGCTTCCAGCACATGTATATAGCGCTTGTATTCAGCAGCGCGGGCCTTGGCGTCGGCGCTCGCGTCGTCCGATACGCAGAAATGCCGTTTCCTCAACTTCAGAGCGACTGAGTTGATCTCCGTCATGTGCGTTTTTCCACTCGGCTCCTTGAACAAGATTCTTCCAGCGTAGAAGCGCGGCGTCGGCATCCAGTTCGCGTTGAGGCTGTAAGCTTCCGATACGTAGATTATATAGTCGCCTTTAGTTTTGCGGATCTGTCGCGAATTGGATTCTTTCATTTGGTCTCTGGGTCCTGTGCTGGTGTGTAGGGACCATTCAAGGATTGCCGGTCCCCGTGGCCGGCGCAACGCCGACTATCCAAAGAGTGGAACGGATCCAAAAACTTGATTGCTAGCCAGGCACTAATGTCCATCTCTGGCGCGACGCTGCCGTTTGGCGATCGTCACGCGACTGACCGCTTTGCGCCTTCATACCGGACGTTCAGATCGCTCTGGCAATTTTCCCAAAGCTGCCGTTTGTCTTGGTCGGCCAGAACGTGATCGCGGCTGGGTCAGCCAAGAAAACAAGTCTACCGCCGACGCCCCTTGAAGCCGGCAAGGCAAACTCCGAGGTCCGGCGCCCTGGCATCGCCGGCTCGCACCGAGATCGAAAGGCTCGCCAGCAGAGTGTCGATATCGCTGATTGCAAGGCTGACCTTGCCGGTGTTATCAGACAGAACCTGGTCCAGCCAGTCAATGACACGGCCACCCATGCCGATGCCCAGCCAGAAGGTGTCGCTGGCGGCGATAGCGATTGTTGCCTGAAATTCTCCCTATTAGCGCAGTGTAGCCAAAAGGTCGGTCGCCGCTCTAACATCAGCAGTGGAGAGACCATCAACAACTTGTTCGCACAACAGCTGCAACAACGCTTGCGCATGGTCTGTCTGGCCACGGTCAACGTAAAGCTGAGCCAAATCGGTTCCGGCACGCAGTTCCCACGCGCGTGCACCCTGACGCTGGCTTAGTTTGATTGATGACTGGATACACCGCTCCGCTTCATCCACGCTGGCTTGCGGAGTTTTCAGAGAAAGATTGCCCCTCACGCGCAATAACTCAGGCATGTAGCAAAGATCGCCTCGTGACTCCACCAATTCGATTGTTGTGTCTATCAGCGAGAAGGCTTCATCAAATCGATTCGTGGCAGCAAGGCCCTGAACGAGTGCGATGTTGAGGGGGGTGGTCAGAAGTTCATACGGCGCTGCGTGGAGTTTCTCCAACGCCTCCTGCAGAGCTCCTATACCATCCCTTGCGTGGCCGCGCCGGACCGCTAGTTCCCCCTTTAAGCCACGTGCGACAGCAAGATATGGTCCGAGTGAGTGAGGTTCGGCTCGAGACAAGAGCCAATCAATGTATTGATCTGCACCGTCGAGGTCTCCCGTCCACAGCAACAACGAAGCAGCCCATATCAAAGCTATTGATAGCGTCAACGGATGGTCCTTGTTTGCAGCCTCTGAGAGCGTCAGGTTCACCCGCTCCAGTGCCTGATCGGCAAAACCTTGCAGCCACAGGTTCCTTGCAAGAATAGCACCTGCCAGAACTTTACTATCGAAGCCAAGATAGAGGGTGGTGTTGTGTCGAATGAGCGGACCAGGAACCAGTGCCGACTCAAGCTCTGTGTGGGCCGCGTCAAGCTGTCCGCCAAGATGAAGGGATATCCCCATCAGGGAATGAGCCAGGGTAACAGACACTGTGTCCTCAAGCGCTCTAGCCACGGTCGAGCAGTGTTTCGCATAGTTCAGTGCGGCTTTAAATTCTCCAGTGCGTAAGTGAAACATCTGAAGCGGACCGAGTACCTGAAGCTGATCAAGCGGCCCGCCGTATTCTTCGGCGATCGCGAAGCTCCGTTTCAGGGCAACACGCGCTGCATCCTTTCCCCCAAGTGTGAACATCAGGGATACTCCTGAGGCTGCAAGAAGATGCATCGCGTCTCGTTCGTGGCCAACGGTGCAGTCCAAGGCCAGAAGCGCCCGCTCTGACCAGCGATGACATTCGGTCAGTAGAGACATCGACAGAAAAACCGGAGCGGCTGCAACTGCTAAACGTACCGCGATTTCAGTGCTGCCGCCGGAATCAAAGCAAGATTCGAGTGCCGCTCGCGCGTTGGCGAGACCTGCCAGATGCAGCGCCCGCTGTGCCGCGCTTTCCAAACTCGGCCACTCGTCCCCGGTTTCTTCCAGCCACCCAAGGTAGTAAGTCGCGTGACGTTCTACCAAGTCCGACAGTTCTGTCTCGTCAGTACCTGTTTCGAGGGCGTAGGCCCGCGTTGTGTCCAGGAGACGGTACCTTATCGTAGCCCCAACCGGCGCAGTCGCGACCATCGACTTGGCCACAAGGCTGTCGATGATGCCAAAAACCAGCGTTTGATCTATGCTCGGACTTGTCACGACCGCCAGGGCAGCCTCGATCGTAAAATGCCCTACGAACACAGCAAGGCGGTGAAGCACTATACGCTCCAATTGGGAGAGGAGCTGATAACTCCAGTCGATCGCGGCCTGCAGGGTTTGCTGGCGTTGAGGTGCGGTCCGCTGTCCCTGCCACGACAATGTCAGGCGATGGTCGAGAAGCGCGGCCGTTCTTTCAAGGCCAAGGCCGCCGACCCGCGCAGCGGCTAGTTCAATCGCCAGCGGCACCCCATCGAGCTTCCGACAGATGCTTGCCACGATTGCAGCCTCCGCGTCGCGAAGCTTGAGCTGCGCACCGCTGGAATTCGCCCTTTCCACAAACAACTGCGTTGCAGCGAACGTTTCGGCAACCGCTGTGGTGAGCAGCGGATCGTCCGGTGGGCAGGCGAGCGTCGTCAATTTGTGGACGTGCTCTCCTTCGACTCTCAGCGCTTCACGACTTGTTGCCAAAATGTGAACTTGGGGTGCAGCGGTGTAGATGCGTGACGCCAATGCGGCTGCCGCCTCTATGACATGCTCGCAGGTATCGAGAATAAGCAGGATCCGCTTGTCCGCCAGGTAGGCACATAAACCCGGTATCGCGTCATCGGACTGCACCGACAGCCCCAATATGGAAGCTATCGTCGTCGCCACCAGACGTGGGTCACTGAGCGCGCCAAGATCAATAAATTGGACAGCACCCGCAAAGGCTTCGATCAAATCATGGCCCAAGGCCACCGCAACCGTGGTTTTGCCGACGCCGCCAGCGCCCAGTATTGTGACAAAACGCGTAGCCAGCAGTTGAGCGGACAGGGTACAGGTCACATCATCCCGCCCCACCATTCGTATTAATCGGCTTGGTAAGTTGGCATGAGTAAAATCAGCGCGACCCTCACCGCGTATTGCGCTCTGGTCGCTTGGACGCGAAATAGGTGCAACGAAACAGTAGCCGCGTCCTGTCAGGGTTGCGATATACCGGGCACCCTCCTTTCCGTCAGCCAGCGCTTTGCGCAGATTGGCCATATGAAACCGCAGGCTTCCTTCCTCCACCGTGATGTCGGGCCATGCGCGGGCTAACAGGTCTTTTTTACTGATAATCTGGTTGGGCTTGGCGGTCAAAGCGATCAGGATATCGAGGGCTCGCGCGCCAAGCTCGACCGGGACCCCTTCGCTCGACAGGAGCCGTTTCCTTGGGGCCAGGACGAATGGGCCAAATACTATTTCATCCCCGGCTGTCACCGTCTCGTCTCTCATGCCATTCCTCGCGCTCGCGGCAGCTAACAGAACATAACAGCGCATAACGGGCGTTTCCTGCGCTCTCAATCTAAATATGCCCACAGAAGTCGCTTTTTTCGAGGAGTATCGTCATGCCCGTAACATCATTATTGCCGACGCGGCGTCATTTTCTGATCGGCTCTGCCGCCGCGGGTGCCCTGAGCATTCTTCCGACGCGCGTGCGTGCATCGGTCGAAAGCGATGCGATCCGTCCTTTCCGGGTCGACGTTCCGGATCAAGCGCTTGCCGATCTGCGCCAGCGACTGGTGATGACGCGCTTCCCTGCCCGGGAGACCGTCATCGACCAGTCCCAGGGCGTGCAACTCGCCAAGCTTCAGGAGCTGCTGCACCACTGGGCGACGGATTACGACTGGCGGAAGGTCGAGGCAAAGCTCAACGCCCTCCCCATGTTCGTAACCGAAATCGATGGCCTCGACATTCACTTCATCCACGTCCGTTCCCCCCATGAGAACGCCCTGCCGATGATTATGACGCACGGCTGGCCCGGGTCGATCCTGGAGATGATTAAGGTGATCGGGCCACTCACTGACCCAACAGCGCATGGCGGCAGCGCCGACGACGCGTTCCATCTTGTCGTGCCCTCGATCCCCGGCTTCGGATTCTCCGGAAAACCAACTGCGACGGGTTGGGGCTCAGACCATATTGGCCATGCGTGGGCGACGCTCATGCAGCGGTTGGGATATGACCGCTACGTGTCACAGGGCGGTGACTGCGGCTCGGTCATCTCGCATCGCATGGCGCTGCAGAATGTACCGGGCCTGATTGGCATTCACGTCAATATGCCCGGGACTGTCCCGAAAGAGATTGCGTCCATCCTTTCTGCAGGTGCACCGGCTCCAGACAATCTGAGCGAAAAGGAAAAAGCGGCTTTCAAGGCGCTTGATACCTTTTACAAAGACAGCTCCGGCTATGCCGCCATGATGGTAACGCGGCCGCAGACAATCGGTTACTCGCTGGTGGATTCACCCGCCGGCCTCGCTGCATGGATGTATGAGAAGTTCGCGACATGGACTTACAGCGACGGGAATCCGGAGAAGGTATTGACCCGCGACGAAATGCTCGATGATATCTCGCTTTATTGGCTGACGGGTACCGGAGCCTCTGCGGCGCAAATCTATTGGGAAGACCATTCCAACAATTTCAACGCCGTCGACATCGCGACGATGCCCGTGGCAGTGAGCGTCTTTCCTGGAGAGATTTATTGCGCGCCGCGGACCTGGGCTGAGCGGTGTTACCACAACCTAGTCTATTTCAATGAAGTCGAAGACGGCGGTCATTTTGCCGCTTGGGAGCAGCCACAGCTCTTCACCCAAGAGGTGCGGAACGCGTTCAGGTCGCTGCGCTGATGAACGGTATCTCTGAGGAAATCATATGATGAGCCGGCATGAGACGTTGCTCTATACCGCTAGGGTCCGCACCACCGGCGGGCGTGAAAACGGCAAGTCCCGCAGTTCTGATGGCCGACTCGACATCAGGCTTTCGGTGCCCGGCATCCCAGGCAGCGGCACCAATCCCGAACAGCTGTTTGCCGCCGGCTGGTCGGCTTGTTTCGAAGGGGCGATTCAGATTGAAGCCAAGCGAACGAACGTCGCACTTCCGGCAGACCTGGCGATTGACGCCGAGGTGGATTTGAATGTCTCGGGCGGCGCTTATTTTCTCCGTGTCCGCCTGAACGTCAGCCTGCCTGGCGTCGAGGACGACGTCGCCCGCGCCTTGCTGAATGCCGCCCATCAGACTTGCCCGTATTCCAAGGCTACGCGCGGCAACATAGATGTCGCAATCAATCTGGTCAAAATTACCCCCCATCAAGCCTGATGCATACTTGAAGGAAATCCTGATATGGCCACCAGCAAAACCTCTGAACCTATCAATCACACTCGCCGCCGCTTTTTTGGAACAGCGGCCGCAGCTTTTGCCGTTGCCGAACTCGCTATCACCGGGACTGCAAACGCCCAGGCCGAGAAGACACCGCCAAAGCTCTCAGCTACCGTCCCTGCGCCGCGCACGTCTTTCCGCTCGCTGAAACAGATCGATGCAGGCGATTTGAACGTGGGATATGCCGAAGAAGGTCCCGCCGACGGATCTCCGGTCATTCTTTTGCATGGCTGGCCATACGACATCCACAGCTACGTCGATGTCGTTCCAATCCTGGCGTCGGCCGGGTACCGGGTCATCGTCCCCCACTTGCGCGGCCATGGCACCACACACTTTCTATCGGCTGAAACGGTCCGGAACGGCCAGCAAGCGGTGATCGCGGCCGATGTCATCGCCCTGATGGATGCACTCGCGATTAAAAAAGCGGTGATCGGCGGCTACGATTGGGGCGCACGGACGGCCAACATCGTCGCGGCGCTTTGGCCCGAGCGCTGCAAGGCCATGGTCTCCGTCAGTGGTTATCTCATCGGGAGCCAGGAAGCCAACAAGATGCCACTGCCGCCCGAAGCCGAGCTCGCATGGTGGTATCAGTTCTACTTCGCCACCGAGCGCGGCAGGGCCGGTTACGAGAAATACACGCGGGATTTTGCCAAGCTTATCTGGCGGCTTGCATCGCCGCGGTGGAAGTTCGACGATGCCGTCTTTGACCGCAGCGCTGCCGCCTTTGACAATCCGGATCATGTCGCCATCGTAATTCACAATTATCGCTGGCGGCTCGGCCTGGCTGAAGGCGAATCCAAGTATGACGATCTTGAAAAGCGCCTGGCCCAAGGTCCAATCATTACGGTGCCAACCATAACCCTCGAGGGCGATGCCAACGGGGCACCCCATCCCGACGCCAGCACCTATTCCAAGAAGTTTTCCGGCGAGTATGCACACCGCGTGATAAAGGGCGGCATCGGCCACAACCTGCCTCAAGAAGCGCCTCGCGCGTTCGCCGAGGCTATCATCGACGTCGACGGTTTTGAGGAGCGTGCCCCATGAAAGCTGGTCATCTGGTGTTTCTTGCCGTCGCAGCGGGATCAGGAATCGCGGCAGTTGCGGCCGCCGCCGACGGCGATCCCAATGCGCGGGCAGCGTCGCCGATCTACGGCGTCACCATTCCCGAAGGTTATCGGCAATGGGATTTGATCGCACCGGCCCAGGAAGGCGAACCTCTCAATGAGCTTCGGGCGGTCCTCGGGAACACGATTGCGGTGAATGCGTATCGCGAAGGGAAACTTCCTTTCCCCGACGGAACCATCCTGACGAAGCTCGCCTGGAAGCATGTTCAGTCGCCCGAATTCGAACCGGCCTCCATTCCCGGCGCTGCGACGACGGTCCAGATCATGGTGAAGGATACAAAGAAATACCCGGCCACCGGCGGCTGGGGATTTGGCCGGTTTGTGGATGGCAAACCAGTAGACGCAGCCCAGCACGAAACGTGCTTCGCCTGCCATGAGGCCCGCGTAAAAGATCACGACTTCGTCTTTACGCGGTTTGCACCTTAGTGACGCAAAGCGTTTATTTGAGGAGAAGGATTCATGTCGCAACGGTGGTTTATAACGGGCAGCTCGCGCGGTATCGGCCGGGCCCTGTCGGAAGCTGTGCTCAACGCCGGTCATCGCCTCGTCGCCAGCGCGCGGGAAACGAAGCTGCTAGCTGACCTCGAAGAGCGTTATGGTGATGCTGTTAAAACGGTCGCGCTTGATGTGACGGATCCGGTCGCCGCTGAAGAGGCCATGCGCATCGCCCGTGATAATTTCGGCGGAATTGATGTCCTGGTGAACAATGCCGGATACGGCAACATCAATTCTGTCGAAGATACCGACCTTGATGATTTTCGCAGGCAGATCGAAACCAACTTGTTCGGAACCATCATCGTTACCAAAGCCGCTATTCCTTTAATGCGGGAGCAGCGTTCCGGTCATATCATCCAGTTCTCGTCGGTGGGCGGCCGGATTGGTGCGCCGGGCCGAGGCCCCTACTCCGCTGCCAAATGGGGTGTCGAGGGCTTCTCTGAAGTTCTCGCCCGGGAGATGGCGCTCATCGGCGTCAAGGTCACTATCGTTGAGCCCGGAGGTTTCCGCACCGATTTCGCTGGGTCCTCAACCGAACTGAATGAAGGCCGGCCCGAATACGAGGCCGTCGTCGCTCAGGCCGCGCGCGTGCAGCGTGAACTAAACGGACGGCAGCCGGGCGATCCGTCACGCGCCGCCCAAGTCATACTTGAGGTCGCCGCAATGGACCGGCCGCCATTGCGGCTGCCGCTCGGCAGCGATGCTGTGGCCGCCATCGAGCAGGCTGATCGGACGAAGCTGGAAGAACTGGAACACTGGCGGACCCTTAGTGTATCCACCGACTATCTGCAGAAAGCATGAGGCTGATCCACGGCCGACCAAGCGTTCACAAACTGAAGCGGCTCGATAAAAATGTCAGAAAGGAAAATTCGGATGAAACTTTTATTGGCGGCGCTCGCGTCCGCGAGCGTCCTATTGAGCGGTTTGCAGGCACAGGCACAGCAGCCTGCCAAACCCACTATCGTCCTTGTGCATGGTGCGTTCGCGGATACATCGAGCTGGAACGGCGTCATCAAAATACTAGAAAAAGATGGCTACCCGGTCGTGGCGGCCGCCAATCCCCTGCGCGGTGTCGCGAACGATGCGGAATATATCGGCAATATCGTGTCCGGTATAAACTCCCCGGTGGTTCTGGTGGGCCATTCCTACGGTGGCAGTGTCGTCAGCTCGGCGGCAAACAGCCATGACAACGTGAAAGCCCTCGTCTATGTCAGCGCGTTTGCGCCGGAAGCGGGCGAAACCGCCGTTGGCCTGACAGGTAAGTTTCCAGGGAGCACGCTCGGTCCGACACTCGCGCCGCCCGTCAAGCTCTCTGGCGGTGGGACCGATCTCTACATACAGCAGGACAAGTTCCACGATCAATTTGCAGCGGACGTCCCCCAGGCCGATGCCAAACTAATGGCCGCAACACAGCGGCCGGTTACAGAAGCCGCCCTGAATGAGGCATCGGGCGATCCAGCCTGGAAACATATTTCCTCGTGGTTCGTCTACGGCGACAAAGACAAGAATATACCGCCGCAGTCGCTGGCATTCATGGCAGAGCGGGCGCATTCGCACCATACCGTCATCGTCAAAGGTGCTTCGCATGTGGTGATGGTCTCAAATCCAGAACCAGTTGCGCGGCTGATAGAAAGCGCAGCCGTTGGCAAATAGCTGACGTCCCGGCGCGAACCATCTCAGAAGGGCAGCATCGTGATGCTTCCTTCTGCTTGCCTGATGATGGGCCATGCGGCGTTTCCATGCCGGACTAATTTACTTCACAGAGTCATTCTTGACACATCGTTCCATTATTTCTAGATAAGAGTATGGCACGGACTAAGGAATTCGATAAAGAAATGGCGCTGGACGCGGCAATCGGCGTGTTTCGCGAGCATGGCTTCGACGGCACATCCACGGACATGCTTGTGCGCGCCATGAAGATCGGGAGGCAGAGCCTCTATGACACTTTCGGCGACAAGTGGAAGCTTTACTGCCTCGCCGTGGAGCGCTATTCGACAGAGGAAACCAATGCACACCTCGTAATGCTGCGCAAGGAACCGCGCGCAGTCGATAGTATCCAGGCGATGATGGACCGCGTGGTAGAAACGGCGGAGCAAGCCTGCCTCGGCATCAGTTCGATTTGCGAGTTCGGCCAAAGCCGAGCAGAACTCACACACATTTATCAAACCGCGGACCGACGTCTGACACACGCCACGCGCGAGCGCTTGGACGAGGCTCAAGCCGCAGGCGATGTAACCGGAACGTTGTCCTCCGACGAGATGGCAGATTTCCTTTTTGCTAGCGTCGCGGGCATCCGCATCGCCGCACGCAGCGGGGCAAGCCGGAAGCAGTTGAAATCCCTCGAACGCCTGGCGCTTCGCGCGATTGAATAGGTAAAAATTTTGGCCAATTTTGGAACAATCAGTCAAGAAAAGGAGAAGTCATGAAAGCCGTGGTTATGAAAAAAGTCGGAAGCACCGACGTGATGGAATTCGTCGATCGCCCAGATCCGGTGGTGATGCCGGGACATGCCGTCGTCGAAGTCGCCGCCGCCGGTGTGAACTTTATGGACATTGGGGTGCGCCAAGGCATGGCGTGGACTGAGATGACGAATCCGAAAATTCTCGGCGTTGAAGGCGCGGGGCGCGTGTTATCCGTCGGCAATGGGGTCGACGGGTTTGCAGTCGGAGATCGGGTTGCCTGGGTCTACGCACCCGGAAGCTATGCCGAGCGCCATTCAATTTTGGCAGATTCACTTGTTAGAATTCCCGACGCCATCGACGATCGTACGGCCGCATCAGTCATGATGCAGGGTCTGACCGCCAGTCACTTTGCCACCGACTTCTATCCTGTGAGGCCGGGGGACATCGCTCTCGTTCATGCGGCTGCCGGTGGGTTAGGCCTTCTACTGACCCAGATCATAAAGTTGAGGGGCGGACGCGTGATCGGACGGGTCTCTTCGGAAGACAAGATAGCGGCAGCAAAGGAAGCTGGTGCCGATCACCTTATCGTCGATACCGGGGGCCAGTTCGCAGAGGACGTCCTCCACCTGACCGGGGGGGAAGGCGTTAATGTTGTCTATGACGGTTCGGGCCCCAGAACGTTCCAGGGCTCACTCGATTCGCTGCGCCGCTCCGGTACGTTCTGCTGGTACGGGCCGGTGCTCGGTGGCCCCGGTCCACTGGACATCATGAGCCTGCCCAAAAGCATCAAGATCGGCTACGCGACCTTTTTCGACCACATCCACACGCCCGAACTCTTTCGCGCCCGCGTGCAGCGGCTTTTTGGCTGGATCGAAGACGGTTCGCTGACGTTGAAGATCGGTGGCGTCTATGCGCTTGCTGAAGCCGCTCGGGCGCATACCGACATGGAAAGCCGGGCCACAACCGGCAAGCTGCTGTTGATTCCATAATGGACGATAAACAGGTCCACGGTCGGCTTTGGTCTTCGATCAATCCGAAGAGCGTCGTTCCCGATGTGGACAAATCGCCGTAGCTGTCCATGCGGCAGCAACTTTGTGTTCGAGTTCGACAAGAACGGCGTGGCTGGCATCCAGACAGCCCGCCTGACCCAATGGCGAAACTGTGACCCACAACCTGCAGTTCCAAATGAGGCATTATGCGATTTTCGAAGCACGGAGCGGCGGCAGACTCGGCACAGGGGCTCACGAACATCTTGACGAGCCACGTGCCGCATTAAGCGCGCAAGGCTTCGCTCCGCAAGCGGTTCGCGTCGGCAGCGGCAGCGGCAGAATCTATCGGCCTCTAAACCAAATTTGGAGCGAGTCCTAATCTGCCCAAACCGCGACAGAGTACAGGTTTTTGCGAGCGCCAGATCGCTGGCAACCGCGCTGCAAAGTTCATTGCTGGTGAAGTAGGCTAGCGGGCGCCTCTCTTTATTTCTTAGACTGATTTTCCTCTGCTTCTTCCAGCCTGTTTAAGAGCTCTTGAAAGTGTTGGTCAATCACTGGAAGCTTATGCCCAGTTTGCATTTTTTCGGTGAAGTCGGGGTTGCGGCTTCCACGCTTAAAAACTTCCGCCGTGGCCCTCAGGCACCACTTCTACATCCTAGATAAAATGTTCGCGATGATCAGCGCTAGGGCCACTACTGCAGCCACGGAACCGTTACTGCCGTGAGACGTTGCC
>NZ_JAIUDQ010000018.1 GCF_020164435.1 Phyllobacterium lublinensis | reverse complement strand
GATCCCGCGCACGTCCATCGCCTTTCCCTTGTAGGCAAAGGCCGAGTTGCGTGCGATGACGAACAGGCCGGCGTTCCTGGAAAGGTCGGTGGTGAGGTCTTCCGTCAGTCCATCGGCGAAGGATTCCTGTTCGGGATCACTGCTGACATTCACGAAGGGCAGCACGGCTATCGAAGGTTTGCCGGGTAGCGGCAAGGTCATTCGCATGGCGCCATCGAGGTGTTCGATGACCCCAGTGAAACGGTAACCCACACGCGGAACAGTGGATATCCATTCACGGCCGTCCGCGGCTGAACCAAGCAGCTTGCGCAGCTGCGCGATCTGGACGGTGAGGTTACCTTCCTCGACAGCCGTGCCTGGCCACGCTGCATCCATCAACTCGGCCTTGCCCAGGATTTCGCCGGGCCTTGCGACGAGCGCGGCCAGCAGCTTCAGTCCGCGATGGCCGACGGCAACGGGATCGTCATTCCGAAGGAGCGTTCCAGCACCCGGATCAAGCACGAACGGACCAAAGGCAAAGCGCGCTCCCTGCATAGGGCGCATCTATAGTCGGTTTGGAAGTTTTTGAGAACTATTTGGAAAAGCTTAAGTACGGCGCATTTCGCATGCGGCAGAATAATCCTCTTTCAGGTCAAGGATCTATCTGGCCTCGACCTTATGGAGGTTGCCATGAATCATTTGTCCACACTGACTGCAGCCCCGCATCAATCGGCGCGCCTCGGAGCATCCGCGGGACCGATGCAACCGTACAGCCTGGCGGCCCTTCGATACATGATCGCCACCTGGCGCTGGCGGGTACGCTTTCGCTACGAGCTTGCGCAGAAGTCGCAGGAAAATCCCCATTTGATCGATGATATGGGCCTGACAGTTGCGGAGGTCGAGGCAGAAATCGGCAAGCGTTTCTGGCAACGGTAAAAACGACTGAGCAGCAACGATTTCCAGCAAATGGTCGATCAGATGCAGCGGCCTCCATCGACTTCAAGTGCAACGCCCGTGATGAATTCGGCCTCGCTGGATGCAAGCCAGAGCGCCGCATTGGCAACGTCGAGCGGTGTCGACAGCCGGCCAAGCGGTACCGTTGCCTTGAACTGCGCGCGCTTTTCCGGCGTGTCCTCGCCCATGAACAGACCAAGCATCGGCGTTTCACCCGCCACGGGGCAGAGGCAATTGACGCGGATGTTCTTGGGCGCGAGCTCGATCGCCATGGATTTTGTGGCGCTGATGGCCCAGCCCTTCGACGCATTGTACCAGGTCAGGCCCGGGCGCGGCCGGAGTCCTGCGGTGGACGCGGTCGTGATGATCGAGCCGCCGCCCTGCATTTCCATGATCGGCACGACCGCGAGCGCCGCATAATAGATTGCCTTCATGTTGACGCCGGCGATCAGGTCAAAGGTGCTTTCATCGACACCGAGCATCGAACCATTGCGGTGGGTGAAGCCGGCATTGTTGACCATGATGTCAACCCGGCCGAACTCGTTCATTGCCGCTCCTACCATCGCATCGACGTCTTCCTTGCGCGAAACATCGGCATGCACGGCGATGGCTGCCGCCTTGCCGAGAGAGGCCGCAACCTTCTGCGCTCCCTTCAGATTGAGATCGGCAACGACAAGCTTCGCGCCCTCCTCGGCAAAGCGCCTCGCCATCCCCTCGCCAAAACCTGAGGCGCCACCGGTGATGATCGCTGTCTTGCCTGCCAAACGGGTCATGTTGTCTCCTCAGTCATGCTCATTGCGGGGAATTGTTCGCTCAATCGTGGCGGAACACGATCGTCTTGGTCGCGGACATGTCGTAAAGGGCCTCGAAACCCTTTTCGCGGCCATGGCCGGATTTCTTGAAGCCGCCAAAGGGCAGTTCGATGCCGCCGCCTGCCCCATAGGCATTGACGTAGACCTGCCCGGCACGCACGCGCTTGGCCACACGATGCTGGCGTGCACCGTCCCTGGTCCACACGCCGGCGACCAGGCCATATTCGGTGCTGTTGGCAAGCTGGATGGCATCCTGTTCACTGTCGAACGGAAAAAGTGACAATACAGGACCGAAGATTTCCTCCTGGGCTATGACGGCTGCCCGGTCGACAGCGCCGAACAGTACCGGCGCGACATAAAATCCGGTTGCAGGCGCGCCGACATCGATCGAGCCGCGCCCGATGACTTCGATTCCAGCTTCGGCCGCCAAGGCAACATAATTTTCGACACGGCGTTTCTGTGCCGGATTGATCATCGGGCCAAGATCGAGGTCCGCATCGTGCGGTCCGGCAACGAGCCTGTCAAAACGCTCTGCGAGTGCCGTGGCAACGTCATCATATATGGCGCGCTCAACCAGGATGCGGCTGCCCGCCGAACAGGTCTGGCCGCCATTCTGGATGATCGCATTGACGAGTACCGGGAGCGCCTTCTCGACATCGGCATCGGCAAAGACGATCTGCGGTGACTTGCCGCCCAATTCCATGGTGACGCCGCGATTGTTGGCTGCTGCGGCCTGCTGGATGAAGGTACCGGTCGCAGGCGACCCCGTAAAGGTTACGTAGTCGATGCCTGGATGCGACGACAATGCCGCTCCGGCATCGCGACCGTAACCGGTGACCACATTGAGGACGCCGTCCGGAAACCCGGCCTCGACCGCAAGCTCACCGATCCGGATGGTGGACAGCGAAGCATCCTCAGCAGGTTTGACGACCAGAGTATTGCCCATGGCAAGCGCCGCGCCGACGACGCGCGCCATGATCTGCATGGGGTAGTTCCAGGGAATGATCCCGGCAACCACGCCGTGCGGTTCGCGCAGGGTCAGCGCGGTGTAGCCATCGAGGAACGGGATCGTATCGCCATGGATCTTGTCGCAGGCGCCACCATAAAATTCATAGTAGCGCATCGCCGCGACCACATCGGCCTTGCCTTGCCGCACCGGCTTGCCGGTATCACGTGATTCGAGCGCGCCGAGTTCATCGGCGTGCTGTTCAATCAGGCGGCTGAGGCGTGTCAGGAGCCTTCCGCGCTCAAACGCCGGCGTGCGGGACCACGGACCACTTTCAAACGCCTCCCGCGCCGCCCGCACGGCGAGATCGACATCCGCCGCCTTGCTTTGCGGAATGGTTGCAAAGGCACTGCCATCGGACGGACACAAAACAGTGATCGTTTCTTGCGAAAGTGCTGGTACGCTCCTGCCGTTGATGATGTTCAGGAAATTCTTATCCTGTGCGACAACTTTGGATAGATTTTGTAACATGTCCGCATCCTGTTCGTTGCAATGCTATTAGAACTGGAGCGAATTGGAAATGCATTTTGACGCAGTTCGCACATCGGGACTGGTCATTTTAAATCGATTAGATTATACCACCATGCGTCTTCGGACACGCAATTCAGGCATAGCGAGACTCCCCCATGACCAGTCAGATTATCCCGGTTGATCCTTTTGATTGCATCGTTTTCGGTGGCACCGGCGATCTTGCCGAGCGCAAGCTGATCCCGGCATTGTACCAGCGCCAGCGCGATGGCCAGCTTTCCGAGCCCACCCGCATTATCGGCGCTTCCCGCTCGCCAATGTCGTCCGAGGATTATCGCAAGTTCGCCGAGGCGGCGATCAAGGAGCACGTGAAGGCATCTGAAATAGACGCAAAGCAGCTCGACAAGTTTCTGGAACGTCTCTCATATGTTGCAGTCGATGCGACCTCCGACAATGGATGGGAAGAGCTCAAGGCAGAGGTCGGCAATGACAGCAAGCGCATCCGCGCCTTCTATCTGGCCGTCAGCCCTTCGCTGTTCGGCGATATCACCAGCCGCCTGAAGAGCCACAAGCTGGTCCATGAACACACGCGCATCATCGTCGAGAAGCCAATCGGACGTGATCTTGAGTCGGCAATTGCCCTCAACGACACAATCGGCCACGTGTTCCACGAACAGCAAATCTTCCGCATCGATCACTATCTCGGCAAGGAAACGGTGCAGAACCTGATGGCGCTGCGCTTTGCCAATGCCCTCTACGAGCCGCTGTGGAACTCCGCCCATATCGACCATGTGCAGATCACTGTCGCCGAGGCCGTCGGGCTCGAAAACCGTGCAGGTTATTATGACAAGGCCGGTGCACTGCGGGATATGGTCCAGAATCACATGCTGCAGCTTCTGTGCCTCGTAGCCATGGAACCTCCGTCCTCGATGGATGCCGACGCGGTACGCGACGAGAAGCTGAAGGTGCTGCGCTCACTGAGCCCGATCAACGCCAAGAATTACGAGGAACTGACCGTTCGCGGCCAGTACCGTGCCGGTGCTTCTGCAGGGGGTGCGGTCAAGGGCTACCTCGACGAATTGGAAAGCAAAAGCAACACGGAGACCTTCGTTGCCATCAAGGCCGAGATAGCCAATTGGCGCTGGGCAGGGGTGCCGTTCTACTTACGGACGGGCAAGCGGCTGGCGACGCGTGCATCGGAAATCGTTGTCTCCTTCAAGCCGATCCCGCATTCGATCTTTGGCGAAAGCGCCGGCCGCGTCGTCGCCAACCAGCTCGTCATTCGCCTGCAACCGGATGAAGGTGTCAAACAGTGGATGATGATCAAGGATCCCGGCCCGGGCGGCATGCGTCTGCGCCATGTGCCGCTGGACATGAGCTTTGCTGAAAACTTCCAGGCCCGCAGCCCGGATGCCTATGAGCGTCTGATCATGGATGTGGTGCGTGGCAACCAGACCCTGTTCATGCGCCGCGACGAAGTGGTCGCCGCCTGGCAGTGGATCGACCCCATCCTCAAGGCCTGGGCCGAGAATGACCAGCCACCCTATGGCTATACGGCGGGAACATGGGGACCGTCGGCATCGATCGCGCTCATCGAGCGCGACGGACGCACCTGGCACGAAGCCGAAGCATAGAGAAGGCTGCCATGGCTACGGAGCACAGGTTACACAGTTTCGCAGACAGCAATGAGCTCGCCGAGGCGCTCGCTTCGACCGTGGCCGACCGGCTCAATGCGGCCTGCGATGATCGGGGCAAGGCGGTGCTTGCCGTATCGGGTGGCACAACTCCTGCCCTTTTCTTCAAGGCGCTGTCGGTCAAGAAGCTGCCTTGGGAAAGGATCACGGTAACACTGGTTGACGAGCGCTTCGTCCCTCCCACCAGTGACCGCTCCAACCAGAAGCTGGTAGCGGAAATGCTTCTGCAGAACGATGCGGCGAGGGCGAATTTCGTCGGTCTCTACACGGACGCTTCCACGGTGGAAGAAGGTGCTAAAATAGCGGCCGGAGCGATTGCCAGTCTTGGTCAGCCGTTTGACGTCGTCATCCTCGGCATGGGCGGCGACGGACATACGGCGTCCTTCTTCCCGGGTGGCGACCATCTGGCGGAGGCCATCTCGCCCGAGCAGCAGGCACTCGTCTTGCCAATGTGGGCGGAAGGTGCCGGAGAGCCGAGATTGACGCTGACACTGCCGGTGATCGCAGGGGCCCGTTTCGTGGCACTGCATATCGAAGGCGCCGCGAAAAAGACTGTTCTTGCCAAGGCGCTCGATGGCGGTGAGACCAGCGATATGCCGATCAGGGCTGTGCTTCGATACGAGCCCATCGAGCTTGAGATTTTCTGGGCTGCCTGAAGCCTGGGTTGTGATCCATCCGGACAGGCTCCCAAACTTCCGGATTGACGCCTAAAGGAGACACAAGATGACCGTCCTGCAACGGGTGAAAAGCATTACCCATCGCATCTGCGAACAGTCGAAGCCGACGCGCGATGTCTATCTCGACCATATGCGCGAGGCGGCAAGCCGCAAGCCAAAGCGCTCGGCGCTTGCCTGCGCCAATCTTGCCCATGGCTTCGCTGCCTGCAGCCCTTCCGACAAGGCCGCCCTCGCCGGCGATATCGTGCCTAACCTCGGCATCATCACCTCCTATAACGACATGCTGTCGGCACACCAGCCATTTGAGACCTACCCCCAGTTGATCAAGACAGCAGCTAAAGAGGCGGGCGGCGTGGCACAGGTTGCGGGCGGTGTCCCCGCCATGTGCGATGGCGTGACACAGGGACAGCCCGGCATGGAACTGTCGCTGTTTTCGCGCGATGTCATTGCTATGGCAACTGCGATCGGGCTCTCACACGACATGTTTGATGCGGCGGTCTATCTCGGCGTCTGCGACAAGATTGTTCCCGGACTTGTCATAGGTGCGCTGACATTCGGGCATCTGCCTGCGGTCTTCATCCCCGCCGGGCCGATGACCACGGGCCTTCCCAATGACGAGAAGGCGAAGACGCGCCAGCTCTATGCGGAGGGCAAGGTTGGGCGCGAGGAACTTCTCGAATCCGAGTCCAAATCCTATCATGGCCCAGGCACCTGCACCTTCTACGGCACGGCGAATTCCAACCAGATGCTGATGGAAATCATGGGCCTGCACATGCCGGGTTCTTCCTTCATCAATCCGGGCACGCCCTTGCGCGATGCGCTGACCCGCGAGGCAGCCAAGCGGGCTCTGGCCATAACGGCGCTCGGCAATGAATATACGCCCGTCGGCGAGATGATCGACGAGCGAACCATCGTCAACGGCGTAGTCGGCCTGCATGCGACCGGCGGCTCGACCAATCACACGATGCACCTTGTCGCCATGGCGGCAGCTGCCGGTATCAAGCTGACCTGGCAGGACATTTCCGACCTGTCCGATATTGTTCCGCTTCTCGCCCGCGTCTATCCGAACGGCCTTGCCGACGTGAACCATTTTCACGCCGCGGGCGGCATGGGCTATATCATCCGCGAGTTGCTGGATGCCGGCCTGCTGCACGAGGACGTCAAGACCGTTTGGGGCGGAGGCGACGGCCTGCGCGCCTATACGATCGAGCCGAAACTCGGCGAGAACGGCACCGTCGTGCGCGAGCCGGTCGCCGCGGAAAGCTCCGACAAGAAGGTGCTCTCCACCTGCAAGCAGCCGTTCCAGGTTACCGGTGGCCTCAAGATGCTCAAGGGCAATCTCGGCACCGCGGTCATCAAGACATCGGCGGTCAAGGCCGACCGGCACATCATCGAAGCGCCTGCCATCGTGTTCGACAGCCAGGCTGCGCTGCAGGATGCATTCAAGGCCGGAAAGCTGGACCGTGATTTCGTTGCGGTTGTGCGCTTCCAGGGTCCTCGTGCCAATGGCATGCCCGAACTTCACAAGCTCACCCCTGCCCTCGGCGTGCTGCAGGATCGCGGCCATATGGTGGCGCTCGTCACGGACGGACGCATGTCCGGTGCCTCGGGCAAGGTACCCGCAGCCATCCACGTGACACCGGAAGCGCTTGATGGCGGCATGATCGGCAAGATCCGGGATGGCGATGTGGTCCGGCTCGATGCCGAGATTGGAACACTCGACGTGCTGGAGGATCCGGATGTACTCGCAGCGCGGCCAACACCGGAAGTAGACATCAGCCATAATGGCTATGGCATGGGACGCGAACTCTTCGCCGCCTTCCGCAATGTGGTCGGACGCGCGGACAATGGCGCTTCGGTGTTTGGCCTTTAGTAACATTGCGCTCATGTGTAGACACGCCTATATTGGTGTCTACACACGAGGCTAAGACGAAGCAAATATCGAGATTATTCCTATCTCAAATGACGACCTGCCATCCGTGCTGCAAGCGTTTGAACGCTACGGCCGGCATCGCTACCCAGTCAACGATCGCAACAGTGCGCTGAATCTTGCTGATTGCTTCCACTATGCTTCCGCAACATCCCGTGGGGCATCGATCCTGACCAAGGATACAGGATTCGCCCTGACTGACCTCGAAATCATCGACACCACCAAAAATCAATAGGTTGTGCGGCGCTCGTCAGAAGGTGAGCGCCCGAACTGTGCCCGGTAACTCTGGGCAAAGTAGGAATGCGACGTGAATCCAGTCGCCAGCGCCACGTCCAGAATGGGCGAATGGGTCTGGCGCAACAATTCACGCGCCCGCTCCAGGCGCAGACTCATGTAATAGCGCCCTGGCGTCATGTTGAGATGGCGCAGGAACAACCGCTCCACTTGCCGTACAGACAGGCCTACGGCCTTGGCGAGCCGCACGGCCGATTTCGGCTGTTCGAGATTGTCGGCCATGAGTTCGACGATCCTGCGCAGCTTTTCCGACTTGCCGGTCAGATCCCGTTCCGGCCCGATGCGCTGGCGGTCGGTTTGCGAACGAATGCGTTCGTGGTGGAACTGGTTTGCCACTTCATTGGCGAGAGCGGGGCTGAAATCCTGCTTGATGATTTCCAGCATCAGGTCGATTGAAGTCGTGCCGCCCGCACAGGTGTACCGCTTGCGGTCGATCTCGAAGACATTGCCGGTGCAATCGATCTGCGGAAACTTTTCCTGGAAGCCGGCGCGATTTTCCCAATGGATCGTGCAGCGGTGTCCCTCCAGCTGGCCCGCTTCCGCCAGGATGTAGCTGCCAATGTTCAAGCCGCCCAGAGATGCGCCGCGGCGCCCCAGCGTGCGCAAGGCTGCGATGACCTTGGGCTTTTCTTCAAATTCGGTTGTCAGCCCTGCACAGATAAAGACGATATCGGCGGCAGGAATGTCGGCCAGCGCGTATTGCACATTGATCTGCAGGCCATTGGAGGCAGTTACCGCAGCGCCCGTGGCGGACACGGTGATCCATGAATAGAATGGCTCCTCGGCCATGCGATTGGCCGTGCGCATGGTATCGATGGCCGCCGCAAGGCTGAACATCGGAAATTTGTCGACGAGCAGAAAGGCAAAGGTTCGCGTGGCTTGCAGGGTATCAGGCATGCGCTGTTCTAACCGGATTCCCCTTTAGAGCAAATGGATCAGAAGCGAGGTGGAGTCTTACCTGCCGAACGATAGGCGGCAACCAGCGTGTTCGCCATGAGCATGGCAATCGTCATCGGCCCGACACCGCCGGGCACCGGCGTGACCGCTGCTGCAACTGTCGATGCATCGGCAAAGTCGACATCGCCAACGAGCCGTGTCTTGCCCTCTCCCTTTTCCGGTGCGGGAACGCGGTTGATGCCGACGTCGATGACGGTTGCACCAGGTTTGACCCAATCGGCCTTGACCATTTGCGGCCGTCCGACTGCTGCAACGAGAATGTCGGCGTTGCGGCAGAGGCCTGCAAGATCCCTGGTCTTGCTGTGCGCGATGGTAACGGTCGCATTGTGCGCAAGCAGCAAGTTGAACATGGGTTTGCCGACAATGTTGGAGCGGCCGATGACGACGGCGTTGAGGCCGGAGAGATCGCGTCCGAGAATACGCTCAATCAGCAGCATGGATCCTGCAGGCGTGCAGGGAACGAACGCCGTCTGGATCTCGCCAGTGCCCAGCTTGCCGACATTGATGAAATGGAATCCGTCGACGTCCTTGTCCGGTGAGATCGTCTGGATGATCCGGCCGGAATCGATATGCTTGGGCAGAGGCAACTGCACCAGGATGCCATGTATGAGCGGGTCGGCATTGAGCCGTTCGACCAATGCGACCAATTCTTCCTCGGAGGTTTCCTCGGGCAATGTGTACTGAACTGAATGAAAGCCGCATTCACGCGCCTTCCTGCCCTTGGAGGCGACATAGACCTGACTGGCAGGATCTTCACCGACGATCACGACAGCGATTCCAGGGGTAATGCCACTGGTTTCAATGAGGTCCGCGGCGGAAGCCTTGACCTTCGAGACCACGTCCTCGGCAATCTCCTTGCCATTGATCGTCACTGCCATGTGTTGCTCCTGGAAAATCAACCCCTTGGTGGATCACCCAACATACTGTTGATTTTGCGGCCGAATAATACCGTCAAAACGGCGTTCACTGACGCAATAGCGAAAGCGCGGGAGGATCGCAATGCGGCAATGTCTCAACTGCGGCCTGGGATGATTTGCAAGTCCACCATCATGCGTGGTTCGACAGGCTCACCATGAGGGAGTTGGGTTGGTTGCAAATTTAGGCGTCACCGTTGCGAATCTTGGTTCCTTGCAGCCCACATTTCTCGCTCATGGTGAGCCTGTCGAACCACGCACGCACGGCCCCGTGCAAACGAATACTTGGCTAAGGCCATGAATCCAAGCATGATCGCAATGAACGAATCCGGGAACCCCCATGCGCTACTCAGCTTTCAGCCTTTTCAGACAAGCCCTCAACGGCAACAAGGACTGGAAGCCGGCCTGGCGCAAGCCCAATCCCAAACCCGCCTATGACGTGGTGATTATCGGTGGCGGGCACGGCCTCGCCACCGCCTATTACCTCGCCAAGGAGCATGGGATCCGCAATATCGCCGTCGTCGAAAAGGGATGGCTCGGCTCGGGAAACATCGGCAGAAACACCACTGCGATCCGATCGAACTATCTTCTGACCGAGAACCAGCATTTCTATGAAGCGTCGATGAAGATGTGGGAAACATTGTCCCACGACCTCAACTACAATGTGATGTTTTCGCAGCGCGGCGTCGTCAACCTCGCCCATACGTTGCCACAGCTCGATATATATGCGCGACGGGGCAACCAGATGCGGCTCAACGGCATCGACTGCGAATTGATGACGCCGCAACAGATCAAGAAGCTGATTCCCGGACTCGATATCAGCACAACGGCTCGCTTTCCGATCCTTGGGGGCCTGATGCAGCGAAGCGCCGGCACCGCGCGGCACGATGCCGTCGTCTGGGGTTATGCCCGTGCCGCCGACCAGCTGGGTGTCGACATCATCGAGAATTGCGAAGTGACGAGCTTCCTGAAGGATGGCGATAAAATCACCGGAGTCATGACGACGCGCGGTCCCATCAATGCGAAGAAGGTGGGGTCCGCGGTTGCCGGCCACACCAGCGAATTGATGCGGCGGGCCGGCATTGACCGACTGCCGCTCGAATCGCATGTCTTGCAGGCTTTCGTTTCGGAAGCACTGAAGCCCGTCGTGGATACTGTGGCGACCTTCGGCGGCGGACACCTTTACTTTTCCCAATCCGACAAGGGCGGCCTCGTCTTTGGCGGCGACATCGACGGTTATAATTCCTATGCGCAGCGCGGCAACCTGCCGGTGGTCGAGGATGTGATGAGCGAGTTCGTTGCGCTCATTCCCGCACTCGCCCGGGTCAAGCTGCTTCGCTCCTGGGGAGGCATCATGGACATGACAATGGATGGTTCTCCCATCATCACCACGGGACCGCTACCTGGCATGTATCTGAATACTGGTTGGTGCTATGGCGGTTTCAAGGCAACGCCTATTTCGGGAAAGTGCTTCGCCTGGACCATCGCCAGGGACGAGCCGCACCCGCTTTCGGCGCCGTTCACGCTCGATCGCTTCTACCGGGGCTATGTCATCGACGACAAGGGGCAAGGCCCAACGCCGAGATTGCATTAGGGATAGCGTCGAACGACCACCCCACCCCGGACCTCCGACTTCGGGGGCGAGCCGCTTGTCTCCCCCCGCCTTCGGCCCCCATCAAGGGGAGGGTGAAGCCGGTACCTGCCTGCGTCCCACCTCCCCCTTTGATGGGGGAGGTCGCAGCGAAGCTGCGGGTGGGGTAGAAAATCGAAACCCGTAGCCATCAAATCAAACTCAGCCTGGGTAATTAACTGGCCTGCCGCTCGGACCGGCGTCGTAGCGCCTGGCGGATCTCGGCAATATCGCTCAACATTTGCTCGATATTGGAATTGTCATGGTGTCGTGGCGCCAACGTCAAATCGGCGTGCGCATAAAGGAATTCCGCCACCGCGATCTCGTCGTCCTCGGGTGCGTTTTCCTCTTCGTCCAGCGTCATCGTACCTGTCTGCGCGCGTCTGATGGCGGCTGCGAGCCGGCTTTCCGGGGGAGCAGCCGGCAGGCGCTCCTTATCCTCGAGCCTCGCCCTCGTGCCGCCGGGGGGCGGTGTCGGGTCGACTGGCGCATCATCTTCGACACGGGTGACCGTGGAACGATTGCCAGCACGAAAGCTGTCAATCATGCCGAGCAGGACCGCGAGACCAAGACCGGTCAACAGTCCGCCCAGAAAGCCGGCGATGGCTACAAGCTTGCGGGATCCGCCCGAGCTTTCAAGCGCGGGACGGGCCGGTGAGATGACGCGAATATTGGTGGTATTCATGCCTTCGAGTTCGCCGGTCTCCCTGGCGCGCAGGAGGAAGGCCTCGTAGACCTCCCGCTTGGCAGTGGCCTCGCGTTCAAGCTCGCGCAATTTGACCATGCCTTCGTTGCTGGTGGCCGTGCGCGCCTTGAGCTGCGCCAGCCGTGCCGCAAGATCCTGCTCCTGCTGCACAGAGCGCTTGAGCTCAACCTGCACGGACGACGCAATGCGGTTCAGCTCATTGCGGATCTCGCTGCGAATGCCATTGACCTGCGACTGCGCCTGGATGAGCTGTGGATGCCGCGGTCCCAACTTGGTGGCAAGTCCGTCCGCCTGCTGTTTCAGTGCCCCATACTGCGACCTCAGTGCGACGATGACGCCGGAGCGGAACTCTTCGGGCAAGGTGTTGCCAAGCACGCCTTCAACGGAGGCGTTGCGGATGGACGCCGCCTGGGCGTTGAGACGGATCGTCTGATTGCGTGCCGTCGTCAGCTCGTCATTCGTGCGCGAAATTTCATCATCGCTGATCAAGCGACCCTGTACATCGACAAGATCATTGTCGGCCTTGAACTTCTGAACGGCATTTTCTGCCTCTTCGACCCCCGTGCGCAGATCGTTAAGCCGGGCGGTCAGCGATGCGGTGGCCTGACGGGCCGTATCGGACTGGATATTGCCCTGTTCCTCGCGAAAGACATCCGACACAGTATTGGCGATAAGAGCGGCTTTTTCCGGATCACGCGACCTGACAGTAATGTTGAAAATGAAGTTCTTCGTGCTGCGCTCAACCTCGAGATGATCGTAGAGGTTACGCAACAACAGTGTCTCCCGGGTCGTGGCGTCCGGCGTGCTGTCGGTGGAGAAGAGGTCGCGGATGGAGGCGACAAGGCCGCGATCCTTCAGGTCGCCATTGAACTCGGGATCCTTGGCGAGGCCGGCGCGATCGATGACCTTGGTCAAGACGCTGCTTGACTGGATAACGCGCAACTGGCTTTCGGCAATGGCCAGCGATGCATCGACGGGCAACTGGCTCGACGATATTTCCTTGTCGACGATCTTGAGATCGCGCGGGTCAACGAGGACTTCGACCGTCGAGGCGTACAATTTCGGCAGCGTCATGGCATATCCGGCTCCAAGGAGCGTACCGATGATCGTCGTGGCGATGATCAGCGATTTGGAACGAGCGACGCGGTTGATGACGATGCGCGGATCAAACAGTGGCCTCCACTCGTCGTTCGGCACCTCAACCGGTCGCACCTCTGCCCGCCGCGTCATGGGCCGGCGCGAGCGAGCTGGCTCTACCGGTGGTTCGGGCTCGGCGGGCGCGGGGGTCACCGGGGTCTCCAGCCATTCCGGCTCGGGTTCGTCTGGCAGAGGCGCCGCTACCTCTCGCAGTGGAGCTACCTGCTCCCGCTCCGCCGCATCGACACGGCGGTTAAGCTCCGCCTTGATCGCTGCCATGTCGGCGCGCATGCGATCGATTGCTTCCTGTTCGGCTTCTTCGGGAGTCAATCTGGCCGGAGTTTCGTCCGGAACAGGCTGCGAGACTTCGCTGCCGGCGGCGAGGCGCAATGCGCGCATGCGATGATAGTGATCAAGATGATCTTCGTGGCGCAACGGCGATGCAACAGGCCCGGGATCGACATGCGTATCCCTTGCCATGTCCGGCTGACTGGCAAACGAGAGAAGCGACCGCCGCGGCCGCCGTGCCGTCTCGTTTTCGCGATTACCCATCCGTACCCAAACTCCAAGACCGCGAACCAGCGCGATTCAATAAGGGATCCACTGATCCACGGTTAATTCAATCTAAAGTTCCATGGGAAATAAATGGTTAATCGTCGGCATAACCCGGTCCCGGAACAGTTTACATGTGCATAGCACAGGCTTGGAACGGGCAACACAAGCCGTTAAGCCTTTTGATGTAGAAAACCGCCGAACGAAGGCCCTGACCAGATGCTCAAGTTTAAGGCCCTTCCCGACAGGAAATGGAATTGGTTGCACGCCTTTTGAAAGCCAATGCAGGGCTCGTCCGCGATTATTTTTCCGTCATCAGCGGATCGGCGGGCCGGCTTGTCATTTCCCTTGCCTATTTCGTGGCGCTTGCCAACACGCTTTCGATTGCCGAATTCGGCTTGTTTGCAACGGCGTCCGCCACGGGCGTCGTGCTGTCGCGTCTCGTCTCGTTTGGATTTGTTTCACCGCTGTACCGGATTTCGACTGTAAAACCGCAGCTGATCGGGGCCTATACGGGCGGGTTTCTCGCGGCGGTCGTTATTTCAATGCCGGTAGTTCTGCTCGCGGCTTTTCTGGCGCACCTGATTTTCTTCGGAGCAGACCTGTCGCTCGGTACCTTCGCTGTTATCGTCGCGGCCGAAGCGCTGCTATGGCGGTCGCTGGAAGTCGTCGTGATTGTCAACAACGGCTTGAACCGCTTCGGACGCGCCGCCTTGCTAGTCATCATCGGGACGGCCTTGCGCGCCGCGGCCGCCGTGCTTTTCGCCTTCTCCAGCGTGACTACGCTTGCGGCCTGGAGCTGGTGGTATGCGGGCGCCAATGGCCTCGCCCTGATCATTGCGGTGGTGTGTTTCTATCCAAAGGTACGGCTACGGCTCGTACCGCAGCTTTATCGGCGCAGACTGGCGGATTCCTTTGCGGTGACCGGAGCGGAAGTGCTGTTCTACGTGCAATCGGAACTCGACAAGCTTTTGGTGCTGGCAGTCGGCGGCCCGGAGACTGCGGGTGTCTATGCAATCATCATGCGGCTGGTCGATCTGACTGCCCTGCCCGTGCGCTCGTTCAACATGATGCTGGTGCAAAAGCTCATGCGAACGCCTGACATGCTGAAATCATTGAAAATTCGCGGGAGCCTCGAGTTGGGTGTCTTTCTGGTGTCGACGCTGGGGCTGGCTGCGCTTGCAATCTTCCTGCATGTCTTCCCCCGTGCGCTCGGCGCGAACGTAGCTTCGGTCGTCGCGCTGCTGCCCCTGGTGCTGCTGGTGCCCGGATTGCGCAATCTTATCGAGTATCAGGCGGAACTGCTTTATGCGCGCGGCCAGTCAGGCTTGCGTGCGCTCAATCTCGCGCTGCTGGGACTGGCAAAAGCAGCGCTCCTGTCCTGGCTGCTCGTAACCTTTCTCGACAGGCATGACTGGATGATCTGGTTGAACGTCATGTTTGCGGCGCTTTATCTCCTGTCGGCCTATCTGACCTATCGGGCGATAAAGAAGCCCGCGCGGCGCGTCTAGTCCAGCAACTTGCGGATGCGTGCCGTATCGTCGCCAAGGAATGATTGCATGCCGATGGCGACCTGAGCCGGCGTCATAGCCTCGACGAAGGCGACAAACTCCTCGTCCGTGGGTGCCGGTGCGAGCCAATAGACCCGGCAAAAATCGGCGACATCGTGATAATGGCCTTTTGCCATGAGCACCTCGTCCGCGTAACGGCCGTAGATCATGCATTCAGAAAACTGCCGCGAACGGCCGATCGCCGCGATCCAGTGCCGGCCGGTGACGCTTTCAATGCGTTCGCACATGGTCAGCAGGGCGTCCCGCCGCCAGGCGATAAGCGTTCCGATATAGTCATGGCCGGCCGGGCTGACAGGCACGATACCCAGAACCCGCCCCGCATGTTCAGACCAGGCACGCTGCTCACCAGGCCCCGGGCGCAGCAGGTCGCCGTCACGACGAAACAACCGCAGGTCGTCTCCACGCCAAACCGACGTGCAGTCGAAGGGTTTGAGGAAAGCCACATCGGAATCGATATAGAAGAAGGCGTCCTCGTCCGTATGAGCCGCGATGGCAATGCGCCGGAATTGTTGCACGTGCCAGCCGCGCAGCGGCAGGGTGAAGGGAGACAACCAGAGCCGCCGGCGGCCGAAATTGCTCGGATCCGGGAACGGCCTGATCCAACGGGGAAGGAGATCGTTCTCGTCGATCACGACGCGCTTCGGGCCTTCCAGCCGACGGAACAACGCTACATCCCGGTGCTCGACCAGAATGTAATGCGTGGTGAAGCCGGTGACGAAGCGGTCAATTGTTTCGCAAAGCAATCTGCAGCGGTCGAAATCGGGCGCGTAACTCGCGGTAACAAGTGCCGTCCTCATGTTTCACCCCTCAGCCTTGCCCGCACGACACGCAGCAGGAAAGCAGGATTGCCGACAATATACCGACGCCAAAGCCGTTCCGGCTCCTGCACAAGACGATAGAGCCATTCAAACCGGAACTTCTGAACGAGGAGCGGAGCCCGCGGCACCACGCCGGCCCTGAAATCGAAGAGGGCCCCTACGCCAAAGGCAAGCGTGCAATGATCACCGGTAAGGTGGCTCGCCATGAACAGCTCCTGGCGTGGCACGCCCATCGCGACCAACAGGATATGAGGACGATAGGCCCTCAGGACTTCGAGGACCCCCGGTTCGTCTGCGGCGCTGAAGAAACCGTCGCTGACCACGCGAAACTCATGCTGTGGCGCAAGACTCCTGAAACTCGCTGCAGCCTTTTCGACAACCTCGGTGCGTGCACCGACCAGGCCAACCCGCAAGCCGCGGGTTTCAGCCGTCAACAGTGCCGGAATGAAATCCGTGCCATTGAGATTGGCGGGAAAGGCAGAGCCATGGAGCAGTTTTGACGCGATATCGACGCCTATACCGTCCGGCAGGACCAGGAATCGTTCAAGGGCTTGGTGGAATTCGACATTGTCTTGCGCGAGATTGGCGTTGTGGGCATTCAGCCAGGTCACCAGCGCAAAGCGTTGCTCAGCTATCATGGCGCGCATCGTTTCGATGGCAAGGTTCCACGGCAATGCCACGACCGGCACGCCGAGAATATTCCGGCGTGGTAGGGCTGCTTCGGCGACAATGCCATGCGCACTCATGCGGCCGCCCGTCCATCGGCAAGGCTCGTTGCAAGCCGGTCGAGCCCTACGCGTATCTGCTGATCGAGACGCGTCAATTGGGCTGCGCGAAATCCGGCACCGGAGCAGGTGAGGTCTTCGCCGGCATGCATGCGTGCGACCATCGCATTGACCGCATGGGCAAACCGGACCGGATCATCTGCAACAACGCAATTGGCCGGCACATCGGCAATGCCGCGGACTGAAAGCGCAGTGGCGACGCTTGGCAGGCCCATCTCGAATGTCTCGATGGTTTTGAGCTGCACGCCTGTGCCGGCGCGGCTGATGAGTGGAATGACTGCGCAACTGCGGACGAAATCGCTGGCGTCAGGCACGCGGCCCGCAAATGTCACGTTGGGCCAGGCGGCCTTGAGATCGGCCGGCGTGCTGCCGGCAACGGTCACGCGAACCGTCTTGTCCAGATGCGGAAGGACATGGCGCAGGAACCACTCAAGGCCGATACGGTTTGGCTGCCATGTCCACGTGCCGATCAGTCCGAGATCGCGCTCTATCGTTCGCCCCGATGTCCTTGACGCATCGGCACCCGTCACGAGCGGCAGTGCGGCGGCACGGCCCGTGCCGGACAGTCCGAGCGCTTCGATATCCTCATCGGCCAGGGTGAATACGAATGCGGCGCTGGCGCATAACCTTTGCTCAAGGCGCGCCAGCAGGGCGGACTCGCGGTTGAACAGATACTTCTGAACTCGACTGGCCGCTGCCTCGGCATTTTCGCGGGCCGAGCGATGCTCCACATTATGGGCCACGAAGATCTGGGGCTTGTCGGCAAAGCAGTCTTCAAAGGCGCCCGCCAGTGCCACACCGTTCAGCACATAGGCATCAAACGGTCCGGCAGAGGCGATGGCGGCACGCAGCCTGTCCCTCGATATGATGCGCAGCTTGATCGATGACACGGTGAGACGGGTGAGGACTGCCTTGCCGAGCCAGCGCAGTTTGCGCGAAAGGTTGGCCGTATCGTTACGAACGTCGACTTCACCAAGGACAATGGTATTGTCAGGGTCGAGCGGGGAACTGCCGGGCCAAATGAATCCCAAAACCGTCACGCGCGCTCCGGCCCGCACAAGGCCATCGACAATCGCCTTGTTGGCAATTTCATAGCCCGTGGTTGGCTTACCATCTGGAACCAGCGATGTTACGAACAGCAGATGCATCCAAGTTCCGGACCTGTTGGCGATGATTTGTTACTCATTATTGGATTTGACGGCAGAATGTAATGAAATGTTGAACAACCTACTTCTATAGGTTGAAAGCATAGATAACGGGTAAACATTCGGGCGATGAAGCCGCACATTGAAGCCAATATCAGCATTGTCGCGCAATCGCCCGGTCTTGCACGCGAGTCGATCGACGTTGTCGTGACACTGCCGACATTCAAGCGGCCCGACCACCTTTTGAAGACGCTGGCATCGCTGAGGGCGCAGCAGACCCGCAGACGGTTCGCCATTATCGTCATGGAGAACGAGGCGGAAAAGCGTGAAGGCGCGGATGCGGCCAGACCGCTGTTCGAGAGCGGGGAATGCCAGGGGCTGCTGATCATTGCCCATGATCGAGGGAACTGTAATGCCTACAATGCCGGATGGCTGACAGCGCTGCAGACGTTCCCGAATTTTTCCTCATTGCTGGTCATCGATGACGACGAGATCGCCGACAGTAACTGGCTGGAAAACATGTGCAGTACGCGCGAACGCTACGGCGTCGATTTTGTCGGCGGTCCGCAGATTCCCGTTTTTGCCAGGCCGGAACATGCCGTCTGGTCGAGGCATCCTGTGTTCAGCCCGCATTATGCGCAAACCGGTCCTGTCCCCGTTCTCTATTCGTCTGGCAATCTGCTGGTGGGCCGCAATGTGCTCGAAGCGATGCCGTTTCCATTTCTCGACCTCACATTCAACTATATGGGTGGCGGCGATTCCGATTTCATCAATCGCAGCGTGGTCAAAGGCTTCTCCGTCGCCTGGTGTGCCGAAGCCCCCGTCTTTGAAACCATCCCTGCACGGCGGGTGCAAGCCGACTGGATCCGGGCACGGGCCCTGCGCAATGGCGTGATTTCGACATTGATCGAAAAACGCCAACGCGCCGGCGAGCCTTTCGGCGCGGCCAGGACCATCGGTAAAAGCCTGGCGCTTCTGGCGGTGTCACCCTTGCGCGCCGCAATAAAGGCACTGCAGACGGGTTCATTGTCCATCGGCATCTATCAGGTCTATGTTGGGCTTGGCCGCGTCATGGCTGAATTCGGATATTCCAATGAGCAGTACCGGCAACCTGAAAAGAACTGACACGGCGGATGTCCTGCCGATGCGGCTGGTTTCCAGCCTCGCCGCCGCGTTCATTCTTTCTATCCTGCTGATTTCATTCCGGCCTTTCCAGCCGGCAAGTACTGCCATTGCCGGCAGCGGCGGTGACCTCGTCAATCAGCTCGGCTTCGGCGCGTTGGGCGGCGTGTCTCTTCTTTCCATGCTGGTGCTGGCGAATCCGCGCACACTGATTGCGCTAGCCAGTCCCATGTGGATCGTCATGTTCGGCTTCCTGCTGCTTTCGACGTTTGTTGCCATTGACCCTGGAGCTGCGCAACGCGCCGTCATCTTCACGCTGATCGGCGTGTTGTGCATTGTTGCCGTGCTGGCGTTGCCGCGCGATGCCGACGGATTTTCACTGGCACTTGCAATAGCGGCATTTGCGGTCCTGGCGCTTTCCTACGCTGGCCTCCTCGTCGTACCTGATCTGGCCAAGCATACGGCCAGTGAGATCGAAGCCGAACATGCAGGGCTCTGGCGCGGCATATTCTCCCACAAGAACGTCGCCGGACCCGTGATGGCAGCATTCTCGTTCGGCGGAATTTATCTTATCCGCCGCGGGTGGCGAGGGGCTGGCATCGTCCTCCTGGTTCTCGCCCTGTGGTTTGTGGCCCATACGGGATCGAAGACCTCGACCGCACTGGTGCCTCTGGTCATCTTTCTCGTCATGTTTCCCGGCCTGTTCGGCTTTCGCGTGCTGACGTCGATCTTGATCGCCGCGGCACTGGCCGGTTTCTTCTTTTTCACGATCGGCACCCTGTTTTTTCCCCCCACCCATGATCTTCTTGTCCAGATGGGTACGGATGCGACCTTCACCGGGCGCACTTCGATCTGGCGGTTTGCGCTGGAAAAACTGGTGGAGACGCCATGGCGTGGCTATGGATTTGAAAGCTTCTGGGAGGCGCCGGTCGTGCTCCAGGCCGAAAATCCAAGCTACTACCTCGATTGGGATGTGCGCGGGATCGTGCATGCCCATAATGGCTATCTCGACATCGCCATTGCCATGGGCTTTCCCGCCATGATCTGTGCACTCGTCGTGCTTATTGTGCTGCCGCTTGTCGACTACGCCAGATGCCTGCGAAAGCGCGAGAATGTGTTCATGGCGGATTTCTTCCTGATGTGCCTGACGTTCGCCCTGATGAATGCCTTTCTTGAAAGCTTCTTCTTCCGCCGCGCCGATCCGGTCTGGTTGCTGGTGGTCATGGCATGTTTCGGGCTGCGGATGACCGCGCGTATTCCGATCATGACCCGCGCATAAATTGCATGTGCCTGTTGACCCAACACGCGGGAGCGGATCAAAGTGCCGCAAACTTTACGGGAGAACATGATGGTCGATAATGTGGTGCTGGTCGGATGCGGCAATATGGGTTTTGCCATGCTCAAGGGTTGGCTCGACTCGGGCATATTGAAGCCGGGCCAGGTTCATGTGGTCGAGCCAACCGACACCCTGCGCGAACGCGCTGCGACGCTCGGTGTCCATGCACACGCCAATGCGAGCAGACTGGAAGCGGACCTGCAACCACGGGTCATTACCATCGCGGTCAAGCCGCAGGTCATGCGCGACGTCCTGCCGGCCTATGAACGCTTTGCCGGCGGGGCTACCTTCGTCAGCGTGGCAGCCGGTATCAAGGTGGCGCTCTTCGAAGAATATCTCGGCGAAAAAGCAGCGATCATCCGCACTATCCCCAATACACCGGCGGCAATCGGCAAGGGCATGATCGTCACGTTCCGCAATGCGCACGTGTCCGGCGATGATGCCGATTTCGTCGATCAATTGCTGAAAACAAGCGGTGCCGTTGCGTCGGTCGATGATGAAAGCCTGATTGATGTGGCAACTGCCGTTTCTGGCTCCGGGCCGGCATATGTGTTCCACTTCATCGAGTGCCTGACCGAAGCTGCGGTCGCTGCGGGACTCAAGCGGAAAACCGCCGAACTTCTGGCCATGCAGACTGTCTATGGTGCCGGTGTCCTTGCTGCTTCCAGCGACGATACGCCCACCACGCTGCGCGAGCAGGTGACGAGCCCGAAGGGAACGACCGCCGCCGCGCTGGAAGTGCTTATGGCAAACAACGAGCTCAGGGACCTTCTGACGAAAGCCGTGCATGCCGCACATCGGCGCGCCATCGAGCTGGGTTCCGCCTAAGCGGATGAACGAACCGCCGCCGGCAGATCCGCAGCCAAGACCCCAGCGCGCCTCCGGCTCTGCTCGGCTTACCGTCAAACCGGTCAATGGCCGGACGCGCATTGCAACGCTTTTTCAGGAAGGCTGCGCCAAGATTCGCCTTCCGGAGACCGACAGTCATTCGCTGGAAGCGGTAATGATCAACACCTCCGGCGGATTGACCGGCGGAGACGAGATCAAGTGGCAGTTTGATATTGCCGATGATTGCCTGGCGCAGATCACCACACAGGCCTGCGAGCGCATCTACAGGGCATCGGCCGAGATCGCTCACGTGACGACCGAGCTCAAGGCAGGAGAGCGGGCGTCCTTTGCGTGGCTGCCGCAGGAAACGATCGTCTTCGAAGGCTCCGCATTGCAGCGCAACCTTTCGGTTGATCTTGCCGCAACAAGCCGCGCCCTCATCGTCGAGCCGATTGTCTTCGGCCGCAAGGCGATGGGTGAAGATGTCGAAAAATGCACCTTCCGCGATCGCTGGCGCATTCATCGCAACGGCGTGCTGATCCACGCGGAAGACTTCCATATCGGCCCGGATGCAGCGTCCGCGCTGGGGCGACCTGCCCTCTTCGCGGGGATGCGCACAATGGCCACCGTTCTGCTGCTCGACAATGATGCCGAACGCCATCTGGAGGCGAGCAGAAAAATAATCGGGAAAAAAGGTGGCGCTTCCTTCTGGTCTGGCAAGCTTCTTGCGAGGCTCATCGACAGTGATGCCTATTCGATGAGAAAACGATTGGTGCCGCTGATCGAACTGCTGAATGAAAAGGCAGGGCTGCCTAAAGTCTGGTCAATCTAGGCACAAATCTCATTCGTCGACCGGCCAAGAGGAAAGAATGAATCTGACACCACGGGAAAAAGACAAGCTGCTCATCTCCATGGCGGCCATGGTGGCGCGCAGGCGGCTCGAGCGCGGGGTAAAGCTCAATCATCCGGAAGCCATTGCGTTGATCAGCGATTTCGTTGTGGAGGGCGCCCGCGACGGACGTTCCGTTGCGGATCTCATGGAGGCCGGTGCGCACGTCATCAGCCGCGACCAGGTGATGGAAGGCATTGCGGAAATGATCCACGATATCCAGGTCGAGGCGACGTTTCCTGACGGCACCAAGCTTGTCACCGTTCACGAACCGATCCGTTGAGGAGGCCGCATGATTCCCGGCGAAATCATACCTGCCAAGGGTGACATCGAGCTCAACACCGGCGCCAGCGGCATTACGCTCAAAGTTGCAAATACGGGTGACCGCCCCGTGCAGGTCGGCTCACATTATCATTTCTTCGAAACCAATCCGGCGCTGGAATTTGCCCGAGAACAGGCGCGGGGGATGCGCCTCGACATTGCATCTGGTACCGCAGTCCGGTTCGAGCCGGGACAGGAGCGCGATGTCACGCTCGTGCCCCTCGGCGGGAACCGGACTGTTTACGGGTTTCAGCAGAAGATCATGGGCAAGCTTTGACCGCGATAGCTGACTTCATATCCATGACGAAACGCGACCGGATGCTCAGCACCGATCGCGACGCATGCCATGGATATGCGCCGGGCAAGGCTGGCGGGTCAGCTCGGCTTCTTGGTGACCAGGGTCAACAGCCCCTTGGAATCAAGACTGGCGATCACGACAGCGGACGATGTCAGGCCCTTTTCCTTCAAGGCAGCGGATACTTCCGGCGATTTGTCTATAGACGTGCGGAGTTTCTCAACGTCCGTATCGCTGCGCTTGGCGATCGCTTCATTGACCTGATTCTTGGTGGCTTCAGGAAGTTCGTTGATGTCCACGATATTGATCGTGGTGATTTGTGCTGCACCCGACTGGCCGGATTCACCCTTGGCCGCGGGTTGCTGGGCACTGGGAGCCTGCGGCGCGGCGGACTGCGCGTAGGCAGCCGGGGCGGCCAGCGGGAAAGCCGCACAGAGCGCGAGGGCTATCATCTTTCGCATCGTTATTCCTTTCACGAGATTGGCGAACGATCATCTTCCGATGACGGGCGCACTCCACATGCCAAATTCGATCTGAAGCGGTCAGTGATCGGGTTATTCCAAGGCAATGTAACGGCGGGAATGTGGCGTCAGCCCGTGCCCGCACCCGCCATGACACGCATACAGGGGAAGTCCCATGCCCGCTAGAATCACCCGTTCCGCCTATGCCCGCATGTTTGGTCCGACGACCGGCGACAAGGTGCGGCTGGCCGATACCGAGCTCTTCATCGAGGTAGAGCGGGACTTCACCGTCTATGGCGAAGAGGTGAAATTCGGTGGCGGCAAGGTCATACGTGATGGCATGGGCCAAAGCCAGATCGCACGTGCAGACGGTGCGGTTGATACGGTCATCACCAATGCGCTCGTCGTTGACCATACGGGTATCTACAAGGCCGATGTAGGTCTCAAGGACGGCCTGATTGCTGCAATCGGCAAGGCTGGCAACCCCGATACCCAGCCCGGAGTTTCGATCATTATTGGACCCGGCACGGAAATCATCGCAGGCGAAGGCAAAATTCTCACTGCCGGCGGCATGGACGCGCATATTCATTTCATCTGCCCGCAGCAGATCGAGGAAGCACTGATGTCGGGTATCACGACCATGTTCGGCGGCGGAACCGGGCCGGCGCATGGAACGCTTGCGACGACCTGCACACCTGGCCCATGGCACATCGGGCGGATGATCCAATCCTTCGATGCCATTCCAATGAATATCGGCCTGTCCGGCAAGGGCAATGCTTCCCTGCCGCAAGCGCTGGAAGAGATGATCCTGGGTGGTGCCTGCGCGTTGAAACTGCATGAAGACTGGGGCACGACGCCTGCGGCGATCGACAATTGTCTAAACGTGGCTGATCAGTATGACGTGCAGGTGATGATCCATACCGATACGCTGAATGAAAGCGGGTTTGTCGAGGACACGGTCGCCGCCATCAAGGGGCGTACGATCCACGCCTTTCATACGGAAGGTGCCGGTGGTGGCCATGCCCCCGACATCATCAAGATCTGCGGGCTTGCGCATGTGATTCCATCGTCGACCAATCCGACGCGCCCCTATACCAAGAACACCGTCGCCGAGCACCTCGACATGCTGATGGTATGCCATCATCTATCATCGTCGATCCCAGAGGACGTCGCCTTCGCCGAGAGCCGTATCCGCAAGGAGACAATCGCGGCCGAAGACATCCTGCACGACATCGGCGCCTTTTCCATCATTTCATCCGACAGCCAGGCCATGGGGCGCGTGGGCGAAGTGCTGATCCGCACTTGGCAGACTGCCGACAAGATGAAGCGTCAGCGGGGCGCCCTGCCCCAGGAAACGGGTGACAACGATAATTTCCGGGTGAAACGCTATATTGCCAAATACACGATCAACCCGGCAATTGCACAGGGCGTTTCCCGGCATATCGGCTCGATCGAGGTGGGCAAGCGCGCTGATCTCGTTATGTGGAATCCAGCCTTTTTCGGCGTCAAGCCCGACATGGTCCTGCTTGGTGGTTCCATTGTAGCGGCGCCGATGGGCGATCCCAACGCCTCGATCCCGACACCGCAGCCGGTTCACTACCGCTACATGTTTGGCGGTTTCGGCAAGAATATTTCCAATTCGTCCGTCACCTTCGTCAGCAAGGCCTCGGTAGAGGCTGGACTGCGCCAAACGCTTGGCGTCGACAAACAATTGATCGGTGTCGAAAATACCCGCGGAGGTATTTCCAAAGCTTCGATGATCCACAATGATGCGACGCCCCATGTCGAAGTGGATCCGGAGACCTACGAAGTGAGAGCCGACGGTGAACTTCTGACCTGCGAGCCGGCAACGGTGCTGCCCATGGCGCAGCGCTATTTCCTGTTTTGAGGGAGGACAAGATGAAGGATCAATTCAAGCGGCTCGCCTATTACAACAAATGGGCCAATGGCCGCATATATGCGGCGGCGGGGGCCCTGGACCGTGAAGATTACTTCGCGAACCGGCGGGCATTCTTCAAGTCAGTGCATGGTACACTCAACCATATACTGGCGATCGACAAATTGTGGTTCGGGCGCTTCACCGGCGATCTTTACGCCATACCCTCTCTCGACGTCATCCTGCACGACAATTTCGATGATCTGCACACCGAGCGCCTTGCCTTCGATGATCACATCATCGAGGTGATCGACGGCATGGACGAAGCGTCGATAACGGGCATCCTTCACTGGATCACCACCGAAGGCGAGCCCTATACCTCAACCCTCGATCGCGCGCTCACGCAGATTTTCAACCATCAGACACATCATCGCGGGCAAGTGCACACGCTGCTGACGCAGTTGAGCGGCGATGCTCCGCCAATCGACTTCTTCCTGTGCATGAACCACGATTTCAAGGCGGAGGACTATCAATGATACGGGCGACGGACCACGGCCACGCCGGGCGCTACCCCATTGCCCCATACGATCATGTCGTACTGGCACATGACGAGCGGCATTTGCGGCGCAAGGTGCTGACTTTGTCCAAGGGCGAACATGTACTGGTCGACCTGCCGGAGGCCATCGCGTTCGGCCATGGCGACCTCCTTATTCTTGAAGACGGGCGGACAGCCGAAATCATTGCGGCGGAAGAAGAACTCTACGCGGTCGTGCCGCGCAACCGGCAGCACCTGGCGGAATTGGCCTGGCACCTCGGCAACCGCCACCTGCCCGCGCAACTTGAAGAACACCGGATTGTCATTCTGCGCGATCATGTGATCAGGGCGATGCTGGAAGGACTTGGTGCAAGCATTGTCGAGATTGTTGCACCCTTTCACCCCTTGCGCGGGGCCTATCATGGCGGGCACGGTCATGACCATCATGGACACACCCATGGTCACGATGAAGTGCGCCACCATCATCATGTCCATGACTGACAGTGGCTCGAGCACCGCGCTGTTGCGCCTTATGACCTGGCTTTCTCCGGCCTTTCCGGTGGGCGCGTTTTCCTACAGCCATGGGATTGAGCGGGCAGTGGATGATGGCCTTATCCATGACAGCATGTCGCTCCAGAACTGGCTGAACGATCTCCTGCAATACGGTTCCGTGTGGAACGACGCGGTGTTGTTCGCGGCAGGCTGGCGGGGCGTCGCAACCGACGCGGACGTGAATGCCATTGCGCTACTCGGCGAGGCGATGGCGGGCTCCAAAGAGCGGCATATGGAAACGATGCTGCAGGGCAATGCCTTCCTGCAAGCCATCGGGCATTGGGGCGCGACGAGCCAAGACCTTGCAGGAGATGCCCCCTACCCTGTCGCGGTTGCCGTCGTGGCGGCGAGGAACGACATTGCGCTCGAACCTGCCCTTGCGGCCTACCTTCACGCGGTTCTTTCCAATCTCATTCAGGCTGCGGTGCGCCTTGTACCGCTCGGCCAGAGCCATGGCGTTGCAATCATGGCAAGCATGGAAAAGCCCATCCTGGCGATCGCAGCACGTGCCAGCCGTTCGAGCCTGGATGATCTGGGCTCCGCAGCCATCATGTCCGACATCATGGCCATGCAACATGAAACACAATATTCGAGGGTATTTCGCTCATGATCTCGCAGAATGGACCACTTCGGGTTGGCATTGGCGGGCCGGTCGGCTCCGGCAAGACCACAGTCACCGAGATGCTTTGCAAGGCGTTGCGCGACCGTTACTCGCTCGCCGTCGTCACCAATGACATCTATACGAAGGAAGATGCGCTGATCCTGAACCGGCTTCAGGCGCTTCCCGAGGATCGCATCATGGGTGTCGAGACCGGTGGATGCCCCCATACGGCAATCCGCGAGGACGCGACGATCAACCTTCAGGCGATCGCGGAGATGAACCGGCGGCACCCGGATCTCGACATCGTTTTCATCGAATCAGGCGGAGACAACCTGGCGGCGACTTTCTCGCCGGATCTCGCCGACCTTACCATCTATGTGATTTCCGTGTGCCAAGGGGAAAAGATCCCGCGCAAGGGTGGACCGGGCATCACGCGCTCCGACCTTCTCATCATCAACAAGAAGGATCTGGCCCCTCATGTCGGCGCGGATCTGGACGTGATGGACGCAGACACAAGAATACAGCGGGGCAGCAAACCCTATGTCTTTACGGACATGCTGCGCCGGAGCGGCCTCGACGACGTCATTGCCTTTATCGAAACTGCTGGCGGATTACGACAAGCTGCCTGAGCGTAAGACGGCGTCCGGATTGATCATGACGTCAGCCAGAATCTCATAGGAGCGTATCCTGGCAGCATGATCGAATATCTGTCCCGTCACCATGACTTCGTCAGCGCCAGTGCGCTGGATGAAATCCTGAACGCCGGTTCTGATCGTTTCCGGCGATCCAACGACGCTGCATGACAAGGCCTGGCGCAGGATCGCCTTTGCATGAAGATCCAGCGTTTCCTCATAGTTCTCGACGGGTGCCGGCAACGGCCCGGGTTTACCGGTGCGCAGATTGACGAAGGCCTGCTGCTGCGAGGTTTGCAGGAGTCTTGCCTCGGCGTCGGTGGCCGCAGCGAAAACGTTAAGGCCGAGCATGACATAGGGCCTGTCCAGATGCTCGGAAGGTTCGAACCGAGCCCGATAGATTTCAATGGCGCGCTCCATTTCCGCCGGCGCAAAATGCGACGCGAAGGCATAGGGAAGCCCAAGCGCGGCCGCGAGCTGGGCGCCAAACAGGCTTGAGCCCAGAATCCACACGGGTACCTTGAGCCCTGCCCCCGGCACAGCGATGACACGCTGACCGGGCTCGGGCTCGCGAAAATAGCCCATCAGTTCGACCACATCCTGCGGGAACCCGTTAATGTCCTGGTCCAGGTTACGTCGCAGCGCCTGCGCCGTAATCTGATCCGTGCCGGGCGCGCGGCCAACGCCAAGGTCAATCCGCCCCGGATGCAGGGATGCGAGGGTGCCAAATGCCTCCGCCACCATCAGTGGGGAATGGTTTGGGAGCATGATGCCGCCCGCACCAACGCGGATTTTCGATGTGCCGGCAGCCACATGGGCAATCACCACGGCGGTCGCCGCGCTCGCGATGCCGCGCATGTTATGGTGTTCCGCGAGCCACAGGCGGTTATACCCCAGGCGTTCGGCATGTTGCGCCAGGTCCAGGGAATTGCGGAGGGATTGCGCGGGATCGCTGCCAACGGCAACCGGTGAAAGGTCGAGGACAGATAATGGGGTCATTGGCTTCATATAGGCCAGCAGCCCGCGTGCACAATGATGGCGGGCGGTTTCATGATTCACAAAAATTGAAGCTTTGTTGAATCGGGGAACGGAGTGGCGCTACAGGGCGCGCGACGATTGCAAGCGCAGTTCCAGCCCCATGACGGCACGGGTTTCTTGTGACAATTGTTCGTCCGCTTCGCGCATCGCCGTCTCGATGAAATAGGCGATCATTTCAAAACCTTCATTATCGGCAATGGTGCACAACTTCGAGAGTTCCGCTTTCAACAATTCCAGTGTCTTGGCTCTCTTTGTCATGCTGTTCTCTCCGCATCCCGTGAACCGCAGTCGTACGCTCAAATTATTCTGCCAGCGTGGAGGCAATAGCCATACGACCGATATGCTTATCAACAAATTCCGCGATATCGCTGCGGAAAATCTTGTCGATGGTTAATTGTGTTTGCTGGTAACTATAAGACTTTATATCTCACATTATTCGCAAAGTAAGTGATTTGAAAAGCGCAAATTATGCTTCAAATATTTGTGATTGTGGATTGATTTTTGTCAATTTAATTAAAATTTTACGCAAATACACATAAGTCAATGTTTGCATTAGGAGATTTAATTCGACCTTCGAACAATCATTCCTAAAAACTCGAAAGTTGTACTTTTGCGTTTCCGCATATCGCCCTTGAACCGGATGCTTCCGCCTTGTCGATGATACCAGACGCGAGATCCGAAACGATTTCGACCGCTATATCTTCCGGCAGCCCGGTTTCTCTCATGCCCGCCCGCATGATGACATCACTGGCTTCGTTGGTCCCGCAAATATAGGCTCTCGCCTCGAGCAAGGCTGCTCGTTCGAATTTCTTGTTGCTGATGTCCGTCATGTCTTCCGCAACCGGCTCCTTGTCCTTGATGCTGAAGGAATGAGCTGGCGCCATCCATAGTGTCGAAGCCAAAAGCCCCGCCGCCAGGATAGGAACCGTGGAATTGGTGAAACGCATGATGCTGCCCCTTTCCATCACATTGTAGAGCCGACGCTTTCGTGTCGGCTTCGTTTACTAACAATTAACGGATTGGGGACAGGTTCCGTTCCTTATGCATAGTCAACTGACCGTGATTGGAGCGTGACGCTGTTGTCGAGGTCAGAAATTGCTGCATTGCACCAAACGCATTGCTGCTATGCAATATTGTCTGTATTAAATCAGGACAGTTGAGTTATTCTCAAATCAGGAATTTTCGGCAGCGTCACCTCCTCCCGACACTGTCGAAACGGACGGCCTCTTCTCCTCCCAGAAGGCCTTCCAAAACCAACGAAACCCACCGCACCTCCTCCCGCGGTGGGTTTTGTTTTTTCCGGGCTGTTTCCAAACAAATTAACGTTGTCGTGCACTGCCCTCTGCGAAGAGCGAAAGCGCATGGACGCAAAAACGCCGCCTGCGAATAAATCGGAGGCGGCGCGGGGCAATCAATCGGGATTATTGTGCGGCGGGTTTCGCTGGCGCTTTTGCGGCTTCCGGCGTTGCGCGTGCCGTCAGGGCTTTGGGAGGCGGGACATAATAGGTGTCCTTGGCAGGCAGTGGCCCCGAGGTCGTTGTGCTCGGCTGCGTCGTGCACCCTGCGATGATCGTGAGGGACAGGGCAACCAATGACAGTGCTACTCGCATTCAACATTCCTTTGCATAGGCGCTAGGCGGCGTTCTCGTGAGAATCGATCCCGGTTGACCATCCAATCATGGCGATACCGCGTCAAACGATAGTTACTCAGCGAATCAGGATGGCACGCAGATCATTGACGTTCGTGCCGGTGGGGCCAGGCACGAACAGGTCATCGATCGCGTTGAAGGCTGTCCAGGCATCATTGCTGTTCAGGTGACCCAGGGCATCGTGGCCCTTTGCAAGCAACCGTGCGATGGTGGTGCCGTCGGCGAAAGCGCCGGCGTTATCCTCGGATCCGTCAATGCCGTCAGTATCGGCGGCGAATGCGCTGATGCCATCCGCCCCATCGATATCAATGGCGAGCGCGAGCAGGAATTCGCTGTTACGGCCGCCCTTGCCCTTGCCGCGCACGGTCACCGTCGTTTCACCACCTGAAAGGATTACAACCGGCTTGGCAAAGGGCTGGTTTTTCGAAAGCACCTGCTTGGCCAGTGCGGCATGCACATGGGCAACCTCGCGCGCCTCGCCTTCGATGGCATCGGACAGGATGGCTGCTTCAATTCCCAGATCTCGCGCCGCCTTCGCAGCCGCCTCGAGAGACACTGCCGCCGAAGCGATGAGGTGATGCTCATGCCCGGCAAAAACCGCGTCGGAAGGTTTGGGAGCGTCCGCTTTCGAAGACCGCAGATGCTTCAACGCCGCTTCCGGAAGATCAAGTCTGTAGCGCTCGACAATCCGCAATGCATCGTCCCGCGTGGTTTCGTCGGTTACAGTCGGCCCGGACGCGACAAATGCAGGATTGTCGCCGGGGATGTCCGAGACGATCAACGAAAACACCCGGGCCGGATAGGCAGCGGCGGCAAGACGGCCACCCTTTATCGTCGACAAATGCTTGCGGACGGCATTCATTGCCGAAATCGGTGCACCGGACGCCAGCAGGATTTTGTTGACGGCAATTTCGTCCTCAAGTGTCATGCCCTCCGGAGGCGAAGGAAGCAATGCGGAACCGCCCCCGGAAATCAGGGCGACGACCAGATCGTCCGCTGTCAAATTCGACACGGTTTCAATGAGGCGTTTGGAAGCAACCAGCCCCGCAGCGTCCGGAACGGGATGCGATGCTTCAATGATCTCGATATGCTGGCAGGGAGCGCCAAAGCCATAGCGGGTGACCACTACCCCTTCAAGCGGTCCGTCCCAGACCTTCTCGAAGGCACTGGCCATTTGCGCGGACCCTTTGCCGGCGCCTATGACAATGGTACGTCCCTTTGGTTTCGGCGGCAGATGCGCCGAGATGGTCCGCTGGGGGTCCGCAGCATCGACAGCCGCCTGAAACAGTCTTGTAAAGAATTCCCTGTCCTGCATGAGCTTCAAACTTCCATGTCAAATACGAGTACACCGTCGGCGCCGCCAACTGTCGATGCCACGATGTTCCTGGCAATTATCTGGTGTTGGGGATCAACGAGATAGGCATCCCGGGCGGCGGCATCTTCGAAATCGAGGATGAAGCCTTCAGAAAAACCCTTGTCCATTCCAGCTTCAGGACTGACATTCACCCCCGCCTTCAACGCAACGGCGCCCGGCAGTTTTGCGCACAAAACCTCCAGCGCGCGATAGATGGCTTGCCGATCGGTTGTCGGGACTTCGTCACGGAAATGGAGGAACACACAATGGCGGATCACGAGAGCAACTTTCTATCGGCCGGGGATTGAATATTGGTTGCGCATCCTGACCGGATTGCTGGAAATTGCGAGCGCTATTTCGTCATTTCCCAAAATAACATCCGATGCTTTTCTGACTACATCGCTTTCGATTGAAGCTGTTCAACGGAGAGCGCCATAGCCAATAGCCTGCGGTCCGCGCCATGTTGCGCCGCAAGCATCAGGCCGGCCGGGATCGACAAACCTGGCATCGGCAGGCTGACCGCCGTCAGGTCAAACTGGTTGGCAATCTGGGTGTTGCGCAGGAGCAGCGCCTCGGTCTGCTTGTAGAAATCGTCGCTCGCGACCGATGCTATCGATGGTGCGGCGATAGGCGTTGTCGGCAGCGCGAGCAGATCGTATTCGGCCATTCGCTCATCCATTTGACGAACAAGTTCCTGCCGCCTCCGCATGGCGCCGATATATTCGGATTCTGTCACCTGCAAACGCCGGAGAAGCGGCCGCCTGACACGCTGGTCAACGTCCAGGGTTTCATCGTGCAGCCATTCGGCGTGTATCCGGCTTCCCTCGATGCCAGCGATCGAACCGATTGACGTGGCCTCGGCCATTGCCTCGATCAAATCATCAATGGAGCAGTCAGCGACCACTGCGCCTGCTCTCCTGAAAGCTTCGATGTTGCGATCGAAGGCGCGGGCGATGGGACCCTCGGTTGACGCAAACAGGGACCCGACAGGCACACCAATGCGCAGACCACTAAGCGAAATCGGATCGGGTATCTTGATCGCTTCGCCTGCCATTGCTGCGTCCGCAATCGCACAGTCAGAAACGGAACGAGCCAGCGGGCCAATGGAATCGAGGCTTGGCGACAGGGGGAAAGCACCACGGAGTGGCACCCGTCGTGCAGTCGGTTTGAAGCCAACTACGCCATTCAGTGCTGCCGGAATACGCACGGAGCCGCCGGTATCCGATCCTATTGCGATCTCGCTCGTGCCTTCTGCCACTGATATGCCAGCACCGGTGGATGAACCGCCGGCAATCCGTTCTGCATCGACGCCATTGCCTGCATCCGGATAGTGCGGATTGAGACCCACCGCAGTGAAGGCAAACTCGGTCATGAGCGTCTTGCCGATGATGATTGCTCCGGCATTCCGGAGTCTTTCGACGACCTCCGCATCCCTGGATGCAGGGGCAGCGGTCTTGCGAATGACCGAACCAGCGAGTGTCGGCTCACCTGCTATGTCGAAAAGGTCCTTGATCGAAACAATCCGGCCATCGAGGGGACCGAGGGTGTTGCCATCTTTCGCACGCCTGTCGGCGGCATCTGCCTCGTTGCGGGCCGTATCAGCATATAATTTTACAAACGCCCGCTCATCGTTCGCACGCTTGCTGAGGCGAGCCAGAATGTTTTCCAGCCTTTCGCGGGCCAACATTTGTTGAGATGACAAGGTCGCTTCTCCACGATGCTAGGGTCTGCTTCCGTTATAGCCGGAGCATGCCGCAGCTTGAAGCCCTTTGTTGCCATGCAGCAAGATCAATGCTGCCCTGCAACATTGATCATTTTCAATCGATACAAATCACAACACATTGTTTGCAGGGAGGGCAAAAAACAAAAGGGGTATGAAAATGAGCCTTCGCCACCGCATCCAAAAATATCGCCAGTACCGGCAGAACCTCTACGAGCTTCGGCTCTGCACCGACCGCAATCTTGCTGATCTAGGCATCAACCGCACCGACATACGCCGTATCGCCTGGGCCGCCTGCGACTGACCGGATCCTGGATTTCAGGTGGAGGCGCCCGCGAACGAACTTTCGGGCGCCGTTTGCATGAGCTAGTCGGTTTTTTCCACGGTCAGAATGCCGTTTGGCGAAATTCTGCCCCTGACAAGATCGAGCAGGGCCAAGGCATTGCCTTTCAGGCGCCCTTTCCGATCTATCCAAGACTCCGGCGACAAGCTGCCAAACGCATTGGCCAGGATATTCTTGGTTGCCATGGTCAGAGCCATCGAGGTCAGCATTGTGCCCTTTCGAGCCAGATAATGCGGATTGGCAATCTGTGAGTATCCCAGCTTGATCCCTGATGTTCGTCCACTCTTGACGCCCAGGTGGATGCCCCGCTGCTTGTTGGATTTTACGATCCGCCCATGTTTTGCGAGCAGGCGGCTCAGGTCCACATCCTCCAGCCAGCAATAAAGCGGCAAGTTCTCGTCAAACCAGAGGTTGTGGCGCCTGAGGACATCCATGCGCAGAGACATGTTGCAGCCATAGCCGTTATAGACCTCTTCAAGAACTTCAGGGCCTTCTTCCGGGTTCTGAAGGAAGGCTTTCAAGATCACGGAACCCTCCGATACCTGGATCCCGGGTGTCCCGATACCGTCGACGAGGACATCACCTGTCGCAACGACGATATCCCTTTGCTCTAGAAACAACCGCTCAACTTCCGCGATATAGTTGGGTGCCATGAGAAAATCGTCGTCAAGAAAGACGAGGACATCCATATCGGCAAGCTCTTTAAGAATCTCGTTGCGCTGCTTGGCCAATCCTGACGATGAAATCAGCGTCGTTACCGGCACCGTCATGCCATCGCCGATGTTTTCGGGAACGTCCGACGGCTTCAATGTACAAAGGACGATCTTCTCCGGCAGACACGTTTGCTTGTCGATCAACGGAACGGTGCCGGCCAGAATATCGGCCCGTCCTGTTGAAGGTATGCCAACCCCAATTCTTAGCTGACGTTTTACATCAGACGCCATGTCTTACTCCACCCCTAGAGCTAGTTGAACAATCTTGAATGTTGTCTTTTAACCCATCCCGCGGCAGGAGCCGTTGCCTTGCTGGTGCGTAGTGTGTTGAAGACGACGCCAACAGAATCTGTGTCGAGCCCCCCGCAGCTCGCGATTGCGGCATTGAGCACATCCAGCGTTACCCGTTGCTGATCGCCAACGGCCAGCACGACACAATCGACAATGGCACTGACAATGCGCGCATCGGCCGTCGATTTCAGGTCAGGCAGGTCGAGAATGATGATGTCATGCTGCTCCCGGAGCCTGTCCAGATGGGCCTCGAGCGCCTGAAGGTTAAGGTATCGGTATGATTGGTTGGAGTTGTGTGTGATCTCATCGACCACCATCAGAGCGGGCGGTGTAATCACGGATACCGAGGGATAGGGCTCACCCGGTCGGGGTTCCTCTGCCTTCGCAACGTCCTGATGGCTGTTCTCCTTTCCGGCAGCGGCACGTTGACGACGGCTCTTGCCGATCGAGGGGACCACCACTTCTTCGGTCAGGTGATGCATCGGTTGGGTAAGCGTTGCAAAGACCCGGCTCAATGTAGGATTCGATGCACAGGCATCGATGAGCATCGTTCGCGAACCCGTGGCCGCGTAAAGCTGGGCAAGATTGCTCGCAATCGTCGTCTTCCCCTCACCCGGCAGTGCCGATGTAATGCCGATCACCTTTGCGCCCTGACGGCGCAATATCAGATCCAGCGATGCCTTGGTGCTGCGTACAGCATCGGAAAAGGCTTCGTTGGGGTGGTCCATGACATAGCTCAAGAGTTTGAACTGGTCTTGTGAAGATGACTTCGTAATGGCCCTGCTCGGAACATAGGGCAATGTGCCGAGCCGGTTCAGACCGAGCTCCCGGCGAAGGCGCCCGTCGGTCTTGATCCTGCGGTCGCTTACTTCCCGTACTGCCGAAATGGCGAGGCCGGTCAGACTACCCAAGACAACGGACAGCGCCAGAATCAGCGAGCCCTTGGGCCACGACTTGCCGAGAGGCGTAGCAGCCTCCGAGACCAACCGGGAGTCGCCCACCGGGAAGGATTCCTGCTGCAGGGCTGAGATGAGCTGCTGCATGACACTCTGGTACATCTGTCGATAGGTGTTGGCGCGGCTCTCCAGTTCTCCGAGCTGGACACGCGCCATGCCCTTGTCCAGGCCAGACTTTATCGTGGCCTGCAACTGCTCGTTGACGTATTGTTCGCGGCGCTGTGCGGCTTCAAGGTTGGACCTGTAAACCTGGCCGATACGAACCAGTTCCGCGCGCACTTCGCCCTTCAGCCGCGCAATTTCCTGCTCTGCCGCCTGTACTGCTGTGCCGCTGTCACCGTAACGGCTCTTCAATTCCTGCAGCTGGGTGGAAGCAGCATTGAGGCGCTCGCGCAGCGCCGTGATCTGGATGCTGCGCAAGGCTTCATCAACGTAACCATCGACCGGCGTATCGGACTGCAGGAAACGCTCGATCATGGCAAGCTTGGCTTTCTCGGCGGCGGTGTCAGCCTTTGCCGCAGAAAGCTGCGTGTTGGTTTCGGCGAGCTGCTGCTCATCGAGAGACGTGGCGCCAGCCTGTGAAATATGATTCTGGTTGCGGAAATCCTCGACGGCCTGCGCAGACTCATTGGCCTGCTTGCTGATTTCGGCGAGACGGCTTTCCAGCCACCCGGCGCCACTCTTCGCCGCCGTTGATTTGGCCTCCAGGCCAGCCTTGATATAGGCTTGTGCGGTCGCGTTGGCGACGGACGCTGCCTTTACCGGATCCGTAGATGTGTAGGCCACGTCAAGGACATAGGACTGGCCGACGCGCCACACCCGCAAGCGCTCCAGAAATCCGGCGACGGTCTTTCGCATCACCCACTCGGGAGCAATGGGAGCCGCTTCGTCTTCGTGACGCCAAAACATGACATAGGACAGTAGGGAGCGGCCTTCCTGCAGCTCTGGATCCTCCGTCATCCCAAGCTCTTCGATGACACTCTTGGCCATGGCTTCGGACCGGATGATTTCCACCTGGCTTTCAACCTCGCCTGTTTCGATCACGATCGTTCCCGAAACGGCGTCCTGTGAGGCGATACGGGCCTGTTCCGGATCGATGACGATACGGGCAGTTGCGGTGAAGGTCGGCTCCGCCACCGAAAGATAGACGATGCCGAGAACGGTGAACGCCATCGCCGAGCCTGCAATGGTTTTCCAGTTGCGTACGAGAAAGCCGACGATATCCCGCAGACCAATGAGGTTTGCCTCGGCCTGGTTGTCGTCCGACGAAACATCAGTTTGCCTATGTCTTTGCATGCGCGTATTCCAAAGCCCCATTGCTTATTGAGTGTTCTTATTATGCTGCTCGCCGATGCCGGCTGCAGCAGGGATTGGCAAAGCGACGGCGACACCCTCGGTCGATTGCGACGAGTTTGCCGGCTGGACACCTGCTGTTGTTCTGCCCGAGAATTTCACGTTGAGAGACGCCCTGAGCACATCCCCCGGTACAAGTACCGTATCTTCGTCTGCTGCCATCTCGACAGGCTGCCCTTGCGTCTTTCTGACGATTGCAAATACCAGATCCGGCTCCTGCTTTTCGCCCGGTTTCTGGCCGGCGATGATGGAACCGGCAGCCACGAGGAGCCGCTGCGCAGTCTCCTGCCTTACCTTGAGCTGGTCCAGGGCAGCCTGCGCGGTCTGCAGCTCGGTGGAGGCCGTCGTCTGGCGCTGGCTGATGAGATTTTGCGAATCACGGCTGGCCTGGCTGATGTTCTGGCGGGCCCGCATGATGGCGGTGACCTGGTCCAGCCGGTCAGACTGCAATGCCGTTATGATGCGCTGCAGTTCCGACTGCCGGGAGGTTGTTGCAATGCCGCGTTCGACGAGCGGCTTAACAGCCTCCAGCTCTTCGTCCATCAACTTGATCTGCTTTTCCTGTCCGGCGACCTTTTCCTGCAGAACCTTGATCTCGTCAGCGAAAAGCTGGCGCAGTGCTTCGAGGTTTTCGAGCTGACGATCGATCCCGTTTGCCTGGGCGGTGAAGACGGCACGTTCCTCGGCAAAAATTGCATCGACACTGGGGGCGTCGGCCATTTCCGTCAGGTTGTCGGGAAACTGGATTTCCTTTGCACCAGCAACCTCCGCCTTCAGGCGGGCGATTCGGGCAAGGGTGCGGACCATCTCGCCGTGTACCGCCTGCAATTCTCCAAGGTACTGGATCTGCTCAACGGTTCTCGCCTCCTCCCGCGGGCGATAGCGGCCGCCAGCAAGTGCGACGGCCTGCAAGACAGTCAGCCCCGGACGGAAGCGGTACTCTCCGGGCCGCTCCACATTGCCGACAAGAAATACCGGCGGATATTCGACAATCTGGACGGCGACGTTGGGCATTGCAACGAGGCCTGTCGTCTTCTGGATTCGCTTTGCCACTTCCGTTGCCATGGTTGCCGTATCCATGGCCGACACTTCAAGCGTGCCAACCAGCGGCAATAGCACCGTTCCCGATTCGGAGATCGCGTATTCGCCGTTCAATGCCGTCCATTCGCGGTATTCACCGCGCGAGGCGACCCATTCGACGACCGTCAACCTTACTCGTGTATAAGGAGCAAGCTTGTATGCGTCATCCGCCTGTGAAGGCAAAGGAGAAACGGCAAGCGCAAGCACTGCAAACGCTGCAGTCAGAATGGTCCGAACGATCACACGGATCGACCCTGCAAACCTTAGCCCCATCATACTTTGCCCCAGAACAATTTCTTACGAATCTTGCTGTTAATATTATAAGGCTCAGCACAGGTGACAATTAATCAATGATAGATTTCACATAATGAATTCGACGTACCGGAATCTGAATTTTCTTTAGATTTCAAACATCGGGCGAGCAACTTAATCCCTTATGATTATACCGCCCGAATCTGGTGCAAAAACCCAAGTTTTGGGCAATTGCTTTGCTTAAAAATTACTCTCCTACCTAGTATTACCATAACGTTTAACTCCTATTATTTATTGACCCCTGAGGTCCATATTATACCCTTCTCGGAAGGGGTCTTTAACCCGCCGATAAAAAGAAGAATGGTTGGGGAGCATCGAATAGATGTGTGGGATTGCGGGCTATTGCGGGGCGGCTAGCGTCTTCGAGGACGGCACGACGCTTTTGCGCCAAATGATCCAGGCGATTGCACATCGCGGACCTGACGAGAATGGCACGTATGTAGCTGACGGCGCGGGTCTCGGTCACATGCGTCTGTCGATCGTAGGCCTCGCGGACGGTCAGCAACCAATGGAAAGCGCCAGCGGCGATCTGGTCATCAGCTATAATGGCGAAGTCTTCAACTATGTCGAGCTGCGTGACGATCTGATCGCGCAGGGCCACCGGTTCCGTACCGGCAGTGACACGGAAGTCATCCTGCATCTTTATGAGGAGATGGGGCCGGATTGCGTCAAGATGCTCAACGGTGATTTCGCCTTTGCCCTCTGGGACAAGAAGCGGCGTCGCATGATGCTTGCGCGTGACAGAATGGGTGTCCGGCCGCTGTTCTACACCTGGAGCGGAGGCACACTCTTCTTCGCTTCGGAAATCAAGGCATTGCTGCGCGTTCCAGGCGTGGCTGCCGAGATCGACCCATATGGTCTCGACCAGATATTCACATTGTGGACACCCATTGCGCCACGCACCATCTTCAAGGGTATATCCGAACTGCCGCCTGCTCACCTGATGATCGTTGAAGATCAACGGACCAAGGTTGCGCCCTATTGGCAGCTGGAGTATCCCGACCTCGATTCGGCCAGCGCAGGCCGTTCGGAGAGCGATGTCGGCGAGGAACTCAGACACCTCCTGACCGACGCAACGCGTATTCGCCTCAGGGCCGATGTTCCCGTGGGCTCCTATCTGTCGGGCGGGCTGGATTCGTCGGTTGTATCAGCCATAGCGGCCCGTATCGTGCCGGACCAGCTGCGGACCTTCTCGATCGGCTTCGATACTGTGGAGCATGACGAGACCGCCTTCCAGATGCAGATGGTTGAGGCGCTTGGCACCAGACATTCTTCACTGTCCTGCAGCAAGAGCGATATCGCCGCCATATTCCCGTCCGTCGTTGAACATACGGAACGGCCCATTCTCCGGACGGCGCCAGCGCCACTCTATCTGCTTTCGCATCTTGCCCATAATGAAGGCTACAAGGTTGTTTTGACAGGGGAAGGCGCCGACGAGGTTTTTGCAGGCTATGACATTTTCCGCGAAGCCAAGGTCAGGCGGTTCTGCGCACGTCAGCCCGAATCACGCATCCGCCCCCATCTCTTCCGCAAGCTCTACCCCTATCTGCCGGGCCTGAAGCAACAGACCCCAGAGTATCTGGCGGCGTTCTTCGGTGCCGGCGTGGACGGCATCGATGATCCTCTGCATTCGCATCGGCCGCGTTTCCGCGGAACCGCTGCGACGAAGATGTTCTTCTCCCCCGAACTGCGCGAAGCACTGAAGGGCTATGACGCGACAGAAGACCTCGTATCGAGCCTGCCGAAGGATTATGCCCGGTGGCATCCCTTGCATCAGGCGCAGTATCTGGAGACCTCGCTCCTTCTGCCTGGCTATATCCTTTGCTGCCAGAGTGACCGGATGGCCATGGCTCACGGACTGGAGGGCCGGTTCCCCTTCCTTGATCATCGCCTCGTCGAATTTGCTTCGCGCGTGCCGGTTGGCATGAAGCTGAAGGGATTGGGCGAAAAGCACATCCTCAAACAGGCAACGCGAGATCTGGTGCCGGCGTCGATCACGGCGCGTCAGAAGCAGCCTTACCGCGCCCCGGACAGCCAGTCATTCACGGCTGCCGGACTGCCTGAATACGTGCGGGAGCACATGGGGTCAGACGCCATCGCTGATGCCGGACTGTTCAATGCGCCCGCCGTAGCGAAATTGCTGGAAAAATGCACCCGTAATGCCCCCACCGGGTATCGGGATGACTCCGCGTTCGTCGGCATTCTTTCCACGCAATTGTGGCACCAAAAATTCACAAATCAGACAAACCGACAAACGGTTGCAGCGGCTTGAAAGGAATGGACATGACTTCGGTTATCAACGCACAAATAAGAAACTTCATCGTTGAGAACTATCTGTTTGGCGATACCAGCCATCCACTCGAGGATGACACATCGCTCATCGAAACGGATGTCATCGACTCCACCGGCGTCCTCGAACTGGTCACCTTCCTGGAAGATACTTTCCAGATCAGCATCCAGGATGCGGAGATCGTCCCCGCCAACCTCGATTCGATCGGCAGCATCACCGCCTTTGTCGCAAGCAAGGCAGTTCCCCAGAAATCGGTCGCTTGATCCGGGAAAGACGAGTTTCGTCATGCGTATTGAGGAAATTCTCCGGCAGAATGCGAAAAGATTGGGCGACAAAACCGTACTGGTCGCGGGCGGCGAACGACTGACCTATGCCGAACTCGACGACCGTTCCGACCGGTTGGCAGCAGCTCTCTGGTCGCAGGGCGTCACGCGCGGCGACCGCGTCCTTGTCTTCATGAACAATTGCTGGGAAGCGACGGTCGCGATCTACGCAATTTTGAAAGCCGGCGCGGTGTTCAGCCCGATCAACGCATCAACAAAGGCCGACAAGCTCGCCTACATCATCGAAAACTGCCGGGCCCGGGCGATCATCGCACAGGAAAAGCTCGCCCCCATCGCCGTCGAGGCGTTTGGCGACAAGACGTCCTGCGATCTCATCGTTGTGACGAAGAACGAAACGCTTGCAACTCCCAATGCCCGTTCGTTCGACAGCCTGTTGCAGGTTGAGCCCATGCCTGTTCCGCATGGCGGAATCGATGTTGATCTCGCGATGCTGATCTACACGTCAGGTTCTACAGGACGCCCCAAGGGTGTGATGATAAACCACCGCAACATCGAGGCGGCGGCGACATCCATCACGACATATGTTCAGAATGTCGAAGACGACATCATTCTCAATGTGCTGCCGCTGGCATTCGACTACGGCCTTTACCAACTGTTCATGACAATTCGCACCGGGGCGACACTCGTTCTGGAGACGTCGTTCAGTTTTCCGCAAGCCATCTTCGATGTCATGCGACGCGAGCACGTCACCGGTTTCCCGCTTGTGCCGACGATGGCTGCGTTGATCTTGCAGATGCGCGATATCGAACCAGGGTTTCTCCCGGATCTGCGCTACATCACAAACACGGCCGCGGCCCTGCCGCCGGCGCACATTGCCCGGTTGCGCGAACTGTTTCCGGGCGTTCGGCTATACTCCATGTATGGCCTGACCGAATGCAAGCGCTGTACCTATCTGCCTCCCGAGCAGCTTGATCATCGCCCCGGCTCCGTAGGAATTGCCATTCCGAACACGGAGGCCTTCGTTGTCGATGATGAAGGCAAGGTGGTAGCGCCTAGTGTCGTTGGCGAACTCGTCATCCGGGGCCCGCATGTCATGCAGGGCTACTGGGAAAACGACGAGGCAACGACACGGATGCTTCGACCCGGCCTCAATCCATGGGAAAAAGTCCTCTATACGGGCGATCTCTTCTCAATGGATGGCGACGGCTACCTCTATTTTGTCGGCCGCAAGGACGACATCATCAAGACACGCGGTGAAAAGGTAGCGCCGAAGGAAGTCGAGACTGTCTTGCACTCGCATCCGGGCATTGCCGAAGCCGTGGTCATCGGCATTCCTGACCCGGTGCTGGGTCAGGCCATTCGCGCGATCGTGGTGTTGAGTGACCCGGCACTGACGGATCGCGAAATCATACGACACTGCTCGAAGAACCTTGAAGATTTCATGGTGCCCAAATCCGTTGAATTTCGAACGAGCTTGCCCAAGACGGACACCGGCAAGGTGAGCCGCAGATTGGCCGCAGAGCCACAGGAGTCTCTATGATGAACGACCAAACAATCCGGACGATCGCATCTGCATCGCCAATATCGCTGGAGATCGATGCCGAGGCCGAGACGACGCGGATCGTCAACGCCATGCGCGAACAGTTGCGGCATACGCTGCGCAAGCGCGGTCTTGTGCTCGGGCTTTCGGGCGGTGTTGATTCAAGCGTCTGCGCGGCACTCGCTGCCCGGGCCGTCGGCGCGCAAAACGTGCTCTGCCTGTTCATGCCCGAGAATGACTCGGACCCTGAAAGTCTCCGGCTGGGCAAGCTTGTGGCCGATACATTTGGGCTTGCGAGCGTTACCGAAGATATTGGCCCATCGCTCGAAGCCATGGGTTGCTATGCGCGGCGTGATGAATTCATCAAGCAGGTCGAACCGGAGTTTGGTCCGGGCTGGGCTTCGAAAATCGTGATCGCCAATGCGCTGGCGAACGACGGCTACAATATCTCGTCCCTCGTATTGCAACGGCCGGACGGCAGCACGGAAAAGCTGCGCATGCCAAGCTCCGTCTACCTTGGCATAGTCGCCGCAACCAACATGAAGCAGCGGACACGCAAGCAGATCGAATATTACCACGCAGACCGCATGAACTATGCGGTGATCGGCACACCTAACCTTCTGGAATATGATCAGGGGTTCTTTGTGAAAAACGGGGACGGGGCAGCGGATCTGAAGCCGATCGCCCATCTCTACAAGTCGCAGGTCTATCAGTTGGCTGCCTATCTGGGCGTGCCGGCCGAGATTCGCGCCCGTCCGCCAACGACCGATACATATCAGTTGGCCCAGACGCAGGAGGAGTTCTATTTTGCCCTCCCCTATGCCCAGATGGATCAATGCCTGTACGGGCTGAACGAGGACATGCCGGCCGCAACAGTGGCGCTTGCGGCCTCATTGACCGAGGAGCAGGTGCAAAGGGTCTGGCGTGATATCAAGGCCAAGCGCAAGGCAACACGCTATCTCCATCTCGGCCCGCAACTGGTCACGCCTATCGCCGGTTTTTCCGGCGAATAGGCAAGCCACCGGACGGGGCAAGGCCATGAAAAAGATAATCATTTCCGGTCTTGCCACTCTGGTGATCGTGGCAGCGGCACTGCTGTCGCTTCCCCATACGCACGCAAGCTCGCCGAAATTCACCTGGGGCATAAACGGTCATCCATTGGCATCGTATCATGGCGTCTCCGAGGAGCAGCAAGTCACCTATATCAAGGAGCTTGGCCTGACCTCGTACCGGGTGGATGTTCAAAAGCTTGATCAACTCGAAGAACTTGATCGCCTTGTCACTCTTGCGGGCAATAACGGGATCACGATTCTGCCGGTGCTGACCCCGGCACTCGACTTGAAGGAAGCTTCCACGGAAACGATCTATGCCACCTCCCGCGCACTGGCTTTCGTGACAGCGTCGCATCTCAAGGACAAGATCAAGGTTTGGGAACTCGGCAACGAGCTTGAAAATTTCGCCATCATCCAGCCATGCGAGATGCGTGACAATGGCACACTCTATCCTTGTGAATGGGGGCCTGCTGGAGGGCTCGATCCGCTGGATTATTACGGTCCACGCTGGGACAAGGTGCGCGCCGTGCTTCGCGGGCTCTCGGATGGACTGACGGCAGCGGGCGGAGACTTCCGGACGGCGATGGGTACAGCCGGCTGGGGTCATATGGGCGCCTTTCAGCGCATGAAGCAGGACAATATCAACTGGGATATTTCCGTCTGGCACTTCTATGGCGAAGATCCGGAGTGGGCGCTCAAGGAACTGGTCAAGTTTGGCAAGCCGATCTGGTTTACCGAATTCAACCACCCAAAAGGCAGCACCGATGGCGCGGACGCACAGGCGGCGGGCTTGAGAAAGGCGATGGAACGCATCCAGGAACTGCGAAAGACCTATCCGGTCGAGGCTGCGCATATCTATGAACTGATGGACGAAACATATTGGGCGCCAAGCTTCGAGGCATATATGGGCCTGGTCCACCTCGACAGCAACGATGCCGGCGGCTGGCGCCCGGGAGCGCCCAAACCTGCCTATGATGTCGTGCGCGATATCGTGCATGGGGACCAGCTGGCCAAGGGTGAAAGCCAATGACGCGGCAGCTGGCACGGATCAGTCATGGCAACTAACGTTTTCGGCGTCCTTGTGATCCTGTTCGGCTTTGTGGTCCAGTTCATGCACCACAAACACGCGTTCTACACCATGGTTGCCATGACGCTGTTCGGAGCGGCCGCGGCGGTCACCCTGCCTGCAATGGGCGGCGCATCGATTCTGGTAGCGAACGTTTTCATGGTGTTCTTTGCACTTCGGATCGTGCGCATAACCGGCTTCGCGCCGATATGCAGCAGCCTGCTTTATCCCAGTACAGGTTTCTGGCTATTGCTTCTGATCATCTACGGCGTCGTAGCAACGATCTTCTTTCCACGGCTGATGGCTGGTATGACCGAAACCATGGTCGTGCAACGCCTCCCCGGCGGTCTGAGCCGCATCGCTCTCAACCCGCTCGGCTTTTCTGGCACGCACGTGACCCAGACGGTCTATGCCTTGGGCAGCGTCATGTGTTTTGCGGCCTCTTTTGCCTTCTTTCGCATGCGCAACGCCTATCAGTATTTCCTCGGAGCCTTCTTCCTGCTGTGCTGGTTGAACATCATTTTTGCGGTGCTCGACCTCGTTACCTTTGCGACCGGGACGGCCGATCTGCTGGATTTCATACATACGGCGAATTATTCCCTGATGACCGGGGTTGAGATGGGCGGCCTCAAGCGTATCTCCGGGACGTTTCCGGAATCGTCGGCGTTCGCCAGCTTCACCCTGATCCTGTTCGCCGTCACCGCCAGCCTTTATCTCGACAATGTCCGGCCAGTCCTCTCGGGGTTCTTTGCCCTCGCCTTCCTGACATTGCTGGCATTATCAACATCGGGCACGGCCTATGTGGGGCTGGTGATTGTTCTGGCCCTGCTGATGCTCCAGTCCATAGCGCCGGTCATGCATGGCGGGCGGATGCGCAAGCCGTTACTTATCTATGCCGGCAGCCTGTCGGTTCTCGCCATCGTCTTGCTCATTGCGGTGCTTTCGCCGGAATTTGTGGAAGCAATCGCAACCTTCTTCGACGAGAGCCTGTTCGGAAAGCTCTCGAGCGACTCGGGTCGCGAACGCGGGCATTGGAACGAGGTGGCCTTCACCAATTTCATGGACAGTTTCGGTCTTGGCGTGGGCATTGGCGGCGCGCGCGCCTCGAGCTACATCTTCGTTCTTCTGTCGAATGTGGGACTTCCCGGTGCGATGTGTTTTGCGCTGTTCGTCCTTACAACGCTCTTCAGGCAGCCCGTAGCACAGCCGGGTTCAGAGGATCGGTCCATCGTTCGCGCCATCCGTTGCGGCATGACAGCCAGTCTTGTCGCCGCTATTCTCGTCGCGACAGTCTTTGATCTTGGCATGTTGTTTTATGTGCTGGCTGGCGGGGCGGCCGTGGCCGTTTATCCGTCTGTTCGCCGCGCACAGGCAAGGCCACGGCCAGAGCATTCCGCCCCGACGCACCGCCATCTTCACGATACGCGTCGTCTCCTGGGCTGATCGGCTGATAGAACATCCAACAGGCTCAATACTGGGGTGGCGGGTAATCTGAGGTCGACAATATTTGGCGAGGCCGATGTTATCCCATCGCCTCGCCAACTTTTCCTGTGCAGCATGCTGCATCCGGTTCCTGTCAGTACTCCCTGAACGCACGCTCCATGCTGTCGACGACCGGCTTGGCGAGATATTCGAAGAATGTCCGCTCGTGAGTCTGGATCAGGATATCAGCCGGCATTCCCGGCGTGGGTGTGAAACCGTGGATACGGGCAAGCTGATCGGCAGGAATGCTGACGCGGGCCAGATAAATCTCCTGCTTCACATTGGTCGTCGTATCGGTCATCGCATCGGCCGAGACATAGTCGACACGACCATTGATGACAGGTGTCGTTCTCTGGTTGAGGGCACTCAGGCGAACATGGGCCTCCTGCCCTTCTTTCACTTCATCGATCTGCATCCGCGGGATCTGGGCTTCGATGATCAAGGGCACGCCTGTCGGCAGAATTTCGATGATTGGCTTGCCGCTTTCGATCACACCACCAGCGGTGTGATAATACATTCTCACAACTGTCCCGGAGACTGGCGCCTTGACGACCGTGCGGGTAAGCACGCTGTCAGCCTGGCGAATTTGTTCGCGAACCGTGTCCAGCTCGGCTTCGGCACTTTGAATTTCATCAAGTGCGGCCTGCTTTTCAGTATCCTTGGTCTGAATCATTTCCTTCTGGAATTTTTCGATCTGGGCGTTCACTTCCATGATTTCGGCTTCAAGGCGCGCGATCGTCCCTTCGCCGTCGGCAACTGCACGCTCAAGCACGCTGACTTCGGAACGCGCCATGAGGCCCTTCTTGAAGAGGGAATACTTCGCCTGGTACTCATTCTTCAACAGGCCAAGTTGTGTCCGTGTTGCGGTAATCTGCGCATTGCGTCCGATCCTGCGGAACTCCAGCGCTGAAATATTACGCTGCATCATCTGCAGTTCGTTCGCATATTTCGCATGGGCTGCATCGAAGTTGTCGGCCTGGCTGTCATTCACCGCGCGTATTTCGGCATTGGCCAGATTGTCCAGAATGATTTTTGGCGGCTGATACCGCTCTTCACCACGAACTACGGCATGCAGCCGGGCCAGGATTGCCTCGAGCCGCGCCTGCCGCAGGAACAATTGCTGGGCATTTGCACGGGCTGCCGTCTCGTCAAGACGGACCAGCTGATCCCCCTCAACAACGCGATCGCCTTCCCGCACAAGAAGCTCCTTGATGATTCCGCCTTCAAGGTGCTGAACAACCTTGTTCTTGCCGGTGGCGACGAAACTGCCAGGGGCAATGACTGCGGCTGCAAGAGGCGCAGTTGCCGCCCATGTTCCAAACCCGCCGAAGCAGACGACAATGATTGCCAAGCCGAATTTCGTGTAGGGCTTTATTGAACGTGGAACGCCGTCATACCACTCCAGATTATTCAATGCGGGTGTCGTGGCCATACTCGTGCCCCTCCAGCAGTTTATTCGGCAGCGCTGATGCTTGGAACCGAATCTGCCTGTTTGTTTTTCTTAGAGAGCGCTTCCATAACGGTCGCGCGCGTACCGAACATCGTTACGCTGCCGTTGCTCAGAACCATGATCTTGTCGACACAGTTCAGCAGTGCGGGACGCTGTGTGATGGTGACCACGGTGATCTTGTTCTTCTTTGCATGGAACAGCGCCTTGGTGAGCGCTGCGTCGCCCTGGGAGTCGAGATTAGAGTTCGGTTCATCCAAGACGACCAGTTTTGGATTGCCGAAAAATGCGCGGGCAAGCGCGATCCGCTGCTTCTGTCCACCGGACAGCGGAGCACCGTCGGCCGCAACCATCGTCTCATAGCCCTGAGCAAAGCTTGAAATGAGCTCATGCACGTCAGCAAGCATTGCAGCATCGAAGATCGACTGGTCGCTGGCATCTTCGCGCATACGGGCGATATTGGCCTTGATCGTGCCTGGGAAGAGCTGCACGTCTTGCGGCAGATACCCGATATTTTCACCGAACTGCCTCTGATCCCAGTTGCGCAGATCCATCAAGTCGAGACGAACACTTCCTGACGTAGGCAGGATCGATCCGACCAGCATCTTGCCGAGAGTGGTCTTGCCCGCTCCGGAATTCCCGATGATGGCCATGGACTCGCCTGGCTGCAACGTGAACGAAATGCCGTTCAGGATGACTTTCTTGTTGGGTGGCGGAACGTAAAGAATACGTTCGACGTCGAGGCGACCTTGCGGATCCGGCAATCTCAACCGTTCAAAGTTCAGAGGCGAGTTCTGCAAGAGATTGCGGATTCGGCCAAAGGCTGCGCGGAACTGGATGAAACTGTTCCATCCTTCGATCGCACCTTCGATAGGCGCGAGGGCGCGGCCGGCAATGATTGAAGCGGCAATCACCATGCCGCCGGTCATTTGTCCATCGATGGCCAGATGGGCACCCCAGCCGAGCATTGTTACCTGCGTCAGCAAACGCGAACACTTGGATAGGGTCGCGAACATGATGTTGCGATCTTGCGCCTTGACCTGCGAGCGCAGCGAGCCGGCCATGTCACGGCCCCATATTTTAACGGCCTCGGGGATCATTGCCAGCGCATTGATGATCTGTGAATTCCTCGACATGGAGTCGAGGTGCAGCATGGCCCTGCTCTGGAAGTTGGTCGCATCGGCAAAGGACGCTGCTGTCGCGCGCTGGTTGAAGATAGCGATGATGAGCAAGAGCAAAGCCGAAATAACGACGATATAGCCGAGATGCGGGTGAACAAGGAATACCGCAAGGACGAACAGCGGCGCGATTGGCGCATCAAAGAACGAGAGCAAAGTGCCGGACGTCAGAAACGAGCGCAGCTGCTGCAGATCGCCGAGCACCTGATAGTCCTTGCCGTTGCCATGGAGGGATGCACGTGCCGCGGCGCTCAGGATGGGCGCTCCCAATTGCACTGCCACTTCAACGGCCGTCCGCATCAGAATGAAGCGGCGTATCGCGTCCAGTATGACCTGAACAATAACTGCGCCCACGATCACGATCGTCAGCATCACCAGCGTGTCTGGCGACCGGCTGGTGAGAACGCGATCGGATATCTGGAACAGGTAGATGGGAATTGCGAGCACCAGGACGTTCAGGAATATGGTGAACCCCATGGCGATCATCAGATTTCGGCGTACGGCATTCAGGCCGTTCCGGAAGCTTTCGCTGAAATTCACGGCGGCCGTGCGCTTGTGGAAACTGCCGCCATTGCCGCCATTACCAACGATATTCTGGTCGTTACCGGAGCCACCTCCTCCGGAATCGACTTCTCGCGACTGCACGGGACCACGGTCACCCTCGATGACCCTGCCGACTTCCGCATTGGCCGGAATTGCTGAAATCAGTCGCTCAGCGTTCGGCGCGGTCTCGGCGACTGGCGCCTCAACTTCGGTTATCGGTTCATCGACAACTTCCTGCGGCATTGGCTCCAGCGGTGTAGGCTCTACCGGTGCGGGGTCGATGCGCTGGGACGATTCGGTTTCGTCGCGTGATATTTTTGAAATGGCGGTTTCCATCTCCGCGAGCAACTCTTCGAACTGAATCCGCTCATGCTCGCGGCCCGCCATGGCACGCCGCGAGTTCTGGGAGATGACCCGCAAATCCGCCTGCTCATCATATTTCATGCTTACCGCGCTCCTCGCGCATTCTTCTTTTTCTATGCGAGAACTGTTTGCATGACATCGACCGACTGGCACGTATCCGGGACGTGAACCGGCGGAGCGTGGTCATCGTTGCAATGTTGCGAATCGCCTTCGTTTTCGAGGAATGCCACGATTTCGTTGGCAAGCTGCTGGCCTTGCCCGGTAGGATGGTTCGAACCGGGATCGGTATTGATAATGTCAGCCTGGATCAGAATGGCATCGGAGTAGACGCCGCCGCCCGCATACGATGTCCCGCCACTGCCCGGATCATGGTCAATGATGGTGGCAATGTTGATCAGGGCGTTTGAGCCGGTGCTGATGTCCCACACAGTGTCCGACGAGGCCGTCAGAAGAGCATCTTCATAATGCTCGACATAGTCCGCGTCGCCGAGAACATTGGTCTGTTCGATATAGTTCACGTCATAGACGTTGCCGGAAATGTAGAGAACCCTCAGACCCTCAAGCCCCTGGAGAGCCTGGTCGCCATGGAAACCGGACGGCATATTGTAGCTGCCCGTCGCGAGATCATTCATGGCCTCAAGATAGTGACTGGGAAGCCCCGCAACCCAGTTGGCCGGACCATCGCTCTGAATGCTCGCCTGGTTCCACAAAAGGTTATCGCTCGAAGACAGTTCGCCGTCATAGGCACCAGCGGCGCCACAGGTTGTGAACGTGTCATTGTCGAACAGGATGTTGGTCTGGAAGATGAAATTCCCGTTGTACATGTTTCCGCCGATCATCACGAGATCGTAGGAATTGCACAGTTCGGCGAATGACGCCGTGTTGAGCGTCATGTTCGCGCCCGTCACGATCGTTGTATAAGAGCCGGTCGCCGACAGGACATGGGCATCGTTGTCCGAAAGGAAATTGTACTGGGAAATCCAGTTCATCTGAATGAGGTCACCATTGACGACGGTAACCTGCCAGGCCTGCGGGAATACCGGCGCGTCGTCAGACGGACCATCCGACTGGCCGTGGTCGACCTGCTGCAAGAAGCTTGCGACGTTCATGGCGTTGGTTGCCGGCTGACCGAGGCTCTGCTGCCCTCCAAAGCCGTTCTGGAACGTATCGCTATCGCTATAGGCGTTGGTCTGAACGATCGCATTGATGTTGTAATAGCTTCCACCCACCGCGAAATGGGCACCGACGGAACCGCCAAGACTGTTTATGACGACTTCGTTGACCAATATATTGCAACCGGCCTGGACTTCGACGGACCCGATAATCTCGTTTGAATCGATGACAAGGGACTGCGTCGTTGTTGTCACCGTTGCCGAAGAGTCGTTCTCTGACGGCTTGAGTTGTTCCGGTACGTAGTCATCAAGCTTGGGAGCTTCATCGGTCTCGACGCCATTGACGTAATGACCTGAAGGTGCCGTGACAACGGTCACGCCTGGCGTCGTCGCGAGCGGACCCTGCTCTGCGGCCTGGATGTTCGCGATCTGATTGTTGAAGAACTGCTCCAGTTCTGCGCCGGATCCAGGAATCGTGTCCTGGGTCAACGGCTCAGAGATTGAAAGCGCGCTGTCGGTGAGGCTGTTGAATGCCGCAACGTCGACAAAATCCATGGTCGAGGGCGCATGATTGCCCATCATGACAACATCGTTGTCCTCCATGTGATTGGTCTGCTGAACGGCGACGTGCGTCTCGATTGGGGGTGGCCCAAAATTCGGGGCTGCCTGACTCGTTGTATGGAAGATTGAAGAGCTCGAGTCGCTTGACCCGGACGAATGCAATTTCGCAACGGGGTGTTGCAGCCTTATCCCCGCAACGTCGACTTCGATGGGTACGAAGTTGACCCAGGGCATCGTGACTTCCCCAACGGGCGACCACGGCGCTGGCAGGTAATTCATATTGGATTGAAACGAGCCAAGGTCCAATCGCTGGCCTGGATCCGTCTGAATGGTCAGAATGTCGTTGAGATGAGGATCTTTGTCCGGCGTTGCGTTGAACTCACGGTACTCGACTCGCGCTCTGGCTGCTTCGATTGATGTATGAAAATAACCTACGAAGTGAGCGATGGATTCTGAAATCTGATCACCAAATCCGAGCATGTCGATGACTCCCTATTTCCCGCTGTCACCTGCAACCCCGTCGACAAGCGGTCTGCGCAAGATGTTGCGCAGACCATTGTCAGATCAGGCAGGTCCGCCTGGTTATTGTTCTTATGATAGGTCGTCGCCGGACGTATGGGTCTCGATTGTGCCAAAGTTGATATCGACAGCGTTCTGCTGCAGATTTGCGCCCTGGATGATTTCCTGGATGCCATTGGTCACTGTAATGTTGGCTGCTGCGCTTGCTGCACTGGAGCCGTTCACATCGTGACCTGCTTCTGTGCTGCTGCCATCGGAGCCGTTGTTTCCATGGTTGTTGCCACCGAAGAAGCTGTCCATGCCGCTCCAGCCGCCGTCCCAACCGCCGCCGCCGCCGCTGTCAATACCGTCGCCCGCATGTGCGGAGCCGCCCGATGCACTCAGTGAGATACCGCCCGAGTTGTTCTGGCTGATCTGCGATGCCTGGTCGTTATCAACAAGGTCAAGAACCTGGTTGATAGCAAAGTTGTTGGTGCCGCCAGCAAAATTAACGGCGAACCCGACGTCATTGCCCGGATCATAATTGATGGTGCCGGTATCGGTGATGAAGATGTTGTCGAACGTGTTGCCATGCAGATCAAGATCGGCAAAGTCATCATCGGTCGGCAGATAGCCTTCAAGGTCGACACCCACGTCGACATTGACGCAAACGTCAGTTGAATTGTGGTTCTCGTTGACGTTGTAGCTTTCGTTCAGGTTGCCGTTGGCATTCAGGTTGCCGTTGGCATTCAGGTTGCCGTTGGCGTTCAGGTTGCCGTTGCCATTCCCGTTCAGATTGCCGTTGCCGTTGCCGTTCCAGTTTTCTGAGCTGGAATGCTGGTCCTGGCTCTGACCTTGTCCCTGGCCTTGTCCCTGTCCTTGGCCCTGAACTTCAAGCTGTCCCTGACCCTGTGCCTGCAATTGAAGAGCAAGTGCAGCAGCAGCGGCTGAAGCATCTGCTTCAGCTGATGCGTCGTCGCCAGGATGATAATTGTAATGTTGATTGTTTCTGTTGGACATAACAAATCCTCCGATGTGCCTCGGAGCAAGCAAAAGCCTCTATGCATTTCAAACGAGGTTATAGTTGCGAGCCCGATAAGCTTTTTACGTTGAGCAAACATCAACGATTCAGATAGCATTCGGCGCGAACCAAATGCTAAATACGCAATACGAGACTGATGTTTACGGTGCTGTTGCTTGGATGCCCCCACTAAGAACCACGATATCCAAGCTATTGAACGTTAGGACTCAAAGCCTGAGACAGTAAGTTACCAATTCTGATTAGTCCCGAAAAAGGCCGTCCAACAGAAAATCGCGGAGCGCCAAAATTCACGAATTATGGAAACTTTTCAGCCGCTTGCGGGTATGGAGTCAATTTGACTCAACTTCGACTAAAACCGTTTAGTATGATTTATAATCAATATTGTCGAACCAGTGGTCTAAGTAAAAGTCGCCGCTGTCTTTGTCGACGCAATCAGCGCGCCGAATCAGTAAATATACAAACCCTTTGACTCATGTCACGGCCGCGTCACGCTCCTTTTATTAATCCTCTGTTAATCAACACGTCTAGCCGGGGGCTTAAAGACATAGTGGTGAGACTGAACAAAAGAACTTAAAGAAACTAAAAATCAAAAACGCAAATAAATCCTGAGAGAAATACTTCTCATCAAAGGGCGTAGGGGGCTATTATGTCTGGAAATATACCGCGTACAATCGGCGACCATATCCAATATGGATCAAAAATTGATGGTGATTCCAAATTCAAGAGTGGCATCTTCATTTATGCCGAAGCAGGAGCCGTCTTCCAGGGATTAGTTCAATCCCTCGAGCGTACGTTCCCTGAAATTCGGGTGAACCTGTCGAGCAAGCTGCTGGAGACGGACGAGTCCGACGAGGACATTGGTCTGGTCTTGGTACATACCGGTTTCGTTCTCGAACTCAATGAATGCATCGCACGCTGCAAGCAGCGTTTTCCGAATGCATCCGTGACATTGATGATCGATGATCACAGCGCCGGCCTGCATGAGCTGAACAGCCTGTTCGACCAGCGACTGGTCCAGGGACTTTTGCCATTCAGCCTGAAACTCGATATCTGGCTGGCGGTCATCTGGCTCCTGTTGAATGGCGGCGAATACTATCCTTCCGCCATCGCGCGCTCGATCGAAAAGCCTTTGAACAATGGCGGGCAGCCTCAGCTTTACAGCAGCCAGCTCAAGAACACTCTTAATGGCGGCAGACCCATCAAGACATTGACGCTGCGGGAGCACCAGATCCTGGAACTTCTCTCGGAAGGGCTGCAGAACAAGATCATTGCCGATCGCCTGACGCTTTCGGAACATACGGTCAAGGTCCACGTGCACAACCTTATACGCAAGCTGCGGGTTCACAATCGCACCCAGGCGGCAGCGGTATATCGCAACAGCATGGACCAGGAGGCTTTCCAGCCCCCTTTTAGAGGGTATAATAACCCGATGGGGCGATTAGATAGTTCGCTGGAAATGGGCCGAGTCGTATAAAGCAATGTCCCGCATCAATGATGTGCTGATGCTGGTGGGCAAACTCAATTACACGTGGACGAACACCGAAAGCCTGTTCATCTACCTGATTGCCCACCTGCTCAAGACGAACAAGGAAGCGGCAACCGTCATCTTCCTGACACTCAACACGACTAGGGCAAGAATCGACTTGCTCGAGCGGCTGGCGAAAATCAGATCGACCCCGCCAGATACCAAGGCTGCAGTCCTTGCAATCACCGGCCGAATGACTCGCGAGCAGCGGCTGCGCAACAAATACAACCACTGCATATACTCGTTCGACGAAACAGGTCACAACGCATCAACACAGCTGATGCGGATTGTCGATATGAATGACAATCTGAAATACGGAAAAGTTGAAGCGCTGGACGACGCGGAAATGTTGAGGATTCAATCGACCATCGATGCCATCGCCGATGTCAACAAGTCGATCTGGTCTTTCATAAAGCTAAACAATATCAGCGTTTAAACGTCCGCCGCATCGCGCCTTCAGTTGAAATCGTCGCCATTGAGCCGATTCCAGCCCTCTCCGGCCAGGCCGTTGAAGAAGGCATTTCCTTCCGTGAACGCATCAAGCACTCGCGAATCGCGCGAATGCACGACTGTGGACGACCGTTGGAAGAATATGCCCCGGCGCACCATCATTGCCTGAAGGAGGTGGGGCTGTGTGCGGGCACGGACTGCAACGGCACCGTTGGAGCGTGCATGGTTGAGCAGGCTGTCCAGTACGGCCCCCTCCCGTTCCTTCGCAGCCAGAACCTGCAACACCCGTGCGATCCGCCCGGGAGCGCCATGATAGAGATAGGCTCCGACAGGCACGCCATTGCGTGATCGGACGACCCGGCTGTACATGGCGCCATAGCTCGATTTGGTTCTCGCTTCCTGGAGGATGTATTCAAGATCCGGTGTATCCCAGACCGGACGCAGGCTGAAACGTTCCAATAGTGATGGAATAATGCCTGCGAGTGAGTCGCAGTCGATATCACTATCGACAAATCCGTTCATCTCGGAAATGGGAGCAGAGTCCGGATGACTCCCTTTGGAGAGCTTGAGGCTAGCGGCATCAAGTGGCTTTGCCAAGGGTGCCAAGAGCCGCATTCCCTGAAAGCGGCCGGCGGCAACCTCGATGGCGAAGCCGGCGGGACGAAAAACCCTGACCCATTCCAGACTATAAGCTGGCAGTACAGATCCGCGCAATTTACACCACATGATTCGCGAAGTCTCGTTGGCCGTCTCGCTGAGAGAGACGTCCTGTGGGCCCGCGAGAAATGCCCGAAGCAAACGTGCCCCGGCCAGAGGATCATCGGCGTAGTCTTCGACCATCAATGGTCCGCAAATGGCCGCGCGGACAAGCGAGCCGTCGAGCGACATTCTTAACGGAATTGAACCGATGAAGCCGTTCAGCACACCGTCGCCGCGAACATGGACCTGCGAAATAATGTCCGAATCAGCACGTGACGGATGGAGGTAGAGTTTGGACAGGTAATCCACCAGCGATTGGGGCACGGATGCCTTAGTGGTCTTGAACATATTCCAGAACATGCTTGCGACCGCAGGCATGTCCCGCGGTGTGATGTTTCTCACTTCACTCATCGCAATCCTGTCCAAGTACTCTACTCCTTCATCAATCAAACTTGTTTGTGCGCTACCGCAACGCGGGGGATACCCGCCTCATTGTCGACGAAAGATATTTGATCATATGCAGCAGCCCTTGAGAGGAGGTGGGCGACTTGCTGATGCTGTCCCTCGCCGAATTCAAAAGCCAGGATGCCACCCGGCCGAAGGAATGATGCCGAATCGCGCACTACGCGCTGGAGGATCGAGATGCCGAATGGGCCCCCATCGAATGCCTCCCTGGGTTCATTGACCAGAAGATGCGACAAACTATCCTCGAGGCGTCGCGCTGAGATATACGGCGGATTGCAAATGATCATATCCACCTTACCCACGAGATTCTGTCCGTTCATCGCATCAAACAAATCCCCCTGATAGATTTTGACGCGCTGCTCAAACCCCAAGCGCTCGACGTTCCGGCGAGCAAGATCAACCGTTTCATCGGTAAGATCGGCTCCCAGCACCCGTGAATTGGGTAGGGCAGCGGCCACCGCAAGGCCCAGATTTCCGGAGCCGCAGCACATGTCGATCACGAGAACGGCAGATTGTTCCTTCGCCAAGATGTTGATCGCAGTGAGGCCGAGCAATTCTGTCTCTTCGCGCGGGACGAGAACGCCCGGAGCAATCTCAAGTTCGACGCCAAGAAACCGGTGGAGCTTCGGCGAAACTGTAGCAATGCCTGATGCGAATTCTGTCGTTCCGGTTGTTTCGTGCATTGTTCCCTCTCCTGTCGTCTGCGGTCGGCCGATTGATTGATACTGGCCGGTTAGAACCTCGTTAGGTGCTTTCCTGTCTCTGAATCGAAATGCGCGGGTGTTTCCAAAAAAAGCAAAGGTAGAGTGTTCCGAGCACGCCGGAATAAATCACGGCACCCGTCAAAATCTGCAGACCGAGCTGTATCTCTGGTGATACGGCGACTGCTGAAACCCAGATCACACCCGCCACCATCGCTATCAGAGCCGGTGCAACGATAGAGGCATGAAACCCGACGGTCTTCCAAGCGACTCCGCCGTAGTGGCTTTGCAGCCAGATCGTTACACAAACCGTGATCAGGCCGGCCATCAACTGACCGATCGCTACGCCCACCGTTCCAAATGATACGGATGCCAGGATGAACGTCACCGCGATCGCCGCATTCAAAAGCGAGATGAATGGCAAGCGGCGCACCTGTCCGGTCAATGACAGCAGGGGCTCAGTCAGGACATTGGGTATGTAAAGCATGTAGACAAGGGCTAGGATTGACGTAAGCGGTGCAGCCGGGTGCCATTGTTCGCCGAGCAGGAGAACAACCAGATTTTCCGATATCAGGGCCAATCCGATGAAGATCGGTGCAGCCAGCGCGAGCAGGATCGGCAGGAACACGGCTGCCTCCTTACCCACGTTTCGTTTCAGTTCGGCCGCACTGTGATCTTCCCGCACGGCACGCCGGAGGCTCACCCAGGCAATCAGGCGAGCAGGTTCTTCCATCAATTCGGCGAAGGAGGAGCCAAGGCGTTCGGCCACCCGATAGTAGCCAACGCTGGTTGCACCCAGAAAAATACCGATAATGAACGTCACCGCATAGGTATGAAAGTAGGCGACCATTCTGGTGGCGAGAATATAGCGTGAGAATTCGGCCAGTTCGCGCACCACAACCCAGTGCAAGCGCAGGCGGGGAATCCATCTCGTCGTCGCAATGGCACAAGCGAGGTACGTAATCTGCATGCAGAATTTGCCAAAGGCCAAGGCGAATATGCCCCAGCCTGACATCAGGCCGAACAACGCCGCCAGCAGGCCAACGCCTTCGCCCACCATGAGAAATATGGAATGCAGTTCGGCACGGCTTTGCCGCACCAGTAATCCGGCATAGACGGCACTGACCGTTGAGAATACGACCCAGACCGAGAATAGCGCCAGCAGCTCGCCAGCCAGCACCATGTCGAAAAAATCGTACATGACAGCGGAGGCCACGGTTCCGGCACACATGGCAATTACACCGCTGACGAGGGCTGCCGTGGCAATCTGGTCGAACAGTGAGCGGTCTTCCCGGCAGCTCATGAGGAACTCCCGGGATCCCGCCTCGGATACCCGGGTCAAGAAAATTGCGACCGCAAGGGTGAGGGTATAGACGCCGAATTCAGCGGCTGAAAGCATGCGCGCAGCGAGGACAAAGACGGCCACCTGCGCAAGCTGCGCGGAAACACGTGACGCCATTGCCGCAAAGCCCATCACAGCCGCCTTTTTGGCGGAAACGCTTTCCGTATTCTTCTTAGCTATCTGTTCCAGGTCAGTATCCCCAATTTCGCCCAAACTCCGATAGCATCGGATCGGTAGACGTTCTGACTTCTTGTTTTCATTTGAGAATTTGCGGTTGGCCCACAAATGAGCACTCCATAATTGATACCAGATTAGCGGCCCTTATTCAGGAACTATCTTGCTAATCAATTAGATTAGGAGTCCTAGACGACCACCTTTTAAAGTGTGACATTCAGGATGGGATCGTACTCAGCCGGCACGGTTACGACGCCAAAAAGGTGCGCTGGGGGAGCTGGGTACGCTGCACTTTTGGGGGCGATATGTCAAAGCTTCGCATTGGCGTTCTAGCAGCGTCAATTGATCAATTGCGCAATTGGGAACTCAAGCTTCTCAACGACATTCTGGCCGATGACCGGCTTGATTTTTATGCAGTGCTCCTGACCAAGCCATTCACGGCACCGGCTGCGCCACTGTTGGGAAGACTGTCGTACAGTCTGGACAAACGCGTGTTTGCGCGTCAGCCGGCCTATCCGGCAAAGCAGGTGCTTTCGCGTCTGCGAACCCGGCCGCTTATCAACCTACTCGACGACAATGATCTGTCGAACCTGAACCTGGACGTCGTCGTCCGTCTCGCCGCCGAACCACTTGCCGATGAATTGCTCAAGCACATCCGCTTTGGCGAATGGACATTGAGCTTCACGGATACTCAATCACCAACGTTCGACTGGACAGGTTTCTGGGAGGTGAAGGAACGAGGTCCCTTGACGATCACTGCGGTCAACGTCCGGCGAGCCTCCGAAACCCGGTCCCGAACCCTCGCCACGGCCGCATACAATACCAAGTTCAGTGCCGCGCTGAATGGCGCATTCGTCGAGGAAAAGTCCGTCATTCTCATGATGCGCGAACTGCGCCGACTCGCAGATACGCGGGAATTGAGGGTTGAACGGCCAGAACAGTTCAAAGCCAAGGCCGAAATGCCAGGTACGCTCGATGCCATTGCGTATATGTTCAGGCTTGGCGGCAATGTTCTTGGAAAGATCCTGATCCAGGCGAGATCGAGGCTTGGCCTCGACGCCAGGAGCTGGCGCGTGCACATGGGGCGCGGGACGGTGGAGAATTTCTCCCCCGGGCAAACAACCGAGCTGAAGCTCGCTGACGGAATGTGGGCTGCAGATCCATTCCTGTTCCGCTGGAACAACGAAGACTATATTTTCTTCGAATGTTTTCCGAACAACCGGCAAAACGCCTGGATATCAGTCGCGAAATTAACCGACAACAAGGTCGAGTTGCTCGGCACCTGTCTGCGTACGAACTATCATTTGTCCTATCCATTCATCTTCAATGATGGTGGCGAGATCTTCATGATCCCCGAGACCCATCAGACAAACCGCGTGGAAGTCTGGCGCTGCACCGAGTTTCCCCTGCGCTGGGAACTTTATGCTACGACCCTAGAGGGCCAGAGCCCCGCCGACACAATCATGTTCCGCACCGGCGGACAATGGTGGCTGCTAACGTCCCTGTCGGACCATTACGCCTATATGGATCACTGCAGCGAACTCTACGCCTTTGCAGTCGATGGACCTGCTCTGCGGTCCGTTGTCCCCCACAAGCGCAATCCCGTCATTATCGGCAGCGACGTCGCCCGCAATGCCGGACGCGTGCACATGGTGGAAGGTCGTCTGCTGCGCCCGTCACAGTGCAACTCGAATGGCACCTATGGTTACGGACTGAACATCCAGGAAATCACGAAGATCGACAGCGATGACTATGTGGAAAGCGCTGTCCGGCTGGTGAGGCCTGATTTCATGTCCGGAATTGTCGGATGCCACCACATCGACATCCTTGGTGACCGCTTTGTCATCGATTTATGCAAAGCGAAATAAGGCCGGATACATCGGATGGATTCGCGGCCATATCAAAGGCCTTTTGTGAGTATTTCACAATTATTTTATCGAGCATCCATCTTCGCCATAAGGCATTAGTAATTATTGCTAGTGACATCCGCTACCCCGTTAATCACTATTAATTATTGACGGAAAACCAATATACTATACCTTATTTGAACAAGCAGAATCATAAAAAAGAACATAATAACAGTACAATAACGACAATACTTGTACATATTGCGTATAGATTTGTCTTTGTATTGTATTCAGCTTTGATAGTTCTTGGGGTATCAACGAAAAAAGCCGGTCGTGGAGTAACCATCTCACGATCTAAAAGCAATACGCTTTCGAAAAGCGTTTAGTATTCGAAAGGGTGGGTCGGGGCCAATATCATGTCGTACATATCAGAACCGCTGATTGAACAGCGGGCCGAAAACACGCCGGTAAAAAACCGGTTCCTTTATGAAACTGCCAAGAGGACGCTCGACATTGTTTTTGCTGTCGCTGCGCTTGTATTCCTCTTTCCGGTTTTGGTTGTTATCGTCGTCGCGCTGGCACTGCACGACGGCTTTCCGCTCGTCTACAAGCAACGACGTATCGGACTGAATGGCAAAGAGTTCACCTGCTACAAGTTTCGTTCCATGGCGAAGGATGCGGATGCGCGCCTGGCGGCATTGCTTTCGCAATCACCCGAAATACTGCGCGAATGGACGGAAAGCCAGAAGCTTAAAACTGATCCGAGAATTCACAGGCTCGGACGGTTCTTGCGCGTCTCAAGCCTCGACGAGCTGCCTCAGTTCATCAACGTCATTCGCGGCGAAATGAGCATTGTCGGACCACGGCCGATCGTGATGAACGAAATCTGCCGTTATGGCGACTCATACCGCTACTACAAGGCTATGAAGCCTGGAATAACGGGCTTGTGGCAAGTCAGCGGGCGGAGCAGCACCGGCTACGAAGCCCGGGTCAAACTGGACACGGACTATTTCAAGACGCGATCGATCTGGGTTGATTTGGGGATCATGATACGCACGGCGTGGGTCGTGTTCCTAGCGAAAGGTAGTTGCTAAAGCAAAGCACCTGCCTCCTCGCGGCCGCGATACGACCAGACAAAGCCATTTCACACAACTTCTATTGCCCGGGGTATTTATGCGTCACCGCCTTCAGACATTTTGTCCTTCGAAAACGGTGCATTCACGCATCGTGAATGCGCTGTGGATCGAGAATGGTGGTACGCCCTGGAACATGCCGCCCGACTGGGAACCTGACCGCGCCTGGGCTGCGCAGCTGGACCTGAACCTGATACCCAATCTGGGTCCGATGTCTGTAGCAATCCTGGAAGAGTGGCTCGCTGCCGGGGATGATGAAGATCCGGACGATGCTCCTGAACCGGAGCCCCAAACATAAAGATCAGAGAAGGCGCCAGACGACAGTCCAGAAAATCACGCAGATCAAGAGGGCTGCCCAACGGATCAGATACTTTTCCTCGATCATGTCGAAAAAAGACTTCGACGGACGATCATCGGATGATTTCAAATTCTCGGATGAATTTTGCATCGATCTCTGGAGTTAGGACTCATCGATCGAGACAGCCGATTTAATCCTGGACTAAGCCGAAAGCTGGCCCGGTCAAGGATTTAATCACCTCTCTCTCCCCTCAATGCAGACTATATGCCATAAATATGAATAAATGGATAGCCGTTAGGGGCCTTTCGCAGGCATCCCTCAAAATGTGTAATCCATAGTGTCCCAAAAACTACAGCGAACTTGATAGCCGCTGCGTCGATGGCGGGGCTGACGCACGCAGCTGCATAGCGTCCATTTCAGGCCGAACCTGTTCGGCCAATCGCGAACGGTAGAGGGCAATGAATTCGTTGCACCAGCTCTGCGGCGTATTTGACAATCTTGGAGAAAGCTCGAACGCCAGCTCGCTCATGCGATGCACGACCCCATCGTCATCCAGTTTGGCAAAGGCTTCGGCCAGGCTCGACGCCGTTACCTGTTGGGCAACGATGCCGCAACCCAACTGCTGCGCTTCGTTGGCCACGAAGGCGGACTTGAATGCCACGATCGGAATCCCGCTTTGCATACTCTCGTGGGCCACCAAGCCGAACGGTTCAGGCAGTCTGCTCGGCATGACGACAAATCGGGCGTCCTGCAGTAGCCGGTTGATTTCATCATGGGTGCGCCACCCTTCCCATTGGACTTCGGGATAGCGCTGCAGCAATTCTGTGCGAAATGCTCCGTCACCGATGACCCGGAGCTTGCGGCCGACACGGCGCGCAGCTTCGGCTGCGATATCGACGCCTTTCTCGAACTCCAGCCGGCCAATAATGAAGATATCGCTGTTATTCTCCGCCGTTACGCGGGTTTTTGCGAATGGCTTGACCGGATTCAACACAGTCTTGATGCGTTCTCTCGGGATTCCACCACGCTCAAGCCAAGCATTCATCATGGGATGAATCGACGCGATCGTGCATCCCGAATTCGAAAGGTCCAGCAATTGCGTACGCAGCCAGGACCGCATGAAACGCCATAGCTTGTCCGCATAGCGCCGCTTGTCGCAACTGGAGGCGAGACACTTCGCACTCAAGGGGGTCAGCTCACAAACGGTGTTCTGCTTGAAATTGGCGTAGCTGCCGTTTGGACATACCAGTGTGAAATCATGCGCCGATACGATCAAACGGTCGTGCACCGGCTTGAGCGCGGAGAATATCGACGGCGACAGGATCTGCGCCCATGCATGGACATGGTAAATGGTACCCGGCGTATCGTTGAGTTCAATGTAGCGGCGGATCGCCTTGTGGGCTGCGGAATTATAGGCGCCGTTGATGATGCGCTTGTGAATGGGCAGTTTGAGCAGCGGTGCGCTGCCGAGCCCCGAAACTTCGATTTCCTCGTCATGCAAGGAGAAATCCGCTCCGGAGTCGCCGCTGAGGAAAGTTACGGGAATGCCTGCCTCGATCAAGAGCCGCGCAGACAAGAGCGCCAGCACCGCAGCGCCACCGCTTGCGACGGCCTCATCGTTGATAATGACAACACGTTCCAGAGTCATTGCAGTTCCCGCAGTTATAAATTCGGACGTATCACATTGGAATTGGCCTGTGGTTTGGTCTTCATCGAGAGCACCAAGCCGTTTGTCCTGCCCCAGGCTTCCCCGACCGCAGGCGCATTGCCTTCGATCTGATCAACCGTGGCCTGAACTGCGCGCCGCTCGAACTCCTTGCGTACGAGAGCGCTGATCTTCTTCTTGAAATTGTCCTTGCTGAACCGCAACGAATGGGCGCGGATGGCCGTTGGCGAGAAACTGTCGGCCATGGCTTCAAAGCGGTTGACGCTTTCGGTGAGGCTATCGACGGTCTGCTCGGAAAACAATACGCCCGAGAGACCGTCGATAACGGTATCGACTGCGCCACCCCGCCCAAAAGCAATCACAGGTCTACCGCTTGCCATCACTTCAACTGGAACAATGCCGAAATCCTCTTCGCCCGGGAAGATCAACGCCTTGCATCGCGCCATGTGGCTCTTCAACGATGCGAAAGGTTGATGGTCGAGGAACCGAATGGTTGGTCCGGCACGGCTCTTCAGTTTTTCCATTTCCTCGCCGGTGCCAATGACCACGAGGTTCTTGTTCATCGCTGTAAACGCATCGACGGCCAGGTCGACACGCTTGTAACCGACGAGCTGACCTGCACACAGATAGAAATCCTCCGTGGTGTCGGAGATTGCGAAATCGTCCACGGACACCGGTGGATGGATAACCACCGCATCGCGCCTGTAGTATTTCTGCACACGGTTGGCGATATGACGGGAATTGGCCACAAAGCAATCCACCCGGGCGCTCGTCGATACGTCCCACTGGCGCAGCCATGAAGCGATGAAGGGCATGAACAGCCTTTTCAGGAACCCAGCGCTTGCATGGTAGAAGAAGTAATGGTCCCAGATATAGCGCATTGGTGAATGGCAATAGCAAACGTGCACTGCGTCGGGCTTGGGTATGATCCCCTTCGCAGGACCTGACTCGCTTGAGATGATCAGATCATATTCGGTTAGATCCATGGTCTCGAGCGCCAATGGCATAAGCGGAAGCAGCATCTGGTAGTGCTTCTTGGCGCCAGGAATTTTTTGCAGGAATGACGTGGTAATCCTGTGGTTCTTCAGGCGGCCCGAGATGGCATCAGGATTATAGACGAGCGTGTAGATGTCAGCGTCCGGATAGATCTCGCTGAGTGCTTCCAGCACCTTCTCCCCACCCCGCATCGACAAAAGCCAGTAATGGACAATTGCTACTTTCACGACTCGCCCCTCAGCTGAAGCCTAGCCATGCCGCGCACCAGGAAGGCGCGCAGGAAGCGGCTGGTTTCGTTGTTATTTTGATATTGGTTAAGCTGGACGGATATTGTGTAGTGCTACGCCGGAACTCCAAATTCAATCTTAATAGAATTCCGGCGTAGGTCCCCCACTGACTGCCCGCTTGCTCCCACACACGTTCTGATTTTTTTGTTACTTTTTCATGCGTTTAAACTTGCGACCACGAGATTGAAATTAGGTGCCCCCCCGTTACGCAAGCGTGACTCAACTCTGTATCGGTCGACTTTTAGGCATTTTCACCCTAATCAATAGGATTGTAAGTCGATCGGGCGAGACCAATCTAAACGCGCCTAGACGCGCAGCTTGCGCCATTGCGCAGTTTCATTGAACTGCCACCCGGAAAACGCGGGAGACACCTTGGCGAGCGGGCCAGAGTGTTTCCGCTGGAGCAGCGCATCGAGCAAAGCCTCGGCATCCTCCCGCTTAATGTTGCGGATGTGAGGTTGCAGGCGTTCGGCCGGGCGCTCCATATCCGATGAGACGGCATCGAAAATACGCCGCCATGTACGCTCCTTGAAGAAGACAGCGTCGGCTTTGGTGCGCGCCAGCGCCTGCTCATCGCGACTGATCGAGCCGGCTGCCAGGGCCGCATCCAGCGTCGCGTCAATTGTGACCATCGCCTCGCTGAACGCGACGTAACCGAATTCGGCCGGTGCATGCACCTGCGCAACCGCGGCATCATCTTCCAAGCCACCAAATGCGTAACGCTCAAACACCGCGCCGATGCCAATCATGCCGAAGGGATGACACTCGGCAGCGCGCAAGGCACCCATGCTGGCGGCGCCATAGACGACGACGCCCTGTGAAAGCGCATGGAGAATTTCCTTGTGCCAGACTGCGGCGACATCCTCGAACCGGCCGTCAACCAGGCCGATGACGCGAAAGCCCTGATCGACCGCATGGGTGATATCTCCGCATTTTGCGGGCCCACGACAGGTCAACCCATATTCGGGCAGGACACGATCTTCGCCGGCACGCTTTGGCACGAACTCCGTTCCGGAAAGGCTGGGACCTGCAAAAAGGATCTTCATCGCCGCTCCTATTGCCGCAACATGGCGTTGAGCGCCCGCCCGCCAAAACGGTGCTTGCGCGTGCCGGCCGGGCTTTCGAGCTCATTGACCAATACGCGGCAGACCGACATGTCATATTCCTCGCCCCCGAGCGGCACGGCGACGACACTGGTAATGCCACGCTGGCGCAATGGCTCGAGATACGTTTCGAGACTGGCACGCAAATGCGGCTCGGGCTCGTCGAACCGCCAATGATCGGCGGGTTTGGCGTGAATGTAGACCGAAAGGTCCGGCGCAAGACGCTGGTGATATTCGGACGGATCGAAATCGTCACGTGCGCCGGAAATATTGGTGATACGCGTCTGCGCCGCCTCGGTAATCGCCCGCATGGCCGCGACGCGCGGCGAAAGATGGCAGCCATACCCGGCGGCGAGATCGAAATGCAGATAAGTTGCGTGCTTTGTCGCCGGGCTTATGGTTGCCATGAAGACAGGAAGGCCGATATCCGACGTCGTGTTGAACAGACGCAACACGAAGTTGGCCGCGGCGATCCGCCCCGCCAGCCAGTCAATGCCACTATCTGCAAAAACCGCCGGGTCAACGCAACGGGCCTCGACACCGGCATCGCGCTGGAAACGCCAGAGCTCAGTGGCATCGCGCTCGACGCGCTCGCATAATCCGTGGATAACGGCTTCCAGCAGGCAATTGCCGGAGGCGAGCCCATCGGTCGACTGACAATAGTGCCAGGATTTGCGCGCCGGCGTGAAGTCGAGCGACACCAGTTCACGCGGGACAAATACTGGCTTCTGTTTCAGCAGGTCGAAACCTTCAAGCCAGTAGTCCGTCTCCTCGGGCCCGGCCTCATCTGCCCCGCGCATCAGGAGCATGCGACCGTCAAACACCTCGTGGCCAGCGTCACGCAATTCGCGGCGGCTAACGGCAAGGGACGGAAGGAGAAGGTCTTCAGCAACGGCGATCTCCGCGGCTTCCATCACGGCAGAAGCCCGAGCGTGCGCGGCGCTGATACCCTTTCCCTGGCTGACGGCAAGCGTGCGGCTATTGGGGCGAACGGCCATCCAGACGGGAATGCCGATGCGATCAAGGCCCGTCACTTCGGCCATACGTACTATACCGAGGCGAGAAAAATGCGGGCGCAACCGGTTCACGGTTTCATCCGCATCGATCAATCGGGTAGACGATGACTCTCCTGCGCGGAAAGCAGAACGAAGGTTTGCTTCGTCTGCCGCCAGCCGGTCCGGAACCGGCATCCCGGCCAATGGTCGCATTGTCACTCCATCAGCCTGCAAATTACACACCCGTTAGACACTATCCGAACATCCGGACAGTCATACTACAGCTCAGTTCAAACCGGCGGGATTCGCGGAATGCATACGATCCGATGAATCGCCGCCGAACGAGAAGGCACGGTCCGACGGATCACTCCTGCCGTCAAATGAGAAGGCACGGTCCGATGCATCACTCCTGCCGTCAAATGAGAAGGCCCGATCCGATGGATCGCTCCGGCCGTCAAACGAGAATGCGCGATCCGATGGATCGCTACGAGTGTCCCTAGCAACGACATCGCTGCCGATCATGCTACCGATCGAGTTCAGAAATTCATGCCCGGCCAATCCCAAGGATTCGATCACATCGCGATCGAGACACTCTGCGCTGCGTGTTTCGCTGTTCACAAGCCAAAGCTTGTTTCGGTCTGAATCATTCACGATGTAAAACTTTGCCATGCGAATACCTTTCTATGAAGGAGAGCCCACATGGCAAAGGTATGACGATTCCAATTCAGATCAAGAAGAACTGTGACCTCTTCTTCAATTTCGGCAAATATTTTTATTTATTTTTTACCTGCATCGGGATTGACCAAGAAGGAGTCGCTCTTGGCGTCAGTCCTACTACTGGTAGCGACTGCGACGCTTACTCCCTTTATAGTCGTAATTCCATTCTTTCGTGCCTTGTCAATTACTCCGATAAACCCAGGGTCTGCAGCATTGGACTTCTTTAATGCAGCGTCAGTTACCGGCTCAACAGTGCGGTTGTCGACATCAACTAACCACAGCTCATTGCTGTTTGCCTCGCCGATAATGAAATACTTGGCCATGCGGTAGATCCCCCAAATGTTACTGTGCGGTGAAGATTATTGAAAGCCGGCTTCCCGTAAGGATGCTTCGTATCTCTTGCGCTGTTCTGGCAGCCTGACACCCAACCCCTTGATCCAGTCATCGATCTTGAAGGTCGGATTGTCTTCCAGCGCATACTGCCTGTATTCAGTCGCCTTTTCGCGCTCTCCGAGCATTGCCCAACAGGCTGCGATCAGGCGGGCAGCCGCGCGAGGATTCTGCATCTGTTGAAGGAGAGCCAAAGCTTCAGAATGACGCTCTAGATTATGCAGCGCGCCGCCCCCAACCCAATAATAGTAGTCTGGGGCCAGCGGATTGTGGGCAATCGCCTGATTGATCTTCTCGACCGCCTGATCAAGCCAGCCATAGTGCGTGAGCGCATCGGCATAGTCAGCAAGCAGATCGGCATGCTGTGGATTGATGGATTCCCCCTGGTCGAAATATTCAAGGCTGTCTTCGAACTTGCCGAGATACATGCTGATGGTACCTAGCTCGCGCAAGGGCCGCTCGTCATCCGGGTCCGCTGGTGCGGCACGCTTCGCGACCTGTTCGCCCTCCAGCAGGATATCCTTCTCGCTGCGCGCCAGCATGAGCCACTCTTTCTGCATGGTACGCGCAATACCGCTGAGCGCGGGAACGAAATCCGGCGAAGCAGTCAGGGCATTCTTGAATGATTGGCGGGCCTGACGCAGTTTCGGAAGATCAAATTTGTCGATTTCCCGCTTGCCTACAAGATACCAGTAGTAGGCATTCGGATCCTGGAACAGCTTGTTGTAGCGATCGAGTTCGGTTTTCTCGATAACAGACACGACGGACAGGATGATGCGGATCGACAGCTGCCTGTATTGCTGCTCGGGCAGGACATAGTCGAACTTCTGCTTCTCGGCCCAAACGATTTCCTGCGTGGCGACGTCGACCAGCTTGACTGACAGGAAGCAGAACCCGTCGCGGCGCACGATCTTGCTGTCGACCGCATAATTGACGCCGAACTGATCACTCAAGCCGGGAAAACTGTCGATTGAAGACTCGGCTACCACCCTGGTCGATGTGTAGGGCGCAACGACGGACAATGTGCGCAGGCGGCAAAGACCAATGGTGATGTCGTCGACCAGCGAGGCGGCGAGCTGTTCCATCGGATCGGCCGCGTTGTGCGGCATGTAGAGCACCATCACCCTTGGCAGGCCGGCCTGCTTGTTCTGCTCGATCTGGTTTTCGGCGCGCATCCCGCGCGGCATCTGGATTTCCACGCCACTGCCCTGCACCGGACCGGTTGGTTGCGGCGGTATGATGAGGCTGCGTGTGGTGGCGGGCGAAAGCTTGGGCAGGAGCTGCTGATAGAGCTCGATCGTCTCTTCTTCGGGCTCCACATCGAGGTCATCGCGCAACTTCTTCGTGCACTCGCGGAAAGTGCGCTCTACCTTCGCGATCAGGCCAAGTTGGGATGCAGTCTGCATCAATGTGCGATAGCCAACTTCCTGGTAGGGATCGATCTCGATCAGCTTGCGGGCGCATTGGCGCTTTTCATCTATGCTGACGCCTACGGGCTTGTTGACCATACTCAGTAGCATGGTGATTAGGTCGTCGCGCAGCCTGACGCGCTCCACATCGAGCCACTCGTCGAAATCGGAATTCTGCGGTTCATTCTGTGCGAGGAGATCGCCAGTATAGAGTTCGCACAAACCCAGTACGGACTCGATATCCCCCTTGCGGGCGTAATTGATGTAGTCGAGCAGGTCAATGCGCAGCAGATCCGCCTTGACCTGCGACAGGTTTAGATAGACGTAGGTAGCATCACCCTGAACAAGGTTCAAACCGTATTGCTCCTGGAACTTGCGGATGCGTGCCAGACTCTGGCGCAGGTTCATGGATGCATGGGCTTGATCCGTGTCGGACCAGAAGAATTGTGAGAGCTTGCCGCGGGAGACAGAATGGTTTTCGTTTTCCAGCAGGAGGTATACCACGATCCGCAAAAAATTCGCGGGTACGCGCGGGACCAGTTGCCCGCCCAGACTAACAGTTGCCTCTCCAAAAACCGCCAGCTTCATTCGTCCTAAACCTTGGATTTTATTTGATTTTTACGTATTCAGTTCCTGCGAATTCATTATTTTTATGCACCAACCAATTTAACTCTACTATAGCTTTAAGTAGTTCTCTATAGGGCATGCTATACAAAAGTCTAATAAATTGGCATTAACGGCGCCACTGCTTTTCACGCGTACTGAACCCCTCAAACATGGGCGCAAACGGACGCTTTCAGCACTTTTGCGTTGAAGCAAAAAATACCGTTGCGAAAATGAATCGCCAGCGAATTACCCCAGTGAGGCGAGCATGCCCCCAACGCAAATTACTATGGACGCAAATACTCAACAGAAGTTGTTTTGTTTCCTTTGGAAACTATTTCATTACTGAACAGCTTGCTATGTCAGCTGTTGTTTCCCATCAACCGGTGTTCCCGGATAAACGAGCCGATGCTGCCGAGAACTCCCTCGACGAATTCAAGTTGCGTATCAAGAAACATAATACGCTGTTCGTAACCTTGAATTGAGACCGTCAGGTCGTCAAGACGCGATTCGTATGCATTGGTATCGTTCTGGCCCGACATGGCCTCCAATGTAAGCGCTGCATCCGCAGACGTGTCGGTGAACCGCTTGCGCAACCCTGCCTTCTCGCGTTCGATTTCGGCAAGCACCTGGCCGAGTGTTGTCTGCATGCGCGTGAAGCGCGAAAAATCGGTCTCTCGATCCCGCCCGAGGCTTCTCGTCGAAAATCCGAACATACCCATGTTCCCGCCTCCTTGCAGATGCACATCAAGCCACGCCCTTTTTATCATATTGCGTCACTGCGTGGCGAATTATTGCGCTCTCCGTCTGCGTCAGGCGAATCTACCCAGATCCCGGCTTTCGCATGTGTCCGGCGATAATGCCGAGGGGTTTCCGATTCGGTCAACTCAATCGAATTCCTTATGTGGATATCCTGCTACGACCCCTCGTGACCGCAATTCCAAGCAAGATCGACCGATGACGGCGCATCATAGCAATGTGACAAGGTCAGGCTCACGGGAACGGCCTTGGCCCGGCGCATATCGCGATTTCGACTTCGTCAGGAGGCTGGTGCAGCTTGGCGCATCCGGGCGGTGTTTGCGGCGTCTGTCGCGAGGGTTTCACGGCATTGATCATATTGGGCTGAACCGGGCTGGACACCGAAGGACCGACATTCCGCATCATGAGATCGCTCAAGATCACCCTCACCGGTCATGGCATTCGGGGTAGTTTGACAACCGGCCAAACCCAATACGAGTAGTGCAACCAAAGGTACTCTCATCCAGTTCTCCAGGACAGGGCTGGCGATGGGCCCCCAGCAGTTCAATCAAGAGAATTTACGCCGCGGCGATAACACAATGCTGCGGCGGCGAAGGCAAGATGTAATTCGGCCACGCCTGCCGCCCGACCGGCATTGTCAATTCTTCCCAAGCGAGTCGGATGAAAAAAGCAAGCGGCAGCGGAGAACCTGGAAGGAGAAGTGGTGCCCAGACGCGGATTCGAACCACGGACACGCGGATTTTCAATCCGCTGCTCTACCAACTGAGCTATCTGGGCACTTCGATGGCGTTACCGTTACCCGGCAAACCCTGACGACGGCTTGGCTTTCCGTCAGAAGCGCGTGGGTTATAACACTAAAAATCGTGCTGTCCAGCATCAACTCGCGAATTTTTTGCCGTTTTTCTGCCTCTTGCACAGGGCATGCATTGGTGCCTTGTTGGGCATATTGGAGACGGGATTCGCATGGCATGAATGAAACGGGGGAGAAAGCGGCCGAAAGCGAGCCTTTTGGCTGGGGAATCATTGGTAGCGGGGAAATTGCCCAGCGATTTGCGTCCGACCTTGCGCTGGTTCCGAATGCGGTCATCGCCGCCAATCATTCGCGTACTTTGGCAAAAGCCGAAAACTTTGCACAAACCTACGGGAGTCGGCGGGTCTACGCCGAACTCGATTCCTTCATGGCCGATTCAGCCATCGATGCCGTCTATATCGCAACCCCCAATTCGCTGCATCTGGCACAGGCCCTCAAGGCAGTGCGTTCCGGCAAGGCGATCCTCGCGGAAAGCCCGCTCGCGCCGTCACACACGGAGGCCTCCGTCATCCAGCGTGAAGCCGCGCGAGTAAACGTCTTTGCCATGGAAGCACTCTGGACGCTGTTTCTTCCGGCGGTCATTGCCGCCAAGACGAGGGTCGATGCCGGCGAGATCGGCACGATTCGCAAGATCACGGCCGAGTTCGCCCATAAACGGGAATATGACCCGAAGAGCCGTTACTTCAGCCGGTCGCTCAGCGGCGGCGCCAGCCTTGATCTCGGCCTTTGTTGCGTGGCGCTTGCCATGCATTTCCTCGGACAGCCTCAGAAGGTTTCGGGCGTCTGGCACGCGGCTCCCAACGGTGTCGATATGAGCTCGGACATCACACTGCATTATGATGGAGCGGAGGCCCTGCTCTCCTGTGGATTTGACCGCGACGGTGCCAACCATTTCATTATTGAGGGGAGCAAGGGAGCACTGCGTTTGAATGGGCCCTTCCCGAATGCGTCGAAGCTGACGAGCTATCACGGCTTCGCGCAAAGGCCGCCCTTCGGACCGGTCCCAGGAGCGGCCGGCGTTCTGGGCGCAATCCTCGATCGACTTCCGGTTCCGGGAAGAAGGATCGAAGATTATCCGTTCGAGGGAAGCGGCCTGCAGTTTGGGGCCATGGCGGTGATGGAAACAATAAAGGCCGGCAAGAAGTCCTCGCCCGTCATCCCCCTCGCCAATAGTATCAATGCCCTGCGCGCCATCAGCATGGTGCTCTCACAACACGCAACGCCGCGGGTCATCAAGCTTTAGCGCTCGGGCTAGACGTCATTTTCCTCGTCGCTGTCATCCGCACTTTCGACCGCGGGCAATGCATAGGCGCCCGTCAGCCACCGGCTCAGATCAATATTGCGGCAGCGAGCCGAGCAGAACGGGTAATGTTCGCGCTGCGAGGGACGCTTGCATTCCGGGCAAGGCCGGGTCGGTCGCAAAGGCGTTACCGATGCCGTGCTTTTCTTTTCGTCAGTCAATGGGATCAGCCTCGTCTAGTGCTTCGAGCCCTGCCAGTTGGCATAGACCGGATAACCTTCCCCATGCAAAAGGCTTGCGGTTTCATAGAGCGGCAAACCAACCACATTGCTGTAGGAACCAACCAGCTTGACGACAAAGCCGCCAGCAAGTCCCTGGATCGCATAGCCGCCGGCCTTGCCGCGCCATTCGCCGGACGCAAGATAACTCTCCAGCTCTTCGCGCGACAGCCGCTTGAAGCGAACACGGGTCTCGATCAGGTCCTGACGCAGTTTTCCCTTCGGCGTTATCAGGCACAAACCGGTATAGACGCGGTGCGACCGGCCAGAAAGCAGCCGCAGGCAGGCCGTCGCATCGTCGAGGATTTCCGCCTTCGGCAAAATGCGCCGCCCCACGGCCACGACCGTATCGGCCGCCACGATATAGGCTGCCCCCAGATCAGCATCGCCCTTCAGCTCTTCAGCAATCTTTTCGGCTTTCAACCGTGAAAGGCGACGCGCCAAGGAGCGCGGATGCTCGGCCCGCAGCGGCGTTTCGTCCACATCCGCAGGCAGCAGGCGATCCGGTTCAATGCCGATCTGGCTCAGCAGCGCGAGACGGCGCGGTGAGCCCGATGCAAGAACGAATTTGTTTTGATCGCCCATGAAACAATTCCTGCGAGGAGGCGGAGCTGATTATTTGAAACGGTAGGTGATACGACCCTTGGTCAGATCGTAGGGAGTCATCTCGACGAGGACCTTGTCGCCAGCAAGGACGCGAATGCGATTCTTGCGCATGCGGCCAGCGGTATGAGCAATAATTTCATGATCATTTTCAAGCTTTACCCGGAACATCGCGTTGGGCAACAGCTCCGTCACGAGGCCAGGAAACTCCAGTACTTCTTCTTTCGCCATGCGTAGTTCTATCTCCGATAAGGCAACTTGTGGTCGTGCTCGACCGCAATTTTGGGCGGAACCTATAGTATTGCGCACCATTTGTGAACAAGGGAGTTCGATGCAAATGTGCACTAGGGGCGGGATACTCAGTTCGTTTGTCCGAAACGTTCCTGAATGTGACGTTTCAGGTGATCGCGAACATCACGATAGGCATCCAGTATTTGGCTACGACGCCCCCGCACCAGCGTAGGATCGGGGGTCGGCCAGTATTCCACATGCACCGAGGTTGTTCGGGTCAACTCAAGTGCCATATGGTGTGCCTTGGGCGACAATGTAATGATCAAGTCGAAGTAATGGTCTTCCAGCTCGTCGAATGTCTTCGGCATGGCGGAGATTCGCTTCAGCCCGATCTCTTCGAGAATCTCGTCGACAAAATGATCCGGCTCGCCTTTCTCAACGCCTGCCGAAGCAATATAAACCGTCGAAGGCAGCAGATTGCGCGCCAGGGTCTCGGCCATAGGCGAGCGAATGGAATTCATGCCGCAGATGAACAAGACCGCGCTCGGCATCGCCGTCTTGGCGGTTGCCTGGTCGTCCGGGGATTTATCCGGCTCAACCTGCATTGGTTCGCCTATCCCCGCCAATGAAGCACACATACCAACGTGAAGAGACGGCGTGCCGTGTCGAAGTCCACTTCGATCTTGCCGCTCAGCCGGTCCATCAATGCCTGTGAACCTTCATTGTGCAACCCCCTACGTCCCATATCAATGGCTTCGATCTTGCTCGGGCTGGAGGAGCGGATAGCCTCGTAATAGCTTTCACAGATCAGGAAATAGTCCTTAACGACCTTTCGAAGCGGCGTCAGGGAGAGAATATGCGTGACGACATCATCCCCATTCTCGCGGGCAACAGCAAAGATCAGACGCGATTCAATGAGTGACAGTTTGAGGCGATAAGGTCCTGCACCCTCATCGTTCACGGGACGAAACGAGTTTTCCTCGATCAGATCGAATATTGCGACGGCGCGCTCATGCTCGACATCGGGCGTTGAGCGGCCGATGGATTCGTCCAGCTCCACATCGATCAGCCGTGCATCGGTCTCGCCCGTTGCTGTCATTATCTTCCTATAGGTTCAACCGAATCGCGACCGAATTGCCATGCGCATCCAGACCTTCAGCACGGGCCAATTCGATGGCCGCCGGACCCAGCGCACGCAGCTGTTCTACGCCCAGCTTCAGGATGGAGGTTCGCTTCACATAGTCAAGCACCGAAAGGCCGGATGAGAAGCGAGCCGAACGCGCTGTCGGCAGGACGTGATTGGAACCGCCAACATAATCGCCGATCACTTCCGGTGTGTAACGACCGACAAAGATCGCCCCCGCATTGCGCACGCCGGCCAGAAGCCGCTCCGGATCGGCGGTTGCGATTTCCAGATGCTCGGCAGCAATCCGATTGACAAGCGGCAATGAGGCCTGCAGATCCTGTACCAGGATCACCGCGCCAAAATCGCGCCAGCTTGCGCTCGCGGTCGCCGATCGCGGCAGTGTCTGCAGCTGGCGCTCGACAGCGGAGATCACGGCATTGCCAAAACCCTCGTCATCGGTGATCAGGATCGACTGCGCGGCGCTGTCGTGCTCCGCCTGTGCGAGAAGGTCGGCGGCGATCCAGTCGGGATCGTTGTCGCTGTCGGCCATTACCAGAACCTCAGACGGACCGGCAATCATGTCGATCCCGACGGTGCCGAAGACGCGGCGCTTTGCTGCTGCCACATAGGCATTGCCCGGCCCGACTATTTTTGCAACCGGGGCAATGGTTGCTGTGCCGTAGGCCAGCGCTGCAATGGCTTGCGCTCCGCCGACGCGATAGATCTCCGAAACACCCGCGAGGCGGGCAGCGACCAGCACAAGCGGATTGAGTTTCCCGTCAGGTGACGGAACGACCATGACGATGCGCTCCACACCTGCCACCTGGGCGGGAACTGCATTCATGAGAACCGAACTTGGGTAGCTTGCGGTGCCACCCGGCACGTAGAGCCCAACCGATTCCACGGCTGTCCAGCGTGAACCAAGCTCGACACCCAGCGCGTCCGTATATCGATCATCCTTTGGCATCTGCCTTGCATGATGGGAGTGAATGCGATCGCGCGCCAGTTTGAGCGCCCCGACAGTCGCTGCGGGGGCTGAAGCAACCGCCTCGTCAATCTCGGCGGTCGTAACGGCCAGGCCATGTTGTGCCAGATCGATGCGATCGAAGGCTTTTGAATACTCGATCAGGGCTGCGTCGCCCTCGGCGCGGACCTTGTGGATGATTTCGGCGACCGCGCGATCAACATCCTCGGAAGCTTCGCGCTTAGTTGCGAGAAACGCGGAAAATCGCAATTCAAAATCGGGATCTGACTGCCTCAGCACAAGTGCCACGTGTATGCTCCTCAGGCTTCATGCTCTGGTTTGAATGACGTCTCCCAGGCCGGGCCGAGATCGGTCAATTGCACTTCAATGGCCTCCACCTCAAGCCGCAGCGCCTTGCCGGCAGCAAACGTCAGTTCGATGATGCCTGATGGCGCATCTGCGACATTGAAACGGATCGCCAGGAGTGCGAGGACATCGTTGGCGTGACGCCGGTCGATGCCCGTCACCTGGACCTTGCCGACCCGGTCGAACAGCAACGCCGTGCGGCGGCGCTCGAAACTGCGGTGGCGCTTACCATCGGCAGCCATCTCCCAGACAAAGCGATTGACACCGAGAACGAGCTTTTTCTCGGCTGCCAGATACTCGATGTCCTTCACCTTCAGAATGGAATCCTGGAGATGCGCGGAAAGAATTTGCAGGTCTTCCTCATCAAGTGCGATGAGTTTCAGCGTGTCCATGTCTGCTCTTTGCCTCACGTGTCGGGGGCGCGATGCATTGAAAACACCGCGCTCCATACCCTGTTAGAGGAAAGTGCACGCAAATGGAATTATGCATTGGGCATAATGTACGACGTTCGTGAAAAACCGATTCGATCAGTCGCTGATGCGTTCCACCACCGCACCGCAGCGCGTCAGCTTTTCCTCGAGGCGCTCAAAGCCGCGATCAAGATGATAGACACGGTTTACGGTGGTCGCGCCCTCAGCTGCAAGGCCCGCTATGACGAGCGATACCGAAGCGCGCAAGTCGGTCGCCATGACCGGGGCGCCCTTCAAGCGTTCGACACCTTCGATCTTGGCGGTCTGCCCCGAGAGGGAAATCTTGGCGCCGAGACGTGCCAGTTCCTGCACATGCATGAAGCGGTTCTCGAAGATGGTCTCGGTGATGAGTGACGTTCCCTTTGCCTTGGTCATCAGCCCCATGAACTGGGCCTGAAGGTCGGTCGGGAAGCCAGGGAACGGCTGCGTCGTCACATCGACCGGCATGATGCCATGCCCGTTGCGGACAACACGCAGGCCGGAGTTGGTCTCGGAAATTTCCGCACCGGCATGACCGAGGGTGGTCAAGGCCGCGCTCAGCAGGCTGGCATCCGCCCCCTCAAGGATTACGTCGCCGCCGGTCATTGCCACAGCCATCGCGTAGGTCCCCGTCTCGATGCGATCCGGGATGACACGAACACGTGCTCCGGACAGACTGGTAACACCGTCGATGGTGATCGTCGGGGTGCCCGCCCCGCGAACCTTTGCGCCCATGGCATTGAGGCATTCGGCAAGATTGACAACCTCAGGTTCCTGAGCGGCGTTTTCGAGGATTGTTTCTCCCTTGGCAAGGGTTGCTGCCATCATCAGCACATGGGTCGCGCCGACAGAAACTTTCGGGAAGCTGTAGCGGGTACCGACGAGACCGCCCTTTGCGCTGGCCTTGACATAGCCGTTCTCGATTTCGATGTCAGCGCCGAGCGCGCGGAGCCCATCAATGAACAGATCAACCGGACGGGTGCCGATCGCACATCCGCCGGGCAGCGAGACAGTGGCCACACCCATGCGTGCGAGGAGCGGGCCAATAACCCAGAAGCTTGCGCGCATCTTGGAGACCAGCTCATAGGGCGCAGTGGTATCGACAATGTTGCGGGCAGTGAAATGGATCGTACGCGAATAGGCCCCATCCTGGCGTTCGCGGCGTCCATTGACCGAATAGTCGACGCCATGATTGCCCAGAATGCGGATGAGTTGCTCGACGTCGGCCAGATGAGGCACATTCTCCAGCGTCAGCGTATCGTCGGTCAGGAGCGATGCGATCATCAACGGCAAGGCCGCGTTCTTGGCACCCGAAATCGGAATGACGCCATTGAGCTGGTTACCGCCAACAATCTTGATGCGATCCATATTGTGTCACTTTCGCGGGAAATTCCCGTCCTGTCGTTTGAGACCCTTGGTAGAGCCGGTTGCTGTAAACCATCACACGCAATGGTTCAAGAAAGGCTTATGACCCAATTTCGGGCCATTCATGATTCCTCAAGCGAGGCATCGGCAGGTTTTTCGTCGGCCGCGACAATTCCCTCGTCGCGTTCATCAGCGCTGCCGGCCCGGCGCGAACGCAGCTGCTGCTTGCGCCGTGCCAGATTCGCACGCAATTGTTCCGAGCGCCGCTTCTCGCGGTTGATTTGCTCCAGATTCGGGCTTTTCGACGACGAAGTCATAAGTTGTCTTCCGAACTCCGAGAATTTTTAGCGCCATTTCAGCTGCAAAAACTGACATTTGCGGCTGTTGCGCATATTTTGCGGCACAGATTACGATTGCTTGCTTGCGATTTCGGTAATGATATGGCAGAAGTCCGCCGCGTTCGCAAATCGGCTGCGGTAGCTCAGTGGTAGAGCACTCCATTGGTAATGGAGAGGTCGAGAGTTCAATCCTCTCTCGCAGCACCAGCGAAATCTCAATAAAATCAATGCATTATGCACGGCGATTACGCCAGACGCATTTCCCGCCATCACCGTGGCACCATCGCGCTTGCACCATGTTGCAACTGGCTCCCATTGATTTCCAACGACTTTCTTCGGGACAAGGCGAATCCAGCGCGTCATAAGAAGCGCGCACATGGAAAGTAAACTCGGCAAATACTGCTGTATGTTTGCAGTACGCACGGGCCGCAGCGGGCTGGCGGCTGTTGACGAGAAGACTGTCGATAGCAGACCCGGGCCGCCGGCAGCGGACGAGTAATTGGGTCTTGAGTGGAACCGAACCTAAGATACGTCTTCCGCAGTTCCACATGAGATATCATGCGCCTTTCCAAGCATAGATCGAGAACGATCTGGTACCAGCAATCCTCAACCATCCCTACTTAGTTGCGAAGCGTTATGGCCTTCTTGAAAGCCGTGGGGTCATCAAGAATCTTCACCATATAGTCAGCTACGTCCGCACGCGTCGCCGTCGATGTGATGTGCCAACTCAGATCTGTTCCTGCCCTCAGGTTTCCGCGACGAGGCTTGAACGTCAACGTTGCTGGACGAATGATTGTCCAGTCGCAATCGCTTTGCCGAACGGCCGCTTCTTGCTCCTCCTTATCTGCCATGACCTTTTTAAGTGCGAGTTTGACGAGAAAGCCTGCACCGAAGCTTCCCGTGGCGTAGCTCTCGCCAACACTGACCGAACTCAGGACAACAAGTCGGCCTCGCCCATGAGGCATGGCTGCCAGAATGTTCTTGGTGCCCACCGAACTCACCGGAACACCAAGCTGGCGTCGACCCAAATCTTCTTTCGCCTGGGGTATCGGCCCCAAGGTGCAGATAATGGCATCAGCACCCGGGATTGCAGGTGCTACAGTGCCAAAATCCATTGCATCTCCTTTGACGATTCGGAGGTGTGGGTGTGTCAGGGACATTCGATTTGGCTCACGGACAAAGGCTGTGACGAGGTGACCCGCAGACAAGGCGGACTCTACGACGAGGCGCCCTGTGGATCCTGTTGCACCAAAGACAATGACTTTCATCATACCTCCTGTCCTGCGGGCCCGATTGGAACGCGTGTGTTGCTTCAGCAATCGTTCGCCAATAATTCTGAGGCCGTTCATGTCTCCAGCGGCATGACACCCTCGCATTCGGGGTCGTCAAACATTCGTCCGCTCGTTGCATCGCATCCCGCATGCTCAGCAGGCGCTGCCGGAACGTGCGGGATGGATCACATCTCGAGAAGAGCTCCCGGATGCATTAATCTGGAACCAGATAGAAGAACCACCAGATCTCAAATCCTGAATGACATCGCCTGTGCCGACCAGGATTGTCGGAGAAGAGCCATGGTTCGTCGGAGGTACCGTACGGTTTAGAGACTTTCGCCGTGATGCCTCTACGCGTCTTTCGGCAGCACTGAGCGAACCCTTGCGATGAAGACATGGAAGTCCTGCATGAAAGTGCGAAGGAAATCGGCGGTGGTGTCGTTCGTGACCTCGCCGTTATCGGTGATCAGCCCAGGTGTGAACTGGATATAGGCTTCTGGGGCATTCATCTGGGGAGAGTTGCAGAAACTAAGCACGCTGCGCAAATTCTGCTGCGCAACTGCTGTGCCTATCATCCCCGGGGAAGTGCCGATCACCGCTGACGGCTTGCGTGTGAACGAGTTGGTGCCGTAAGGGCGGCTCGCCCAGTCGATTGCATTTTTCAGCCCGCCTGGGATAGATCGATTGTATTCGGGCGTGACGAACAGCACGGCGTCGACGGCCGCTATTGCGGCCTTGAATGCCTTGCCAGCCGGAGGGTAGTCGGCGTCATAATCGTAGCTGTAGAGTGGCAGGTCCTTGAAGGATATCTCCGACATCTCAAGTTCCGGCGGTGCTAACCGCACCAACGCATTGGCAAGCTTGCGATTGATCGAGCCCTTGGCGAGGCTGCCGATGAAATAGCCAACCTTATGTGTAGTCATAGCGTTCTCCAATAAAGAGGGTCTCTTGCCTTTGAGCGCAAGCCGCTAATCGCCGAAGAAGGTGACCGTCTCGTCAAGCGGAGCGCGACCTGTACGGGCGGTACGGACTGCAGGGTCCTCGTACCCGATCGACATGCCGCAGAAGAGGATGAGTTCGTCCGGGGGCGACAGGACCTCAGCGACCGTCTCGCGAACTTGCGACCACGCCATCTGCGTGCAACTGTGCAATCCTTCCGCGCGGAGCAACAGCATGATGGTCTGCAGATACATGCCGACATCGGCCCATTGGGGCCTCCCCAAGTCGCGGTCGATGTAGCAAAACAGGGCGACGGGCGCGCCGAAACAGTTCCAGTTGGCGATCGCTGCCCGCTGCCGCGCCTCCCAATCCTCGCGTGCAATGCCGAGCGCGCTGTAGCGCTCCTTGCCGAAGGCGGATCGGCGCTCCGCGTATGGGGACTTTAGCACGGTCGGGTACATCTTGTACTGCCGCTTGTCCCAGGGGTCGCCATGGGCCACACGCTCGACGGCGTTCGTCTTGAGCTCGGCCAGCGGCGCGCCCGTCACCACGTAGGTATACCATGGCTGGATGTTCGATCCGGACGGCGACCAAGATGCGGCGGACAACACGCGCTCGAGCAGCTGCCTCGACACAGGCTCGTCCTTGAATCCGCGCACAGCCCGTCGACTTGTGACAGCCTCATATACGTCCATCATCGCCTCCATACCGTCGGCCGCTCATTTCGATCTACCGGGGTGCGAGGTATTGTCCGTATTCATGGCCCTCTCCTCCTGACTGTAGCTTTTCGATGTGGATCATTATCTCCATTCGCAATGGAGACGTAATCACACCGTGGTCTAGGAGGCGTATAACCAACGTATATCAGAGACCGATGCATCCGAGGGGCATGTGTGCAGGCTGGACGTTTGCTAGCCACCACGGAATCAACGCTGTTACAGCGGTTCACATGACTGTCGGCTCCATTGCTAGGTCGCACACGGGACATCGCAGCAAATGAAATTGCCGAACTCGTCATTTGTCCGACACTCGCCATCGCCTCAACAGTTCCTATACGGAACACTCAAAACAACTAGACTTCACGATACTATCTGATGCTGATGTTTTCGGCGGCTCTTGCTCGCGCCATGCCGGCGCAGCTCTTCTCTGAAAAAAAACCGCAGATGCCCAAGCGATCGAAACCCCAGCATGCTGGGCAGACGATGCACCGTTGTCGGGGAAACACCACATCTGCGCGCGAGAGTATTAGCGCTATCAAAGGCAGCGGAGTCCGGTCGCTCAAGCATCGCTCTGGTGAGGACAGCGAGCTTTGCCGGAAGCGTGACCTTCCCGGAAGCAATCAAGAATTTTAATTCGACGATCGACCCCGGCGGTTGTAAGCACGATCTGGATTTCACGGTGTTCCTCTTCTCCCAAAGCTGCTTATCAATCTGCAAATTCAAGAACACCTATCGCGGCTAGCTATCAGGCAGACTGGGGTCGAGCATAGGAATGGCATTCAATGCCACTGACAACCCAGCGCCTATTGATTGCCGTCGATTGTCCTGATCCATCCCGCTGCACGGCGTGCGGCATCAGCGAGTACAGGTTTTGGTGCTTTGTACCATTCGTTTTCCGGCAGTTCCCGCCGCACGCGAACGAAGCCAATCGCCTCGTCAAGTGTGGGGAATTCTCCCGGGAGGGTGAGATGCAGAAAGAGCGCCACAACGGCGACAGAGCGGGATCGGCCGCCGCGGCAATTGATCAACACGCTGCCTCGCTCCCGCCGTGGATAGGAAGGTTTGTTCGGCAGGACCTGCTCCAGCGCGGCGCGCAAGATGTAATGGGCCGCAACCATTTGAGTCTCGGGATTTCCGGCGCCATCAATCAGGCCGATCTTGTAGTAGCGGATTTCGCCGGGTCCATATAGGCTGCCTTCATGATCCGAGACCACCTGCGGCTGCTGAACGAAATTGAAGTCCAGATTGACGGCGCAATTGACCACCGTGGTGATGCCGTTGCGGCGCAGGAGCTTGAGGTCGCTCGCGCCTTCCTTGCCGGAAATGAAGAGATCAACCCCGTAGAGCGGGTGCCGCTCGTAAATGAGACTGAGTTTGGGCAGTTCATTTGATTCCGGTTGCTGGGCGATTCCCCGATCGAGTTGCTGCATATCATTTCTCCGTATCGCCGATCTGCGGGTCGGCGCTATTCCAAGTTTAGGCAATCGCTCAGCCTACTCAGGCGCGGACTGATTTCTGATCTAGCTGCTGCACGGCTTTCGCAATGCGAGTTTGAGAAATGGATCGCGCGACCCGCTCCAGTGTCGGATAATTCGCGCCCTCACCCGTTGCAATATAGCCCGGGCAAAGAAAATCGGCCGAACCTTCCGCCACTTTGCCGAGGGTTAGAGGCTCATACTGGCCGCCGGCATTTTTAAGGATAAGAGTGGCAGCCGCCACGTCCCAGGCATTGACGCCAAAACCTGTCGCCGCGTCCGTCCATCCCGCTGCAACATGGGCAATGCTAAGCGCAGCGCTTCCTGGCCGCCTTAGCGTCGAGAACGTTTCGACAAGCTCGCCCAGATTGGCCAGCGCAAAATCGCGTCCATCGAGCCGGAAATCTCGCGATACCGGATAGCCCGTGATCAGGGTAGCTCGCGTTTCCTCCGCGACGGAGCGGGAGTGGAGCGGCGCTCCGTTCAGATAGGAGGCTTTGAGGTCTGCAGCGAACATCAGATCGGCGACCGGATCATAGATCGCACCGGCTACGACATTGCTGTCGATCACAGCGGCGATCGAGATGCACCAGAAGGCAAGGCCGCGGGCAAAATTAGCGGTCCCGTCTATCGGATCTACGTACCACTGGATCTCACCGTTGCCGATCTGGCCGCCTTCCTCACCCATGATGGCCGAATTGGGTTCGTGATCCAGGATGAAGTTGCGGATGGTCGTCTCTGCTCGCTTGTCGTGTATAGTGACGATATCGTGGAGATCCACCTTGTAGTCAATCGACATGTCCGAGCGGAAAGCCTCGAGAAGGGGGGCGCGGACGGCGAGCGCGGCGGATTTAGTGATGTCCATTAGTCGCGTCGACCGGGACATCGCCTCGGCTGTTACGGAGTTGATTTTGGGTGAGAGGCTTTGCATCGATCTGTCCAGTTTGTCGGTTCGAGACACGGCCGGCGCGGAGGAGTCCCACGCCGAACCGGAGAGGGATCATTTCTTGTAGTTTACGCGCCAAAAGTCCTGCCATTCTTCGCGCCGGTCGAAATCGTCGAGACCTGTGGAGGAATCGTAGCCCAGCAGCTTGTCAGCAACCTTCATCAGGCCCGACGGTTCGTCTTCAGGCATCTTGATGTCGATATTGGTCGGCAGCTTTCCATCCTTCATCTGCGGCGCGATCCCCTCTTCCGTCAGGATGTACCGGATGAAGAGCTTCGCCGTGTTCGGACTCTGCGTCTTTGAAGCGATCAGGCCGAGCTTGATGTAGTTCCAGCCGACCCAGGGATCGAGGCTCGAGCAAATGCCGAGCTTGTACCCCTTGTCCGCATTGTCACGAAACTTGGCTGAGCTCAGCAAGCCAAAAAAGGGCTCCTTTTGGCCAGGCGCGCCCACAGCTTCAGCAACTGGATCGTCGCCATCCGTTGCCAGTGGGGCGTTCTGGGCAAGCGCCTTGATCCAAGCGGCGGCCGCACTCTTATCGGTCGTCTCAATGTCCTTGCCAAAATAAGCTTTATAAGCGGCGGCCACCTTTTCGGTGCCATGCTTTTCAAGCTGGTTGAACCAGTCTGTATAGTTACCTTTTGTCAACGGATCGACCATCGCAACCTTGCCCTTCCATTTGGGCTCCGTCAGTTCCCATATGTTGGCAACCGGGCATTTGTCATAGACCTCGGTGTTGTAGGCCCAGACGTTGGCATTGGTCGAGATTGCCAGTGGGTTTTGAAACTGTGCCGGTACCTTGGCAGTCATGTCGGCAGGCAGATAGTTTTCGACAAATTCCTCCGGCAGTAGCTGGGCAAGTGCCGCTGGCGCGTCCGTAATGAGCACGACATCGCCCTGCACATTGCCCGCCTGACTTTCGCGGATGATCATTTCGAGTTGGCTGTTGGCCGAAACCTTCATACCTGTCGCTTTCAGCCCGTATTTGGCGCTGAAATTCTCTGCCATCTCAACGATCTTGCCGGTGCTGTCGTAAATATTGATTGGCTTTTCCTGTTTGGCGGCGGCAACCAACGCATCGAGATCGAAGGCGTCCTGCGCTCCGGCGGAACCAACGAAGATCCCGGTCGTCAAGCCGAGGGCCATAATGGCCGCTGTCATATGCTCGTTTCTTTTCATCGTTTTTCCTCCCACGGAAAAGGTAGGCTCCCGCCTATCTCGGTTCATTTTTTATAGTTCACACGCCAGAAATCCTGCCAACCCTCCCGCTTCTCAAGGTCGGCGGCAGCCGTTGCGGCATCGAAGGCCATAAGCTCATTAAGGTGGTTGGCGACCCCCGAGGGCTCATCCCCAGGCAAACCAATCTTGGCGTTACCGGAGATCTTGCCATCGGCAGTCTGAGGCGCGACTCCTTCTTCTGTCATCAGGTAACGTACGAAGAGCCTGGCTGCATTGGGGCTCTTGGTCTGTCCGGCAATCAGGCCAAAGCCAGGATAGAGGAAGCCCGAGAACGGCTGGACGCCCGAGCACAGGCCGAGCTTCAACCCCTTCGCCTCGTTGTCCCGGTATTTCGCTGTCGAGGTGATGACGAAGAAGGGATCCGCCTGACCCGGCGCGCCGGCTGCTTCCGCTACAGTTGACGAGTCAGAAAGTAAGGGGGCGTTTTCGGCAAAAGCCTTCACCCAGGCAGCCGTCGCGCTGCGCTCGCTGGTCTCCAGCTTCTTGCCGTAGAGGTCTTGGTAGGCCTTAGCAATATCCGCATCGTGGTGCATCTCGATCTGGTTGAACCAGTCCGCATAGAGCGGTTTGTCAAACAGGTCGAGCATGGCGAGCTTGCCCTTCCACTGCGGTTCCGTGAGCTGCCAGATGTTGTCGATCGGGCACTCGTTGTATTTCTCGGTGTTGTAGGTCCACACATGGGCATCGGATACGACGACCAGTGGATTGCGCAGTTTTTCCGGAATGTCGCTCTCAATATCCGGGGGCGTCCAGCTGGTTACGATGCCCTCCGGCAGGAGTTCGCCCATCGCGGCAGCTACGTCGATTGCGACGCTGACGTCACCGACAATATTGCCAGCCCGATTCTCGCGAATCATCAATTCGACCTGGGTCGCCTCGTTCACCTTCTTTGCACTCGCCTGAACGCCATATTTGGCTGTAAAGGCTTGAGCCGTATCCACTATCTTGCCGGTGACCGCATAGATCGTGATGGGCGGCTCCTTCTTCGCTGCCTCAACGAGAGCATCGACGCTAAATGCCTCATCAGCAAGCGTCGCACTGCCGAGCATCCCAGAAAGGATCAGGGCCAGCGAGGAGGCGGCTACCTGCCACCACCTCTTTTTTGTTTGCCAGGTTTGGATCATGATGTTTGCTCCGGGACCGTCACTTATTTCTGATAATTTACTCGCCAGAAGTCCTGCCAGGTTTCGCGCGCGTCCCAGTCTTCGAGGCTGGTTGCCATGCTGTAGGGCATGACCTGTGCGAGAACGGCACCGATTCCCGAAGGCTCGTCGGCGGGAAGGCTGACCTGCGAGTTGGTAGACATCTTACCGTCGATCGCCTGTGGCGCGATGCCCTCGGCGGTCATGACGTAATGGATGAAGAGCTTGGCCGCATTGGGACTGTCGGTTCCCTTGGTGATCAGGCCAACGCCTGGATAGAGCCAACCCAGCCAAGGCTTCAGGTCCTTGCAGAGGCCGAGTTTCATTCCCTTGTCTGCATTGTCACGGAATTTTGCCGAGCTGATCAGACCCATGAAAGGTTCGGACTCTCCAGGCGTGCCCACGGCCTCGGCAGCCGCTGCGTCTGCATCCGTCAGAAGCGGTGCATTGGCAGCCAGCGCCTTGACCCAAGCGGCGGTGGCGCTCGTCTCTTCGGTCTGGAGTTCCTTACCATAGAGCTCCTTGTACGCGGCTGCGATCTTGTCGTCGCCATGCTTGGCCATCTGATTGAACCAGTCGACATAGGAAGCCTTGCCGAGTGGGTCCTGCATGGCGACCTTACCCTTCCATTTCGGCTCAGTCAGTTCCCAGATATTGGCGACGGGGCATTTGTCGAACAGCTCGGTGTTGTACGCCCAGACGTTCGCACTGGTCACGACCGTCAGCGGGTTCTGATATTCAGCGGCAATGCTCGCTGCGAGATCCGGCGGGAGCCAGCTCTCGGCAAAACCCTGCGGAATGAGCTGGGCCATGGCGGCCGGCGCATCACTGATGATTGATACATCGCCCTGGATATTGTTCGCACGGGCCTCGCGAATGATCATTTCCAGCTGTGCCGATGCCTTGACTTTCGAGCCTTCGGCGGAAAGTCCATATTTCTTGGCGAAGTTCTCCGCCATTTCGACGATCTTGCCGGTGCTGTCGTAAACTGTGATCGGCTTTTCTTTCCTTGCGGCTTCGATCAAGCCATTAAGGTCGAAAGGCTCATCCGCCTTAGCCGCACCGCCCAATATAGCCAGAATGGCCGTGGCGCATAGGAAACGGCCTTTGCCGCCCATTAGATTTCGCGTCATACTGCTCCTCCTTCAGCAAGCTGCTCATTTTTATGTATTTCAGTTATAGGTGCTGCTTCTCAGCAGTGTGTCGGCTTCAGTTATCCGCTGCTCCTTCTCGTCGAACACATGCAGCGCTTCCGGCGGTGCGTAAAAAAACACACGTTCGCCGTTATCGACTCGCGGCAATGAGTGGGTCGTCAGGAACAGCGTGTGGTTCTCGCTTCTTAATTCGAGGATCCAGCTACCACCTGTCGGCAGAACGCCCGTCACAGTCATTTCATTGGAAAAGCTCCCCTGCGGCACATCCTCAAGCTTCCCTGCGTAGCCCATGGCTTCCGGCCGTATGCCGACCGAGCCGATGCCGCGCAGTTGCGGGTATCGAGCCGCGAAATAGGCCTGCGCCTTATCCGCGACGTCGGATATCCCGGGCTTTCCAAAGGTCAGAATGTTAATCGGCGGGCTGCCCACGAATTCAGCGACGAAGCGGTTGGCGGGGCGATCATAGATGTCGTTGGGCGTGCCCATCTGCTGCAATGTGCCCTCATTCCTAACCGCAATTGTGGTCGCGAGTGTCATCGCTTCCCATTGGTCATGCGTAACGAATACTATGGTCGTCTTGAATTCCTTGTGTAGCCGCTTCAACTCGGCCCGCATTTCCAGCCGCAATCGTGCATCAAGGTTTGACAGTGGCTCGTCGAGCAAAAGCACGCCGGGATTGACGGCGAGCATGCGGGCCAGCGCCACGCGCTGCTGCTGGCCGCCTGAGAGCTGTGACGGATAGCGGTCGCGGTACTTTGCTATATCGAGCGCCTGCATGACGCGCTCAACTCGCGCTTCGCGCTCGGCTTTCGGTAACTTGCGTAGCCTGAGGCCAAAGTCAGTATTGCGTTCAATGGTCAGGTGCGGCCAGAGGGCGTAACTTTGGAAGACGAGGCCCATCTCTCGCTTTTCCGGCGGTACGAAGATACCCGCCGACACGGAGTCTATGATCTTCTCGCCGACGCGGATCTCGCCGCCGGATAGATTTTCAAGTCCGGCGATCATGCGCAACGTAGTCGTCTTGCCGCATCCGGAGGGCCCAAGCAAGCACATGAACTCGCCGTCGCGGATTTCAAGGTCGAGGTCGGAGACCGCATTGGCGGAATTTACACCGTAGTTCTTCTGCGCACCGCGCAGGTTGATAGTAGGCATCAGCTTCCAAGTCCTTCTGCAAGATTTGTGCGGGTCAGCTTCTGGGCCAACAGCGTGCCGAAATAGGCAATGGCGGCGATGATAAGCACAACCGCGTTTGCGGCCTGCGTGTAATGATAATCAACCAATCGCAAGGAATACGTGGTCAGCACGTCCGTGCTCGGCACAGCGAGGATTACGAAAAGACTTAGCCCCTTGATGCCCGATATGAACGGCAGGAGTACACCAGTTACCAGTGATCCCTTCTGGATTGGGATAACGATCGAGATCATGCGGCGGAACCAACCGGCACCGGCAATCTGGGCGGCCTCTTCCGGGTCCTTGCCAAGCTGGGTCATGGCTGAGATACCAGCACGCGAGGCATAGGGCATCTGGTCGGCGATGAGCGCCAGAACAAGGATGGTGACCGTACCGTAGAGAGCAGGCATCGGGCCACGGGGAACCGCAAACAGCGAGAGATAGGCTGCGGCAAAGGCGATGCCTGGCACCAGATAAGGCAGGAATGTCACTTGGCGCAGATAGACTGACAGGGCACGAACCGGGGTGCGGATAACGACATATCCAACGAGAAGACCGAGAATGCCGGACGTGAGCGAGGCGAGGCCGACGATCATCATCGTGTTTTTCGCCGCTGCCCAAAGGTCGGGGCTCAACAGAATGCCAGTCTGCAGCGCAACTGTATGAAGATCCGTGCCGATCCAGTAATCAAGCGTGAAGTTTTCAAGCGCGAACCGGCCCGGCATCTTCATGATCGTTGAAAGGGAAAGTGTCAGCAGGGGCAATCCGACGCTCAGTACAAAAATGGCAGCAGCAAAACCCGTGGCTGGAAGACGCAACCGGCCGAGACGGCTCAACCTGTTCATGGAGCCCTTGGAACCGATGGTGACGAACCGGCGCGCTTCCCTCACAAGCCGGGCATCTATCATCAAGGTGATGATGCCGATCAGCATGATCGAAGCGGCGACGACACCTGCAACGCCAGTCTGGCGCGAAGCGATGCTGCGAAACAGCGACGTCGAAAGCACTTCGAACTTCACGGGCAGGCCAAGCACATAGGGCACACCAAATTCGCCGAGACATTTTGCGAAGATCAGCACCATCGATGACAGTAACGCGGGTCGCATCAGCGGCAGGATGATTTGCACGGCGACATCAAAACGCCCCGCACCGAGTATGCGGGCGGAGTCTTCAAGCTGCGAATCGAAGCGGCGCAGCGCCGAACCGAACAGCAGGATGACGAACGGGGTGTAGTGAAGTGCCAAAATGATCGTGATCGGAAAGCGACCATAGGCCACCCAGTCCGGTGGCGTCAGGCCCATCGCTTCCAGCCAGCCTGGCTGACCGCCGATGGTCCGGTTCTTGAACAAAGTCGTCCAGGCGAGCGCGAAGGTCCAGGCCGGCAGCATGTAGGGAACGATCAGCGCGGTTGCAAACCACCGTCGACCAAACATGTCCGTACGGCTGATCAACCACGCAAGGACGGTGCCGATCACAAGTGACAGTGAGATGGCCCCAAGCGCTACTGTGAGCGTGTTGAAGAGCGGCCGCCAGAAGAGGTCGGACGCAACTGGAGAGAAGAATGCCCGGTCGAGATAGTAGAACGTCAGTTCACCAACGTCCTTGCCCAGCCGGCGCTCATGTCCGAATTGCACCCGCACTGCATCGAGCACGATTGATATGATCGGAACTACGATCAAATAAGTGAAGATGAAAGCAGTTAGTATACCAATCAGCGTCGTGGGTTCTCGCAGGGCGACTTTCAAACGATAGCGCCAAGCCTGCCACGGCGAAGGCAGGGCAGCGGAGCTTCGCCCCAGCACCTTTGTCTTCGTCGATTCATTTAGAAAAGCCATCATACCTCCCGTGACTTATCCACTTCGCGTCGCACACGCCTGATGTTAGGCGAACGATATCCGCAACCACACAGCGCCGGCCACGCGGCTACCCTGGTCAATTCGGACGCGAAGTTGTCTTCTAACCTCCTGCGACAGGTTCCTTGGACCCATCGACATTGACGAATGCTCGGCTCCTCTCCGAACCACCGCCTGCATCAGACTCAACGGAATATTCATTCCATTTCACATCCAACCATGGAATGCATGATCTATGGTGAGGGCCGTTTTGTCAATAAAAAAATGCACACGCGGTCAATATGTTAACTATTTGTTTTTGTTAAGTATTTAACTACGGCAATTGATGTTTTTGTTGAGCGCCTGTATGCTACCATCAACGTGGATGGAATGTCTCAGGGCGACACCGTTCGATTTTTTATATTGGAAAGACTCAAACTTTGTGGCCTCTGATGGCCAAACACTGATTCGACAGGATGCGCGATGGGAAGAGGGTTTGTAACGGCGGAGGAAGTGGCAAAGCGTGCCGGTGTTTCACGTTCGGCGGTGTCTCGCACGTTCACGCCCGGCGGCAGCGTGTCCAAGCCCGTGCGACGCAAAGTGCTCAAAGCGGCTCAAGAGCTGGGTTACCGCGTCAACCGCCTTGCCCAGGGCCTTAATAACGATCGATCCAATCTTATCGGCGTGGTTGGCTCGAACCTGAGTTCACCTTTCATTTCCAGGCAACTCGACCTCCTGAGCATCGGCCTGTTGCGGCGAGGACTTCAATGTCTGCTGCTAAATGCAGCCGATGCGCGCAAGGATATTGCACCTTTGATCGAGCTTCTTTTCGAGTTTCGGGCGCAGGCGATTGTCGTCCTGTCGGGGGAACCACCGGCCTCGATCGTCGATGAATGTATCGCCAATGGGGTTCGCCTCATCCTGATCAACCAGCGTCTCGACCGCGCCGATACCAATATGGTATTGAGCGACGATTCACATGGCGCGCATCTCGCCGCGATGCGCCTTATCCAGGCAAAGTGCAATAAAGTAGCGGTTGTCTCGAGCGGCAGCCAGACGCCCGCACAGCTGAGGCGTGTCAGTGCCTTCACCCAGCATATGAATAGCGAGAGTATCGAAGTGGTTGCTTGGTCAGGAGGTCCCACTAGCTATGAAAGCGGATATCGGGCGGGCTGCGAACTGTTATTAGACAAATCGATTGATGGAGCTTTCTGTGTTACTGATCTGCTGGCCTTGGGATTTCTCGATGCTGCCCGGCTGGAAATGGGGCGCATCGTTCCCGAAAATTTGTCGATAGTCGGTTTCGACGACATCCCCCAAGCGGGCTGGAAAAGCTATCAATTGACCACGGTTGTCCAGCCTCTCGATACATTGACCGAAAAGGTGTTGAAGGCGTTGGACAGCGACGAGCCCGAAACGCGCCTTCAGTTAGTGCCCGTCACTATGGTTGAGCGGACGACAGCGCGTTAGCCAGTCTGACGGATCCGGCTTTCGATCAGGAGACCACTCTGATTGAGGATCGGATGGGCTACCGCAGCAATGTGGGCGTTTATGCGCTTCAAGTCGCGCAACATATCCAGATGCAGTGAACTTGTCTGGATACTGTCGGTGCGACCGTCGCGCAGACGTTGCAGATGCCGTTCGGACGATTGCTTTTCCAGCCGGCGTACGTCTTCCTTCACCTCAACCAGCCGACGTGCCAAATCAGAATTCTGCGTAGCGAATACTGTTTGCGCCATGCGAATATTGTCGAGCGTGATGGCAAAGAGACGTGCAAGCTCTTCCTCTCCATCCTTGGAGAACTGCAGCCCAAGGCTGATCTTCTTTGCGATTTCGGGGCGAATACCCTTTTCAATGATGTCGCCGATATGCTCGAGATTGATGGCGTATTCGACAATGTCCATTGAACGCCGTTGATCCCGATCACACAGCCCTTCATGGCCAACCTTCGAGACATAGACCTTGATTTCGTGCTGGATGCAATCGACGCGGCCTTCCATAGTGCTGATGTCGGTAAGTTTGGAAAGCTCGTTGAGTTGCATCGCCTCGGCTGCCTTCGACAGCATTCTTTCGATCAAGTCGCCAACCAGCATCACCTCCCGACTTGCACCGGCAAGCGCAGCGACTGGCCGTTCTAGGGCGTGATCGTCGAGATAGCTGCTGCGGCGGCTGTCCTTCTGCTCCGGAAGCAACGCTGTCGTCAGGCGCAAGACCAATGGTGAGAGTGGCCAGGCGATGATTGCGACTGCCATGTTAAAAAGCAGATGCGCATCCACCGCGAGGTTGAGGGGCGAAAACGGCGTTAGAAGTTCCGCACAGTAGCCGGCGAGTGGTAGGGCTGATACGCAGCCAACCGCTCGCACGATGAGATTACCCAACGTGACCCGGCGCGCGGTAATCGGCGCCTTGAGCGTTGCCAGCACTGGCGGAACCGCACCTCCCAGATTGGCACCGAGAACAAGAACGACTACGAGGCTGGTATCAATGCTTCCACTCGCCGCCAGCGACAGGATCAGTACGACAACAGCAAGGCTGGATGAGGCGATTACTGCCAGAACGGCAGAGAAGATCAAAGCCACCGGCCAAGCGTTGCCAAGCATGGTGATAAAGAGGTTGAGCGCCGGGGAGTGGCGGATCGGATCGGTCGCGGCCGATAAGAGATGCAGCGAAAGCAGCATCAGGCCGACGCCGACAATTGCTGCCCCAGCGCCCTGCCTAACCATTGATTTAGAGCGTGAAAGGACAACGCCGGCCAAAAGCAGCAGCGGCGAAAGCCACCCCAGGCCAAGTGCCACGATCCAGGCGGTCATCGCGGTGCCGACATTGGCGCCGAGCAAAACGATTTGCGCCATAGCCGGCACAATCATATCCTTCTCGACAAAGGAGGCGACCATCAGCGAAGTGGCGGTAGAGCTCTGCAATGCAACTGTGGCTACAAAGCCTGCGATGAAGGAACGGGCGCCGCTTCGCGTGCCTGCCGCAAGCCAAGTGCGCAGCTTTGTTCCGAGAGCGCGCGACATTCCATCCTTAATCTGACCAAGCCCGAACAGCAACAACGCTACCGCGCCGAAGAGGTTGACGCTGATAATGACTGATCCCATCAAATCACCTCATGTCTCTAGCAGCGTGTTGCATTGCCAACATCTGGTTGCGTCACTCGGGACGGCCGCAATTTTTGGATAAAGCTTCCATTGCTCGCGCTCGTCATGTTTTCGCCTACTACGGGAATCGGGACGGTGAGATGGGGTGACCCTCCTTCGGCGCGATCCAGAAAAACGCCAAGAGCGCCGAAGAAGATGCCCAGAAAGCTTGGAAGCGAACCGTCATGTGCTTTCGGTTCGCGCCCGAAGTGCTTTGCGAGCATGCGATAGAGCCCCAGCCTTTCAGATTCGATATGCCGAAGGGCCAGGCATGCACCTTGACGCAGGCAGTACCAGTCAGTGATTAGTTCGACCATTGGCAAAGCGTCAGGCGTGGCAACACCTGTCGCCTCGTAGCCTTCTCCGGCGCTAAGCTGCGCAACGATGTCTGAAATGCTCCGGTCGCTGACCGCTGCGACGATATCCGAAGCCCATTCTTTCGCGAAATACCGATGGCGTACCAACGACCGCTTATGGCCGCGCAGGAAGCCACCGTAATTTTTCGCCGCGAAGGCCGGATCCGGCGGGTCCTGGCAGAAGCCTGCTTCGTGGATATAGCCCAGACACAGGCGATCGTTGACCGCCAAAGCCCCCATTTCCACCGTGTCGACCCTAATTTCCTGCAGCGAAGGTTGTACCACCTTGAAGGCGGGTGGAAAGGCGACAAGCGACGGAACTGCGATATTGGTCAGCGTACGATTACCCCCGCTTTGTCGCGTGACGCCTTCCACGTGTAGATGACCGCTGAAATGGACGGCCAGCCCGGCCGAAAGCAGCGCGTCTGCGACTGCCTTGCGTGGTGTGCGGCGAACGACATTCGTTTCACCGAACAGAGTGGCCTCCGCGTCGGTTGCGCCATCAAAAGGGTCAAGTGCCGGATAGTGGGAAAATGCGAGGAGCGTTTTGCCAAGTTTTTCGGCGCGGCGACTGACATCGGCAATCCAATCGATGATAAAGGCCTTGCTGCGCAGCAACGCATTCCAGCCACCGGACGTGCTGTCGATGAATGCGGCTTCCTCTCCCCTTTCAAAGTCACCGTCGAGCGGCTCGAACACGTTGGCATCAATCATCAACAGCCAAAGCCCAGGCTCCGGCTCGACAAGGTAGGAGGCATCCATCAGCCGGTAGGTATTTCTGCCATCCGGCGACGTAACGTCATAGAGACGGTCTTCCACTGCATCGGACCGAGCGAATGGCGTTTCCCAATGCACATACTCCGGCCGGCGGAAATAACCGAATGATGCCATGGGACCAAGACCCGCGGGATAGCCTTCGCAATACATCCGGTCACTTAGAACAATCTTCTTCCCTGCCCGGCGTGCATCACTTGACACCGAAACGCATTTTCCATTGTCCACCAGGAAGTTCTTGGTGTGATGCCGGCCGCAGGGCCCGAAGATATCGTGATTGCCGGGCAGGGCGTAGAAGGCTGTGCCGTAAGTTTCGTTGTGCTTCAGTAAGATGCCCTGCAGCGTTTCCGTGGTAGCGCGCTGACCATCGTCGGTGTAGTCACCAAGCAAGACGACATGGCGGACACCGCGCCTTACCACTTCTTCGAGCGCGGCATGGAGTACATCAGCGCTCTCGTTGAAAACGCGGGTCGACTCCCGTGTATCGGACCAGCTGCGCATCGTCATGCGCTGGCCCTCAATTTCGATGCCGGCAAAGCCGAAATCCGCTTGGGTGTCGTGGAAATGGGCGTCCGCAATGACCGCGATCATCGGGAGGCTCGGCGTTAGCATGGTTGTGTCTGCTTTCTGTTTTCGATTGTGTCGATCCATTCGGAGGCACGGCGTGCAGCGGCATAAAGCATGGGTTTCGGGGTCTCGAACCATTCATCCGGACGCAGCTCACGCTTCGCGCGAATAACGGCAACAGCGTGGTCGAGCGTCGGGTAGAGATGCGGCTGCTGCTTGTGCAGAAACAGCGCGACGAGCGAGACGGATCGGCTGCGACCGCTGCGGCAATTGACCAGCACATTACCGCCATCCTGGAAGGGATAGGTTTCTCGTTTTGGCATAGTCTGGCGAAGAGCACCGTCGAGGATGTAGTAAGCGCCTAGCATCATCGTGTCCGGACTGCCCTCACCATCGATCAGCCCGAGCTTGTAGTAACGGATGTCGGCGTAGCCGGTTGCACGCAGGTCTCCCTCGTCGGCTTCCGCCTGTAGGAAGTTTATGTCGAGGTTGACGGCGCAGTTCACAACCGTCGTGATGCGATTTCGACGGAGCAGACCGAGATCCCGCGCCCCGTCGCTACCACCGATATAGAGAGCTACGCCATGCGGCCCTAGACCCTCAGCAATAAGACTGATGGCAGGGCGGTCATAAACTGGTCCATCCATTTGAACTCCTCCGCGCTCCGTCGCGCCTCTCTTTGCTTTGGGAATATGCGCCGGTTCTACGCCATCGTTGTCTGGCGTTCCTCGCTGTTTTGCGAGCTCGCCAACGGAATATGCGATGCCTTGCTGACGCCCGCAGCGACGCCCGCTGCTGCCGCGAGGACCGGCCCCCCTTCCCTCAGGCTGCCGATTGTAAAAAAGGGGCAAACTTCGCCTCCCGCCTCGCTGACCAGAAGTAGGCCGGCGAGGCAATCCCATGAGTTCATATGCATCTCGATATAGCCGTCCGACCGGCCATCGGCGACGTAAGCCAATGCAAGCGCTCCGGATCCCGCTCGTCTAACGTTGGCTCCCATCTCCAGCAGACTCTGAATAACTTCCAGATAGACGGAATTCGCTACACGAGTAGACCATCCCACCTCGACCGAGGCGGCATCGAACCGCAAGGTGTTCGCAACCCTTATCGGCAGGCCATTGCGCGTCGCTCCCTCCCCACGCCGGGCGAAATACAATTCATCGAGAGCAGGATTGAAGATAGCACCAATCTCGGTGCGGCCGTTTTCGACATAGGCGATAGAAATGCAGAAGTGCGGGATACCGCGGGCGAAGTTCGCCGTGCCGTCGACCGGATCTACGACCCAGACCCGGGCTCCTATCGAGCCCCCTTCCTCTTCCCCGAAAAAACTGTCCCCCGGGAAATACGCCCCTATCATGCTCCGAATGTGGGCCTCCGAGGCGGCGTCCGTCGCTGTGAGAAAATCCTGCGGGCCTTTCATCGAAAAGCTGCGAGTCTGTTCTCCTTGAAAGCCTTTCAGGACAAGCTGGCCAGCAGAGCGAATGACCTCACAGCAGAGTGCGGCGCGAGCCTCAAGAGTATCGGCATAAGACGTCGGCTCCACGGTTACCATCCACTAAAATCGTTGCACACGCGTGCAATTTTGCACACGTGTTCATATAATTCAAGGCATTGTTTTCGTGATTGTTGTCGGATGTCGACATTGAGTATTTGTAACCGACGTTCAACAGATT
>NZ_JAIUDQ010000017.1 GCF_020164435.1 Phyllobacterium lublinensis | reverse complement strand
TCGTGCAACGGCGCTATGCGTGGTTCGACGGGCTCACCATGAGGGAGGCTGTGGGCTGCACGATAATCACCAACGCTGCAGAGTATAACTGCCTGCAATCAGTCCACGTCCCTCATGGTGAGCTTCATCATAGCGAGCCTGTCGAGCTACGAACCATGCACAGCGCTTTGGCAAGCCGTTATCCTGACACCACTCCTCTACGTCGTCCCAGTCCTCGGGTTTAACCCGAGGATGACGGCATTGATTGTGGTAGTTCGCTCTTAGACAGTCTCAGGATGTCGATCTAACTGAAGTTGGCCTTATGCACGCGGTCAACTTGGCCCAAAACGAGCGAAACCGGGTGCGGATATTTCCGTCACCCGGTTTCCCCTCTGGTGCCGCATTCGGGGAGCGTCCTCTTCTCCCTTGAACGGCCATGTAGCTGGCAAGACCTGGATTGCCGGGATCATCGATTTTCAACCTGCAATGCAACACTCATTTAGCGTGCTTTCGGTTGTATCAATCGACGAGAACATCAGCAGCCGATGTCTTTCGGAATGAAGTTCTGCGGCATGTTTTTGATGTTTGCAAGGGGTATTGCAAAATAAAATTGCATCAAAGTATCCATGATTATTAATTGTGCAGCATCGGACTAATTTAGGCGGATTCAACCCGGATTTTTTCCGCATTGACTAATCGTGCGCCAGCCTTTCAAACTGCGAAGGGAGGCATGAATGGCATTTGACGACGTAGAACCGGTGACATCCGCAACGGGGGCAACGCTCGCCATGCGCTTTTCACCCGCTGATGGCCCACCACGTGCCCTCATCCAGATTAATCACGGCGTTAGTGAGCATTCCGGTCGCTATGGCCGTTTCGCGCGGTTTCTCAACGCAAGAGGCTTTCACGTCTACGCCCACGACCATCGTGGCCATGGATTGACCAAGGCGCCGGGCGCACCGGCCGGGCGCTTTGCTCAATCCAACGGTCTTGCTCTCGTGCTGGATGATGTCGATGCAATCAATGAACTGTCCCACAGCCGCCATCCGGGTCTGCCAGTGATTGTCTTTGGCCATTCAATGGGCGGCCTCATTGCCTTCAACTACGCGTTGAAGCACCCGGGCAAGATCGATGCAGCGGCGATTTGGAATGCCAACTTTTCGGCAGGTGTCCTTGGGCGCCTGGCACAGGGTATCCTGCGGGCCGAACGCATGTTTCTGGGGTCGGATGTTCCAAGCATGGTCTTGCCCAAACTTACGTTTCAGGAATGGGGCCGAAGCATCAAGAACGGACGGACCGCATCTGACTGGCTATCGCGTGATCCGGATGAAGTGGATGCCTATCTCGCCGACCCGCTTTCGGGCTGGAATCCGACCGTAAGCATGTGGCGCGATATCTTTGGCTTTATCTTCGCAGGCTCCGATGATGGCCTCCTGAACAACGTGCCGCGCGACATGCCGTTCAATCTCGTCGGCGGAGCAGAAGATCCGGCCACGGCCAAAGGCAGGGCCATCAGAGATCTTGAAAGCCGCTTACGCAAGTTCGGCTTTACGAATGTCACGGCGAGGATATACGAAGACACTCGCCATGAAGGTCTCAATGAGATCAACCGGGAGGTGGTCATGCAAGATTTCGTAGATTGGGCCGGACAGGTCGTCAGCCGGCGGACAATGAAGCTCAAGAGTGCCTGAAAATCATGGCTGATGCCCCCCTCAAAGGAATACGTGTCATCGAACTGGCCCGCGTCCTCGCCGGCCCTTGGGCCGGACAGATTCTCGCCGATCTGGGCGCGGACGTTATCAAGGTTGAAAACCCCGCTGGCGGCGATGAGACCCGGGGCTGGGGCCCACCCTTCATCACCAGCAAGGAGGGGGAGAATCTTTCCGCCGCCTATTTTCACTCCTGCAATCGCGGCAAACGTTCAATCACCGTCGATTTCACCTCGGCTGAAGGTCAGGAAACCGTCAAGGCGCTATGCCGGAACGCTGATGTGGTACTGGAGAATTTCAAGGTCGGGGGCCTCAAGAAATATGGCCTCGATTATGAGTCGCTCAGTGCAGGCAACCCGCGCCTTGTCTATTGCTCGATCACCGGTTTCGGTCAGTCTGGCCCCTACGCCGCCCAGGCGGGCTATGACTTCATCATCCAGGGCATGTCGGGACTGATGTCGGTAACGGGAGACCCCGACGGAGAGCCGCAGAAAGTCGGCCTTGCCGTTGCCGATGTCTTCACCGGACTTTACTCCGTCATAGCCATTCAGGCGGCGCTCGCGCATGCCGCCAAGACCGGCGAAGGCCAAATGATCGACATGGCGTTGTTTGACGTTCAATCGGCAGTAATGGCCAATCAGGCGATGAACTACCTTGCGACGGGGAAAAGCCCGCATCGCATGGGCAATGCACACCCGAATATTTCGCCCTATGAGGTGGTGCCGACATCGGACGGTCACATGATCCTCGCCGTCGGCAATGACGGCCAGTTCGCCCGGTTCTGCGGCATCGTGGGCCTGCAACATCTTGCCAGCGAGCCGCGCTTCCTGACCAACCGTGCCCGGCTGGAAAACCGCACCGAACTGACGCAGCTGATCAGTGCCGAGACCGTCAAACAGACGCGCGCCGAACTGCTGGCAGCCTGCGCCAGCAACGCTGTACCGGCGGGCCCGATAAACCAGATCGGCGAAATGTTCGATGATCCGCAGATCGTTTCACGCCAGTTGAAGCTTGATCTCGACGATGCACATGGCAGCAGCATTCCTTCGGTGCGCACACCCATTCTCATGTCGAAGACACCACTCAGCTATGACCGGCCAAGCCCACGTCTTGGTGAACACAGTGCAGAAATAACGAGCGAACTTAAGGATATGACTGATGAAAACCGGCGGTGAACTGATCGTTGAGGCGTTGGTCGCCAATGGTGCCGAGCGCCTTTTCTGCGTTCCGGGCGAAAGCTACCTGGCGGTGCTTGATGCGCTGTATGACGCCGATGTCGGCGTAACCGTCTGCCGCGCCGAAGGCGGCGCCACGATGATGGCGGAGGCTTGGGGGAAGCTGACCGGCAAGCCCGGCATCTGCTTCGTCACCCGTGGTCCGGGTGCCACGAACGCCTCTCCCGGCATCCATATAGCCAAACAGGACTCGACCCCGCTGATCCTGTTCATCGGCCAGGTGCAGCGCGACGCCCGCGAGCGCGAGGCCTTCCAGGAGGTCGAATACCGGCGCTTTTTTGCCGATACTGCGAAATGGGTCGCGGAAATCGACGACGCAAGGCGCATTCCCGAATTCGTCACCCGGGCATTTTCGGTGGCGACATCCGGCCGCCCCGGCCCTGTCGTGCTGGCATTGCCTGAGGACATGCTGACAGACGAGGTCGAAGCCGTCTCGGCACAGGGCTGGCAGATGGTTGAAACCGGCCCCTCGCCCAACAGCATCGAGAGGCTGGCTGATCTCCTGCAAGGCGCATCCAACCCTTTCATGATCCTCGGCGGCTCGCGCTGGAGCGAACGGTCGGTTCACTCCATCACTCGCTTTGCAGAAAAATGGCATCTTCCTGTCGGCTGCTCTTTCCGCCGGCAGATGTTGTTCGATAACCTTCATCCGAACTATGCTGGCGATGTGGGAATCGGCATCAATCCGGACCTCGCAGCGCGCATCAGACAAGCGGATGTCCTTCTGCTTGTCGGCGGGCGTTTTGGGGAAATGCCATCCTCCGGCTACACGTTGATGGATAGTCCTTACCCCAAGCAGACGCTGATCCATGTGCATCCCGACGCGGACGAACTCGGACGCGTTTATCGTCCAAGTCTCGCCATCAATGCCGCACCGGACGCCTTTGCCGAAGCGGTCGAACACCTCGCTGCCCCTTCCCATATCAACTGGCCCGGACAGGCCGAGATTGCCCACAAGTCCTATCTCACCTGGTCAACGCCGCCGAAGACCGGACCGGGCAAGGTGGCGATGGGCCCTATAATGACCTATCTCGAAAGTGTATTGCCCGAAGACGCGATCATGACGAATGGCGCCGGCAATTACGCCACATGGCTGCACCGTTTCCATCGCTTCCGCCGCTTCGCAACCCAGGCCGCCCCAACCTCGGGCTCCATGGGTTACGGATTGCCGGCAGCTGTCGCGGCCAAGCAGCTCTATCGCGAGCGCACCGTCGTGTGCTTTGCCGGCGATGGCTGCTTCCTGATGAACGGCCAGGACTTCGCAACGGCCGTCAAATACGATCTTCCGATCATTGTTCTCGTGATCAACAACAATATCTACGGCACGATCCGCATGCATCAGGAGCGTGAATATCCCGGACGTGTGTCTGCCACGGACCTGACCAACCCGGACTTCGCCATGCTCGCACGTGCCTATGGCGGTCACGGCGAGACCGTTGAAACGACGGAGCAGTTCGAGGGCGCATGGGAGCGCGCTGTTGCGAGCCGCAAGCCGGCAATCATCGAAATCCGCCTCGACCCAGAGGCGATCACACCGGCCAAGACGCTGACCGACATCCGCAACAGGCGCTGATTATCCCCCGCACCATTGGGGCGCCGTGACACAAATGAGGATAGCAAGGCGCGGTTTTCAATGTTATGGAGCGCCCCTGATGAGACATTACGAAAGCGTCTGACTTGAGCAATCCGGCAATCACAATCGTCATTCCGTGCCGCAACGAGGCCGCAAATCTAGCCTTTCTCCTCGACGAAGTGGATGCTGCCATGGATGGCCGCAGCTACGAGGTGGTCGTCGTTGATGACGGCTCGACGGATGCAACGGGCGAGGCGCTCGCGGCAAGGATGAAGGCCGGAAAGCCGCTACGCCATGTGCGCCATGACAAGTCCGCCGGTCAGAGCGCGGCGGTACGCTCCGGCGTATTTGCCGCGAAAGGCATGGTCGTCGTCACCATGGATGGCGATGGACAGAACGACCCCGCATACCTGCCCCGGCTGGCCGATGCGCTGCTGCAGGCCGGGCCTGCGGTCGGCATTGCTGCCGGTCAGCGCCTGAAGCGGACCGATACCAAGCTGAAGCAAATCGCGTCGAAATATGCAAACAAGCTGCGCGGAGCCATCCTCAAGGACAATACGCGCGATTCCGGCTGTGGCCTGAAGGCCCTGCATACACAGCTCTTCCGCGAATTGCCGTTCTTTGACGGTTGGCACCGGTACCTGCCGGCGCTCGTCATACGTGAAGGCTATGGCGTCGTACACGTCGATGTGGTCGATCGCGAGCGGCGCCACGGCAAGTCCAATTACGGGATCTTCGATCGCGGCCTGCGCGGCGTTCTCGATCTGTACGGGGTCTGGTGGCTGAGAAAGCGTCGCAAGACCGTTCCAACGATTACGGAGATCAGCCATGGCTGACGCTATCACCAACTGGCTGCACTCGGTTTTCATCGCCCAGTTCGATGCCTGGGTCGTGCTCGGTTTTTTCGCACAGGCCTGCTTTACCATGCGCTTCGTGCTGCAGTGGCTCGCCTCGGAACGGGCAAAACGCAGCGTCGTGCCGGTGACATTCTGGTTTTTCTCGCTGTTCGGCGGCGCGCTGCTGTTCGTCTATGCCATCGTGCGCAAGGACCCGGTCTTCATCGCCGGCCAGGGCCTCGGCCTTGTCGTATACATCCGCAATCTCTGGCTGATAGCCAATGAGAAGAAAGCAATGACGCAGGACACGTGACACAGTGGCATCGATGACCGAAACGCACACTGCAGCCCCCAGTAGCCTGAGACGGCTTCGCGTCAGTCACTGCCTCTTGCTGATCTTCATCTGCCTTGTCTCCTTCCTTCCCGGCATCGGTTCGATACCGCCCCTCGACCGGGATGAATCGCGCTATGTCCAGGCAACGCATCAAATGGCCGAAAGTGGCGATTACGTCGATATCCGCTTTCAGGACGCCTCCCGCTACAAGAAGCCGATCGGCATCTACTGGCTGCAAAGCGCCGCGCTGAAGCTCGCCGGACACGACGGCAATGCACCCATCTGGGTCTACAGACTGGTTTCGGTGACGGGAGCAACCGTAGCCGTGATTGGCACTGCAGCGCTGGGCGCTGCCTTCTTTGGCCAGAGTGCTGGCCTGTTGGCCGGGATCGCGCTTGCCGCAATCGTCATGCTTGGCTTTGAGGCACGCGTGGCCAAGACCGACGCCATGGTCCTTGCTACCGTCGTCTTTGCGCAGGGTGGCCTCGCATGGATCTGGATGGCAAGCCGCATGCAGGCGCCGGAAAGATGGGCGCCAGCACTGGTTTTCTGGGTGGCAACCGCGGTCGGCATCCTGATCAAGGGGCCGATCACGCCGTTTGTCAGCTTGCTCACCATGGCAGCGCTCAGCGCATTCTACCGCGACTGGCGCTGGCTCAAGCGGTTGAAGCCGCTGAGCGGTCTCTTCATCCTCCTGGCGATTGTCCTGCCCTGGCTTATCCTTATCACCCTGAAGAGCGGCGGCGCATTCTTCAACGAATCCGTCAACAAGGACTTCCTCTCCAAAGTCGGTGAGGGTCAGGAAAGCCACGGGGCGCCGCCCGGCTATTTCGCGCTGATCTTCGTCGTCTTCATCTGGCCGTTCGGCGTGCTGGCCCTTCGCGGCGGCCTGCATGCCCTGAGCCGACTGCGTGAGGATCCACGCCTCGCCTTTCTGGTCGCCTGGTACGTGCCGTTCTGGCTGGTGACGGAGCTCATCCCGACCAAGTTGCCGCACTACATCCTGCCGGCCTATCCGGCCCTGTTGCTGATGATGGCATGGGCGATCGATACCGGCATCGCCACTGAACCCTATCGCGGACGCTGGCAGATATGGCTGGAGCGCCTGACGCTGCTGGGTCTTGCCGCGGCAACACTGGCATTCATGGGAGCGGGCCTCGTCCTTCCCTATGTGATGACGGGCTCTTTCTCATTGCCAGGCATAATCGCCTTCTTCACGGCCCTCGCGGCCGGCCTTTTCGCCAGCGGCCTCATCCTGAATCATAATCTCAAGGGAGCAATGCAAGCTGCTGCAACTTTTGCGATTATTACCTTCGGCCTGCTTACCTGGGGTGTCGTCCCGGCCCTGACGCCGATCTGGCTGAGCCCGGCTATTGCCGATGCGTTCAAGGCGGCCCGGCAGTGCGACAACAGCGTGCTCGCCTCCGCAAGCTTCACGGAGCCAAGCCTCGTGTTTTTGGCCGGAACGGCAACGGTGCTGACCAATGGTGCGGGCGCGGCGCAACATATTCTGGCGGATCCGGCCTGCGCCATCGCGGCCGTTGATGAGCGGGAACGTGACGCTTTCTTCAGCAGTCTGCCCGAGGGCGAGAAATCGGTTGCGGCAGTGGCGACGGTTTCGGGGATCAACTACAGCAAGGGCCGCAGGACGACGATAACGCTTTACAAGGCTTTGCAATAAGCCTGCCGGCGGCTTCCCGTATGGCGCCGCCTTACCTCAGGACAAGCGAGCTTTCGTCAAGTGGACGTGAAACAGGCGCTATCGATAGCGTCGGACAGCAAATCAAAGGGAAAAGACATGACCGACATATGGTTTCGTACAGGTGAAGCAACGGTTCTGGCAGCCGAGGGTCAGGCGACAGACGCCATGCCGGAAGTTGTCATCGGGTCAGTCAAGGGTCCTGTGGGACACGCCTTTGCCTCGATGATGGGACAAGTGAAGGGTCATACACGCATGTTTGTCGTCCGCGACCTCAACCAGGCGGTTCGACCGGCAACAATGATGACCAGCAAGGTCACCATCAAGAACATGGCCTATGCCGAATTGCTGGGTGGCGTCGTGCAGGCCGCCATGGGCGATGCGATTGTCGATTGCCTCATTGAAAACATCCTTCCGAAGGATGAGGCCGACGAGCTGTGCATGATCATCACGGTATGGCTCGATCCACGCTGTGTCGACGACGAGAACCTCGACCGCAAGGATCTGTACCGGACCAATTATGAGGCCACCAAACTTGCGATCTCGCGCGCCATGACAGGCTCGCCGACAGTTGACGAACTGATCGCCAATCGCAAGTCGGTCAAGCATTATGCGCTGGACGGTGTCATCGACTACTAGCAGTTGACACGAGCCACGACCGGGCTGGCAGGACAGCCTGGTCATGGCAGGAGTCAGCCCACCAGCCAACGCAATGGGTGATCTGGGCAAATGCTACTAATGTAGAATTGACGATGGCGGACACATGAATAGGATTATAGTCCTTTAACAAGGACATTATTCATGTATCAATCGCCAAAAGAAAATCCTCTTTACCATCAGCTCATTCGCCAAATCAAAACCAACGATATTCGATTGAGGACGCCGAAGCGGGGCATCCCGCTCGCCGAAGAGAAGGCGCAATACCGGTTGCTCGAGCGGCAACAGGATATGCTCTACGAGCAGCTCAGGTTCTGGGACGAACTTGAACTCCTCCTTAAATACGACCCGAACCAACCTCGTGTTCCAGCGGGCCATCCTGACGGCGGCCAATGGACCGATGGCAATGGCGCCATTGATCCGGTTCTGACCGGGGCAACCTTGGCGCAAGGCGCATCCAAACCGGGCAACAGCTCCTGGATAGGGCGAGCCGAACAAATCGGTCGACAGATCGATCGCGAGATTCCGCTTCGGGCGATCGTAAGAAGCAATCCTGTCATCCGTTCAGCTACGAGCCTCTTGTCATTCCTGAAAGCGCCCGAGCTCGAGTACCCGCTTGCCGAAGCCGTGCAGCAGTACAACGCCGTTGCCACAGCGGAGGATCCTTATGTTGTTCCAATATTATCGCTGCGTGCCAAACAGTTCACCAAGGGAGATTCTGATGCCAAGGTATGGGCAAGCGTGCGCGAGGTGGATCGCGAGACGGTGAACAAATTCTGTCCGGAATATTTTACTGTGCAGACTGTCGTAAACAAAATCGCAACCAGTATGGGTGCGTTGCCCGAAGGCGGGTCGCCGCAGGGCTATGGATTGGCTTTTCACCTTGGCGTTGAGCTTGAGATAAACTTGATTGGAGAGGGTCGGCTCTATCCCGAGTTGTACATCAAAAAGCCGCGCGACGGCGCACCAGATGAATATTATCACGAGCGCATAAAACGCAAAGAAAGGGACACAGTCGGCCTCGACATCTACGAACCCGTTGGGGACGACCTAGCCTGCATCTACGACGTCAAGACGGGCAGAACGGGATTTGACGATCGGCGGATGGAGCTACTCTCACGCTCGGCGGCAAAGAAGTTTCCCAACGTCAAGCATTTCTTCCTCATAGAAGTGAGACCTACCAACGGATACAGTCAGGACAGATAACCCAATGACAACGACGCGAGACGTAAGGTTGGCAGTGCAGCCGTTGGTGCAAGGACGCAAGGACTTGGTATCGATCGGTCGCTTTGTCTTCATCAAACCCATCCACCATATTTTGAAGGGGGTATACATTGACAGTTCACGCAATCCCGACGCATTTGTGCCAAGCGTATCAATAGACCTGCTCGTGCCTGCGCATACCCACGTACATCCTGGCTGGGGGGCACGCTTTATCCAGTCCTTTCAAGACTCACCGGTCAAAGAATCGGGATGGGATCGGACCAAGCCCGACACTGTTGCCTATATGCTGAGATCGATCGAAGAAACTCTTTCGCTGTTAGACTCGATACAAACATTCGATGAATACTTTTCTTTTGTTTCCAACCTTAAGATGCCATGGATTGTATCGACATATATAGAATTTCTCGAAATGCTTTTACCAATTATCAAAGGCGATCTGGAATTGCCCAGGAAGATACTTGGCGGCAATGAGAGGATGCGTGCACATGTCGATCGTATTTCACCAGATTTCTATCCGGCACTGGTCGCCGGGGACTGCATCGAACTCGCACGAATTCTCCATGATTGGGAGACCACCTCCGTAACAACCTACAAGATTCAAAAATTCTGGGAACGGACGCCTTTTCCGTTGGAGATGCACGGTACCTAGTAACTCATGTCGACAGGCAGCGGCGGAGTGCGCACCACCCATCTCGGGGAAAGGTGACACGTGTTATGACCACAACAAGGCAGGTAGAACAGGCAGTAAAGCCGCTCGCGAGCAGGTCGCTTTCACTTCGCGCCAATGGGAGGCTATGGTTGTGAGGTCGATGAGGCTTGAGCAGCTTTGGGAATCTGTACCGTTTGAATTTGAATTAACGGACGGTGTCGCAACAAGCCAACGTTAGTCACCCTTCCCGACCAGCGGCCGGCCGACCGAACGATAATCAAGGCCGGTGCCTTCAAGATCCTGGGCGCTGTAGACATTGCGCAGGTCGAACAGGATATTCCCGCTCATCAGGCTTGCCACGCGCTTCAGGTCAAGGGCGCGATAGGCATTCCATTCGGTCAGAAGAACAGCGATGCCAGCACCGTCCGTCGCTTCATAGGCCGACTTGCACCAGATGACGCCGGGCAATACCGGTTCTGCCACGGAGCGCGCTTCGGGATCATGCGCACGCACGGCCAAGCCTGCCTTTTGCAGCGCAGGAATGATGTCCAGCGCAGGCGACTCTCGGATGTCGTCCGTATTGGGCTTGAACGCGATGCCAAGGACCGCAACGCTCTTCGCGCCCGTTTTCTGGGCAGCTTCGATAACCCGCTCAGCCATGGAGCGCTTGCGCAGTTCATTGACGGTTACAACCTGCTCGATCAGCGTCTGCGGCGCATTCATCTTGCGGCCCGTCGCGGCATAGGCACGCGTATCCTTGGGGAAGCACGAGCCGCCGAAACCTGGACCCGCATGCAGGAACTTCGAGCCGATGCGATTGTCCATGCCAATAGCCCGCGCCACGTCCTGCACATTGCCGCCGACCTTTTCGCAAAGATCGGCAACCTCATTGATGAACGTGACCTTCATTGCCAGAAACGCATTGGCCGCATACTTGATGATTTCAGCGTTTTCCAGCGTCGTCACGATCATCGGCGTCTCGCGAAGATAAAGCGGACGGTAGACGCGTTTCATGGCCGCCGTGCCACGTTCGTCGTGGACGCCGACAACGACCCGATCCGGTCGCATGAAATCTTCGACTGCAGAACCTTCACGCAGGAACTCCGGATTGGAGACCATGGAGAACGGAACCCCCGGCCGGGCTCGGGCGATACGCTCGCGTACGTCGGCATTGGTGCCAACGACGACGGTGGATTTGATCACGACCACGGCATCAGGCTTCATTGCGGCCGCAATTTCATCGGCCGCCGCATGGATGTATTGGAGGTCGGCCTCGCCATCACCTCGGCGTGAAGGTGTGCCCACGGCGATGAAGATGACATCGGCCTCGGAAACGGTGGTGGCGAGATCGGTGGTGAACACCAGACGGCCATCACGGGCATTGCGCACCAGCAGCTCGTCCAGACCAGGCTCAAAGATTGTGACTTCACCGGCCTGCAAGCGCTCGATGATCGCCGGGTTCTTGTCCACGCAGGTGACCTGAAAGCCGAACTCGGCAAAGCAAACACCCGACACCAGACCGACATAACCGGTCCCGATCATCGCAATCTTCATCGAACTATTCCAATCCGCATAATTTCATGGCGTAGACATTTCGCACATTAGCGCTGTGCTGCCAATCTCGGCGTCGGGCGAAAAGAACGCCAACGACAGGGATGCGTTGGCGTTGGGATGTGATCACCGATATCAGGCCAGTTTCGGAGGCACACGCTGCGGACCGTCACGTTCGGCGGACGCCGCCCACAGGTTGACATTGGCATCGTTGGCATACTTGTCGATCTCGGCAAGCTCGGCATCCGTAAACTCAAGGTTATCGAGTGACTTGACGCAATCGATAACCTGCTGCGGCTTGCTGGCTCCAATGAGAGCTGTCGTGATACGCCCTTTCCTGAGTACCCAGGCGATCGCCATCTGTGCCAGCGTCTGACTACGCTTGGCGGCGATGTCATTGAGGGCACGAATATTGGCGATGTTGCTTTCGCTCAGGAAGTTCGGATTGAGGGACTTGCCCTGCGCGGCACGGCTCTCCTCCGGCACGCCCTTGAGGTATTTGTCGGTAAGCATACCCTGGGACAGCGGCGAGAAAACAATCGAACCGATCCCGAGGTCTTCCAGGGTGTCGATAAGACCGTCCTCTTCGATCCAGCGATTGATCATCGAATAGCTGGGCTGATGAATGAGGCACGGCGTACCGAGCTCTTCAAGAATGGCCTCGGCTTCGCGGGTTCGCTTCGAGTTGTAGGAGGAAAGGCCGACATACTGTGCGCGGCCGGACCGGACAATATGATCCAGCGCCATCATCGTCTCTTCCAGCGGCGTATCCGGATCGAACCGGTGCGAATAGAAAATGTCGACATAGTCAAGGCCAAGCCGTTTGAGACTCTGGTCGCAGCTGGCGATGACATATTTGCGGCTGCCCCATTCCCCATAGGGGCCAGGCCACATGCCATAGCCCGCCTTCGAGGAAATGATCAGCTCGTCCCGATATCCTTTGAAGTCATTGCGCAGGATTTCGCCGAACGCTTCTTCCGCCGATCCGGGCGGCGGGCCGTAATTGTTGGCGAGATCGAAATGCGTTATCCCGAGATCGAAGGCCTGGCGGCAGATCGCCTGCTTGAGGCTGTGCGGCGTGTCGTGACCGAAATTGTGCCACAGCCCCAGGGAGATGGCGGGAAGCTTGAGACCACTCCTGCCGCAGCGATTGTACTTCATTGTGTCGTAGCGTTTGGAATCCGGTGTCCAGCCCATCGTCATCGTCCTGTTTTTCTGTCCCTTTAAGCGGCACGTGAAATCGATTCCACGGCGCGCCGGACTATGGCCCAAACGTTTGACCATGTCATGACATGAATCGGCAAAATCAGCCCTTGATGACCTGCCCGTCATTATCAAACCGGTAGGTACGACCCGCATCCGGCGTTGCATAGAGAACGCCATCGACATCGTAGTTGTGCTCGCCGAAAAGGCGGACGGTCAGCGGACCGAAATCGGTCTGGAGATAGATGATCGTATCGGCGCCGAGGTGTTCAACGTGGATGACCGAGCCCTTCCATTCGCCTGAGCTCTTGCTGACCTGAATGTGTTCCGGCCGGATGCCAATGGTCTTTGCCCCGCTTTGACCAAGCTTGGTCGCGTCAATCAGGTTCATCTGCGGCGAGCCGATGAAGCCGGCAACGAAGATCGTCTGAGGCGCGTTGTAGAGTTCCATGGGCGAGCCTACCTGCTCGATCCTGCCGTTGTTCAGCACCACGATCTTGTCGGCGAGCGTCATCGCCTCGACCTGATCATGCGTCACATAGATCATGGTCGCCTTGAGCTGCCGGTGCAACCGCGCGATCTCCAGGCGTGTATTGACGCGCAAGGCGGCATCGAGGTTCGACAGCGGTTCGTCGAAGAGGAACAGTTGCGGTTCGCGCACAATGGCGCGGCCGATAGCGACACGCTGGCGCTGACCGCCGGAGAGTTCAGCCGGGCGACGCTCCAGATATTCGTCCAGCGACAACATGTTGGATGCGATCCTGGTGCGCTCCTTGATTTCGTCCGCGGGCTTGCCCGCCTGCTTCAGGCCAAGGCCCATATTGTCGCGAACGGAGAGATGCGGGTAGAGCGCGTAGGTCTGGAACACCATGGCAATGCCGCGCTTGGCTGGCGGGGTGTTGTTGACCTTCTTGCCATCGATCAGGATTTCACCCGACGTCGCATCCTCAAGTCCGGCGATCACCCGTAGCAGGGTAGATTTCCCGCAACCGGACGGCCCGACAAAAATCACAAACTCGCCATCCTTGACCTCGAGGTCGATGCCTTTGAGCACGTCGACATGGCCGAAGGACTTGCGGATATTTTCAATCTTCAAAGAACCCAATGTCTTGTTCCCGTTTCTTGATTCAAATTCAAAGGTTGACCGGCTTGCCCGTCCTGACGCTTTCGTCGGCCGCGAGGCAGACACTGAGCGAGCGGACTGCATCCTGCATATGCCGGCCGAGATCGATGTCTTCGCGAATTGCCTTCAGGACAAATGCCTGTTCCAGGTCACAAAGCTCCTGGTGGCCGGGCTCCCCGGCCATGTTCAGGAGTTCGTCCGGCCTGGCAAAGCGCCCGTCCGGACCCGTTGCTGCTGAATGCAAGCGAATGGTCGAGGTTTTGGTATGGGAGTCGATGTCATCCGATTTGGCGTCCTGGTCCATGACGATCGAGACACAACCGTTGGGGGAGATGACATCCTTCACGAAGAAGGCCGTCTCCGACATCATGGGTCCCCAACCTGCCTCGTACCAACCGACGCTGTTGTCATCGAACAGGACCTGCAGATGGCCGTAATTGTACATGCCGGCGGCAATCTCATCGGACAGGCGCACGCCCATGCCGCGTACCTGAACCGGTTTGGCGTCTGTGATCTGCAGCATCACATCGAGATAGTGCACGCCGCAGTCGACAATGGGTGACGTCGTCTGCATCAGCGACTTGTGGGTTTCCCAGGTAGCACCGCTCGACTGCTGGTTGAGGTTCATGCGGAAGACATAGGGGCCGCCGAGCTTGCGCGCCTCTTCGATCAGTCGCACCCAGGAAGGGTGATGGCGCAGGATATAGCCAATCACGAGCTTGCGGCCATGTTTCCTTGCGGCAGCAACGACCCTTTCCGCATCGGCCACCGTTGTCGCCAGCGGCTTTTCGACGAAGACGTCGGCCCCTGCTTCCATGGCTGCGACGGCAAAATCAGCGTGGCTGTCCGAATAGGTATTGATCGACACCAGATCAGGCTTGAGCTCGGCCAGCGCCTGTTCGAAGGCCGGATGGATCGTGTAGGCGCGCAGTTCTTCCGGAAGGGCCACAACCGAACGATTGACCAGCCCTATAATCTCGAACCCTGGATTGTTGTGGTAGGCAAGCGCATGGCTGCGGCCCATGTTGCCGAGACCCGCCACGAGAACCCGGATTGGCTTTTGTGCCGTCATTTGACCGCTCCAGAGGTAATGCCGCGGATGAGCTGCCGCGAAAAGATGAGATAGAGGACGAGAACAGGCACGATGGCGAGTGTCAGGGCCGCAAGGACCGCGTTCCAGTTGGTCACGAACTGACCGATGAATACCTGACTGCCGAGCGTCACCGTCTTGGTGGCATCGCTTGGTGCAAGGATCAGCGGGAACCACAGGTCGTTCCAGATCGGGATCATAGTGAAGACCGCGACCGTTGCCATGGCGGGCCGGACCAACGGCAGCACCAGCCGGAAGAAGATCGAGTATTCGGAAAGACCGTCAATGCGCCCGGCGTTCTTCAGATCATCTGAGACGGTCCGCATGAACTCCGTGAGGATGAACACCGCAAGCGGCAGGCCTTGCGCCGTGTAGACCAGTATGAGTGCCGTCAGTGTATTGACGAGACCGGCGGCAACCATTCCCTGCAGGATCGCCACTGTACCAAGGCGAATGGGAATCATGATGCCAAGCGCAAGATAGAGGCCCATCATGGTATTGCCTTTGAAGCGATATTCCGAAAGCGCAAAGGCGGCCATGGCGCCGAACAGCAGAACGAAGAAGATCGATACGGCTGTGACGATGAAACTGTTCTGGAAATAGAGGACGAAATCTCCCTGCCCCAGGACCGTATGATAACCGACGAGGCTGAATGTCGATGGTGTTGGCAGGCCGAGCGGATCACGGAAGATCGATGCCCGATCCTTGAACGAGTTGATAACGGTCAGGAACACCGGGAATAGCGCGATGAGCGTGTAGGTGCCGAGCGCGAGATGAACGAGGCCGGTACGAAGGGGCGATGCTGTGGGTTTGGCCATGGATCGCTTCTCCTAGAACTGGTACCGGCGCATGCGCCGCTGAATGGCAAAGAGGTAGAGGCAGACGCCCGACAGGATGATCAGGAACATCACGGTCGCGATCGTCGCCCCCATCGATTTGTCGCCGATCTGCAGCTGAAAGCCGAAGAAGGTGCGGTACAGCAAGGTACCAAGGATATCCGTCGAGCCGTCGGGTCCAGCGAGCGCACCCTGCACCGTATAGATCAAGTCGAAGGCATTGAAATTGCCGACGAAAGTGAGGATCGAGATGATGCCGATCGATGGCAGGATCAGCGGCAACTTGATTTTCCAGAACTGGCTCCAGCCGGTTACGCCGTCGCACTCGGCCGCCTCCAGCACCTCATCGGGGATATTCAACATGGCCGCGTAGATGAGCATCATCGGAATACCGACATATTGCCATACCGAGATGAGCGACACCGCGATCAGCGCAGTGTTCGGCTTGCCAAGCCATGGCGAGAACAGCGACTTCAAGCCGACCAGATCGAGCAGATAGGGGGAAACGCCCCATATCGGCGACAGGATGAGCTTCCATATGAAACCGACGATAACGAAAGAAAGGAGCGTCGGCAGGAACATGGCGGTGCGGTAGAAAGCGCCGAAGCGCAGCTTGGGCACGGAGAGAAGCGCAGCGAGCGCGACACCGATCGGATTTTGCACCAGCATGTGGATCAGGAAGAAGACGAAATTGTTGCGTAATGCGTTCCAGAAGCTGGCCGCCCAACGCGGGTCACCGAACAGGACCTGGAAATTGCCAAAGCCAACAAAAACGCTCTGACCATCCTTGACGTTAAACAGGGAGAGCCGCAGCGTTTCGATGAGCGGCAGGATCATAACGGCCGTATAGACAAGGACAGCCGGGGCCAGGAATACCAGGATATGCCAGCGCCGTTGGCGCTTGTCTGCGCCTCTGTCGATCGAAACTTCTGCGACTGTGGCCATTAATTCGAGACCCCCTGCTCTGGATTTTGGCGCTTGACGCGGCGCACGGCGGCCGTCAGCTGGATGATAGCGCAACAGCGAACGTTATGCTTTCGATAAAGAAATAGCCGGAACGCCCGTGGTGGACGCTCCGGCTATCGATTGGCTTACTTGGCAGGCTTGTACCAGCTGTCGAGACCATCCTGCAGCTTTTTGGCGGCAGCGTCCGGCGTATCGGTGCCGTTGATGACGTTGGCCGATTCAACCCAGGTTTCGTTCTCGAGGTTCGGCGTGCCGCGCGACAGGATCTGGTAGGTCGAGCGGATCGTCGGTTTGCATTTTTCGCGCCACGAGACGAATTCCTGCGCCAGCGGATCCTGCATCTTCACCGGCGTGGAATTCAGGCTGAAGAATCCCGGAAGCGCGTTGGCGTAGATGTCGGCAAATTCAGGCGAGGCAACCCAGTCCAGGAACTTCTTGGCTTCTTCAGGATGGGCGCTCTTGGCATTCAGGCCGGCACCGATATCGTTGTGATCGGAGATGTAGCAAGCGTCACCGGCATTTTTGACCGGTGGCGGGAATGCACCCATCTTGAATTGGGCCTGCGTATTGAACAGGCCGATTTCCCAAGAACCCGCCGGGTAGATCGCGGCGCGGCCGAGCGTGAACAGGTTCTGGCTGTCCGGATAGGTCTGGGCTTCGAAACCGTCGCCGAGATAATCCTTCCACTTCAGAAGAACCTTGTAAGGCTCGACCCATTCCGGATCGGTGAGCTTGGATTCGCCCTTGATCAGCTTGGCGCGACCCTCTTCACCCTTCCAGTAGGTTGGTCCGATGTTCTGGTAACCCATGGTCGCGGCTTCCCAGAGATCCTTCGTACCCATCGCCATCGGAATGTAGGTTCCGTCGGCCTTGATCTTGTCGAGTGCTGCAAAGAACTCAGCTTCCGTGGTTGGAATGGCGATCCCAAGCTTGTCGAAGGCATCCTTGTTGTAAATGAAGCCATGGATAACAGAGGCCATCGGAACGCAGAACGTGTCCTTGCCATCGTCGGTTGTCCATGCTGCCTTGGCGACGTCGGAGAAGTTCTTCATACCCGACAGGTCGTTGAGGCTGGACAGATTTCCGCGCTTGAATTGCTCGAGTGACTTGTCGAACGGACGGCAGGTGATGATGTCACCGGCGCTGCCCGCATCGAAACGCGCACCAAGGGCAGCGTCGTATTCGGTCGGCGGCGTCGGAGCGAACTTGACCTTGATACCGGGATTCTTGGCCTCGAACGCCGGAATCAGCTTTTCCTGCCAGATGGCCAGATCGTCTGTGCGCCAGCTTTCAATCGTCAGCGTCGTATCTTCGGCGTGTGCAAAGCCGGCGGTGGCCAGTACGCTCGTCGCCATCAGCAGTGTTTTAAGTGTCTTGCTTCCCATTTCAGTCTCCTGTTGCACCCTCATGAGCAGTGCCGTTAACGAGAGCCGAGGCTCTCTTTCAATTTCGAAAGCGCCGGGCGAAGCCTCTGTTGATTGCTTTCGAGAATTTCTGTTGCTGTTTCTGCGCTTGGCGCTCCGGCGGCGAGCAGGATTGCCGATTTGACGGATCCTCCACTCAACTCCAACAGCCGTGCCGCATCAGTGATATCGCAGGCGCCGATGGCGGATACGATCCGTGCCGCCCTCTCCCGCAGTTTGATGTTGTCGGCGGTCAGATTGACCATGTAACCATCATGGACATGGCCGAGGTGGACAGCCATCAAGGTTGACAAGAGATTGAGCGCAATCTTCTGGGCCGTTCCCGCCCCCATGCGGGTAGATCCTGCAACCATTTCGGGCGGGGTTGGCAGTGTGATGGCCACATGCGCTTGGTTGAACAGCGGAACGTCCGGATTGTTTGCAATCGAGATGATCTTGAGGCCGCGCCTCGACGCCTCGTCAATCGCCGCAAGCGCATAGGGAGTTGAGCCGCTTGCAGAAATCGCGATGAGACAATCGACTTCAGCAAGACCGGCATCGGCAATATCCTTGGCTGCCTGCACAGTGTCATCCTCATATGTGCCGGCGAGGCGATTGAGGCCGGTAACGCCGCCAGCCAAAAGGATAACGATGCGGTCCGGAGCGATACCGTAGGTGCCCGGCAATTCAAGTGCATCGGCAAGCGCCATCAGGCCGGAACTCCCGGCTGCAGCATAAGCAAGACGGCCGCCCTCGCGAAGGGTTTCGGCGGCCAGGAGTGCAGCCCGCGCTATGGACTCCGTGGCCCCGGCAACCGAGGCTGCCGCCTCGACCTGTGCCTCGTACAGCAATCGCAACACATCTTCTGGCGATCGCTCGTCCAGACCTGATGCCTTGTCGTGGCGCTGCTCGGTACGGGTTGTTCCCACTGCTTTCTCCTCGTTGGCGTAATTAATGCCAAAAAAATACCACTTGTCCAGCAAATCTTAAAAATTTTCCGCAATGATTTTCCAAGCTGAGTTTTTATGTAATAATTTCAATGATCATGGTGAAATCCAAAAAAAGAACAAATTAACGCTTGGCTATTGGTATTTTATTGGTATTCTAGTTTTGGAGGATGATTAAACGTGACTTATCTCCTGGGAATAGACGGCGGTGGAACGGGCTGCAGAGCGGCGCTGGCTGATCTGAACGGCCGCGTTCTGGGTACCGGAAAAAGCGGTTCGGCCAACATCATGACCGACATGAACACCGCACGCCTCAACATTCTGGATGCTACGGAAGCGGCGCTGGCCGACGCAGGAATTGACCGCTCGGCAATCTCCTCCCTGTCGGCTGTGCTTGGTCTTGCCGGTGCAAATGTCGGCAGCAATGCATCACAGCTCCAGGCCATGCTGCCTTTCAGGAATTCTCTAGTCTATTCCGATGGGGTTATCGCGCTTCAGGGTGCGCTCGGCGACCATGATGGAACGGTCGTCATCCTGGGCACCGGCTCGGCCTATGTAACCCGAATTGACAGCGACATCCGGTTTGCGGGCGGATGGGGCTTCAAAGTCAGCGATCTCGGCGGAGGCGCTCGGCTGGGCCGCGACCTCCTCGAAGAGACGTTGCTGGCCTACGACAAATTTCACCCCTCCTCACCCTTGACCGGTGCGATCATGGACAGGTTTGGTGGCAACCCCCATCGCATTGTCCAGTTCGCACATTCGGCCGGCCCAGGCGATTTCGGTTCGTTTGCGCCCATGGTTTTCGAATATGCATCCCGGGGTGACGGTGTTGCCCTTGCAATCCTGCACAGAACGATCGGACAGATCGAAGAGGGTCTGGACGCTATCACGGCTGGCAATCCGGCCCGCCTCTCCCTGTTGGGGGGACTTGGCCCCGTGTATGGACCGCTTTTGTCGCCACGGTTTCAGGCATATTTGCAGACACCTCTAAATGACGCACTCACTGGAGCGATCCAATTGGCGGCGCACAGATTTGCTTCCAAAACCACGGAGGCCATCCATGGCTGATGGCCTGATCGATATTCTGCCCTCACTGAACGACGGATCGGCAGTCGGTGGCCCGCTCTATGTGAAGCTTCAGCGCCTTATCGAGAATGCCGTCCGCGATGGTATGCTTCGTCCGGGAGACGCGCTGCCGCCCGAGCGCGAGCTTGCGGCCATGGCAGACATATCGCGCGTTACGGTGCGCAAAGCTGTCCAGGGCCTTGTGAATAGCGGACTGCTTGTCCAGAGGCACGGTTCCGGCACATTCGTCGCGCCGCGGTCCGAGCGGGTCGAACAATCCCTGTCCCATCTGACATCGTTCACCGAGGACATGGCCCGCCGCGGCATGATTGTCCGTTCGACATGGCTTGATCGCGGCATATATGCACCGTCGCCGGAAGAGATGGTCACCCTGGGGCTTTCTTCCGGTGAAAAGGTAGCACGCATCAGCCGCCTGCGCGTTGCCAATGATACGCCAATGGCAATCGAGCGCGCCGCGCTGTCGATCCATGTGCTGCCTAACCCCGAGTTGGTCACGCTGTCGCTTTATGCGGTGCTGGCTGAGAGCGGAAATCGGCCGGTCAGGGCCATCCAGCGCATTTCTGCAGCCATCTTGAAAGAGAATGATGCTAAATTGCTGCAGGTTCCGGCGGGCTCGGCCAGTCTGAACATCGAACGGATATCCTATCTCGAATCGGGCAAGGTGATCGAATTCACCAAATCGATCTATCGGGCTGACGCCTATGAATTTGTTGCCGAACTGAAACTAGGCGATTCTTCAGAAATATCAGGAGCAGTGCTTTGACGACCACAACGACGACTCTCATGCGGGACGAGATCCTTTCCATTCCGGCTGTCACTGCGCGTTTTCTCGATGCCTCACGTGACACGCTCGCAACGGCCGGCGCAAGATTGCGCGAGAAGAACCCGCCGTTCCTGGCGTCGATCGCCCGGGGATCATCCGATCACGTCAGTGCCTTCCTGAAATATTCCAGTGAGCTTACAGCAGGCATTCCGGTAGCATCGCTCGGCCCTTCAGTTGCATCGATCTATGGTGTCACACTCAAGCTCGGCAGCGCCGCGACACTTTCGATCTCGCAATCCGGCAAGAGCCCCGACATTGTGAGCATGACGAAGGCGGCGAGCGAAAGCGGCGCGCTGACCATCGCCATCACGAACGTCATCAATTCGGACCTCGCCAATGCGAGTGACTTTCCCATCGATATCCTTGCCGGTCATGAACGCAGCGTCGCCGCAACGAAATCATTTGTCAGTTCGGCGGTTGCCGGCCTCGCGCTGATCGGCCATTGGACAGAAGACAAGAAGCTGCTTGCTGCGATCGACGCACTGCCGGCAGCGCTCGGCAAGGCGATCGACTGCGACTGGTCGCCCTTCGCCAACGCCCTGAAGGATGAAAACTCGCTGTTCGTACTCGGACGCGGCCCATCACTCGCCATTTCCAACGAAGTCGCGCTGAAGTTCAAGGAGACGAGTGCGGTTCATGCGGAGTCCTACAGTGCCGCCGAAGTCATGCACGGGCCGAAAGCCATTGTCGGGAAAGATTTCCCCATCCTGGTGCTGGCCGCGCGCGACGCCGCCGAGGACTCCATCGTCGAGGCCGCCGACCGCCTCGCCGAACAGGGCGCGGCCGTATTCATCACGTCGGCAAAGCCATCCAAGGCGACGGCGCTGCCCTTTGTCGCCACATCGCATCCTTTGACTGATCCGCTGGCCTTGCTGGTTTCATTCTATGCGTTCGTGGAAAGCTTTGCCCGCAGCCGGGGACTGAATCCGGATGAACCTCCGCATTTGAGAAAAGTGACAGAGACGATATGAGTTCACCATATGCACTGACTGGCGCCGAGATATTCGACGGCGAGAACTGGCATGCCAATTCCGCACTCGTCATAGAAGGCGGTGTTGTCAAGAACATAGCTGCCAGTTCGGACCTTCCTGCCGGCCTTCGCAAGGTCGCGCTGAAGGGCGGCAAGCTTGTACCCGGATTCATCGATATCCAGGTCAATGGTGGCGGCGGCGTGCTCCTCAATGACGGACCCACAGTCGACATCATCCGCACCATATGCGACGCGCATTTCGCCTTTGGTACCACTGCCCTGCTCCCGACACTGATCACCGATACGCCGCAGATCACGGCTGCGGCACTTGCCGCAGGTAAGGCGGCCGCGCAGGAAAAGGTTGCAGGTTTCATCGGCCTGCACATCGAAGGCCCGCATTTGTCCCTGACGCACAAGGGCACGCATGACCCCAAGCTCATCCGGCCGATGGATGACGCGGATCTCATGGCTCTTGTCGAGGCGGTACGGGAGATACCGGTGCTTCTGACGACCGTCGCGCCGGAAACAGTTCCCGTGGACAAGATCCGGGCATTGGCCGATGCTGGAGTGATTGTCAGCCTCGGCCACAGCGGCGCCTCCTATGAGGTCGCCTTGGCGGCGAAGGATGCGGGCGCCACCATGGTAACGCACCTTTTCAATGCCATGAGCCAGCTCGGCCATCGCAGCCCCGGGGTCGTCGGGGCAGTATTGCAGTCGGGTGAACTGTCCGCAGGTCTGATTGCCGACGGGTATCATGTGGACAAGGCCTCCATGCAGATTGCGCTGCGCGCGAAGCAGGGACCGTCCAAGATCTTCCTCGTCACCGACGCCATGTCGACGATCGGTACGGACATCACCTCGTTCACGCTGAATGGTCGAAAGATCACCCGCGCCGGTGGGCGCCTGACCCTGGAGGACGGTACGCTCGCCGGCGCTGATCTCGATATGATTTCCGCTGTGCGCTTCGTCCACCGCGAACTCGGCCTGCCGCTTGACGAGGCGCTACGGATGGCCTCGCTTTATCCGGCCGCCAGCATCCGCATCGATCATCATTATGGCCGGCTGATCCCGGGATACGTGGCCAATATCGTTCACCTAGACGATAAGCTCGATGTCGATCACGTCTGGATCGATGGAGATGTCCATTACGCTCGTTGACGGCGCAAACCGATTGCCCATATTCATGATCTTCAAAACATTGGAGAATTGGAAATGGCCAAGGAAGCGCTGATTGTCGTCGATGTCCAGAATGATTTCTGTCCGGGTGGCGCACTTGGAGTAGAAGCTGGCGACGAGATCGTGCCGATCATCAACAAGCTGATACTGCGGTTCGACCATGTCGTTGTAACGCAGGACTGGCACCCGGCAGGCCACACAAGCTTCGCCTCGTCGCATCCCGGCAAGGCGCCGTTCGAATCGATCATGATGCCCTATGGGCCCCAAACGCTGTGGCCGGAGCACTGTATCCAAGGCACGTCAGGAGCAGACTTCCATCGCGACCTGGAGTGGACAAAGGCCGAACTCTTGGTCCGCAAGGGTTTCCGGCCGCATGTCGACAGCTACTCGGCCTTCTATGAGAACGACCACAAGACACCCACCGGCCTTGCCGGCTACCTGCGGGAACGCGAGATCACGAACGTGACATTTGCTGGCCTTGCCACGGACTATTGTGTCGCCTACTCGGCACTGGACGCCATTGAACACGGTTTCGCGGTCGATGTTCTCCTCGATGCCTGCCGCGGCATCGACCTTGGAGGTTCACTCGCATCCATGATTACCAAGATGCGCAAGGCAGGCGTGACGCTGATCTGACCAGCACCAAATTGAACAGCTGCGCAATTTTCCACAGCCCAGTAGGGTTAAAGTCATAAGTGTGTTGTTTATCTGTCACATAACGGAGATACTGCCCTCAAGCGCACTTCAGATGACGCCTTATCATGGGAGATTGAAATGACTAATTGCGGTACGCGCCTGAGCCTGGCTCTTGGCATTATTCTCGCTTCATCCACCTCATCCTTTGCCGTCACGGAAATCAGCTGGTGGCACGCCATGACCGGTGCCAACAACGAGGTTGTTGAGACGCTGGCCAAGGAATTCAATGAAAGCCAGAGTGACTACAAGGTTGTCCCGGTCTTCAAGGGAACCTATCCGGAAACTCTGAATGCCGGCATCGCGGCGTTCCGCGCCAAACAGGCACCGGATATCATGCAGGTCTTCGACGCTGGTACTGGCGTGATGATGGGCGCCCAAGGCGCTATCAAGCCGGTCGCGGACATTTTGTCGATGGGCGGCTCTACATTCGACAAGAGCCTCTATCTGCCCGGCATCGTCTCCTATTATTCGAAGCCGGACGGCACGATGCTGTCCTTCCCCTACAACAGCTCCTCGCCGATCCTTTATTACAACAAGGATATCTTCAAGAAGGCCGGACTTGACGAGAACAACCCGCCAAAGACCTGGCCGGAGGTCTGGGAAGCTGCCAAGAAGATCAAGACCAGCGGCGCTGCAAACTGCGGCTTCACATCGACCTGGCTGACCTGGATCCACACTGAGAATTTTGCCGCCTGGAACGATCTTTCCTATGGCAGCAATGAAAATGGAATCGGCGGCACGGATGTCGAGCTGAAGATCAATGCGCCGATCTTCGTCAAGCACTTCCAGGAACTGGCAGACCTCGCCAAGGATGGCACATTCCGCTATGGCGGGCGTACCTCCGAGGCCAAGCAATTATTCATCTCCGGCGAATGCGGCATCTTCACCGAATCCTCCGGTGGCCTTGGTGACGTGATCAAGTCGGGCATGAACTACGGTACGGGCCAATTGCCCTATGAACCGGAAGCCAAGGGCGCTCCGCAAAACACGATACCCGGTGGCGCCAGCCTATGGGTATTCGCCGGCAAGAGCGATGAACAGTACAAGGGCGTCGCGGCATTCTTCAATTTCCTGTCAAAGACAGAAATACAGGCGCGCCTGCATCAGGTTTCCGGTTATCTTCCGGTGACGCTGGCTGCTTATGAAGAAACCAAGAAGTCCGGTTTCTATGAAAAGAACCCTGCCCGCGAAATCCCCATCAAGCAGATGCTGGGCAAGGCCCCGACAGAAAACTCGAAGGGTGTTCGCCTCGTGAACCTGCCCCAGGTTCGTGACATCCAGAACGAAGAGTACGAAAACATGCTGGCAGGCAAACAGACCGCCCAGCAGGCGCTCGACAATGCGGTCAAGCGGGGCAACGCTGCCATCAAGCAGGCCATCGGCCAGTAAAAATCCACACATGACTGCCCTGTCCGTATCCCATACGGACAGGGCAACCCTTTCATGAGGCATCCATGGCATCGTCAACGCGCGTCACGTTCCCGAACAAGTTGTTGCCTTACCTGCTATTGGCACCGCAGCTGGCCATCACAGCGATTTTCTTTTACTGGCCGGCGTCTCAGGCAATCTACCAGTCGGTCCTGCGCGAGGATCCGTTTGGCCTGTCCACACAGTTTGTCGGTCTGGGCAATTTCAGGCGCGTGATCAGCGATCCGAACTATCTGAATTCGCTTCACGTCACGGTTGTCTTTTCGATAGCAACCGCTCTCATTGCCATGGCCCTCGCCCTGCTTCTCGCCGTCATGGCCGACAAGGTCATACGGGGTAAAGGCATCTACCGCACCTTGATGATCTGGCCCTATGCCGTGGCGCCCGCGATCGCAGGCATGCTCTGGCTTTTCCTGTTCAACCCATCGATGGGAACACTTGCCTATCTCATCCGCTCCGCCGGCTACAACTGGGATCCGCTGCTCAATGGCAATCAGGCCATGGTGCTCGTCGTTTCGGCGGCATCGTGGAAGCAGATCAGCTACAATTTCCTGTTCTTCGTTGCGGGACTTCAATCAATTCCGAAGTCGCTGATCGAAGCTGCCGCGATCGATGGCGCCGGCGAGACCAAACGCTTCTGGACGATCATCTTTCCCCTGCTTGCGCCCACCACATTTTTTCTGCTGGTCGTCAACACGGTGTACGCCTTCTTCGACACGTTCGGGATTATCCATGCCGTTACCAGCGGCGGCCCGGGCAAAGCGACGGAAACCCTGGTCTACAAGGTTTACAATGACGGGTTCGTCAACCTCATCCTCGGCGACTCGGCAGCACAGTCAGTGATCCTGATGGTTATCGTCATCGCGCTAACCGCCATCCAGTTTCGCTATGTCGAGCGCAAAGTTCATTACGGTTGAGGTAGGCCATGATCCAGAACAATCCCATCGGCCGTCTGATTGCACACATTATCCTGATCATCGGGATAGTGATCGTGGCGTTCCCGATCTACTACACTTTCGTCGCCTCGACCCAGTCGTTGCAGGAGATCCTGCGGCCGCCATTGTCGCTGCTGCCCGGAAGCCACTTCTGGGAAAACTACTCTGCCGCCCTCTTCGGGGGTGTCGGTCGCATAGGCGGAGTCGGCGTTGATCGCCTGCTTTTCAACACCATCGTCATGGCACTCGCGATCGCCGTCGGAAAGATCGTGATCTCGATCCTGTCGGCCTACGCAATCGTCTTCTTTCGCTTCCCTGGTCGCATGGTCTTCTTCTGGCTCATCTTCATTACCCTGATGCTACCGGTCGAAGTCCGCATCTTGCCGACCTACAAGGTCATGGTCGATCTCGGGCTGATCGATACCTACACCGGTCTCACGCTACCTCTTATGGCATCGGCAACGGCGACGCTGCTGTTCCGGCAATTCTTCATGACAATTCCGGGCGAACTTGTCGAGGCAGCCCGGGTCGACGGCGCTGGCCCGTGGCGGTTTTTCAAGGACATCCTCTTGCCGCTGTCCAAGACCAACATCGCGGCACTGTTCGTGATCCTGTTCATTTATGGCTGGACACAATATCTCTGGCCTCTTCTGATGACCAACCGCAATGACATGACGACAATCGTCATTGGTCTGCGCAAAATGATTTCCTTCGCCGATGCAGATACGGAATGGCATCTGGTGATGGTCACCTGCATTCTCGCCATTGTTCCCCCAATCCTCGTTGTCGTCCTGATGCAACGCTGGTTTGTGCGCGGACTGGTCGAAACGGAGAAATGATACCCACATGGCCAATGTAGAACTCACGAATGTCCGCAAAGTCTATGCAAACTCGGTGGAGGCGGTAAAAGGCGTCAACATCGCGATTGAAGATGGTGCGCTTTGCGTGCTCGTTGGTCCTTCCGGCTGCGGAAAGTCAACGTTGCTGCGGATGATTGCAGGACTTGAGTCGATCACCGACGGCACAGTGAAGATCGAGAACACGGTGGTCAACAATCTCGGGCCGGCCGAACGCGACATTGCCATGGTGTTCCAGAATTATGCGCTCTACCCGCATATGAAGGTTTATGACAACATGGCCTACGGTCTGCGCAACCGCGGCATGCCCAAGGACCAGATCGACAAACGCGTCAGGGAAGCCGCGCAAATCCTTGAATTGACTCACCTTCTCGAACGCCGTCCACGAGAACTTTCCGGCGGTCAACGCCAGCGCGTTGCCATGGGTCGCGCCATCGTGCGCAATCCGAAGGTTTTCCTGTTCGACGAGCCCTTGTCCAATCTAGATGCCAAGCTTCGCGGGCAAATGCGGGTTGAAATCAAGAACCTCCAGCGCCAATTGGGCGTTACCAGTGTGTATGTGACACACGATCAGCTTGAGGCAATGACGCTCGCGGACACGCTTGTCGTGATGAATGGCGGCTCGGTCGAACAAATCGGCGCACCGCTTGATGTTTACGAAAAACCGGCAAGCACGTTCGTAGCGAGCTTCATCGGGGCACCGCCAATGAACCTTGTGCACGTCACCGCCGGTAAAACCGGGCTGATTCTGAAAGATGGCACGCATATCGGCGCAGAAGGTCTGTCCGTGCCGGCAAGCGGGGCTGTGATCGGCTTCCGGCCGGAAGACCTGGAGGTCGCAGCCGGAGATGAAAGGCATGCTGGCGGATTGCAGCTCGACCTGAAGGTCCTGGGCGTGGAGCCCGTGGGTGCCGAAAGCTATGTGTATGGGATAGTCGGCGGTGAGCGCGTCGTGGTTCGGGTGGCCGGCCGCTCACCGTCAAAAACGGACGATCATCTGCGGGTAATCATCCCCAAACAAAAACTGCACCTGTTCGATGCAGATGGAAAAAGGATCTCACCCTCGTAAGGTGAGATCCTGCCTCAGGCGAAAGACTTACCAGCTTGGGACAGCTGCGCCTTTGTACTTATCGACGATGAACTGCTTCACCGGATCCGAATGATAGGATTCGACAAGAGTCTTGACCCACGGCTTGTCCTTGTCGGCCGTGCGAACCGCAATCAGGTTGATGTACGGAGCCTTCTCGCCTTCTTTCAGGATGGTGCCATTCATTGGATCGAGGCCGGCCTCGAGTGCGTAATTGGTGTTGATCGCGGCCGCGTCCACGTCATCGATCGAGCGTGGCAACTGCGCAGCATCAAGCTCGACAAACTTGAAGTTCTTCGGGTTCTCCGTGATGTCGGCCGTCGTGACCTTGAGGCCGATGCCGTCCTTCAACTTGATCGCGCCCTTGTCGGCGAGGATCAGGAGGGCACGGCCGCCATTCGTCGGATCGTTCGGGATCGCGATTGTCGCACCATCGGCCAGCTCATCAAAGGTTTTTACCTTCTTTGAGTAGACGCCCATCGGGAAATTGACCGTGTAGGCAACATCCACAAGATCGAACTTGCGGTCAGCGATCTGGTTGTCGAGATAGGGCTTGTGCTGGAAGGAATTGGCATCGAGTTCGCCATCATTCAGCGCCTGGTTGGGAACGACGTAATCGGAGAACTCGAATATCTCGATATCAAGTCCCTTCGGCTGGGCGACTTCCTTCACTTTTTCCATGATCTGCGCATGTTCGCCAGGCGTCACGCCGATCTTGATGGTTTCGGCCAGAGCGCCTGTCGCGCTCAGGACTGCCGCCACTGCGGCGGTAGCAAGGATTCTCTTCAGCATTTCAAACTCCTGTTTCATGAAGGTCTCAACGGGGGCGTACGCGCTTGTCGAATTTGCGGGCGAGACGGTCGCCAGCGCTCTGAACCAGCTGGACAAGCACGATCAGCACGACAACAACGGTGGCCATGACATCGGGCATGAAGCGCTGATAGCCATAGCGGATGCCAAGATCGCCAAGTCCGCCGCCACCGACGGCGCCAACCATGGCCGAATAGCCGATCAGACTGACGATCGTCAGGGTCAAGGCCGAGGCGATGCCCGGACGTGCCTCGGCAAGCAGTACTTTGAACACGATCTGCATCGGACTTGCCCCCATTGCTCGCGCAGCCTCGGTCAATCCGGGATCAACTTCGCGGATCGCTGTCTCGACGAGGCGTGCTACAAAGGGAATGGTCGCGATCGTCAAAGGCACGATAGCGGCAGAAGTGCCGATGGACGTTCCGGCTATGAGGCGCGTAAAAGGAATGATCGCAACGACAAGGATGATGAACGGTGTCGATCGGGTGGCGTTGACGATTGCACCAAGCACCTTGTTGACCGATGGGGCAGGAAACAGCTCGCCCTTTCCGCTGGTCGCCAGAAACACGCCGAGCGGAATACCAAAGAGCGACCCGACGAGGCCGGCAACGGCCACCATGTAAAGGGTCTGCCCGGTTGCCTTGATGAGAAGTGCGAGAATATCAGCGGACATAGCCGACCACCTCCGAAGCGAGACCGTGACTGGCGAGGAACTGCCGGGCATCGGCGATTTTCGCCTCATCGGCACGAAGCGAAACAACAAGCATGCCGAAAGGTCGCCCGGCGATTTCATCGACCGCACCCGCCAATATGTTGACCTCGATGCCAAGATCGCTGCCCAGCCGTGCCAGCATGGGTTCCGTCGCATTCTCACCCTTGAAGATCACGCGCAATATTGTGCGCGAGTCCGGTTCCGGCTGCTCCGTCATGCGGTTTGTCAGGAATTCCGGCAGGCGCATGCCGGCGAGACCACCCAGCAAGGCACGCGTGGTTTCATGGGCGTGCCCCGTGAAGACGTCAAATGTCGGTCCATTTTCGACGATGCGTCCGCCATCAATGACCGCCACATGATCGGCGATGGTCTTGACCACTTCCATCTCATGCGTGATCAAAAGCACAGTCAGACCGAGTTCCTTGTTGATTTGCCGGAGAAGGGCAAGGATGGAGCGAGTCGTTTCCGGGTCTAGGGCCGAGGTTGCCTCGTCGGAAAGCAGCAGCTTGGGCTCAGTCGCGAGTGCGCGGGCAATGCCGATGCGCTGCTTCTGACCGCCCGAAAGTTCCGATGGATATCGGTCGCGCTTGTCGGAGAGGCCGACAAGGTCGAGGAGCGGTGTGACACGTTCTTCGATCGCCTGGCTGTCCAGCCCGGCAATTTCCAGCGGCAGGGCAATATTGTCAAAGGCAGTACGCGAGGACAGCAGATTGAAATGCTGAAAAATCATCCCAATGGAGCGGCGCACGGCCCGCAAGCTCTTCTCATCCAATCCCGCCACGTCGACACCATCGACCAGAACACGACCGGAGCTTGGCTTTTCGAGGCCGTTCACGAGACGGATAAGCGTGGATTTACCCGCACCCGAACGCCCGATAATACCGGTTACCGAACCACGCGGAACGATGAGGTCAATACTATCCAGCGCGATTACTTCAGCACTGGATCGAGCCGCCGCAAACCGCTTGGAGACGCATTCGAAAGCCACCATCGGGGTGGCTGACTTTTGCATTTGCGGCTCGTCATTTGCAGCCGTATGAAGCGGGTCTTTCACCCTGTTTTTTACAATCGCCATGTTCATCTGCGGTGCTCGCACAACCGCCCTGTTGTCTTTTTGCGACCGTCTATACAGACCATCTGCGATTTTCGATAGACCCTGACGACAGCCATGAACATTTCGACGTGATTTGAGATGAAGTGGAGAACGCGGCCCAAAATGCCGCGGGGACGCTGACAATAGGAGATGTTCTGCGGAGCCGACACGTCCTGCATTCCATATTTTTCGCCATTCCGAGAATGTTATTCCAAATAACCGGGCGCGTGCCCAGGTAGAACGCCTTGCGGGCCATCGGTTCCATGCAGGTGCAATGGAGCAACCGGCCTTACGTGACTGAAAAACGGTCGATGACCCACAGCCATGTTCCGTCGCTTTGCCGCCGGGCGACCTCGGCCGTGACACTACCATCAGGAAGGTGTGTTGACGTCAGCGCCAAGTCGCCACTGACTACAGCCGGACTTTGCTTTCCGGCAGCAAATTTCTTGCCAGTTGCATTGATGTCCATGAACAATGACCGGATTGCCGCTTGTCCGACCGTCAATTGCCCCTCGCCGCTGTCGACGACCGCATTGGGCTCAAACAGCGCTACCATTCCATCAACGTCGCCGATCCATTGCCGGGCAATGAGCAGGCGCTCCAAATCCTGAGGATTCCGCGCCGGCTCACGCTGTGCTTTATCGTTCATGGCGCTAACCTCCATTTCAATCCGTACGGCCTCCACTTTATTCGAATGGATGTCCGGTTTCGACGGATTTGATCGAGGTCAGGGTTTCACCATTTACTATTCGGGTTAAGCGGCCCGATACCGGTCAAGCCAATGGGCATAGGGCGCCGGCAGCACCCATGACGGCTTTTCGACGCCAAGCTCTTTGGCCGCCTTGTAGGGCCAATGGGGATCATTGAGAAGCGGCCGCGCCAGCATGACCAAATCTACCGAACCGTCGCGTACCAGTTCCTCGGCCTGCTGAGGGGTGCTGATGTACCATGACGTCGAGGCTGGCAGGCCGGATTCTCGGCGTACGCGGGCAGCAACGGGACCAAGGAATGCAGGTCCCCACGGTATGTTGGCCTTGCCGAGCGAGAAACCGATGCTGACATCGATGAAGTCAAGTCCGTTGGCCTTCATCTGCCTGACGAGTTCGATTGCTTCACCGAGCGTTTCCTCATCATTGCCATCAAACTCGATGACCCCGAGACGCGCTGCCAGGGGCAGATTTTCCGGCCACACAGCCCTTACTGCACGAAGGGTCTCGAGGATGAAGCGGCTACGGTTTTCAAGGCTGCCGCCATATTCGTCGGTGCGCTGGTTCGAATGCTTCGAAAGGAAACTCTGTGCAAGATAACCATGGGCAAAATGCAGTTCCAGCCACTGGAAACCACTTGTCAGAGCACGTTTTGCACTATCAACAAAGGCCTGTCTTACGCGTTCGATGTCTGCTTTCGTCATCTCGTGCGGAACCTTTGACAGGCCGCCGCCATAGGCAATAGCCGAAGGCGCAAGTGTCTCCCACCCACGCGGATCGTTTGCGGCAATGTGGTCGTCGCCTTCCCACGGCCGGTTGGCGCTGGCCTTGCGCCCAGCATGGCCGATCTGAATTCCGGGCACAGCACCGGCGTCCTTGATGGTCTGGACCGCCGGAGCCAAAGCAGCCGCCTGGTCATCACTCCACAAACCCAGACAGTTCGGCGTGATACGACCTTCTGGCGTGACGCCAGTCGCCTCCACGACCAACAGTCCGGCACCGCCGCGCGCCAGTGCGCCCAGATGCACTCGATGCCAATCGTTGACTATTCCGTCTGTTGCCGAGTACTGGCACATCGGCGACGCGGCAATCCGGTTGCGCAACGTCACATCCTTCAATGTGAAGGGTTCGAAAAGAGAGGCCATCAGTCATCACTCCATTTTGGTCAGCGGCGAACGCCATATGTTTTATAGTTCGATAATATTCGAACAATAGCAATACACGATAATTTGTGCTAGAACACCTGCATGAGACAGTTTCGCCATCCGCCTATCAGCGATATCCAGCTTGAATCCGTGCTTTATGCACTGAGTGATCCGGTTCGCCTGTCGATCGTTCGGCAATTGGCACGCGAGGGGGAAGCGACATGCGCGGCACTGGATGGGGGACGTCCCAAGTCCAGCATGTCTCACCATTTTCGGGTGCTGCGCGAGTGCGGCATCGTGAAAACACGCAACGACGGCACATCGCACATGAACGAGTTGCGCCGCGCTGATCTGGACTCCGCCTTTCCTGGCCTGCTGGCCGCAGTTCTTGCCGCACCGAATTGAATGCGTGATCCGGTCCATATTCAATTCATGCAGAGAGGGATCAAACTTGGACGGCACTGCAGATTCTGCTCAAACTTGAGATAAAAAGCCGATTTTCAATATAAAAGTGCGTTACTTTATCATTTACTGGATAATCTATCCAGTTATTCTTGCTAGTACACGTATTCAGTAAAATTGTATCGATTGTTCTTTTTAAGAACGGTCAATTCAAAAAAATACATCTTTACCAAAGCAGGCACGGCAGGCATAAAGACATTGGTAACTATTACAAAAAATGTTAAGTATATTAACCAATGCCGAACGTTAAAAAACTAACATGGGGTAACGATGAACTCACCTGCCTGAGGTCTTTGCGTGCGACTGTCCAACTTTCATACCTTTGACGCGATCCGAGCCATGTTCGGAATGCGCGGGGCCATAAACCCGGCGGTCAAGCGCCGTGTCTATGCCGAACAGATGGATGTGGCATTGAGACTCGCGCCTTTTACCGTGCTCGTCGCGATGTGCGTGGTGTTCGTCGTCTCGTTTGTCTTTTGGAATCTCGGTCCCCGTGTCTACCTGGCTGGAGTTGCCACTGTCGTTGCCCTTCTGACTGTGGGGTCGCTCATTGCCTGCTGGCAGTGGTACAAGGTGCCGAAGGTCAAGGAACTCAGCTTCGACGCGATCAAATATCTGATCATCGTGTCGTCGCTCTATGGAATCTGCCTCGCCAGCATTCCTTTAATGCTGTTTCTTGATGCGGACGCTTATCATCGACTGTTGATCGCGTGCACTGCGGCCGGCCTGATGGCGACCGGCATAGGAGTGGCCGTTGTGCCCTTGGCCGCGATTGCCTATTCGGGCACCATCATCACTGGCTCCTTTTTTGCACTCGCATCCACGGGCGAAGATTTTTTTCTTTTTATTGCAATTCTTCTGGCTTTCTATGCCCTGTTCATTCTCTTCACCATCGTTCACATGAGCAATCTCATCGTGATGCGTACTCTCGACCAGATCAAGGTCGAGCAGCAGAAGGAAGTCATCAGCCTGCTTTTGTATGATTTCGAAGAGAATGCCAGCGACTGGATATGGGAAACCGACGCGGATCTCAAACTCCAGCATACTTCCCCTCGCCTCGCCCAGATCGCGGCAAAGACGACCAAAGAATTGCAGGGGATGCCGTTTGCGCAACTGTTCAAGATTGACCAGTCGCATGCGGAGGAAGCGGTCAAAGTCGGTTCGATTTGGCAGGCTATCGAAAACCGCACGACGTTTCGCAACCATATCCTGCCGATCAACATCAAGGGTGAAACGCGCTGGTGGTCGCTGACGGGCAAGGCAATCTTTGACAATGCGGGCCAGTTCGTCGGTTATCGTGGCGTGGGCTCGGACGTGACTGCCGCGAAGCAATCGGACGATCAGCTATCCTATCTTGCACGTTATGATGTGCTGACAGATTTGCCGAACCGCACGCTGTTCACGGACCAGCTTAGCCAGGCGACGAAGGACCTTGAGAAGGGACTGCGCAGCTTTGCGGTCTTTTGTATCGATCTTGACGAGTTCAAGACCGTCAATGACAGCTTCGGCCATGGGATCGGCGACCAGCTTCTGAAACAGGTGGCAGAGCGACTGCGCAATTCCTCGCCTGCAACCTACGTGGTTGCCCGGCTGTCCGGAGATGAATTTGCGATTCTTGCGCGCGGAGCCGACCAGGCAGCCGCCACGGAACTTGCAGAACAACTGGTTCAGAGCATCTCCCAGCCGTTCTGGATCGATGGCATTCAGATCAACATCCACATAAGCGTCGGCATCGCCATTGCGCCAACGGACAGCGTCAATGACATCATGCGCTGTGCCGATCTCGCCCTCTACCGCACCAAGAACGAAGGTCGTAACAGCTTTCGCTTCTACGAGGTCGAAATGGACGCGCGTATCGAGGCCAAGCGCGCACTCGCCATGGACTTACGCGGGGCTTTGGCCCGGGGCGAATTCATTCTGCATTTCCAGCCAATTGTCTCCGCACAGACGCTGAAGACTGTCGGGTTCGAAACCCTGCTTCGCTGGAAACACCCGGTGCACGGGTTCATCTCGCCGACGATCTTTATTCCCATCGCCGAAGAAACCGGCAATATCATTCCGCTTGGGGAATGGATCATTCAGGAAGCATGCCGCATTGCTGTGTCATGGCCGCAGGATATTCATGTCGCGATCAATATCTCGGCGATCCAGTTCCGGCACTCCGACCTCGCATCCATCGTTCGTGAAGCTCTGTCCAAAAACAAGCTCAAACCAAATCGTCTCGAACTGGAAATCACCGAGTCCGTATTCCTCGAGGCCAACGTCGCAGCAATTTCATTGTTGCGCCAGTTCCGCGCCATGGGCGTAAGCATTGCTCTCGATGATTTTGGTACAGGTTATTCCAGCTTGAGCTATCTGCGTAAAATGCCTTTTGACAAAATCAAGATTGACCAGTCGTTTGTCCGCGACCTTCCCCACAACAGGGGTAGCCTGGCCATTATTCGCGCCGTGATGGGTCTTGGTGCCAGCATGGGAATGAAGATCACCGCCGAAGGCGTTGAAACGCGCGAGCAGCTTGCATGCCTTCAGAAAGAAGGTTGCGATCAGGTCCAAGGGTTCCTGTTCAGTCCTGCAGAGCCCGTCGAGAAGACTTTTGAACTGCTGGCCTTTGACCGCGACCGCTACCAGGTCGCAAGCTAGAACAGCTCACCATTCCGGGAAGGTCTATTGCGCAGAGCGGCATCCAACGCGATCTGCCAGCCCAACCTGTCCGCGACAGTTCTTGCCAAATGCAGAGCGATGGTGGCAACCAGCACTACCGTGTCATGCCTGGCGTTTGGTCACTTCCTGGATCTTGGGACGATAGTTCGGAGACAGTCGCGAATCCTTCGGCCAATAAGGAAGGAAGCCCTTGATCACCTCGCCCGGTATATCGAGAGGGTTATAATGCTCCCTGTCAACAAACATGAGAGATTGCTCGCCGTGCCCCAGCAATCCTTGGGCGGCGCTGTGAATTTCATGCTGCAGTGTCACGAATTTCCGGTTATGGCGCGCGATCTTGATGCGGACAGTGATCTGTTCGAACTCCTTCGACTCACGACGGTAATCATGGGTGAATGAACGCGTCAGGATGTAGAACCGCGTGGTCGCCAAATCAAAATCCGGCATACAGACGTTGAAGAACAGCTCACGCGCCTTCCCTACCCAGCGGACGTAGTTGGCGAAGTACACATTGCCGACCGAGTTTGTATCGTCGTAGGTCGGCACCAGCTGCATCACGAACCATTCACCGTCAAAACCATGCGATGGCGAGATTTCGTCGGTTCCGGGCGTCCCGGCAAGGGGAGACGGCGTCATCATTCGAATGGGTTGGTCGACAATCTCGACTGGCACGGCCCTTCCCTGCGGCCCGATCAGTTCGATGATGGCGGGTAAAGCACCGATCAAACCTATGAAAGGCGCGATAAAGAGGAAACCCGGTACCGGCTGGATATAGCCGATCACAAATATGAGCGATGAACCACACCCGATCAGGAAACTGAGCACCGGATCGAACTTCGGTTTTGCCCCCAGAGACTCGCATACCAGGTTGGCCGATGCGCTGATGAATAAGGTCGCAAAGGGCATCATGAAGTACATAAGCGAGAAATTCGCGGGAACGGCCGTAAAGGCTACCCACGTGGCGCCAATCAGGAGCCAGAGTGGCGAGGAGGCGATGCCATCCGGGATCAACGCGAGCAGCGGACTATTGCTGCGCAAATGCTTGCCCTTGAGAAACCAGGACGTTGCGCAATAGAAGCTGTCCACCGTTGAAGCCAGCGCAATTACGGTCCAGATGACAAAGGCGATCGCTAGATAAGACTGACCATTCTCCGCAGCAAGCACGGTTGCCGCAGAAACCGCACCCTGAGCGCTCGGCAGGCCATCGATGGAAAGAATGCTGCCGATAGGGCCGACCGCGGACGCGGTCAATGCATTCAGATAAAGGAAGCCAAAAAACAGCAACGCGCCGGCGCCATATGCCAAACCCACATTGCCGCCTTCACGCTTGATGACAACGGCCCGCTGCCAGTGCTGGATATCGAGCCAGGGCCCTAACAGGAATCCGACGAGAGTCGGCATGATCAGCCCGTAGAAGCGGCTGTCGAAATGCTCGAGGGGAACCCCCGGATAATTCGATGTTTGTCGCAGGCCAACGAGCAGAACAATGCCTGCCGCAACGCCTATCACCGTGTAAAGAATGTGCAACAGCTTCAGTTGCTGCAGCGACAGCGCGTGACCGATGGCGCAGGCGAACAGGAGCAACAGGGCTACACCAAGCGCCGAGCCTTCACCAACAATCGGTTGCCAGAGATAAGCGACAAATCCAAAGATCGTCACCACCAGTGCAGCCATCTGGAAAAGCAGGAACACCCCGGCATACCGGCCTTCGATATCCTTGATGATTTCGTCTGGCGAGCGCTTGGTCCGGCCCAGAATATAGCCGAAGAGCCACAGACCACCGACGTTGGCGATCGCAAATCCGAAGAAACCAAGCCAGCCGTAGGTCAGTGTGACATGGATCGAGTAAAAGAACCCAAGCCCCCACAACCAGGATAAACCTATTGTTGGCGCCCACAAAAGATTTCGCACGACCGTCATGACTACCCAGCTTTTCAAGGTATGCTGATTAACAGCATTGTACTTTAGTCGATGTTATTCGCTGAAATAAGTCAATGATTTGCGTTTCTGATGCACGGGAGAAAATGGATATTTTTTGCCCCGCCCGGGCCTTCCGGTTGGAGAAAGGTATTGCGCTCCCGCACTGGAAAGCGACGTTATGAAATGAACTACTGCCCTGGCCAGCCGATCGATACGGTCCAGACGTTACCTTGCAGAATTACCCCAAATGCTCAGTCGTCCGCGCCCATCGCGTTTGGACTGGTAGAGCGCACTGTCTGCCCGGTTCAGAATATCGTCCGGTCCGCCGATGGTATCCCGGTTCTCATCATCGAATACGGCAATGCCGATGCTGACAGATATTTGTCCGGTGGAACTTCCGCGATGCTCCATTTGCATGGCGGCGACAGCATTCAACATTTGCGTTGCGATTGTGGCGGCTTGCTCCGTCGTGACACCTGAGATCAGCGCGGCAAACTCTTCTCCGCCGAAGCGGGCAACCGAGCCGTCATTTTGCTTGATGACCTTGTTCAGGGCACGCCCGACATGTACCAGGCACTTGTCTCCAGCCAGGTGCCCGTAGAAATCGTTATAAGCTTTGAAATGATCGATATCGATCATCAGAATAGCCAGCAAGTCGGCATTTTCGGTTGCGCGGGCGAATTCCCGCTTCAATAGATGATTGAACTTCCGGCGGTTAGGCAGGTTAGTCAGGTGATCGCGCTCTGACTGGTTCTTTAACTTGCGATTTGCTTCGAGAAGTTTCTGTTCCAGTTCCAGCCGCAACTGAACGGTCGTGCTGAGCTGCTCCTCGATATGCTTCTGCATGCTGATGTCGACGCTTGTCGCAAGCAGACGCAACGGCGCGCCGTCGGGCCCATACTCGACAATCTTGCCGCGGCTTAATATCCAGGCGTGGCCGCCTTTGCCGCGCGGGACACGGTAAACTGCCTCAAAATGCGGTGTGCGACCGCTTACGGCGTCTTCAAATGCCTCGATCGCGCGTTCTTTGTCGTCGGGATGAACGATATCCCAGGCAACACTCGCGCTTTCCGCGCCGTTTGGATCGAGGCCAAGAAGTATCCTGTACTGGGGCGAGCGCCAAACACGCATCGTGGCGATGTTCAGGTCCCATATCCACTGACCAGCGCTTTCGAGCGCATAGGTGGTTCGCTGCTCGATCTCCTGCAACTTGTGCGCAATTGATTTTACATTGGAGATGTCGGTGTAGGCCACCGAGATGCCAGCAATCTCGCCAAGGTCATTGGTAACGGACGCTGATGAAACCATGAACGTTTCCTCACCGCGCCGGATCTCCTGGTCGGGAATTTGCGCGCCAACCAGAGCAGCTTGAAGGCAATCACGCAGCAAATGCGCATGATCCGGCACGATATCCTCGACTGACCGGCCAACAGCTATTTCGCTGGCGACACCGAGCATTCGGGAAAGTTGATCGTTCACCGTAACGAAGACGCCGTTGCGGTTGAGGTAGCACAGACCGACAGGAACCTTGTCATACACTGCTTCGATCTGCAGCAAACGATCGCCACCGCGCTCATTCCGGGTATCGAACGGTGACTGTCGCGATTTACTGATTGGCATCACCCAGCTTCTGTCAGTGGCGGAACGATCGCACCGCAGTTAATCACTTTGGCGAGGCAAGAGCTAAACCGTCAAGACAAATACTCAGGGCAGAGGTTAAATTATTTGTCATTGTGCCTGATCTGGCATGATGCAGCATTGGGCACTAGACTACGCGGCCATCCACTATAATCAGGAGGCAACCTTGTCAGGCGAACACCATCAAGGCGGAGGAGGCGCCAATCACGGACCGATCGACTGGAGGGAACATGGCGTCAAGGTTATCCCGGGTAACTCCCTCGATCCAAACACGGCTCAAACGCCGGGCATGAACCGAGCTACCGCCGTGGATCGTGCCCGCGCCGGCGCGGAGAAAATCTGGGCCGGGACCGTGCACATTCACGCCAATGCCAAGACCGGCGCCCACCACCACGGTGACCTTGAAAGTATTATCTACGTGGTGAAGGGCCGGGCTCGGATGCGCTGGGGCGAGCAACTTGAATATGTAGCCGAAGCCGGACCAGGCGATTTCATTTTTGTCCCTCCCTATGTCCCGCACCAGGAGATAAATGCCAGTCCGGATGATGAACTGGAGTGTGTCGTCGTCCGTTCCGGCCAGGAACCGGTTGTCGTCAATCTTGATATAGAGCCGGTGGAGAAGCCCGAGGGCGTCCTGTGGAAAGATCCCATTCACCGCTGAAAGGCGCCCTACCCGTTCGATGCACGGTGCAGCTTGTCAAAGCGCTTGATCAGTCGGTCACGCTTCAATTTCGACAATCGGTATATCCAGAACAGTCCGTCCAGTTGATCGATCTCATGCTGCAGGCAAACCGACAGCAGGCCACTTGCCTCTTCAACCTGCGTGGTACCGGAAAGGTCCTGATAGCCGACCCGGACAGATGACGGCCGCTCTATCTCGTCGGACACACCTGGCATCGAAACGCTTCCTTCCTCATACCGGCTCGTTTCGGTAGATGCCCATTCGATCACGGGATTGACGTAGAACCGCGGCTTTTCACCTGGCAGCTCGATCACGACCAGACGTCTGAGGACGCCGACGTGTGGTGCGGTGATCCCGATCCCGGGAGCCGCACGCATGGTGACCAGCAGATCCTGTGCCAATATTTGCAGATCGTCACCGAATACGTCGATTGGCTCTGCACGCGAACGCAAAGCGGGGTGCGGAAATCGCAGGATCGTACGGGTGGTCATGCACTGCTCCAATATTATTCGTGACACAATGGCAACGTTTGCCAAGGCGCTTGCTGCAAAGCGCAGCCGTAAAGCATGGTTCCTTTACAAGCAGCTTCATCACCGATAATCGACTAGGAAAATATGGTCCACCGCGAACAGGCGGTGCACCCAACGAGGCAAATGGATGTCCTCCAGCGAGACCAACTTGAAGCAACAGGTTCTGCCACGAGGCGCGTTGATCATGACGCTCCTGGTCCTGGCGATGACAATTGTTTCGTTCATCGTCATGATGGGCATTACCAATATTTCGCCGACGCAGCAGATAACGCAGTTCATCATTGCCGCCAACGCGATTTCGATCCTGGTGCTTATCTACCTGTCTTACGCGACACTGAGAAAGCTGTTCCTGTTCAAGAGCAAGGCCAAGAATCGGGACCTGCACACCAACATCACAATCATCTTTGCTTTGATTGCCTCGATACCCTCGATCATCGTCGCGCTCTTTTCACTGATTGTTCTCGATAACCGTTTGAATTCATGGATCAATCCAGCGAATAATCAGATTATCGACATGTCGATCAAGGCGGCGCAATCCTATACGGAAGACAATGCGCAGAGCCTTTTGACGACCACGCTTTCGATGGTGATCGATCTGGATCAACGCCGGATGCTCTACAGTCTTGACCGCGGAGCGTTCTCGGATTGGCTGACCTACGATGCCGGACGCAACAATCTGCTCGGTGCGTCGCTTGTAAAATCCACCGGGGAAGTTGTCGTCAGCGCCCAGCTGTTCAACGATCACACACTTCCCGCCGTTCCCCTGGAGGCTTTGAAAGGTGCAGCAGGCGACAAGCCCGTGCTGATACCGCCGGGCGCCACCAATCTGGTCGGCGCAGTCATCAAGACCCAGAACCTCCCGGATCTGTATCTCTACACGATACGCGCCGTCGATTCTTCGGCGTTGGACAACATGCGCGTCATGAACGACAACAACGTCGAGTATCAGTCGCTGGCGAGCAACCGATCCAACACGCAGATCGCTTATGCGCTGCTCTATATCGAGTTGACCCTGCTGCTTTTGCTCACGGCCGTTTGGACCGGCATAGCCGTCGCAAATCGGGTCGTTCAGCCAATCCGTCTGCTGATCGGCGCTGCGGAAGATGTTGCGACCGGCAATTTTAACGTCTCGGTGCCAGTACGGGGATCCGATGGCGACATCGGTTCGCTCGCCCATACGTTCAACAACATGGTGGAACAACTGAAAACCCAGCACAGCGACCTGATCTCAGCAAAGGATGAGATCGATGAGCGGAGGCGTTTCACCGAGGCCGTCCTGTCAGGCGTTACGGCCGGTGTGATCAGCGTCAACGCACAAGGGCACATTGCCGGCCTCAATCGCCCGGCAGAATCGATGCTCGCAATCTCCAGCGAACAGGCAATTGGCAAGACGCTTGGCCAGCTCTCGCCTGAGATCGGCTCCGTATTCGAGGCGGCGCGCGAAAACGGACGCTCCTCCAGCCGCAAGCAGATCAACATGACACGCGGGGGCATTGTCCGCTCGTTCAATGTCCAGATCACGAGGGAAGACGCCGACACGAAGAACACCTCCTATGTCGTGACTGTCGACGACATCACCGACCTCGTCGCCGCCCATCGCTCATCGGCATGGGCGGATGTTGCCCGGCGCATTGCCCATGAAATCAAGAATCCGCTGACACCGATCCAGCTTTCCGCCGAACGCATTCGCCGGCGCTATGGCAAAGTCATCGTCGAGGACCGCGAAGTCTTCGACCAGTGCACGGAAACGATCATACGGCAGGTCGGCGACATAGGCCGCATGGTGGACGAGTTCTCCGAGTTCGCCCGCATGCCAAAGCCGCAACTGGCTGCAACAGACATTCGTGACGTCCTGCGGGATGCGTCCTTCCTGGTCGAAATCAGTAATTCTCAAATCGCGTTCGAGCATGATTTTGCCGGCGAGCCTCTTGTTGGCAACTTCGATAACCGGCTCCTCGGGCAGGCATTTGGCAACATCATCAAGAATGCTTCGGAGTCGATAGAAGCGGCGCTTCAATCGGGAGCGATCGCCAAGGGCCATATCCTGGTTCGCGCTGCAAGCGCCGATTCATCGGTCGTCGTCGACGTGCTCGACAATGGCAAGGGATTGCCCGCCGAAAATCGCCAACAATTGCTGGAGCCATATGTGACGACACGGGAGAAGGGTACCGGCCTCGGTCTCGCTATCGTCAAGAAAATTGTTGAGGATCACGGCGGCCATCTTGAGATGCTCGATGCTCCCGAGAGCTTCCATGGCGGTCGCGGCGCGATGGTCCGCATGGTTTTTCCTATGCTCGTGGATGCGATCGCGAGCTAGAAATGGAAGTACCACTTTCTTTTCATTGCATATCAAAATGTGATGAGATGTTGATGTCTGACAAATTGAGAGACTAACCTGAAAGTGCTATAGTCCCCTCAGCTGAAATCGGGATGGCGGTACTAAGCCTTCCGCGCATTCCGGCAGCAGAACTTGATCACCAAAATTCGAAGGATCGCTGGCAACTCAGTCAGCGGCAGGTGCTGATGGTTTTTGAGAACGCACCGGTCCCCATCCGGTTACGCTCAGGAGGATACAGGCGATGATGCGGCATACGAAAGAAAACGGCGATATCTCCAATTGGATGACATGCTCAATGATTTTGTTTGGCGCGCTGGCAGTTGCAGCTGTCGTCTTTGCGGTTTGACGGTCGATCCCAGAATCGATCGATAGATAGATATTCATGAATTCGACGCATCTCATGTGATGCGCTGCGTTGAAGCATGGGCTGGTTTCCGCTGAGACCGGCCCATGTTTCTGTTTGCGCACTGTAACGAATGGTCCATGCGCAATGTGGTGCGATGTGGAATTTTGGGAATCAACGTGGAACCAAGCTCAATTATAGCGGTTTAACGTGCACGTAGGTTGCGGCCCGCATTCTATTGTAAACAATAGCTCTTGAATCTAAGTTATCCTTGAAATAACCGCATCTGGCCCCAGGAAAAATTGTGGACATTCCGCAAAGCAAATTCGCTCCCTCTCTTGCTGCTTTACATGACATGGACAGTTTTAGCCGTGATTCGATAATCATGTGCTTGCCCGCGGCGGTATATACAACCGATACTTCTGGCATCATTACTTTCTATAATAAGGCAGCCGCTGAACTTTGGGGCCGCGAACCAAAGATCGGCGAAGATGAATGGTGTGGGTCGTGGAAACTATACAGGCTGGACGGAACGCCGATGGCCCACGACGAATGCCCCATGGCCGTGACCTTGCACGAGCAGCGGGAAGTGCGTGGCTTGGCGGCAATTGCCGAGCGCCCGGACGGGAGCCGTGTGACGTTCCTCCCTTATCCCACTTTGCTGCGTAACAAGCACGGCGAGATCGTCGGCGCGCTCAATATGCTTCTCGATATCAGTGCTCAAGCCCAGGAAGAAGAATCGGTACAGCGCCTTGCGGCAATTGTTGAATCGTCGGACGATGCAATTGTCAGCAAGGACCTTACCGGCATGATCAAAAGCTGGAACAAGGGAGCCGAGCGAATTTTCGGCTATACCGCCGAGGAAATAATTGGCCGCCCGATCACTGTCCTGATTCCGCTGGATCGCGCAGAGGAGGAGCCGGGCATTGTTTCACGGATCCGTGCCGGCCAGCGAATTGACCATTATGAAACGATACGTCTGCGCAAGGATGGTCGCCGAATTCATGTATCACTTACGGTCTCACCGGTAAAAAATTCGGCAGGCGTTGTCATCGGAGCGTCCAAGATCGCACGCGACATAACTGACAGGAAGGAGACAGAGGAGCGTATCCTGATGCTGATGCGCGAGGTGAACCATCGCGTGAAGAACCAGTATGCCGTGATCCTGTCCATGATCCGTGAAACGAGTAACCGCACCAGTAACGCAGTAGAGTTCGAACAGCAGATCCGCGAAAGAATCATGGCGCTGGCGCGATCCCACGATCTGCTGGTACACGCCGAATGGCGTGGCGCGACCGTTTCTGAACTGATACTTGCACAGGTAAAACCGTTTGGAAACGAAGCGAACATCACCCTGGCGGGTCCGCCGATCGTGCTCCTTCCGAACGCCGTTCAATATCTTGGGATAGCATTCCATGAATTGGCGACAAACTCTGCCAAGTATGGCGTATTTTCGGTCGAACGCGGCAATATCATCGTCGATTGGCACGTGGGCGACGAGGGCCGCACATTCTATCTCGCTTGGACTGAATCCGGTGGCCCCCCTGTCAAGCTCGCCCGCAAACAAGGCTTTGGCAAGACCGTGCTGGAACGTGTTACTCCCCTGTCACTCGGGGGAGAAGGCATGCTGGGAACCGGCTCCAACCGCATTGTCTGGACGGTACATGCGCCAATGGAAAACATCGCCGCCCCTCATGCTTGACGATTGAGTGTTAAGGCGCTTCGGACCTCACCATTTCTGCTTAGCTTCACTCGCTGGAAAGACAAGTTACGCGCGTGTATTCTTTATCCCAGATTTGGAAGCATCGGAGGGGGTTACAATGCCACAAATTTCTCAATTGTTTTTCAAGACGGCAGTCGTATGGCTGATACTGGGCTTGGCGATTGGCCTGCAAATGGGCATGTCGGGAAACCACACGACGATAGCAGCCCATGCTCACGTCAATCTCCTCGGCTGGGTTACGAGCGCGATCTTTGGGGGCTATTATGCTCTTAACCCGGCAAAGGCGCAGAAGCGGTTGGCCATGGTTCACTATGGCATCTATACAATCGGCCTCGTCATCATGCTTCCGGCTCTTTACTTTATGGAGCTTGGCAATCCGCAGTTGGAACCGCTTCTCGGAATAGCTTCGCTGATAACATTTGCCGGCGTGCTGGTCTTTGCCGTGGTAATCTTCTCGAAGGAATCCGTGAGCGTTCATCAAGCAAGGCAAGCGTGACGCCCACTGCACACAGCAAACATTCTTATAATAACTTGATAAGTGCAAAGGTCGGCGTAGATCGTAACCTTATGCCAAACCCGATAAAGTGTTTAGCTGCTGAAGAAAGCTGTTAAACATGCATGATCTTACACTTCTGCTGGCAGCAATTGCAGTTATCCTGCTTGCCTTCCAGACGACACCCAGCCGCGAGAAGTCGACGGTGTCGCCTCATCGCAGGCATGTGGGTGATACCGGCCTCGCTGTCATCGTATTTACCATTGCATTGATCTCCATAATGGCGATGGTGTTTTTCATCCGCTGACTTGTCTCAATCGATCGCCAAACAAACCTTTCACATACAGAAATGTATTCAGGCGACGCGGCGAAGCGATTGCGATAGACTTGCCACCTAATCAATTGTTGTTTTTCCTGGAGGTTGCGTGGAACGTCGACTGACTACCATTCTTGTCGCCGATGTTGCAGGATACAGCAGGCTCATGAGCAGTGACGAAGCGGGCACCCTTTCCGCCCTCAATGGGCACAGGGCGGAACTTCTCGATCTGCGGATTGCTGAAAATCACGGGCGGATTGTGAAGATGACGGGCGACGGCCTGCTCGTCGAATTTTCCAGCGTCGTCAACGCGGTAGGCTGCGCCGCTGAAATCCAGCGTGGTATGCGAGCGCGCAACGAAAATGTCCCGCCGGACCGGCGCATAGAGTTCCGTATTGGCGTCAACCTTGGAGACGTCATTGTCCAGAACGGCGATATATTCGGTGACGGTGTCAACGTTGCAGCGCGGCTCGAGAGTATCGCCGCCCCCGGTGGCATCGCCGTATCGGGCTCGGTTAGGGAACACGTGGGCAGCCGGCTCGACCTCGCTTTCGAGGACCTCGGCGAGTACAGGCTCAAGAACATCGAGCGTGCCATACACGTCTACAACATCGTCCTGAATCCCTCTGCGACGTCGCGCCCGCGCCCGCCAGCAGCCGTGTCCGCCAAGGACAATCTGGGATTGTCGATAGCGGTTCTGCCATTCACCAATATGAGCGGCGATCCCGAGCAGGAATATTTTTCTGACGGCATCACGGAAGACATCATCACCGACCTGTCAAAGATCTCGGGACTGCATGTCGTCGCACGCAATACGGTGTTCACCTACAAGAACAAGTCAGTCAAGGTGAAGCAGGTGGCCCAGGAGCTTGGCATTCGGTTTGTGCTGGAAGGCAGCATCCGCAAAGCCGGCCAGAGAATCCGCATAACCGGTCAGCTCATTGACGCCACCAGCGGCGCTCACCTTTGGGCTGACCGCTATGATCGCAACATGACCGACATTTTCGCCATCCAGGACGAAATCACGCGCGCCATTGTCGAGGAGTTGAAAGTCAAACTGCTGCCCGAGGAGAAAGCCGCTGTTGCGCGGGCGCCGACGGAGAACGTGGAGGCCTATACCTATTACCTTAGGGGCCGCCAATTTTCACACGAATGGACAAAGTCCTATCTGTTGCTGGCACGCCGGATGTTCAAGAAGGCTGTGGAACTTGACCCACATTATGCCCGTGCCTATGCCGGGATCGCCAATTGTGACTCGGCCCTGCATGGGTGGCATTCCGAAGAAGTTTCACTTGACGACATTCTTGAGATGAGTGCCAGAGCCCTGGCTCTTGATCCGGAACTCGCCGAAGCGCACGCGGCCCGAGGCCTTGCCTTGCACAGCAATGATCGGAGGCCGGAAGCGATCGCACAATTCAAGCGGGCGCTGGAACTGGAACCGGAGCTTTACGAGGCGAACTATTTCTATGCCCGATTACTCTACACCCAAGGCGAGATGGAGGCTTGCGCCAAGTACCTGGTAAAGTCGGCAGAGATCCGTCCTGACGACTACGTTTCACCGATCCTTCTTACGTCGGTCTACACAAAGCTGGGAATGGTCACCGAGACCGAGAACTGGGCCCAGCGCGGCATCGAACGTGCCGAACGCGCACTGCAGCTGCATCCCGAGAACTCCAGCCCGGCTCACAGGGGAGCACTGGCGCTGGCCCATCTGGGCGAGCGGGAGCGGGCCCGGGATTGGGCGGCCCGTGCTCTCGCGATTGCCCCGGACGATGTCTATGCCTATTACAACATCGCCTGCGCCTACTCGATCCTCGGCGATATCGAAAAAGCTCTGGACCTTCTTGAACATGTGGTCCCGCGCAACACGGCAGAACAAATGTCATGGTTCGACAATGACTCTGACCTTGACCCACTGCGTGGCCATCCACGATTTCAGCAGATGTACGCGGCTCGGTTGAGGGAATTGCAGCTGGGTGACGGTTCAACATTCAGCGATGCAAGACGCGTTCAATCGGCCCCGTGAACGAGGTTGTGGTCACAGCAGCACAACCATGCCCGCCGAGATTCCAACGACGTCGATCTTCCGATGATGTGTGGTTCGTCGCCCGCCGCTCAGGGCGCCGGATTTAGCGTGACGGTCGTTACGCCGCCCGCAATATTTATACCTTCCTGGCCCTCAACCGAGATGGGCTGCAAGGAAAATGCCTTGCCCGTGCCGCCAACCAGTATGTTTGCGCCTGCGCCAACGCCGACCGAAGCATTCGCGCCCACGCCGCTATAGGTGCCAGCCAAGGCTCCTGCTGCAGGGCCGCCGGTGGCTGCCACAACGCTCCAGAGCAGGTGTCCAGCCGCGACCTCGCCGAGCGCAACGCCATATTGGTCAATGGAACCAGTGTAGGCGTTGGTGGTACCTCCGCTAACCGGCTTGAAGACACACGACATCTTCTGCTTCTCGACGACAAACATGCCTATGCCCTTGGACACGTCGCATGACAATGTACCGATTTGGGTGGACTCTGCATTTGCACCGAGAGGAACGATCGCAAACAAGCAACCAAGACATGTCTTCTGAAAGAAATTCATCACATCTCTCCATTGATCTGAAGGGTCAGTTTCCGAAATATATTTCGCTGGTCTGTGATTGATCTTGGCGATACGGCGGTCCGCCGCTTGCCGTATATCGATGAGCGGTGCCGCGATCATGTTTTGCCAATCCGCGGGGGCGCAAGTACGTAACTGTTACAAGGCTCCAGTCGAAGCCGCTGGCACATCGACAACAACCCGATCGAACTCGGTGCTCTGGCAACACTCCTTTTCAAGGGCTTCAAGGAGGCATAATGTAAATTGGAGTGGCCTGGTAATGTTGATCGACCCGATCAAGAACTGCCGATGGGGTGCCCAATGCGTCGTTTAGCTTCATGTTCCTGCGGTCAGCTGTGTATTGAAGTTCAGGGTGAACCGAATGGCGTGGGCGTTTGCCACTGCCTCGCCTGCCAGCGTCGTACCGGCAGCGTTTTTGCAGCTCTCGCCGGTTTTGCATTCCCGTATAAGGTGTTCGGAACCGCGACCGAATATGTTCGCGCTGGAGACCAGGGAGCGAGATACAATTTCCGGTTCTGCCCCATCTGCGGGACGAATGTGTTTCATACAGAAGAAGGTCGCGAAAAATTTGGAGTGTCTGTCGCGGTCGGCACCTTTGCTGACCCAAACTTTCCTCCACCTCAAGATTCCGTTTATGAATGTCGACGACATTCCTGGGTTCAACTTCCGCCAGGAGTGAATGCCTACGAGAAGGACCCGCCATAGGCTTGTGGAAAAGGCTCCATGGAATTCGGTTCTCTCACGCCAGCTTTGACCGCAAAAATCTTTTCACCTTACGCAGTACGGTCGCAGCCCCGAGTGAAAGTCCGCACTGAGAATACCACACGCTGAATATAATATCGCATGCGATTAAATAGCACTTGACATTCCACTGCCCGAAGCATATTTACATCGCATCCGAATTAATCGAATGCGATTAAAACCAACTGAAAGGATTTTACGATGACTGAGAAGGTTCTGTTTACCGGCAAGACACACAACAAGAGTGGCCGCGAAGGATTTGCGCGCAGCAGCGATGGCAAGCTGGAGATCCAGTTGCCGCAGCCGCACCCAGCAGCCGAAAACCTCTTCGGCGCGGCGTGGTCGGCATGCTACATGGGGGCAATCGAGGCTGCCGCTGCCCAGAGGCATATCAAGCTTCCGGAAGCTACGGAGGTTGATGCGGAAATCGACCTGAATGCCGATAACGGCTCCTACTTCCTGCGGGCACGCCTCAATGTGCGGGTCCCGGGGATCGATCCAGCGGTTGCGCGTGAACTGCTCGATGCAGCACACCTCATCTGCCCATACTCCAAGGCAACGCACGGCAACATCGACGTGACGACAAACCTCGTTTAGTCGGACCGGTTGGGCCGGTTCAATGAATTGGCCCAACCGCTCGCACGTATAGTGACATTTCCACTAAATGATTCTCACAAGCAGCCGTGAACGTTCACATGGAATGCTCATTCTGCTTCAAGACCCCATGACCCGCCAGCTTATTGCGACGGGTCATTTGCATGTGGAAGTCGATCACGACTTCTCCGACCTGGCTCTCGTGGCGCGCAGGAGATTGTCGCGCAGCCTCGTCACACTCTCTTGTACTTCCGCAAAATCAGCCCCCCCCAGCCCGGTGGCATCCATCAGCGATGCCGCAGGGTCAGTGTCAAGCAGACGGCGGCCAGCGCTCGTCAGGGTCACACGCACCTGCCTTTCGTCGGCAGCATCGCGTTGGCGACGGACATAACCCGCCAACTCCAACTTTTTGAGGATCGGCGTCAGCGTGTTGGATTCCAGGAACATCTTTTCACCAAGCTCCCCAACAGTCTGTTCGTCTCCCTCGGAGAGAGCCTGCAGGGCAATATACTGTGTGTAAGTCAAGCCTAGCTCATCCAGGATTGGCTTGTACGCGCGACCAAAGGCGAGATTCGCCGAATAAACCGCAAAGCACAGGAATTTCGAGAGCTTGCGACCTGAATTGTCTGGGCTCTTGGTACTGGGCAGATTTGAAGTTTTCATTTTTGGGGACGTGGTCATGAACAATCCTGGCCTTTGCTGTTTGCCCCCTTATATATATCGCATGCGATTAAATTGGAAGTAGCCGGTTATATTTTGTCGCCGATATCTGGCAGCACCGGCACAAATGACAGGTCAAAGGGAGGAATTGCTCTCGGTGATGACGCCATGCGTATGTCTTGCGATCATCAATTCTTCATCCGTCGGCACCAGATAGAGTCCGACTTTGCTATCGTCTGTCGATAAGCGTGTTTCACCGTTTTCGTTGCGCATTGGATCCAACTGCGCCCCCAGCCAGGCAAGCTTCGTTGCGATGCGCTCGCGCATGACAGGCGAATTCTCCCCTATCCCGGCGGTAAACACGAACGCGTCGAGGCCACCGAGCGCTGCAGCCAGCGAACCTGCATTCAGGCTGATCCGATGGACAAAATGGTCGAGGGCCAGGATGGCGCCGGGATCTTCGCTCGCCAGAAGATCGCGCACGTCATTGCTGATGCCAGACAAGCCTTTCAGCCCGGATTCATTATAGAGCATGTCCTGCAGATCCGACGAGCTCATCTTGCCTTGCTCGATCAGGTAGAGCAGAACCCCGGGGTCGATCTGCCCGCATCGCGTCCCCATGGGCAACCCGTCAAGGGCAGTAAAACCGAACGTACACTCCTGGCTGCGACCGTCTCGCATTGCGCACAAGGAAGCACCATTGCCAAGATGAGCAACGATAACCCGCCCCCTGGCGATGTCCGGTGCGATCTCCTGGAGACGACCAGCCACATATTCATAAGACAGCCCGTGGAAGCCGTATCGCCTGACGCCCTCGGCGAAAAAATGCGCAGGAATTGCATAATGGTCTGTCACAGGGTCGTGCCCACGATGAAACGCCGTATCAAAGCAGGCAATTTGAGGCAGGTCTGGCCGCAGTTCCAGCAAGGTTTCGATGAGCGCCAGATTGTTGGGCTGATGAAGTGGCGCCAACGGTATGTAACGCTCAAGGTCTTCGAGTACGCGGCGGTCGACACGAACCGGGCGACCGTACTCGGCCCCGCCATGAACGACACGATGGCCAACCGCGACAAGCTCTCCCTCATGCTGCTCTCTCAACCACATTCCAACCCGGTGCATGGCAGAGGAAAGATCGGGCACCTCGCTCGAAGAGTAACGCTTGTCCACGATCTTGTCGCCGCCTGCGTCCTTGACGATGAAGTATGGCGCGGTCCCGATCCCCTCCACGTGGCCCTTGACCAGCTTCGTCAGGCCGGAGCCAACCGCAAAGAGCTCGAATTTCAGGCTGGACGAACCGGCATTGGCGACAAGAATCGTGTCCATGAACTCCCTCCCCTGTCACGCAGCTGCGGGTCAGCCAACGACACTCATTCGTTGGTCTTCGTGGCTCGACTCTTCTTAGCATATGAAACGCCCAACTGGCAGGGCACCATTGTCCGGTCTAATTCCGATCTGGTCCTGCATTCATGCGTATCGATCGGGACGAAATCGTTTTAATCCGCTATAGTTTGCACTTGCAGGGCATGAGGGGTTGGTAAGTCGAAGTAACGTTCGCGGGAATCCGCTTCGAGCCAATATTGAGAGCACCGCAAAACCTATTGGCGAGCAGTTTCCTTAACGTTTCACTTAGAGCAGCGAAAGAGCAGATCAGTACTGAGCTACGCGACCCGGTTCCAGTCTGGGTCCTCAACGGGAGGCAACAATGGTGTCGCTTAAAACAGCACGCAATGCGTCGAATGACGTGGGTACAGCCAGCAAGAAACCACTTTCCACCCAGGAACTAAAGTCGATGGACGCCTATTGGCGCGCGTCGAACTATCTGTCGGTGGGCCAAATCTATCTCCTTGATAATCCGTTGCTGAAACAGCCATTGAAGCGCGAGCACATAAAACCGCGATTGCTTGGCCATTGGGGCACGACGCCGGGCTTGAACATGCTCTATGTTCACCTCAATCGCGTGATCAAACGCGATGATCTCGAGATGATCTACATCATTGGACCTGGCCATGGCGGCCCCGCACTGGTCGCCCACGCCTATCTCGAGGGCACCTACAGCGAAGTCTACCCCAACATCAGCCAGGACGTAGATGGGATGAGGCGGCTGTTCAAGCAGTTCAGCTTCCCCGGTGGCATCCCCAGCCATGTTGCTCCGGAAACACCCGGCAGCATCCACGAGGGCGGCGAACTGGGCTATGCCCTCAGCCACGCCTATGGGGCGGCATTCGACAACCCCAACCTGATTGTCGCATGCGTCATAGGTGACGGCGAGGCGGAAACAGGTCCACTCGCGACGGGCTGGCATGGCAACAAATTCCTCAACCCGGCACGCGATGGTTGTGTTTTACCAATCCTGCACCTGAATGGTTACAAGATCGCCAACCCATGCTTCCTCGCGCGCATTCCCAAGGACGAGCTGCAGAAGTTTTTCGAAGGCATGGGTTACAAGCCGTATTTCGTCGAAGGCAATGATCCAGCGATCGTGCACCAGCAATTGGCCGGGACACTGGACACGGCCTTGGCCGATATCAACAAAATCTGGAAAGAGGCCCGCACAAAGGGCAACCTGAAACGCCCGGCCTGGCCGATGATTGTCTTCCGTACGCCGAAGGGATGGACCTGCCCGCCTGAGATCGACGGCAAGAAGTGTGAAGACTATTGGCGGGCCCACCAGGTGCCGATGGGCGACATGGACAAGCGGGAACACATCAGCATCCTGCAGAAGTGGATGAAAAGTTACGGGCCGGAGGAACTCTTCGACGATACTGGCCGGTTCAAGCCCGAACTGGCTGCGCTTGCCCCTGCCGGGCATCGCCGCATGAGCGACAACCCTCACGCAAACGGCGGGTTGCTGCTTCGCGATCTGAAGATGCCCGACTTCCGGGACTATGCAGTGTCGGTACCAACTCCAGGAGCAACCATCACCGAGTCCGCGCGCGTCATGGGCAAGTTCCTCCGTGATGTCATGAAGCTGAACCTGGAGAGCAAGAATTTCCGCCTGTTCAGTCCTGACGAGAATAACTCAAATCGATGGCAGGATGTTCTCGAAGTCACCAATCGTTGCTACATGGCTGAGATCTACCCCGAGGATGATCACCTGTCGCCGGACGGCCGCATTATGGAGGTGCTCAGCGAGCATCAATGCCAAGGCTGGCTCGAGAGCTATCTTCTTACTGGCCGCCATGGATTTTTCTCCTGTTATGAAGCCTTCATCCACATCATCGATTCAATGTTCAACCAGCATGCCAAGTGGTTGAAGGTCTGCAACCATATTCCCTGGCGGCGACCGATCGCCTCGCTCAACTACTTTCTGAGTTCGCATGTCTGGCGGCAGGACCACAATGGCTTCAGCCACCAGGATCCGGGCTTCCTCGACCATGTGGCCAACAAGAAGGCAGATGTAATCCGGATTTATTTGCCGCCCGATGCCAATACGCTTCTATCAGTTACTGATCACTGCTTGCGCAGCCGCAACTACGTCAACGTCGTTGTCGCGGGCAAGCAGCCTGCACCACAGTGGCTCACGATGGATCAAGCCATCAAGCACTGCAATCAGGGCGTCAGCATTTGGGAGTGGGCAAGCAACGACAAGGACTCCGAGCCGGACGTGGTGATGGCGTGTTGCGGTGACGTGCCCACACTCGAGACATTGGCCGCTGTCGAACTGATACGGGAGCACTTGCCCGAGTTGAAGGTCCGCGTCATCAATGTCGTCAACCTCATGAAGTTGCAGCCAACCAAAGAGCATCCGCATGGACTGTCGGATCCCGATTTCGACGCGCTGTTTACCAAGGACAAGCCGATCATCTTTGCCTTCCATGGCTATCCGACCCTTATCCACCGGCTGACCTACCGCCGCACGAACCATCGCAATCTGCATGTCCGCGGCTACAAGGAAGAAGGTACGACGACGACGCCTTTCGACATGGCCGTTCTGAATGAGATCGACCGTTTCCATCTGGTCGAAGACGTCATTGACAGGCTTCCGCAACTGGGTGCGCGTGCCGCCTATTTCAAGCAGGCCATCCACGGCAAGCTGGTCGAACACAGACAGTATATCGAGCAACACGGCGACGACATGCCCGCGATAAGCGGCTGGAAATGGGGCGTGAAGGTTGGCTCGGGCCAATCAGCGCGGACTTCAACGGAAGGAGACAACACCTGAGCTGGTTGCAGCCCATCCAATTCGAAATATCATTACCGGCAAACGGATCCCGGTGGTTACTCGGTGATAAAATTCGCTCCGAGACGCCGCTGGATGAAGAATGTGGATTGTCCACCGGTTGGCGAGCATGAGCGAACTGCTTTCTACTGACATTGAACACAATCGTTTGCCGACAGACGAGGATCTCGCACGGCTGCAATTCACTACCCTGCTCTACTACCTCCATAGTACAAACCCCGACAACGGCCTTGTCCGCGACAAGACGGCACCGAACGCGCCGGCGAGCATCGCCGCCATTGGCATGGCACTGGCGACGATTCCAGTCGTTGTCGAACGCGGTATCATCATCCGCGAATTCGCGGCAAAGATCACCCGCAAGCGCTTGCATTACCTGATGTCCCTTCCGCAAGGACCGGGATTGGACGCATCCGGCTACAAAGGGTTCTTCTATCATTTTCTGGATATCGAGACGGGGCAGCGGGTGTGGCAGTGCGAGTTGTCGACGATAGACTCGGCCTTCCTGTTTGCCGGCGCGCTCACTGCGGCAACATACTTTGATGGTGACACCGCTGACGAAGTGGAAATCCGCCAGCATGCAATGGCGCTATACGAGCGTGCAGACTGGAACTGGGCCACGGACGGCGGGGCGACGTTGACGCATGGCTGGCGTCCCGAAAGCGGTTTCATCCCCTATCGATGGCGTGGTTACGACGAGGGGCTGCTGCTTTATGTCATCGGTCTTGGTTCACCGACCCATCCTTTGCCGCCCGAGAGCTTCACCGCCTACACGGATTCATACGAATGGAGAAACATTTACGGCCGTGAGCTGCTCTATTCAGGGCCCCTGTTTACTCATCAGCTGTCGCATATGTGGATAGACTTTCGCGGCATTCAGGACGAGTTCATGCGCCAGCATGGTAGCGACTATTTTGAGAACAGCCGGCACGCAACTTATGTCCAGCAACAATATGCCATTCATAATCCGATGCAATTTAAGGGTTATGGCGAGCATTGCTGGGGCTTCACCGCGTGCGACGGTCCCGGCTGGGGAACCCAAACAATTGATGGCGTCCGCCGGGAATTCTTCGACTACAACGCCCGCGGCGCGCCCTTCGGCCCGGACGATGGAACTGTGGCACCCTGGGTCGTCATAGCTTCACTACCTTTCGCACCTGAGATCGTCATTCCAACAATCCGCAATTTTGGTCGGATGGATCTTGGCATGAAGCGCCTTTATGGTTTCAAACCGTCGTTCAACCAGACACATGCTGTCGCGGACAATCCTACGGGATGGTGGGTCAGTCCCTATCACTTTGGCATCGACCAAGGCCCTGTGGTGTTGATGATCGAGAACTACCGCACGGGTTTGCTCTGGAACATCATGCGTAATTGCAAGCCCATCGTGACCGGATTGCGCCGCGCAGGGTTCTCCGGCGGCTGGCTATAGGATACTACTCAGGATAGTCTTCGACACCCTCCGGCGCCGCCTTCTTGAACAGGATGAATACCAGCGGATTGCCAGGCTCCGCCATTGCGTCGCTGCGCTGGCCGGATATTTCGCCATCGACGCCACTTGTATATTCCGCAACCACTTCCCCGAAGCTATTACGCTGGATCGCCACTTTTTGGCCGGCTGCGACCTTGTCGTTGAGTTCGACCAGATGCTCAACGAGCCCGCCTTCCGTAGCCAGGATCGGAAACGCGCTGTTGCCGACAAAGACAGTCACGTCCTTGCCTGTCCGTCCCATCGGTCCGGGAACGATGCCGTGATGCTTGAGTACATTCATCGTGCCTTCCACGAAGAGCGAGATCATCTCCGGGTCCAGGTGGCGGGCAGCCCCGATTTCCGGGCAAAAGGAGGGGATGCCCGCGGCGACGAACGCATTATGAAGGACGCTGGGATATGTAGGGTTATCGAAGATCTGGCCGACGGGGTAGAGATCCACCAAGGCCTTGATCTCGGGCACGTCCATCTCGGCAATATTGAATGCGGCAACCTCGAATCCGGTCGTTCCGGTGTGGAAATCGATCGCAAAGTCGGCGTTCGGCCGTAGCAGCCGGTTGAACAGCAGTCCGGCATGTCGGATGGGTGCGGCGACGCCGTTCTCGTCCCCGGGCCATACCCGATTCATATCGACCAGATCAATGCCCCTGCCCTGGTTGGGCCATCTACGCTGCATGCTTTCAAGGGCCGGGCGTGCGATGTCCGTGACTGCCGTAACGGTGCCCGACATCTGCGCCGGATCGAGCTGGTTCATCACCGTTTGAACAGTATGGATGGAACTCATCTCGTCGCCATGTACGCCGCTGGTGAGCACGCCGCGCTTGCCCGGCTTTGCTCCCTTGGCTACCGTCACGGACACATACCAGTGCTGTCCAGTAGCCATCCCAACGCCCTGAAAATACAAAAGGTGCTTTTTGCCGGACTCAAGGTCGTTGACGTCAAGGCTGCTGACAACCTTTTTTCCTTGGATCGTATCGCCGGTGTAGACCGTTCCTGATGTCGGATCGGTAGTTTTGGCATCCTGGGCGTTTGCAGTGCTGGTGTTGACAGCAAGGGCAGCCGACGCGCCGACCGTGGCAATAGATGCGATGATGAAATCACGGCGATCCAGGCCTTCTTTATGATTATCGGACATGATGGGGACCTTTGTGATTTGGGACAGGATGTTGAACGACAGCAGGCATATCTGTCGCGGGAATTCCCTTGGGACTTGAGTCACAACCATGTCCCCAACCATTCAAAGTTGCAAGACGTCTGCTGAGTCGTGTCGCGACTTGCGACAGACTCTGAAGGGCCTCGTTACCGTAGTGCTCGAACCTGACATTTCGGCAACCTCAAGACTGCATCGTTAGAAGCCGACAATAAGGTTGCTAAGCCTTGCATATCATGTCAAATCGCGGGGATGCCGGCATTGATGATCACCAGCGTATGTCGCACAGTGCCGCAATCAAAATCGAGTCGTGGTAATGTGTCATGCAGGAATGGGATCCGGTCGTCATTAAAACGTTTAGCATTTTCATGCCGAACGCATTCGAGCGACGGTCGGCAATAAGCAGCCAGTCCCGCTTCGTCCATTACACGACGGCGGAGAATCTTTTCCACATCCTCGACAGCCAGGAAATCTGGTTCAGAAACACGCAGCTCATGAACGACCACCGCGACGTCGAGGTCGGCATCGCCAAGGTTCGTGCGTGGCTGGAGGATGCCGAACGCCGGGATTCACTGGTCGAAACTGTAGAGACGTGCCTGCCCGGGATTTGGCAACAAGGCGTGGACAAATACCATAACTGGCTGCCCAAGATAGTTGACCACACCTACGTGCTTTCCATTGCCGAGCATGATCCGAAAGAGGATGCGACCGGAAGGCTGTCGATGTGGAGGGCGTTCGAGCGCGACGATGCTGCAGTCGCCGTGGTCGTCGATGTCGCCCCCTTCGTGCAAATGACCGAGACACTCCAAGCCTATCCCGTCCCGGTGACTTACTGGACAGACAGCCAGCTCGACGACGAATTCAAACTGGTAGCAAACCAAATAGCATCCAACCGGGACTTCCTGTCGAATTTGAACAAGGCGGCGCTGGTCGAGATGGTGTTCCTTACCCTCGTTTTCGCGGCGATCTGCTGGAAGTCTCCGGGTTTGCAGGACGAGCGCGAATGGCGGGTACTGACGCATCCGCAACTATGGCCTTCGAAACGGCTGTTTGCCCAGCAACGCACGTTTGGCGCGATTCCCCAAACCCTCTACACACTGCCGCTGAAGAACGAACCTTCCAGCAACCTGACAGGGATTGAACTGCCCGAATTGATCAAACGCGTCATTATCGGACCGACCCAACGGCCCCGCCCGATACGCGAAGCGCTCGTGACCAAGCTGGCAACCAAGAACATCGCCGACCCTGACTCGAAAGTGGTCATTTCGGGATTGCACTGGCGAAGATCAGCTATGGGCTGAGTGCCCGCAAGCCGGTTGGACTCAATAGCGCGGCGCGCTGCGCGTTTATCCCGGCACGGACACGAAGATCATGGAAGCATGCACAATGCATGAGTGCTACTCTGCCCGCCCAACGTCCGGGTGAAGTACTGCGGCTGAACCTCAGCCGGTGCATCCTGTGTATCGCTCCTATCATTGAGGACAATTCAGCTATACCTGCCGACTAGAGCCCTACACCTTCTGCACGATAGAATGGATTTGTTTCCCCGGTCATCTTTCGATGCGATCGAGTCATTGGCCCGAGGGCCACAACGAGGGAGATTCGCTATGAAAATAGTCATTATCGGCGGGACTGGGCTTATTGGCTCCAAGACTGCCGCACGTCTACGCGAAAAAGGCCACGAGGTTCTTGCGGTATCGCCGAATACCGGTGTCAACACCGTCACCGGTGAAGGGCTCGCGGAAGCGCTGGTCGGCGCAGAGGTCGTCATTGACCTTGCAAACGCTCCTTCGTGGGAGGACAAGGCCGTGCTGGAATTCTTCGAGACGGCCGGACGCAATTTGCTCGCCGCCGATGCCAAGGCGGGTGTAAAGCACCACATTGCCCTGTCGATCGTGGGAACGGAGCGGTTACCCGACAATGGCTACTTCAAGGCCAAGCTTGCCCAGGAAAGGCTCATCAAGGAATCGTCCATTCCCTACACGATCGTCCATTCCACCCAGTTCATGGAGTTCCTGAAGGGCATTGCCGATGAAGCAACAACCGGCACCGTCGCCCGTCTTTCCCCGGCCGCTTTCCAGCCGATCGCCGCGGACGACGTGGCTGATGCGATGGCGGATGTCGCCCTCGGGAAGCCGCTTAACGGCATGATCGAGATTGCGGGTCCCGAACGCGCTCCCATGAGCGAGATCATAGCCCGGTATTTGAACGCCGCCAACGATCCGCGCACCGTCGAGGCGGATGTTCATGCACGGTATTTCGGGTCTGAACTCAACGATCAGTCGATCGTGCCCGGCGAGGGTGCGCGGATCGGCAAGATCGGCCTCAAGGACTGGTTCCGTTCGTCCCAGCAGCCGAAATAGGTCCAGGCGGCATGCAACCTGGGCACTGGTCTTTTGCCCAGGATTGTACCGCACAGATGCCATCAACAACCAAAGGGATAACGACCATGAAATCAGCTTTGTTATCGCTACTGATATCCGCTTCAGTTTGCCTGCCTGGAAGTTTGGCGCTTGCCGCCGACGCTGTGACCGTCACATCGCTTATGAGCAAGGAGCTTCCCGACTATCCCGGCAAGGAGGGACTGATGATTTCGGTCGTGTATGGGCCCGGAGGTGCTGACCCCATCCATAAGCATGACGCGCATGCGTTCGTCTATGTTCTGGAGGGCTCGATCGTGATGCAGGTCAAGGGAGACAAGGAAGTCACCCTGTCGCCGGGCGATACTTTCTACGAAGGTCCTTCCGACATTCATCTGGTCGGCCGCAATGCGAGCACCACCGAACCTGCCAAGTTTATCGTCGTGCTGCTGAAGAACAAGGACGCTCCGGCTCTCATGCCGGTGGAGTGACTGCGTACGGGGGCGGAGTTCGGATGCCTGTTTGCCGCTTGCACTAGGTAACACTTATCCAATCGCCGCTTTGCGAAATTGTTGGAGCACCCGGCCCATTGAGGCGTCGAAACGACCACACATTGCTTGTGGAAGCACGTGTGGTCGATGCGGTTTGTCTACTGACCACGCGGCAAAATTGGAGATGGAAATGAACGCAGCCAGCCGAACGCTTGCAGGGGTTTCGGTTCCTGACACGCCGATTGTGACCCAGGCACTGGAATATGCCCGCGAACGATGTGAGCCATATCTGTTCAACCACGTTGTCCGCTCCTGGCTTTTTGCAGCTCGGTTGGGACAGCTTCAGTCCATCGAACATGACGCCGAGGTCGTCGCCGTCGGTACGCTGCTCCACGACATCACGCTGAATGAGCGCTTCAACGGGCCGAGGCGATTCGAAGTAGAAGCCGCCGATATTGCCAGGACCTTTGCGAGGGACTCGGGCTTCGACGAACGCCAGGCACAGCTGATCTGGGACAGTGTCGCACTTAACTCGACGGCCTCCATTGGGCTGTACAAGGAGGCCGAGGTGGCGCTCTGCACGGCCGGTATCTGCCTCGATGTGATAGGCTGGCAATATGATCTGCTACCTCCGAACGAGATCGCAAAGGTTGTTGAGGAGTTTCCTCGCCTGCAGATGAAACGCCGCATGTCGCAATGTTTCTGCCATATTGCGGAGGTCAGGCCCGAGACAACTTACGACAATTTTGCCCGTGATTTCGGAACCCGCTTCGTCAAGGGCTATGCGGCTGTTTCAGCTGTCGATCTTGTGATGGACGCTCCCTTCGCGGAATAGGGCGCCCCCCATACAGATCAGGCCTCGCAGGTGCATCACCCGGAAGGCCTGATAAAATGCTGCAGTCAGTCGCCTGGGGTCAATCGGTTCGCTTGGCGACCTCTTGAGCCTTGTAGTAGCTCTCGCTAACAGCTGCATAATTGGGTGATACGAGAGAATAGAGCTTGGCAATCTCTGCTGCTTCCGGACGGTTCCAGGTGCGGTGAACTTCCGAGAGTACGGCATTGGTCGTTGTTGGAATGACCCCACCCTGAACCAGGCGTGCAAGTGTGGTTCGGTTTGCCATCTCGCTCACATCGCCTGAAGCGTCCATGACAGCGTACACCTTATATCCCGCCAGTTTTGCGTCCAGCGCAGGAAACATCACGCATACACTTGTCCACACACCGGCCATGATTAACGTCTTGCGACCAGTCGCTTCCACTGTCTTCACGAAGTCTTCGTTATCCCAGGCGTTCACTTCGCCATTGCGAGGCACATAAACGGCGTGCGGGGCGTTTTGATGGATTTCAGGCATAAGCGGTCCGTTTGTACCGTTCGGCTCCGACGCTGTTGTGATGACAGGAATGTTCATCAACGTGGCGAGCTTCGCAAGCATCACAGTGTTGGATCGAAGTTCGGACACGCTAATGTCCTTGACGGTTTGAAACAGACCAGCCTGGTGATCCAGCAGCAAAATTATCGTATCGGACGGATCGAGCAGTGCTGCTCCACCCCCGGTTGGCAAGACGCTCGTTGAGGTTTTGGCCTGTGCGGTCTGAGCGACGGCATTCGGCCCGGGTGAAGCAATACTGATCGACAAAGCGCCGATGATTGCGAGTATTATTCTTTGGAATGGTATCGACATGACCTGATGCTCCTAAAGTCGGGACCACGGGCAATCCTACCCGCGCACCCACCCATTATCGAAGGCTCTATGGGAGCGATAACTATCCGATGGTGCAGGCCGATCACATAAAGAGAATAGGCTACGCTACAAGGATGCTGAGGTGTGCTTGCGGCTAGTTTTGCTGGAGCCACACAAAACGACCGGGGTGTCCGCAATCTGGACTAAGAAAGCCAATCTTTAGTAGTCGGCCGTCTATCTTAAAAGTGCGTTTCGCTCGAGTTAAAAACGGCGCAGTAAATCAGGAGTTTACGTGCGCAGTAGACGCGGTCGCGATAAGCAAACCGATAGAAATCATCATCCTGCGAAGCTTGCGACGCTCGTATGAACTCGATGGCGCATCTGACGGAGGAAGGTTTTGATGGTTGGGCAAATGCTCGCTAGAGCTCTGGCATCGGCGGTGAGAAGTATTGCCATCGCGTCAGTGACGCTGATTTCTCTGGCAGGATCAGCAAGCGCGATCGAACGCTATGATCTCGAACGCATGACCTGCTCACAGATAACGGAGGCGCTCAGTCGCGATGGCCGCGCCGTTTTGCAACGTTCGTCAAAGAACGTGCAGCAAATGAAAATTTTCGATGTCTATGTCGGCAGCCCCATGGCTTGCCCGGCTCCGCTGCTACCCCAAAAGAAAGCCGTTCTTGCAAAGGATGCGTCATGCGACGTGTTTCAGTGTGTTCCGCTCATTCGATCGTGGTCACGTGTCCCCAGAGGTCCAATGCCCAAATCGTTCTAGTCACTATGCGTGGGATGTAAGCAGCCTATACCACAGGGTGATTCCATCTCAGTCGTAAACGGGAGATCTTAATACGATCGCGAACGTATTTCAGCAGGAGGTTAACATGAGCTTGGACAACACTTTAAACCACGGCAGACCGGGGCCTGACGAGCTGGTTCCATCGCGCTACGCGCTGAAGATCGGCGACATCGACGTAATGGTCATCAGCGACGGGGTTCTGGGGTTGCCGAGCAAGATGTTGGGGCACAACGCTGACCCGGCCGAGCGGGCAGCCTGGTCGGCCTACAACTTCCTGCCGGCGGACAATCTCGATTGGGGACTGAACGTTGTCGTCGTGCGCAGCGGCGGCCGGACCATCCTCATCGATGCCGGGCTGGGTGACGATCCGAACTTGAATTTGCCGAAGGCCGGGCAACTAGCCCATCGACTGGAGGCTGCCGGCATCGATCTTGGTTCCGTGACCGACGTGGTGCTTACCCACATGCATATGGATCACATCGGCATGTTCCTCGTCGGCGGAATCAAGGACCAACTGCGTCCAGACCTGCGAATCCACGTGGCGGACGCCGAGGTCAAGTTCTGGACACATCCCGATTTCTCCCACGTAGTCATGCCGGACGGATTCCCGGATGCGCTCCGTGCGGCAGCCAAGCGGTTCGCTGAAGATTACCGCAGCTATCTGCGGACGTTCGAGGAAGAGTACGAGGTTGCGCCGGGCGTCGTCGTCACCCGCACGGGCGGCCATACACCAGGACACAGCGTGGTGCGCCTTGCGTCCGGTACCGATCGGCTGATGTTCGCCGGCGATGCCGTATTCGCGGTCGGGTTCGAGCACCCCGACTGGTTCAACGGTTTTGAACACGATCCCGAGGAAGCGGCCCGCGTCAGGGTTCGTCTTTTGCAGGAGGTGGCGGCGAGCGGCGGACTGCTGGTGGCCACGCACCTGCCGTTTCCATCCATCGGACACGTTGCCGCCGACGGCGAAACCTTTCGTTGGGTCCCGATATTCTGGGACTACTGATCGCCTCTGTGATCGAGACGTACGCTTCGCCGTCAAGGCGGAGCGTACGCGCGTTTGATGCTCATGCCTGACTTCCGTCGTCGGCAGCAATAGTGAAAACGTCATGTTCACCGGTCAGGCCCTTCAGCTTGAACTGACCGATGTTTCGCACCGACTCGGCTGGCAGATCGGAGGCAAAGCTTCCCGAACAAACCAATGTCTGCCCGCTCGCCTTGGCAATTTCCTCCAGACGGCTGGCAATGTTCACCGCCAGGCCAACGACCGTAAAATCCAGTCGGGTGAGACTTCCAACGTTTCCATACATCACCGGCCCGACGTGGAGAGCACCGACGAAGGGAGGAAGCCCCTCCGCCCGTGCCCGCGCAACGGCATGCGACGCGGCGCGCACGGCAGCGCCACAGGCGGCCGCGCGGCCGCTATCACTCACTTCGAAGATTGACAGGACCCCGTCGCCCACAAACTTGAGAACATCGCCTCCCTCTGCCCGCACCGCATCGACAACCACCTCGAAGTAACGCCCAAGCGTGGTCAATAGTTGGGCCGGCGAAGAGGTGAGCGAAAGTGGTGTGAACCCGCGCATATCCGTGAGCAGGATGGCCGCTTCGGTCTCAACGATATCGCCGCGCCTGATTGCACCGTCCTGAACACGAGCTGCCGGCCCCTCGCCGAGGAAGGTGGCCAGCAGGCTCTCGGTCGAGCGGCGCATGGCGATCGGCTCAAGCGCAGCCGAGAGCGGCACGGAGAGGTTCTTGATTATAGTAAGGTGACTGTCGGCAAACCCGTTAGGGTTGCGCGTGGCGAACATCGCGCCTTGGCTGATACCATTGCCGAATGCAACCGGGACCGCGATGTAGTCTGTAAAGCCCTCATTCGCCAGATCCTGAAGCACCATGTGATCTTCAGGCCCAAGCTGGTCGAGCCGCTGCCGGAACCAGTTACCCCTCTCGATGACCTGTTGCGCTGGGCTGCCGATATAGGTCGGCGTATCCAGCAAGGCACGGCTGATCGAAAAAATTCGGGCGGCCATTTCTGGTTCCCAGAGAATCCCCCAGGCGGTCAACAACGGATTATCGACCCGCATGGCGAGGCGCAGCCGGTGCAATGGCACTCCCATCCCGGTCAACCGCTGCGCGAGGCCGGATGTCACTGTGGCAGCATCACCGGACAAGCGCCCGGGACCGATCAGCCACGCTGCGAGTTCGTCCGATTCTCGTGGTGATGTCTCCAACGTTGACGTGGTACGCATGAGATAGATCCTAAACCGCTCCAACAGTAGTACACGCTCCCGACCGGTGGGGGAACGATGTGTCCACGCAGGTGCCTACGGTATCAAAATAAACATAATGAGAATGAATATCAGCTCATTTAATCAAGGCGTTATTGGCTTAATCAGGATTTGGACAAGCAGATCGGCCATTGAGCGCACAAGAAGGCTGGAGAGCCTTACGTTGCGGCCCCTTAGAGCTAGCTCCGGCCTGACGTCGCTCTGCGCGTGGGAGGCGAGCGACGGCAAGGTCGTCGACGGCACTAATGCAATGCCGCACGTGCCTACGGCTGCGATAAATGCCCTATGCCGCAGGCTCTTTTGCCGGCTGGTAACGGTCCGCAGCGTGAACTTGAGCAAAGTTTGGAATCATGCGTTGGCGAGCCGCCTCGAAAGCCGTCCATTGATCGGCATCAGGTAGCGGCGGGATGGTCACTGTCTCGCGACGATCGAACCCCACCAATGCTGCGTCCACCAGTTCATCGACCTCCATCACGGCCGGAAGCGCGTTGACATCCTTGCCAGCACGTTCCCAAATTTCCGTTCGCGTCGCCGCTGGCAGCACGACCTGGACATATATTCCCTTTGGCCCCAGCTCCAGCTGGAGCCCCTGGCTGAGAAACAGCACGAAGGCTTTGGTCGCTCCATAAACGGTCGAGCCGAATTCCGGGGCCAGTCCCACAACCGAAGCGATATTGATGATCGCGCCCTCACCCGCTCTGATGAAACGTGGCGTCACGGCACTGGTCAGCCGAGTCAGTGCCGTCGTATTGAGGCTGATCACCTTGGCGACATCGTCCGGGGTTTGATCCGCGAAGGTGCCTGCTACGCTGGCCCCGGCATTGTTGACCAGTATACCGATGCGCGCATCATCGCGAACCCTCGTCTCCACCGTTGCGAGGTCAATCTCGTCGGTAAGATCCGCTTTGACAATATCTACCTTGACCCCGGTTTCGCGCTGGAGGCGCTCGCCCAGCGTTTCCAGTCGAGCCCGGTCGCGGGCCACCAGGACGAGATCGTGCCCGCGCTTGGCGAAACGATCGGCATACACGGCACCGATGCCCGTGGAGGCACCCGTTATAAGGACAGCAGGTTTGGCGGTCATTGGATTTTCCTTGTGCTTAACTCATTTTTCATGATAATCATCATGTAAACTTATTAATGATGATAGTCATCATTAATGTCAAGCGAATGTTTGAGGATCAATGAAAGTCAGTCGTGAGCAGGTGGCCGAAAACCGGCGAAGGATTCTGGACGCAGCTGGTAGACTCTTCAGGGCCAAGGGATACGAGGCCGTCACGGTCGCAGAAGTCATGAAGGCTGCCGACCTTACCCATGGCGGCTTTTACGGCCATTTCAGTTCGAAGGATGACCTGATAGCTCAAACCCTGGCGCATATAGTATTCAGCGGAAAACCGGAGAATCCTGGTCTTTTGACGCATGCGGCCCAATACCTCTCGGGAAGTCACCGCGACGATATCGCCGGAGGGTGTGCCACTGCGGGGCTCGCCGGCGAAACCATTCGGCAGTCGCCTGGTGCACGCGCCGCAATGACTGCAGGCCTGAGAAAACAGATCGAGTATTTTAGCCAGACGGCTCCCGGAGCTACGGCGGCAAAACGACGCCAGGCTGCCATCGGGAGTTGGGCGGCCATGGTAGGCGCCGTGATCCTGGCGCGGATGAGCGACGACCCACGGCTTTCAGACGAGTTGCTGATGCAGACACGTGAGTGGATCAGCACGGCATCCCGCCAGGATTGAAATCGTCCGTCGATGGATCACGTGGTCCAACGCGATCCATGTGCCGGGCACATATAACAGCCCTCAGGTTTCCAGATAGTAGAAACGCTCCTCGACAATCTTCCCGTCTTGGACGGTATAGATCCCGACTTCATCCATGGTGATGCGTTGGCCGGTTGCCTTTGGCGTTACATCCATGGTGAAGCGCACAACAAACTGCTCTCCATTAACGTATGGACCCTCCACAGAAGCGCCATGCACCTCGTGGTTCGCTTGCCACCAGTCACCCTTGGCCCTGACTTCCTCTTTTCCGCGGCAAACTGCCATCGGACCTTCCATGGCTTCATAGCTTGCGATGGAGTCGGAATTGTATTTTGCCGCCGCGCCTTCGTGATCGCCGGTCCTCAGAATGTTTGTGAAATCCTTGGCAAGTTCTAGCGTTGTCATCAGCTGTCTCCTTGTTCAAGCGGTGGGGGAACCATCAACCCTAACCTACCATACCATTGCGGATTGGTGGTGAATATGACGGGCTGGGTCCGCTCGCATAGGCTGACCCGATTTGCCAGATAATGGGTCAACTGCGTATCTAACCAATTGAAAAAAACAAAGGATTTTGGTGGGCCCGGAGGGACTCGAACCCCCAACCAAGCGGTTATGAGCCGCCGGCTCTAACCAATTGAGCTACAGGCCCCACCTGAAATCAGATGCACATCGGTCTACGATGTGAATCTGCCCGCGATCAATAGCGGGAAAAATCGCGAATGCAATCCCTGACTTTGCCTCCTTTGCCATCTTGTTCTGATTTTCTACCGAAAACCACAAAACGCTGGGAAAGCTCAGCCACCCTCCTGTTCGGCCAGAACAAGCAAGCGCCGCGCGCTTTCCTCATCGGTGATGAAAACGGTGGGGCGGACGAGCGCCATCGCACCATAAAGCGCCCTGATCTTTTCCTTGCCCCCCGACGTCAGTACCCGCGCCGGTACCCGCTGGACCGTGTCGATGCCGACGGACATGACCAGATCGTGGATGGGATGGTCGACCAGTTGGCCCTGCTTGTTATAGAAATGAAACAGAAGGTCTCCGACCGCGCCGCGTTCTGCAAGGGAGGCTTGATGCCCCGCATTGAGGAAGCCTATATGATAGGGCGTACTTGATGCAGTCTCGATTGCGCCGACACTGAGAAGGACGAGATCGAGGTCTTCGGCCATTTCAAACACGCTTTTCAGACCGCAGCGCTCAATGAGTGCAGTCTTGGTCTCGATACTGTCGACCATGGCGGGCGCAGGAATGAGGTAGCCGTCGCCCTGGAACAACTGGGCAAACTGCCAGGCAAATTCCGCTGGATTGAACCGGCGCGGCTGGCTGATGCCTCCCAATAGAGAAATGACGGTAAAATCCTCAAGTGCCCGTGCCTCAAGGTATGATAATGTGTTGAGCAAGGTCCGCCCCCAGCCAACGCCGACGCGCATTCCATTGCTCACCACGCTGGAGAGATAGTCGCCAGTGGCCGCCGCGATCGACGGTATTGGATCATTATCCGGATGGGACAGCGGCGCGACGATGACCTTGTCGAGGCCGAACCGCTGCTCGACCTGCCTTTCCAGTGCGACGAGATCCGAAAGATAGCCCTGAATGCCGATCTTGACCTCATTGCGGGCCCGCGCCTCCGCCAGCATGCGGACGATGGTCACGCGTCCAACACCAAGTATCTCGGCGATCTCATTCTGGGTCATCTGCTCGATATAATACATCCAGGCGGCCCGCATACGCATCCGGCTGATTTTCGTATCAGGCTGCCCAACCTCCAGGGGTGTTTTTTGGAGGCTGTTCGTCGTACCACCCGTTCGCTTGCGTCGATCAGCCAATCATCCCCCCTATCGTCATTTGTTTGCATTGGCACCGGCAGTGCCACGGCAAAGCATTATCCGCAGTACACTCCACCAGATTGTTGTTTAGCAAGCCATGAAAAACAGATACAAAGTCTTATCCACTTGCGAGCAAAGGTCAGCAAAATGATCCGGGACTTTTCGAACGAGATCGTCGTCAGCCTGAAAGACAGGTTGCGCGACGTCCGCCACCTGATCCGGTCGAACCGCCAGGCCGTCGAACCGTCGCCCCAGAATTTGCCGGAGATCCTGTTTGGCAAGGCGGCCCGGGTGGTCGACAAAGCTTTGACGACTGCCGAAACCATTTCGATCTCGCTGGTTTCGCAGGACCCGGCAGCGCATAACACAACGATCGAGGCCCGTGGTCTTGATTTCTACTTCCCCGCCGGTGCAGCACCCTTCCGGCGCGATGCTTATTATCTGACCAAACGTTTGTTGGGTATGCTTGGAGATGATAACGCGCTGATCCATGAGGCCACTTTCTCCACTGTCCATGCAGCGATGCTCCGTCGCCATGCAGCACGGTTACAGGCCGCGATAAACAATCGCGGGCTGAACGATATTGCGATGGTCTCGGCAATTCTGGCGTGCGAATTGCAATCCCATTACAGTTCTTCACAGTGGGGCTTGCCGGCGCTCCACGAGGGGCAGCCCGACAAGCTTACCTTGTCCCTTTGCTTCTCATCGATCGCTCTGGCGATCGGGCTCGCGACCTATGCGGACCACGAACCTGGCGAAGAGAAGCTCGTCGAAAGCGCCCTGTTGGCCCTGCAAGCCCGCCAGGACAGGTTTGACGCCACCATCGAAGGACCCGATCGTATCCAGGCTTTGTCTGATCTCTTTGCGTTTCTCATCCCTCACCTGCCCTGAGCCGCAGTCTCCAGTTCAACGACGCACTTCTTCGCACGCTGGATTGATGAGGGACTCATGCTGAGTTCAGTGATGCCCATCCTGACAAATGCCGGTATCAGATCTGGGCGCCCTGCGGCTTCACCGCACATGCCGACCATGATGCCGGCTTCGACACCAGCCTTGGCCGTCAGTTCAATGGCGGCCATGACAGCCGGGTGCGTCACATCGTTCAGTTTTGCGACCGCCGGATTGAGGCGGTCGGCAGCCATGATGTATTGGGTCAGATCGTTGGTACCAATCGAAAAGAACGCGACTTCCCGGGCAAGCAATGGTGCGATCATGACCGCTGCTGGCGTCTCGACCATAACGCCAAGATCAAAATTGGCATAGGGCGTGCCCTCCCTTTCCAGTTCCTCCGTGCACTCCGCGATGAGCAAGCGGGCAGCACGAACTTCAGCGAGATCAGAAACCATCGGCAACATCACCTTGATGTTGCCATGTATCGCCGCGCGCAGCAGCGCACGAAGCTGCGGCTTGAAAACATCGGGGCGATCAAGGCACATGCGGATGCCGCGCCAGCCAAGGAACGGATTTTCTTCGGCGGGAAAATCGATGCCGGAAATCGGCTTGTCACCACCGATGTCAAGTGTTCGGATAATGACAGGATAGGGTGCAAAGGCCTTCGATAGCGTGGCATAGGTCTCTACCTGCAGATCTTCCGAAGGAAGGTGAATGTGCCGCATGAACAGGAGTTCGGTGCGAAACAGGCCAACGCCCATGGCACCAGCGTCCTGTGCAGCTTCGATTTCTTCCAGAGATCCCAGGTTGGCGGCAATTTCAATCACCATGCCATCAGCACGCTTGGGAACTACGTCCTTGTAGACCTTGAGCGCTTGCCTATCGGTTTCCGCCTTGCCAATCTGCTCGTGGAACCGATCGGTGGTGGCCTCGTCCGGCTCGGGAAATACATCTCCGCTATGACCATCAACCGCAACATATTTTACATGCTGCAATTCCCGCACCGAACCGCCCAGCCCAAGAACAGCAGGAATACCATGCGCGCGGGCAATGATGGCAACGTGTGAGGTGGCACCGCCATGACCGCAAATGACACCGGCAATGCGTTTCAGCGGCGCACGAGCCAGATCCCAGGCCCCAATATCCTCAGCAATCAGAATGGCACCGGCCGGAATGGCATCGAGATTGGCATCATCCTGCCCCAGCAGGGCGAGGCAAATCTGACGGCCGACGGCGTTCACGTCATCGGCACGTGCATTAAGATAAGGGTCATCCATCGAAGCGAAGTCGGCGGCAATCCTCGATGTCGCTCCGATCACCGCTGACACCGAGTCGATACCACCTTCGACCAGTGCGTTGATGGCACCGGTCAGTTCGTCGTCGCATGCAATATCCTTAAGCGCTGCAATGATGCCGCGATCGCTTTCTGCCAGGCTCTCTTCTTCAAGGGATTTGTCCATCCGCTGTTGCACGGTCGCGAGGGCTCGGTTCAGTCGCGCGCGTTCAGCAGGTACCTCTTCGGCGTTGAGGAGCCGGTTTTCATGTTTGATTTCGGCCGGAAAGAAGCCGAACGCAGGCCCCATCGCTACACCTTCGCTCGCCGCTACTCCCTTCAGCTTTCCGGCAGCATCGACGCCTGCGGTACTCACTCTTGCGTCCGTAACGGTGATCGCGACCGACGTTGCCGCTTCCGCGCTTTCATCTGCATGTAATCCGGAACCAGGGTTTTCGAGGTATCCGATCAGTGCTTCTATAGCCTCAATCGCATCGGCGCCCGTTGCACGAACCGTGATTTCATCATTCTCCTTGACGCCGAGTAGCATCAACTTGACCGAACTCTTCGCGCTGACAGACTTATCCGCCTTCACAAGCTCGATATTCGATTCGAAACTCTTGGCGAGTTTGACAAATCGGGTGGCTGGCCGTGCATGCAATCCGTCATGCACTCGCACAATGGTCGAGCGTTCCATCAGTTCTCTCTTTGGTTCACAGTGTATTGGCCACACAATCACCCGATGGTGATCGTCGTACCTACCTTAAGGGCTGACACGAGTTCCTCGGCATCGATCTGCGAAGCACAAATCTCACCAGGCCGTTCAACCTGTTCCGAGCCGTTGAACGTGATGACCACGTGTCCGATCTCCTTGACTTTCTGCCACGCATATTCGCCGATACCGGTAATCCTTGCCGACACGTCACCGATCTGGATCACCGAGCCCAACGGCGGCGGTGTATCGGAAGGTTCGTTTTCGATCTGGTGAAGGATCGAAACTTCCGCAAGTTCGGGCGGCGCACCATCGGCGAAAAGGATGACCACGCCTCCTTCTGCGAGGTCCGCCACTTCAGGCCCGACGGCTGTTACCCGTGTTTTCAACAGCACTGACATGGTGGCGAACCTCTTTCTCTTGTTGCGTCAATCAAAATACGATCAGGCTAACGACCCAGGCAATCAGCACGGAGACCGGTCCCATGATCTGGCGGCTGATCAATACTGCCGGAACGCCAATCTCAATGGTTTTTGGCTTGGCTTCACCAAGCGCGAGACCAACCGGAACGAAGTCGCAACCCACCTGGGTATTATAGGCAAACAGCGCCGGAAGGGCCATCGCAGGCGAAATCGTGCCATTGGCGATTTGCGGACCAATGATCGCGACACCGATGACCTGTGCAATGACAGCGCCCGGTCCCAATATGGGGGACAGGAATGGCAGACCGCAAATCGCAGAAATAATCAGCAAGCCGACGATGTTGTTCGCAAGAGGACCCATTGGCTGGGCGAGCACATCGCCAATCCCGGTATAAAGGATGAAGCCGATGAGCATTGTCACGAACGCCATGAAAGGCAGCACGTTGCGGACGACCTGATCGATGGTGCGGCGGCCGGCATTGAAGAAAATGCCGACGACGCGGCCCATGACACGGCCGACCGAACTGATCAGACCAATGAGCCCACCCTCACTGCTATCCGACGCAGCCGAGGTACGGCTGGACATTGATGCGGCGAGTTCGGCCGGCGTGGGCGGAGAGGCTGCGCCTGCAACGGCAGCGGGCTGCGATCCATCAGCAAGTTCGATGTTGGATTCCTTCACACCCGAGACATAGATATCCTCGGTGATGAACTGCGCGAGCGGACCTGCCTGGCCGACTGGTGTCAGGTTGACGGTTGGAATGCGCTTGCGCGGATAGACGCCGCAACGGGCCGTACCGCCGCAATCGACGACAACGACACCCATTTCACCTTCGACCGGAGGTGCCTTGAAACCATCCACGGCCTCTCCGCCAGTGAGTTCGGCGATGCGACGCGCAACAGGATGTATCCCGCCACCGGTGACGGAAACCACCTTGTTGCGCTGTGGTGTAAGCTGCACGACAAGCGGGCCGCCCCAGCCATTCGATCCCCTAGAGATTTTAACTGCTTTGTAGGTCTTTGACATTGTTGCTGCTCCCCAAACCGAATTAAAGCTCGACACCCTGACGGCGCGCCATGATGGCAGTAATGCGCTCGGTCAGCATGCCTTTGAGGAGGATGACGACCAGACCAACGAGCGCATACCAGATGGCGACGTTGATGTGATAGCCGGCGGGAACAACGCCTTTTTTCTCGAGTTCGAGAAGCGCGACAAGAATACCGCCCCAGACGAAATATTCGCCGGGATTGATGTGCGGAAACAGGCCGAGCGGCGGGTGGACATAGGAAACGGCCGCATCGTAGAAGGCCGGCTTGTACTTTTCCTCGAGGAACGATCCGAAGGTATAGGCCATCGGATTGGTCAGGAAGAACACTGCGAGCACAGGCAGGACTGTATAGCGCGTCAGAGCGATCCGCCCTGCGCCGCGGGCGATGCCGTGCACGCGTTCTTCGCCGACGAGTTCCGTCAAGGCATAGAAAGCCGTCATCAGCACCACGAGTGTTGGAATGATCCCCGTAACGAAACCGGCAAAGACCTCACCACCCTTTTGGAAGATGCCGATAAAATATTTGCCCATGCTGGTCAGCCAGCCAAGCTGTTCTTCCTGCTGGACGTTCTTCAACCTGTCCTTGAATTCTTCAACGGTTATATCGCCGGTTGACTGGGCGAGAACGACCAGATCGTTGCCCGCGTGATCGATTGCGTGCTTTCCATGAAGCGCAGCATCCGAGACCATCGATCCGGCCACCGAAATATGGTGCGCGGCGATGTCAGCGTGCTGAGCCAGCATTGTTAGAATTGACATGTTCCCTCCTCCAAATCGACCCCCCCTTACGAACGGCCGTCCCTATGCATTGACTGTCTTTATTCCCGATAGACCTGGTTTGTTGGGCTCTGCCCTGGCCTTGTCTATTAGTTCGATCGCCCGCTCGGCCGCCTTGGCCAATGCTGGCTCCTCCACACCGGTCATGACCGGATCCGCACGCAGCGCGTTGAGCGAAATGCCTTCGAGCTCCGTGCGCCGCTTGAATTTTGCAAAGACTGACCGGCCACTCATGACCAGAAAACGCTGAATGATAAGATCCGGCGTGACAACGATCACAACGATCACGCCCTTGCCAAGGCGGCCCCGAACATTGCCCGCGCCGACGAAACCATCAGTATACTTGGAAGTGATACCCTTCAGGACGTCGCTGTAGTGGCGCATCTGGTACCAGACACCCAGCGATTGCAGCGCCCACAAAAAACCAAGGGCAAGCAATCCCCATTGCCACATTGCCATGTCTCATCCTCCCAACGCCCGAAAGCCAACATATGCCATGATCGAGCGAAAAAATATAGAACATTTGTTTTCTTCAATGTCAATATGTATGATTTCTCGACACAGTGCAAACTTGGCTTATGATGCGCTAAGGCGTATGAAGTCATATACTGAAACGAGAGTGAGAAGGCATGGATTTTCTATTCAGCGACGAATTGGTTCACATGCCGGACTTGAGACATCGATTGCGCCAACTCCGTTGGTTTCGCATGGCTTTTCGCAAGAATGCCGCGCTGATAGCGGATCATTACGGCTATCATTTCGCTATCGATGAAACCAAGCTGACGAGGGCTTTTCTTAACTGGATCGAGACGGTCGAAAAGCAAAAATCCTACGCCCGTTTTGACAGAAAAGATTTCATCATTTTCGCTGCCGGGCTTGTGCTCAAGGAATTGATAACAGAAGCGCCGGCGACGCTGCGGAGCGCGCCCAAGTCGGGGGATCCCAAATCCTCAAGAATGCAGGAAATCATAGCCTTCTGGCCTGAGGGTTTCCTCTATACCAATTATTGCGTCGGCGCGATCGCCGCGATTTGCGAACAGGAATTCGGCACTGCGCCCGAAATTGATGCCTGTGCCAATGACCTTCGAACGTGGTGGTCCTACCGCGAGAATGTCCAGGAAATGCCCGGTTACGCGATCGCATTTCTCGACAAGTTTCTTGGCGCCGAGCCCAATTGGATCATGCCCAATCTGGCGTCTGCCCGTAGCGCCATCCAGCGGACAATGATTCCCTCAAAATCGGCAAGCGCTAGGCTACCGACCGGATCATCTCGCCGAGAATCCTGATAACTTTCTCACGCTGCTCAAGTTGTGGCATGTGACCTGTATTGGCAAAGACATGCACCGCAACCTCGCCAGGCAGGCGCCCTGCGTGGGCTGCCGGAATGACACGGTCGGCAGCACCGAAAATGACACGCACTGGAATTGCCAGAGTGCCCAAGCTTGGCCGGATATCAAAGGTTTGCGTGCCATCCGCGAAGAACCGATCGGCTGTGATTTGCTGCGCGTCACGCAGAGCCACATCCTGCGATTGCGCAAGGGTTGCTTTGACGAACGATTTCGTCAGCAGGCCGTCATCCTGCACCAGCTGTTTCATCCAGGCCACAAGACTCGCTTCGGTGCGGGCGCGCACAAAGCCTGAGAGAAAGGCGCCGTTGATTTCCGGACCAAGCCCGGCAGGCGCGATCAGGGCTAGTGCACGAACATCGACATTCGTGCGTGCCGCAACCATTGCCGCGATCGCACTACCGAAAGAGTGTCCGACCAGCATGACTGGGCCGGCATGATTGGCAATTATGGTTTGTTCAACCAGACCAGCGATTGCGTCAAGATCGTCCGGAACGTCGCGCGTCGAACCGCCGTGCCCCGGCAGGTCAATGGCAAGCACAGGACTGTCGACCTGTCCTGCGCCCAGCATCGGTCGCCAGCTGTTAAGATCCGAGCCAAAACCATGAATCAGTACGAGCGGTATGCGACCTGAACCTTTGCCCTCGCGCAACCAGACAGAGTGCAGCCGAGCATCTGCAATATGGATCGCCGAGGTCACCGGCAGCGTAGATGGCTTGGAGACATTCGCCTCGACATCCTTCTTCTGAATACGCCCCTTAGGGCCGGAGCCTCGAAGAGAAGCCAGGTCAATACCAGCTTCACGGGCGATGCGGCGCGCCAGCGGCGTCGCGCGGACACCATTATCACTCTTGGGAGTTGTCGTTGCCAGTGTCTCCCCGACCTGACCGGGCACAGGTTTCGCTTCGTCGACGGCGACTGCCTGTTCGGGCTTGGTCTCTGATGATGCGACCCTACCGTAGGCCTCACCTTCGGCATAGATCCAGGCGACGGCCTGTCCGACCGGAACAGTAGCCCCCTCCTCGGCCTTAACATCGCGCAAAATGCCCGAGGCCGGCGCGTCCACTTCCATGGCCGCCTTGTCGGTCTCAATCTCGAAAAGCAACTGGCCCTTGGAAACATTGTCACCGTCCTTGGCGTACCAGCGCGAGATCTGGCCGCTTTCCATATCCATGTCGACCTTTGGCAAGATGACTTCGACGGGCATGGCCTAACGAACCCCTTTGACGAGATCACGAGCGCTTTTGAGAATGCCCGGCACTTGCGGGACCGTGGCCTTCTCGAGCTCAGGATTGTAGGGAATTGGCGTTTCTGCACCACCAAGCCGGACAATGGGTGCGTCGAGATAGTCAAAGGCCTCGCTTTCGGCGATCATGGCGCTGACCTCCGCACCCACGCCCAGCGTCTTTACGCCCTCGTAGACGCACATCAACTTCGACGTCTTCTTGACGCTGGCGATAATCGTTTCCTTGTCCATCGGGCGCACAGTCCGCAGGTCGACAACCTCGATGTTGATCCCTTCTTTGGCGAGCTCCTGCGCCGCTTCGAGCGCCTTGTGCACCATGATCGCGGAGGCCACGATTGTCAGATCAGTGCCTTCTCGAACGACGGCCGCCTTGCCGATAGGCACTTTATAGTATCCCTCAGGAACGGGGCCCTTCATCTTATAGAGCAACTTATGCTCGAAGATCATCACGGGATCCGGATCTTCAATGGCGGCAAGCAGCATGCCCTTGGCATCATAGGGCGTCGATGGCTGGATGACCTTCAATCCGGGCACGTGGCCGAACCAGGCTTCAAGGCTTTGGCTGTGCTGCGCGGCCGCACCAGTACCGGAGCCCGCCGGAAACCGCATGACCAGCGGCACCGAAACCGCGCCGCCCAGCATGTAGCGGATTTTCGCAGCCTGGTTGACGATCTGCTCCATCGCCAGCGCCGCGAAATCGGAGAACTGGAACTCGAAGATCGGCCGCATACCCGTCAGAGCGGCACCGACAGCAACACCGGCACCACCGAGTTCGGAAATGGGAGTGTCCATCACCCGGTCTTCACCGAAACGATGCACCAGATCTCCAGTCACCTGGAATGCACCGCCATAAACTCCGATGTCCTCACCCATCAGGAACACGCGATCGTCAGCCTCCATGGCAATCGCCATGGCTTCCTGGATAGCCTGTGAATAGCTCAGTTCGCGGATGATCTCGTTCATGTTCGGTCCGTGTAAACGTCACGCGTCAAATTGCTCAGGTCAGGCGATGGGCTGTTCTTGGCGAATTCAATAGCCGCGGCAATCTCGTTTTCCGCATCTGTGCGAATGGCATCGATGTCAGCATCGCTGACGAAGCCTAGCTCCTTCAGCTGGTCTTCGAACAGGAGGATAGGATCACGATTGGCGATCCAATCCTCGATCTCCTCCTTGGTCCGGTAGCGATTGCGATCGCTCTTGGAATGGCCGCGATGCCGGTAAGTCTTGCACTCGATCAGCGTCGGACCTTCACCTCGGCGTGCGCGCTCAACGGCCTCGTGCGAGGCTTCGGCAACGTCCGACAGATTGTTCCCGTCCACGATGACGCCCGGCATGTTGTACGCCCCCGCCCGCTCGGCGATATTCGCCACGGCGGTTGATCGTTTGGTTGAAGTAGACATGCCGTAGCCATTGTTCTCGCAAACAAAAATCACCGGAAGTTTCCAGACGGACGCCATGTTGAGGGCCTCATGGAAGGCACCTTCATTATTGGCCCCGTCGCCGAAATAGGACACGACTACCTTGCCATTTTTCTGCTTCTTGGCCGAAAGCGCCGCACCGACGGCGATGGGTATGCCGCCACCGACAATACCATTGGCCCCAAGGTTGCCCTTGGAGACATCGGCGATATGCATCGAACCACCGCGCCCCTTGCAATAGCCCGTCTCCTTGCCGAAGAACTCTGCAAACATCTTCGAAACTTCAGCACCCTTGGCAATACAATGGCCGTGACCACGATGGGTTGAGGTGATCATGTCGTTTTCGGCCAATGGCAGGGAAATGCCGACGGCGCTCGCTTCCTGGCCAATCGAAAGATGCATCGTGCCGTGAATGAGCCCGCGCGTGTAGGATTCTTCCGCTCCCTCTTCAAACCTGCGGATGAGGTACATCTTGCGCAATGCATCCTTCAGCTGTTCCGGCGGGTAATGCCGGAAGGCGAAAGGCAAATTGCTGCCATCCTTTAACTTGGCATTTGAAGTACTTGCGGAAGCCATGCTGGCTCTCCCTGTCTGGTTTGCCGTGTCGTGGTATGGATGCGTGCCCCTTCAGGCGCCGTAGACCAGCCTGTCCTGGCGGGCTCGAAGTTCGACGATCCTGGAGCCGGCGGCGGGGGTGGCATTGGCGCTGGTGATGAGTTCGCCCTTCTTGATCGCGGCAGTAACCGTGCCGCCCTGCAACAGCCCGCAGGGGATGGCGCCGGCTTCGCGCGCTTGCCCCGCCGTCATGATGAAGGCGCGGTAGCAATATTCGCCGATGGCATCGAGCCGCTCACCAGGCTTCAGATCCTTCTTGGCCACCGCACAGACCTCGGCCACGGGCTTTGCCAGCGGCACCATGTCGGCCTTGCCGTAAAGCACGACCCGGGCGCAGGTCAGCGGTACCTCCAGCGAGGTCAGGTGGTAGGGCCGGTGGAAGGTGAAGTACGGACCCTTGCCCATCTTCAGGTCTTCCATGCGCTCGGAGATGCGCGGATGCGACATGTCGGCAACGACGAAGACGCCGGGCGCCACGCCCTTGCCGATCGAATAGTCGACGACGCCCACCCTTGAGAGCACCCCGCCATCCTTTTCCGGGATCAGCGTTGTCGACAGCTGGTCGAGCGTGGCCGCCGGGCCATGCATGCCCGGCTTGTCCGGCACGAGCCCGGTGGCATTGGCGATCGCCGCCATCTCCACCATGGTCTTGGAGCCGTCGACGAACTCGACCAGCATGCGCACATTCATGTGGCGGCGCGCCGCTTCCTCTTCATAGTCGTCGGGAATGGCATCGATGTTGAGCGGATTGTTCTTGCCCTTGCCGGCAGCGACGATCGGATGGCCCATCGCCGAGACGAACTCGATCAGTTCCATGCACGAGGATGGCTCGTCGCCGGCCCCGAGCGAATAGGTGACCCCGAGCCGGTCGGCCTCGCTCTTCAGATAGGCGCCGATCGTCACGTCCGCTTCCACGTTCATCATGACCAGGTGCTTGCCGTGCTCCATCGCTTTCAGGCCGATCTCCGCCCCAACTGCCGGAACCCCGGTCGCATCGATGACCACATCGATAAGGCCGTTTTCGAGGATGAGGTTGGCATCGTCGGTGACGGCGATCTTGCCGGCCTCCATCGCCGCGCTCAAAGCGCCGGCATTCGAGACCTCGCGGGCATGACCCGGCGCCTGATAGGCGATGTCGACCGCTTTTACCGCATTCGGCAGCTTCAGCTCCGAGATCGCCCCGATTTCGATGCCGGGCATATGCGCCACCCGCGTGACGATATCCGTGCCCATCTCGCCCGAGCCGATCAGCCCGATGCGGATCGGACGGCCCGTCTCCGCCCGCGCCTGCATGTCACGCGCCAGCCCCGTCAGTGCAACATTCGTAGCCATATCGTCTCCTCCGCGGCCTCTTGAGCGTTTTCGAAGCCGTCCAATTTCATTCATCGAATATTGAACATTTGTATTTTAGTCAAGACCTATGTGCATTATAAGAGCAGAAACGAAACGATCGATGACGAGGTAAAACGGACAATGACGAGCACGAAAATGCCACAAGGTCGATTTGAGCTTCTGATTTTTGATTGTGACGGCGTGCTGGTAGATAGCGAACCGCTGGCGGCGCTTGCGTATCACAATGTCTATGCTGATCAGGGGATGACGCTGCCTGAAGGAACCATAGCGAAATGCGTTGGCTTGAAGCAGTCGGACATCGTCAACCGCGTTGCCGAACTTACCGGCCACGAACTATCCGAGGCCGCGGAAACGGGGTTGTGGCCGGAAACGAAACGCCTCTTCAGTCAATCGCTGCAGCCAACGCCCGGCATCAAATGGCTCCTCGAAGAGCTTGACACGCCCCGCTGCGTGGCTTCGTCATCTTCGCTGGAGCGTATCTGCTTTAGTCTGGATACGACAGGGCTCCATGGCTACTTCGGAAATTCGATCTTCAGCTCGTCGATGGTAAAGCGCGGCAAGCCCGCGCCAGATCTTTTCCTGCACGCTGCAAAGGCAATGGAATCAGATCCTGGCAAATGTGTCGTGATTGAAGATTCGCCGTTCGGCATACAAGGGGCCATCGCCGCAGGTATGAATGCCATCGGCTTTACCGGCGGCGCTCACACCGACGAGGACCATGCCCAAAGGCTTCTGGACAAGGGCGCCACAGCAGTGTTTTCCAACTGGAAGGATGTCCTTTATTGGCTTCGCGCGGCCAGTGCTGCGTAGCAACCGACGACAAGCCTAGTCGTTGAAGCGCCGCCCTGCCCGTTCCGGGTCGCGCCCAATCTCCTGCTCTTCCTCGTCGTCGGGCAAGGCATCATCACTGTTCTGGTATGGATTATCGTCGTCGTCTTCCGAAAGGTCTCCGGCGTCTTCTGATTCGACCTGTCGCTCGCCGCGAATGGCGAGTTCGTCATCGGCGATGGTCTCCTCTTCCGTAAATTCCTCCCAATCCCGCTTGTCTATCGGTGCTGTCGAAACCTCAACCGGCTTGATCTTGACGTTCTTCACAGTTTTGCCTGACATTGTGCAATCCTTTCGTCGAAGAAGAAACGCACGTGAAAACATTTGGATGCATAAAATACATCCGCCTCCGAATGTTTTGCCTTTTGCCCTAATCCACCCATATTCGCCTGCGACGCATCAGCTTCACGTCACTTGGGGAGATATCCATGACATCCAGAATTTTGAGCCTGGCATTCGCCACAACTGCATTGATGGCCGTACCATTCGCCGCATTGGCAGAGGAGGATCCGCGTCCACGCATTACAGTAACAGGAGAAGGCGAAGCGGCAGCTGCTCCAGACATGGCCATCCTTTCGCTGGTCGTGTTGCAGGAGAAGCCGACCGCGCGCGAGGCGCTGACTGCCAACAATGAAGCCATGACCAAGGTATTGGATGCGATGAAGAAGGCGGGCATTGCCGAGCGCGATCTGCAGACGTCTGGTTTCAGTATCGATCCTCGCTATGTCTATCCGGAAAACAAGGATAATACACAACCACCACAAGCACCAAAGATCGTCGGTTATGCGGTTTCGAACTCACTGACTGTTCGCGTGCGCGATTTGAAGAAGGTGGGTGAAATTCTCGACCAGTCCGTGACGCTTGGTGTCAATCAGGGTGGCAACCTCACTTTCACCAATGACAAGCCCGAAGCTGTTGTCGAGGAAGCGCGAAAGAAGGCTGTTGCCAATGCATTGGCCAAGGCAAAGACCTTGACCGAAGCTGCCGGCGTTGGCCTTGGAAATGTCATCGAGATCAGCGAACAATCCTTCAGCCCTCGCCCAATGCCCATGGGCCAGGCGAAGATGATGGCGGCAGCTCCGGCCGATTCGGTACCAGTTGCCGCTGGCGAGAACACCTACAACGTAAACATCAACATGACTTTCGAGCTGAAGAACTGATCCAGCCACGGAGGTTGAAAAAGGGTGCCGTGCGGCACCCTTTTTTGTTTTGTGTTCCGCTTATCGAATGAACGGGCAGCCGGGTGCGCGCGCAAAAACTGCGATCGTGCGCAAGCCACGCTTCCATCCGGCAACCCGGACGACGTTGCGGTTCACAACCACATGTTGATTGCGAATGCCCATGCGGCTGGCCTTATGGGCGGCCTGACGTGGCGTGCAGGCAGCGGGGTGGTAATGTGGGCGGTAGTAACGATAGTCAACCTGCGCAAGCGGTGAGGCGGCGCTGCCAAGTTCAATGGCCATCGGCGCAGCAGCAGCGACCGGCGCGGCATTCGACGTTTTTGCGCCGAGAATGGCACCGATGCTGATCGCAGCACCGACTGCCAGCAACTTCAATGAAAGACTAGCCATGGGCGTTCTCCTTTTGGGATTCAGACATTCTGAAATCCGGACACGCCCTTTCTTTCATATGGTGGCTGAATGAACGCTCAACACTCCGTTCACCCGCGGTTCAGCGATGGCAATTCGGCCTGCATCATATGTTCGAAATACTCTTCGTCGGTCGAGAGATCGTGGTCAAAAGCAGTGACCTTGCCGCGCACGGAGATACCAGCCTCGTGCACGGTCTCCGGACTCCCCGATACGAGCGGATGCCACCAGTAAAGATCCCTCCCCTCGTCGATCAGCCGATAGCCACAGGTATCCGGCAACCAGTCAACGGTGCGCACAATCTCTGGAGTCAAGAAAACGCAGTCCGGCACCTTCTTCTTCCTGTGCGTATAATCCGAACACTGACATGTTCCGGCATCCAGCAGGGTGCAGGCAACCGTAGTGAAATAGATCTCTTCCGTGTCTTCGTCTTCCAGCTTGTGCAGACAGCAGCGACCACAGCCATCGCACAGGCTTTCCCACTCGGAGCGGCTCAGTTCGTCGAGGGTCTTGGTTTTCCAGAATGGTTCGGTTGGCATGCGCTCAAATACATCGCATGAGCACTGACGTCCATAGCGCCGAACCGTTCCTGAACATGAACGCAGGATGAATGATGTCTTCACACGACATACAGGCGGCGGCTGCAATCCTGACGATATCGGATTCGGCCAATGTCGCGGCCGGACACATTGCCAGCGGCAATGCAACTGCATTGATGATCGCAACGGACGAGCCGCTGCCACAGAGCGGAACCAAGGTGCGATCGCGAACATTTGACGTGTTTCAAACTAAGAAGGAACGCGAGACAGGGATGAAAATGAAACGGACAGCGCTCTTTTTTGCTTCGACGGCAATTCTCTTTTCTTCGCCATTGGCGATGGCAGAACAACCCCCGCTAAACCGGCCGTTTATCTCCTCCAATTCGAACGTGCCGCCGCTCATGCTGGCGCAAGTTGAGGAGCCAGCGCCGCAGGAGGATCCGGCAGCCGAAGAATTGAAGCGGAAGGCGGCACAACAGGCCGAGGATGCCCAAAAGCAAGCGGCTGAAGAGGCAGAGGCCGCTGCCAAGGCGCAGCAGCAGGCCGAAGAACAGGCAAAGCAGCAGACTGAGGAAGCGGCGAAAGCTTCCGAGGCACAGGCTGCTCAGAAAGCGGAGGAAGCGCAACGCGCTGCCCAGGCCGAGGCCGATAAGGCGGCCGAGCAGCAGCAGGCCGTAGAAGAGGAAGCAAAGCGCAAGGCTGCCGAGGAGGCCAAGGCGGCCAAGGCCGCAGAAAAGGAAGCCGCGCAGGAGGCTGAAAAAGCCAAGCGTGCAGCAGAGGCCGAGGCGAACAAGGCCGCTGAACAACAGAAGGCTGTCGAGGAGGAGGTTCGCAAGAAGGCTGAAGCTGACGCCAAGGCAGCCAAGGCAGCCGAGCAGGAAACTGCCAAGGAAACTGAAAAAGCGAAGCAAGCAGCCGAGCAGGAGGCCGCAAAGGCCGCTGAGGCTCAAAAGGCAGCGGAAGAAGAGGCTCGCAAGAAGGCCGACGGCGCCCAGAAGGCAGCCGATAAGCAATCGGACAAGGCTGCCGAGGAAGCCAAGAAAGCAGCGGATGAGGCCACCAAGCAGACGGCCACTCAGCCGAAATCAGAAACTCCCGCAACGGCAGAGCAACCTGCGAGCGACCAGACGCAGGAGGCCGAACCAGCAACACCACCAATTGATCCATCAACCGGTCAACCTGCTCCCACAGGCACAGCGGCAACTCCGGTTGTACCCAGCACTCCAGCCGAGCCCGGCCAACAGGAAGCCTCGCCCCTTCCGGCAAACGCAGCACCCGTCCTCGATAGTGCCAAGCCTGCCGCTAACGGGAGTGGCAAGGGCGAAACGAACGGACAAGCAGCGCAAGTTCCGGCGGATCAACAGCAACAGCCCCAGAAGCCGGCAGTTGCGGCCGCACCACAGCCAAGTTCTGATGCCGACGTCCAACAGACGCTCGCCCCCATCAAGATCGAGCCGGTTCTGGTCGAAAAGGGTACCCGCATCAAGCAACGTCCGCGTGACGAACGGCCTCGCGACGTTCAACTGATCAAGCAGTTCGACAACCGGGCAATTGTAGAAGTCAACAATAACGTATTTGTCGAGAGTTCGGATCGTCCGCGCATGTCGCGCGATGCGCAGGAGGTCTATTATGAAGATCTTCCGCGACGCCGCACTCGCGAAACAATCGTCCGGGAAAATGGCGTTCAGATTGTCACGATCCGCAACCGCTATGGCGACGTGATCCAGCGCTCGCGAGTGATGCCCGACGGACGCGAGATATTGCTGACTTACACGCCCGATTACGATCGTGAGGAGCGCCTTGCCTGGCGTGACCCGGGCGATGACCTGCCACCGCTCCGTCTGACGATTCCGGTTCGCGAATATATTCTGGATGACGCCGAGGAAGCCCCTGAAGAGGACGTTTACGCGTTTTTCGCCCAGCCACCGGTGGAACGGGTTGAACGCATCTATTCGATTGACGAAGTCAAACGCTCAGCCCGGATCCGCGACAAGGTGCGCCGTGTCGATCTCGATACGATCACATTCCAGTTCGGTTCGGCGGAAATCGGCGAGGACCAGATCGAACGCATCGAAAGCGTCGCCAAGGCCATGGCACAGGTCCTGAAGAAGAACCCCGCGGAAACCTTCCTGATCGAGGGTCATACGGACGCTGTTGGCTCGGATCAGGCAAATCTCGTCCTGTCGGACAAGCGCGCCGAGTCGGTTGCCCAGGCCCTGACCAACGTGTTCGACATTCCGCCGGAAAATATGGCCACCCAGGGCTACGGCGAGCGTTACTTGAAGATCAAGTCGGATACTCCGGAACAGCAGAACCGCCGCGTTGCCATACGGCGCATAACTCCACTTGTTACCCCCGTGGCCAGCAACCAATAGTGGCAGATCAATCCAGATAATGAAAAACCCGGACTTTTGGTCCGGGTTTTTTATCACTATATGTTGCGTTCATGCCCAGAGCCCAGTTTACGCAACCGGACCCCGCCTTATGAAACATATCGAAATATTTATCGAAAACATCATCCTCGCCTCGCGCTGGCTCCTTGTGGTTTTCTATCTTGGACTGGCCGTCGCACTGGCAATCTACGCCTTCTCCTTTGCGGGGAAGCTCGTTGATTTCGTCGCCAAGGTCACGATTCTCAATGAAACGGACACGATACTTAAAATGCTCAGCCTGATCGATGCTGCCCTCGTCGCCAGTCTCGTCGTCATGGTCATTATTTCAGGCTATGAGAATTTCGTCAGCCGCTTTGATAAAGCCGACGAGGTTCACTGGCTCGGGACCATCGATGCGGGATCGCTCAAGATCAAGGTCGCGTCGACGATTGTAGCCATTTCATCGATCCATCTGCTGCAGGTCTTTTTGAACCTCACGCAATTCAGCACCGAACAATTGACGTTCTTCACGATCATTCATCTCGCCTTTGTCTTCTCAGCGCTGTTCCTCGCCTATATCGACAAGCTGATGGTCAAGGAAAAGGGCGCGAAGCAATCCGAAGAGCCATCGCTTTAAAGGCGGATATAGTCGGTAATGAAAAAAGAAAACGGGATGGGTTCGCACCCATCCCGTTCATTTTTCAAAGCTCGCAAGAGTTGATCAGCTGTCGAGGAACGAACGCAGCTTGCGCGAACGGCTCGGATGCTTGAGCTTGCGGAGCGCTTTGGCTTCGATCTGACGAATGCGCTCGCGCGTCACCGAGAACTGCTGGCCAACTTCTTCCAGCGTATGGTCGGTGTTCATGCCGATGCCGAAGCGCATACGCAGAACGCGCTCTTCACGCGGTGTCAGTGAAGCCAGAACACGCGTTGTCGTATCACGAAGATTGGCCTGAATGGCCGCATCGATAGGCAGAAGCGCATTCTTGTCCTCGATGAAATCGCCGAGATGTGAATCCTCTTCATCGCCTACTGGTGTCTCAAGCGAAATCGGCTCCTTGGCAATCTTCAACACCTTGCGTACCTTTTCGAGGGGCATTGCAAGCTTCTCAGCCAATTCTTCCGGCGTTGGTTCACGGCCGATCTCATGCAGCATCTGGCGCGATGTACGAACGATTTTGTTGATCGTCTCGATCATGTGCACCGGAATACGGATCGTCCGCGCCTGATCGGCGATCGAGCGGGTGATCGCCTGCCGAATCCACCAGGTTGCGTAGGTCGAGAACTTGTAACCACGGCGATATTCGAACTTGTCGACCGCCTTCATCAAGCCGATATTGCCTTCCTGAATGAGATCAAGGAACTGCAGGCCGCGATTGGTGTATTTCTTGGCGATGGAGATGACGAGACGCAGGTTTGCCTCGACCATTTCCTTCTTGGCAAGAGCAGCTTCGCGCTCGCCCTTCTGCACCTGGTTGACGATGCGGCGGAATTCCGAGATCGAAATAGCGGTTTCCTGCGCCATGTTCTGGATTTCCGTGCGCAGGTTCTTGATCGTGTCCTTCTCGTTCTTGGTGAACTCTTTCCAGCCACGAGTCGTCAGGTTCGAAACGGCCTTGAGCCAGTTCGGATCAAGTTCGTTGCCTTGGTACTCCTTGAGAAAGTCTTCACGGCGCACGCCATAGGACTCGGCAAGACGCAGGAGGCGGCCTTCGTTCTGAACGAGGCGCTTGTTGATGTCATAGAGCTGCGCGACCAGCGCTTCGATACGGTTCTGGTTCAGCGAAAGCGACTTGACCGCCTTGATCAGCTGATCCTTGAGCTCCTTGTAGCGACGCTCCTGGCTTGGAGATAGCGAACCCGAAGCTGCAAGCCGGTTTTCGACCTGCTGGTCCTGCAGCTTGCGCAGCTTCTTGTATGTATCGGCAATAACGTCGAGCGTCTCCATGACCTGCGGGCGCAGTTCGGCTTCCATCGCAGCCAGCGAAAGATTGGCCTCATCATCCTCGTCGTCTTCTTCTTCGACAGGCGTATCGCCACCGACATTCGTGATGTCGTCATCGTCGCGCGAGCGGCGCGGCTTGTCGTTGGCAGCCGGCTTCTCTTCTTCGACACGCTCGATGACCGGCGCCTGCTTGGCCTCAGGGCCCGCATAGGTGGTTTCGAGATCGATGATCTCGCGCAGGAGAATCTTCGATTCGTTCAAATCCTCGCGCCAGATGATGATTGCCTGGAAGGTCAACGGGCTCTCGCACAGGCCCGAGATCATGGTCTCGCGACCGGCCTCTATGCGCTTCGCAATGGCGATTTCACCTTCGCGAGACAAGAGTTCGACAGTACCCATCTCACGCAGATACATGCGGACAGGATCATCGGTGCGGTCGGTCGGTTCCTTCTTGGTCGTTGTGGGTGCCACCGCAGTGCCGGTTGCATCGGCCAGCTCGCGCGCCTCGTTTTCCTCATCGCCGCTGTTGTCGGCTTCTTCGGCGTCGGCGTCTTGCTCGTCATCCTCGACGACATTGATGCCCATATCGCTGAGCATGGCCATCGTGTCTTCAATCTGCTCGGAAGTGACCTCTTCGGATGGAAGAACTGCATTGAGTTCGTCCATCGTGACATAGCCGCGCTTCTTCGCAAGCTTGATCATCTTCTTGACAGCGTCATCGGAAAGGTCGAGAAGCGGACCGTCCGGCGCACCTTCGCGCTCGACTTCTACTTCTTCATTTTCCTTTGCCTTTGTTGCCATATTCTCTAATCTCCAAGCGACGTTCGCTTTGTTCATGCGTAGGATCAACGAGTGCGGCACGGCACCGGTTCCCTACACAATAAAGGTAATAATGATCGACTAGCCGAAATCCCGTTAATGTCGGATTAACCTTGTTATCCCGGTGGCGAGCACGCTACACATATGCCGAATTTGCTGGTTTTTCCGCTGGTCCCGCAAATGTCTTCAATTCTGCGCAATCTGATTCCGTCATTATTGACCCACGTCAACCCCGACTCAACTGATTCGCAATAAAAAAGCGAATCAATTCGATCAAAACCCCTTACCTGACCGTCCCGAGGGTATTCCGAACCCTTCGATCAGCGCTTCCGTTGCCTGCGCATTGCGAATATCGTTCTGGATATCAAGCAGCCGGTTGAGATTTTCGTCGGTAGCTTCCGTAGCCAAGGCGGTTTCTGCGACTTTCAGCTCTTTATGTAGTGTGCTCGCGCGCTGATGCAAGTGAACGGCCTGCCTCAATGCTTCCAATGCATCCTCTTCGGCTGCTTCAGCCGTTGCAGTCCAAATACGGGCACGACGCATCAGAGCCTCCAGGGCTTCAATAAGCGCTCCGTGGTTGGTGTCGACCATTGCCTTGCGCATGGCGACGCCGCTTGCGACGTGATGCTCCGCCAAGGCATTGAGCATGGCCGTGTGAAACCGCTTGAGATCAGGATGGCTGAATTCAAGCCGCACTACCGTCTCAAAATCTTCCTCGATCAGGCGCGGATGGTTGAACAATGTCATCAGGATTGCGGTCTCGCGCAGCGGCGGTGCTGCTGACGTCGTCTTCACCAATACCGAACGTGCCAGACTGTCGGATACGGCCAAGCGGCCATTCGCCGCGCCCCTGCCCCTTTGACCATATCCATTCGATTGGCCGAAGCCATTCTGATTGTTGCCGCGCTGGCCATTGTTGCGCCTGTCATTGCCGCGCTGGCCGGAGTTGAAGAATTGCTGGATACGATCGCGCACATCCTGCGCGTAATGGCGCCGGACATTTTCGTCACCGATCAGTGCCGTCATTTGCTTTAACCGCGCTTCAAGTTCCGCGCGCCGCTCTGGCGTATCGAAGACACCGCCGCTGGTCTCACGCGCCCAAAGCATATCGGCCAGCGGGCGCGCATCGTCTATTACCGCCTGAAACGCCTGCGGCCCCGAATCCTTCACGAGATCGTCGGGGTCCTTGCCCCCCGGCAGCACCGCAAAACGCAGGGAGCGGCCAGGCTTCAACGCTGGCAATGCAAGATCGATCGCCCGATGTGCCGCCTTGATTCCCGCATTATCACCATCGAAACAAAGGATCGGCTCGGGTGACATGCGCCAGAGAAGATCGAGCTGATCTTCCGTCAGCGCAGTGCCTAGAGGCGCGACCGCCTGAGCGAAGCCTGCCTGGGCCAAGGCGATGACATCCATGTAACCTTCGACAGCAATCACCGCCCTTGCCGGCAGGCCGCCCTGCGGCTGCGCTGCCTTCCTGGCGCGCAAGGCATTGTAGAGCACCTTGCCCTTGTGAAAGAGCTCGGTCTCGTTGGAGTTCATGTATTTCGCGATTGCGTTAGGCGCTAGCGCCCGGCCGCCGAAGGCGATGATGCGGCCGCGCAAATCCTCGATGGGAAACATGATCCGATCGCGAAAGCGATCAAAGGAAACCGGCTTGTCGTCGCCATAGACGACAAGCCCGCAGGCCTCGATCTGTTCCTTCGTGGCACCTTTCAAGGCAAGGTGCTCCTTCAATGCATTGCGGCTTTCGGGGGCATAGCCCAAACGATAGGAATGTTGCGTCGCGGCACTCAAGCCACGATCGCGCAAATAGGCACGTGCTTTCGCTCCTCCCGCCGCCTGTAACTGCTCCTCGAAGAACTTGGTGGCCATCTCCATGACGTCATAGAGCGTCGCGCGCTTTGCCTCGCGTATTTCCATCTCCGCGTCGCGCGCGGGCATCGGTACCCCCGCCATATCCGCGACGCGCTGCACGGCCTCGGGAAAGCTCAGGCCCTCAAGTTCCGTCAGGAAGCGAAAATGATCACCGGTAACGCCGCAGCCAAAACAATGGTACCGCCCCTTGCGGTCCTCGCAGTGGAAACTTGGCGATTTCTCGCCATGGAATGGGCAGCATGCCCAGAAGTCGCCCTTGGCTGCATTTGTCTTTTTCCGGTCGAACGAAACCCGTGTTCCGATCACGCTGGAGATCGGTACACGCTCCCTGATCTCGTCGAGAAAGGATGGCGGAAATCGCATGCTGCTCTTCGTGCTTCAAATGGACGGTTCTGAAAGCCGGGGTGTTGGTTGACCTGAAGCCCGGATTTCAGGTCTTCCCGATACTGCAACAAATGGGAGCCGGATGAAAGTGCAGCAATGCTGTCGTCCCCTGTTCATTTGCCAGCATGGTCCGTGCAGCGCCGTATTTTATACCGACAGGTCCAGCGCGGAGTTATCCACAAAAAAACCGTCATAAAACTGTTACACTTTGTCAAAAACGACAGCTTTTTGCTTAGCCGAAACATATTTTTTTCGCTTTCTGAACCATATGTTATTGTTATTGACTGAACTTAAAACCGGCAAAAGGCGTTACAGCCTTTTTCAACGCATCAGGATGGCCCCACGTGAACGGCTCCGAAGTTTTGTTGCATTTGGCGGGAGCCGTGGCACTGCTGCTGTGGGCAACCCGCATGGTGCGCACGGGCGTTGAGCGGGCGTATGGAGAACGCATGCGTCAAAGCCTGCGTGGCGTCCTGCACAACCCTGTTCTCGCCGTGCTCTGGGGCTTGTTACTTTCCATCGCGCTGCAAAGCTCGACGGCGGTCAGCCTGCTCGTCGGCTCCTTTGTCGGATCAGGTTTTGTCAGCGGCATTGCAGGCCTGATGGCCGTGCGCGGCGCTGAAGTTGGATCGGCTCTCGTCGTCAAGATCCTGAGTTTTGATCTGACATTGCTGGTTCCGCTTTGCCTTGTTGCCGGCACCGGCATTTTTATGGCGACGGAACGCAGCAACTGGCGTCAGGCAGGGCGCATCCTTGTCGGCATCGGCCTTTTGATACTTTCTCTTGAAATGACCGGCCAAGCAACCGAGCCGCTCCGCAACAGCCAGCTCCTGCCTATCATCGTTGGTTATCTCGACACGGATCCGGTGACAGCCTTCCTGCTTGCGGCGTTGATGACGTGGCTATTCCATTCCAGCATTGCCGCCGTGCTGCTCTTGGTTACATTTGCCTCACGCGGGCTGATTCAACCGGAACTTGGTATTGTGATGATCTTCGGCGTCAATCTTGGGTCCTCCTTCATCGCTCCGGTCCTGACCCGCAACGCGGCCCCGCAAGCTCGTATTGTACCAATGGGCAATCTCCTGATGCGCGGTGCGGGCTCGGTAGTGATCCTCATTCTCTATCTGACATTCAGGCCGTCGATCGGGTTCCTGGGCACTGAACCGGCCGACCAGGTGATCAACGGCCACATCCTCTTCAACGTCATCATCCTTGTTGCCGGCGTTCCGCTTTCCGGTCTTGTTCTCAAGATCACCAAGGCCGTCGTTGCTCTGAATACCCCACCACAACAGTCGCCATCCCTGGACCACGAGGAACTCAGCGCCCTGGACGAAACCGTTCTCGACACGCCCAGCATGGCTCTGGCAAACGCGACACGCGAGACTGTGGCGGTTTGCGAAACGATAGAAATAATGCTCAGGCGGATCATTGAGCTCTACGAGAACCCCGAGCAGGATCGCATTGACGAATTATCGGCCCTCGATGACAAGGTCGATCGCAAACACGCCGCCATCAAACTTTACCTTGCCAAACTGACGACGGGTTCGCTGACCACCTATGAGGTCGCGCGTGCGCGGGAGCTGCTTGGAGCGTGCGTCAAGCTCGAACAGGTAGGCGATATTATCGTTCGCAACATGCTGGCGCTCGTGCAGAAAAAGATGGACCGAAACCTCAAATTCACTGACGAAGGCTGGCTGGAACTCAGCAATTTTCATGCAAAAGTGCTTACCAACGCCCGTATGGCGTTCAATGTTCTCGTTTCGCGCGATCGCGAAACCGCGCACCAGCTGGTTCTGGAGAAAGATCATCTGCGCGACTTGGAAAAGCAGAGCAGTGACCGTCATTTCACGCGTTTGCGCGATGGTACCACCCGCAGTCTTGAGACAAGCTCGATTCACCTGGATACGATCCGGGATTTGAAACAAGTCAACTCGCTGCTTGCTGCAATGGCTTACCCCGTACTGGAAGAACAGGGGCTTCTCAACACTACGCGTTTACGTACGCTGCACAGCTGATCGTTTGGATTTAGTAGTCGCGATGAATGTGGGTGTTGGAACCGATAAACGCACCCATGGCGCTACCGATAAGCAACCCCAGGAGAATATTTCCCATCATCGCTTCGCCGATACCTGCACCCACGGACAACCCCGCCAAAACACCAATAATGGTCGACCATCTTTGTTCTTTCATTGTCGCCTCCATTCCTGTGAACCAACAACGCGGATGTGGCCTTCAAGTTCCACTCTGCCAATCCGGCATGTTACTTCGGGCGGACCATCATGCTGCCAGCCCTGGCAAACAGGTCTATGATAGTTTCAATGTCGCAGCATCGTGAGCGCAAAGCAGTCAGACCAACAGCTGGGGGAACAGTCCATGCCGAATGTAGAAGACATGAAGAAGGGACTGTGGGAGGCGGAACGCAAGCTGCTGCATCAACTTAGGGATGCTCGTCGGCACGAGCGCCGCAAGAAACCATCTGAGCTTGAGAATGAACTTACACCCGGACAGAAAATCGCGGATGTTGTCGCAGCAACAATGGGATCATGGTCGTTCATCATCATCCAGACCACCATATTGTTCTTCTGGATCGTGCTGAATGTAACGGCCTACGTGCGCGAATGGGACCCCTATCCGTTCATTCTGCTCAACCTGGCTCTATCATTTCAAGCCGCCTACGCGGCACCGTTCATCATGATGAGCCAGAACCGCCAGCAGGATATCGATCGCAAGGAAGCTGAGAATGACTACCGCATCAACATCAAGGCAGAGCTTGAAATCGAATTGCTGCACGAAAAGATCGAACTTCTCCACCACAAAATAGATCAGATTCGCGAAAAGGAAGTCGTATCACTCACGGAAGCTGTCGAGGAGCTGTCGGATCCAAAACGGCCGCCAGAAAAGGCCGACTGAAAACCAAAAAACAAAAAAAGGATCGCTGCGGGAGGAGGTGCAGCGATCCTGATTGTAAATGTACCGCGGGAGGAGGTGCGATACATTCGATGTTGGGGGATCTGGGAGGAAACGAACCCAACGAATGAAAATATAGACCAATCGCGAAATATGGCCAGATTCAAAACTGCATGATAGCTATGCAAATTGTTCCATTGACCAATTGCGCACGCCTTGCCGAATCCGGTGCTCGCCTCTTCAACGAAATTCAACTGGCCAAACTACAGAACCCTAAACGATTGCGAGAATGCCAAGGGCGTTGATGTGGTGTCCCCCGCAATTCTCTTCAGCAATGTGCGAGCGAAGGAACTGATCCTCACCCTGTTTGGCTTTTCTACCTCTCCCCGTAATTGAGACCGGGCTTTTTGCCGTCAGCGCAACAGTTATCGTTGGCTTATTGCAAGAGTTCCTTCACGATGCCGCTGGCGCGGCTGAAATCCATCTGGCCGGCATATCTTTCCTTCAATGCGTTCATGGTTTTGCCCATGTCACGCAGACCGGCCGCGCCAATTTCATCAATGATGCCCTTGGCGGCCTGGCGCGTTTCCGCTTCAGTCATCTGCTTGGGCATGAAATCGCGAATGATCTCGATTTCGGCACGCTCCTGCTGGGCAAGTTCAGTACGATTGCCCTCCTCATAGAGCTTGGCCGACTCCTCGCGCTGCTTGATCATTTTTGCGAGAATAGAACTGATCTCCTCACTTGATGCCGGCTCCTTGCCAGTACCTCGATTGAGAATGTCCCGGTCCTTGATGGCAGCCATGATCAGGCGCAGTGTCGGGACGCGAAGCTTGTCCTGTGCCTTCATAGCTGTGTTCAGTGCCCCGGCGATTGTGTCGCGCATTCTGTACTCCTGCTGCTTTTCGCGCACCCTAATGTTCGCTTCGAACAAAAACAATCATCGCGAAATGCCAATTATGGCAAAATTCTCCAAGAGTTCTTGTGTCGCAATTGACCGGAGGTGCAGCTTTGTTTATGGCTTCGGTCTTAGCCAGACAGATTTTTTGTTGTCATGCGGTGAGGAGATCATCCAACACCGCGCTTTGCCACGTCATATCGAACAATTGACGACGTTTTTCAATGTAGGGCGACCGTAAGAGACGACACACGCCAGCTGAAGCTGAAGGAAACCGCATGACCTCGACCGCAACAACAGACGCAGGTATCCACGCAGCCAGTCCAACGACCGAAGGTTGGACCGAATTCAGGCCGACCGCCGTATTGGTTCTGGCCGACGGCACAGTCATCGAAGGCAAGGGTCTTGGGGCAACGGGGACATGCGAGGCAGAGGTCTGTTTCAATACAGCCCTCACCGGCTACGAGGAAATTCTCACCGATCCATCCTATGCCGGCCAGATCGTCACGTTTACTTTCCCTCACATCGGCAATGTGGGCACCAACAAGGAAGATATTGAGGATCTGACACCAGCCAATCGTGCTGGGGCGGTAGGGGCGATCTTCAAAGCCGATATTACCGCGCCTTCTAGCTATCGCGCTGCCGATCACCTCGATCATTGGTTGAAGGCACGCGGTGTCATCGCTCTTGCGGGTGTAGATACGCGTGCCTTGACTGTGCTGATCCGCGAGAAGGGCATGCCCAATGCGGTGATCGCACACGATCCGGATGGCAGATTTGACATTCCTGCTCTCAAGGCACGTGCTGCCGCATGGCACGGCCTGCTGGACCTCGATCTCGCCAAGGATGTCACATCCGGGCAAAGCTCGGTCTGGACAGAGAAGCCATGGGTTTGGAACGAGGGGTTTGACGAACAGTCTGCTCCGCAATTCCATGTGGTGGCCATCGACTACGGCATCAAGCGCAATATCTTGCGTCTTATTGCCGGTCTTGGCGCCAAAGTCACCATACTTCCTGCTTCAGCCAGTGCGGATGATGTCCTCGCCCACAAGCCGGACGGTATATTCTTATCCAACGGCCCTGGCGATCCCGCAGCGACCGGCAAGTACGCCGTGCCGGCCATCAAGGAACTGATCAAGACCGACATCCCGGTCTTCGGAATCTGCCTTGGCCATCAGATGCTGGCGCTTGCGCTTGGTGGGGATACAAAGAAGATGCATCAGGGTCATCACGGGGCCAACCATCCGGTCCGTGACGACACTACGGGCAAGGTCGAGATCGTCTCGATGAATCATGGCTTTGCCGTTGACGCCACATCCTTTCCGGACGGGGTCGAGGAAACGCACGTTTCCCTGTTCGACGGCAGCAATTGCGGGCTGCGGGTCGTGGGCCGTCCGGTGTTTTCAGTTCAGCACCACCCGGAAGCGTCGCCCGGACCGCAGGATTCACACTATCTCTTCCGCCGGTTCTTCAATCTGATCCGCACGAGAAAGGGGCTCGAGCCTCTGCCCGAGCGCGAACAAGCTGCCTGATCTATCGGGGAGGTTGCCCGGCTAAGGCTTACGGAACCTCCTCCCCGGTGCTCGCCTGCAATATCTCAAACCATTGCTGGCGCTCAAGCACGATGCCGAGTGCCGACGCCATTGAAGCTAGACGTTCGCGCTTCAAACTGCCAAGCACGGGGATTGGACGTGCCGGATGGCGCAAAAGCCACGCAATCGCGACTGCAGAGATGTCGACGCCGCCGAGTTGATCTGACACCATCTGCAGAGCCTTGCGCACCTGCCTCTCCTGCGCGCCATCACCGGTAAACAGACTACCGCCACCAAGGGGCGACCAGATCATTGGCGGATAGCGCAAGAGTTGCGCATGATCGAGGCTGCCATCGACAAGCGGAGAGGTGTGGATGACAGAGACCTCGATCTGATTGGTAACCAATGGAAAAGGTAACCGCGAAGCGAGCAGATCGAATTGCGATGGCGAAAAGTTTGACACGCCGATTGCCCGCACCTTGCCTGCCTCCACGACGGCCTCGAGTCCGCGGGCGGTCTCATCCGCGTCCATCAAGGGATCGGGCCGGTGGATCAACAGCACGTCCACATAGTCGGTTTGCAAATTTTTCAGCGAACGGTTCACCGATGCTTCGATGTGCCCAGCGCTGGTATCGTAATGCTTGATGCGATTGTCCGGGCGCGCTCCAGATTTCAGCATTATGTCGCATTTGGTGATCAGTTCGATCCGCTCCCGCTGGCCGCGCCATTGCTTCAGGCCAGCGCCAAACACTTCCTCCACCCCATAGTCACCGTAGATATCGGCGTGGTCGAAGCTGGTCATGCCAAGGTCGATGGCATCATTGATCAGATCTGCAACACGATTGGCGTCAGGTCGTTCGGGGCCGCTCAACAGCCGCCATGCACCGAGCACAAGTCGGGACAGGCTCAAACCCTCAGCATCGAGGGCAATACGTTCTGAATAGGACATCGGGGAGTCACCTTGGCTGGATCAGCGGTACTCCTGATTAAATCAAACCGTCTGCAGAGAAAAGCCCTCTGCATTTCGCGGCCATTTTTGATCCGGGTTGACAATCGCGAGCCCGAATTGTACCGATTGATAAACACTTTACCGATCAGTACAAATCAAGGAGATTGCCATGGCTGAGCAGCGCGCCCCTGTGCCGCCATTCACCCGCGAAACCGCAATTCGGAAAGTACGTGCGGCGGAAGATGGCTGGAACAGCCGCGATCCCGAGCGGGTATCCCTCGCCTATACGACCGACAGTTATTGGCGGAACCGGTCGACATTTATGCAGGGGCGTGAGGACATTATTGCCTTCCTTACCGCCAAGTGGCACAGGGAATTGGAATATCGCCTCATCAAGGAACTCTGGGCATTTGCCGACAACCGTATAGCCGTTCGTTTCGCCTACGAGTATCACGATGATTCGGGTAACTGGTTCAGAGCCTATGGCAATGAAAACTGGGAATTCGACGAGAATGGCCTGATGGAAAAGCGCTTTGCCTCCATCAACGATTTGCCCATCAAGGAGACCGAACGCAAGTTCTTCTGGGATCGTTCGGGACCGCGCCCGACGGATCATCCTGGCCTGTCAGACCTGGGATTGTAATCAATGGCAAGAACCGTTGCCGAGCGCTCAGATGTCATTCCGGTACTTGCCGAAATATTCCGCGAGCACGCCTTTGAGGGCGCCAGCCTTTCGATCATCAGTGAGAAAACCGGGCTCGGCAAAGGCAGTCTGTACCATTTCTTCCCCGGCGGGAAAGAAGAGATGGCAGCTGTCGTTCTGAAGGAAATCGACACATGGTTCGAGGTGAATATCTATCGTCCGCTCCGTGATTCCGACGACCCGCGTGCGGCGATCATCGCGATGTGCCGTTCCGTGACGGACTATTTCCATTCAGGACGGCGTATCTGCCTTGTCGGTGCATTTGCACTCGATAATGTACGGGACCGCTTCGCCGGACAGGTCAGGGAATACTTTGCCAATTGGAAAAGTGCCCTGGCCTTGGCTCTGCAAAAGGCCGGGCAAGACGGCGTCCAATCGTCAGCTCTTGCAGAGGAGGCGGTCATAAGCATTCAGGGCGCGCTTGTACTTGCCCGTGCACTCGATGATCCGTCATTGTTTGAACGCGCCATCAGGAAAACCGAGCAACGGCTGCTGTCATAGCGGAAGCAATGAAATTCTAACCGGCTTCATTCGGAGCCAGTTCTCCCGGCACAAGAACCTCATCCTTGGCCAGTGAAGGCTTTTGGACACGCAGAACAAAAACGATCAGACCGATCAGAACGAAAATACCGCCAAGCACATATGGCGCTCCACTGAACGCAATCGAAGCGTCAGACGCAGTGAAGATGGCGAAAATCTGCGTGAAGATGAGTGGTCCAATGATATTCGTGATGCTGAACAGGCTGGTCAGGGCACCTTGCAACTCGCCCTGCTCCGACGCGGGAACCTTGGCCGCTGCGATACTGCGCATGGCGGGATCCGCCACGCCTTCAAGGCAGGTCGCTAAGATAACCACGTAGACCAGCCATCCTTGCCAGGCCGCTGCATAGCCGAAGAAACCGAGAGTCGCAAAAGTGAGCCCAATGACTGCCGTGCGCCATTCCCCAAAACTCGCCACGATCCGCGGCAGGACCAGCCCCATCACGATCGCGCTGCACAATCCGTAAATGCCCAGCGACATGCCAATATCGCTCTCGCTCCAGTTGTAGCGATAACTTCCGACATAGGCCCACACCGCGGGATAAGACATGTGTCCGAGCGTCAACATGAAAAAGACAAATCCAATCCAAAGGATACCCCTGTGGTTCCGCATCTGCTTCAACGCACCAAGCGGATTGGATCTTTTCCACTCAAACTTCCGGCGGTTCGCTACCCCAAGAGTCTCAGGCAGGAGGAAATAGGCGGCCACGAAGTTCAGAAAGGAAATGATTGCCGCCCCGAAGAAGGGGACTCGTGGGCCAAACTCACCCAGAAAGCCACCAATGATCGGTCCGAGAATGAACCCGACGCCAAATGCTATGCCGAGCAGCCCGAAGTTTTTCGCCCGGTTTTCATCGGTGCTCACGTCGGCAATATATGCCGAGGCAGTTGAATAGCTGCCGCCGCTGATGCCTGAAAGGATCCGGCCGATCATCAGAATGGCGAAGTTTGGGGCAAGCGCACAGATCAGATTGTCGATGGCGAAGGTTATGACAGAGGTCAAAAGTACCGGACGGCGACCGAAGCGATCGCTCAGGTTCCCGATCAGCGGCGCGAACATAAACTGCATTCCAGCATAGGCGAGAAGCAACCAGCCTCCATAGATCGCCGCCTGCCCCACGTTTGCCCCGGTCAATTGCTCAAGATATTCGGGGAGAACTGGAACGATGATCCCGATGCCGATGATGTCCAGAAGCAAGATCATGAAGACAAGTGTGAGGCCGCGCTTGGCCAGGATCGGGTCAATCATCGGAAACTCGCTACTTGCGTTTACATCCGCAATTGACGCGGATATTGGCCTATCGGCTTCATCAAAGCGAAACAATACGTGAACATGATCAGGAAAACATCAATCTCGCCACCGAAAAATGCAGTTTAAAGATAATCCTCCTGACAGATCCTGCCAGCTAACGTAAGTAACGGGTCGGCAAAGCGGTCGTTGCCTTTAGCACTTCCATCGATACTGACGCCGATATGTCGAAGAACTCGACCTTCTCCACGAGCGTCTTGTAGATGTCATCATAAGCTTCGACGCGGGGAAGAACGATCTTCAGAATATAGTCGATCGTACCGGTCATGCGATGCACTTCAACGATTTCCGGTATGTCCGTGATCGCCTTGCGAAACTGTTCTAGCCAATCGGCAGAGTGACGCGCCGTCCGCACAATGACGAACATTGTGGTCGGCAGGCCCATCAACGGTCGATCAAGCAAGACAACCCGCCGCGCAATGTACCCCTCGTCCTCAAGCCGCTGGATACGGCGAGAACAAGCGGAAATGGAGAGATTTACCCTGTCCGCCAATTCTGAGACCGCTAGCGAAGCGTTTTCCTGCAGCAGATCCAGTATCTTTCGGTCTCGATCGTCGATCATCATTACATCCACAGTAATTCATAGCGTTAATGCCGGATTATGCGCTGAATTTTTGCAGACTCTCAAGCGAACAACACAAACTTTGCGAACTTTTCGCGCACATTTCGATTTATCATCCCGCTCAGATTTTACATTCAGGGGAATTTGCAATGCGTACGATTGGGTTGATTGGCGGTATGAGCTGGGAAAGCACCGCAGTATATTACCGCCAGATCAATGAAAATATCCGGACACGGCTGGGCGGTCTGGCCTCGGCAAAAATAGCGCTGCAGTCGCTCGATTTCGCCGAAGTCGTCGCGCTTCAAAAGAACAACCGCTGGGACGATGCTGCTGCGCTTCTGGCAGAGTCCGCCAAGCGCCTCGAAATCGCTGGCGCTGACTGCGTGCTCATCTGCACCAACACCATGCATCTCGTGGCTGATCCGGTCGCCGCTGCCGTTGGCGTGCCGCTCATCGATATACGTATGGAAACCGGGAAGGCGCTGTCGGCCGCCGGCAAGAAGCGCCCGCTGCTGCTCGCCACCCGTTACACAATGGAACACGGATTTTATGCGGATTATATGCGCGACAAGTGCGGCATCGAGGTCCTCGTCCCTAACGAAATCGATCGCGCCAAGGTGCATGCGGTAATCTTTGACGAACTCTGCTGCGGCATCGTCAAGGCAGATTCCCGCCACGCGCTGGAAAAGATTGTTCAGCGCGGCAAGGACGCCGGCGCCGATAGCGTGATTCTCGGATGTACTGAAATCTGTCTGTCGCTTACGGACGACAATCTGGAGTTGCCCGTATTCGACTCAACTACGCTCCATTCCAAAGCCGCCGTCGCCCATGCGCTCGGCCTCGATCGTGACCTGGACCAAGCCGCGATCTAGAACAGGTTTTCC
>NZ_JAIUDQ010000016.1 GCF_020164435.1 Phyllobacterium lublinensis | reverse complement strand
GCGCACGGCGGTTGGTTTACCGTACAGATAGGCGATACGCTCTATGGCTTCGCGGAGCGGTTCCAGCGTCACGCTCATCGTATGGCCGCTGGCGTGCAGAAGCATCGAATGACTTGCCATCATGGCCGCGTGCCCCTTCCAGAACACGAAGTCGCCCCGTTGCAGATTGTGGTAATTGCTGTCGGGCTCGATCAGCTCGCCAATGGAAGCTGCCTGCATATCGGAATCACGTAATACAGACTGGCCCGTCATGAGCAGCGAAAGCTGGATCAGCCCCGAACAATCAATGCCGAAGCCCGAGACACCGCCCCACAGATAGGGCGTGTGCATCAACGTTTCGGCGACCGCAACATGATCGTCCGTAACCTCGTCGACTGGCACCAGATGCCTGGCGATGACCGCCTCCCCGCTCGGCAGCATTCCGTAGAGCGTACCGCGTCGTTCCTCACCGCCGACAATCGTGACCAGTGAGCCCATCGACAGCGAGTCGGTCTTCGGAAATTTGAGATCTGAGCCCGGATAGACAAATGTCCTTGGTGCGATGACGATGTGCGTCGGCTCGTTCGCCCGGCGGCCAAGCGTCGTGTCGACTACGTATCCCACATAGCCGTCCCGCTCGTTCTGGACCCAGCACCAGCCATTGTCATCCTCGAAGACGAGCACATCGTCACCGTAAAGCAATTGTGTGGTTATCCCTGCATCGCCGCGAGGCTCGGAACGGACATCAACCACCGGATCGGCGACACGCATTGGCTTGCCGGCAGCAAAGCGTTCCGCCTCGACCATGCCACGCAGGGTTTCATCCGCCAGATCGGGCCGAAAAGCATTCAGCCGTTTGTCCAAGGTCTCAGCATTCACAGCGGTAATCCTCTTGCTTTGGCGATGACGAGATCGCCGAGCCTTTCAACATAGAGAGCGCCCTTGACCGTTCTCTTCACGAGCACGTTGCGCTTGTCCTTCTCATCGCGGTGGCGATCGACCAGCCCATAACCGCCCATTGTGTCGAGAGCGCGGGTGATGACCGGTTTCGTCACGCCGAGCTTCGCCGCCATGCCGCGTATCGTATGCGGCGGCGGTTCAAGATAGACCGTCAGAAGCACCGCCAATTGCCGCATGGTAAGATCATGGACGTCATCGCGCACCTCCGAGAGCGCGATCTCCTTCCACAATGTCAGCGCCTGTATGGGCTTCAGTTCGATCAGCATGGACGTCATCCGCAATCATTTCGGCTCCGTTCCATTCTAGACTTCGTCCCGTCCGGTTCAAGCTGTTCATTTCGCCGGGTACCGCTGTTTGAGAAGATGGTAAAGCGCACGTATACCCTGCGCCTCGCCGCCGATTGGCGCGTGTGGCTTTTCGACTGGATTCCAACCGAAAATGTCGAAATGCGCCCAGATCTTCGCCTTGCCAATGAACCGCTGCAGGAAGAGTGCCGCGGTGATCGAACCGGCAAAACCATCTGTTGTCACATTGTTCATGTCGGCAACGCGCGAAGAAAGCTTGGCATCATAGGGTTGCCACAGCGGCATGCGCCACAGTGGATCGGCAACTGCATCGGCCGCCCTGGCCACATCGAAGGCAAATGTATCATCGTTAGAGTAAAATGGTGGCAGGTCGGGACCGAGCGCCACCCGCGCAGCACCCGTCAGGGTGGCCATGTCGATGAGAATTTCCGGCTCCTCGTCGTCCGCCAGCGCCAGTGCATCTGCCAATACCAATCGACCCTCGGCGTCGGTGTTCCCGATCTCGACCGTCAGGCCCTTGCGGCTGGTCAGGATATCTCCTGGCCGGAAGGCATTGGCGGATATCGAATTTTCGACAGCCGGAATGAGCACGCGCAGGCGTACGGGCAGTTCGGCATCCATGATGAGGCTTGCAAGCGCCAGAACATTGGCCGCGCCGCCCATATCCTTCTTCATAAGAAGCATGCTGCTGGAGGGCTTGATATCGAGGCCGCCCGTGTCGAAGCACACACCCTTGCCGACAAGGGTCACTTTGGGGGCGTCTTTCTTGCCCCATTCCAGGTCGATCAGCCGCGGCTCCTCGCTTCCTGCCCTGCCCACCGCATGGATCATCGGAAAGTTGTTCTTGAGCAGTGCATCGCCCTTGATCACACTGACTGAGGCTTTGTGCTGTTTGCCGATCGCGCGCACCGCTGCCTCGAGCGCCACTGGCCCCATGTCATTGGTTGGCGTGTTGATCAGATCGCGGGCGAGTGTGACTGCCCGGGATTGGCGCATCACATCGGCCTTGTCAGCGCCGTCGGGCACGGTGAGCGTCACATCGGCATCATCCTTGCTCGTGTATCGGTCGAATTTGTAGCCGCCGAGCAGAAATGCGAGCGCCGCCAGATCAGGCTGACTAACGTTGTTCGCCAGATGCCAGGAACCTTCCGGAAGGCTCGTTGCCAGCTTTCCGGCAACAAGCCGTGAATCATCCTTTCCCACACCAAGCAATGCGGCCGAGATTTCACTTTTTTCGCCCGGAATGATCAGCACCCGTCCCGGCTGCCCGTCGAAACCGTTCGCCCTCGCCCAGGCCAATGCGCCGCTCTCCAGTCCGGCATCATCCAGTTCACCTTTCTGCACAAACCATACCGGCTTGCTGCCTGAAGCCTTCTTCCTGGTAATTTTAGCGGGCATTTCGACATCTCCTTGGTCGATATCTGGCGTGCAACGACTCAAATCATGGTCGTCATTAACGGTCCGTTAGGGTTAACAGAATATTTCTAAGCCTTGGGATTGGGTTAATGCACAGGTGATTGTGCTTTGGATGGGGCAAATTATGACAAGCGCAGGGATTGTTCAACGCCGCTTCATTTTTTCTATCGCTATCATCGCGCTGGCAACCGGCATAGCCGGATGTGCCACGACCGACAAGACGACGACCGGCTCGGTCACAGCCGCTACGGGAGCGAGTTCCAGCCAGGCTGGCAATTTCGACCAGATGAACGAGCAGCAGCTCATGCAGGCCTCGACCAGCCTCGGTGCGCGATACAAGGCCAATCCAAAAGACAAAGCGACGGCGACGGACTTTGCGGCGGTGTTGCGCATGACTGGTCGCAGCGACCAGGCCCTTGCCGTCATGCGAAGTCTCGCCATTGCCTATCCGAATGACCGCGACGTTCTGGCTGCCTATGGCAAGGCGCTTGCGAGCAGCGGCGAGTTCGAAGCCGCGCTCGATGCCTTGCGTCGGGCTCAGACTCCGGAATATCCGGACTGGAAACTGCTTTCGGCCCAAGGCGCCATCCTCGACCAATTGGGCAAGACCGGCGAAGCGCGCGACCTGTACCGCCAGGCGCTGCAGATCAATCCAGATGAAGCGTCCATTCTTTCCAACATGGGCATGTCCTACGTCCTATCCGGCGAATTGAGTACAGCGGAGAGCTACATGCGCAAGGCGGTCGGGGCGCCGGGCTCCGATAGCCGCGTCCGGCAGAACCTCGCATTGGTGGTGGGCCTGCAGGGCCGGTTTGACGAGGCTGAGACAATTGCCAAGCAGGAACTGTCGCCGCAGCAGGCACAAGCCAACATCAAATATCTGCGTTCCATGCTTGCACAGCAGAATTCATGGAGCATGCTGAAAGACAAGAACAAGCCGAAGACCTGACCCGGCAATCTCTTCCACTACAAAAAAGCCGCCCTGTTCCGGGCGGCTTATTTGTATGGAGAGTGACGTCGTATCATTGTGGCGTTGCCGGTCCGAATATGCCGCCTTGCGCAGAAATCTGGATGAAGGCGGGCCCGAGAATGACGCAGAAGAGCACCGGCAACAGGAAGACAATCATCGGTACTGTCAATTTTGGCGGCAGCGCCGCCGCCTTCTTTTCGGCGGCCATCAGCCTCGCCTCACGGCTTTCATCGGAAAGAACGCGCAAGGCACTGCCGATGGACGTTCCGTACCGTTCGGATTGGACCAGCGCCTGCACGACCGATTTGACCGTTTCGAGGCCGGTACGGATTGCAAGATTGTCATAGGCCAGACGCCGTTCGGGCAGGAATGACAATTCGGCGTTGGTCAACACCAGTTCCTCGGCCAGCTCGGCCGATTGTACGCCAATCTCCTCGGAGACTTTCTTGAAGGCGGCTTCGATCGACATGCCAGATTCAACGCAGATCAGCATCAGGTCCAGCGCGTCCGGCCAGGCCAGCTGGATTGATTGCTGGCGTTTGGAGCCGGCGTTGCGCACATAGAGATTGGGCAGGTAAAACCCGACATAGGCGCCGGCAAAACAGGCAGCTACCCGGATCATCGTCGACTTTTCAGCCAGTCCGCCCATGCCGAATATCCAGAAGACTGTCAGGCCCAGTGTCACAAACGGCAGGCCGAAGCGCGCGGTCAGGAAGATGTTCAGGGCGTTCTGGCCTCGGAACCCGGCCGTACGCAGGGATGAAACGGTTTTTTCATCGGCAAGCGCCCGTTGCAAATCCAGTCTCTCGACGAACTGACGGACCCCTTGCCGCTCCGTGATACGGAGGGACCCGCCGGCATTCTTGCGCCGGTTATCGCTTTCAGAAGCCATGCGCGCCCGTTCCCGCGCGCGTATCTGGTCCCGTTCCAAAGCCACCGATTTCATCCGCGACTTCAAATCCGAGCCCGAGAACATCGGCATGACGAACGTAAGGAGCGTGGCGAAGATGGAGATGCCGACGAGGACCGCAAAGATAAACGCCGGATCGTGCATGGCTTTGGCAATGGTGGCAATCATTTCGAGCGCTCCGGCATTCGTGCGTCCTAGAACTTGAAGTTGATCATTTTCTTCATCACCAGGATACCGATCGACATCCAGACGGCAGCACAGCCGAGAATGACGTGGCCAGTATCAGTGTTGAAGAGAACCATGATGTATTTGGGGCTCGTCAGATAAACCAGCGTCGCCACAATGAATGGCAGGGCGCCGATGATATAAGCCGACGCCTTGGCTTCCATCGACAGGGCTTTCACCTTGGCTCCCATCTTCTTCCGGTCACGCAGGACCCGCGAAAGATTGCCGAGCGCTTCGGAAAGATTGCCGCCAGCCTGGGATTGGATCTGGATGACGATGCCGAAGAAGCTGGCTTCGGGGCACGGCATGTATTCAGACATGCGCATGGCGGATTCGGGGATGCTGACGCCAACCTGCTGCGCATCGACCATGCGGCGGAATTCGCCCCGTACTGGTTCTTGCGCTTCCTGCGCGATCAACCGAATGCCATCATTGAGCGGAAGACCCGACCGGATCGCGCGCACGATCACGTCGATGGCATTGGGAAATTCGTGGAGAAACGCCTTGATGCGGCGGCCGCGGCGGAAATAGACGAACCATCGTGGCAGGCCGAAAGCGCCGGCCAGCAACAGGCCCGGCGCGAGATAGAGTGGCGCGCCAAGGAAAAGTCCGATGACTGCGACCAGTATTCCGGTGATGACCGAGTATATATAGAATCGAACCACGGGCACTTTCATGCCTGCCTGCATGAGCAGCATCTTCAGCGGCGGCGATTTGATGTTCTTGTCGCGCAGTTTCTGGCGCTGTTCGATGTCCTTCAACGTGTCCTGAACGGATCTGCGGCGCTTGAGTGCTTCAGCCTGCTTGTCGCGGACGGCAAACTTGCCAAGACTGTCGGTCGCGGAGAGCTTGACCGACTTCAGTCGCTCGTCCGTCTTCTTCTGCCAGGCCATCGATTCAAAGAAGAAGACATAGGCCAGGGCGGCAAATGCCAGCGCGACCAGACAGACAAACGCAATTTGAACCAGATCAAGCCCGAACATTTGTTGATCCTCCAAGCGTCATCTTAATTCTTCACTGTTTCCATCGAATCCAGCGCATTGGCCAAGCGGCGGTCCTCGTTGTAATAGCGGGCCTTTTCCCAGAAATGCGGTCGGCTGATGCCGGTAGAGGCATGATGTCCGGTCAGCCGGCCATGGGCGTCTTCGCCGGTGATCTGGTAGACCACGAGATCCTGCGTAATGATGACATCGCCTTCCATGCCGATCACCTCGGTCACGTGGGTGATGCGGCGCGATCCGTCACGCAGGCGTGCGGCCTGGATGATGATATCCACCGAGCCGACAATGATCTCGCGCACTGTCTTCTGAGGCAGAGCGAACCCGCCCATGGCGATCATGGACTCGATACGGCTCAGGCATTCACGGGGGCTGTTGGAGTGGATTGTCCCCATGGACCCGTCATGGCCGGTGTTCATGGCAGACAGGAGGTCGAACACCTCCGGTCCACGCACTTCGCCGACAATGATGCGTTCAGGGCGCATACGCAGGCAGTTCTTGACGAGATCGCGCATGGTGATCTCGCCCTCGCCTTCCAGATTGGCCGGCCGCGTTTCAAGACGGACCACATGCGGCTGTTGCAGTTGCAATTCCGCGGAGTCCTCGCACGTGATGACGCGTTCATCCTTGTCGATGTAGTTGGTCAGGCAGTTCAGCAGCGTCGTCTTTCCGGAACCCGTTCCGCCCGAGATGACGATATTGCAGCGGACTCGGCCAATGATCTGGAGCAACTCTGCTCCGGCCGGGGAAATCGCGCCGAAGCGGACCAATTGGTCAAGTGTCAGCTTGTCCTTCTTGAACTTGCGGATGGTCAGGACCGGGCCGTCGATCGCCAACGGCGGGGCAATGACGTTGACACGCGAACCGTCGGGCAGGCGCGCATCGCAGATCGGGCTCGACTCGTCGACACGGCGGCCGACCTGGCTGACGATGCGCTGGCAAATGTTGAGAAGTTGCTGGTTGTCGCGGAACCGGACGCCAGACTCCTGCACCTTGCCCTGCACTTCGATGTAGGTCTTGCGGGCACCGTTGACCATGATGTCGGCGATATCGTCGCGAGCGAGCAGCGGTTCGAGGGGGCCATAGCCGAGAACATCGTTGCAGATGTCGTCGAGGAGTTCTTCCTGCTCGGAAATCGACATGGCGAAGTTCTTGATCGCGATGATGTCATTGACGATATCGCGGATTTCTTCACGTGCGACTTCCGGATCGAGCTTCGACAGCTGCGCAAGGTCGATAGTGTCGATCAGGGCGGCGAAAACCTGCGATTTCGTGTCGTAGTAAGCTTCGTTCTTCTCACGCACCGGCGCGGCGGGCTTGGGAGCCTCGACCGGACTGCGCTTCGGCTCCAGAATGTCCCGGGGCAACCGGCCCGTTTCAGCCGTAGCGCCGGCAGGAGGCAGCACAGCTTCGAGTGCGATCGCCCGAAACTCTTGGACCTGTTGATTTCCACCGGCGCCGGCGCGTTTACCAAACATGATGCCTCTTCTACTTTTTTCGCTTCAACCGGGACAAAACCGAAGTGAGTCCAGGCTTCTTCTTGGCCTTCAGCGTCAAGCGGCCCGTCAGGATGTGCGCAATCTCATTGATGCTCTGGACAATCGGGCTGGCTGCATCGGTTTCGGCTAGCATCCGCCCATTGTTGGCCGCACTGCCAAACAGCGCAGGATCAAACGGGATCGTCGCCATTGGCAGGATTCCCAGCGGACTGCAGAAGTCGAGCGGAGCGATCTCCGGACGCTTGGGAACACCGACCTGATTGAGGACGAGTCGCGGTGACGCATCGTTGGGGCGAAGCTGTTTCAGCGTATCGAGCAGGTTCTTGGTGTTCCGGAGATTGGCAAGTTCGGGCGAAGCGACGATTACGACCTCATCGGCCCTGGCCAGAGTCGTACGGGTCCAACCATTCCATGTATGCGGCACATCAAGAATGACATGCGGAACGGATCGCTGCGCCACATCGATAAGATGCGCAAAGGAATCGTCGCGAAAGTCGAAGACTCGATCAAGCGTCGACGGCGCCGCCAGCAGCGACAGGTGTTCGGCACATTGGGCGAGAAGACGGTCGAGATAGACATCATCAATGCGCTCGGGGGAAAACACGGCTTCGGCAATGCCCTGTGCTGGGTCCTGGTCGAAGTTGATGTTCGCCGTCCCATAGGGCAGGTCCATGTCCGCAATCACCACCTCGTTCTTGAACAGGGACGAGATGGACCAGGCCGTATTGTGGGCAATGGTCGAGGCGCCGACGCCACCCTTTGCGCCGATGAAGGCAATGGCATGGCCGAGCGGTTTGGCTTCGGGATCGACGAACAGGCCGCCGATCACGCCGACAATGTCCGACAGATCGATCGGCGCGACCATATATTCTGAAATGCCGTTGCGGATCAGTTCGCGGTAAAGCCAGACATCGTTGAAGTGACCGATAATGACCACTTTCGTGGTCGGGTCGCACACCTCGGAAAGGGCTGCAAGGCATTGCAGCATGTCGCGTGGGGCAGCGGATGTTTCGAGCAGGATTAGGTTTGGCGTCGGCACGGTCTGGAACAACTCGACCGCACGCTCCACTCCGCCCATATGCACCTGCGTATGAGCTTTTGCCATGCGGCGGTCCTCGCTTGCGCGTGCTACCTGCCTGGCAACCGCATCCGTCTCGCAAAAGGCCTGAATCGATATCCGCGGTATCGGCCGAAAGGCATGCAAACCCGGTCCCGCCGACCGGTCGCGGTCTTCTTCGGAAGGATTATCTGTTTCAAATGCCAGCTGGCTCATGCTGTTTTCCATTGTTGTGGCGAGGGGTGAAACAAATCATCAATACTCAACCTCAATTGCCGGCTCGTAGACCCAGGAGTCGGCATTGCGGTAGCCATCAATGACGACACCGCGACGTTCGGCATCGATCGGCGAGGTCGCCCGCGGTCCGAGCAAGTCTGCCGGATTGGCGACCTGGGCAGCCAGGTTGTTTTGGCTGGCGCAACCAAAGTTCGCGTAGTGCTTGTTATCGGCGGTTTCTGCCAGATCCTTCGGCCACTGTCCGCATGGCCCGGTTGATGCCGTGATCGCGGAATAGACAAGGCGTATGGGTGGTGAATCGCTGCCGCTTGCGGAATAGTGCTCGCTCGAAATGTTGAACGGCTTGATACCGCCGCGGCGCAGTGTGGCGGCAACATCATTCTTCAGCCTTGAAGCAGCCCTTGCATTGGGTGAGCCCGACGGAAGCAGGATGTGGATGACACCGGAGCCATTGGCACGATAATTATTGGCCGCATTGTCAACTATGCTGCGTTGTGACATTGACAATCTGGTGTCCGCATGCCCGACCGGAATCTCCGCGACCTGTTCCTTCTCCGAAATTACGATCGGATGGTTGGTGCGATAATCATCCGGAATACTGTTGACGGTCATTTCCCTCGACGCGCAGCCTGCCAGCAATGACAGGGCGAACAGGGCCAGGACAGGCTTCATGCTGTAGGATTTGGAAACTGCTGACATCGCCTGGTCCTTGCTCATTTGTATATGTAACCGACGACGCCCTCGTAGCGACCGTCAGGCAGGTTGGCTTCCTTCGTGCCGTAGACACGGTTGACTTTGCCGAGGAAAATGCCGGCAGCGTCACTGGGCGGATTGAAATTATCGTCGGGCCGGGCGAGCGCGGTGCGCGCTACCGGACGGACCAGGTAAGGCGTGATGATAATGACAAGTTCAGTTTCGTTGCGGACGAATTCACGGCTGCGAAACAATGTCCCCAGGACCGGGATCTTGGAGAACCCCGGCAAACCGGAGATGGCCTGCCTCGTTTCGTCGCGGATGAGACCGGCGATCATCATGGAACCGCCCGATGGCAGCTCCACATTTGTGTCGGCAAGCCGCTTGCGCAGTGAGATGATGCTGGTGGCAGGCGTAGCGCCGCCGGAACTGACTGTTACCGGCGATTCCAGCGTAGGTTCCGACACTGCCGTGCGAACACGCAAGCTGATGCGTCCTGGAGACAGGACCACCGGCAAGAACTCAAGGCCGATACCGTATTCGATGACCCTGTGGGTCTGGCTGACCCGTTCCGTGCCATCATCCCGTTCATCGACCGTTTGACCGTCTATCAGATTGTATTCGCCGCCGACCTTGAAGGTGGCCTTTTCGCCCGATACTGCCGTCAACGTCGGTTCTGCGAGGGTTTTCATGACGCCCGCAAGTTCCATTGCATTGAGGTAGGATCGTATGGTGGTGCTGCCGATATCGGCCACAATGGAGGCGCCCGAATTGGTAAGGCCTTTCCCGACAAGCGATGCAAGGTTCTCTGACACAGCGCGGTAGCTGATGCCGTCGGAAGTGCCGGACGCAATCATATTGACGCCAAGCTGCTTCATGACTGACCGGCTGACCTCGGCTACCGTCACCTTCAACGTAACCTGGTCCTCGCCGACGATCTGAATGAGATTGACGATCTTGCTTTTCTGGCGCGCTTCGTCCGGGTCGCTGATGGCAACATCCGAGCCTCCGCCGCCATTGCTTCCGCCCTGCCCCGATGCCGTGATGGCATATTGGCCGGTCGTTGCTTCACCGCCTGAGACGAGAAGATTGGCGAGATCGCTTGCCCGCTTGGCATCGAGCGGCGTCTGGACGGTCCCGGTCAGGATGACGTTGTCATTCATCAGTTCGACTTTGATGTCGGAATCCGGAATGTATTTTTTCAGACTGTCCTCGAGCCCGGCCACATCGCGCTCGACCACCAGGTCAAAGCTGGCAAGTTGTTCGCCATTCGGACCGAAGACGAAGATATTGGTCTGGCCGACCTGCTTGCCGAAGAGGTAGATGCGCCGTGCCGTACGGGTGACGGCATCTGCGACCGTCGGATTGGCGACGAGAATGTCGTAGGCGTCCGCTGGCAGGTCAACCACCAGCGATTTGCTCAGGCCGAGATTGATGCGCTTGTTGGCGCCATGGACCTGATTGATCTTCACGACATTGCTTTCGGCAATGGCCGTACTGGCCATCGGCAACGTGGCCACTGCGCTGCCAAGGGCGAAAACCATGGCCCGCAAGAACCTGGACCTGTGTTTCAACAACATGGTGGTTGGTTTGTTTCCCATTTTGTTATTTCCGCCCCAGGATTTCGATGACCGTTCCGGACTTGATCAGTTTCACATTGCCGGCACGGCCCGGCGAATTGACAAGGTATTCTGCACCCGGGCCAGTCGCCTCCTGCGCATCCTGCAAGGACCGCAATGCCAGCGTGATCCGGCTCGCCATCTGCTCGGCAACCGCAATGATCTCGGCCTGTTCGGGCGTCAGTTCCAGCGTTGCGGTGGATCCGACCTTGGTCTTCTGCCCCGTTTCGTCCTCCTGGATCGTCTGATCGATCGCCAGGACCCGGATATTGCGCAGGATCGTCTCTGTGGTGAATTGCTTCGGCATCTCGTCGTTCATCTGACGGATCATGATGACGTCGACATAGTCATCGGGCAGGATGAAGCCGCCGGCGGCTGTATCCACGGTGATCTGCGTTGCAACGGCGCGCATGCCGGCTGGAAGCTGCGCCGACATGAAGCTCTGGCCCTTGCCGATGAGCTTCGCTTCACGGATTGGCTCGCCCGGGAAAATCTGCAGGCGGACAGTAGAGCCGCGCAGATCTTCCTCGGCGTTTGGCCGATCAGTACGCTTGATATAGCCGTCCGCCATGGCATCCTCGGGCCAGGCCTGCCAGCGCATCTGGCTCTGCACTTCTGCGCCAACCCCGAGATTCTCGGTGGCTACCAGAATATCCTGCAATTTGATCTGTTCTTTGGTGCTTTCTACAACAACCGTCGTAGGCTTCATGCGCGTGGCAATATAGCCAGCTGCCCCAGCAGCCGCGACCGCTACGATCAAAATGACAAGACGTGCTTTTTGCATTCTGCGCCCCATTAGACTTTCGTCTTAGATACTAAGGTCGCACTCTGACTTACCAATCGTGTAATTATGGTTAACGTTTTGCTTAAAACTATGATTAACAAGGATTAATGTTTACCATTTGGGCAAGCAGGTCCCCGAGATGGCTCTTGACTAGATCTGGGCCAGACGATTGATCACCCACTGGGACATTGGAGAGCCGGGGAATGTCAGCAGACCGGCAAGGCCAAGCGCTATTCCGTAAGGCACTCCCACATCCTTACGCGCGAGACGGCGCATGAATTCAAAGCGCGCGGTATAGGCGACCGCCATGTGAGAACTGCGGTAACGCAATATTGCGAGTGTCAGCAGGCCGCCGAGGACCGACATCGTCAGGAGATACTCGGCCAGTCCCAGGTTCCATCCCAGCCAGACGGCGGTGGCGGACATGAGCTTTGCATCGCCGCCGCCCATCGTTCCCGCAGCGAACAAGGCGAATGTAGCGGCGAGGACAGCGGCACCAGCGACAAAGTGCATGCCGTACAGCTCCAAAGGCATGCCCGTAAGCGGTGCCAGAAACGCAAATGATACGACCAGTATGAGAGAGACGCGATTCTGGATTGTCATGGAAAGCAGGTCGGAAACGCCCGCGAATGCCATGGCGAATGGAAAAACGATCAATATGGCCGCTTCGATCATCGAACTCATCCGTGACTATTTGTTCATGGCTTGCGTGACGTCGTCGGCGAGACCAGTGTAGAGATCGTTGACCGATACGCCGAGTATCCCGGCTCCGACGATGATTCCGACGCTGACGAGCGAAGCTATAAGCGTGTATTCGATGGCCGTGGCACCGGCGTCGTCCCGGAGAAACCGGATTAAGGCGTTGGAGCGCGGACCTGTGCTGCGTTTCATGTCAAGTCCTCTCGTTGTTTCGCCGTCCTTTGATAATCATCGAAACTATCTGTGGCGACTTGCTGTCACCTTAAGAAATACCGTTACGGAAATGTAAAACAGTCAAAAATCAAAACCCCGTATTTGAACGGTAAAGAGCACGGCCGTCATTTATCTTAAATTCGACCTAACTCTGGTGTTTAGAGCATCATGCTTAACGTTCCGTGACGGCATTTAAGCTTTCCTTCACCATTCCACGCCATGGTTTATCAGGTGTTTTATCGAAGGAATTCCCATGGTTCGTATCAGAGGCCGTCACATCCGTTTTTATGGTCTGGCAGCAGCAATGGCGCTGGCGGCTTGCCTGTCGGGCGTCGCGACAACCGAGGCTGATACGGGTATTCATGTAATCATGAACCAGGCTCGAATCCTGAAGCTGGCGCGGCCGGCCGACACGGTCGTCGTCGGCGATCCGGAAATAGCCGATGCTGTCGTCAAGGATGCCCGGACGGTTGTCCTCACCGGCAAGGGTTTCGGCATCACCAATATCGTCATCATGGATGCTGACGGAGCGGCGATCGTCGATGATCAGGTCATGGTCAGCCGCAGTGTAGCCAACACCACCCGTGTCTACAGGCGGGCTTATGTGCAGACGCTTTCCTGCACACCCTATTGCGAGACCGCGCAAAAGACCGAGGCTGAAAAAGCGTCGGATGCTCAGATCGGCGGAAATTGACCTGCAGACGGATCACGGTTGAAAAACAGTAAATCCAATCGTTGCAATTTGCATCGGCCTTCAAACGAGATTCTAACATCTGTCGTGATAATGATTTTCCCAACCTGAGTGGTGTGGGGAAAACCATGTTGCAACATACCGATATACCTGTTGATGATCATATCCATGAAGGAAGGCCACGGCCGCGATCGTCGCTGACGGCGCGTTTCTGCGCCAACCGCCGCGGCACGGTGGCAATTGAATTCGCCCTGATCGGACTGCCCTTCTTCCTGCTGATCTTCGCCATCATCGAAGTGAGCCTGAGTTTCACCGCTCAGCAGGTCATGTCGAACGCTGCTGACGACCTTGCGCGCCAGCTGCGGACGGGCGAGATCACCGCTGCCACCATCAGCGCTCCAAACAAGTTGAAGCAAACCATCTGCGGCAAACTCTTCATGCCAGCAACCGGCTGCCCTGATCTCTTCGTCGATCTCCAGACCTATACCACCTTCGCCAACGTGCCGAAAACGCTGCCGCTGACCGCGGCTGGCGACGTCGACATCACAAAACTTAAAGTTGCAGCCGGGGGTGCCAGCACGATCAATCAACTGCGCATCTTCTATCGCTGGCCGATCCTGACGGACCTGATGAAACACCGTATCGAGAGCATCGACGGCACGGGGAAGACCATGCTCTTCTCGACCGCGACCTGGAAAAACGAACCCTATCTCTGACAAACACAAAGAGCAGTCAATCAGATTGCCCTGCATTCTTCCAAAGGTACGACAATGAAAGCCAATAACAAACAGACGATGGCGGCCGGAAGACTTGCAACGCTGGCCAAGCGGTTCATCCGTGACAAACGCGGCATCGCAGCAATGGAATTTGCATTCATCGCGCCCATACTGATCGTGCTCTACCTCGGCAGCGTCGAGGCGACATCAGGCCTCGATGTCAACAAGAAGCTTGGCCGGGCCACCAACATGGTTGCGGATCTGGTGACGCAGCAACAAACAATCACGACCGACCAACTCAAGGATATCATGGAGATCGGCACCGCCCTCCTGTTGCCTTACCGGTTTGACACACCGCAGATCACGATAACGGCCATCAACATCCCTGCGACGGGCTCGCCCACGGTCGCATGGTCGCGAAAGGTCGTGAACAAGGTCTATTCGCGGCCCTATGCGGCGGGCTCGACAGTGACGCTTGATCCCAACCTGGTCATACCCAACACGACGGTGATCCGGGTGGAAACCAAAATTGCCTATCTCCCCCTGATGGCATTCAAGTACTCCGATGCGGTAACGACCGCCTCAGGCGTGTCGGCCGTGGGAATACCCATGGGCCGGACAGGTTTCGGTCGCGTGCGTCAAGGTGCGGCGGTCGCCTGCTCCAACTGCTGACACATATTCTCCTGACATGCGATCATCTGCGCCATTGATTTGTCATGGCGCACTGTTTGACCTATCTGTGATATCGGTTCGAGATCGCAACACGTCATAACGATCGGCCTACGGAGTGATGCATGTCACGCGCTTTCCTTTTCGTCCTCGATTCTTTTGGAATCGGCGGCGCACCCGATGCCAAATCTTTCGGCGATGAGGGGTCGAACACGTTTGGTCACATTGCCGAGACCTGCAAGGCGGGCCGTGGCGACAAGTCCGGGCTCCGTTCCGGTCCGCTCTACGTGCCGAACATGAATGCGCTCGGCCTCTCGCATGCGGCCAACCTTGCTTCCAGCGTACCGCTCCAGAAGGGAACGCCGGAACCGGTTGGGCTGTGGGGTGCTGCCGAGGAAGTGTCGAACGGCAAGGACACACCGTCCGGTCACTGGGAGATTGCCGGGGTTCCGGTCACATTCAATTGGGGCTACTTTCCGCAAACTGTGCCGACATTCCCCAAAAGTCTGGTCGACGACGCCATCCGCCGCGCCAAGCTGCCCGGCATTCTCGGCAACAAGCATGCCTCCGGTACCGATGTCATCGAGGAATATGGCGAAGAGCATATCCGGACCGGGAAGCCGATATTCTATACGTCCACCGATTCGGTCATTCAGATTGCGGCACATGAAACGCATTTTGGCCTGGACCGTCTTTACGAGCTTTGCAGCAATGTCCGCGAGTTGGTCGACCCCCTCAACATAGGGCGCGTAATCGCCAGGCCCTTTGTCGGCGAGACTCCCGAGACCTTTACCCGCACCGGCAATCGTCGCGACTATTCCGTGCCGCCACCGGAGCCTACCCTGCTGGACCGGCTCACGCAGGCCGGGGGCTCGGTCATCGCCATTGGCAAGATCGGTGACATCTACGCCCATCGGGGCATCAGCCAGGTGCGCAAGGCCAATGGCAACATGGCCCTGTTCGATGAGACCCTGATTGCCATGGATGATGCCCGGGAGGGCGATTTGGTGTTCACCAATTTCGTCGATTTCGACATGCTCTATGGCCACCGCCGGGATGTGCCGGGCTATGCGGCGGCGCTGGAAGCGTTTGACCGCCGTCTGCCCGAAGCCATAGCCAAGCTGCGACAGGGCGATCTGATGGTGCTGACCGCCGATCACGGCTGTGACCCGACCTACAGGGGCACTGATCACACGCGCGAGCGCGTCCCGGTCCTGTGCTTTGGCCCGGACCTGCCGCACGGTTCGTTCGGCATCCGACCGACCTTTGCCGACATAGGCGAGACGATCGCCGCGCATCTGGGACTGGAGCCGGGACCGCATGGCAAGAGTTTCCTGAAGGGCACCGGGGTCCGCACGCCCGATGCCTGAACTACCTGAAGTTGAAACGGTCAGGCGCGGGCTACAGCCCTTCATGGAAGGTGCCACCATTCTTGCCGTCGAACAGCGGCGCGCCGACCTGCGCTTTCCGTTCCCCGAGCACTTCACCGAGCGTCTGGCCGGGCGAAAGATCGATGCGCTGGAACGCCGCGCCAAATATCTGATCATGCATCTCGATGACGGTCTTGGTCTGATCAGTCATCTTGGCATGTCTGGCTCGTACCGGATCGAAGGGGATGGTGAGGGCAACGCGCCGGGTGCCTTCCATCACGACCGGTCGAAAAACGGCCTGCACGACCATGTGGTAATGCATCTTGCGGCGAAGGACGGAACACGGAACCGTATCATCTACAATGACCCGCGCCGCTTCGGCTTCATGTTGTTCGCCGAACCGGGCAGCCTCAATTCCCATCCATTGATCCGGGACCTGGGCACTGAGCCAACGGGCAACCGCCTGGACGGGACTTTGCTCGCCCAACTCTTCAAGAACAAGGCGGCCCCGTTGAAGGCGGCGCTACTCGACCAGAGGTTGATAGCCGGCCTTGGCAATATTTATGTCTGCGAGGCCATGTGGCGTGCCGAGCTTTCCCCGCTGCGCAGCGCCGGCAGCATCGCGGGCAAGGATGGCCAAGAGACAGTGGAGTCTAACCGCCTCGCCGCTGCGATCCGCTCTGTCATCGCCGACGCCATCAAGGCGGGCGGATCGAGCCTCAAGGACTATCGCCAGGCGGATGGTGAGCTCGGCTATTTCCAGCATTCCTTTTCGGTCTATGATCGCGAAGGTTCCGCTTGCCCGCGCCACGGTTGCAATGGCACCATTTCGCGCGTTGTTCAAAGCGGGCGCTCGACGTTCTACTGCCCCGTCTGTCAGCAGTAACATTTCATGTGGAGGAAAACGGATGACCTACGAAAACATCATTGTCGAAACGCGGGAAAAAGTCGGTTTCGTCCAGCTCAACCGCCCGCAGGCGCTGAATGCACTGAACTCCTCCCTGCTTGCTGAGCTCAATGTTGCCCTTGAAGCCTTTGACAAGGACGACAATATCGGCGCCGTCGTCATCGCCGGCTCGGAAAAAGCCTTCGCTGCGGGGGCTGACATCAAGGAGATGCAAACGCTGACGTTTGCCGACGCCTATCTCGCCGATTTCTTCAGCGAATGGGAAAGGGTGACACGTGTCCGTAAACCGCTGATTGCGGCCGTGGCGGGCTATGCGCTCGGCGGAGGGTGTGAACTTGCCATGATGTGCGACTTCATCATCGCAGCCGAGAACGCGAAGTTCGGTCAACCCGAAATCACCCTCGGCGTCATGCCTGGCATGGGCGGATCCCAGCGTCTCACTCGCTCAATCGGCAAGTCGAAGGCCATGGATCTGTGCCTGACGGGGCGCATGATGGACGCGGCCGAGGCGGAACGCTGCGGACTGGTCTCCCGTGTCGTTCCGACCGGGGAACTCCTCGAGGAAGCCCTGAAGGCTGCGGGCAAGATTGCCTCCTTCTCACTGCCGGTTGCGATGATGACGAAGGAGACGGTCAACCGGGCCTATGAGACGACGCTTTCAGAGGGCCTCAGGTTTGAACGACGCGTGTTCCACTCGATGTTCGCCCTGGAGGATCAGAGAGAGGGCATGGCGGCCTTTGCCGAAAAACGCACGCCAAAGTTCAAGAACCGGTAAGGTGGAATTATCAGTCGGGTTCGCAAAGATTCCAAGTTGACGCAAAAGGAATCGTCCTCTATAAGCCCGACAACGTTCGGTGGCCCCTCGGCCACCCTATTATTTTGTGACGGCTGCTTTCAGGCTGCCGATTAGCTGACAGAAAAGAGAGGCATCATGGCCAACACTCCTTCGGCCAAGAAGGCGGCACGTAAGATCGAAGCCCGCACCGAAGTAAACAAGTCCCGCCGCTCCCGCGTGCGCACCTTCCTTCGCAAGTTCGAAGATGCGGTGGCCAGCGGTGACCAGGCAGCCGCTTCCCTCGCCTTCAAGGCGGTCGAGCCGGAAGTGATGCGCGCAGCATCCAAGGGCGTCATGCATAAGAACACGGCATCACGCAAGGTCTCGCGTCTGTCGGCACGCCTGAAGGGCATGTCCGCATAAACTGACCCGTCATTTTTATATATGAAAACCCGGCTACTCTTTAGCCGGGTTTTTTGTTTTGGCCCCGATTCTGGGAATAAATTCGTTTCCCGAGGAAAAGATTGTGGCTTATCAAAACCATGACATAAGACCGTTACAAACGGTTTAGGACAAAAAGCGTCAATCATCATTTTGCATTTAATTTCAATGACTTATAGAAGGTAATGATTATAGGCCGCCTCGGGCATGGAGAATCTGCAGCCCCAGCCAGTGTCAAGCGGAAATTTAATATTTTTTTTTGGTCACGAGAGTCGGCACTGGTGCAAAATTGGCATTCCAAAAAAGGCTTTGAATCCGAAGGCTTTTTCCATGCCGAACCGGAAACGGTTAAAAAAAACTGGAATCCCTTAACCTTTAATTCATTAAAAAACCCTTGGGCTGCCCTTGCTCTTCCTGCCAAGGTTTTTGTAAGGTCCAGACATCGAAGGGGTGGGCATAAACCCATTTAACAGACTTATAAAATTGTGGTTTCGGGCGCAAATTCCGTGTTTGCGTAACGAGTAGGTTTGGTCGGTACTCAAGTCTAACGGATTTGAGTTGTTTCATAAAACGAGCGAGTTGACGACGCTGGCGGGAGCCGGGCGGAAGTCTTTCTGCGCCTAAAATGTGAGGGATGCGAACGTGGTAGTTAATAACATTCTGGACGATATGTATTTAGTCCAACACCGCGTGATCGCTACGACCTCCACTCACTAGTTTCAGGATTATCGGGCCGACCACTGGGGCGGTTGGCCGGATTAGTTGCAGACGAGCGATCGGCTGCATTCATAAAAACACGGGCATACAACAGACCCGATCATAAAATATCAGGATGAGGCAATGACAATGACCAGCGGAATAATGGAAAACGGCACAAAAGCCATAGTCCCGCTCCATATGGAAGGGGACGATATGGATGTGGCCGGCAGTCAGAGCGAGATGATCTTCGAGCGCGTCAAGAGCAAGCTCAAGGCCAAACTGGGGAGTGAGGTCTATTCGAGCTGGTTCGGCCGCCTGAAGCTGGACGAGACCTCCAAGAGTGTTATCCGCCTGTCCGTACCGACAGCGTTCCTGCGTTCCTGGATCAACAACCACTACGCCGACATGATTGCGGCTTTGTGGCGCGAAGAAGACGAGCAGGTGCTGAAGGTGGAGATCGTATTCCGCAGCGCCAGCCGCGCTGCACGGCCGGCTTGCGACGCCGAGGCAACGCCCCGCGCCGAAACCCGGGCCCTCGCCCGCGACAAGCCCGTGTTTCCCGTGGGCAATACGGTGCAGGACAAGAAGGCACCGGCGCATTTTGCCGACCGCTCCGCCCAGAATTCGGTTTTCGGCTCGCCGCTTGATCCGCGCTATACGTTCGACACTTTTGTCGACGGCACACCCAATCGCGTCGCACTTGCCGCTGCTCGCACCATCGCCGATGCCGGTGCAAGCGCCGTGCGCTTCAATCCGCTGTTCATCCACGCCTCGGTTGGGCTGGGCAAGACGCATCTCCTGCAGGCGATCGCCGCAGAGGCGCTCAAGCGCCCCGAACGCGCCCGTGTCGTCTATCTGACCGCCGAATACTTCATGTGGCGCTTTGCGACGGCCATTCGCGACAACAACGCATTGTCGTTCAAGGAGCAGCTGCGCGACATCGATCTTCTGATCATCGACGACATGCAGTTCCTGCAGGGCAAGTCGATCCAGCATGAATTCTGCCACCTGATCAACACCCTGCTCGACAGCGCCAAGCAGGTCGTCGTCGCTGCCGACCGCCCACCGTCAGAACTGGAATCGCTGGACGCCCGGGTCCGCTCGCGCCTGCAAGGCGGGGTCGCCCTCGAAATGATCGCGCCTGACTATGCAATGCGCCTCGAAATCCTGAAGCGTCGCCTTGTTGCAGCGCAGGCGGAAGACCATTCGCTCGATATTTCTCCGGAAATCCTGGACCATGTTGCACAATCGGTAACCGGCAGTGGCCGTGAGCTTGAGGGCGCGTTCAACCAGCTCCTGTTCCGGCAGACCTTCGAGCCCAACCTTTCCGTTGATCGGGTCGACGAACTCTTGAGCCATCTGATGCGTGGCGGTGAAGCCAAGCGCATCCGTATCGAAGAAATCCAGCGCATCGTCGCCCGGCACTACAACGTGTCGAAGCAAGACCTGTTGTCCAACCGCCGAACACGCACGATCGTCAAGCCGCGCCAGATCGCCATGTACCTGGCCAAGACGCTTACGCCGCGCTCGCTGCCGGAAATCGGCCGCCGTTTTGGCGGGCGCGATCACACCACGGTTCTTCATGCCGTGCGCAAGATCGAGGATATCGTCGGCAAGGATCAGAAACTGTCGCAGGAGCTCGAGCTCCTGAAGCGCCTGATCAATGATCAGGCCTAGGTTCGATCCCTGACGCTCCGAGGTTTATCAACAGAAAGCCTGTGGTATGGTACGCTGCTACCCGCCACAGGCTTGCTTTTTGCGTCTGTTTTCTGCCAATTTGCTTGACCCTGGGGAAACTACATTCCTCGCCAGCCGGTAGCCGCAACCCCGCGGTGAACGTGTTGGGATAGAAGTCAGCGAGACCGGTATATCATGCGTGTAACTCTTGAACGTTCCAACCTTCTGAAGTCACTCAATCATGTCCATCGCGTGGTCGAACGGCGCAATACCATTCCGATCCTGTCGAATGTTCTCCTGAATGCGGATGGCGGCAGTCTCGCGCTCAAAGCGACCGACCTGGATCTCGAAGTGACGGAAGCGACCGCCGCGCAGATCGAACAGTCCGGCGCGACAACCGTTCCGGCTCATCTGCTCTACGACATCGTCCGCAAGCTGCCCGATGGCGCCGAAGTCATGCTGGCCACCAATACCGATGGCAATTCCATGGCAGTAACGTCGGGCCGGTCGAGTTTTCGCCTGCAGTGCCTTCCGCAGTCGGACTTCCCTGAACTGACCGCCGGCTCCTTCTCGCACACATTCCGCATGGCTTCGAGCGCGCTGAAAAGCCTGATCGAGCGCACGCAGTTTGCCATTTCCACCGAAGAAACCCGTTATTATCTCAACGGCATCTATTTCCATGCCATCGAGAGCGACGGCGCCCTCAAGCTGCGCGCCGTCGCCACTGACGGCCATCGCCTCGCCCGTGCCGAGCTGGAAGCTCCCTCCGGTGCCGAAGGCATGCCTGGCATCATTATTCCGCGCAAGACTGTCGCGGAACTTCAGAAGCTCGTCGACGATCCGGATATCACCGTCACGGTCGAATTGTCCGAAACGAAGATCCGCTTCACCATTGGCTCGGTGGTACTGACCTCCAAGCTCATCGATGGCACATTCCCTGATTATCAGCGCGTCATTCCTTCCGGCAATGACAAGAAGCTGGCAATCGACCGGCAGAGCTTTGCTGCGGCCGTCGATCGTGTTTCGACGATATCCAGCGAGCGCGGCCGTGCGGTCAAGCTGACCATCGCCGACGGACAACTGACGCTGACTGTCAACAATCCGGATTCAGGCAGCGCCACCGACGAACTTGCGGCCGACTACGATTCGGATCCCATCGAGATCGGTTTCAATGCCAAGTATTTGCTCGATATCACCGGACAGCTGACCGGGTCAGAAGCGGTCTTCATGCTTGCCGATGCTGGTTCCCCGACGCTGGTGCGCGATACGGGCGATGAAAATGCGCTCTACGTGCTCATGCCGATGCGGGTTTAGTGTCATCCCAAAATCCGATGTGATGCCTTTATTACCCCCCTCTGGGCTGCCGCCCATCTCCCCCGCAAGGGGGGAGATCAGCCCACAAAAGCGTTGCGGGTCATTGCCAGCGTCATCAGCAAAGTACAGGCACACATGCCAGTTCGATCTCCCCCCTCGCGGGGGAGATCGGCGGCAGGACAGAGGGGGGTGGGATATCCCCCATGGAAAATGATAACTCACCAGCCCGGGTTGCGATCAGCCGGTTAAAGCTTGCCAATTTTCGCAATTATGAAAGCCTGTCGCTTAGGCTCGCACCCTCGCATGTCGTGCTGACCGGCGAAAACGGTTCCGGCAAGACAAATCTCCTTGAAGCCGTATCGTTTCTGTCGCCCGGCCGCGGGCTTCGGCGGGCGACCTATACCGACGTGACCCGCAATGATGCGCCGGACGGCTTCGCCATCCATGCGGCGGTCGAAACCGCCGAAGGCTCAGTTGAAGTCGGGACGGGCCTTGCGGGCAATGCACCGGGTGATACGGCGCGCCGCGTCCGTATCAATGGCATGACTGCGGCGAGCGCCGATGAACTGCTCGACTATTCCCGCATCCTCTGGCTCGTTCCGGCCATGGACGGGCTGTTTACCGGTCCGGCTGCGGATCGGCGCCGCTTCCTCGACCGCATGGTGCTCGCCATTGATCCAGCCCATGGCAAACGGGTTCTCGACTACGAGAAAGCCATGCGAAGCCGCAATCGTCTGCTCACGGAAGATCGCGGCAACGACGCCTGGCTTGACGCCATTGAAACTCCGATGGCGGAACTCGGCATTGCGATCGCCGCGGCCCGTGCTGAACTGTTGCGGCTGATCAATGGCATGATCGAACGGTTGCCGGATGACAGCCCCTTCCCCAAGGCCGACTGCCTGCTGGACGGCGAACTGGAACAGCGCATCGGGATCGAAGCTGCAACGGACGTGGAGGAAACCTTCCGCCGTGCCCTGCATGATGGGCGCAGCCGCGACAGGGCTGCCGGACGGACGCTGGATGGTCCGCACCGGTCCGACCTGCTCGTCCGCCACAGGCCAAAGGCAATGCCGGCGGAACTTTGCTCGACTGGCGAACAGAAGGCGCTGCTGATTGGCCTCATCCTTGCCCATGCGCGGCTGACCGGCGAATTGTCCGGCATGGCACCCATCCTGCTCCTGGACGAGATTGCGGCACATCTTGACGAGGGCCGCCGCGCCGCGCTCTTCGATATCATCGAAGCACTCGGCGGCCAGGCTTTCATGACCGGCACAGACAAGGCGCTCTTCCGCAGTCTCGAGGGACGCGCCCAGTTCCTGGACGTGTCGCATGGCGAGATACGGGAGGGGTAAAGCCCTTTCCGCATGCGTCGATGCCCAGGCCCCGACAGGCTCAGGCATCGACGGGGATGCTATTGGGCAATGAGCTGTTGCAGCGCCGGCACCATGGTCACAGGCGGTGGGTTCCACTTCCCGGTCAACGCCTGCGTTTCTGGCCCATAGAGCCGCATTGTCAGGTTGAATGGCCCCGCCGGTGCAGGCAGCCAGTTCGCTTCCTTGTCCTTGCCGGGGCTCTTGTTCTGGAAGTAGATGTCCAGTGAACCATCGGCATTGTACTCGAATGGCATCCAGCTGCTGACAGCGAAGCGGTTAAGGCTGTTGCCAACCTGGAATCCCTCCGGATCATAGAGCGTGATCGACCAGAATGCCTTGACGGGCGGGAGCGATTCCTTGTCGAAATGGATGTGGTAGTTGTTCGTACCATCCAGCGGGTTGCCCTTATCGTCCCCCAGATTGAGCGGATAGATGGCATCGTCGGGCAGGTTCGCGCCAAGTCCCACCTGGGAGACAATGGCGCGTTTCAGATAGTAGTTTCCGTAGACACCCATTGTGTCGGTATTCATCGACCAATTGTTCGCGACACGGGCCAGGGTTGCGACCTTCCATTCCATGAGCTTGCGCGCCTCGGCAGGGGTTGTTTCAAGCGCCTTGGCCACGACAGGGTCGACCTTGCTTATGTCGAAGCTTTGGCCGGGGGTGATCCCGATCCGCTGCATCTGGGCAATAATGGGTTGATCGGTAAGGTGGGGCGGATTGGCCTTCAATATTTCAGCGGCCCGGGCAAAAAAATCTCCCGCCGTCATGGAATCCACGGTTATCTTCGGCGGCGTCTTCATGTCGACAGCCGGATCGATCGTTACCTTGACCGGCTCTGGCGTTTTACCCCACTGCGACAGCGGCGTTACCTTGTAGCCAGCCTGTATCTGGTGGACTGCATCGTAATCAGGCGGGCCATCGGTCTTGGTACGGCCGATGATCCACACATAGGGTGTTGGCGCATCGATACGCTGAGTTCCCTCCGGCAGTTTGCCATCCCCCCAGTTTGGTGGAACGAGGGCAAAATCGGCTTTCGCAGTGCCCGTTGTCCGCCAACCGGGCGAGGCGAACACGTCCGACCACATGTCAAGCATCGGCAACAGGTAGAAGCGGCCATTGGTATCCGGAACCGAAACGATCATCGGCTCCTTGGTCATGTCCAGCCATGCGACCGAATAAAGCGTATCGAAATTGACGCGAACCACGTCGCGCATATCGGCTGTCGGGAATTCCGGCACGTTGGTGAACGCATTGGCGGGTCCACGCCCGATTACCTTGCCGGCCTCGATATTGGTGGCCTGTTTGCGGGTGACATCCATGGTCACCAATGGATAAAAATAGACATAGGCGTCGATACCTATGGAATGCGCTTCATCTTCAGTAATGGCCTCGGCCGCCACGCTTGCCTGTAATGGCAACGAGATGAATAAGAGCATGCAGGTTATCCATGCGACCAGTCTCGCTTTCATGATGCGTTCCCCCATTGTTGGAAAAGGTCGTTCCTTTTGTGATTTCCGTAGAGTGAGACAGCTTGCACCGTGATGGGTCTGACTTCTGGCACGCGCGATCACTTGGGCGGCTTTCAACAGCCTGGAGGATGCGCTGAAATCAGCGAAATAATCGTGCCGATCATGGTTCGCCGTGAGCATGGCGGGAAGTACGTTACAGTAACACTGCGGCCCGGTGTGCTGGGCCTGCCATCCTCCTTTTGTCAGGTTGGTCCTCCGTCACGAAAAAAATCTCGCGACGCTGTCGGCACCGACATTGTCGAATCGTCCTTTTGGCAGTCTCTTCGGAAACCCTGTCGCAGCATTGAAAGGACATCGTTATGGAACTTACCCAGAGCATTACGGCATCTTCCGGCAAGGCGGTTTGGACGGGCCGCATTCTCAGCGGCCTTGTCATCCTGTTCCTGATCTTCGACGGCGGTATAAAATTGGTGCCACTGGATATTGTCACGGAAACGACAGCCCAGCTCGGCTATCCCGGCACTGTTAACTTCGCTCGCTTTCTCGGCATTCTCACCCTGGTTTGCACTCTGCTTTATGCCTATCCACCCACAGCAGTGCTCGGTGCTATTCTTTTGACCGGCTATCTCGGTGGCGCGATCGCCACGCATGTACGTATCGGAAACCCGCTGTTCAGCCACACTCTGTTCGGTGTCTACCTTGGCCTGATGATCTGGGGCGGGCTGTACCTGCGCGACCCGCGCATCCGCGCATTGATTCCTTTCAGCCGGTAGCAACTAGTACTCCAGGATATGTTGACCAGGCAGATGGGCAGGCGCATTGTCATGCATTGTGTTGACGCTGAGGGAACCAGCCATGACACAGCCCGATGTCTATCTGCTTGGACGTGCCGAGGCCGAGGAATTGCGGCTCAAACGGCAGATCGCAAACCTCGCCCCGGATTCAGACGCGCAACTCGACAAGATCGGGATCAGCCAGGGCGAACATGTCATTGATCTCGGCTGTGGCCCGGGCGGTGTACTGCACCTCCTCGGCAAGCGTGTCGGTCCGACCGGATCGGTGCTAGGGATTGAGCGAAGCCCACATTTCGTCGAGCAGGCACGCCGTTTTGCCGCCGATCATGGATTGCAGCAAGTTGAGGTGCGCGAGGGCGATGCCTACGAGACCCGGTTGCCACGCGCATCTTTTGACGGCGCACATATGCGCCTCGTCCTCGTCAACGTACCAAAGCCCGAGCTTATCGTGCGGGAAATGGTATCGCTGGTGCGGCCGGGAGGCTGGATCGCAAGTTTCGAAGCGGATTTCCTCGCCCATATCTGTGACCCACCATTACCGGCATGGTCCCGCCTACTCGAGGCCTATACTGCCTACTCGGCTGCGCAGGGCATCGATCTTTTCATCGGAAGGCGCACGCATCGGCTCTTCCGTGAGGCCGGCGTCATCGACATCCGCACCGACGCCGTTGTCCATGTCTATCCGCCTGGCCACGACAGGCGAACGATCCTGCTCGACTTCATAAACAACGTTCGTGACCGGCTGGTCGACGGCGATTTCATCGGGCGCCGCGACCTGGAACAGGACCTTGCCGCCCTCGATCTTTACCTGTCCCGGCCCGATACAATGGTGACCTCGCATATGTTTTTCCGGCTGTGCGGGCGCCTTCCTCATTGAGGCCAGGCAACCAAGGAGGCCCTGCCATGTCCGACGACAAACGCACCCCCGCGGACATTTATGACGAACTCTTCGTACCCGCACTGTTCCGGCAATGGGCACCGGTCGTGCTCGACGCTGCAGGCGTCAAGCCGGGCGATGCCGTGCTGGACGTAGCCTGCGGTACCGGCGTCCTGGCGCTCGCCGCAGCCGAAAGGGTCGGACCGGGTGGTTCTATTGCCGCCCTTGACGCGACACCCGAGATGCTTGCCGTGGCCCGGCGCAAGAGTGACAGGGTCGACTGGTGCCATGGCATGGCGGAGGCGCTCCCTTTTGCCAATGACAGCTTCGATGCGGTTGTCAGCCAGTTCGGCATGATGTTCTTCAGCGACAGGCCCGCTGCAATGCGCGAAATGTTCCGTGTCCTTCGATCCGGCGGGCGCCTGGCCGTCGCCGTCTGCGACTCGCTCGGGCATTCGCCGGGATATGCGGCGTTCGCCACATTGCTCAAGCGGCTTTTCGGGGATTCAGTGGCGGAAGCCTTCAGCGCACCATTCGTGCTTGGCGATCCCCAGCTGCTGTTATCCATCTGCGGCGAAGCCGGCATTGCAGGCGCCAGGGTTCAGGCCCATGCGGGCGTGATCCGATTTGCGTCAATCGCATCGCTGGTTTCCACCGAAAGAGCCTGCGCATGGACGCTTGGAGGCCTGCTTGACCAGCAGCAGTTTAAGCAACTGTTGCAGGAATCCGAACGGTCGCTTCAGGGGTTTACCAAGGCGGACGGCACCATTGCGTTTGCAATGCCGGCCCTGATCGTCACGGCCCGCAAGCCTTGATTGAAGCATGGAAGCGGGCCCGCTCCCATGCTTCCGTCCGGTCAGGTCCGGGTGATCGACACGCCCCCGTCAACCAGCGAAGCTGTCCCGGTAACGAAGGCCGCATCGTCTGACGCCAGATAGAGAACCGAACGTGCCAGTTCCTCCGCCGTCGCTACGCGCTTCAACGCATGAAGATTGGTGATGAACGCCTGCGACTCTGCCGTATTGTTCATTTCCCGGTACATGTCGGTATCCACGGCCCCCGGAAGGATGGCATTCACCCTGATGTTCTGCGGACCATACTCGGCGGCAAGCGCCTGTGTCAGACCGACAAGGCCGGACTTGCTCGCCGCATAGGCGGCAACGCCGGGAAAGCCAAAGCTGTAGCCGACAAATGTCGACGTGAAGATGATGGAACCGCCGCCGCGCTTGAGCATCTCGGCGATCTGGTGCTTTGCCCCAAGGAACGAACCGGTCAGGTTGATGGCAATGGCATCGTTCCAGCCGGATACTGAAACACCGGTGCTTGGCCCGGCCTCACCGATGACCCCGGCATTGTTGAAGGCTATGTCGAGCCGGCCATAGCGCTCGGCGGCAAGCGCAACGAGTGCAATGGCATAGTCTTCCGACCGCACATCTCCGGCCAGCGCGACGGCCTTTCCGCCCTCTGCTTCGATCTCAGATACAAGCGCATCCAGCTCTTCCTTGCGCCGCGCGCCGACGACGAGAGATGCACCCTCCCTTGCGAAGAGCTTTGCCGTGGCGCGGCCAATACCAGCACTGGCACCCGTCACCAATGCTACTTTTCCAGACAAACGGTTCATGTGGTTTCTCCTGTTGGGGACCGGAACTTGACCCGGTCGATATCGTTGCCATTAGAATGGTGTCACCGCACTGTACGGATTAGACCGAAGAAGCCGGACCTGCCTTTCGGATAAATCGTACAATCGCTCGAATGTGGAAGCCCCCATGCCAGCGTGCTAACGTGCACCCCAGAATCACGTTACGTGAGTAGGAGTCCCCCATGTCAGATTTGTCAGCCTTCGCCATCGCCACCCGATGGCCGGCAAAGCATCCCGATCGCCTGCAGCTTTATTCCTTTCCGACGCCCAACGGCGTGAAGGTCTCGATCGCTCTGGAAGAGCTTGGACTTCCATATGAACCGCATGCTGTCGACATCGGCAAGAACGAAAGCTGGACGCCAGAATTTCTGTCACTCAATCCCAATGGGAAGATTCCCGCTATCATTGACCCCGACGGTCCGGGAGGCAAGCCGCTCGGCCTGTTCGAGTCCGGTGCCATCCTGTTGTACCTTGCGGAGAAAACCGGGAAGCTTATTCCTGCCGACGCGGCGGGACGCTACGAAACCATCCAATGGGTATTTTTCCAGATGGCAGGGATCGGCCCCATGTTTGGCCAGCTCGGCTTCTTCCATAAGTTTGCCGGCCGCGAAATCGAAGACAAACGCCCGCGCGAACGCTACCAGAACGAATCCAAGCGCCTGCTCGGCGTTATCGAGGCGCGGCTCGAGGGCCGGCAATGGATCATGGGCGACGAATACACCATAGCCGACATTTCAATGTTGGGCTGGGTGCGCAATCTGGTCGGGTTCTACGGCGCGGGTGAACTGGTAGAGTTCGACCGCCTGAAGCGCGTTCCAGAATGGCTGGAGCGGGGTCTCGCGCGCCCAGCCGTGCAACGGGGCCTTAACATTCCGCCGCGTCCTTGAAGGACCGGCAGTCTCCGGTTACGGCATTGTAGGATCGAACGCTGCTCCTTCGTCCTTGGAACACGAGACTGGAAGGGTCTGAGGAAGGAGCAGCGGCAATGCAACAGCAGGACAAGATCACCGTCGAGAACATCAACCATCCCGGCAAATCCAGAGCCGTCGACAGGGCCATGTACGACGCCATGAAGCAGGCCTACCTTGAGATTCTTCCGGACAGCGTGCCTGGCCTGACGCTGACTGAAGTCAGCGCGCGGCTGGTTCGTAAATTGCCTCAAGCGCTCTATCCTCGCGGTGCAAAGGCTGGTTGGTGGGCCAAGACGGTCCAGCTTGATCTGGAGGCAAAGGGGCTGGTCCGGCGGGAGAAAACAAGCCCTATACGGCTATACAAGGATTAAGGTGCACCTCTTTGCGTCGCTACGCTCCGCCCTTGCCATACAGCCGGGAGCGGCTTTCTCAATGTATGGAAATGATGCCGTCCACCGCCCGCCACTCGCGCGGTTCGATCAGGCGTTGGTGGACAATACGGACCGAGTGCAGCGGCCCCTCGATGTCCTTGCACCAGAAGTCAAGAAACCCTTTCAATTGCGGAAAAGTCGGAGCAAGATCGTACTCCTGCCATATGTATAGCTGGAGAAAACTTGGATGATCGGGAAGACGATAATGTATTTCCGCTGTCGTCAGCCCGTATCCCTTCAATTGAAGCTCGAACGCTCTGCTGGTCATGAATATCATCCTATGGATCAACTCATGTGTCACACCGAATCTTGCCAGATTCTATTGTGTTTTCAAGGGGAAAATATGATTCTTCCTGAAAAGAGGAGTTAAGGACAATGGCTGCGAAAGACGTAAAATTCAGCGCAGATGCGCGCGATCTCATGTTGCAGGGCGTCGATATTCTGGCAGACGCCGTCAAAGTGACCCTTGGACCCAAGGGCCGCAACGTCGTCATCGACAAATCCTTCGGTGCGCCCCGCATCACCAAGGACGGTGTTACGGTGGCAAAGGAGATCGAACTGTCGAACAAGTTCGAAAACATGGGCGCGCAGATGCTGCGTGAAGTCGCGTCCAGGACCAGCGACACGGCAGGTGACGGCACGACGACTGCGACGGTCCTTGCCCAGGCGATCGTTCGCGAAGGCGCCAAGGCCGAAGCGGCCGGCATGAACCCGATGGATTTGAAGCGTGGCATAGACCTGGCGGTTGAAGCCATCGTCGAGGAATTGAAGCGCAACGCCCGCAAGATTTCCAACAATTCCGAGATTGCCCAGGTCGCGACCATTTCCGCCAATGGCGATACGGAGATCGGCCAGTACCTGGCGGATGCCATGGGCAAGGTCGGGCATGAAGGCGTAATTACGGTCGAAGAAGCCAAGACGGCCGAGACAGAACTTGAAATCGTGGAGGGCATGCAATTCGACAGGGGTTATCTCTCGCCCTATTTCGTCACCAATCAGGAGAAGATGCTGGTTGATTTTGAGGACCCGTTCATCCTCATCCATGAGAAGAAACTTTCGAACCTGCAGGCGTTGCTCCCCATCCTTGAAGCAAGCATCCAGTCAGGCAAACCCCTCCTCATCATTGCCGAGGACGTCGAGGGCGAGGCATTGGCCACGCTGGTCGTCAACAAGCTCCGCGGCGGGCTCAAAGTCGCTGCCGTCAAGGCTCCGGGGTTTGGCGACCGCCGCAAGGCCATGCTCGAGGACATCGCCATCCTTACCGGTGGCACCGCGATCAGCGAGGACCTGGGGATCAAGCTTGAGAATGTAACGCTCGACATGCTCGGCCGGGCGAAGAAAGTACTGATCGACAAGGAAAGCACCACGATTGTCGACGGCGCTGGTCCCAAGCAGGAGATCGACGGACGCGTCGTGCAGATCAAGGCGCAGATAGAGGAGACGACGTCCGACTACGACCGCGAAAAACTGCAGGAGCGGCTGGCCAAGCTGGCCGGCGGCGTTGCCGTTATCCGGGTCGGCGGTTCCACGGAAGTCGAGGTTCGCGAACGCAAGGATCGCGTCGACGATGCATTGCACGCGACGCGGGCGGCGGTCGAGGAGGGTATCCTGCCGGGCGGCGGCGTAGCGCTGCTGCGAGCAGCGAAGGTGCTCGCCGGGCTGGAGGGGCGCAATAGCGATCAGCGCGTCGGTATCGAGATCGTCAGGCGTGCCAGCGAGGCGCCCATCCGACAGATCGCCGAGAATGCGGGAGCAGAAGGCTCGCTGATCGTGGGCAAGCTGCGCGAGAGCGACACCTTCTCGACCGGCTGGAATGCCCAGACGGGCGAATACGGCAATCTCTACGACATGGGAGTCATCGACCCCGCCAAGGTTGTTCGCAGCGCACTTCAGGGCGCCGCCTCGATTGCAGGGCTGCTGGTGACGACCGAAGCCATGGTGGCGGAAATCCCGAAGAAGAGCGCCGCCCCCGCCATGCCCGGCCCGGGCATGGATTATTGAGTATATCGAGTTCCAGACCAGTTCTTCCAAGCTGGCTGCGGCAGGCGATCCTCGAACGTATCTTGCCTTGGCGAATGCGCTGTCGAGCGTTGCGAAGTGACCCCACCCCACCCGGACCTACGATCTGACTCTCCCCATCTGAGGGGAGGGTGAAGTCAGCAGCGGCATCCCCACCTCCCCTTTCGATGGGTCGCAGCGAAGCTGCGGGTGGGGGTGACCTCACAATGCAATAATCGCAACCATCAGGCGCCCGTTCATGCTGTCTGTCCCGGGAGGGCTGCGGCCTTCCTCCAGACGATGAGGGGGAGGCGAACGAGCGTGCTCCAATGCGGGAGGTTTTTCAACAATTCACGTGCAAGCAGGCCGACGGCGATGCCGCCGGCGATCGAGGCAATGCAGAACACGGACCAGGGCAATTCCGCTTCAAGCGGCGCCAATACCAGTTCCGGAACGAATCGGTGGAAGAGGTAGATGTAATAGCTCGCGGCGGAAATCGGGAGCACGAGGCCTGCGACCCAACGCGGCATCGGCATGCGCGGAGCGAACAGCAGGGCCGCAAGGAAACCCAACTGCATCATGTATTTCACCCATGACCCGATCCAGTTTCCGCCATAATAGGCAACCAGCGGAAAGGTGACCGCTCCAACGGCGAAGAGCACGATCTTCCTGGAGGCGTTGTCGGCAAAATAGGCAAGCCAGCCGAAGACGGTCAGATAGAAAATCCACGGTACCGTGAAAACCTCCCGGTCGCCGAGCGGCCAGAGCAGCGGTCCGGCAAAACGAAGCACCATTGCCAACGCCAGCATTGCCAGACCAACCAGATAAGGTTTTTTTGCGCCGGCCTTGCGCATGGCGGGCATTGCGAACAGAACGGCCCAGATCGCCACCATCTGGACGTAGGCTTCGACAAACCAGTACAGGAACGGCAACATGGTCCGTTCTGCCGGGTCTGCGAGGCCGAAATTGCCAAGGAGAAAGACCGATACCCACGGCACTTTACCCCAGACAAGTGCGTAGAGCGCGATGATCAGATAGTAGGGCACAAGCACCGACAACACCGGCCGGAAAACCCTGGCGGTGTGGCCAGCGAACAAATTGCCGCTCTGGAAGCGGGCGAGGCTGTAGCCGATCAGCATGACCATGGCGGCCGCTCCGCCCGGCACTGGCCAAATAGTGGCGTGCTGGATGACGACGAGCAGGATCGCTAGCGCCCGGATCACCAGATCGGTGCCCAGGCTTTGCGTCCGCGTTTTTGCCTGCTGCATGGTGGCCAGTTCGGCGATTGGCAGATTCTCCCAGCCCTCGGGAAGGTCATTCAAGATGCGTTCAAGGTTCAAGGACAGCCGCACATAACGCAACGAGTCACCGCCCAGCGATACGAACGTATCCTGGTCCTCGGTTCTCTGCGGAAAGAACGCCTCCCTGAACGCTTCCCTGACATTCTCGGTTCTTCTGAACTGGCCGTCGTCATGGTCGGACTTGAGCCGGCGGTAGTCGATTTTTCCCGATACGAGGCGCGGCAGGGTGTCCCGCCTCGTCACCGCAACGTGCATGGCAGTCAATCCGCTCACTTCAATAATCTTCTTGCGCACCACATCTTCGGGGAGCGCAGTGGTGTACGCCGCAGCAATGCCTTGGTCGTCACCGAACACGGCCGCTTTGATACCGGCCGATGCCAGAGCCTGCTCGAGTGCATCATGGCCGATGCGCAAGCCTGCAATCTTCGACATTCTGCTGAGACGGCCGGCAATGCGATATAGGCCATCCCTGTTGCGAACGGCAAGGTCTCCCGTCCTCAGTTCCGCAAGCTCGGACCCGCGATTTAGGTCGGCGCGGCTGGCAGCATAACCCATCATGACGTTGGGGCCGCGATAGACCAGTTCGCCCGGTGTTTCCGCATCCCGGATCACCCCGCCATCATCGTCGACCAGGGCGAGTTCGCCATCGGGAATGGCTATACCGATGCTGTCCGGGTTGCCGTCGAGCAGGTGCGGCGGTACGAAGGCGATCCGGGCCGTGGCCTCGGTCTGCCCGTACATGACAAAGAGTTCGCCGCCGCGCCGCGCCAGGTGATCACGGTAGAGGCGGGCGAGCTCGGCCGGCAGCCGCCCGCCGGCGACCGTCATCATTCTGAGGCTCGGCAGGCGATGGTCGCGGAAGCCGATCTTTTCGAACAGTTCGAAGGAGAAAGGAACGCCTGGCAGGCTTGTGCAGCGATTTTCGCGCAGGTCATCGAGAAAGCCGGCGTCGAGGATCGATTTGCCAGGCAGATAGAGACCCCCGTGCACGGCCAGATGCGAGTTGAGAACCGAGAGTCCATAGGAATAGTGCAGCGGCAGGACCAGCGTTCCGCGATCGTTGCTGTCGAGACGCAGATATTGCGCGATCGACGCTGCATTGGCCGCAAGGTTCGCAGCGGAAAGCCGCACATATTTTCCCTCGCCGGTGCTGCCGGATGTCGACAGGAGCAATGCGAGGTCGGGATGCAGCACGCCCGATGACGATTGTGCAGTTTCGTCGGCGCGCCAGCGGTCCGCATGTTGACGGAAATGGATGTCCGGCTCGAACCGTTCCTTGAAACGAGCCGAAACAGTCACGTCGCCGGGCGCCAGCAGTGCAATCGTATGCCCGCAAGCGAGAGCTGCGAGGTAGGCGATGATTGCGTGTTCGGAGAGATCTGCATCGATGGCAATCAGGCGCTTTTCCGGGCCGAATACCAACGCCTGCCGTGCAACGCGTTCTGCCAGCTGATCATAGGTGACAGTGGCCCTGTCAGGGATGAGCAGGGCGGGCCGGGTGCCGCCAGCAGCAAGGCGTTCGACAAAAAATGGAACCATGGAAATGTCCGACCACTTAATGAAAAATCACAAACGCGCAGGAATGGTTAGCCAATACATATCTGGAGTAAATGAGTCAATTTAACCGATCTGAAAAACCGCGTGACGATATCCCTGTCATCGCTTCGTCCATTCGTGGGAAAGTAGAGTGACTTCTATCAACTACAACCATTGGTCTATGCCGTCCGCATTGTCCGCCTTGCACAACAGGCGTATGATTTCGGTCAACGGGGAGCGGGGGACATTCGCGGCCACCGGCGCGGGCCGTGCCGCGCGGGAGGTGTGCCATGACCACTTACGTGATGCTTATCAACTGGACCGATCAAGGCGTTAAGGCCGTGCGCGAGTCACCATCACGGCTCGATGCAGCAAGAAAGCTTTTGGCCGAAATGGGTGGTTCCTTCAAGGAATTCTATCTGACCATGGGGGAATACGACATGGTCGTCATCGGCGAAGCGTCAGACGACGCAGTCATGGCGCGGTTCGCACTCAACCTTGCCATGAAAGGCAATGTGCGCACCCGCACGCTCAAGGCGTTTCCTGAGGCCGCCTATCGCGAGATCATCAACTCGCTCGGCTGACATCGCGGACTTATCAAACGTTCACGACTTGTGCGACGAGTACTGCCGGAAATCCATGGCATATCCGCCATCGCGAACCGCTCCGCGGGCCGCTGGCGACATCGAGCACGCGTGTTCCACGGCCTACATGGGTTGCATCGAGCAGCGGTTCGGCATCCGCCTCTGGTGAGCTCGCCCAGCCAGGCCGCATAGCCGGACGTCTTGGCGATCCAGCCCTGTTGCTCAAGGTCCTTGAGCGATGCGTCCCGGTTGGGCTCCATTGCGGGCCTCCCTACGACACCATGCGCTTTTCGGCTGCGAAAGTGCTCAGGCCGAGCCATTGTTGCATGGCGCTCGCAATGTTCGGGTCACCATCGAATTCGAGATTGCCAGCTTCGACCTCGCGGCGAACCAGTGTATGGCCCATCCATATTGCCGTCATGCTCTTCAACGAACTCGTGACAAGCAGGTCGATATCGTATCCCGGGTCGAAACCGCACAGGTCCACCGTGGCCCCGTCGACCACCAGCCACCAGTTCTGTTTTGCCTCCGGCAATTCGGGGTACAGAAACTGTATCGTGCAGCGCCGTGTCGGCAACGGTTTCGGGTTGAGATTGCGCCGCATATCCCACATCAGGAGCGAAGGATCGAGGTTGCGCAGCGTCAACTGCGATTCAACCCAGCGCTGGCCCCACGAGCCGATCCCGAGAACGATGGGGCGTAAATCCTCTCCGGCGGGCGTCAGATGATATTCGGTGATGCCGTTGGCATTGGGCACTGCGACAAGGACCCCTGCCCGCTCCAGTTCTTTCAGGCGCTTGGAGAGCAATGCGGGCGACATGCGCGGCACGCCGCGGCGCAAATCGTTGAAGCGGGTGGTGCCAAGCAAAAGTTCGCGCACCACCAGTGTCGTCCATCGTGAGCATAATATTTCTGAAGCCATCGCCACCGGGCAGAACTGGCCATATCCTCCACGTGCTTCCATGTCCCCTCACAGATGCCAAATAAGGAGAATACCGCAAAAGCGCGGCAAAGCCTACGGGGGTAGTACAGATAGAGTACTGGACGAAAGTCGAGGATAGAGGGATTCTCTTCCACGGTCAGCAATGGCCCAACAGGAGGTGAATATGAATACTCTGGCACATAAATCCCCAATCGATGCAGATGACGCTCCGCCCGGCAATGCGGTCGAGATTGCCCAGACACTGACACCAACTTTTGCCGCACGCGCCGCCGAGTTCGACGCGAACGACACTTTCGTTGCCGAGAACTACAAGCTGCTCAAGGAAGCGGGCCTTGTGGAGGCCGGCGTTCCGCGCGAGCTTGGCGGCGGTGGCGCGGAAGTTGCCGAGCTTGCCGAGATGCTGCGCGTCATGGCGCATGCCTGTTCGTCGACGGCACTTGCCTTTTCAATGCACACCCATCAGGTCGCGATCCCGGCATGGCGCTGGCGCCACCAGAAGGTGGCCGCGGTCGAACCACTCCTCAAGCGTGTCGCCGCTGAAAAGCTGATCCTGCTTTCAAGCGGCGGCTCCGACTGGATCGGCGGCTCGGGCATTGCTGAAAAGGTCGATGGCGGTTACCGCATCAGCGCACGCAAGGCCTTCACGTCCGGCGCCAATGCCGGCGATCTGCTGATGACCGGTGCCATCTGCGCCGGTGATGACGGCTCGCAGAACGTTATCCACTTCGGCGCTTCCATGAAGGCCGATGGCGTCAAGATCGTCGATACCTGGAAGGCGCTCGGCATGCGCGGTACAGGATCGAACGATGTCGTGCTCGAGGAATACTTCGTTCCGGATGCGGGCGTTGCCTTCTCGCGCAAGGCCGGTGAATGGCATCCGGTGTTCCAGATCATCGCGACGACGGCGTTCCCGCTGATCTATGCGGCCTATCTCGGTGTCGCCGAAAGCGCACGCGACATTGCCGTTCATCTTGCCAAGAAGAAGCAGCCCAACGAAAGCAGCTTCAATCTCGCCGGCCGCATGGATACGTCGTTGCGCGCCGCGCAACTTGCGCACCAGTGGATGGTCAAGATCACCGAGCGCAACGCGCCATCGGCCGAGTCGGTCAACGAGATCATGATCGGCCGGTCGCTGGTCGCCGAACATGCGATCAAGACGGTGGAGCTTGCGCTGGAGCTTGCCGGTGGATCAGGCTTCTATCGCAGCAACGGGCTTGAACAGCGCTTCCGTGACATCCAGGGCGCGCGCTTTCATCCGCTGCAACAGGGTCCGCAGGCGCGATATGCCGGGGCCATGGCGCTCGGCCACTCGGTCAACGCCATCTTCTGAGCCTTGCAATGGAGGAGGGGCGGTCACGGCAGAACCGCCCCTCCTCGCTTTTCCGCCTGTGCCACAGTGCCCTGCGATTGTACCCGCCAACGCGTTACCGTACCCGCTCTGGCGCAGGCTTGATGCCCCCGACCGCTTCCCTTAATGTGGCGAAATGTGGTCGCTCCGCGCCAGGAAAACGGACCATCCAACAGCCGGAGAGGAAGCCCATGTTCGCCAGGACGGTCGCCCTTGTTTTCGCTGCCGGCATGGCAATCGTCGTTTCTGCCGGTCCGTCATTTGCCCAGAGCCAGCCATTGAACGATGCACTCGACAATGCGTTCGGCAGCCATGACAACTATCTGGCGGTCATCAACAGTTTCCAGGCTGCCGTGAAGGCCCATGATACGGCAGCGGTTGCTGCGGCAGTCCGCTATCCGATCGGGGTCAAGATCAACGGCAAGGCAACGACGATCAAGTCCGCCAGCGATTTCACCAGGAACTACGATGCAATCATGACCAGCGAGATTGCCGACGCTGTGATCAACCAGAAACTGGATGACCTTTTCGTAAACTGGAAAGGCGTCATGTTTGGCAACGGCCAGATCTGGATAAACGGCATCTGCAACGACAGCACGTGCAAGAACGTCGATGTAAAGGTTGCAACGATCCAGTCTACCGCCGACATCAGCGCGCCGGCGCCCTCGCACGAGATGCGCTGCGGCTGGCTCACCAACCCGACACCCGGCAATCTGTGGCTCATGGACAAGGATGCGACCTGGACAATTACCTCGCAGGCTGAGGCCGAGGGACCGGATGCGGACGGCATCGACAACATACCGGATGGGGATCCGAAGCAATTCGTCGATACGAGCCACGGTGCCGGCCATGGCTATGGCTGCGCTTGCCTAACTGTCGAGACCAACGCCAGGGACCAGCGCATCACCAAGGTGATTTCCGGCAAGGCCCTGCCGCTGGCCAAATGCCGCGCCGACAAGGCCCTGCCCAAGCCGTGAACCCTTGTTCTATCTGGAGGCGAAAAGCGTCGATGACGGCATGCGCGCCACTACCACGAGCTGGGTTATCTCGCCCCGCTTGAAGGCGGCGAGGAAGCGGCGGTAATCCTTGATCGATACGCAGCCATTGGAATCGCCACGCGGTCCAAGCATGTAGGTATGAGCGAGCAACCCGTCACGACCGAAGATCTTGCCCGGTTCGACCGGATTGAGCCGGATCGCCTCGACGCCGTGGAAGAGCTTCTCGCGCATGGTTAGCCGGTAGGTATGCGGCGGCGTAGCGCCTCGCATCTTCTTGTGCACGTAGCGGACATTGTCGCGCATCGGCCCGAGGCCCGAATGCGCTTCCAGCTTCTCGCCATTCGGCAGATAGACCATTTTGGCTTCGATGCTGTAATAGGCCGTGCGGTTGCGGGCGCTAAGGCGCGGTGCCGGCGGCTCATAGGTTGGCGCGATATCGCGCAGGTCGTTGTCCGGCGGTGCGTAGGCCAACACCTGCGGGGCGCGCTTCGGCCGCATGCCCGGCAGCGGAATTTCGGGCGACTCTTCGTCGTCAAGCGAGGAATCGGTCTCGGCCAGAACGAGGCTGAACGGTCCCTGCGGCAGTGCGCCAGCGGGCGGTGGGGCATTTTCCAGCGCGGCGACGGCGGCTGCGACCGAAGGCCCTGTAACCACGGATTCCGTGTCGAATGTACTGTAGGTCTGAATCGACGCGACCTGCATCGTATCGAGCCCGGACATGCGGGCGCTGAAGTCATCTTCGGCCAGAAGCTCGATGCCAGAGGCACGCGCTCCAAAGGCCTCGGTGGCCAGCGGCGCCTGCGCAACGATCCTGGGCCTTGGCGAGGAGATGAAGCTGATGTCGCCCGACGGACCGATCACCGCGCCTTCCGCCATGTCGGCAGCTTGCCAGGGGGTCGGCTTCATGTCTGGCATGCGCGGATATTTCGGATGGCGCTGCGCGAACTCGGGCGCCGGCGCAAGTGCGATCAGGCTCCCGGAGGAGGCCGTCTGCATCGGCCGATGGCCAGCGGGAATGCCGTCCGCGGTGCGGGACAGGAAGGCGCCGTGCATGGTCATTACCGTGGCGATGACGCCGAGCGATGCGGCTATGCCGAGCCCGGCAAGCAATGCTGCGGGAATGACCCGGCGGCCCGGACGACGGCCAAATTTGTCCAATGGCTCGACGCCCGTCTTGACTTGAAACGCCATGAAAACCCGTACCCACCTGGTAACCCACACGCCAGCCAGCGCAAAGCCACTATCGTCGTGGCAAAACTGAGGCCACGGCGCGGGATTCTCGACCCGCAGTGGCTTTCTGGCCTAAACCGAGCATGGAGAAACTTGGTTACCAAGTGGTTGATGGGGGAGCAAATGTTTGAATCAAAGCTGCGTCGGCTATTTCGCCGCCTTGAGCTCCGAAGCGCTTTTCAAGACCCTGCCGCCATCGTCCTGCTCGATCATATAGGCGGGTTCATCTTTCGAAGCCTTGCGTGTCACTTCGACACCCCTGATCGTCCGGGTCACGGACTTGGTAAACTGCTCGACGATCTTGCCAGTGCCGACGTCCTTGGCCCACACCCATTCAACTCTCGCGCCCTTGTGGAATTGTGTCATGGATTGGGTTCCGAATTGGTAGGTACTCTGGGTTACGCATCTGTATCATATTTTACAGTGAACCTTCCTCACATCGTTAGGAGCACCACTTCCGGATACAGCCATATTTTGTGGGTCGCGTACCTTTATAGCGGACATGGCAGGGACGCGGCTTGCATACGCCTGTTCCTATTGAATAAAACAGCACTATGACCAATCAGATTCTCTTCGTTCAGGGAGCCGGCGAAGGCACCCACGATCACTGGGACAACAAGCTCGTTGCAAGCCTCGAGCGCGAACTCGGCGAAAGCTACGTTGTTCGCTACCCCCAGATGCCAGGCGAGGACGATCCCAGTTACGTCGCCTGGAAGGCTGCGCTGTTGGAGGAATTCGACTCCCTGAGGGACGGGGCAATTCTCGTGGCCCACTCCTTCGGTGGCAGCGTTCTGATGCATGTGCTCGCCGAACAGCCGCCGAAACTGAGGCTTGGCGGGATATTTGTCATGGCCGCGCCTTTCATGGGCGAAGGCGGATGGCCGGGCGATGCCATGGATGATCTCGGGGTCCTCTCGGAACGCCTGACACCTGGCGTTCCCGTGTATCTTTATCATGGCACCGGTGACGCCGAAGTGCCTACTGCCCATGTTCACCTTTATGCGAAAGCCGTTCCGCATGCTGTGGTCCGTATCTTGGAAGGCAGGGATCACCAACTCAATGACGATTTGAGTGAAGTCGCACGGGATCTCCGTTCGATATAAGCTCCTTCACTCCCCTTGATCTTAAACACCAAAATTACTCATCCCTTGGTTGTCTTGCCAATTTCGCCGTGCGACCCTAAATAAAGTCCCGGAGGACGACCTCCACGCTTCCCAAGCGTTACCAGCAAATCCGGGACGGCCCGATCAGATATGAAGGATGGTCGTCATGGCCTGGGCAATACTCATTCTCGCGGGTCTCTTTGAAATCGGCTGGGCCATCGGGCTCAAATATACCGATGGCTTCACGAGGCTCACCCCCTCCATACTCACCGCTGTCAGCATGGTGATCAGCGTCGTGCTGCTCGGCCTTGCACTGCGCGAGCTGCCCGTCGGCAGCGCCTACGCGGTATGGACCGGCATCGGCACGGTCGGCACTGCCCTGCTCGGCATGTATCTCTTTGCCGAACCCGCAACCGTGATCCGGCTCGTATGCATCGGACTAATCGTCTCGGGCATTGGCGGGCTGAAGTTCTTGACGTGAAATGTATCGTGCAAGACCGCAGTACGTGGTTCGACAAGCTCGCCATGAGGGAGGTTGAAGGCTGCACGGTCGCATCAGCCTCGGAGGCTTTGGTTGCTGCTCAATGCAACTCCCTCATGTTGAGCCCCGTCGAACCACGCACTACGCTTTTTGAAAGTCTAGAAGACGCAAACGCCCGTTTCGCATTGGCTCATCATATCCTAGTGTACTGTCATGACTGATCTGCAAGACACTGCCCTCACCCCTACCGAAATCGAGCGTTATGCCCGCCATATCATTCTTGGCGAGATTGGCGGTCCCGGCCAGCAGAAGCTGAAGCGCGCCCGCGTGCTCGTCGTGGGCGCCGGCGGGCTCGGCGCGCCGGTGCTACAATATCTGGCGGCTTCCGGCGTCGGCACGCTCGGCATCATCGATGACGACCGGGTATCCCTGTCGAACCTGCAGCGTCAGGTGATCCATTCGAGCGAGCTTGTCGGCTCCGCCAAGGTGGAGAGCGCGGCGCGCGCCATCGCGGCGATCAACCCGCATGTAACCGTCGAGGCGCACGAAACGCGCATCGGGCCGGAGAATGCCGCCGATCTCGCGCGACGCTATGACATTATCGTCGATGGGTCCGACAATTTCGACACACGCTATCTGCTGGCGGATACGTGCCTTGAAGCAAGGCGACCGCTGGTCTCGGCGGCGCTTGGGCGCTTCGACGGCTCGGTGACGACACTGATGCCCTATGCGGCGAATGCCGCCGGGGAACCCAATCCGTCCTACCGCGACCTTTTCCCCAATCCGCCGCCGCCCGGCCTCTTGCCAGCCTGCGCCGAAGCCGGCGTCCTGGGCGTGCTGCCTGGCGTCATCGGCACCCTGCAGGCGACGGAGGTCATCAAGCTCGTCACCGGCATAGGCGAACCCCTGATCGGCCGGCTCCTGCTTTATGATGCGCTGACCTCGCGCTTCGAAACGATCAAGTACAAAGCCCGCAAGGCCTGATTGCCATGTTGCTCGAGCTTTCCGCGCAACAGCAGGCGATTGCCAATGGCGCCCGCGGAGCTGGTGCCGCCATGGCCATGCGCATCGTCGCCGCCACCGCGCGGTTGATGGGCGCGAAAAATCTCATACCCATCGCTTCGGCGCATATAGACGGCGCGCTCTATCATGGCGATTCCGGCACGCTCTTTGCCGAAAAACTGGTCGAGGGCGGCGCGAAGGTTGCTGTGCGCGCAACGCTCAATGTCGGCTCGCTCGATCTGACAGGGTGCTCCAAGAACCGCCTGCCGCCACACGAACGGGCAATGGCGCGGCGGATGATGGACGCCTACCGCACGCTCGGTTGCGAACCGAGCTGGACCTGCGCGCCCTATCAGGCCGGCCATCGCCCGGCACTTGGCAGCGATGTCGCCTGGGGCGAGAGCAATGCGGTCGTGTTCTGCAATTCGGTGCTCGGCGCGCGTACCAACCGCTACGGTGATTTTCTCGATATTGCCTGTGCCATTGCCGGTTTCGCACCCTATTACGGCTACCATCGCCCGGAAAACCGCCGCGCGACCGTCGTTTTCGATGTTTCCGGCCTCGATGCGACGTTCCTCGCGTCCGAGGTCGCCTGGCCCATTCTCGGCAGCCTTTACGGCCGCGAGCTTGGCGATGCGGTTGGCGTGGTTGCGGGCATTGCTGCCGGCCCCGGCGAGGATGCGCTGAAGGCCTTTGGCGCCGCATCCGCCTCGGCAGGTGCCGTCGGGCTGTTCCACGTGGCGGGCGTCACCCCGGAAGCGCCTGACCTTGCAACCGCCCTGGCGCATCAGCCGCCGCAATCGGTGATCAAGGTTACCGCGCAGATGGTTGCGGATTCGCAGCGCCGCCTCTCCACCGCCCGCGATTCCGGCAGGATCGATGCCGTTGCCATCGGCAGCCCGCACCTTTCGATTGCCGAGTTCGAACGGCTCGAAACGTTGATCGGCGGTCGCCGGCTCAAAGTTCCGTTCTACGCCTGCACCGGCCGTCATGCGCTGGCCGTACTGGACGAGCACGGCCGCCGACAGCGCCTCGAGGCAAGCGGCGTCACCGTCGTCGCCGATACCTGCGTCGTGGTTACGCCAATCCTTCCGGATATCGCCGGTGCTGTCCTCATGACCAATTCCGGCAAATTTGCCCATTACGCCCCGGGCAATACCGGCTACGGCGTCATCTATGGTTCCATGGCGGAATGCGTGGAAAGTGCAGTCCTCGGCCGGCCGGCGTTCGAGGCGGCACCATGAGGGCGGAAATTCTTGTCACCGGCCAGCCGGCAGCGGCGCCCGCGCTGGTCCTCACCGCACCGATCAGCTTCTGGGGCGGGGTCAATCCCAAGACCGGACTAATCGCTGACGTGCGCCACCCCGAGCACGGCCTGTCAATTGACGGCAAGGTGCTGTGCCTGCCCGGCACAATCGGTTCATCGTCGGCTGCCGCGGTGCTCCTCGAGCTGGTCAGTTCCGGTCTTGCGCCCGCCGCGCTCATCCTGCACGAGCCCGACGCAATCCTGTTGCTCGGGCTGATCGTTGCGCAGGAAATGGGCCACAAGGTACCCATGGCGCTGCAGCTGGATCGCAGGGAGTTTGCGGCGTTCACTGGTCGCCTGCTGCAGATCGAGGCGGATGGGTCGATTGCTGTGCTGTAAAAGCGGTTGCTTCGGCGCTGTGCGTGGTTCGACAGGCTCACCAAGAGGGATGCCAGCGATCTCCAAGAGCGTTGACGGCTGTCATTGCGGCCCACAAGACTCCCTCATGGTGAGCCTGTCGAACCACGCTGATGTGCTGTGCCAGCTTTTTCCACGACGTCATCGGCAAAGTGACGCAACCAGACTTCCGTTCGGGATTTGTCGCGCGCGTAATAGCTTTCAATTGCTTGCCCGAGGTCGCCGAAAACCGGCGTTTCCTTGTCACCACCGATCTCGGCCAGTCGCATTGTGTACCACGCGGTGATCCCGCCCTCCGGTGCATCGGCAAATCTGGGAAAGACCGGCTCCGGTTTCCTATCTGCTTTCCAGAGGTCGGCGAGCGAAGGCTCCAGGACGAGCGCACGCGCCAGTCCGACAATATCGACGGCACCGCTTGCCACGGCCTCGTCGGCCAGAGCGCGCGTCTTGAAACCGCCTGTCAGCATAAGGGGCTTGGTCGTCGCGGTGCGGGCCCGCCTTGCAAACTCGAGGAAGTAGGGTCCGCGTCCCGTTCCGTCCGAGGCTGCCTTTGCCCCCGGGAAGTACGTCCCGCCGCTGATGTCGATCAGGTCGACCGACGATTGGTCCAGCGCAGCCACCACCTTGAGCGCGTCCTGCGCGTCGAACCCGCCCTCAAGCTGGTCTGAGGAATTGAGTTTCACAGCAATGGGGAAATCAGGTCCGACAGCGGCACGCGTTGCTTCGATCGCCTCCAGCAGAGGTCGCATACGGTTGGCGATTGCACCTCCATACTCATCGCTCCGCCGGTTGAACAGCGGCGAAAGGAACTGGCTGAGCAAAAATCCGTGCGCTGCGTGGATTTGCACACCGCCAAAGCCGGCCTGCTGTGCCAACCGGGCCGTTGTCGCAAACGCCGAGGGTAATCGACGCATTTCTTCCAATGTAATTTCAGTGCAGCGCAGGCCCTGCAGGTCGAGTGCACTCGGGCCCTTCGGGTTACTGGTCGGCGCATAGGCAAGCGCTCCGGCATGACCAAGTTGCAGCCAGAGGCCGGTGCCGTTTTCACCACCACGTCGGGCCAGTTCCCGGAACCGATCAAGGTCGGAGGCTTCGCTGAGGACCAGATTGCCCGGGTTCTCGGCGTAACCTGAGGAGAGCTGCACCTCGCCGATTATGGATATGGCCAGCCCGCCTGCTGCCCAACGCTGATAAAGCCTGATCTGTTCGGCTGTCGGATGGCCGGTTCCGTCGCCTAGCGAATCCGACATGGCTGACTTCGCAATTCGATTCTTCAGGACCAAGCCGCAAGGCAGCTGCAGCGGTTCGAATAGAGTTCCAGCGTGTTGCATTTGAGATTCCGGCATTCATTTCTATCCACGAAAACTCGTGGCCGCGTGGGAAAAAGAAGCTTCCAGGGGAGTACCCATGTGATCGCTGAAATCGCTTGCTCTCCCACAAGGGGAGCGACGATCAGCCTCGGAGACAGGTCCTAGACCTTGTCTGGCAAGACGCGATCCGGCGGGCGATGACCATCTATGAAGGTGCGAATATTGATGATTACCTTCTCCCCCATGTCGATACGCCCCTCGAGCGTCGCCGAACCCATATGGGGCAGGATGACGACCTTGCCCTGCTTGGCTAGCTTGCGAAGCTTGGAGTTGACCGCCGGCTCATGCTCGAACACGTCGAGGGCCGCCCCGGACAGTTTTCCATGTTCCAGCTGCTCGATCAGTGCATGCTCGTCGATGATCTGCCCGCGTGCCGTGTTGACGATGAAGGCGGTCGGCTGCATCAAGGCGAGGCGCCGGGCCGACAGCAGATGGAAGGTTGCCGGCGTCGAGGGGCAGTTCACCGAGATAATGTCCATGCGCGCCAGCATCTGGTCGAGGCTTTCCCAGTAGGTCGCCTCCAGTTCCTCTTCGGTCTTCGGGTTCACCGGCTTGCGGTTGTGATAATGAATCGAAAGGCCGAAGGCCTTGGCCCTGCGTGCAACGGCGGTGCCGATGCGGCCCATGCCGACAATGCCGAGGCGCTTGCCCCAGATACGGCGGCCGAGCATCCAGGTCGGGCCCCAGCCCTCCCATTTGCCGTCATCAAGCAGGATCGATGCGCCCTCCACCAGACGACGCGGCGCGGCCAGCATCAGGGCCATGGTCATGTCGGCCGTATCTTCAGTCAGGACGTTCGGGGTGTTCGTCACGGTGATGCCGCGCTTGGCAGCGGCCGCCACGTCGATATTGTCGGTACCATTGCCGAAATTGGCGATCAGCTTGAGGTTCGGCCCGGCGGCATTGATAACCTCCTCGCTGACGTGATCGGTGATCGTGGGCACGAGAACATTGGCCTCGCTGACGGCCTCGATCAATTCCGCCTTGGACAGCCGTCGGTCATCGACATTGAGCCGTGCTTGAAAGAGCTCGCGCATACGCGTCTCGATGGGGTCCGGCAGTTTGCGGGTAATGACGACCAGAGGCTTCTTGCTCACCAATATTCCCCTCCCAATTCGCGACGCATTGAGACCTCTTTAACCAAGTCATTGCAAACTGCAATTGCTCTTTGCGCTCCTCCACCTGTCTATCAAGGCGGCGCATCAAAGACAAAGAAAAATAGGGATCGTTCGCCATTCTGCCGCAAATTCGGCTGATGCAGGCCCGGAACGATGAAGGACTGATCTTGGTGAACCTTGGAAATCTTCGCTCTCTCTTGACTGCTGGCAGTGTTGCGGCAGCCCTTGCCCTGACAATCCCGCTTGGCATGACTGTGCCGGGACAAGCCCAGGCGGCGGCGCAGGTCGGCCCGAGCGGCCTGCCATTGCCGCGCTTCGTCAGCCTCAAGCCGGGTCGTGTCAACCTGCGCGTCGGACCCGGCCGCGACTATGCCGTCACCTGGCTGTTCCTGAAATCCGGCCTGCCGGTCGAGATCATACAGGAGTATGACAACTGGCGTCGAATCCGAGATTCTGAGGGTACGGAGGGCTGGGTCTACCAGTCGCTGCTCTCGGGCAAACGCACTGCGATGACTGCTCCATGGCAGCGCGACAAGGCTGGCACATTGCTGAATGTCTATCGCAGCGCCGACGATAAATCCGGCGTCGTGGCCAAGGTTGAGCCCGGCGTGCTCGGAACGCTGAAGGCCTGCAATGGCCAGTTCTGCCGGATATCGTTCAGCGGTGCCAGTGGCTGGATAAGCCAGCCGGAAATCTGGGGCGCCTACCCGGACGAACAATTCGACGACTAGAGCCTTTCTTGTTTGAATAGAAACAGTTCTGTTTCTCGGGTGGCGAGACAATCCCCAACGATTCTGTTTAAGCAAGAAGGGCTCTAGCCCGCCATATGGGCTGTTCGAGCATCGCATTCCGCAGCCGAGAGAGATTCGGCGGAGGGATGCGATGCTCATGTCCTTCGGGATCAGAACTTGTAGCTGAGCCCGATCGTGCCTGAAACTTCGCTGAGACGCACCTTGGCGACCATACCGTCGGCAAAGGGGAAATCCTGCTTGCCGAAATCGCTATAGCGCATGTCGCCGCGCAGCAACCAATGCTGGTCCAGAGCATATTCGATGCCGCCGCCGGCAGTCCAGCCGACGAGCGTCGGGCGCGAGCCCTCCCAGCCCCTCAACAGTGGATTGGAGATGGCCGCGCCTACAGTGACGAACGGAAGGAGGCGGTCTACCGCATATCCCGCCCTTGCCCGCAATGAACCTTGCCAACGACTTTTGAAGGTGGCGGGACCATCCGTCCTGTCGATGCCGGTATTGGCCAAATCGGCTTCGACACCTGCAACGACCCCATTGGAGAATCCTACATTGTAACCGGCATGAATACCGCCAAGAAGGCCGCTGTCGTCAAAATTGCTGTGCGGTCCACTGGTCCACACTTTGGCCGCCACGCCACCGATATCGGCACCGACATACAAGCCGTCCAATCGAAGGCGGGGGGTGTTGAGCTGGCGGGAGCCGGATCGCTCGCAAGAGCCGAGGACGAGGCAAGCATGAACGCTAGGAGCGCGGGAAACACCTTCATGAAAAACTCCTGAAATAAATAAAAAATAACAAATAGATAGCTAGCAAGGCAAAGCTACCAGATCTGCGAAGGCGTCATAATCGCAATATCTTGCCATTGACCGCGCGAACGGACATACGGGGCGAATCGGACCGACGTGGAAGAATGCAGATCGGTATACAACTTTATACGATCATTACGGGGCCAGGGTATTGGGCGACGATGGCGTCGGTCGCCAGCAGGGTGATACCTTCAACAGCCGCCTGCGCCACCAATATTCAGTCAAACGGATCTTTATGAATTGGTGGAAGGGACGCGACAAAGACTGCGTGTTCACTGGTGATGGGTAGCTCCTGGTAGCCGCTGTCCAACAGCCCTCGACGCAGTACGCGTGAATCAACCTGGAAATCTGCCCGACCCAATCCTCATTTGACCGCTACCTCCCACAGGCTGGCAGGACTGAACACGAGTTCGTTGAATGGATCGGCCATGAGGTCGCGGGCTTTTCAGGAGAAGTTCGAATGATCCTGCCGCCCACAAGATCAGATGTGTATCAAGCAGCAGCTTCATTCGCGGCCGCCACAAATGCGCTCAATCTCTATACGGCCCATGCTGTCAAAATCAGCTGGCACCTTGATCTGCCCAGCCATAAATCCAAACCGCTGCGGATTTGCCGCAGGCTTGTCCAGCGGTACGACTTTCGCAATCGACTTGCCCGCCTTGGCAATCACGAAGGGCTCGCCGTTGGCAACCTGTTCTACCAAACGGGACAGATGGGTCTTCACCTCGCGAATGTTGATGGTTCGCAACGTGCATTCCTAACATGAACCAAGTTTAGTTTACTCAGTTCATCCAGTTTGCAAACTCAAGCTTGGCCAGGGGGCGAACCGAACGTTGAACTGCTCATCCGCAGCTCAGCCGCGCTTTTTGCGCAACCGGATAATGATGTCGACGTTGACGATTTCCATGCCTTCCGGAACCGGCGGCAGGTGGCCGACCATGGCCGAACCATCGGGGATATCGATCACTTCGTTGGCACCTTCCACGAAAAAGTGATGATGGTCGGAAACATTGGTATCGAAATAGGTCTTGGCCCCTTCGACCGCGAGAATGCGCAGCATCCCGGCCTGGGTAAATTGATGCAGGGTATTGTACACGGTAGCCAGGGAGACCGGCACATTGGCGCCCTGCGCCTCTTCATGCAATTCTTCCGCAGAAAGATGCCTGTCACCCTTGGAAAAGATCAGGCTGGCGAGGGCGACGCGTTGACGGGTCGGCCGCAGTCCGGCAAAGCGCAAGCGCTCCTGCAAGGATACATCCGCATCTATCTCATACGAAATATGCATGGCCCGTCTGCCACTCCGTTAACTGATATCAAAAATCACACGAGAGACAAGTTGTCCATCATGTTACATGATTGATATATGCCGACTTGCGGAATCGATCAATAGGCAGAAAATACGCCATTGGTCTAGGTCGATAATCCGCGAACGGTACAGCATGTTTGGAAATCGCATCTGATGTTAAAATCGCAGGAGGCACGGTGAAGCCGAGGGTTCCATTTGGACGTGGTTTGCTCTAGACAGCGTTCTCAGGCGGAAACACGCTCTGACAGGTCCGCTCGCGCCGGCCATCTGGTCTCGAGCGCAGTCTTGGAAGTAACCGATGGGAGAAAGAATGCCAGAACAGAAATCAAGCTACGGGTATGAAGAGCTGCTTGCCTGCGCCCGCGGAGAGATGTTCGGTCAGGGCAATGCGCAGTTGCCAGCACCACCCATGCTGATGTTTGACCGCATCACCGAGATTTCTGAAACGGGCGGCGAAAACGGCAAGGGCTACATCCGTGCCGAATTCGACATCAAGCCCGACCTGTGGTTTTTCCCGTGCCATTTCATCGGCGACCCTGTCATGCCGGGCTGCCTTGGCCTCGACGCCATGTGGCAACTGACCGGCTTCTATCTCGGCTGGCTGGGCGAACCTGGAAAAGGCCGTGCCCTTTCTACCGGCGAAGTGAAGTTCACCGGCATGGTCACGCCCAAGACCAAGCTCGTCGAGTACGGCATCGACTTCAAGCGCGTCATGCGCGGCAGGTTGGTCCTTGGCATAGCGGACGGCTGGTTAAAGGCCGATGGCGAAACTATCTATAAGGCAACTGACCTGCGGGTCGGCCTGTTCAAGGAAAGTGCTGCCTGAGAAATCAGCCAGCACAATACCTTCAAGGAGATCGCGATGCGGCGAGTGGTTGTGACGGGCATGGGTATCGTGTCCTCTATCGGCAATAACGTGCAAGAGGTGCTTGAGTCCCTGCGCACGGCGAAATCGGGAATTGTCTTTGCCGAAGACTATGCCAAGCATGGCTTTCGTAGCCAGGTCCACGGCGCCCCGACACTGGATCCCTCGACTGTCGTCGATCGTCGCGCCATGCGCTTCCATGGTGGCGGCACCGCCTGGAACCATGTCGCCATGGATCAGGCCATCGCCGATGCCGGCCTCGAGGCGGATCTGATTTCCAACGAGCGCACCGGCATTATCATGGGATCGGGTGGCTCATCCACCCGCACCATCTTCGAATCGGCCGAAAAGACCATCGAAACCGGATCGAGCAAGAAGGTTGGGCCTTTTGCCGTGCCGAAGGCCATGTCCTCGACGGCGTCTGCTACCCTTGCCACCTGGTTCAAGATCAAGGGTGTGAACTATTCGATCTCTTCGGCCTGCGCCACGTCGAACCATTGCGTCGGCAATGCCTATGAGATGATTCAGTACGGCAAGCAGGACATGATGTTCGCGGGCGGGTGCGAGGATCTCGACTGGACCCTGTCTGTCCTGTTCGATGGCATGGGCGCAATGTCGTCCAAGTTCAATGACCGCCCATCCGTTGCATCGCGCGCCTACGACAAGAACCGTGATGGCTTCGTCATATCCGGCGGTGCCGGTGTCCTGGTTCTTGAAGAACTGGAGCACGCCAAGGCGCGCGGCGCCAAAATTTACGGTGAACTTGTCGGCTACGGTGTCACGTCCGACGGCGCCGACATGGTTGCGCCGAGCGGCGAAGGCGCCGCGCGCTGTATGCGCATGGCGATCGCCAACGTCAAGGGACCGGTCGACTACATCAATCCGCACGCTACCTCGACGCCGGTGGGCGATCTCAAGGAGATCGAAGCCATCCGTGAAGTTTTTGGCTCTGGCAACGAGTGCCCGCCGATCTCGGCAACCAAGTCGCTGACGGGCCATTCGCAGGGAGCAACCGGCGTGCATGAATCGATCTATTCGCTCCTGATGATGAACAATAACTTCATCGCAGAAAGCGCCAATATCGAAGAGATCGATCCGGCATTCAGCGACATGCCCATTGCACGCAAGCGTATCGACAACGTCAGACTTAACACAGTTCTGACCAATTCCTTCGGATTTGGCGGCACGAATGCATCGCTGGTCTACCAGCGCTATGAGGGGTAGAGCCTTCCTTGACCATATTGACCTATTCCGACGGAGGCATGTTGTGACAAGATCAAGCAAAGACACGAAGACCCGCACTTTGCGTGCGGGCGAGTGGATTTGCGCCGGAATTGGCGCAACATGCCCCGTCCCTTCGGGTTTCCGGCTGACGGACACCCGCTTTGTCAGGCGGCTTCGTCCGATGCACCACATCGGCATCGCCACCTTCCGCGCGGATCGTCTCGTCAGTCGAGAAACAGAATACGGCCAATATGGTCAAGAAAGGCTCTAAACATGGGTGAATTGATGAAGGGCAAGCGCGGTCTCATCATGGGGGTCGCGAACAGCCATTCCATTGCCTGGGGCATCGCCAAGGAACTGGCCGACAACGGGGCTGAACTCGCCTTTACCTATCAGGGCGACGCCTTTGGCAAGCGTGTGGCACCACTGGCCGAACAGCTGGGTTCGAAATTGCTGCTGCCTTGCGATGTCGAAGATATTGCGACTGTCGACGCCGTGTTCGAAACGCTGGAAAAGGAATGGGGAACCATCGACTTCGTGGTCCACGCCATCGGCTTCTCGGACAAATCGCAACTCAAGGGTCGCTATGCCGACGTGACGACACGCGACAATTTCTCGAGGACAATGGTTATCTCCGCCTATTCCTTCACCGAGATTGCACAGCGCGCCTCGAAGTTGATGCCGGCGGGCGGTTCGATCCTGACACTGACCTATGGCGGCTCCACGCGGGTCATGCCCAATTATAACGTCATGGGTGTTGCCAAGGCAGCGTTGGAAGCCATGGTCCGTTATCTGGCCGCCGACTATGGTCCCGAAGGCATTCGCGTCAATGCAATCTCAGCGGGTCCGGTGCGGACTTTGGCGGGTGCCGGAATTGGCGATGCCCGTGCCATGTTCTCCTACCAGAAGCGCAATGCGCCGCTGCGTCGGACCGTTGACATAGAAGACGTCGGCCGGTCGGCGCTATACCTTTTGTCGGACCTTTCGAGCGGCGTCACCGGTGAGATTCACTATGTGGACTCAGGGTACAACATCGTGTCGATGCCAACCCTCGAAGAGCTCAAAAAGTCAGACGACGGCAAGGAATAATTCGAACGCCTGCCCCTCTCGGAGCGAAATTTCGTCGGGTTTTGTTCCGAATCAAACAAAGATCAGGGAATCTCGAGTCTGATATGGCGAAATCGAACGAGAATTTTCCACTTGGGGTGGAAAATTCGCTGTTGCGGGTTGAGGTTATTTCTTCGCTTCGATGATCTTGTAGCCGGCATCGTCTTCGAGCGGCTGCACGGATTTGAAGAGCGCCTTCAGGCCAGCTTCATACGGCATCTGCCTGTTGGCAACGAGCAACAGGCGGCCGCCCGGCTTCATACGCCTTGCTGCAGCCGCGATGAAGCCCTGCCCCATTGCAGGGTCAGCGCTGCGACCCGCGTGGAATGGCGGATTCATGACGATCGTGTCATAAACCTCTGAAATAGCTTCACTATTCACGTCGTGCCAATGGAATGACACCGGAATTTGCGTACCGCTGCCAATATTCAGTCTTGCAGCTTCAAGGGCTTCAAAATCCGCCTCATAAAGCGCCAGCGACTTCAGCTTTTCAGCATGTTTCAAGACCTCGCTGGCGAGGTAGCCCCAGCCGGCCCCGAAATCCGCAACGTGGCCGCTGATGCGTCCATCGAAATGCCTGGCCAGCATCGCCGAACCCTTGTCGATGGCCGTGTGCGAGAACATGCCTGCCCCGGTCGTAAATCGATTCTCGAGCCTTGTCGGTTCCGCTATAAGTGATTGAATTTCAATGCTATTCAGTTGTTCCGGGCGACCTAACCAAAACGCAACGGCGTGGTGTTTCGACAGCCTGTCGATGACCGTCGCCAACCCTGCTACGGTTTTGCGAAAGCTGTCGACGCCAAGCTTCTTGTCTCCGGAAACCACAATTCTCCCGCCCGGCTTCACCTGTTGCAAAGCCTGGGCCAGCCAGGACTCGTTGCGGCCGCGATGCTTGCCGATCAGGATCAGCGCCCCGTCAAAACGCTCATCACCCTGCAACCTTGGCATCGCTTTGAACCCTGCCTTCTGCAATTCGAGGTAGTCCGGCTTGAAGGGCTGGAGACAGGTCAGGACGCCCCGCCAGTCGCCCGAGATATCGCGGTCTGCTTCCGCACCAAGAAACAGCCACTTCTCGCTTGCGCCGGGCAGCGCCAGTATCTCTTGGTCGAAGGGCAGGAAAAGCGTCTTCAGCGCGCCGCTGGTCATGATGATGTCCGTCTTTCAATAAACTTGGATAAGAAAAAGCGCGCCCGGGATAAATCCGGGGCGCGCCTTAATTATTGGAAAACTCAGAAGCTTACTCTGCGTCTTCTTCGGCAGGCTTCTTTTCCTGAACGATTTCCTTGCCAGTTTCCTGATCGACAACCTTCATCGACAGGCGAACCTTGCCGCGTTCATCAAAGCCCATGAGCTTGACCCAGACCTTCTGGCCTTCCTTGACCACGTCGGATGTCTTGGCAACGCGTTCGGAGGCGAGCTGCGAGATATGGACGAGACCATCGCGCGGACCAAAGAAATTGACGAAAGCGCCGAAGTCAGCGGTCTTGACGACCGTGCCTTCATAGATCTCGCCAACTTCCGGCTCGGCAACAATGGAATGAATCCACTTGCGCGCCGCTTCGATTTCTTTCGCAGAGGAAGACGCGATCTTCACCGTGCCATCGTCCTCGATGTTGATCTTCGCGCCGGTCTTTTCAACGATTTCGCGAATGACCTTGCCGCCGGAGCCGATAACATCACGGATCTTGTCGGTCGGAATGTTCATGACCTCGATTCGTGGTGCAAATTCACCGAGTTCCGAACGGCCTTCGGTGATGGCCTTCGCCATTTCGCCGAGGATGTGCAGGCGTCCGTCCTTGGCCTGAGCCAAAGCAACCTTCATGATCTCTTCAGTGATGCCATCGATCTTGATGTCCATCTGCAGCGCGGTGATACCGCCATCCGTACCGGCCACCTTGAAGTCCATGTCGCCGAGATGATCTTCGTCACCGAGAATGTCGGAGAGAACTGCGAACTTCTCGCCTTCGAGGATCAGGCCCATGGCGATACCGGCAACCGGACGGAGCAGTGGAACACCGGCATCCATCAGCGCCAGCGATGTACCGCAAACGGTGGCCATCGATGACGAACCATTGGATTCGGTGATCTCGGAGACGGTACGCAGCGTGTAGGGGAACTGTTCCTTGGCAGGCAGAACCGGGTGGATAGCGCGCCAGGCGAGCTTGCCGTGACCGATTTCGCGGCGGCCCGGAGAACCCATGCGTCCGGTTTCACCGACCGAATAGGGCGGGAAGTTGTAGTGGAGCATGAAGGTTTCTTTGTACATGCCGGTCAGCGAGTCGACATACTGTTCGTCTTCGCCCGTACCGAGGGTGGCGACCACGATGGCCTGTGTTTCACCGCGGGTAAACAGGGCCGAACCATGGGTACGCGGCAACAGACCAACTTCCGAAACGATCGGACGCACTGTCTTCAGGTCGCGGCCATCGATACGGCTGCCGGTATCGAGAATGTTCCAGCGAACGATCTTTGCCTGCACCGACTTGAATACGGTAGCGATCTCTTCAGCGGAAAACTCCGGCTCTTCGACACCTTCCGGGAAGAAATGCGCCTTGACCTTGGCCTTGGCCGCATCCACAGCAGCGTAACGCTGCTGCTTGTCGGTGATCTTGTAGGCGTCGCGCAGGTCGGCTTCTGCGACCTTCAGAACTGCTGCTTCAACCGCTGAAAGATCGTCGGCTGCGAAATCGCGAGGCTCCTTGGCGGCGACCTCAGCGAGCTTGATGATCGCTTCGATGACCGGCTGGAAGTTCTTGTGGCCGAACATTACGGCGCCGAGCATGACATCTTCGGCCAATTCCTTGGCTTCCGATTCAACCATGAGAACGGCATCGCCTGTACCGGCGACAACGAGATCAAGGCTCGACTCGACCATCTCATCCACGGTCGGGTTCAGTTTGTACTCACCGCCGATATAACCAACGCGGGCGCCGCCGATTGGTCCCATGAAAGGAACACCGGAGAGCGTCAGGGCAGCCGATGCGCCGATCATCGAAACGATATCGGGATTGTTTTCGAGATCGTGCTGGATGACCGTGATGACAACCTGGGTGTCGTTCTTGTAGCCATCGGCAAAGAGCGGGCGGATCGGGCGGTCGATCAGGCGCGAAACCAGCGTTTCGTTTTCGCTCGGACGGCCTTCACGCTTGAAATAGCCACCGGGAATCTTGCCGGCCGCATAGGTCTTTTCCTGATAGTTGACAGTCAGCGGGAAGAAATCCTGACCAGGCTTCGGCTCCTTGGCGGAAACGACGGTGGCAAGCACGACAGTCTCACCATAGGTGGCAACAACGGCGCCGTCAGCCTGACGTGCGATCTTGCCGGTCTCGAGAATAAGCGGACGTCCGCCCCATTCGATTTCAACTTTGTGTTGATTAAACATGTCTTGTCCTTCAGTGGGAAAAAACGCGCATCCCTTTGGATGACAGCATTTCTCCCGTTTCGTTTAGACCAATCACGGGCAAGACAACGTGCAACTCGTGGTACCGAGTTGCCTGCAATCCTGCCCCATGATCTGCCTCATGGTAGTACTCATCTCATATCGAGATGAAATAAACCGGCGGAGCGTGGAAAACGCATCCGCCGGTCCAATCTGTTAGCGGCGCAGGCCGAGCTTTTCGATCAGCGTCTGGTAGCGGCCCTGGTCAACTTTCTTGAGATAATCAAGAAGGCTGCGGCGCGTCGAGACGAGCTTGAGAAGACCACGACGGGAATGATTGTCCTTCTTGTGGTCCTTGAAGTGCTCGGTCAAGTTGACAATGCGCTCTGTCAGAACGGCAACCTGGACTTCCGGAGAACCGGTATCGCCGGGCTTTGTTGCATATTCAGAGATCACTGCCTGCTTGCGTTCAGCGGTTATCGACATCGTATATCCTTTCTTTTGAAGAGGAAAACAGGATGCCCACGGCCGGGATGTCGTCCAGCGGGGGCCGGTTAAAGCGATGGCAAAAGCTAATCGCTGCGGGCCGTATAGTCCAAAATGTGACAAATTACCAGCCGCAAATGATTCCGGTGGTTCTACACAGTAAACACGCGCTTTGGCTTGAACTGGCCCTGCTCGATAAAACCGATTGCCAGAAGCTTGCCCTTGCTCGTTACACAGGCCTCATCGGCCTCGACCGGTGCGTCGCGCCCGCGCAGGATCACCGGATTGCCCATGCGGATGCGATGAGCCTGATCCTCAGAGATCGCCACCTGCGGAAGGCTTTCGAGCGCAGCGCCCGTGTCGATCAGGAAAGCGTCCATGACCGAGAAGCGCTCTGCCAGCCCCTCGTAGGAGCGATCCTCGCCTTCCTCCTCAGTCGGCACTGGCGGGTGTACCGCTTCAAGCTCAGCGAGTGTCACGAAATCGGCTTCGTCAAACGGTGCGACTTCGACGCGGCGCAGATCGGAAATGTGGCCGTAACAGCCAAGATCGCGTCCCATGTCACGAGCCAGTGACCGCACATAGGTCCCCTTGCCGCATTCGACTTCGAAAATCGCCGTCGAGGCGTCAGGGCATTCGACGAGGTCCAGGCGGTCGATCTCCACTTCGCGGGCGGGTATGTCGACTTCCTCGCCGCCACGTGCCAGATCATAGGCGCGCTCACCAGCGATCTTGATGGCCGAGAATTTCGGCGGAACCTGTGCAATGACGCCGGTATACTTTGGCAACAACGCCTTGATGGCGGTCTCGTCTGGGCGGTTATCGGAGGTCACGGTCACCCCGCCCTCCAGATCGTCCGTCGTGCGCTCAGCACCCCAGCTTACCGTGAAACGGTAGACCTTGGTTCCGTCCATCACGTAGGGAACAGTCTTGGTCGCTTCGCCGAGTGCAATCGGCAACATGCCCGACGCCAGGGGGTCAAGCGTACCCGCATGACCTGCCTTCTCCGCCTTGAACAACCACTTGATCTTGGAGACGGCTTCGGTCGACCCCATGCCTTTCGGCTTGTCAAAGATAAGCCAGCCCGAAACCGGACGGCCTTTTTTCTTGCGCTGCCTCGTCATCAGTCATTACCGTCATGGCCGGGAACATCCCCCGGATTCGGGTCGCCCCCATCATCTTCGTCCTCACCTTCAAGATCGCGTGTGACTTCCGGCTTGCGCAGGAGTGCATCGATCTTGGCATAATTGTCGAAGCTGGTATCGATACGGAAACGGAATTCTGGCATATATTTCATCTGCTTGAGATATGTTGCGGCTCGCCCTCGAATAAACTTCGAGTTCTTGTTCAGAGCCCCGATGACGCCCTCGCTGTCGATTGCCCCAATCGGTGACACGAAGCAGGTGGCGATCTTCAGATCGGGCGACATGCGCACTTCGGAAATGGCAATGACGGCATTTTCCAATGTGCTGTCGCGAACATCGCCGCGCTGAAGCACCTGGGAAACTGCGTGACGCACCTGCTCGCTGACGCGTAACTGGCGTTGCGAGGGGCCGGTGGAAGCAAAACGAGCCATTCTGTCGTATCCAAATAGATGAGAGATCGCCGGTTTTACCCGGCGACCTGCCATTCATGATTGAGACGCTGCTGATTAGAGCGTTCGGGTCACATGTTCGACGCGGAAAGCTTCGATGGTATCGCCAGCGCGAATATCGTCGTAGTTTTCGAACGCCATACCGCACTCCTGGCCAGCCGGCACTTCAGAAACTTCATCCTTGAAGCGCTTGAGCGTCTTGAGCTTGCCCTCATGGATAACAACGTTGTCGCGGATAAGGCGTACGCCGGCACCACGTTCGACCTTGCCTTCCGTAACGCGGCAGCCAGCGACCTTGCCAACCTTGGTGATGTTGAAGACTTCGAGAATCTCCGCATTGCCAAGGAAGGTTTCGCGGCGTTCCGGTGACAGGAGACCCGACATCGCTGCTTTCACATCATCCACGAGATCGTAGATGATGTTGTAGTAGCGGATTTCGATGCCTTCGCGCTCGGCAAGATCACGCGCCTGCTTGTTGGCACGAACATTGAACCCGATGATCGCAGCGTTGGAAGCTTCGGCAAGGGCGATATCGCTCTCGGTGATGCCGCCAGCGCCCGAATGGATGATCCGCGCCCGCACCTCGTCGGTTCCGAGCTTGTCCAGTGCGCCGGCAATGGCTTCGATCGATCCCTGCACGTCACCCTTGATGAGCAGCGGGAACTCTTTCAAGCCCGTCACCTGCAACTGGCTCATCATCTGTTCGAGTGAACCACGCGAACCGGCCTGCTTGGCCACGGCCTTTTCACGGGCAAGGCGCGTGCGATATTCGGAAATCTCGCGCGCCTTTGCTTCGTTTTCGACGACGGCAAAGCGATCACCAGCCTGCGGCGGTCCCTGGAGGCCGAGAACCTCGACTGGAGTCGCCGGTCCGGCTTCCTTCATGTTCTCACCACGGTCATTGACCAAGGCACGAACACGGCCCCATTCACTGCCAGCAACAATGATATCACCTGGGTGCAACGTGCCCTTCTGGACCAGCACAGTGGCGACAGAACCGCGGCCGCGTTCCAGCTTGGCTTCGATTACGACACCTTCAGCCGTCCGTGTCGGATCAGCCTTCAGGTCGAGTATTTCGGCCTGCAGCAGGATGGCTTCCAGCAGCTTGTCGAGGCCGACACCGGTTTTTGCCGAAACTTCAACATCGAGCGTTTCACCGCCCATCGATTCAACGAAGACTTCATGCTGCAGAAGACCGTTGCGGACCTTCTGCGCATCAGCCGATGGCTTGTCGATCTTGTTGATGGCAACGATGATCGGAACCCCTGCCGCCTTGGCATGGTTGATCGATTCAATGGTCTGCGGCATGACGCTGTCGTCAGCAGCCACAACAAGGATCGCGATGTCGGTAGCCTGTGCGCCACGAGCACGCATGGCCGTAAACGCAGCATGGCCCGGCGTGTCGATGAAGGTGATCTTCTGGCCGTTCTGCTCGACCTGGTAAGCACCGATATGCTGCGTGATACCGCCGGCTTCGCCAGAAACGACGTTGGCCTTGCGGATGGCATCGAGCAGAGAGGTCTTGCCGTGATCGACGTGGCCCATGATGGTCACGACCGGCGGACGCGGCTCGAAGGCAGCTTCGTCGTCCTGCACGTTGAAGATTCCCTCTTCAACGTCGGACTCAGCAACACGGCGCACCGTGTGACCGAATTCTTCGGCGATCAGTTGGGCCGTATCGGCATCGATCAAATCGCCCGGCTTCATCATCTGGCCTTCCTTCATTAGGAACTTGATGACGTCGACAGAACGCTCGGCCATACGCTGGGCGAGTTCCTGAATTGTGATGGTTTCCGGCAAGACCACTTCGCGAGCAATCTTCTCGCGTGTCTCCTGCTGCATGCCACGCTTGAACTTCTCCTGCCGGCGGCGCATCGCCGAAAGGGAACGGCTACGGCCTTCGTCATCGAGCGCCGAGCCCAATGTCAACTTGCCACGACGGCGCTCATCCTCGCCCTTGACGACCTTGGGCGCGCGCACCTCCGGCTTGACCGGCGTAGCAGCACCGCGCCGCGCTCCAGCGGGACCGCGGCGATCATCGTCCTCTTCCGCCAAATTCGGCTTGCGGACAGGCGCCTTCAAAGCGGCAGCGTCGTCTGCTGCCTTCAGTTCGGGCTGACGCTTGCGGGATTCTTCTTCTGCACGCTGCTTCGCTTCGGCTTCCTTGCGAATGCGTTCTTCTTCCTCGGCCTGACGGCGTGCGGATTCCTCTCGCTCCTTAACGCGCAGCGCTTCTTCCTCTGCACGGCGCGCGGCTTCGATTGCAGCCTTGGCACGATCCTCGGCGTCACGGGCCTTTGAACCTTCCAGTGCCTTGCGACGTGCCTCGAGTTCGGCGCTCGACAGCGTGTTCAATACCATGCCGGATCTGTCATTCGAACGCTGGCCTGCTGGCCGATAGGACTGCTGCGCAGGACGCTGCTGCTGCACGGGTGCTGCGGGGCGGGCGCCAGATGGCGCCGAGGGCGCAGGTGCAGCGGGCGCTGCCGGACGCGGTGCTACAGCGGGGCTGGCCTGCGTTACAGCGGGCTGCGGCGCCGGACGAACTGGAGCAGCAGGCGCAGGGGCGGCCACTTGAGCAGGCGCAGGGGCGGGCGCAGCAGGCGGCGCGACTTCCGGCTTATGATCCGGAAGGCTAAATTTGCGCTTCTTGGTTTCAACGACAACAGACTTCGTACGCCCGTGGCTGAAATTCTGGCGCACCGTGCTCTGCTCAACACCGGGCCGCTTCAGGGTCAGGGTTTTCTTGTTGACGCCAAGCGTCTTGTCGTCTGTCGATTTTGTATCGCTCATTCCGTTTCCGTTTCCTTCGCGGCAGCTGCCGCTTTAGCGTCGGCCTGATCGTCACGGCCATCGCGAAAATGCTGTAGCAGCCAAGCTCGCCTGACGAACCCGGCAGCTGCCTTCCCCTTGAGTACGGCAGCATGTATCACATTTACCCCACCCAATGCCAAATCCATTTCACTGCTTTCAAACAATGAAAGGGCAGGTATTTCCGGTCCGCCCGCATAAACAACCGAACGGCGGGCCTGGTCAAGTTTCCGGACACCGTCTTCGGCCGCTTCAAACGCATGAAGCACCAGGGCGGCAGTACCGTTGCGGATGGCCGAGTCCACTTTTGCGGCCCCTGTTACCACAACACCGGCCTTGCGCGCCAACCCAAAACTGCCCAATGCCGATTTTGCCAGCATCTGGTCCACTGTCAGTCCGAAATCATCCGGAACAGTGGCATTGGTCTTCAGGGCACGCGGAAAGAGCTTTCGCCTGACCGCTTCATCCACATAGCGCCGCTGGGCTTTCACCCAACAGCCGCGACCGGGGAGATTGCGCTTGAAGTCTGCGACAACCATTCCATCCGGCCCAGCCACGAACCGGATCATGTCATCGACAGAACCGCTTGTCCGCGTGACAATGCACGTCCTGTCGTTCATTTCCGGTTCCACGCTCACGTCCGCTGTTAGCCAGCGACCTCCTGATCGGCTTCTGCTTCAGGCTCGGCGTTGGCAAGATCGTCTTCCGTGATCCAACCGGCCTTGAGGCGAGCGGCAAGAACCATCTGCTCTGCATCAGCGCGGCTGATATCAAACTGCGACAGGATACCCGGATAGTTGATTGTCTCACCATCCTTGCGTTCACGCCAGCCCGTCAATTCATCAACGGCATAGCCGGCGAAATCTTCAACGGTCTTGACGCCATCTTCGCCGACCGCAACGAGAATTGCATTGGTCATGCCGGGCAGATCGCGCAGTTCATCGGAAACACCCAATTCCTTGCGGCGGACATCCCGCTCTTCCTCGATACGGCTCAAATATTCCTGAGCACGCTGCTGGATTTCGGTCGCGGTCTCCTCATCGAAACCATCGATGGAGGAAATGTCATCGCTATCGACGTAGGCGATTTCCTCTACGCTCGCAAAGCCTTCCGACGCAAGCACCTGTCCAACCATCTCATCAACATCGAGCGCTTCCATGAACAGGTTCGAGCGTTCGACGAATTCCTTCTGCCTGCGCTCGGACTCTTCCTGCTCGGTGAGGATGTCAATGTCCCAGCCGGTCAACTGCGAAGCCAGGCGGACATTCTGACCGCGACGGCCGATCGCTAGTGACAATTGGTCATCCGGGACCACAACTTCAATACGTTCGGCGTCTTCATCGAGAACAACCTTGGCAACTTCAGCTGGCTGAAGCGCATTGACGATGAAGGAGGCCGGTTCCGGTGACCACGGAATAATGTCGATTTTTTCGCCCTGGAGTTCACCGACAACTGCCTGCACGCGCGAACCGCGCATACCAACGCAGGCGCCGACCGGATCAATCGAGGAGTCGCGCGAAATGACGGCGATCTTGGCGCGCGAGCCCGGATCACGAGCTACCGACTTGATCTCGATGATCCCGTCATAGATTTCCGGCACTTCCATTGTGAAGAGCTTTGCCATGAACTGCGGATGCGTGCGGCTCAGGAATATCTGCGGACCGCGCTGTTCCCGGCGGACGTCGTAGACATAGGCGCGGACGCGATCACCATAGCGGAAGGTTTCACGCGGGATCAGTTCGTCGCGGCGGACAATGGCTTCACCGCGGCCGAGGTCGACGATCACATTGCCATATTCGACGCGTTTGACGCTGCCGTTGATGATTTCACCAACACGATCCTTGTATTCGTCATACTGGCGATCACGCTCGGCTTCACGGACCTTCTGCACGATGACCTGCTTGGCGGACTGGGCAGCAATGCGCCCGAAATCCATCGGAGGCAGCTGGTCGGCCAGAAAATCGCCAGGCTGCGCATCAGGATTACGGTCACGCGCCGCATCCATACCGATCTGGGTGACCGGATCCTCCACGTCATCTACTACCTCGAGCAGGCGCTGAAGCTTGATCTCACCGGTCTTGGCATTGATATCGGCGCGGATGTTGGTCTCCTGCCCATAACGCGAGCGTGCGGCCTTCTGAATGGCATCGGCCATCGCCGCAATAACGATCTCGCGGTCAATCGACTTCTCGCGTGCGACCGCATCGGCGATCTGCAGAAGTTCTAGCCTGTTTGCACTGACTGCCATGTTCTTCTCCTTGGGTTCACCGCACCGCTTCTCCCGCGGGCGTATGAAATATCAATCCTGATCTGTTTGTGTCGACGCAGCTTCTGCGTCGTCCGGGGAGACCGCGCCCTCTTCGGGTATCCGGCCTTCGCGCAAGTCCTTGTCGCGGCGCAATGCATCGCGGATGAGGTCATCCGTCAAAACCAACCGTGCATCCGAGATCATCTCGAAGGGCACCTCAATAACGGGCTTGTCGCCATAACTCGCCTGGTCGCTTTCGACTGTTACGGCATCGGCCGATACAGCAGCGATGCGGCCACGAAACTTCTTGCGGCCTTCAAGAACGGCTGACGTGTCGACCTTGACGATGTGACCGGACCAGGTGGCGAAGTCCGACTTGCGAACCAACGGACGATCGATGCCAGGCGACGAGACCTCCAGATGGTAGTGCCGATCGATCGGATCCTCGACATCCAGAACCGGCGATAGTGTGCGGCTGACCAGCTCGCAATCTTCGACGGTCATCGTGCCATCGTTGCGCTCTGTCATGATCTGCAATGTCAGTCCATTGAGGCCGGAAAGACGTACTCGAACCAGGCGGAAGCCTATGGACTCCAGTACCGGCTCAATGATACCGGCAACGCGCGCATCGACACCTGTTTCAGTGATGATGCGTTCTTCACGCTCCTTGGCGGAGACCGTTCCGTGTTCTGATTCAGCGCTGTCTGTCACGCAAATTTTTTCCCTGTTTCGGCCTTAAGAAACAAAAAAGAGCGGGACCGGTCTGGACCCACTCCTGTTCTATCGACCAAGAATATGACTTCTATATACCGAAACGGCTTGCTGTTTTCAAGCTTGGAGAAGAATTTCTCGCAACTCCCTCCGAATTGACGATTCTGGCATGCATTTTCGCATAGCTGCTCTGCACTCTGAGGGCTAATCATCCCCAGCCATCTCTCCTATCTATGCTGCATCGCAACATCATGCGAAAAAGGATAGAACAATGACCAAGAGACACATCCATTCCAGGATAGGCCAGTTTTTCACCATGCTCGGCAGTGCGGTCGCAGTAGCATCGGCAACGCGGCTCGGCGAACAGCCGGCAGCTTCTGATCTGCGTGCTCTCGGCATCGACCCGGTTCAGTTCCGCACCATCCACCGGAACTAAACTCTTCCGGTGGATTCCAGGCTGGCTAGTGGTCAGTCTTCGCTCGCTGCCAGTGATGAGAGCACTTTGCCTTTGCCGCGCGCGCGCATGATCAATGGCACCACCACGGCGCAGACTGCCAGTATCAGCAGAATCACCGCAATGGGTGAATGAACGAGCACTGTGGGGTCACCCTGGCTAATTGCCAGCGCGCGGCGCAACTGCTGCTCTGCCATGGGGCCGAGAATCAAACCAACCACAACGGGTGCGATCGGGTACCCGAAGCGGCGCAGTATGTATCCAAGCACGCCGAACGCCAGCAGCATGCCAAGCTCGAACGTCGACGGATTGGCTCCGATGGTGCCAAGCGTGGCAAACACCAGAATGCCGGCATAGAGCCAATGTCTGGGGATCGACAACAGCCGTACCCACAGGCCCACCAGCGGCAAATTCAGAACCAGCAGCATGAAATTGGCGACGAGCAGGCTGGCGATCAAACCCCAGACGATTTGCGGATTGTTGGCAAACAGCAATGGGCCGGGCTGAAGGCCGAACTGCTGGAATCCAGCAAGCATGATGGCAGCTGTCGCACTTGTCGGCAGTCCAAGCGTCAGCAGCGGGACAAGCGTACCGGCAGCCGATGCATTGTTCGCCGCCTCAGGGCCGGCAACCCCCTCAATGGCGCCTTTACCGAACTCTTCCGGTTTCTTTGAAAGCTGCTTCTCTACCGAATAGGACAGGAATGTGCCGATTTCTGCGCCGCCGGCTGGCATGGCGCCGATCGGGAAACCGATGAACGTGCCGCGCAGCCAGGGCTTCCACGATCTCGACCAGTCTTCCCGGTTCATCCAGACGGAGCCCTTGATCGCTTCGATCTTTTCTTCGCCATAGCGATGGGCGGCAGCGACGCTCAGACTTTCGCCGACCGCGAAGAGTGCGACCGCGAGTGTCGTTACCTCCACACCGTCGAGCAGATCGGGAATACCGAAAGCCAGCCTCGCCTGTCCGGTTTGCAGATCGATGCCGATCAGACCGAGCGCGAGCCCAAGAAACAGCGCCGTCAATCCACGGAGCGTTGAGTCGCCAAAGGCCGCGGAAACGGTCATGAAGGCGAGAACCATCAACGCGAAATATTCCGCAGGGCCGAACGAAAGGGCAAATTTTACGATCGTCGGCGCAATCAGGGCAAGTGCCATCGTTGCAATCAGGCCGGCAACAAAAGACCCTATGGCAGCGGTTGCAAGCGCGGGGCCGCCCCGCCCGGCCCGCGCCATCTTGTTGCCTTCCAGGGCGGTAACAATGGAGGAGCTCTCACCCGGCGTATTCAAGAGGATTGACGTCGTCGAACCGCCATACATGCCGCCATAATAAATGCCGGCAAACATGATCAACGATCCGGCCGGGTCCAGCTTATAGGTGACCGGGAGAAGCAACGCGACCGTCAGCGCCGGTCCTATGCCCGGCAACACGCCCACGGCGGTGCCCAAGGTTACGCCAATCAGGGCATAGAGCAGATTGAGCGGCTGCATCGCAACCGCAAACCCATGCGCCAACAGTGTGAAACTATCCATAATGGCTCTGACCTAAATAAGACGTTCGAGCGGTCCTGCCGGGAGCGTCAACTGCAATCCCTTGGCAAAGATGACCCAGACGATGAATGATAGAACGATGCCGATCGGGATTGTCATCCACAACGGCCCCTTGCCGAATGCCCGCGCAGTGGCTGCAAACAGCAATCCTGTCGCTATTGCAAAGCCGGTTATGTGCAAGAGCAGCATCTGCGCCGCCAATCCGCCGACAATCCAGATGACAGGCTGAATTTCCTGTTTTTCCCGCTCCGGAAAGTCTCCGCGCATCGCTTCGAATACGGTCCAGATCGACAGCAGGAACAGGCACCCCGCGATGGCGTAGGGAAATGCCGATGGTCCGATCCTCGTCGCGCTGCCGCCCTTGGCCGTCGCCGTACTATAAACGATGACAGCAGCCAGAATCGCGATGGCTGCTGCGATAACCAGCGCCGCCCAATCAGGGCGGCGCGTTTCGGAACTCGGCGACTCTTGCGTCATTTTACGAGGCCAATGTCTTTCAGGATTGCAGACGTTGCTTCAGTATCCTTTGCCAGCTGTGCCTTGAACGCGTCGCCAGCAAGATAGGTGTCGGCCCAGCCCTTGGCCTTGAGCTGGTCCTGCCAGCTCTTCGACTTCACCAGCTTTTCAACATCAGCACCGATTGCAGCTTCCTGTTCGGCGGAAATGCCTGGAGCCGCGGCAACCATGCGCCAATTCTGGATCGAAACATCCACGCCGCCTTCCTTGAAGGTCGGTGCATCGATACCTGCTACCTTGGCGTCGCTGGAAATGCCGATGATGCGCAGCGCACCCGCCTTGATCTGCGATTCGAACTCTCCATATCCGGAAATCCCGACGGTAACCTGACCGCCAAGAATGGCTGCCAGCGCTTCACCACCACCGGAGAACGCAATGTAGTTGACCTTTGTCGGATCAACACCTGCTGCTTTTGCAATCAGACCAGCAGTAATGTGGTCCGTACCGCCTGCCGAACCACCACCCCACGACACAGCGCCGGGATCTGCCTTCAGTTTTTCAACAAGATCAGCCATCGTCTTGATGGGGGAATCTGCGGGGACGACCAGCGCTTCGTATTCGCCGGTCAGACGGGCAATTGGCGTGACCTGATCCAGAGTTACCGGAGATGCATTGGTCAGGATGGCACCGACCATGACATAACCGCCAACGATCAGCTGAGAGGGATCACCTTTGGCGGAATTTGCAAACTGCGCGAGGCCAATCGTGCCACCGGCACCAGGAACGTTCACAACCTGAACGCTGCCTGAGATCTTCTCATCCTGGAGGGCTGTCTGGAGCGTACGTGCGGTCTGATCCCAACCACCACCAGGAGCGGCTGGAGCCATGATCTTGTAGTCCGCGGCAAAAGCCTGTCCAGACAGTACCATTGCCCCGGCGGCAACGAAAGCAAGCAACATCTTACGCATTGTGGAAATCCTCCCATGCTGGCCATCGGCCATTGATTTTAAATAGCTTAGGGAAAAAGCGGGAAAGATGCCGACGCAGGAATCATGAATTCGCGACGGAACAAATTCATGGGATCAACGACAAAAAACTGACAGCCTCCCAGCAGTCTCCTCACCATTAGAATGATACTAGAAAACTGTCAGGAAGCTGTCACGTGAAATGCGTGCAAGGGTTCAGCGCATCTACCGCCGCAGGAAGGTCAGGTAGGCGCCCGTCCGGCCTTCGCGATGCGCCTTCTGTTCATAACGCGTGCCGGGCCACGCTTCGTAAGGCGTATGCCAGTCGGCAGAGGTTGTCGCTTGCCAATCGAAATCGTCGTGGTCGCGGCAATGCTGCAGCGTCCAGTTCACATAGGTGTCAATGTCAGAGGCAAACCGGAACAGGCTGCCGTGCTTCAGCACCCGCGCAAAACGGTCAAGATTCTTCTGACTGACGAAACGACGTTTCCAGTGCTTCTTTTTCGGCCACGGATCGGGATAGAACAGATCGATGCCGTTCAGCGAGGCCTCTGGCAACCAATCGAGGACCTGGGTCGCATCGTCGTCATAGAGCCGGATGTTCTGAAGCGGGTTGTCATGGAGGTCGACAACCAGTTTCGCCATGCTGTTGACGAATGGTTCGATGCCAATGAACCCTGCCGTCGGGCAGCGCGCAGCTTCGTGCAGCAAGTGTTCGCCGCCGCCAAAGCCGATCTCCATTCTCACCGTGCCCACCTCCGCAGAAAACAGACTGCGAAGGTCGGCTGGCGGTGGGCTTGTCAGATCGAGTTTGAGCAGCGGCAGCAACTCATCGCGAATCGAGCGCTGCAAAGGGCGCAACGCCTTTCCGCTTCGTCTGCCGAAGAATGCTTCCGTCGAACGCTCGCGCCTTGGCTCATCCATCGGCATGTTCCGCCACGGCCGCTCAGGCGGCCAGGGCTGTCTTCAGCTGCTTTGCCAGATCAGTCTTCTCCCACGAGAAGGAACCGTCGCGGCCCGGCTTGCGGCCAAAATGGCCATAGGCTGAGGTCTTCGCGTAGATCGGCTTGTTGAGGTCGAGATGCTTGCGAATGCCGGAAGGTGAAAGGTCCATCACCTTGCGCAGCGCCGCTTCCACAGCATCTTCCTTCACACTGCCAGTTCCATGCAGGTCGACGTAAACCGAAAGCGGCTGCGCAACGCCAATCGCATAGGAAAGCTGGATGGTGCAGCGATCTGCAAAGCCCGCGGCAACCACGTTCTTCGCCAGATACCGAGCTGCATAGGCGGCTGAACGGTCGACCTTGGTGGTGTCCTTGCCCGAGAATGCACCGCCGCCATGGGGAGCAGCGCCGCCGTAAGTATCAACGATGATCTTGCGGCCGGTCAGTCCGGCATCGCCATCTGGCCCGCCAATGACGAACTTGCCGGTCGGGTTGATGTACCATACGCAATCATCGGCAATCTTCAGATCGCCGAGTGCTTCGCGGATATAGGGTTCGACAACCTTGCGAACCTTCTTGGAATCCCAGCTCGAATCGAGATGCTGCGTCGAAAGCACGATCTGTGTCGCTTCCGCCGCTACACCGTCCACATAACGCACGGTCACCTGGCTCTTGGCGTCAGGCCCAAGCTTCCCGGCATCACCCTCGCCCTTGTGGCGGGCACCGGCCAGGAGCTCGAGAATTTTGTGGGAGTAATAGATCGGAGCGGGCATGAGATCCGGCGTCTCCCGGCAAGCATATCCGAACATGATGCCCTGGTCTCCGGCACCTTCCTCGCCCTGGCGGTCGGCTGCATTGTCCACACCCTGGGCGATGTCAGCTGACTGCGGATGCAGCAGCACGTCGATCTTTGCTGTCCTCCAGTTGAAGCCGTCCTGCTCGTATCCGATGTCGCGGATAGCGCGGCGGGCGGCCGCCCGGAACCTCGATGGATTGATGACAGGATGACCCTTGGCATCCTTGACCACCACGCCGTTCTTGTCTTTCTTCAATAGAGTGTCCGGCACGCGCACTTCACCCGCGATAACGACGCGGTTGGTGGTTGCCAGCGTTTCGCATGCAATACGCACAGTCCACGGATCAACGCCCGTCTTCTTTGCCTCTTTGTAGATCATGTCGACGATTTCATCGGAAATACGGTCGCAGACCTTGTCTGGATGACCTTCCGATACGGACTCACTGGTAAAAAGATATGAACTGCGTGTCACGGGGAACCCCTCTTGAAAGCGAAAGAACTCCCGCCCGAGAAAGCCCGGGCGGGGCTGCGTAGTGTTTGCCAAGGACGAAGGGATCAGTCAATTGCTTTCATTTTCAAACAATCGACAGTTTGAGAATTTTTTTCCAAAACCGGGGAACCACCTGGACGGCGCCGGTCGTCTCAAACGATTATTCTTCCTCGTCCCCCAATGTCCGGACCAGGTCGAGAATTTTCCGCCTGACTTTCGCATCGGTGATCTTGGCGAACGCACGGGCGAGCTGAATTCCCTCCGAGCTGTTCAGGAAGCCCACGACATAGGTGGTTTCACTCTCTTCGTCGAAGCCCTTCGGCTTGTCGGATTGACCGGGCATATCGTCAAAGAAAAATGTAACCGGCACATTGAGGATGTTGCCAATGGCCTGCAGCCGGCTGGCACCGACGCGATTCATGCCTTTTTCATATTTCTGTATTTGCTGAAAAGTAATTCCCAGGCTTTCACCAAGTTTCTCCTGGCTCAAACCGATCATGTTGCGTCGCAGTCTTATGCGTGCTCCGACGTGCACGTCTACTGGATTAGGTCTCTTTTTATTATCAGACATGAAAATCTCATTCGTATGAAATGGGGCTGAAAATGAATTTTATCACTAATATATTTAGCGGCCAAATATAGCATTATTCGATAGGTCGGCACCTGAAATGTCAACCAACCCTTGTCCTTCGGCGCAAAAAATACGCCAGTGATGCAATCAGAACGAGGCAAATTACAACCCAGAATTGATATCGACGGGCAGCCTCACCCAAGGGTAGCTGCGCCTTCGCTGGAACCGCCGCATCGACCACCCCAACGGCATTCAAGGCGAGCGCATCGATGATTCGACCATAGGGATCGACCACGCCGGAAAGGCCATTATTGGCGGCGCGCACCAGAGGAAGACCCTGCTCGACCGCCCGTAACTGCGCTTGACGGAAATGCTGGTACGGACCGGGCGTGTCTCCATACCAGGCGTCGTTGGTGACGTTGACTATCGCGGCTGCCGGCGGACCCTGATAACTCATTTCCGCCGGGAAGATTGCCTCATAGCAGATCAGCGGAAGTACGTTGAATGCATCGGTGACCGGAAGGGAACGCCGTGACGCGGCAGCGGTAAATCCGCCAGGCATCTCGACTACCTCGTTGACCCCGAACCGACGCAGCATCTTTTCAAACGGCAGATATTCACCGAATGGCACCAGATGAACCTTGTCCGCTGCACCAGTGATCTCGCCGTTGCTATCGATTGCGAATATTGAATTGTAGTAGAGAGGTTCCTCTCCACCGCCTGGCTCTTCAACACGAATAGCGCCGGCAAGCAGGACCTGCCCGTCCTGCAAGGTGTCGGCAATGCCCTTCAGCGCTTCCGGCGCCTTGGTCAGAATGTACGGGACCGAGGTCTCCGGCCAGATGATCACCTGGGGCCTCGGCTTGCCGTCCTTCGGTGCCTCGCTGGTCATTGCAAGATACTTGGCGAAGATATCCTTGCGTGCCGTAGCCTCCCACTTGAGATCCTGCGCGATCGACGGCTGTACGATGCGCACTTGCGGCCCCTTGGCTTCGATGGGTGCCGTACTGAGCCGGTAGACACCGTAGCCAACATGGGCAGAAACCAAGAGGATGACCAGGGCAAGACCTGTCTTTATATCCCGACGATCCACCAGCAGCGCCGGCATGGCAAACACGATCACGGCAAGTACGTTCATGGCCAACAGTCCGGTTATCACAGACGACTGCATCAATACGGGTACAGGCATGGCGGCATACCCGATGGCGTTCCAGGGGAACCCGGTCAGGACAAAGGAACGCAGCCATTCGGCAATGCCAAAACCGAAGGCAAGAGCCAGGACACGGCCAATCCCGTCACTCCAGAACAGGCGTGCGAGCGCTGTCGCCAGAGCGTAGAAAAAAGCAAGGAATGCGGGCAGGCCGAAGATGGCAAAGGGTATGGCCCAAGCAAAATTTTCCGCATCGACCAGCAGCGCGTTGCCGATCCACCAGAGCCCAAAGACGAAATATCCGAAACCGAACCACCAGCCGATCGCGGCAGCCGGCAAGAGCCGGCGAATTGGTCCTGCGCCTGCATTGTCCACGGCACCGTCGATCAACCAGACGAGAACCGGGAATGATACGAGGCAAACGGCGAAAAAATCGTAAGGAGGGAGCGCGAAGCTCGCCAGTGCGCCCATGAGAACGGCCAAGCCGGCCCGCCGCCAGCCCGACAAAAGGATGACCTTACCTGCCAGACGCTGGATCATGCCAAGCCCCACCACTTCCTGTCTTTCTTCAGTCTTATACGGTGAGACTTGTGCCAATCATTCGTCCGTTTCCGCCGGCTCCTCGGCCATGCCTTGTCGTACCGTGCGCGGTCGGCGTTCAACATGGCGCAACGGCACAATGCGCACCTTGCGGATACGGCGTGGATCAGCTTCCAGCACGTGGAATTCATAACCTGGTACCGCCTGCACCATTTCGCCGCGCACAGGGATACGGCCAAGAATCGAGAAGATCAGCCCGCCGACAGTATCAACATCCTCGCCATGTTCGCCAATGACGAAACCAGCGCCGATCTTCCCCGAAACCTCGTCAAGGTCGGCGCGCGCATCGGCAATGAACACGCCTTCCGGCTCTTCGATGATCATGACTTCATCGTCGTCATGTTCGTCTTCAATATTGCCAACTACCATTTCGACGATGTCTTCAAGCGATACCAGCCCATCGGTCCCGCCATACTCATCGATGACCAGGGCGATCTGGATGCGCTGCGCCTGCATGCGTCCCATCAGATCATTGGCCAGCATTGACGGAGGCACGAACAGAACCGGCCGCATCAGGTTCAGTTCTGCGATCGACTTGGTAAGATCAACATTCGCAAGATTGAACTTCGCTGAAATGGGCGCCTTCGGTGTCCGGGCAGACGATCTGCGGGAAGCCTTGACCCTCGATATCTTGGTGATGTGGTTAACCACATCACGGATGTGCACCATCCCGCGGGGATCATCCAGGGTCTCGGCAAAGACCGGCATGCGCGAATGGCCCGACTTCTCGAACAGCTCAAGAAGGTCGCCGAGGGTTGTGGCGATTTCCACTGCCTCAATATCGGCGCGTGGAATCATCACATCCTCGACCCGCAATTCGCGAAGACGCAGGATATTGTGCAGCATGGCACGCTCTTCCGGCGAAAACGCAGTATCGCCGTGATGATCCTCAGCCAAGGCGGCGTCCAGGTCCTCACGCAGGGAGGTCCCTGGACGGGCACGCAGGAATGGAAAGATTGCGGAAAGAAGCGAGCGCTTTTCTGGGTGCGCTCTGGTGATACTCTGCCCTTCGGCATCACTCTCCTGCCCCGCTATTCCCTTGGCGGGCGCGGCAGGATCGTTCTGGTGCGACGTGTCAGACATGGTCCTCAATCGGATTGATCGTCAATGACGGATAGCGCATATGGGTCCGGGATTGCAAGACGCGCCAGAATTTTGCGTTCCAACGCCTCCATCTCCTCGGCTTCTGCCTCCGTCAGATGATCATAGCCAAGTAGATGCAGAAATCCATGGACAACAAGATGCGTCAGATGATCGTCGAAGGGCTTCTGCTCATCCAGTGCTTCGCGTGCCACAGTTTCCCGGGCAATGACGATGTCGCCAAGCATGGGTCCAGGTTTCTGGCCCGGCGTCAGCGCGAACGCAGGAAATGACAGGACATTGGTTGGCTTGTCCTTGTCACGCCAATCATTGTTGAGCTCCCTGATCGCGGCATCATCGGTGAACACGAGGCTAAGCTCGCTCTCCGGTTGCTCACCATCATCCAGCTGCTGCCAGGCGGCAGCGATGGCACGTGTCGACAAATCGCGTAGCGCCGACTCGTCGGCCCAGCCGCCCGTCTCAACAAGAACATCGATCGTAATCAAGCTATTGTCGCCACGCCGCTCAGGGCTTGGCGCCTTCCTTGTCATAGGCCCGGACGATGGCAGCGACCAGCGGATGCCGGACCACGTCCACGTCGGTGAACCGGACGGTCACGATGCCGCTGACGCCATCAAGAATACGAAGCGCTTCGACCAGACCGGATTTTTGCCCGGGCGGCAGATCAATCTGGCTCGGATCGCCAGTGATGATCATCCGGGCATTTTCACCGAGACGTGTCAGGAACATCTTCATTTGCATGGATGTCGTGTTCTGTGCCTCGTCGAGAATAATTGCCGAATGTGCCAGCGTTCGTCCGCGCATGAAGGCAAGCGGTGCTATTTCAATCACGCCGGCGGCAATGGCTCGCTCGACCTTGTCGGCAGGCATCATGTCGTAGAGCGCGTCATAGAGCGGCCGCAGATAGGGATCGACTTTCTCCTTCATATCCCCGGGGAGGAACCCAAGCCGTTCGCCGGCTTCCACCGCAGGCCTTGAAAGAATGATCCGGTCCACAAGGCCGCGCTCGAGCAGCATTGCTGCATGAGCCACTGCCAGATAAGTCTTGCCGGTACCAGCGGGCCCCACTCCGAACACCAGTTCCGAACGGTCCAGCGCCCGCATATACGCATCCTGCGTCGGTGTGCGGGCAAAAATTGTCTTTTTGCGCGTTGATATCTGGGCAGCAGCCATCTTGCTCTTGTTTTCCATCGTCGGGAGCGTCAACTGATCGTCGGCGGCAATCGCCATGCGCAATGCGCCATCGACATCGGACGCGGAGATATCATGGCCCTTCTGCAATTGTTCATAGAGCCTGTCGAGTGTCCTGCGCGCTTGCTCGGTCGCGCCGGGCTCACCACGGATGGCAAGCTGATTACCCTTGGAGCGAACGTCAACGCCCAGTTTCTGCTCAATGCGGGCAAGATTTTCATCGAACTGACCGAACAGCGCACTTGCCAGCCGGTTATTGTCAAAAGTCAGAACGATATGCGCCAGATCCGAGGCTCCGGAGGGAGTGGGTTTCAGCTTTTCGGTGGCGTTCAAACGGCTCTCCTGAAAAAGTGTTCAGCCTCTTATATAGTCCCATTGCTCGCCGAGTTCATCTCCCGGACACCAATCAAGCTGTTGGTGCCGGTGTCGATGATTCGCACATTGATAATGTCGCCGATTCGACCGCCGTGTACATCTATAATTACAGGTTGTAACCAGGGAGATCGTCCCACCATCTGGCCCGGCACACGACCGGCCTTTTCAATCAGCACATCCATCGACTTTCCGATAAGGCTGCGCTGGAACGCATATTGCTGTTCGCTGAGCAACGCCTGCAGACGCTGCAACCTGGCATCCTTTACCGCCTCTTCGACATGACCATCCATGTCTGCGCCGGGCGTACCGGGTCGTGGCGAGTATTTGAACGAGTAGGCTGCCGCGTAGGTGACGTCCCGGACGATCTGCATCGTGTCTTCGAAATCCTGCTCGCTCTCACCCGGAAAGCCGACAATGAAGTCTCCCGACAGTGCGATATCCGAGCGGGCGCCGCGAATACGCTCGATCAGACGCCTATAGTCCGCGCCGGTGTGCTTGCGGTTCATGGCCTTGAGTATCCGATCGGAACCCGACTGGACCGGCAGATGCAGATAGGGCATCAGCATTTCGAGGTCGCGATGGGCGTTGATCAACGTGTCATCCATATCCCGCGGATGACTGGTCACGTAACGCAAACGCGCGATGCCGGGGATCTCCGCCAGACGATACAGCAACTCGCCAAGACCCCACTCGCGTCCATCAGCACCTTCGCCGTGCCAGGCATTGACGTTCTGGCCAAGCAAAGTCAGTTCGCGTACGCCCGCATCCGCCAGCTTCTCGGCTTCTCGGACAATCTGGGCGACGGGGCGTGAAACTTCCGATCCGCGCGTATAGGGCACGACGCAGAATGTGCAAAACTTGTCGCAACCTTCCTGCACGGTCAAAAATGCCGTTACGCCCCGGCTCCTTGTTTGCTCCCTGCCAGGCGCGGGCAGATGCTCGAACTTGTCTTCAATCGCATACTCGGTCTCGACCACGCGCTCCCCCTGGCGCACGCGGGCGAGCGCCAGCGGCAAGCGGTGATAGGTTTGCGGGCCAACCACCAGATCGACGACCGGTGCCCGGCGAGTAATCTCGTCGCCTTCGGCCTGGGCGACGCAACCGGCAACGCCGACAGTCAACTCGCGGCCTTCCTTAGCCCTTGCATCTTTCATCTTGCGCAGGCGGCCAAGCGCCGAATAGAGCTTTTCCGAAGCCTTCTCGCGGATATGGCAGGTATTGATCAGCACCAGGTCTGCGTCGTCTGCATTGTCGGTTGCACTGTAGCCCTCAGCCGCAAGACTGTCGGCCATGCGCTGGCTGTCATAGACATTCATCTGGCAGCCATAGGTCTTGACATAGACCTTGCGCGTGTTGCCAAGCGCCACCGAATGCGCCAGGGATCCGGAGTCTTCATCCGGCTTGTTTGTAATGCTGATATCGTCCATGGGCAGGCTTCTAACGGTTTTTGGTGCCGTTGAGAATAGGGTCCTCGCGGCTTTCGCCCTGAAGGCTGACGAGGTCTCGCCCCATGAGCGAGGTATGAACCATGGCACGCACTCGCTCTTCCATCGTTCGCGCCAATACCTTGCGGTCACTTTTTGCGTCGATGACCACCGGTTCGCCAAACCATACGTCAACGTCGACGGCACCGTCCTTGAGTAGACCAATCAGGCTTGGAGCCAACGGCACGTCACCTGGCCACGCAACAAGGGGGCGGTGGACGCGGCCCATCGGCATGCCGTGAACGCGGGTATAAGCAATTGCAACAGGCTGCACAGTTACCGTCTCGACATTGGTTTCGCGAATTGCAACCTGCGCGGCGCCGAAAAGTGACGTCTTGAACGGCAGAACACGATTACCATCGGACGTTGTGCCTTCGGCAAAAAGCACCATTGGGTCGCCTGCCGCAAGACGGGTTGCGATGACGCTGGCCTGATGGTGGGTTTTGCCGCGCTTCTCGCGTTCGATGAAGACCGTGCGCTGCAGCTTGGCAAGCATGCCGAACAGTGGCCACGTGGCCACTTCCGCCTTGGCAATAAAGGCCATTTCACGCAGGGAACCAAGGATTACGATATCGGTCCAGGACGTGTGGTTGGCGGTGAGCAGGAGTGGCCGTTCCTTTGCCATCTCGCCGTGCAAACGGATGCGGAAGCCAAGCAAGCGGCTGACGATCCTGTGAAAAAGCATCGGCGTGGCAATGCGGGGACCCCACCCCGTTTTAAGGAACACATATTGCAGTGGCACAAGGCAAAGAATCGTCAGGGCAAATGCCGTCGCCATGACTATGAACCGCAGCCAGGAGATCATGTCAGCGACCTGCCTTGAGGTCGCGGCGCATGGTCAATGCACTCGAACGTCCTGCGGCAGTCTCGTAATAGCCTGGCCGTTTTCCGACCTGTTTGAAACCGAGCCTGCGATAAAGTGCCAGAGCCGGTATATTGAGTTCATCTACTTCCAGAAAGAGCATACTGGCGCGGGCATTGTGCAGGTGACGAAGCGTTGCATCCATCAAGGCGTGCCCAAGCCCCTTGCGCTGCGCCGGGGGTGCCACAGCGATCGTCAGGATTTCCGCCTCGTCGAGAACGAGCCTTGCCACAACGAAGCCGCCAGCCATTGCCTTGGGATTTCCCTGTTCCCGGGCAATGAATCCGAACACATTGTCTTCGACCAGCAGCGCGTGAAAATCATCATCGCTCCAGGGCTGCCGGAAGGTCAGGGCATGCAGAGCTGCAAGTTGTACCGCATCGGCGCGCACAACAGGTTCGATGACAAAGCTGCGCGACCGCATATTGTCGAAGGGAAAGCCGATCATTCAGCAACCTTCCTTTTGAGCACAAAGCCCTGTTGCGGTTTGACATCGAGACCGCGCAAGTAAAGCGGCTTTGGCGCGCCATCGGAAACAAGGATCGCTCCCAGCCGCGCGACGGCCTCAATGCTTCCGGTCGCCCCCTCCACAGCGATGTCGAGGCGCTGACCGAGCTTTTCATTGACGAGCGACGCACCTGAACCAGCAAGGACATGCACAGTTACCCGCTCTGCCAATTGTCCAAGTATCAGCGGCAGGCTCGTCACCATGGGTTCCGATTCCGCCGATCCATCTGCGTTGAAGAACTGGGCGTAGAGTTCTTCGCGGCGCGCATCGATGATAGACAGGATCGCCTTGCCCGGATTTGACCTTGCAGCGTCATGGGCCAGCGACTGCAGGGTGCTGATTCCGACGACGGGGCATCGAAGCGCAAGCGCAAGGCCGCGTGCGGCCGATACGCCGACACGGACTCCTGTAAAGGAGCCCGGGCCGATACTGACGGCGATCTTGCCAATATCGGTGATGAGACTCGTACTCTGTTCCAGTGCCTGTTCGATCACCGCCATCAGGCGCTCGGCATGCCCCTTGCCGATATCCTCGATAACTTCAGCCAACAAAGACCCCGTTCCGACATCAAAAACGGCGACGGAGCAAAGATTGGCGGCGGTGTCGATCGCGAGCAGTTTCATGCGCATCGCCTAAACAAGAATCAGCCAGCAAACAAGTAGGCGTGCATCATTGCGGTCAACCTATTGCGGCTTGCCATGACCGGAAAGGACTTGCGCTGCACCCCGCATGCCATTGCGGAACGAGTCGTCGAAGCCGACACCGCGAATTTGCCATCGATAATCCGTTGCATCTGATCGCATGCGCCAGCTTGCGACCCAGCCAAGCGCCTCGTCGCTCCACTGCAATGTTCCGGCCAGCGCAACGTCTTCGGTGGTGGCCAGAGTTTCGCGTTTCGGAACATCCGCGCGTGACAACGTGCTGGCATTCAGTTCTCGCTGTTCGAGTTGAGCGCTTGTCGGCAGGGCCATCGGCAACCCCACCCGTGCCGCTGCAGCTGCAAGCGATGTGCGCATATCGGCATCGCCATCACTGGCCAGGGCAAAATCTGCTTTCCTCCCGAATACTGCAAGAAACACTACAACACGCGGCCGCGGCGAGAGCCAGGGCTGCCGCCCGAGTGACCTTAAAATCTCATCGATCTTCGCCACATCGAACTCCGCACTCAGATCGTGCGGGCGGTCATAGGATCCCTGCTCGTCATGGATCGGGACGCCTGACATCCGGTCCCGGTACGCAAACCGATCCACGAACTCGCCAGCCCTTCGTTTGAGTTCGGCGACATTCCGGTCCGTCATCAGACGCGGATCGCCCGATACCTTTACGAGGACGTCCTCCAGGCATTGGGCCAGTCCAATCGCCCTGTTCTCCTCACCTTGGCCGGAAACGACGGCGGAGGCCCGATAAAGATCGGATTCAGCGCCCGCAGCAGCAGGCAGGCCAGCGCCGCACGCAAGCGCAATGACAAACAGCCTGGCAAGCCAGGCGGAACTCCTTGTGCAGCTCATTCGACGTAACGTCCTTCGCCACCCGTTGATTGGTTAGCGTATCAGAATCATCAGCTCATGAAATCGGGCAATTGCCTGCAGTCACGCTGAAGCTCTTTGAGGTCAGTTCCTTGCCGGCCATGTCCTCCAACGAGATTGTCCAAGAACCGGAGACGAGCTCGAAATTCTCCTCGAAGACCCACCCCGCATAGCGACGCTGGGAAACGGCGGTATCGGGCCAGCTGCTCTTTTCCATGAGCCTACCATCCGGAGTGCTGATCTGTGGGTGGAGAACCACGACCTTGATCGGCACAGCACCAGCGTCATCAGCCGCAGACACTCGATAGAGAACGCCGAAACTCGTACCTATGCAGGCATGAATTCTTGTGGTGCGTGTCACCTCGACCGGTCCTTCAACCAGCCGGTTTACGCCCGTAGGCGTATCCGGTGACGGTTCCGAGCCAACTTCCTTGGCGCCGGTCAGTCCCCAATCGACAATTTCAACGGCCGGTCGCGCCTCTTCCGCGACCGCCAGCCTCGCCATCATCCAGAAGATGAGGGTGAGATAACTGACGGGGCGGACGCGGGCCATTGGTTTCGCGCGGTCTTAAGCGCTGGCCTGCCTGGCCTTGAGCTCAAGCCGGCGCCGATGCAAGACCGGCTCTGTATAGCCATTGGGCTGTTCGCGGCCCTTGAACACGAGATCGCATGCGGCCTGGAAGGTGATGGAGCCGTCGAAATCCGTCGCCATCGGCTGATAGAGCGGATCGCCGGCGTTTTGCTTGTCCACGACAGCTGCCATGCGTTTCAAAGTTTCAAGCACCTGCGCCTCGGTGGCAACGCCATGATGCAGCCAGTTCGCGATGTGCTGGGCGGATATGCGCAAGGTCGCACGGTCTTCCATGAGGCCAATATTGTTGATGTCGGGCACTTTCGAGCAGCCCACCCCCTGATCCACCCAACGCACGACATAGCCGAGAATGCCCTGGGCGTTGTTGTCCAGCTCCCGCTGGATATCCTCAGGCGTCCAGTTAGGACGCGAAGCAACGGGCACCGACAGTATATCGCTGAGCTTCGCCCGGCCACGCGCCTTCAATCCAGTCTGAACCTCAGCGACATTCACCTTGTGATAATGCGTCGCATGCAAAGTTGCCGCCGTTGGCGACGGAACCCAAGCGGTGTTCGCGCCCGCCTTGGGGTGTGCGATCTTCTGCTCCAGCATGGCTGCCATGAGGTCGGGCATTGCCCACATGCCCTTTCCGATCTGGGCATGGCCGGAAAGTCCGCATTCAAGACCGACATCGACGTTCCAGTTCTCGTAGGCACCGATCCAGGAGGCCTGCTTCATGTCGCCCTTGCGGATCATCGGACCTGCTTCCATGGAAGTATGGATTTCATCACCGGTGCGGTCGAGGAATCCGGTATTGATGAAGACAACCCGTTCCTTTGCGGCGCGAATGGCTTCCTTGAGGTTGACCGTCGTGCGGCGCTCCTCATCCATAATCCCCATCTTCATCGTATTCGGCTTCATGCCGAGCAATTCTTCCACACGTCCGAACAATTCGGACGCGAACGCCACCTCTTCCGGGCCATGCATCTTCGGCTTGACCACATACATCGATCCGGAACGCGAATTCATGTGGCGGCCACCCGGTCCGATGTCGTGGAGGGATGCCAGCGCTGTGATCGCCGCATCCATGATGCCTTCCGGAACCTCATTGCCATCCCTGTCCAGGATCGCCGGATTGGTCATCAGGTGACCGACATTACGCACCAGCATCAAAGAGCGACCGGGTACCGTCAGCGGTTTTTCGTCCTTACCGATATATTCCCGGTCAGCATTAAGCTTGCGCGTAACGCTTTTGCCGCCTTTTTCAAACGTATCTTCGAGATCGCCATTCATCAGGCCGAGCCAGTTGCGATAGACCACAACCTTGTCTTCTGCATCCACCGCCGCAACGGAATCCTCGCAGTCCTGGATGGTCGTCAGGGCAGATTCCAGAAGTACATCGGCAATATGAGCGGGATCACTCCTGCCGATGGCATGATCAGCATTGATGACGATCTCGATATGCAATCCATTCTTTACCAGGAGGATCGCGGTCGGCGCATTGGCCTCGCCCCTGTAACCTGCGAACTGTGCTGCATCTTGCAGGGAAACCGATTGCCCGCCGGCTTGCAAGGCAAGCTCCTGATTGTCAATGCGCAGTGCTGAAACATCGTTCCAGCTCGCTCCTGTCAGTGGCACGCTGTCGTCGAGAAAGGCTTTGGCCCAGGCAATGACCTTGGCGCCGCGCACAGGATTGAATGTCTTTCCTCTTTCGGCGCCGCCTGCTTCGGGAATGGCATCGGTGCCATACAACGCGTCGTAGAGCGAGCCCCAGCGCGCATTGGCTGCATTAAGGGCATAACGGGCGTTCATTACCGGGACGACGAGTTGTGGGCCTGCGGTTACGGCAATTTCCGGATCCACATTGCTGGTCGAGACCGAAAAGGCCGCGCCCTCCGGCAACAGATAGCCAATATGCCTGAGGAAAGCCTCGTATTCTTCGTGGCTATATCCAGTGTTGCGCTTTTCCTTGTAGAAGGTGTCCAGCTTCTCCTGAAAAGCGTCGCGTTTCTGCAAGAGTTCGCGGTTTCGCGGCGCGAGATCATGGATGATTTGCACCAAACCGGACCAGAACTGCTCGGCATCGACATTGGTCCCCGGCATGGCTTCGTTCACAACGAAGTCATACAGCTCCTTGGCCACCTTCAAACCATTGATTTCGATGCGTTCACTCATGATCCGTTCCTTCCAGATTTCCTATCCTATCCTTGAACACGCTCCGGTATTCCCCGTCAATTGATCAATAGTGAACAGGATTTATGCTCTGGCGGAAAGAATGCTCAATGGGCGATACGCGGCCTGCCCGAGGCAGTCGCAATCAATATCGCTTCGATGAATTTGCGTTGATCCTCGACCATTGCAGCACTGATCTCCTTGGCGATACGGATCTCGGCTTCGTCGGTGCCCGCATCCAGCGCCATTTGCCCGGCCTGGACTCTCAAAGTAGCCTCAGCGAACGCAATTGCCTCGTCTTCGATCTGAAAGTCCTTGACCACCTCTCCGGCCATGACACGATATAGGCCTTCGACCGGCTGGCTGACATGTGCTTCCACTGATACGCGCACCTGGCCGACAACGGCGCCCAGCGCATTGGCCACATCCGTATCGTGCGGAACAATGCACCGCGTGCCAAGCATCTCGCCGACCGCGGGATAATAGACCGGCGCCGAAGCTCCGAGCCCTATGACAGGCCGGTCGATGTTCAACCTGGCACCGGCAATTCCAGTTTCGCGCGAAAGTGCACGCTGAATGAGGGGGCTTGCCACTGTCTCCGGCCCTTCCAGTCCGTCTTCGGCGAATACAGTCTCGAGAACTACTTCGGACGAACGTCGAATCAGGGCGTCATAGGTGCGATGAGCCACTTCCTCCGGCGTATCGCAAAGCGGTCGCCCAGAACCGTCCTTGCGCCTCGCATAGAGAATGGCGCCGTAACGGGCTGCCTCCGCGTTCCAGTTGCCCTGCAGCCCAAGGACGTGACACGCATCCGAAGGCGTGAAACCCGACAGATGCACGAGTCCCCGCGCGACGAGGCGGTTTATTGTTGCAGCCTGGGAAACAGAACCCAGCAGCCGGTCAAGCGGTTGCGGCTCGTTGGTAATGTGTCCGTAAAGCTCGGCTTCGCCTTTGCTGAGGCCAGACGCCATCTGCGCAGGGACGCCGGTAAGGAGTGCAAATCGCCCATCAAGTCGTCCGGCATTGGTCGCCTTGACCTGGCGGGCCAGGTGGTCGATGACGTTTGCCCCATGATTTGCGGCCAGCAGCGACAACGGAACAAGCCGACGTGGACCAAGCTTGATGCGCGGAGCCATGGTGTTGTCATCGAGCGATACTTCCGAATCGCCGCCGAGGCCGAAGGTGCGCATGGCCACGGCTTCCACCATGGTGCGAAATCCACCGACCGTTGCGCCATTGGGATCGAGGCGCGGTCTCCCCTTGTCCAGAACCGCAACATCGGTGGTCGTTCCACCAATATCCGAGACAATCGCATTGTCCAGCCCGGTCATGTGACGGGCACCGACGAGGCTTGCTGCCGGCCCTGACAATATGGTCTCGATTGGACGATGCCTAGCGAAGGCGGCAGAAACAAGCGCGCCATCGCCCCTTACGACCATCAGCGGCGCATGGATGCCGCGCCGGTCGAGAAACGTTTCGGTTGCGGCCACCAGCCTGTCGATCATGGCAATGAGGCGGGCGTTGAGGACCGTCGTCAGGGCACGGCGCGGACCATTGAGCTTGGCCGAGAGTTCATGGCTGCAGGTGACGGGGAGCCCGGTTTCCTTGCGGATCAAGTCGCGTATGGCGATTTCGTGTTCAGGATTTCGTACGGCAAAGTAGGAGCAGACGGCAAAACCCGTTACCTCCTGGCACAGCGAGGGCAAGGCTTCCACCAATTCGGCCATATCGAACGGCTGGGCACGGCCATAAACGTCATGGCCACCAGGAAGGAAAACGACCGGATCCGACCCAAGGGCTGTGGCGAGATCGGCCTTTTCCAGATCACCACGCGAGAAACCAACCATGACCAGTGCGATGCGGCCGCCCTGTCCCTCGACAAGAGCGTTGGTAGCAAGCGTCGTGGACATGGAAACGAGCCTGATGTCGGCAGAACGAACCGATGCTTGCGTAACAATACGCTCGACCGCCCCCGAAATGCCGACGCTGAGGTCATGCCGCGTGGTCAACGCCTTCGCCTTGGCAATGACGCCCCGTTGCTCCGACCAGAGCACCGCATCGGTATAGGTACCGCCAGTGTCGATGCCGAGGAAAATTGCCTGTTCAGTTGTCGATTGAGCCATGATGTCCTGCGCTATTTGAGGCAGGGTTAGCGCATGAAACGCGGTACGGCTAGCGTCATTCCGACATCAGGGCCGCAGCTGGGCCCTGTCGTCATCGTTAATCATCACCTTCGACAACGCGCAAGCGCAACTGACCCGTCGCCGAGGCGGCAGAACGGCCAGCATCCACATCCTTAACGGCTTCACCGACCGGTTCGGCAAACTCAAGAGCCTCGATCTTTTGTCCGCGCTTGGTTACCTTGCTTGACGAAACCAGGATATCGTCAATGTCCTTGTTCGCCTGGCCGAAATGCGTCTGCAAACGACGAACGCGGTCATCAAGGCGGCCCACATCCTCCATGAGTCGGATAACCTCGCCCTGAATGAGATGGGCCTGCTCCCGCATGCGCACATCCTTGAGGACCGCCTGAATGACCTGAATGGACAGCATCAGGAGCGACGGTGAAACAATCACGATGCGCGCACGATGAGCCTTCTGGACCACACCTTCAAAATTCTCATGAATCTCGGCAAATATCGATTCGGACGGCACGAAGAGAAAGGCTGTGTCCTGCGTTTCGCCATTGATCAGGTATTTCTCGGCGACATCGCGGATATGCACCTCAACATCACGGCGGAACTGCGCCAGTGCGATTTTCTTCGATTCTGGACCTTCAGCGTCGCGAATGGCATTCCAGGCCTCCAAGGGGAATTTCGCGTCGATCACGAGATTCGGCGCACCATTGGGCATGCGTACCACGCAGTCCGGCCGGCTGCCGTTGGAGAGCGTTGACTGGAATTCGTAAGCGCCCTGTGGCAGGCCATCGGCTATGATCGCTTCCATCCGCGCCTGACCGAAAGCACCTCGGGTCTGTTTGTTGGCAAGAATGGCCTGCAGCTGGACCACCTGCCCGGCAAGCGCCTGAATATTGTTCTGAGCCGTGTCAATGACAGCCAGTCGCTCCTGCAGCTTGGCCAGATTTGCATGGGTCGATTGCGTCTGTTCGGTCATCGTCTGGCCGATGCGGCTGGTCATCCCGTCGAGCCGTTCGCGGATTGACTGATTGAGTTCAGCCTGCCTTGAGCCGAACAACTCGGCCATGGTCTGCATCCGCCCTTGCATCTCGGCCTGGCTCTTGAGGATTTCGCCCATCCGCGCCTCGGCATCGCGTGCCCGATCCTCCGCCTGTACCTCAGCAACAAGCCGCATGCGTGTCGCGCGCGACACCGCAATGCCGGCGAAAACAATGACAAGTACCGCTATAATCGCACCTGCGAGCAGCGTAGCTCCCAGTGATATCGAGCTGGCACCGAGCTGAAACAGCGTTTGGTTGAGCGAAATTGACGTTTCCATCCACGCAGATTAACCGATTCGGTCGGCAAATGTGAGATCAAAACAAGAACATTTTCTGGCAGGCGACTTTCACCTCGATCCTGCAACCAAAAGCAACGATGACCTTTATCGATAGGTATTGTGCTGTTTTCCAGAATGGCTCGTCACAACGACTCCATATGGACAAAGTCGGCTTCAGATATTAGGTGAATGCTCATGTCTATCAAACCACTTGTCATCCTTCCTGATCCATTGTTGCGCCAGGTTTCAAAGCCGGTGGAGCGCTTCGACGCCGATTTGCGCAAGTTCGCCACCGATATGCTGGACACCATGTATGATGCTCCGGGCATTGGGCTTGCCGCCATCCAGGTGGGCGAGCCGCTGCGGATGCTGGTCATCGACCTGGCCAAGGAAGACGAACCCAGGGCACCGCAGGTTTTCATCAACCCGCAGATCCTGTCGTCGAGCGCCGAACGCAATGTCTACGAAGAGGGCTGCCTGTCCATCCCCGATTACTATGCGGAAGTGGAGCGTCCCGCGGAAGTTCGCGTGGCATATGTCGATCTCGACGGCAAGAGCCAGGAAATCCCTGCCGATGGCCTGCTCGCCACGTGCCTTCAGCATGAGATCGACCATCTCAATGGCGTTCTTTTCATAGACCATATTTCCCGGTTGAAGCGCGAGATGGTCGTCAAGAAATTCAAGAAGCTCGCCAAGGATCGTCCACCGAGCAAACTGGCGGTCTAGACCGATGAGCTTGCGCATCATCTTCATGGGGACGCCGGACTTCTCGGTCCCCATCCTCAATGCCTTGATCGGCCAGGGCCATGAGATCGTCGCCGTTTACAGCCAGCCGCCGCGGCCGGCAGGTCGCCGCGGCCTGGAACTCACGCCTTCCCCCGTCCAGCGAAATGCGGAGCAGTTCGGCATAGAGGTGCGCACGCCCACAAGCCTGAAGGGTGAAGACGAACAGCAGGCATTTCGCGATCTTGAGGCCGATGTTGCCGTTGTCGTGGCCTATGGACTTATCCTGCCCCCGGCGATTCTGGAGGGAACGCGTCTTGGTTGCTACAACGGCCATGCCTCGCTGCTGCCGCGCTGGCGCGGTGCTGCGCCGATCCAGCGGGCAATCATGGCTGGCGATCTTGAGACCGGCATCATGATCATGAAGATGGATGAAGGTCTCGACACCGGTCCGGTGGCCATGGTGGAAAAGATCAAGATCACGGCCGACATGACCGCAGGCGAACTGCATGATCACCTGAGCATGGCCGGTGCGGATCTCATGGTCCGCGCCATGGCGGCGCTGGAGCGGGACAGCCTGACCCTGACGCCGCAATCGGACGACGGCATTACCTACGCTTCGAAAATCACCAAGGCAGAAACCCGGATCGACTGGACGCGGCCGGCCATCGACGTCCACAACCGCATCCGCGGGCTTGCCCCTTTTCCTGGCACCTGGTGCGAGATGGAGATTGGCGGCGACCTTGAACGTGTGAAGCTTTTGCGCTCCATCCTGGCAACCGGCGTCGGCGAACCGGGGTCGGTGCTGGATGATGACCTGCGCATTGCCTGCGGCGAAGGAGCAGTACGCCTGCGCTCGCTGCAGCGAGCCGGTGGCAAAGCCATGGACGGACAAGAGTTCCAGCGCGGCGCGAAGATCATGCAGGGGACGCGGCTGCCATGAATGGCGTATCGATCCGTACGGCAGTCTCCGGGGACCATGCGTCCATTTCCGACCTTCTTCGATCAGCCTTTCAGGGATCCGACGAAGATGACCTTGTGAGCCGTCTGCGACAGGACCATGATGTGGTGCTCGAACTCGTCGCTTTGAAACAGGAGGCCATGGTCGGCCACATCCTGTTTTCGCGATTGAAGGTGACCGGAACGCGGGACTTCGATGCCGTGGCTCTGGCGCCGCTCGCAGTTTCTCCCGATTACCAGGGACAGGCGATAGGAAGCGAACTTGTGCGAAGCGCACACGAGCACTTGGCATATGCCGGTGAAAAGCTTTCGGTGGTTCTGGGTGAACCCGAATATTACGGGCGCTTTGGCTACGAGCACCGGCGTGCATCAGGTTTTGCAAGCCAGTATCAAGGCGAATACCTGCAAGCCTTGGCCTTTGGTGACGCACCGTCGTCAGGCACGCTGATCTATGCTGCCGCTTTCGGAGTGCTTTAGTGCCCCGTTACAAACTCACAGTCGAGTATGACGGCACACCCTATGCGGGTTGGCAGCGGCAGGACAACGGCCATACGGTTCAGGCTGCCATAGAACAGGCAATATTCAAGTTCTGCGGCGACAAGGTTGCGCTTGGCGCAGCGGGCCGCACCGATTCAGGCGTTCACGCGACTGCGCAGATCGCCCATGTCGACCTGACCAGGAACTGGAGCAGTTCCAAAGTGCGCGAGGCCCTGAATGCGCATCTCGTGATCGCTGGAGAGACAGTCGGCATCATCAATGTCGAACTCGTCGGCGATGAATTTGATGCCCGGTTTTCCGCGACCGGCCGGCACTATCTCTACCGTATCGTCAATCGCCGGCCGCCTGCTCCTCTCGAAGCACATCGCGCATGGTGGGTGAAGAAACCTCTCGACGCAGAAGCCATGCACGATGCGGCGCAACGGCTCATTGGAACGCATGACTTCACCACCTTCCGCGCGACCCAGTGCCAGTCCAAGAGCCCGGTAAAGACGCTTGATCTCCTCAGCGTTTCGCGAAACGGCGAAATCATCGAAATCCGTGCCTCGGCCCGATCGTTCCTGCACAACCAGATCCGTTCCTTCGCTGGAACCCTCAATGAAGTCGGGTGCGGCCGATGGAATGCGGATGACGTCAGCGCTGCTCTGGAAGCACGCGACCGCAGGGCGTGCGGTCCCGTCGCCCCGCCCTACGGTCTATACCTCATGGGCGTCGATTATCCGATGACCGCCGGATCAGGCAGAGAAATCCCCAGTACTGCCTGAAGCAGGACCATCAGGAACAGCGAGCCGGCGACAAGCGCGACGAAGAACATGACTGTATAGGCATGTGACTTTTTCAGTGCGATATGGGTCAGGCGATAGGTCAGGAACAAGATAGCGCCGTAAAGTAGCAGTCCGAAACCCGTGGCGAGGGTTGGCCAACCTGGCAGCAGTACCCGCGCGAGCGTCGCAGGTACCATCAGCCAGGCTCCGATGGCGGTGCCCCAATTGCTAGCCACGACATAGGGGCTGAAACGCTTGGCAATGCCAAGTTGCCGCGCACTGAGGGCGATCACGACCAACGGTAGAACCCAGGAGGAGAGATCAACAAAAGCTACCCGGCCCATGATAGAAAAACGGTTGCCCGTCTCCGGGCGCAGCGCGATCATGTCATTGGCGAAGATGATCCATCCGAGAATGAGCGGCGGCAGCGAAATCGTGATGGCATGGAACGATTGCCAAAACCCGTCCTCGGAAAAATCGAGAAGATCAAGCCCGTCGGCATGACCATTCATCATCCGCCAGGCGCCCCACAGATATCGCTGAATTTCATCAAAATCCGGCATGATCACTCATGTTCATTACGCAAAAAAATCGGAGATGAACCGCTCATATACTTGGGTCAGCGTTTCGAGATCGGCAATGGCCACACGTTCGTCGACCATATGCATCGTCTTGCCGACCAGCCCGAACTCGACGACCGGACAATAGTCCTTGATGAAACGGGCATCGGACGTGCCGCCCGATGTCGAAAGCTGCGGCCGCGTGCCCGTAACCTTCTCGATGGACGAACTCAGGAGGCCGATCAGCTTCTCGTCATGGGTCAGGAAGACGTGACTTACCCGGTTCCGCCAGTTGAGCTCGTAGTTCACGGGCTCGCTCTTGCCGGGCCGAAGCTTGTGCCGGCGTGATGCCTGATCAAGGCGATTGTGAATTTCCGCCATCAGGGTTTCGTCGGTCCACGTGTCATTGAAGCGGATGTTGAAAGTAGCCGTGGCGGTGTTGGGGATGACATTGACCGCCGGATTGCCGACATCGATCGTGGTCACTTCGAGATTGGTCGGCTGAAAATCTTTGGTGCCCTCGTCAAATACCGGATAGAGCAGGCTGTCCACCAGCGTCACGAGTCCACGTACGGGATTGTCCGCCAGGTGCGGATAGGCAGCATGCCCCTGAACGCCTTGCACTGTGATGGTTCCTGACAGGGAGCCGCGCCTGCCGACCTTGATCATGTCGCCGAGCCTGGCCGGATTGGTCGGCTCACCGACAATGGCGGCATCCCAGCTTTCACCCTTTGCCTTGGCCCATTCCAGCAGCTTGCCTGTTCCATTGATCGAGGGGCCCTCTTCGTCACCGGTGATCACGAAGGAAATCGAGCCTTTGAGCGCAGAATTCTTTTCAAGACAGCGCGCCACCGCAGCGACAAAGCAAGCGATACCGCCCTTCATGTCCACGGCGCCGCGGCCATACATTTCCCCGTTGCGAATTTCGGCTGAGAACGGCGGAACGGTCCATGCAATTTCGTCGCCGACCGGCACGACGTCCGTGTGGCCCGCAAACATCAGGTGCGGCCCATTGCCCGAGCGACGCGCGTAAAGGTTTTCCACATCGGGCGTGCCCGCCTCACTGAAGACCGGCCTTTCAACTGAAAAGCCAAGCGGGGCGAGCATGGTCTGGATGGCAGTCAAGGCGCCACCTTCCGCGGGCGTAACCGACGGGCAGGCAATGAGCTGGGCGAGATTTTGTACGGGATCGGTCGAGGATTTCATGCAAAAAGCGATAAATGAAAAGCGTCATGCTGTCACCTACTGGATCGCATTGGCGGCATCTGTTTAAATACCCCTCGGGTCAACCAGGACAGCATCATGATCGCAAACGATATCCGTATTGTCATCGCTGGTGCCGGATCGATCGGTTGCTATGCGGGCGGCTGCCTCGCAGCGGCGGGCAAGGACGTCATCTTTCTGGTCAGACCACAGGTCGAAGCCGCGCTCGGCGAACACGGACTGAAAGTCGTCGACCTGGATGGGACCGAAAAGCTGATCCCGCCGGAGCGCTTGATCTTGACAGTCGACCCAGTCGTCGCATTCGACCGGGCAGACATCATCCTCGTTGCCGTCAAGAGCGGCTCTACCGAGGAGATGGCAGAACTCATCGGGCACCACGCACCAACCACGGCAAGCGTGGTGAGTCTGCAGAACGGCGTCGGGAACGCCCAGGTTTTGCACCGGAAACTGCCGGCTGGCTTCACCGTCGTTTCCGGCATGGTGCCCTTCAACGTCGTCCAGTCCGAGCTAGACGTTGTTCCGCTGACGGTCAGGCGCACGACCGAAGGCACAGTCCTCATCGACGACAAGTCAGGTGACCTTGCCGATGACCTATCAGTGCCTGGCTTCAATGTTCGTCACGAACCGGACATGCAGGGTGTGTTGTGGGGCAAGCTCTTGATAAATCTCAACAACGCGCCTAACGCCTTGTCGAACCTTCCGCTTTCGGCGCAGCTTTCAGATCGAAACTGGAGACTGCTCCTCGCCGATCAAATCAGCGAAGGCATCAACGTGCTGAAAGCGAATGGTATCAAGCCAGGCAAGGTTCAGGGCCTATCGCCGCTGCTGTTGCCGTGGATCCTGCGCCTGCCTAACTTCCTCTTCCGTATCATTGCCAAAAAGATGCTCAATATCGATCCGCGTGCCCGATCGTCCATGTGGGAGGATTTGGAACGCGGACGCCCCACGGAAATCGACCATCTCCAAGGCGTTATTCTCGATCTGGCGGGCAAAAAGAACATCGACGCACCTTTTACCCGGCGGATCGTCGCCAGCATCAAGCAGGCTGAAGGAAAGCCGCTCCGCTCCCATACGGTCGAGCAGATCCGGAACAACCTTCCTTGAGCTATCTGCCTGATCAGTCGCGCAGCAATTCGTTGATCGATGTCTTGGAACGGGTCTGTTCGTCGACGCGCTTGACGATTACGGCGCAATAGAGGCTGGGGCCGGGCTGGCCGTTGGCAAATGTCTTGCCAGGAAGCGACCCTGCCACGACCACTGAATAGGGCGGAACTTCGCCATAGAAGATATCTCCGGTCGCGCGATCGATGATCTTTGTCGACTTGCCAATGAAAACGCCCATGCCGAGGACCGAACCCTCGCGCACAATGCAGCCTTCGACGACTTCCGAACGCGCACCGATGAAGCAATTGTCCTCAATGATGGTCGGACCAGCCTGCATGGGTTCAAGCACCCCGCCGATGCCGACGCCGCCCGACAAATGCACATGCTTGCCAATCTGCGCGCAGGAGCCGACACCGGCCCAGGTATCGACCATGGTCCCCTCGCCGACATAGGCGCCGAGATTGACGAAGGATGGCATCAGGATTGCACCTGGTGCGATGTAGGCCGATCGGCGAACGATGGCGCCGGGAACGGTTCTTATTCCCGCCTTGGCGAATTCCGTTGCACCCCAGCCGTCAAACTTCGAGGGCACCTTGTCCCACCACACCGAACCGCCAGGCGCCCCGTCGATCAATCCCATCGGATTGAGTCGGAACGACAGGAGTACGGCCTTCTTCAGCCATTCATTGACCTTCCAGACACCGTCGGGCTGTCTCTCGGCGACACGCACCTGCCCGCTGTCAAGCAGCAGCAGGGAGGTCTCGACGGCATCACGAGCTTCGCCACGCGTTTCGGTGCTGATCGTTTCGCGCTCATCGAAGGCCTTGTCGATCGTCTTTTCGAGGCTGCTCAGATCGGGCTTGGACATTTGCTGGTCACTCCATTACACGGGCGGTTAAGAACACTGGCCTAGTAAGATAAGTCTGTGAGAGGGTCAATCTCGGCGCTACCATGTTTGATGGCGAGTGGAATTTTATGTCTGTAAACGTCACGGGCGTCCGCAGAAGGAGTAAAACAATTGAATACTGACGAAAAGAATAGCTGGACACCGTTCTCCCACTCCTCCGAAGCGGTGCGCCGCGTCGAAACCGCGCCGGAAACGCCACAGACGCAGTCCGACACCTATCGCCTTGCCTTCGCAGACCCGGAATTCATGACGCGCCGCGAGTTGCGCGCCGTTCGGCTTCAGCTGGAATTGCTCAAGCCGGAAATGGCACTCGCCGCCCGGGGAATTCGCTCTACCGTGGTAATGTTTGGCGGAGCGCGCATTCCTGAGCCGGGCGGTGCTGCCTGGGCAGCCAAGAATGCGACGCAGAAGAAGAACCTGGAAGCCAATGCGCATTATTACGCTGAGGCACGCAAATTCGCCCAGCTCTGCTCAACCTATTCATCGACGACGTATAATCGTGAATTTGTCGTTGTCACGGGCGGTGGTCCTGGCGTGATGGAAGCAGGCAACCGTGGAGCAGCTGATGTTGGCGCGCCAACGATTGGCCTCAATATCGTTCTGCCGCACGAACAGGCTCCCAATGCCTATGTCACGCCGGAGCTTTGCTTCAACTTCCATTATTTCGCTATCCGCAAGATGCATTTTCTCATGCGCGCAAAAGCCATGGCGATCTTCCCCGGCGGATTCGGCACGATGGACGAGACATTTGAAGCACTTACGCTCATCCAGACCGGGCGAATGGAGCGTATTCCGTTCCTGCTGTTCGGCAAGTCATTCTGGGAAAAGGCCGTCGACTTCGATTTTCTCGCCGAGCAAGGAGTCATCTCGCCGTCTGATCTCGAACTCATCACCTTCGTCGACAAAGCCGACGAAGCCTGGGAAGTCATTCGGACCTTCTACGACCTGGAATAGGTCAGACGGTCTCGCGCGCGCTCATCGGCAGGATGGAATTGAGGAACGAGGTAAGGTCATCTGTCACGTAGTCGACATGATCAGTATTGCCGGGATCCCGCTCCCATATCTCAGAGAATGTCGGCTCGAAATTGTGCGGAACAATCAGCACAGTCGTCATTCCGAGAGCCTTGGGTTCGACGAGATTTCGCGCGAGGTCCTCGAACATGACGCAACTGCCGGCTTCGATCCTGTGCAGGTCGAGAAACCGGTCATAGGTTTCGCGCGCTGGCTTTGGCGTTAGTGCCGCTGCCCGTATGTCGAAAATATCGTCGAACTGATCGAGCACGCCAAGCTGGCGGGCAGCGCGCTCGGCATGACCGCGATCTCCATTGGTGAAGATGAACTTGCGGCCTGGAAGCTGCTTGATGGCTGTTGCCAGCGAAGGGTTCGGCACGAGCCACGAATAGTCGATGTCGTGAACCTTCTGCAGAAAATCATCCGGATCGATATCATAGCGATCCATCAGGCCTTTGAGCGTGGTGCCGTAATCCTTGTAGAACCGTTTCTGAAGTTCCCGCGCGTCGGTATGGGACAGTTTCAGGAGATCAGCGACATATCCCGTCATCTTCACATCAATCTGGGAAAACAGATTGGAATGATGCGGATAAAGGGTATTGTCGAGGTCGAACACCCAATCGGTCACATGGGCAAAATTCAAAGGATCCGGTTTATTTGTCATACGCGACTCAAGTTCCACCGTTTTACGAAAAACCGAAACAGCAAGAAGCGATCCTGTTTCAATCCAGAATCAATAGACGAAAAAAGTCTGAACTACGACCGTTTTTAATTTTTTCGCTAACAGCCGGTTCATTCATTCGTCGTAGTACCCAAATGGTGCTGCAGGTCGCAACTTCATGAACAGAATTCTCCTCAAATGCGCGATGGTCATGGTCATTTCAGTGGCATGTTCACTGCTGATCACCGGCGTCATGATGAGCGCCAACGACATGCACGACCCAAGAGGTTACGTCATTGCCACCGTTTGCCCCCTGGTGATCTCGCCCGCGATCTCGTTTCTGGTCTTCCGGCAATCCGAAAAGCTGCGGCAAACCCTTGCGACGCTTAACACGGTCATGCTTGAGCTCGAGATTACCAATGCCAAGCTATTTGAAAAATCATCCCGTGACAGCATGACGGGCTTGCTCAATCGCGAAGCCTTTTTCAACCACATGGAAGACATGCGCGTGCGCCAGAGGGGTTCGCTGCTTATCATCGATGCCGATCACTTCAAGAAAATCAACGACATGCACGGGCACTACAATGGTGATGGCGCACTGATGGCAATCGCACAACGAATCGACGACTCGATTGGACCGGACGACAGCCTGGGTCGCATCGGCGGCGAGGAGTTCGCTGTGTATCTTGCAACCGACGATGAAGCCCAGGTCAAGTCCATCGCCGAAACCATTCGTCTGGAAGTCAATAACATCGAATACCGGACGCCGGAGAATGAGCTTATACCCCTCAGCGTCAGCATTGGCGGCGTCGTCGGCGTTTCATCGCGAACCATCGCCGACTATTTCCAGATCGCCGACCGTCGGCTCTACGAGGCCAAGCGCAGCGGTCGCAATTGCGTCTGCATTCAGTCCAAAATGCAACATGCCGCGTGAGCCGACTACAACCAACAAACTATCGTTGGCTGTATAGTTGGCTCAGACGGCTGCCGGATCCAAGGGCTCCGCATCCTTCCATCGCTCGATCAGTTGCGCCATGTCCGCTTGCTCGAACGATTCTTTAAGCGCTGTAAATGACGGCAGGACAAAATAGGCTCTTTGAAACTTGTCGATTTCGTAGTTCGTGCGCATCACGGTTTCGAGATCGAACGGCACATGATGGGCGTCGACACTTGTTACAGCGAACTGCAGTTCGCTGTATGACGACATGAGGCCAGCGCCAAATGCTTTGAGTGGCGCTCCCTCTTCCTTCATCAACCCGAATTCCGCCGTGTACCAATAGAGCCTGGCAGCAAGTTGCTCGCCGCCCATGCGTGCCGCAGCGCCACCTTTCTCACCATAGAGCTGCATGAAATCGGCAAAGACAGGCTGGCTCAAAATCGGGACGTGACCAAAGAAGTCATGGAACATGTCGGGTTCGACGATGTAGTCGAGCTCTTTCTTGCTACGTAGCCAGTTCGTCACCGGGAAACGCCGATTGGCAAGATGGTCAAAAAAGGGTTCATTCGGAATCAACCCCGGTACGGCAACGATTTCCCATCCGGTCAATTTCCGCAAACGATCGCTGACTTCGTGAAAATCCGGTATGCGGTCCAGCAGCCCTAGCGCATCGACCCCGTCTAGGTAGGAGTGGTGCGCAAGTTTCGAAGTCAATTGTGTCTGACGATCGCAAAGCGTGCGCCAAACTTCCTGATCCTCGTCCGAATAGTCATATCGCTGTTCGACAGTGAAGTCAGCTTGGCACGCGGCATAATTGCCTCGCAATCCCTGCGCGGCACATTCGTGGGCATAGGCTTCGACGGTGATAGTCATCGGATGCTCCTCCAATCCATGATCTTTGTACAAGGATAAAACGAGGACAGGAGGGACATTGACCTAATCGTCTCAATATCGCATAGATTTGGGTGAAAACTCACCAAGATGGAAGTGCTTTGAGTGACATCAACTCAATTGAGCGATTTCGAGATCAAGATGCTGCAAATCCTGCGGGACAATGGCCGGATTGCTGTAACCGACCTTGCGCAAATGATCGGGCTTTCTGCGACACCATGCGCTCGTCGGTTCGAGCACCTGCAAGACAGCGGCGTGATCAAGGGCTTTGCAGCCACCATCGACAGGCGGGCGATAGGTCTGATGGTGGAAGTCTTCGTGCAAGTCCGGCTCAACACCCATAGCGATGATTCGCCCGAACGCTTCATCGCCGAGATTCAGCGCATGGATGAAGTTTCATCCTGTTGGACCATGACGGGTGAACACGATTTCCTGTTGCATGTCATGGTGCCAACAGTGGACGACCTCAATGACTTCGTCATGCACCGGCTGATGCGGCTGAAGGGTGTGCGGGATGTACACACCCAACTCGTCCTGCAAAACATCAAGGGACCGGGTAAAATCCCGCTTGAACACCTCCGGCGATAGTCAGAGCGCGGTACTGCTCCCCTTAAGGAACGAGCAGCGTGCCGGCACCGCGTTCCGTGAAGAGCTCCAGCAAGACCGAATGGGGCGTCTTGCCATTGAGGATGACGACACCTTCGACGCCGCGGTTAATCGCATCGATGCAGGTTTCAACCTTCGGGATCATACCGCCGGAAATCGTACCGTCCTTGATGAGGGCGCGGGCCTGACTGACGGACAGCTCCTTGATCAGTTCCTTGTTCTTGTCGAGAACACCTGGCACATCGGTGAGGAACAGCAGGCGTGAAGCCGCCAGCGCACCCGCGATGGCTCCAGCGAATGTATCGGCATTGATGTTGTAGGTATGGCCATCGCGTCCGGGAGCGACGGGCGCAATAACCGGGATCATCTCGGACCGGGCAAGCAGATCGAGGAGCGTACGGTCTATCTCGACGGGTTCGCCGACGAAGCCAAGGTCAACGATCTTTTCGATATTCGAATCAGGATCGATGACGGTTTTCTTGGCCTTCTCGGCAAAGACCATATTGCCATCCTTGCCGCAGAGGCCGATCGCCCACTCGCCCTCAGCATTGATCAGAGCAACGATCTCCTTGTTGATGGATCCTGCGAGGACCATTTCGACAATTTCGAGGGTTTTCGCATCGGTAACGCGAAGGCCGCCTTCGAACTTCGATTCAATACCCATGCGTGCGAGCATTGAAGCGATCTGCGGGCCGCCACCATGTACAACGATCGGATTGATGCCGGACTGTTTGAGGAGAGCGATGTCACGGGCAAAGGCCTTGCCCAATGTCGCATCGCCCATGGCATGACCGCCATATTTCACGACGACAGTCTTGTTTTCGTAGCGCTGCATGTAAGGCAGTGCCGCAGAGAGAAGGCTCGCCTGGATTTCGGCGGTTTGGTCGATGTCGGACGTGGAGGACATGGATGCGAGGCTCCGGCTTGGGAAGGTCGGGGGTTCTTACCGTTAAAGACGGTTTCGGGCAAACATGATTTAGGAACTTCGGATAGGTTTTTGTCATCCTCCATTGACAGCAGAACGTCTCGACGGATTTAACTTACCCCATCGGTCAGCTGGAAACCCCAACCGCATGACGCCTGAAGGCATATCGGAGCTTATCTCACGAGTCTCGCTACGGGACCGCGCAGCCTTCGACGTTCTTTACGCCTCTACCAGCGCGAAACTTTTTGGCGTCTGTCTGCGTGTCTTGGGTAACCGTACGGAAGCTGAGGACGCGCTGCAGGACATCTACGTCAGGATATGGAACAAGGCAGATCGATTTGCCGTGGCTGATACCAGCCCCATTTCGTGGCTGGTTGCCATCGCACGCAATCACTGCATCGATACCCTGCGGGCACGCAAGCCGGTTGCGGCTGAACTGGATCAGGCCGTGGACGTTGCCGAGCCCTCGCCCAATCCCGAACAGTCTGCCGTGACCAGGGGCGAGGCGCAGCGTCTGCATGACTGCCTCGACCAATTGGAGGCGGTTCGGGCCGCGGCCGTACGCGGCGCCTATCTGAACGGCGACAGCTACGAGGCACTGGCCAACCGCTACAGCGTGCCCTTGAATACAATGAGAACGTGGCTGCGTCGCAGCCTGATGAAACTGAAGGAATGCCTGGAGGGATGAGCTCGATACCACCCGAAGACACAATCCCGGAAGGCGATGACCTCATCGCCGCTGAATACGTGTTGGGCGTGCTTCCCGCCGAGGAGCGGCGCGTGGTCGCGCGCCGTATCGAAACCGACCAGGCCTTTGCCCGGCTTGTTGCGCGTTGGCAGCAGCACTTCGATCCGCTCAACGAGCAGTTCGTGGCTGAACCCGCTCCGGGCGACTTGAAAAACAGGATTGATCATCGCTTGTTTGGAACAGAACAGCCGCCGGCAAGCATCCCGTTGTGGAACAGCGTCACCTTCTGGCGAGGTCTGGCATTCGCCGCCTTCGCCCTTGCCGTATTCGGCTTTGGCCGCGATCTGATCCAGCCCCCCACTACGACGTCCTCGCCTCAACTGGTCGCTTCCATGGTCGCAGATGGAAGTCCTGTCCGCACGCTCGCGGTCTTTGACGATCAAACGAGACTACTGAAGGTCTCCCTTGTCGCCGGTGACGTTCCACAGGACCGTTCGCTTGAACTGTGGCTCATCGCCGGCAACGAGGCTCCCGTCTCGCTAGGAGTGATTACGTCGCCGCAGGTAACCGCGTTTGATCTGCCCCAGCCTGTTGCCGATAAATTGCGTGATGGCACAACACTGGCCATTACTGTCGAACCCGTGGGCGGCTCACCGAGCGGAGCACCAACCGGCGCCGTGGTTGCCGCCGGAACAGTCCGGGGGATCTGAGAAAAACTTCAACAAAATATGCGTTGGGCTGAAACTTTAGCATCCGAGCTGCCGTATCTCCACTGAACCTCAACAGAGGGGACCCAAACAGTGGAGATAAAGATGCTAAACAAATCGCTTCGCCTGATCGCGCTTTCAACCATCCTTATTGCCGGTGCGGCGCTCGCCAAGAACCCGAATGTGGGCGGCGCTCCCATGTATGAAAACAAGAACATTATTGAAAACGCCGTGAACTCGAAGGACCACACTACTCTGGTTGCCGCCGTCAAGGCGGCAGGCCTAGTCGAGACGCTCGAAGGCAAAGGTCCGTTCACGGTATTCGCCCCGACCAATGAAGCATTCGCCGCCCTTCCCAAAGGGACCGTCGAAACCCTGCTCAAGCCGGAAAACAAGGACAGGCTGACGAAGATCCTGACTTGTCACGTAGTCGCGGCTGACGCGTCGGCCAAAGCGATCATGAAGATGGTCGATGATGATGAGGGCGCCCACCCGGTCAAGACCGTGGGCGGCTGCATCTGGACTGCCAAGTACAAGGGCAAGAAGCTTACGCTGACCGACGAGAACGGTACCGTCGCCAATGTAACGATTGCCGATGTGAAGCAGTCGAACGGCGTCATCCATGTGATCGACAAGGTTCTGCTGCCGAAAATGTAGGGCTTTTGCCTGCTTTGCGCAGACAGGCATCTGCGCACTTGCCCCGTATGGTCCACCCCGGAACATGCGGGGCCTTTTTACGCCTGCGTGCCTATTCTTCGAGGAGCAGTGCGACAGCGGCGCGCAGTTCGTCCAGCCCCGCTCCTTTTTCAGAAGACGTTGCGAGGATCTGCGGATAGGCGGCCGCGCGTTTCTTGATGGCCTGCGCCGTTTCTTCCATCAGACGCGGGACGCCTGCGGCCTTGATCTTGTCGATCTTGGTGAGGACGATCTGATAGGAAACCGCTGCGCGATCGAGCAGATCCAACACTTCGGCATCGTTCTTCTTAACGCCGTGCCGAGCATCGATAAGCACGTATACGCGCTTGAGAGTCGTCCGCCCGCGCAAATAATCAAACACCAGCCGGGTCCAGGCATCCACCTGTTCCTTTGGCGCTTCTGCAAACCCGTAACCGGGCATATCAACAATAGCGAGCGGCGGCAGATCGCCGTTTTCGCCTGAATGGCCATCTGGAACGAAATAGTTGAGTTCCTGCGTGCGACCCGGCGTATTGGACGTCCGTGCCAGGCCCTTCTGGCCAATGATGGCGTTGATCAGCGAAGACTTTCCAACATTGGACCGCCCCGCGAAAGCGATCTCAAGCGGCCCCTCGGGTGGCAGGAACTTCATGGCGGGAACGCCGCGGATGAATACCCAGCCCTGCGCGAAAAGCAATCTGCCTTTCTCGATCAGTCTGTTTGTCTTGCCTTGCGCTTCGCTCAATTCATTGTCCATCTGACGTCGTTAGCGTTGCAATCAATGTTTCTTGGCAGCTTGTCAACCGCTGCAAAGCAAAAGCCCCCGGCGTACCGGGGGCTTTCGTCTGTTTTTCAATCAACCTGCCGTTACTCTGCAGGTTTGGGCTTTTTCTTGAACATGCCTGCAAGGTTGTCCCACAGCTCGACCTTCACGCCCTGCCGTTTCATGATGATCCCTTGCTGGATGATCGACAGCGTGTTGTTCCATGCCCAGTAGATGACCAGACCAGCCGGGAAGCTCGCGAGCATGAACGTGAAGATCAGCGGCATCCAGTTGAAGATCATCTGCTGTGTCGGATCGGGGGGCGTGGGGTTCATGCGCATCTGCAGGAACATCGTCACACCCATGATCAACGGCCAGACACCGATCATCAGGAAGGCTGGAACAGCCCAGGGCAGCAATCCGAACAGATTGAACAATGATGTTGGATCCGGCGCGGCGAGATCCTGAATCCAGCCAAAGAACGGCGCATGACGCATTTCAATGGTGACGTACAGAACCTTGTATAGCGCGAAGAACACCGGAATCTGGATCAGGATCGGCCAGCAACCCGCGATCGGATTGATCTTTTCCGTCTTGTACAGTTCCATCATCGCCTGCTGCTGCTTGACCTTGTCGTCCGCGTATTTCTCGCGGATTTCGGTCATCTTCGGCTGAACAAGTTTCATGCGCGCCATGGACGCGTACGACTTGTTGGCCAGCGGGAAGAATACGGCCTTGAGCAGCACCGTAACCACCAGGATCGCGACGCCAAAATTGCCGATGGCCTTATAGAGCCAATCGATCAGGTAGAACATCGGCTTGGTGATGAAATAGAACCAGCCCCAATCGATCAGCAGTTCGAACTGCCGGATGTTGCGGTCTTTTTCATAGGCATTGATCCTGCCGACTTCCTTCGCGCCAGCGAAAATCAGGTTCTCGATCGTCGCAGATTGGCCAGCTTCGATCGTGGTCGGGTCCGACAGAAAATCGGTCTGGTAGCGCGCGCGCCCATCATCGAAATAGGCCATGCGCGCCTGGAACGGCTTGTCCGCCGGAGGAACGAGCGTCGCCGCCCAATACTTGTCGGTGATCCCGATCCAGCCGCCCGTGGATGACTTCGGCAGTTGGACTTCTCTTTCCTTCTCGATTTTGGCGAAGGTAACTTCCTGCAGTCCATCGTCGCCAATCACACCGATCGGCCCTTCATGCAGAACATATGTGCTGGGATGTACCGGCTTCGAGAAGCGTGTGACACGACCATAGGAGGCAAGTGAGACGGGAGCGCCTGTGTTGTTTGTCACCGTATCTTTCACGGCGAACATATAATGGTCATCGACACTGAATGTGCGTTTGAACGTCAGGCCCTTGTCATTGGTGTAGACAAGCGTAACTGGCGTTGTCGAGGTCAGCGTGTCGTTGCCTTCCACGGTCCAGACTGTCGTCGGGCCCGGGACGGTGCCGGTCAAATCGTTGCCGGTAAAGCCGATTTCGGCAAAATAGCCGTCTGCCAACTGCGCAGGGCTCAACAACTCGATGTTCGGCGAATTGTTGTCGACCGTCTCGTGATACTCTTTGAGCTGCAAATCGTCGAGGCGCGCCGCGGTGAGATTGATCGATCCCCGCAGGCTCGGTGTGTCGATCTTGACGCGGCCGGACTGACCAAGGGCGGCAGCGCGGGTCAAGCTACCTGCCTGAGCGGCATCCTGCGACTGGCCAGGAATATTGGCGCCGGGCGTGGCAGGCGTCGAGGATGGCAGGTTGCCTGCCCCCTCAGCGGTGCCGGCGGGTGCAATTGGCTGTCCATCAACGCGCGTCTGTCCTTGCCGCGTAGCCTCGATCTGGGCCTGTTCGCGCTGCGCTTCGATCTTGGGGTTCATGTAGAACACCTGCCAAAGCGTCAGGATCACAATGGACAAGGCAATGGTGATGAAGAAATTACGGTTGGTTTCCATTGTCAGTCCTTGGGGTCGGGTCCGGCCGCGCCGTTAAGGCTTCGACGAACGCCGAGTCTGTGTTTTCTTGGAAACCCGTTTCGAGAGTTCCCGGGTCAGATCCACGAACGGCGCATTGAGCGCGTCGCGACGAGCAACGATCACATAGTCTGTTCCGGGGTGCATGTCATCTGCAACATTGACGCGCACGGCCTCACGCAGGCGGCGCTTGATGCGGTTGCGGATAACAGCATTTCCGTTCTTCTTGGTGACCGTAAAACCGACGCGTGGAGGACCACCCTGATCCTCCCGCTCCTTGACTTCGATCAGAAAATAAGCGCCACGGCGCTTTTCTCCTCCCCGAACAGCCAAAAACTCCGCTCTCTTGCGAAGGCGGAGTGGTTTTTGCTCATTCATTCTGTAGTGCCAACCGCACGGAACCGTGCGGACTGCCTTATGCCGACAACCGCTTGCGACCACGAGCGCGACGCGCTGCAATAACCTTGCGGCCGCCTGCCGTTGCCATGCGGGCGCGGAACCCGTGACGACGTGCGCGGACAAGTTTGGATGGCTGATAAGTACGCTTCATTTGTTAAATACCGCGGTGTGCGGCCCTTCTTGTGGTCTGTTCTTTGACAGGAGCATATCAGGACCGCCATTAGCGCATAAAAATACGCCGCCGGGGCGGTCAACCCGGACGTGCGCGGCTTATAGAGTGATGATAAAGATAAGTCAATTCACGGAAGCGATTCAAAAAAATCAAAAAAGGCAAATGCTTCCAGGCAAGAAAGGTTCTATTGTGCCAGTCAGGCGTTTGGCTTACACCCGAACGTTGACGGAGTACAGATGACGGCAACGCAGCAAAAGCCAGAAATGACCGCCATGCAGTTGCATGCGGGCCAGCGCTTGCCGGTTCTGAAGCGCCTTTCCGGAAAACTGCTGCGTCTCACCCTTCTCTTCGGGCTGCTCGCCGAAGTCATGATTTTCGTGCCTACCGTTGCCGACATGCGTATGCGCTGGCTTTCGGACCGGCTCAACACGGTTGCCGCGGCCAGCGTGGTGCTCGCAGCAAGCGACGACAAGGATATACCCCAGTCAGTCCAGGATGACGTTCTGCTCGCAACCGGTACGAAGGCGATAGTACTGCGTGAGCAAGGCGCATCCCGACTGCTCGCGGTGTCTGAAATGCCCTCGAAGGTCGACAAGCACATCGACATTACCGTGACTGACCCGGTTACCGTAATCCGGGATGCCCTCGACACCCTGATCAATGGAGGACACCGCGTTATCAGGGTCTATGGCCCCGTCGGCGATACCGGCAAGGTCATCGAACTGCTCACATCCGATACGCCGCTGCGCAATGCCATGCTGCAGTACGCTCGCAATGTGGCACTCATTTCTCTGTTCATTTCACTGATCACAGCCAGTCTCGTGTTCATTGCCATCAGCCGCCTGCTCATTCGCCCCATCCAGCGCATGAGCGCCAATATGCTGGCGTTCGCACAATCACCCGATGATCCGCAAAGGATTATAAAGCCGGAGCCGCGGGAGGATGAACTCGGCATTGCCCAGCGCGAGCTCGCAGACATGCAGCGCCAATTGCAACGCACACTGTCAGAGCAAAAGCACCTTGCCGATCTCGGTCTTGCCGTTTCCAAGATCAACCACGACATGCGCAATATTCTGTCGTCGGCGCAGCTCATGTCCGACCACCTCGCCAATACGAGCGATCCGACCATGCAACGCTTCGTCCCGAAGCTTGTGCGTACAATCGACCGAGCCATCCATTATTCGCAGACCGTCCTTGCCTACGGCGGTACGCAGGAGGCACCGCCGCAACGCAGGCGCGTAAAACTGCGCACTGTCGTCAGTGACGTTGAGGAAATGCTCAATCTGGATGCCAAGTCCGGTATAGAATTCAGGAATCTGGTGCCGGAAACTTTTGAAATCGATGCCGATCCCGACCAGTTCTTCCGGGTCATTTCCAATCTTTGCCGCAACTCCGTTCAGGCCATGGCGGGAGACACCCGCAGTGATCCGTCAGTGGTCAAGCGGTTGACAATCACGGCAGGGCAAATCGGCACGACGTCGATAATCGGGGTGGAGGATACGGGACCGGGCCTGCCGCCAAAGGCGCGAGAAAACCTGTTCACGGCCTTCAAGGGCTCCGCTCGCTCGGGCGGCACCGGTCTTGGGCTGGCCATCGTACATGAGCTGGTACGGGCCCATGGAGGAACCATCGAATTGCGCGAGAATGAGGGGGCGGGGACGAGCTTTGAGATTCGCATTCCAGATCAACCAGTATCACTGGCCGAATGGCGTTCGCGCCGGGATTCAATGTCCTGACATGAAGCCAAGCAACGATGGGTGATTTTCTCCCTACCTATTGGCCGCACATCCTCTTCGTGCTCTCTCTCGCTCTCGGTGTTCCTGCCGCAATTCACGCGACGATGACCAAGGAGGAAGTGCGCGCGGCCATCGGCTGGGTCGGCGTCATCATCCTTTCACCGGTGATCGGCGCCGTGATCTATGCGGTCGCCGGCATCAATCGCATCCGCCGCTCTTCAATCTCCTCGCAACGCGCTTTCCTGCACGAGATCGGCCAGGACCATCTCATGCGCTTTGACGCAAGCGAGCAGAACGTTCTGGCCCATTTCGACAAGCGCTTTGTAGCCATGAAGACAGTCGGAGATCGGGTGAGTCGTTGCAGGCTTACGACTGGCAACGAGATTGCCATGCTGCAAAGCGGCGACAAAGCCTATTGCGCCATGCTTGAAGCGATCGATACGGCAAAGCGCAGCATCCTGGTGGAGACCTATATTTTTGACCGCGACAAGATCGGGCTGCGCATCGCCGATGCCCTGATAGCAGCGGTCAAACGGGGGGTTGAGGTTCGCGTCCTCATTGATGCCGTCGGCGCCCGCTATTCCATCCCAAGCATTGTCGGCTATCTGGCCAAGGGCGGCGTCCCGGTCAATGTGTTCAATGGCAACATCATCATGGGCCTCCGCTTGCCCTATGCGAACCTTCGAACCCACAGGAAGATCCTGATCGTGGATGGCACTATCGCCTTCACCGGGGGCATGAACATCCGCGCCGGCTTTTCGGCGGAAGTCGTGGGCGAAGACAATGCGCGGGACACGCATTTCCGTCTTACCGGTCCCATCGTCACGGATCTGTTCCATATTGCGTCTGAGGACTGGCGATTTACCACCAGGGAAGTTCTGTCCGGCGAACCGTGGCTCATTGGTTCACCGGAAAAACGCGCCGGAGAACCTGTCTTCATCCGCGCGGTACCATCGGGTCCCGACCGGAGTCTTGAAGCTAATCACCGCATGCTGATGGGCGCATTCTCCGTCGCGCAGTCGCGCATCCGCATCATGTCACCCTATTTCCTGCCGGACCGGGAACTTGTCAGCGCCATCGTCACGGCTGCACGTCGTGGAGTCGAAGTCGACGTCATCGTTCCGGCCATCAACAATCTCAAGCTGGTTGATCGCGCCATGACGGCGCAGTTCGACCAGATACTCAAGGGCCATTGCCGCATCTGGCGTGCCAGCGGCAATTTCAATCATTCCAAGCTGTTGGTGATCGATGGCTTGTGGGCCTATGTCGGCTCGTCGAATCTCGATCCGCGCTCGTTACGGCTGAATTTCGAGGTCGACCTCGAGGTCATGGATGCACAATTTGCACGCGACGTCGAAGGTCTCGTTGATACCGCCATGGCGACGGCAAAGCCCGTCCTCCTGCAGAGTCTGCGAGCACGGTCGTTCTGGGTACGGTTGATCGACCGGATTATCTGGCTAGGCTCGCCTTATCTCTGACTTCGCTCTCGGCCAAGGCAGATTTCAGGTCGACATGGGCCTTGATGGGCAAATGATCGGATGCGACACGCGCCAATGGGGTATCATGAACCTCGATGGCCGTGACCAGATTGTGCGGATGGCCGAGAACCCGGTCAAGCGCAAGAACCGGGAATCGCGACGGGAAACTCGGCACGGCATTCTTCGCCGGATCGAAAACCGGATGCAGGAAATGCAGCGAGGAGCCCTTGCCAACGCGCCATTCATTCAGGTCACCCATCAGCAAGGTCGGGCGGCCAGGATCGGACTGCACGGCGCGCACGATTGCTTCCGATTGCTGCTGCCGGGAATGTCTGAGCAGGCCCAGATGCGCCGCAATGATGCGTAAGGGGCCTGCTTCAAGATCGATGTCGACCACCAGTGCGCCCCGCGGTTCGAGCCCTGGGAGACCGAGTTGCTGAACCCGTCGAACGACACCCTCCCGGAACAGCAGGAGATTGCCGTGCCAGCCATGGCCTTTCGGGTATAGCGATGTCACGGGCACCGGGACAAGACTGTTCTCACGATGAAGGCGTGCAAGGTCGAGGAGACCTGACCGTTCGCCGAACCGCTTGTCGGCCTCCTGAATGGCGATGACATCTGCACCAATCTCGCCAATCACATGGGCAATCCGATCGGGATCGAATTTCTTGTCGATGCCAACACATTTGTGGACATTGTAGGAAGCGATCAGCAGATCGTTACGCACGATCCTTGTGACGCCCATCGGGCGTTTATTGCGGTTCCTGACCGCGGCGAGAATGCTGGCTGAGACGCTCGGTCTGGTGTGCCGCATCGGCTTCCTGCTATCCATCCGTTAGAAATATGTCGGCACGCGAAGAATGGCAAGCGATTGCGAAGGTCAGGTTAACGCGGCGGCACGTCTAAACGAACACCACAACAAGCGATGAGTCTTAGAACCGGTTCCCCACCAGATGCGCGAGTTGCGCCCCGACTTCGTAATAGCCTTCGCGGATGGCGCGCAGGCCCTGTTCTTTCGGCTGGGACACAGGCAGCGGCAAGTCCGCGTCGGTGATCTTGCCGATGATGTGCTCTGCCAGGATGCGTCCGAACACTGTCCCTGGTGCGATTCCGCGCCCGTTGTAGCCACTGAAGCTGATGATATTCGGCGCCAGTATGTGGAACCGTGGCAGGCTGTCACTGGTCATGCCGATCTGGCCATACCATCCCGCTTCAAAGGTGATGTCCTTGACCTGCGGGAATATCTTGGCGATCGACCGTGCCGCCCAGGCCTTGTGAACCGCCATGCCGGTACCGCGCAGGGCGCCGACGCTGCCGAAAACCAGTCTCCCGGATTGGTCCATGCGGAAGGAACTCAATATCTCCTTCGTATCCCAACCACCCTGCCGCTCGGGCAGAATCGTATTCCTGACATCCTCGGGCAGCGGTGTGGTGGCGAAGTTGAAATAGGGCAGGTGCAACAGTTCCGAGCGAAGTTCCGGCCAGGGCGACGTCGTGTAAGCGTTCGTGGCAACCACCACCCAGTCCGCCGACACGGCTCCGTGCGGCGTGCGCAGGATCCAGCGGTTGCCGGCGCGCTCCGTCGCGGCCACTGGCGTTCCGGTGTAGATTGCTGCACCAGCACCAAGCGCTGCCCTTGCCAATCCGCGCACATAACCTAGCGGCTGTATCGTGCCGGCGCGGTTGTCCAGCAGCGCGCCCATGTAGGCCGTGGAACCAACCTTGGTTGCGGTTTCCCTCGCATCGAGCAGGCGGACAGCGGCACCCCGCGCCAGCCACTGTTCGGCGCGCTGTTCGAGTTGCTTGACACCTTCAGCGCCAACAGCACAATGCAGGGTTCCGGTGCGTTCCAGCTCGCAATCGATCTTGTGCCGGTCCACAAGGTTGAACACGGACTGCGGCGCATTGCCGAGAAGATCCAGAAGGCGTTCACCATGCAGCTGGCCGAGAACACCCGGCAAATCGTTCGGCATCACCCACATGCCGGCATTGACTAGTCCGACATTGCGACCCGATCCGCCAAATCCGATTTCGACAGCATCCACGACGGCGACCTTCGATCCAGCTTCCGCCAGGTGCAATGCCGCCGACAGTCCGGTGAACCCGGCACCGATGACCGCCACATCAACGCTGATACTTCCCTGCAACCGTTCAGTTGCGGGTGCCGGCGGGGCCGTCTTTTCCCAAAGGCCGTGGGAGCGATCGTCATTCAACATGGGTCACCGTCGGGTCGGGCCGGCAGTGGCCGGCAGTCTTGGTCATTCGTCGTTATAAATCCTGTTTTCGCCAGCGGAAGTGAAAATCGTCGAAGACATGATGCGGCTAGCGAATGACCTGCGCTTCGGTCTTGGGGTCATTCACCTGATCGGCGATCCATGTGAAGAATATCTGAGCCAACGGATTTTCTCGTCTGTGGTCAGGAACAACGAGATAGTAGCTGTTTTCAGTCTGGAGCGGCTGGTCGAACATAACCTGAAGTCGACCCGTTTCCAGTTCGTGTTCAATGAGATAGCGCGGCAACAAAGCGAAACCGAGCCCCGCCAGCGCTGCTTCGATGACCATGGAGAAATGCTCGAAACGATGACCCTTGTAGGGACTGGAGACGTCTGCTCCTGCAGTCTCGAACCAGGAAGCCCAGGCCTTGGGGCGCGTCGACAGATGCAGAAGCGGCGCCGAAGCTGCAAGGTCCGAGGGTAGCGCAACGGGGTTCGAGGCGCATAGTCCTGGACTTCCGACGGGCACGATCAGTTCGCTGCACAGATAGGTGCAGGTAGCATGCGCCCATACCGGCTGACCGTAGTGGATTGCAAGGTCGAATGGCTCTTCCTCGAAGTCGAAGGGCTGCGAACGCGAGGCCACACTGAGTGTAATTTCCGGATGTCGGCTCAAAAAATCCGGCAGTCGTGGCATGAGCCAGCGGCTGCCAAATGTTGGGAGCGTCGCTATGCTTAGCGATGAGCCCGATTGTGAGGCCGCCATGGCGCGCAACATGGTCTCCTCAGTCAGGCCAAGCAAACGCCGCACTTCCGGAAGGAACTTCTGACCCGCCTCGCAAAGCACGACTCGCTGTCGCACCCGTTCGAACAGCAGCACGCCGATCTGCCCCTCCAGTTCGCTCATCTGGCGGCTGACCGCGCTCTGGGTCAGGTTCAACTCCCTTGCCGCCTGCGTGAAACTGCCATGCCTTGCCGCACATTCGAATGTCTGCAGGATATCGATGTCAGGGATCAGGCGCCGCGTTAACTTCATTCTCTTCTCGCATCAACCCAGTTTGAATCATCGTAATTGCCGGGCACTATTCCCATCTATAATCCAGATTGAGCATGACAGCACAAGAATTTGCTGTCGCATCAATAAAGCGGAACTTATCACCATGAAATCAGCCACGTTTATCTCTACAGACGTGATCCGGGCGTCATTTTCTTCAGCGATGTCGTCCATGTACCGGGCCGAGGTACCGGCCTACGGAACTCTTCTTTCCCTCGTGGCAAAGGTCAACTCCAACACACTTGCGGCTTCGCCCGAGCTCAGATACCGGCTGGAACAGACCGATACGCTTGACCGTATTTCGGAAGAACGTCACGGGGCGATCCGCGTGGGCACGCCAGCCGAGCTTTCGATGCTCCGCCGCGTGTTCGCCGTCATGGGCATGTATCCCGTGGGCTACTACGATCTCAGCGAAGCGGGGGTGCCTGTGCATTCAACGGCGTTTCGTCCGGTTGGCGATGCCGCGCTGAAGATCAACCCGTTTCGTGTGTTCACATCGCTGTTGCGGCTCGACCTCATCGCCGACGCCGCACTGCGCGAGGAAGCTCGCACAACACTGCAGGCCCGACAGATCTTTACCGCAACAGCCATTTCTCTCGTTGAGAAGAACGAAGCCGAGGGTGGCCTTGGACTTGATGATGCGGCACTCTTCGTCAAGGAAATCGTTGAGACTTTTCGCTGGCACGATCGGGCCAGCGTGAGCGGAGACCTTTATCGCCGCCTGCATGATGCACATCGGCTGATCGCCGACGTGGTTTCCTTCAAAGGGCCTCATATCAATCACCTGACACCCCGTACGCTCAACATCGATGCCGTGCAGGCGTTGATGCCTGCATACGGCATCTCGCCCAAGGCAGTGATCGAAGGTCCGCCCACACGTGCCTGCCCCATCCTGTTGCGGCAAACGTCGTTCAAGGCATTGGAAGAGAGCGTCTCCTTCCAGAACGCCAATGGTGCATGGGAAGCCGGCTCGCACACGGCGCGTTTTGGAGAGATCGAGCAGCGCGGCGTCGCCCTGACGCCGAAGGGAAGAGCTCTCTATGACCGCCTGCTCACTGAGTCGCGCAAGGTGGTCCGTCCTGCACCCGATGGCTCCAATGCGGACGAGTACACCGCAGCCCTCACTGAGGTATTCAAAGCTTTCCCAGACGATTGGGATAGCATGCGCAGGCAAGGTCTGGGCTACTTCCGCTATACGGTTGTAAAGAGTTTCCCGCACAAGAGCCTGTCACCGCGTGACGCATCGGATATCGAAGCGCTCGTGGCGCTTGGTGCCGTGCAGTTCGATCCGATTGTTTATGAAGACTTCCTGCCCGTGAGTGCGGCTGGTATCTTCCAATCCAATCTCGGTGACGATGCCAGCCAGAAATTTGCTGCGAGCCCGAGCCAACGGGAGTTCGAAGCTGATCTCGGCGCGCCTGTGCTGGATGCATTCGCGCATTATGAGGGCCTGCAAAAGGCATCCATTGAGCGCTGCCGGCAGCACTTCAAGCCTGTCGTGATGGCAGACTGAGCCGTAGCGTCAAAAAAATCCAGTCCGGCTGATAGGAGCCGGTCATGTCAAACATACAAGTAATGAAGGGAAGCAAGATGACCATTGCTCAGGAAGTAAGATCGCTCCTCACGAAACTCGAAGTTAACGAGGCCGCCTATACGGGCGGCAACATGCCGTCCTTCAGTCCGGTGACCGGCGAGAAGATCGCAGATATCGCCACTCATTCCGCCAGCGATACGGCCAAGGCGATCGAGAAGGCTGACGCAGCCTTCCGCCAGTGGCGCCTTGTGCCGGCGCCAAAGCGCGGCGAACTTGTGCGCCTGTTTGGCGAAGAACTGCGTGCCCGGAAAACCGAACTGGGCCGCCTTGTCTCGATCGAGGCAGGCAAGATCCCTTCCGAAGGTCTGGGCGAAGTACAGGAAATGATCGACATCTGCGATTTTGCCGTCGGCTTGTCGCGTCAGCTCTATGGCCTGACGATTGCTACTGAGCGGCCAGGTCACCGCATGATGGAAACCTGGCATCCGCTTGGCGTCGTCGGCGTCATTTCTGCCTTTAATTTCCCCGTGGCGGTGTGGTCGTGGAATACGGCGCTGGCACTCGTCTGCGGCAATGCGGTCGTCTGGAAACCCTCCGAGAAAACACCCCTGACAGCCCTTGCCTGCCAGGCCATTTTTGAGCGCGCCGTAGCCCGCTTTGGGGACGTCCCCGCCGGGCTTACCCAGACCCTGATGGGCGACCGCACCATTGGTGAGGCCCTCGTCGATCATCCGAAGGTGGCTCTCGTTTCGGCAACCGGTTCGACACGAATGGGTCGCGAGGTAGGACCGCGTCTTGCCAAGCGTTTTGCGCGTTCGATTCTCGAGCTTGGCGGCAACAATGCCGGTATCGTCTGTCCTTCGGCCGATCTCGACATGGCCCTGCGGGCCATTGCCTTCGGTGCCATGGGAACGGCCGGCCAGCGTTGCACGACGCTCCGCCGCCTCTTCGTGCATGAAAGCGTCTATGACACATTGGTTCCGCGCCTGAAAAAGGCCTATGAGAGCGTCACTGTGGGCAGCCCCCTGGAAACGTCGGCCCTCGTTGGACCGCTTATCGACAAGGCGGCATTCGACACGATGCAGAAATCACTGCGCGAGGCCGTTGACCATGGCGGCAAAGTGACCGGCGGCGCACGTGTCGATACAGGTCACGACAATGCCTATTATGTTCGCCCTGCCATCGTCGAAATGCCGAAGCAAGCTGGGCCTGTGCTCGAGGAGACCTTCGCCCCTATCCTCTACGTGATGATGTACAGCGATTTCGACCAGGCGATCGCTGATCACAATGCTGTCGGCGCGGGCCTCTCATCGTCGATCTTTACCTTGAACCTGCAGGAGGCCGAGCGTTTCCTGAGCGCGGATGGCTCGGATTGCGGCATAGCCAATGTCAATATCGGAACCTCCGGTGCGGAAATCGGCGGCGCCTTTGGCGGCGAGAAGGAAACCGGTGGCGGACGTGAATCCGGCTCGGATGCATGGAAAGCCTATATGCGCCGTGCGACGAACACCGTGAATTATTCGTCTGCACTTCCGCTGGCACAGGGGGTTTCATTCGACATCGAGTGATCCCGCATCTGCCTTTGGACGTTCCCGCATCGCCGGGAACGTCCGCCTTATCGCGTCATGCGAACATTTGTAACGCGGTGCGGTTTTTAGTACAAAACCTGTCGTCGATATTCATATTTTTCTTAAATTTACTTTGTCGTTAAATATCAAGCCGGTCGCCGTGAGGCGGCGCCCCAATCTGCGCCAGCCACCTCCACATGATGTCGATCCGATCGGTCAGGCCGTGAGTTTCAGCGCCTTTGAAATCTCGTCAAGTGTCGAACGTTCGGCGTCGCTCACCTGTTCACCGCCAAAGCCCAGGAAACCGCCTTCGCTGGCCGCATTCGCCACGCGCTCGCTGATGCTACGGAGCCACGCCTTGAACCCCGCCGCATCGGCCGGCGCTTTCGCGTCAACGAGCGCGGCGGTCTGACCGAGCGTCTCCAGGATGGCGCTTTTCATTTCGGCCGGCTGCTTGCCAGCAAGTCTTGCCTTGATAGCATCGCGCGCTGCTGAGCGTCCCTCCGATGTCTCGAAATCGGCAACCAGCGACTTGATCAGGGTGTTCGAACTGGGATCGGCTTTGGCCGCGAGCAAGGCACTGCCGCTCGCCAGTCCTTCTTTGGTCATGCCGATCAGGCCGCTCGGATCCGCGAGCGTGATCGCCATTCCCGCCAGCATGACGCTGCCCAGCAGTTCGTTCCATTCCGCCGTAGTGAAATCTGTCTTGGTCGCCATGGGAAGTCTCCCTTTTCAGTGGACGCGGCTCAAGGCCGCCAAGCAGTTCGCAGACATCATCGCGCCATGCACCACAGGAATCAACGGAGTTATTGTGACGAATCCTGTCGAAGCTACGGCAAAGCTCATCCACCTCCTGGAACCGAAATGCGAGCGCATCCTGAACCTTGGTTTGGTAGAGCGTGCTGCACAGGCCATTGGTGTATCATCGCCCAGTCGAGTTACGACTGAAACAGATCGCCACTCGTTCGACCTCTGGCTTGGGATATCCGCACCGTTTCCAAAATTCGCCATTGAAGCCTTGCCCCGCATCGGTTAGAAACGCTTCGCGCATGTAAGGCCAACGCCTTGTATCAGCACCCGTAGCTCAGCTGGATAGAGTGCTGCCCTCCGAAGGCAGAGGTCACAGGTTCGAATCCTGTCGGGTGCGCCAACTTTCCCAATAAAATCAATTAGATACAGCGACGCTGAGAGTCGGCAAAAACCCTCGCATACTTTAGGTAAGCAGGGGGTAAACATGGCGCGGAGATTGGATGAGCTTTGGGGGCACCACCAGCAATCCCGAGCGCGGTTTGGTCAGTAGACTCGGTTCGTTTGAGACCAATTAGTTAATACGACGATAAGCGTATCTGCGCGCCGGCTTGAATGTTTTCGCGAAGTTGATATCGCATTTAGCGAAAAGCTGAGTGCAACGATCTTGATTGGGGGGATTATTAGGTGAGATTGCGAATTTCCTTTATGGCATCCGCCGTGCGAATAGCTATGGCGTTGCTGGCTTTCAACTTGCCATTTCCAGGAGCAAGCCTGGCGGCAGACTTTGAAGTATTAAAAATTGACGGAGTGAACGTTTCGTTCGTTACATTGAAGGGCGAAATCGTAGACGGAGACGCGAGCAGATTTTTCAAGGCCGCCAAGGACTTGGCAAAAGCCACAATTATCTTGAACAGTCCCGGTGGATTGGTCCACGAGTCTTTGGAGATAGGGGCTGAAATTCGTCGCCGTGACTTTGCCACGTTAGTTTTACCAGATGGCGAGTGTTATTCTGCCTGCGGGTTACTTTGGTTGTCTGGAGCGAGGCGATATATGTCTGCCTCATCCAAAATAGGATTTCATGCCGCCTTTCGCGAAGAAAATGGCGAATACCGTGAGAGCGGGGTAGCAAACGCGGAAATTGGTTCATTTCTAACCTATCTGGGATATCGAATCGAAGCCATTCGCTTTTTCACCGTCGCAGGACCAAGCCAGTTTTCGCTGCTTACTCCAGAACTCGCACGCTCGCTCGGGATTGATGTTTTCGAGAATGACGGAGCAGCCTTAACTACTCCTAGGGATGCGCCAACCGTTGATGTGTATGTCAACCGGTGGATTTCATATGCGCTACTTCGATCCCCTCTCTGTCAATCATTACTTAAGCCAGAACCAGCCGATCTAGAATCAGGCTTCCGCGATGCATTTGAGCGAGGAAATGCAATGGTGGGAGCTGAACAATGGATCAAACTTTGGTTGCCCTATATCGACGTCGTGAAAGAGCGCACCAGTAAGGAGGGAATCAAGGTCTGTTTGGATGCAGAAGAATCACTTCGCCAGCAGGCTCAGCCAACAGGCATTCATGAGCCCAGTTTCTCGTGTTCGAAAGCCCAAACTCCCACCGAACGCGCGATCTGCTCTGATGGAGGCCTACGCTCAAAAGATCGGGCTCTAGGTCAAATTTATTTTTGGATAAGAAACAATGTCGAATCCGGCTTGCGTAAACGCCTCCTCGCCGCACAACGGTCATTTCTGGCGGAACGAAACAAATGCGGCTCAGACGTCATGTGTTTGAATGCTGCTTACGATTCAAAGCTCAACCAAATGAGCTCTGTTAAATTGTTCTAATGAAATTCCCCCGCTGCCGTAGTAACCACCGACGAAAGCGGGGCGCATCGTCGTATCCACATTTGTTTTCAGGCGACTTCGCTGGAGCCGTGTTGACAGCCCACAAGTTTTGCCGCTCATTTACGGATCGACGCTGGGGCAGTGTCTAGGGGGCAGTATCATGAACAAGTCAATTTCCGCTGCGGTCGTTGTGGCCGTGGGATTGGCCGGCTGTGCGAAACGGCCGGACGCAATCGTGCCTGTCGATATTCCCATGGCAGCTTATACCAACTTAGGCTGTCAGGGTTTGGCGCAGGAACTGGTCAAAGAGCAAAATACGCTAGCGAGTCTTTCGAAGCAGCAGAACCAAGCGGCTACGGGTGATGCCGTAGGTGTATTCCTACTGGGCGTCCCGGCATCTAGTACCTTTGGCGGCGATAAAGAAGGTCAAGTTGCGGTTTCCAAAGGGAAGGTAAATGCCATTGAATCGGCAATCAGAAGCAAGGGTTGCAGGTAGGAGCTGATTTTGGTCGCAGAGTCAAAGATAGGAACTGTGGTTAAAGCCGAGTGTTCGAGCTGTGGCGGTCCAAGAAACTGTGAAGTCATGGGGCACCATTTGCAAAGCGGCGGCGACGAGAACTACAGCTTTTAGAATTGGCCAATACAGCATCAAGCAAGGATTGACGCCGCTCCTTGTAGCCCTGCCCATTTACGGTCTTGTTCGAAATCCGATATGAAATGGCGAGTGTACCCATTTAGCGGTCCCACATTGCTAGACGCTCAACCGCCGATGCATGCGGAGGGCGCCGCCCGGCCAACACCCCACGATAGCTGTCCCTGCACGATGGTCAGCGTCCGCTGGCCATTCGAAAAGGTCGTTCCATCTGGTCCCATGGAGGGCAGATCGACTGCGCTCGCGCCGTTGACGGATACCGAAGCTCTATCGCCGAGGAGACGCACTGCCAGATGCGTGCCGTCTTGACACGTGTAGTTGCTGACGGGATAGGGGTTGCCGACGCCGATCGAAGCTCCAGGCGTGGATTGCTCGCTGCTTGCAAGCACCAGGGCGCTGATTGCCGCGATTGATAGATGACCACCCACCATTTTAGTCCTCCAAACTGCACCACCTTAGCAAAGACTGTCGGATCATTTCCGGAACCCAATTCGTCTCATGCAAGTTGAACAACATTGGGTCCCCCTTCAACCCAATATTGTACGCATAGGGCTTGGGCGGTCGAAAACATCGATGACTGACCAAGCCTTATTTAGCTGCTGACACCGCAAAAAATTGATCCACTTTTGCATAGTGATGACCCGAGAGCTCTCAGGTGTAGGCCACTACCCAATTCCGGAGGAACAATGAAAAGAACCTACCACAATTGCCCGATTTCGGATGATCCAGTGCACGAGGTATTGCCCCGCACTGGGGATTTCGTCGAGTTTCTCTGCCCTAATTGCGGTCGCTTTCGAGTCTCTCGTACCGCTCTCAAAACAATGAAAGACCGTACCCGATCAGAGAGGGAAGCTCTCCTGACTAAGGCGAGGTTGAATGCTCAAGGCGGAGAGAGCATACCTTTAATCACCAATGTCAATTAGTGCTTTACCGCATTCGTCGTCGTACTATGAAAAATGCCCAGATGATCACGATGGCGGCGATGGCCCCTAATGGATATGCTATCCTACTGGTTGAAAATAGTTCCGCTGAAACGGTCGAAAACATTGCCAACCCCACCTCTTGCCTCGTCTGATAGAGGACCAACGCGCAGCTAACGGCAGTGTTCCGTAAGGACATCCCCAGCCAGCTGTGGGAAGAATTTTGCTCAATTTGATCGATGAGTCGCGCATATCTCCGGCTAGGTTTTTATAAAAGTTCGGTTCCGTCGGGTGGCTTCCGAGGAAAAACATGTTTATTGTTTTTGTTGCATTTTCCCGCCTCGCTCTATGCTATGTGGCGCGAAATGTGGAACGAAATGTGGCCCATTGTGCCGACCGTTTCATGCCGAAAAGAATTAGTCGCCGGACTTCAGGAACTCGATGATCGTCTTGCGTTGCGTGGCATCGGTAATGCCGCCATAGGGTTTCATGCTGTTGCCTCTTACCACCTGGTCGGGATTGGCGATGAACTGGTCGAGATTTGCCTCGTCCCAGATAATGCCGGACTGCTTCATCGACGACGAGTAGTTGTAGTCCGGCAATGAGCCGGCCTTGCGGCCGACGATGCCGGCGAGGTTCGGACCTTGCCGGTTGTCGCCTTCCTTCATCGTATGGCAAGTGCGGCAGCTATTGTTGAAAGCGGTCTGACCATCGTCCTGGGCAAGCGCGAGAGGGCACGTCAGCCCGCCGACGAGACCCAGCGCGAAAAAGCGCGTGTTCATGACTTTCTCCGGTTCTGGTGCCGGAGCACAACGTCTGCCGGTCAAAGTCGTTCCGCGAGGCTGGCGCTATTCAACCCGCAAAATTGTTCACAGCAGATGGGTGACCATTTAACGGTTGTTGTCAATCTCACCTTGAAACTTCCGGTGTGACAGGCCGATAGATTGCCGTTCCTGATCACGCATGTCCAAACCCCTCAGTGCTCTTCGCCGAGAGAATCAGACTGATGTTCTTCGACTTGCATTTCGAACATTTCAGTTCGGGTACCAAATCATTCCGCATGGTGCTGTGATCTCGCCCAAGCTTTGCAGCCAGCAGCACCAGGTCAAGCTTGGCGTAGTGGCGGCACTTTGGATTGTTGCAGCAGGCGCGCAGCATATGATCAGTATCGATCAATGCTCCAATGGTGCCGAGTGTCATTACCATGGCTACATCTGCACCGGCCGCCAGACGGTCCGCTTTTTATGAACCCCGTCCCGATCGTCTTCGAATGGCACTACTTCACAGTCGACTACATCGCACTCCCGGCAGCGGAATTTCAGGCTCCTGAACGTACGACCGTGGCCGTTGACGGTGGCGAGATCACTCGCAACGAAAAATCCCGTCTTCTCGCATTTCCGGCAAGTCACCCGCACCAGCATGCCATGCCGAGCGGCCTGCCCTAGAGTTTTGAGGGTTCGAGTCATAGAGAACAAAATGAGAACGTATTCCCACCAAGTCAAGGTCGACGATGGTGCCCGGCTCTCTCTTGCACACAACCGAAGATTGTTTAACACTCTCGATGCAACGGGGCGTGGAGTGAAACCATCAATAGTACTCGTAATGCCTTTATGGAGCGCCTGAAGAGAGTCATCAGCGAGTATCAGGTGACGATCGATCGGCTGGAAACCGGGCAGGAAAAAGTTTATCGAACGAGCCGATCTGGCGAGAAGGAAGATATTTCTCTCCAGACTGCTGACCATTATAGGCGGCTGCTTTCCCACTACGCGGAAATCGTGGCGCGCAACGATGCGTCACCCACAAAGTCGAAGAGAAAGAAATGACCGTGCCCTGAACGCTTAAAGCACGCTGGGAGTTTGAAATGGATAGACCCAATCGCCTCGCCATTGACGACATTTGCGATATCCTGGTCGAAGTTCGGGATAGAGCCCATCATGAAGGATACGGGCTCCTGCAACATCTCATCAACGAAGCGTTTGAAGAGGCTAGACAGATCAGGGCGAGTATTAACGAGGTCGGCGAGACCACGATGCTTGTCTCCGACGCATCTCTCAAATGAATGCTCCAGACAGGCAAGGCCGCTCAGCCGACGGAACAGTTCCGGTGAAACCCCGTTTATGCTGCGACAGCGTCGGTTGTGTTAACCAGACGTGACGGCAGGGCGGACAGGACAGTTTTTCTGGTTTCCGGTCTTGGCCAACGAAATGGCAGGCGAGCGCATATCCCGTCCGACCGATGCTGTCGCTCCATGTTGGGCCGCGTTGAATCAAAAAACCGCCGCTGGGAGGCAGCGGCGGTGTGAGAGGTTAGGCTGGTTAGGGGGGACCAAAGCCTACCATCAAGTTTATCCCAATTGTTGCGAGGGACAATCGGGGTTTCCCTGAATATCGCAAGGGGTTGTACTCATCACAGGTCGGCAAACGGAACGTTTGTCACATTCGCAAGTTTATAGCGCGTTGGAGGCCCGTCCCCGACAGAGGCCTGATGAAGAGTCACCCCGTTCAACGCATCAGGCCTCACCCATCCCCGCGACCTTAATCATTTATTAACCATGCAGGAGCAGCCTTGAGTGGCTGACCCCACCCAAGTCCCTGATACTGGTCAGTGCACCCGGCCGCTGCTCCCCATCAGCGGTCGGTTTTTCTTAGTTTGGGACTCTCGTGCGCTCTGCCTATGTTAGCCGATCGTTCTTTCGGAGAGTATATTAACGTCAACCTCTTAGAACCGCATTTAGAGCACTTTAAAAATCGCAACAGATCAACTGTGATCGACGTGATTGCGGCCAAACTTCAACGCAAGGGCATCGATATCCAGATCTGCATGATGATCGATCAGCCCACCGAACATGCCGTTGTCGGATTGATCGGTCAATTTATGCTGTCAGGCTTGTGCGTCGGCTTGTCGCCTTGGGTGTACTGCCACACAACTGCCCAAGCGTCGACGTATTCACCCTCACTCACCATTGAGCCGAAGCTGGGGGTTGCACCTATCTCGATGACGAAGCCCACTTCGCTGTCTTCGCGCAAATGCACTCGTGCAAGGATCTGCAAGGCCTGATCCAGCGTCATATCGATCACACGTAAACTGCTCATTTCTTCATGCTCCGTCTAACCACCTGTCCAGGTAGGGAATGATATCGCCATCACGCATCGTCCCGGCGTCAAGGTCGCTGCGTACTGCAAGGATCGCAGCACGCGCTAGCGCTTTCATGTCCACATGTCCGTCAATGCTGACGGATTTGAGGTTCGACGTATGCTGTATAAAAGCTTGTTTCCTGTCCATTGCCGCGATCATGGCTATCGCCACCTTGTCGACTAGGCTGGTCACCATTGCCTCCCACCGTGATCTTGACTGGCTGCTTGATCTACAGCGACGTTTCCGCCCAATCAAATAAATTCCCGGTTACACTAGCAGGGCATGCGGGCCCTACTGCAGCGAACACATGCCGACGTCGAAGTCTAACAGTTTACTTTTCGGAGTCCTTCTTGGCCTCTTGCTCTGCCAGCCGCTTTAGCAGCTCATCACTCATCGGCTCGTCGGAGATCGGCTTGTAGCGACTGCGCAGCGCATGCTTATAGGCGCTGCGGTTCAGTTGTTCTCTGACCACTTTTGCGATGTCCGGCTTTACCTCTTTTTCGTTCACCACACATGACCTTTCCGGAGGGGAAAAACGATAAACGCCAAGGCATGGTTCCAACTGGCCGATACAAGCGTCCGAATTTGTTCGATTAATTCGATTAAATTGACTCCAAGCGTCCACTGGAGGACAATTCCAAAGTCGCCAGGCATTTGTGGCCACTGGTGCTAGAGAGATGGAACGTGCTCCCGCCTTACACCCATGGGGAGAACTCCATGCTTCACCTTCTCATTCAGTATAATTATTCTTCCGAAGATTGGGCTCTGATGCAGCGCTGCCATGCCAAAGCATCTGCGATCCTGCATCGCTGTCCCAAGACGCACAAGAACGCTAACCGACTTGCTCGGACTTAATGAATCTTTTCGGCCAAGGCTTGCGCGATGAGTTGCTGATTGCCACGCGGGCCGTGGAGCAGGAAGTTACCGTGACCAATATCTGGAGCCAGCGAGACAGCGCGGTCCTGAAAGCCACAGTGACCGAAACGTGGGTCAAGGCTTCGAATGACAATCGGGTGTGGCAGACGACGGTCGTTCCCCCACGTCACCGCCCCTGGAGGTTAATAACATGGGAAATCTAAAGACATTCAAATTCTATTCTCACGAAGACTGGGATGTGATGGAGCAAGCGCATCGCAGTGCTTGCCGAGAACTTTCGGTGTCTACCAACGCTGAGGAAAAGCAACGCCGCCTGGCCAAACGGGTAATGACGCTGTTTGACTGTGGTTTGCGCGATGAGAATGTTATCGCGGCGGCCGCTGTCCGTCAGGAACGTTTCATTGCGGAAACATTATCTCTGCGATCCAATTTGCAAGGCTCATAACCCAGTCTACCCGCAAGTTTCGCAACAGGGGTCCCGCTGGAGGAGAGAGGAGCATGTCCAGTACTGAGCTGAACCGAATTGATAACAAATTGGAATGCCCCCGCTGCCACACGATCTATTTGGCCCTTACGCAGAATGTGAGCAGCTATACCCCGATCCATTGCAGTTCGTGCGCTACGTATTTGGGCACATGGCGCGAACTTGAAGCGGATTTTTTTGCTCAAGGCGGGTGCGCAGGAATTTTCGAAATGCACGATGGCCAAATCATACGCAGGGCATGATGACAAAACCGTGGAACCTTAATTTCTGGCACTCGTTCGCAAATTGGCTGCTACCTGTCAGCCGAACGTGGCTGTCACCCCGGCTAAGCCATGTTCAGGAGACCTGGCCCGTCCGACGCGGACCGGGTCTTTTTCGCAGCATCCAATGGGAGACGGTAAGTTCGATGCGGTAGAGACGCAAATCCAGAATGCGCGCACTATTGATCACATTCAGAGTTTCTGATTAACGCACCAAAGTTGTGGCGCATTATGTGGCGCAATATGTGGCCTAAAGTGCGCTTAAATCAGAACCAAGTTAAGCCGAGAAATTCACGCTGCGGGGATAGGCCACCAATGCGGGCCCCTTTCTATATGATCATCGGTTGTACCCGCCCTCAATTGGGCCAGCCACCCAGAAAAAAGCTATCCTAATTCTGGAGCTAAAAATTCTGCATCCATACCGCACAATTAATCGGAAAACGAAACCGCATTTACGGTTACGTACTTTCCCTGACCGACGAATTAAACAAGTCTGCAGGTCGACAACAGGAGGACGGCGGCATGAGAGGAGCTAAATTGGTGGCGGCGGCATCGGCGTTTGTTGCGATGATATCGGTAGCCAATGCCTTATCCCCCAGTGGACTGAAACAACGGACGGTTGAGCGCCGCGCGGTCGAAGCTGTCATTTGGGGAATCCCGGCGGTCAATTATGACTTGATGCTGCAGGAGATGCTCACAAAGACCAAAGGCAAGGTGAATGAGATCATCTATTGGTCGCGTCCGCTTGACTGGCACAATCAGACCCTGACACCGAATCCAGACGCGATCTATCTGATGACTTTCACTGACACGCGAGATATCGGACCTGTCGTTATCGAGGTGCCCGCTGCTGAGGGCGGTTCGATCAACGGCAACATCGTCGACGTCTGGCAAATGCCGCTAGAGGATGCCGGACCGTCAGGAGCCGACCAGGGTAAAGGAGGAAAATACCTGATCCTGCCTCCTGGATACAAAGAGCCGGTTCCCGATGGCTACATTCCCCTGGTATCGAATACCTATGGCGGATACGCGCTTCTCCGCTCAAACCTCGCCAGTCACAGCGATAACGATATCGAGAAGGCAGTCACTTACGCAAAGGGGCTGAAGGTCTATCCGCTTTCCAAAGCCGCCAATCCCCCGGAGACGGTCTTCACCGATGCCAGCGACATTCTGTTCGACTCGACAATCCGCTACGACACAAGCTTTTTCAAATCCCTCGACCGTATTGTGCAGAGTGAACCCTGGCTGCCTCGTGATCGGGTCATGATCGACCAGCTTAAATCGTTGGGCATCGAGAAAGGCAAGCCATTCCAGCCGGACGCGGTGACGCGCGAGCGGCTTGAGGGAGGCATCAAAGAAGCCCGCGAATGGCTCGAAGCAAAATACGATACAGAACTGATACCCTTTTACGAAAAAGGACATTGGAATTTTCCCGCAAATCCGGACCTGGTAAAGGCCGCAGTGGCCTCGTTTGACGAACCCGACGCCTATCCGGTCGACATCCGAGGTTTGACTTACAGCTACGCCTATATCGGCATCAAGCGCCTGGGTGCGGGACAGTTTTATCTGATTTCCATCAAGGACGAGCATGGCGAGACTTTTGACGGTGCTAAAACATATCGCCTTAATGTTCCCGCTGCCGTTCCGGTTGAGCAATATTGGTCACTGACAGCATATGACCGGGAAACCCATGCTCTGATCCGCAACATGCCTCGTGCGAGCCGCTCTTCGCAGATATCGGATCTCCAAAAAAACGGGGATGGATCGATCGACATTTTTCTTGGACCTCAAGCACCGAACGGCAAGGACGCGAACTGGATACCCACCGATCCTAAGCGAGACTTCGAATTGATGTTCCGACTTTACGCCCCGACCAAAGCATTGTTCGATAAAGCTTGGGTCCTGCCCGATGTCCGGCGGGTGCAATAAAACCTACGCAAGGGCCAGGAGCGGCTAAACTTCCGGCGTGACAGGCCGATAGATTGCCCTTTTAAATCAACAAACGTTTCAAAATTTCCGTTGCATCAACGTGCGGCACAACTGCCAAAAGTTGAAACTCGATTCTTCGCCACCGATTACATATGACCAAACCCCTCCGTGCTCTTCGCTGATAGGATCAGACTGATGTTTTTCGACTTGCATTTCGAACATTTTAGCTTCGGCACTAAGTCTTTACGCATGCTGCTGTGATTGCGACCAATCTTGCTGGCCAACAACGCTAGATCGAGCCTCGCGTAATGCCGACACGTCGGGTTGTTGCAGCAGGCGCTAAGAACATGATCGGTGTCGATCAATGCTCCAATGGTTCCGAGTGACATCATCATGGCTACATCTGTACCGGACGCCACACGGTCCGCTTCTTGTGAACCCGGTCACGATCGTCTTCGAATGGTACGACTTCACAGTCAGCCACATCGCACTGCCGGCAGCGGAATTTCAGGCTTTTAAATGTGCGACCGTGGCCATTGACGGTAGCCAGATCACTTGCAACGAAGAATCCGGTCTTATTGCATTTGCGGCAAGTTACCCGCACGAGCATGCTGTGCCGAGCCGCCTCACCCAAAGTTCTCATCGTTCTTGTCATGAGAACAAAATGAGAACATATTCCCACCAAGTCAAGGTCCTCTCTGATCGACTGGCAGCGGGGGAACCGCTTCTAATATGAGACGTTGCATTTCTTCAGGTTGGGAGAGAGGAAATGGGCGTAGACGAGCCAACAATGGAGGAGCTTCGGGTAGAACTGTCGAATTTGCGTGATGATCTCGCCGTGATTGAAAGCAGTGAAATCTTCGCCAAGAACTCCATTGATTATCCAGACGCCCTCAAAGCCATCAGAGATAGGGTCGCCGAAATAGAATCAGTCATGGAGCGCCAAAAACATGAGCGATGAACCCATTAGTCTGCCGCCACAACCCTATCCGGCGCATATGGAGAAGGCGCGACCGGGCTTTTCGAACACTACTGCATGCATGAGGACTGCAAGTCGTGGGGAGCGTTTGGCTTCGAAAGGCGTTACGGCCAGGAGTACTGTAGCGAGCACAAATTTGACGGCATATCCGAAAGGAATGAACCATGACACCCAAACGGCGATCGCCGGAATTGTCTGAGTTGGACACGCTAACCATCGAAGCCGCGATCATACGCCAGCAGATGGACGATTTGGGTCAAAAAGTGAGGAAAGCATCTCTGGGGCGAGTCATGGATGATTTGATGGCCGATCTGATAGAAAAAATCAAACTCATGCAGATCGAGCTCAACCGCTGCGAAATCGAGCAACTGCAACGTGTCGCGGTCGCGACGACAAGGCGGTCTAAGAAGATTGTGAAGACCAATCCGAAAGGACTAAGTACCGGACATGCGTTTTACCGTCGTAATCATTTCGAGCTATTCGAAGGGGAAGACACTTGCGTACTCTCAGTTGGCACCGGGCAGACCATCTAGGTCGATGCCTGTTCGATAACTGCGATGCAGAGGCTTAATGGCTTAACCAGCCTCACCACCGCCGACAACGATGTATTTTCGGTTCTAGAAGACCTGGAGGCAATAATGCGCTCCAATCCAAAGGCAGGCCACTGCCGCTATTGACTGCGAGTGGACTGCTGGGATTTAGTTCCGGAAGGATGGGCCCCGGCATAGCCCATTCTTGTAGATGGTTTGATATCGGACATCAGGGTATGATTACCAAGTGCTGTGTCCCTTGCAGCATAGGCTCGGCGAAGGTGCCCCAACCCCCGCCCCCTAAAGCCGAGCCTGTTTCTTTAGAAGCTGTCCATCGCTTGGAACCTTAGTCTCTCACACTCGTTTACTCATTAGCTGTTACCTGTCAGCCGAACGTGGCCGTTTCCCCCTCGACTAAGCCATGTTCAAAGGACCCGGCCCGCCTTCAACGCAGACCGGGTCTTTTTGCGACGTTGGACGTTACATCAATTGGTCTAATCCGGAACTCTCTCCATTCTGCTACCGTTTTCTGGTCATGGAAGATTACAAGTATTTTCAGAACGTCGCCCTCATGCAGCATGGCACCACGACGAACATCAACACTGCGTATGACGCTTCCGTGTTCGCCGTTCAGAAACGGCCGGAGGAACGCGGTCCAAAATACCTAATGTGCCTGGAGATTTTTTTGAAGTGCCTTGAGGGAGGCTGTTCTGCTGCTGTAGCGCGTGTGGCGTTTGTGGAGGCAGCGCGGGAAGCTGGCATCTACGTTGAGGCGAACCCTCGGCCAGAGTTTACCGGTCCCCAGAAGCTGCAGCGTTGGGGTAAGCGCAAAACCTTGGCGCGGGATCGCAGACCCAAGTAATCCATATGCGTTCTTGGCCCGGCCTGCCACGCCATCGCAGGCTTATTGGTACTCCGTCCGAGATAGGATATCCTCGGGTATGAGTATACCGAGGCCACAGCATCCTCCATTCCATCCTGAGCGCTTCGGCGAATGCCAGAGGGCAATAGAGGACCACATGCTTGGGCTGCTTGGGGACGCGATCGACGCCGGCTGGAGCAAAGACGAAATTTTGGCGGCTATGATCGCGCTGGCGGATGATACTGCCCTGGCTATGCATGAAAATGTGTTGCTATCCGTGGAGACGGAGCTGCGAAAATTCAAGAAAAAACGCTAATGTCAGACGCAAAAAGTAAGACAGCTTCCCCGCCGATGACTATTGCCTTCAGGAGACTGTACGATCAATCCTTGGATCGTATTGGGATTGAGGATGCGCTTCGAATTCCCAAGAACATCTTCGTCTGCCCTGATTGCATGAAGAATGTAGTGCCTTACAATTCTGATCCGCCGCAATTCAAGCATTATCGCTCAAATCCCCAGTGCAATAGGTCCCGGATCAATCAAACGAAGATTGAGCTACGGAAAGGCCAGGACCAGCGCTGACATCAGAGCGGCAATCGAAATAAACGATCAGACCGGGATCAATAGGCTCCAGAACCGTTACGCGCGTTAGATCCAGATAAGTCAACTGGAAGCGGCAGTCGCTCGTCATTGTAGTCATCGGATGCCAGCGCGGAAGTCACGCCATGCCGACCATAAACATCAATACCAGCACTTTCATTTCGGTATACCCCGCCAGTTTCGCTCGATTGGTTTCTTGGGTTGCAGGGGCCAAGTGAATAACCACGTGACGATCGAGATGGACCAGCTGAAAAGAATGCCTATCCCGATGCATACGATGAAGGTTGCAAATGTCATTTCGACTGCTCCTGTTGTCTGGCCATGTTTGCAATCAGGGCCTGGACCACGGCGGCTACTCCCTGCCGGTTTAAGCCGCTACCTGACTTGATTTGATTGGCGAGGTATTTGCAGCCCAAATCCGTCAACGCGGCACGGCCTGCAAAATGCGGCGCTACAGCTCCAACCGCGCCCCCAAGCCAAGGCATTCCAATGGCGGAACCAACACCAGCACCTACGCCTGCGCCAGCTCCTGTAGGTCCGCCAATTATCGCACTCAAGCGACCGACCGAGCCGCTATCGGGCAGGGAAGGCATCGTTCCTTCGCCAGCGCGAGCCAAATCAGCAAAGTCGCCCTGACCTCGCGCGAATGCCCGACGCCCGCGATTGCTCGCCGGCGCACTGGAGGCCACTTCCCGAGACAGGACGATATATTGCGCGTATGGTGTAGGACCGAATGTCAGGGGATTTGAATGCGAATTGGTGCGATCTTGACCGACAAGGTGGGCGTCTGGCTGTCGTTAAGCCTTGCACTGCTGTGTGCGTCTATCACGCCTTCGCCAGCGCAGACCGCGGCAGCGCCGCCGCCCGCAAAGGTTGAGGAACTGATCAAACTCCTGGATGATCCGGAAATCAAAGCGTGGATCAACACGAAGGGTGCACCCTCCGCCGCAGAAGTACCTGCTGTACCAACCGCGAGCGATTTCATGCTCTGGTCGAATACCGTTCGTGCGCATCTGCGGAGCATCGCGCAAGCCATTCCGGCGGTACCTGATGAATTTATGGAGGCTCGCTCCACAATCATGACTGAGATCAGCGGACATCGTCCGGGAGCGATACTCGTGCTCTTCGTCACATTTGCGGCGCTGGGCTTTGGCGCCGAATTTGCCTTCCGGCGTTTAGTGACCGGGGGCAGCCGGAATGTTGCCTCAGCCACGGTGGAGGTAGGCACGCCAGCACGGCACCACCTGATTGGCCGGACGATCTTCGCCGCTATCGCACCACTGATGGTTTTTACTTTTGCCAGCATCGGCGCTTTCCTGGCCTTTACCTGGCCGCCGCTGCTGGCTGCGATCATGTTGCCCATGCTGGTCGCGTTGATCGCGTGGCGCGTGATCATGCGAATGACCGCCATCCTGCTCGGCACTGATCGCCAGCAACTGAACGATGGCAACCACTCCACAGTTCGCCTGATCCCGATGGATGATGTGATGGCAGCCTTTTGGTATCGCCGGATTGCCTTGTTCACCGGTATCTTCTTTACCGGATGGGCGGTGGCCCGCGTTATGATCGTGCTTAATTTTACGCCCAGCGTCAGGAGCCTGATCGTTTACATAATTGGCCTTGGGCTTCTGGCTGTTGCAGTCGAAACCGTGTGGCACCGACCCGAAGCACCCG
>NZ_JAIUDQ010000015.1 GCF_020164435.1 Phyllobacterium lublinensis | reverse complement strand
CCCCCCAATCACAGATCGAGGATGAGGAGCCGCGTGACGACCGGCCCAATCCCTGGGGCCGCGACGGCGCCAGCCGTAAAGGCCCCTGGGCATGAGTACAGATAAAGGCATGAGCGCGGTACAGGGCAGCAAACGGGCATTTGGCAAGAGACCGAAACCGGCAGATTACATCGATGCGGAAGACCGTCCCGGCCTTGCCGCGCGGCAATGCGCGACGCGCCTCCTCGGTGCGGTCATCGAGAAACACACGTCGCTCGATGGATTGACGGACAATACCGGCGGCCATCCGCAATATATGGCGCTTGACGAGCGGGACCGATCCCTCGTCCGGGCCATACTTGGTGCTGCCCTGCGCAATCGCGGCACGATCGAAGCCGCCATCGCGCAGATGATCGACCGGCCCCTGCCCGAGAATGCCGTTGCGCTACGCCACCTCCTGGCGGTTGCGGCGGCACAAATCCTCTACCTCGATGTGCCCGATCGCGCCGCCGTCGATCTGGCGGTTACAGCGGCGAACAATGATCCGCGCAATCGCCGGTTTGCATCGATGGTCAATGCAGTCCTGCGCCGGCTGTCGCGCGAGAAGGAGCAACTGGCAGCTGCATCCAGCAATGTTCCTGGATGGTTTGAAGAAAGTCTCATCGCTGCCTATGGCAAGGAAAAGACCCGCGCCATCCTCGCCATTCAGAGCAAGGAGCCACCGATCGACCTGACCGTGAAGGGTGATGCGCAGGCATGGGCGCTGAAGCTTGGCGGCATGGCGTTGCCGACTGGCTCCGTCCGTCTGGCCAGTGTCGATGGCGCGCTCACTGCGCTTCCTGGTTTCGCGGAGGGCGAATGGTGGGTGCAGGACGTGGCAGCCAGCCTTCCCGCCAAGCTTTTCGTCGACATCAGCGGCAAGCGGGTTGCCGACCTTTGCGCCGCGCCAGGCGGCAAAACCGCCCAGCTTGCGCTCGCAGGTGCCCACGTCACAGCGCTTGACCTTTCCGCCAACCGGCTGAAACGCCTTCGTTCAAATCTGGAGCGCCTCAAACTATCGGCCGATACGGTAGAGGCCAATCTCTCGGCATACCAGCCAGCCGAACTCTTTGACGCGATTCTCCTCGATGCGCCCTGTTCATCGACCGGCACGGTGCGCCGCCACCCCGACGTACCGTGGACGAAAACGCCACAAGACATCCAGAAGTTGGCGCAGCTGCAGGCAAAACTTCTCGACCACGCGGTCACGATCGTGCGGCCCGGCGGGATTGTTGTCTTTTCCAATTGCTCGCTCGATCCGCTCGAGGGTGAAAAAGTGGCGGACGATCTTCTGGCCAAGAACCCTGCGATCGAACTGGTTCCGGTCACCAAGGATGAGGTTGGCGGTCTTGCGGAGCTCATCACTGGGGAGGGATTCGTTCGTTCGACTCCGGCCGACCTTCCGCATGAAAATCCCGCGCTTTCCGGCATGGATGGTTTCTTTGCTGCGCGCTTCAGACGGAAATACTAAAATTTTAACGGTTTTGATTCCATAATTCGTCTTTGTCGACGACGATTCGAAGCAATAACAACATGGTCGCGCTGAGCGAAACACCGCAATTGTGGGGACTTGCAACGGCGCAACTGTGGCGCCGCTTCCGCAGGCGCGTGCGCATGGGCCCGCTCTATCGCTGGCGTTTCACCGGTTTTACGCCTGAACGTGTACTCATCGCACCCCAAGACCTCCGCCCGGCCGATCCTCAGATCGCCGAAGAGTTTTATCATGGCCGCTTTGCGCTTGCCGGCAGGGTCGTCGAGACCGGCGGACGCTCGCCCTTTCTCGTTGAACCGCCCAATGCGGCCTGGCAGGCAGCCCTGCACAATTTTGGCTGGTTGCGTAACTTGCGCGCTGCGGGAACAGAGCTCGCCACCGCCAATGCGCGGGCCCTGCTCGGCGACTGGATTACCACCCATGGCCGGTCGATTGGCGGCCCCGCATGGGCGCCGGAAATCACGGCACAGCGCATTATTGCCTGGCTGCAGCATTCGAGCCTGATCCTTGCCGGCGCCGACCTGCGGGCCTACCGCCAGTTCATGCGTTCACTCGCCATGCAGGTGCGATATCTGCGCACGATGGCTGCCGTCATGGATGACGGCGAGGAAAAACTGCGTGCCCGCATCGCCCTCGCGCTGGCGGCATTGGCCTTGCCGGTGGCCTCGAGTACGAGCCGCTCGGCCCGCCGCAATCTGGAGTTCGAACTTGTCAGGCAGATCCTGCCGGATGGCGGCCACATCTCGCGCAATCCACTGACCGTACTCGAGTTGCTGGCCGACCTTTTGCCCTTGCGGCAGACCTACGCAAGCGGCCAGGAAGCGCCTCCCAAGGCACTGATCGAAGCCATCGAGCGCATGTTGCCGGCCCTGCGGTTCTTCCGGCATCACGACGGCAGCCTTGCACTCTTCAATGGCGTTGGCGCCACCATGCCCGAAAGGGTGATTGCCGTCCTGCGCCATGACGATATTGGCGGCCTGCCGCTCATCCATGCTGCCCATTCCGGTTATGAGCGGCTTTCGATGGATTCGACGACCATCATCGCCGATACTGGCCTTGCGCCGCCGGTCACTGCATCACGCGATGCCCATGCGGGCTGTCTCTCCTTCGAAATGTCATCGGGACGCAATCGCTATATCGTGAATGCCGGCGTTGATCGCTACGGCCCGCCGGAGTTCCGTCCGCTGGCGCGCTCCACGGCCGCCCACTCGACCGCAACGATCAACGATACTTCGTCCTGCCGCTTCAGCAATACGTCGGGACTTTCAAACATGATCGGAACGCCGATCATTGCCGGCCCGACCAAGGTCAATATCGAACGGATCGAACGTGAAGGGGTGATCGGTTTCGTCGCCAACCACAATGGCTATGTTCGCCCGTTTGGCATCTATCACGAAAGACAGATCGTCCTTTCGCACAATGGCAGCGTCATAGAAGGCATTGACAGCTTCTTTGCTGCGGGGCGCAATCCGCTACGCGACACCGGAGCGGAGGATGTGGTCATCCGTTTCCACCTGCATCCCTCCGTGGCCATTACCGTCGACGATAACGGCCTGATCATCCTTCAGGTGGAGAATGACGATATCTGGATGTTCTCGGCAACCGTCCAGCCCTTCATCGAGGATTCACTGTTCTTCGCCGGCTTCCGCGGACCGGTCAAGACGCGGCAGATCACACTTTCGCTCAACGCCTCGCAGCGATCCGAGGTCGAGTGGCAGTTCACCAGGACGACGCTCGGCGTATACGGTTAAAGCAACTCCAGGCAAAGTGTGCCGCGGCTTTCCGTCAGGAGTAGCGATTGGCAAAGCCATGGGGCAGTTCGTGGACAGCCACCCTCTATGCTTCCGCCATGACCTTGCGCAGCAGCCGGCCTAGACGTGCGATGCCCGTATCCGCCATCTCCTCGCTGGCAAGCGAAAAGCTGAGCCTGATTGTATTGGTCCCGCTGCCATCGGCATGGAAGGCTTGCCCTGGCACGAAGGCCACACGTTCCGTTTCGATCGCACGGGCAAGCAGCGTTGCGCCGTCGATGCCTTCCGGCAAGGTGACCCAGATGAACATCCCACCTTCCGGCTTGGTCCAGCTGACGCCTTCAGGCATGTATTTCTTCAGCGCATGAAGCACATTGTCGCGGCGCCGGCCGTAGGTCTTGCGAAGAAGTTCGATCTGCCTGTCATAGATATCGACGGCGGCATGATACATTGCCATCTGGTTGATGGTCGGGCTGTGCAGGTCGGCCGCCTGCTTCATCAGGACCAGCTTGCGGATGACAGGCTTCGCGGCGCAGACCCAGCCCAGCCGGAGGCCCGGCGACAGCGTCTTAGAAAACGTTCCGCAATAGATGGTTCGCGTCTCGTCAATATCGCCTTTGCGCGCGATATCGAGAGCAAGGATCGGCGGTACTGGTTCGCCATCGTAGCGAAGTGCCTGGTAAGCCCCGTCCTCGATAACCGGAATGTTCAGCTCATCGGCAAGATCGAGCAGTTTTTCGCGCGCGGCGCGATCGAGCGTCTCGCCCGCCGGGTTGGAGAAATCCGGATTGACGTAAACGAACTTCGGAAGACCGCCCACCTTTGCCGCCGCATCGCGGTAGGCTGCAGGCGTCATGTTGCCCTGATCGGGCAGCAAGCGGTCATAATGCGGCTCGTAGGCGTTGAACGCCTGCAAGGCGCCGAGATAGGTCGGGCTCGTCACCAGTGCCGTATCGGACGGCGACAGGAAAAGCTTGCCCAGATAATCCAGCGCCTGCTGAGAACCCGAGGTGATGACAATGTTGTCGATGCCGCAGGCAATACCGGCTTCGGCGAGATTTGCAGTAATCCACTCCCTCAGCGGCGCATATCCTTCGCTGACCGAGTACTGCAGCGCGGCACTCGCATGACTGTCCGAGAGCGCGCGTTCATAGGCCTTGCGAAAGGCTTCAGTTGGGAAAAGTGCCGGATCGGGAATACCGCCTGCAAAGGAAATGATGTCCGGCTGGTCGAGCAGCTTCAGGAGCTCGCGAATTTCGGAAGCGCGCATCCGGTTTGCACGCGTTGCGTATCTGGCTTCCCAGTTGCTCATTTTGCACTCATCCGATCGTTTCAGTCCAGAATTTGCTTGGACGCCTCCCGTTCGGAAGTTCCTCTCGAACGCCGTGCAAGCCGGAGCGATATGAACGCGCGCCCAATAATATGTCAATGTATCTGACCTAATTTCTCCGATGTTCGGTGCAGAAAAACAGCAATTGGCGCGCAAAAGCGCGATCGGAAGTAGGATTCCTCGGCCGCCTATGCTAACCGGCTGGCAAAATCCGCTCAACCTTCCATACTGCTGAGGACGAACTCCCATGGCCGTCGCCGCAAAATCATTTCCAGCTCCCAACCTTCATCCGGTCAAGCGGGCGCTCCTTTCCGTCTCCGACAAGACCGGCCTGATCGCCCTTGCCCATGCACTGCACCGGCACGGCATCGAGATCCTCTCCACGGGTGGTACGTCCAAGGCGATCGCCGCCGAAGGCATCCCGGTACGCGACGTCTCCGACATCACGGGCTTTCCTGAGATCATGGACGGCCGCGTCAAGACCCTGCATCCCAAGGTGCATGGCGGCCTGCTCGCCGTGCGCGACGACCCCGAACACACTGCGGCGATGGAGACGCACGGGATCGGCGCCATCGATCTGGTCGTGATCAACCTTTATCCCTTCGAAGAGGTCCGCCATTCGGGTGCCGACTATGCGAATATCGTCGAGAACATCGACATTGGCGGTCCGGCCATGATCCGCGCGGCTGCAAAGAACCACGCCTATGTCGGTGTCGTCACCGATACCGGTGATTACGACATGGTCATCGCCATGCTCGACAAGCACGACGGCTCACTGCCCTATTCCTTCCGCCAGAACCTTGCTGCCAAGGCCTATGCCCGGACCGCAACCTATGATGCGGCTATTTCCGGCTGGTTTACCGAGGCACTGATGACCGAGACACCCTCGCGCCGTGCCATAGGCGGCCATCTGCACTCCGTCATGCGCTATGGCGAGAACCCGCACCAGTCTGCAGGCTTCTATCTCACCGGCGAGAAGCGTCCCGGCGTTGCCACCGCTACGCAGCTGCAGGGCAAGCAGCTCTCCTACAACAATATCAACGACACCGACGCCGCCTTCGAGCTCGTTGCCGAATTCGACCCGGCCCGCACTGCCGCCGTTGCCATCATCAAGCATGCCAATCCTTGTGGCGTCGCCGAAGGCCGGACGTTGAAGGAAGCCTATCTCAAGGCCTTTGCCTGCGACCCGGTCTCCGCTTTCGGCGGCATTGTCGCGCTCAACGGCACGCTCGATGCAGACGCAGCCGAGGAAATCGTCAAGATATTCACAGAAGTCATCATCGCGCCCGACGCAACGCCGGAAGCCCAGGCAATTGTTGCCGCAAAGAAGAACCTGCGTCTGCTCGTAACGGGCGGACTGCCCGATCCGCGTGCCTCCGGAATCAGCGCCAAGACCGTCGCTGGCGGCATCCTCGTCCAGTCGCGCGATAGTGGCGTGGTCGATGATCTGGAGCTCAAGGTTGTCACCAAGCGCGCGCCCACGGAAGCGGAGATGTCCGATCTCAAGCTCGCCTTCCGTATCGCCAAGCATGTCAAGTCCAACGCGATCGTCTACGTCAAGGATGGCGCGGCTGTCGGCATCGGTGCCGGGCAGATGAGCCGCGTCGACAGTGCCCGCATCGCGGCCCGCAAGGCCGAGGATGCCGCCGAGGCAGCAGGCAACGCGATACCCCTCACCAAGGGCTCTGTCGTCGCCTCCGACGCATTCTTCCCGTTCGCTGACGGCCTGTTGTCCGCCGTCGCTGCGGGTGCCACCGCCGTGATCCAGCCGGGCGGCTCGATGCGGGATGACGAGGTGATTGCCGCTGCCGACGAACACGGCATCGCCATGGTCTTCACCGGCATGCGCCATTTCAGGCATTAATTACGTTTGAGATTGCCCGCTGCTTACCCTCCCCCTTGTCGGGAGGGACGGAACGAAGCGACGGGGAGGGGTATCTCTTTCATGGCGTAAAATCTTCTCCCGGCTGCTTCGCAGCCACCTCCCCACAAGGGGGAGGGCAAAGAGCCGACTTATCAGCCATGAATCCTCGCAGCCGGATAAGGCGTCCTCCAGAGGATCGCCAGTCCGGCCAGCAGGAACAGGATGATCATCGCCATGCCAAGCCGCGGCGATCCGCTTAAGGCGGTGACAGTCGCCACCAGGAAGGGTGCCAGAAAGCTTGTCGCCCTGCCTGACAGCGCATAGATGCCGAAGTACCGCCCGGCCTTTTCGGGTGCAATGCTGCGGGCCATATAGGAACGGGATGACGCCTGCACCGGCCCAAAGGCAATGCCGATGAGGAGGCCGAAGCCGACATAGGCCTTCTCCGCCGGTGTTCCGAACAATCCGCCGCTGTCGGCGCCCGGCAATTGCACAAGCCCGAACAGTGTGAAACCGGGACCAGTCGAGACAATGCCGACAGTCGCGATCGTCAGCAGTAGCAGGCAGGTCACGACGACGGCCTTCGAACCAATCATCGTGTCGAGCCTGCTTGCAGCAAGACAGCCAAAGATGGCGACGACATTGAGGATGATGCCGAACGTCCCGATTTCTGCCGTCGCCCAGCCAAACATGGTCGCCGCAAAGGCACCGCCCAGTGCGATCAGCGCATTGACGCCGTCCTGATAGACCATGCGGCCGACAAGGAACCGGAAAATCCCGGGACGTTGCCGCACCTCGCTCAGGGTTGACTTCAGCTCACTGAGTCCGGTCCGCACCGCCCGGCCCACCGGGAGTCCTCTCGTGGTGTCCGGTGTGAATAGGAACATTGGCAGGATGAAGACGAGATACCACAGGGCCGAAAGTGGTCCCGTGGCACGGTCGCCTTCGCCGAGCGCAGGGTCGAGCCCGAAGATCGGGGCGAGACCCAGCATAGTCTTGCCAGTCTCGGGCGAACCGGCCATGAAGGCAACGACGAAGATCAGCACGATCATGCCGCCAAGGTAGCCCAGACCCCATGCCACGTTCGATATCCGCCCGATATCCTTTGGCGCAACCAGGCGCGGCATCATCGAATCGTTGAAGACGATGGAGAATTCCGCCGCAACCGATGCCAGCGAGAAAAACACAAGCGGCCATGGCAGGCCCGAACCGGGTGCGGCAAACCAGAGCATGACCAGCGACAGGATCTTGATGATCGCGAAGAAACCGATCCACGGCTTCCGCCGTCCCGTCTGATCGGCGATCGATCCAAGAACCGGCGAGAGCACAGCGATAAACAGGCCGGATATGGCGATGCCATAACCCCATGCTGCCTGGCCGACGGCCGGATCGCTTGCCAGGCGCGAAACGAAATACGGCCCGAAGATGAAGGTTGTGACAACCGTGAAGAATGGCTGCGCCGCCCAGTCGAAGAGCATCCAGCCCCAGATGCCAGCTTTTGGGGCTGGGAGCGCTGGTTCGTTAGACACCGGAGAGCCGATCACAACACCCCCCCTGCGTTGCAGTAGCATTGTCGAGGGTCGACCTCTCCCCTTGTGGGGGAGATGTCCGGCAGTAAAGAGGGGGGTATGACTATACGCACCAGCCTAAGACAGATCCGACAGCAACCCGGCAGCGACCGCGAGACGTGAAACAGTCAGATCACCGGTCTCCACGATGTTGGCCATCCGCTGGCGCACCTCGTCGACCCGCGCCCCGCGACTCTGCAGCCAATCCTTCGCCGGATCGTTCTGCTTTCCATATTTGCTCAAGGCTGCCACGGCAATTCCGCGCCGTGCCTGGCCAATCAGGTCCGTGGCACGCGCCAGCGCCAGGCCATCATAATAGTCGGCCACCGAAACACCGCGGGCAGCATCCTCGATACGCCCGATGCGGAAGGCCTCGGAGATGTCGAAGTATGCCTTGCCGGCGCTGGCAATGTCGATATTCGCCTGCTGCGCGACAGCGGCGATGTCCGGAATGATCGGCGCGATTTCAAGCCTTGCCAGTTGGGCCGCAAGCGCCGGCGAGGCGCCAAGGGCAGCATTGCTGGCGGTATCCTCGCGAATAAGGCCCGTCATCGATATTGGCAGCAGCTTTTCCAGGCGTGGCTGGAGCGCGCTGCGCGCCTGCCGGATCTCTTCAATCGCCGCCCCGAGGCCGACTGCGCTGGTCCCGTTGCGCAGCACCCAGGCCGTCGTCCAGTTCAGCATCTGCGCAACCTTGGCGTAGAAGCCGTTCTGGGTGTCTCCCGGAATGGCATTGTCGAGCGCATCGATCCCGGCAAACAGCCCGTCGAGTTCGAAGCCATCGCGGACGATGACATAGGCGCGCACAATGTCCGGTCCTGATTGTCCGGTAAGATCAGCAAGGCGGCTAACGAAAGTGGGCCCACCCCTGTTGATCACGTCATTGGCGAGCTGTGTGGCAATGATTTCCCGGCGCAGTCGGTGCGAGCGAATTTCATCGCCGAACCCGGCCTTCATCTGGCTGGGGAAATAATCCATCAGCTCCTGTTCAAGATAGGGATCATCAGGCAGGTTGCTCGCCAGCAGCTGGTCCGAAAGCACGATCTTGGCATAGGCCAAGAGTACACCGAGTTCGGCACGGGTCAGCGGAATCCCGTCCACCTGACGTTCCGCAAGCGCCTTGTCATCGGGCAGCGTTTCCACTTTCCGGTTGAGCAGTTTCCTTGCTTCGAGATCGCTGATGAAGCGGGCCTGATAGGCAAGATCAGCAAGACCGCGCCGCTGCGCCAGCGACAGGGCCAGCGTCTGCAGGTAATTATTGCGCAGCACGAGGTCGCTGACCTCGCCAGTCATTGATTCAAGGATCGTGTCGCGCTTGGCGCGCTGCAGCTTGCCGGTACGCATGGCCTGCGACAGCGCGATCTTGATATTGACCTCGACGTCGGACGTGTTGACGCCGGCCGAATTGTCGATGGCATCCGAGTTGCAGCGGCCGCCAAGGAGCCCGAACTCGATGCGCGCCTTTTGTGTAACACCGAGATTGGCGCCTTCACCGATGACCTTTGCCCGCACATCGCTGCCGGTGATGCGGATGGAATCATTGGCACGATCGCCCACCTCCGCGTCGCTCTCCAGGGTCGAGCGAACATAGGTTCCGATGCCGCCAAACCACAGGAGGTCGACGGGCGCCTTGAGGATTGCGGTCATGATCTCGAATGGCGTTGCCGTCGTTTTGGCAAGGCCGATAGCCTTGGCCGCCTCTTTCGACAGTGTGATCGACTTTTGCGAACGCGAGAACACGCCGCCACCCGCCGAAATCTTCGTCTTGTCGTAATCCTGCCAGCTTGACCGCGGCAGGTTGAACAGTCGCTGGCGCTCCTTCAGGCTCGCTTTCACATCCGGTTCCGGATCGATGAAAATGTCGCGGTGGTCGAAGGCGGCAATCAGCTTTGTCTGCGGGGACAGCAGCATGCCGTTGCCGAACACGTCGCCTGACATGTCACCGACGCCAACCACGGTGAACGGCGTCTTCTGGATATCCGTGCCAATCTCTCGGAAGTGGCGTTTGACCGCCTCCCAGGCACCACGGGCGGTGATACCCATCTTCTTGTGATCGTAGCCGGCGGAACCGCCGGACGCGAAAGCATCGTCCAACCAGAAATCATGCGCCTGGCTGATCGCGTTCGCCGTATCGGAGAATGTTGCCGTACCCTTGTCGGCTGCAACAACAAAGTAGGGATCGTCGCCATCCAGCCGGACAATGTTTGCCGGCGGCACGACCTTTTCACCATTCAGATTGTCGGTTACCGAAAGCAGGGTCGAAATGAACGTGATGTAGGCCGCGCGGCCTGCCTCGAAGATGGCGTTGCGATCGCCTCCCGTTGGCAGCCGCTTTGGATAGAACCCGCCTTTCGCGCCTACCGGCACGATGACCGCATTCTTCACCTGCTGCGCCTTGACGAGACCAAGCACTTCGGTGCGATAGTCCTGGGCCCGGTCCGACCAGCGCAGGCCGCCACGGGCAACGGGGCCAAAGCGCAAGTGTACACCCTCGACCTCCGGTCCATAGACAAAGATCTCCCGGTAGGGTCGCGGCTCCGGCAAGTCGTCGAGCAGGCGCGGGTCGAGCTTGAACGCCAGAGTCACACGCTCGCTTCCATCGTCCTCCGGCGCGAAGGCATTGGTGCGCAAGGTCGATTCGATCAGGTTGAGGAACCGGCGCAAGATACGGTCATCATCGAGACTTGGGACCGCCTGCAGGGCTTCCTCGATGGCTGCCTTGATGGCCGTCTTCCTGCGCTGCGACTGGGAAGAATTGGCCTTGGCAGGATTGAGCCCCTGCTCGAACAGTTCAAACAACCGCTTGGCAATGAGCGGATAGCGGTTGAGCGTCGCCGCGATGAAATCCTGCGAATAGGGGATACCGGCCTGCTGCAGATAGCGGCCGTAGGCACGCAGGATGATGATCTGGCGCGCTGTCAGTTGCCCGGTGAGCGCAAGGGCATTGTATCCGTCATTGTCGGACGAACCGCTCCAGATGTTGCGGAAGACGTTCTCGAAAAGGTCGCCATTGTCGGAAAGGTCGATTGGCGCGCCTGATGCGCTGACAAGCTCCATGTCATGCACGTAAAGCGGGCTGCCGTCGCCGGCAGGAAGTGCAAAGGTCTGCTCGCTGATGACGCGGAAGCCCATGTTCTCCAGGAGCGGAACGCGCTGCGACAGGGCAACGGCCGAGCCGTAATGATAGATCTTCAAAGATGCCGCATTCGGCCCATCGGTGCGGTGCCGGTAGAAATCGACAAACAGCGGATTGCTTCGCGAAAGGCCGGCGATGCGGCTCGCATCGACCAGCGCTTCGTCGGCCGAGAAATTCTCGCGGTACGAATCCGGGAAGGCCGCGGCCAGGGCGGTGAACTCGGACAGGCCCGTCCGGTCGCCCACTTCAGCCACTGCGTCATCCCAGGTACGGACAATGGCCCGGACCGCTTCTTCCAGCGTCTCCCGCTTGACCTTGGGGAACTCATCCTCCGCATGGCCGATGATGAAATGCACGCGCGCAAGATTGCCTTCGGGAAATGCCGGATAATACGCCGAAACATGTCCTTCATAGACGGCGGCAAAATAGGATCCCATCTTCTCGCGCACCACGGAATCATAGCGCTCGCGCGGAACGAAGACGATGATCGAAGCGAAGCGGCCGAACGGATCGACGCGCGGCAGCACGCGAACGCGCGGACGCTCGCCAAGGGCAAGGATCGCCTCGGCATAGCGGGTCAGGGTCTTCACATCGATCTGGAACAGGTCATCGCGCGGATAGCTCTCGAGAACATTGAGGAGCGCCTTGCCGGAATGATCCTCGCGGTTGAAGCCGAGCCGGTTGATGACGCTTTCCGTCTTTGACCGCAGATAGGGAATCTTGAGCACGGAGCGCGTATAGGCGCCCGAGGTGAACAGGCCGACGAAGCGAATCTCACCAGTGACCTTGCCGTCGCTGTCAAAGGTCTTGACGCCGATATAGTCCATGTAGCCGCGGCGGTGCACCAGCGACTTGGTATTCGACTTGGTAACGATCAGCGGCTCGGGCCCCATGAGAAAGGCGATGATCTGCGGCGTCGTGGTAACGCCCTGGCTGCCGCGCTTCAGCACCCGCACATCGGGGTCGCCCAGGATACCGAGACCCCGCTTGCCGGACCGCTCCAATTCTCCGCCGCCTTCACTGCCCAGATAGTCGTATTCGCGCACGCCGAGGAAGGTGAAATTATCGTCACGCAACCATTCGAGGAATGCCACGGCTTCGTCAGCTGCCGCCTTTTTCATCGGCAGCTTGCCGGTCTTGTAGGCCACGATTGCGTCGCTGAGCCGTGTCAGCATCGGCTTCCAGTCCTTCACCGACTCGCGAACATGCTTGAGCACGAGCGTGAGCGCGGCAGTCATGATCTCGCGGGTTTGCGCGTCGAGCGCCGGCACGTGAATTTGCATCACGCTGACACGCGCCACGTCCTTGCCCGGCTTCTCCGGGCCGGCGGCACCAATCACGATGTTCTTCTTGCCGTCCTGGCGGATATCCATGACCGGATGCAGCACCAGGTGCACGGTGCTGCTTCTCTCGCTGATTTCGCCAAGGACGGAATCGAGCAGGAACGGCATGTTGTCATTGATGAGGGAGATGACGGTGACGGGCCGGCCATCGCGGTAGACGACGTTGTTCTCGCTGACATCGACGACGGATTTGCCCGAGGAAAAGCGCGCAAGGGCAGCTTCGGCGAGCCCGGCAGACGTGCTTAGCGCGCCTGCATCGTAATCGGCGAGATCTTCCTCCGGAGCCCGGGCAAACAACAGTTCCTCGAACAGTCCCGGTGCAGCTTTCTTCTCCCTGACAGCTTTTGGCGGCTTTGACTTCGTTGCGGCTTTTACGTCTGTTTTGTTCTTGGAAGCCATAAAATATTCCCCCTCGGCTCACTAATGGGCCGATCATAGCCATTCAGAACGCATTTTCGACCACAAACTGCATGGTTGCCGTGAAAATCATGTGACACGCAATAAAACTACAATTCGACCAGATGATCATCCAGTTCATTGACGTCGTCAGGGCGCGCCGGGAAATGTTCTTCCAGCAGCAGACCCGCTTTTTCGATCGCCTTGAGGAAGCCGGCCGTCAAATCATCCCTGTCCGCGTGTTCGGTCAGGATCGCCACTATGTTGTTCCATTCATCCTGCCGCACCTTGGCATTGATGCCGGCATCGGCGACAACTTCGGCATAATGTTCGGCCAGGGAGACGAACAGCAGTATCCCGGTGCGTTCGCTGGTGAGATGAACGTTGCGGGCAAGGAACTGCTGGATGGCGTTGAGGTGGGCCCGCCGGTAGAGGATGCGCTTCGGGACAAGCCACAGCGTCATGTCCGGCAACAGCCACAATGCCAGCACAGCCGTCAGGAAAGCAGCGAGTATCGCTAGGCCGAAGACCGGCAGCGGCACCGTATACCAGTACCAGTGGGCCGCAACGGCGACTAAGACGGCAGCGAGCAGGATGCCGCAGGCGACCGTGAATCCTGCCACGAAGAAGTAGCTGTCGCTGCGCCGCGCCACCACCGCATAAATTTCGCCGCTCGTGCGGCTCTCCGCGTCACGGATCGCCTGGGCTATGCACTTGTGGTCCGCTTCGTTCATGAGTTTCATGATTCACCAGCTCCCCGATGCGCCGCCGCCACCTGACGATCCACCCCCGCCGGAAAAGCCGCCTCCTCCTCCGCCACCGGAGGACCAGCCCCCGCCTCCCGACCAGCCACCGCCGCCGCCTGACCATCCGCCACGGCCGGAACGCTGCCTCGGGCGGTTGTCGATATGCATGCCCAGCCACTCATATTGGCCGGGACCGATCTTGCGGCCGAAGACCGGTGCAAGCACGGCAACGGCAAATCCGCCGAAGAAGATCAGCACCCAGATCGTAACGAATATCACCAGGAACCAGTCGACATCGGAGGATTGTTCCTGAAGGTTGCGCCTCGCTCTTGCCTCGAGTTCGGCCGCGTCGCCCGACAGCACGGTCAGGATGCCGTCGACACCGCGCGAGACTCCCCCGGAATAGTCACCCGAGCGGAACCCCGGGATGATGGCATTCTCGATGATGAGCTTCGACAGAAGATCGGTCAGCGTGCCTTCGAGCCCATAGCCCACCTCGATTCGCACCTTGCGGTCGTTGGGGGCCACGACCAGCAGCACCCCATTGTTTTCCTGTTTCTGTCCGAGCGCCCAGGCGCGGTAGAGCCGGTTGGAATAGGGTTCGATCTCCTCGCCGTCGAGGCTCGGCACCGTCACCACGACCACCTGGTCAGATGATTTTGCCTCGAAGGCCGCAAGTTTCTGCTCGATCTGCGCACGCGTGCCCGGATCGATCACATTGGCAGCGTCGACCACGCGACCGGTGAGCGCGGGCAGTTCGGCGGCGAAGGCACCCGCCAGCGCGACGAACACCAGTACGGCAACCAGCAGCAAGCCGCCCGATACCGATCCGGCCGTTCGCTTGCGGCAAGTCATGACCGCGATTTGACCCGTAACGGGCATCGCAAGCGCCTAGAATTTGACCTGGGGCGTCTGCTTGGCGGCGTCGTCGATGGTGAAGGTCTGGTAGGGCTCGTTTCCGGTGAACCATATCCACTTCCAGATCATGGTCGGCATGGTCCTGAGCGACGTGTTGTAGACCCGGACGGCCTCGATATAATCGCGACGGGATACGGCGATACGGTTCTCCGTGCCTTCCAGTTGCGATTGCAGGGCGAGGAAATTCTGGTTCGATTTGAGATCCGGATAGTTTTCCACCACGGCCATCAACCGTGAGAGCGCGCCGGTCAACTGTGCCTGGTTCTCCTGGAAAACCTTCATCGCATTGGGGTCCGTCAGCGTTTCCGGTGTCACCTGCACCGATGTTGCCTTGGCGCGCGCCTCGACGACGGAGGTCAGCACATCCTTTTCCTGGGCCGCATAGCCCTTGACGGTTTCCACCAGGTTCGGGATCAGGTCGGCGCGGCGCTGGTATTGGTTCAGCACTTCGCTCCAGGCTGCCTTTGCCCGTTCTTCATTGGTTGGAATCGTATTGAATCCGCAGGCAGAGAGCAGCGGCACGAGAAGCATGAGAGCAAGCACGGAAAGAGCGCGGCGTGGCGCCAGAAGGCTGGTCACATAGTGCATCGGAATCCTCTCCCGAGTTCAGATTCAACGGCCGGACGGCCCGTGGTCCGATTCTGGCATTCGAATCTTGCGTTTTGCATAATCCTGTTTCGGATGTCAGCGTTGCTGCAAACTGGATTTCAAATGTCAAATTCGTTCCACTAGTGAGCGAAGCCTCTAGAACCTAAACATTTTTTTCTGCAAAAGGAACTGGCAAAGCGCTATGGTGACATGCTTTGCAATCACATGGAATCGTCATGCCCGAACAGGACAAGAACCGCGATCGCGAAACCGAGTCCGAGCGCATTCTGGACAGGGTCAAGCACGAATCCGCGAGCGGCGGCCTGTCCGCCGTCGAGCGCGCCAGGGGGCATTTTGGCGCTGCGGATGCCGATGCAGCAGATCCCATCGAGGTCTGGGGCACGCGAATCGGCCGGCTCCTGGGATTGCTTGTGGTGATCGCCATGTTTATCTGGTTCCTTGGTTCCATATTTGGTGTGTTCTGAAGCTCTCCTCCTGCATGAGTATCCGTGAATGACCGGTCCTGCTGTTTCTTCCAATGCCGTCATCGTCATATCGAGCCATGTTGTACGCGGTTCGGTCGGCAACCGGGCAGCAGTCTTTGCGCTCGAAACCCTTGGCCATCCGGTCTGGGCCGTACCGACCGTGATACTGCCCTGGCATCCGGGTCATGGACCGGCCAGGCGCATCGTGCCGGAACCGGAGCAGTTTGACGAACTGATTGCAGATCTCGAGCGCGCGCCCTGGCTTGGCGAGGTCAGCGGGATCATGAGCGGATATCTCGGTAATGCAGCGCAAGCGGCCGCAGTCGCCCGTCTCGTCAAGACCGTGAAGGCCCGCAACAGGAATGTGCTTTATCTCTGCGATCCGGTGATCGGCGACGAGAAGGGTCTTTATGTTCCCGAAGCGACCGCCATCGCCATTCGCGATCAATTGATGCCGTTCGCCGACATCGCCACGCCGAACCGTTTCGAACTTGCCTGGCTGGCGGGAGCCGACCTTGCCGACAACAAGGCCGTCATGCAGGCGGCGCTGCATGCTGGACCGGGGACCATGCTCGTCACCTCCGCCCACCCGATGATTGCCGGGAGCACCGGCAACCTCCTCGTCACCCATTCGCTGGCGCTGCTCGCCGAGCACCGCCTCGTTACCGGGCCCACCAATGGCCTTGGTGATCTGACCTCGGCACTGTTTCTCGCCCGCATGCTCGCCGGCCTAGACCTCGAACAGGCATTGCAAAGAACCACCGCGTCGGTATTCGAGATCATGGCCCGTTCGGCCAAACGCGGGGCGGACGAATTGATGCTTGAGGCCGATGCATCAAGTCTTTCGACGCCCATGGCCATGACGCAAATGCGCCGCCTCGTCCACCCGAGCAAGGGCGTCAGGGCCTGATCCGATGGAAGTCCGGTTCAGTCAAAGGACCATTGACCGGATTTGCCTGTCAGCCAAAAGACCAATTGATCTTCCCCCCATTCAGGATTAATGCACGACCATGACCTTGCTTCCTGAGAAACTCCTCACCGGTTATCGCAATTTCATGGCGCATCGCTATGCGAACGAAACGATGCGCTACAGGGAACTCGCCGACAAGGGCCAGACCCCGGAAACCCTGGTCGTCGCCTGCTGCGATTCCCGTTCGGCGCCGGAGATCATCTTCGATACGGCGCCGGGTGAAATCTTCGTCGTGCGCAATGTCGCCAACCTTGTTCCGCCCTACGCGCCTGACGGCGAATACCACGCCACATCGGCAGCATTGGAATTCGCCGTGCAAAGTCTGAAGGTCAAGAACATCGTTGTTCTTGGCCACGGGCGCTGTGGCGGCATAAAGGCTGCGCTTGACCCGTCCAGCGAACCGTTGTCGCCGGGCGATTTCATCGGCAAATGGATGAGTCTTGTCGCACCGGCTGCCGAGGCTGTGTCCGCCAACGCCCTTATGACTCCGTTCGAACGCCAGACGGCCCTTGAGCGAATTTCCATCCGCTATTCGCTGAGGAATCTTCGCAGCTTCCCATGTGTGGACGCTCTCGAAAAGAAGGGACGCCTCAGCCTGCACGGCGCATGGTTCGACATATCGACCGGTGAACTCTGGATCATGGATCCGGAAACCGGAGACTTCCTTCGCCCTGACCCGGAAGAGGTCGGCGCTACCAGTCTCGAATAGGAGATCCGGGGATGACGCGGTTGATAGTCACGATCGCCGTCATTCTCTCGTTGATTGTTCCTGCCCTTGCCGATGACGCGCCTGAAGCGCTTGTCGACCGCTGGTATGCAGGTCTTGCCAAGGCAGACCGGACGACGTTCGATGACCTCCTTGCCGATGATGCAAAGGTCATTCTCGAGGATATCGATGCCATACAGACCAAGGAAGAGTTCCTTGGTTCCCTCGACGAATGGAAGAATGCCGTGGGCAGCGCCACGATCCGGCATCGGATCAGCAGTGTTGGAAACGACACGATCACCGTTTTCGTCTGTTATCAGTTTCCAGCCAACACAACTTACACCCGGGAGATTTTCAGCTTCAGGGGTGGCAAGATCATTGAAAGCGCCCAGAGTTCCGTTGGCGAGGCCTGCGAGGGATTTTAGCTTTCTCTTACCGGCATTTGATCGCTGTCGGAACGATCATGAGACACAGCGCCCAAACAAATGAGACGCCTGGCGCAGCGCTCCACCATCCTCCTCTGCAAGTATTACACCAGGACAACCGCCGGCCGATCATCCAGGCAACTGAATGGCTCAGGCACTCCTGAGACACCCGGCTGTCCGAAACTGGGATAAACGAAAATCAATTTTTCAATGAGAGGAGCTATTGAAATGACCCATCCCCACCACGACCATCGTGACGACGACGATGACCTTGACGATATCCGCCATCACCATCATGACGATGACGATGATGATCGCAGTCTGATTGATCGTATTCGCGATCGCATCGTTGGCACAGGCCCGACTCCCCCCAAGGTTGATACGACTCTCCCCAAGGTCGATTCGCTGACCAAAGCACGATGGCCGGCTTCAACGGCGCGACCATCTGGGGCTTTGATTTTGGTGATACGATCCATTTCACGGATGTCGCCGATGTCAGATCATTCCGCTTAGACTACCTCGACGACCAGCTCGGGTTTGGCATAATCGACGGGAACACGCCCTTCACCGATGCTCTCACCTACTCCTTGTCCCTTCCTAGCGATCACCGCGGCAACTTCATCGCTTCCGCGAACCCGTTGGGTGGCGTCGACGTGAAACTGAGCTCTTAGGCCTCCGCCTGATCTGTCATAGACAAGGCAAATCAAATGCCGGCGTGCCGCAAGGTGCGCCGGCTTCTTTATCTGGGGTTTTGCGGCCCCCCCGGCACGCAACCATCAAAATGGCAAACGCTTCAAAAGGAAAGGCCGGCATCGCGCCGGCCTTTCATACTTGAAATCACGGGGGTATTACTCGCCGTCGATCTGCGCACCGATGATGGCGATTGCCTGCTGGTAGACGCTGGCTGCATTCCAGCCCTGGATGGCTGCGAAATTCGGCTGCCCGGGCTGGTAGCCAGCGCCCGCCTGCCAGCCATGGCCGCGCAGGAAATTTGCCGTCGATGCCAGCGCATCGGCCCTGGAGCGAACCATGTCGATGCGGCCATTGCCGTCGCCGTCCGCGCCATATCGCAATACATTGACCGGCAGAAACTGGGTCTGGCCGATTTCGCCGTGCATGGCCCCGATTGCATCCGGCGAGAGCGTTCCATTGTCGATCAATTGCAGGGCAGCATCGAGCTGGTTGCGGAAATATTCGGGCCGCCGACAGTCGTAGGCGAGCGTTGCGACCGCCGAGAGTGTGTTCTGGTTGCCCATGAAGCTGCCGAATCCGGTTTCCATGCCCCAGATGGCGATCAGCGGACCGGCGGGAACGCCATAGCGCTTCTCAAGGCTGGCGAACAGCGCCGCGTTCTTCGCCTTCTGCGCCCTGCCGCGCGAAATGATCGTCTGGCCGCCACGCACCTGCATGAACTTGTCCAGCGAATATTTGAAGCTCTTCTGGTTACGGTCGGCGTTGATCGTCTTGGTTGCATATCTGACGTTGCCCAATGCACTCACGGCCCGGGGGCCAATGCCACGCGCCTGCGCCTGCTGCCCATATGCCTGCACCCATTCCGAGAACCCTGCGGAGTTGTTGCCACATCCGGCAGCGGCCTGTGCCGCACCCGCCGTCACGAGAAGTGCGGTCGCTGCAGCCGCAAGAATTCTGCCTTTGGCAACAAATGCCATGGAAATCTCCTTAGAAATTGAGTCACTGGTGGTCCTATCTGCCACTTTTCTACAACCGTGTCATCTGGGACAATCCCTGATTCTACGGTCAAAATGTCCCAATTTTGTTTATATCTGGGCGATTTTGCAGGCCCTGTGGCCAGCGTGTCTACATGGTAACATCTGCGTGTTCTGAGGCGATTGCAATCTTCAGTTGTACAATGCGTTGATCTTGAGGACTTGCGCATGGCAGGATGACCTTCATGGGCATTGCGTTCTGGCGCAATGTAACCGGTGTTTGCCTGAGCACCTTGACTTTCTGCGGCGCTTCCTGTTTAAGCCCGCTATTCACCGCGACGAGTTTTGTACTCCGAGCAGCCGACCGGGACCCGATTGGGTTCGATGATCCCGGAGGTCAACACCCGACAGCGCGATGCGCCCTCGGGTGCCATTTTGCTTTGAGCCATTGCTCTGGCGCGGTTGATGCCTACCTTTCCGGAAACGGTCCGCGAAAGGAAGAAGGAAAACTGGATGTTTGAGAGCTTACAGGAACGACTAGGTTCGATTTTGAACGGCCTTACTGGGCGTGGCGCGCTGTCGGAGGCCGACGTCGCGGCAGCCCTGCGCGAGGTTCGCCGGGCATTGCTCGAGGCCGATGTCGCGCTCGACGTCGTCCGCTCCTTTACCGACAAGGTCCGCACCAAGGCCGTCGGCGCCGAAGTCCTGAAGAGCATCAAGCCCGGCCAGATGGTCGTCAAGATCGTCCACGACGAGCTCGTCTCGATGCTGGGTGAGGAAGGCGTTTCCATCGACCTCAACGCGCCTGCTCCGGTCGTCATCATGATGGTCGGCCTGCAGGGCTCCGGCAAGACCACGACCACGGGCAAGATCGGCAAGCGCCTGACCGAGCGGTCGAAGAAGAAGGTTTTGTTGGCCTCGCTCGATACGCGCCGCCCGGCGGCGCAGGAGCAGTTGCGCCAGCTCGGCGTGCAGACCGGTGTCGATACCCTGCCGGTTGTCGCCGGCCAATCCCCCGTCGAGATCGCCGCGCGCGCCGTCCAGGCTGCCAAGCTTGGCGGGCACGACGTGGTCATCCTCGATACGGCCGGCCGCACTCATATCGACGAGCCGCTGATGGTCGAAATGGCCGATATCAGGAAAAAGGCCAACCCGCATGAAATCCTGCTCGTCGCCGATGCGCTGACCGGTCAGGATGCCGTCAATCTTGCGCGTTCCTTCGATGAACGCGTAGGGATCACCGGGCTCGTCCTCACCCGCATGGACGGCGATGGCCGTGGCGGTGCCGCGCTTTCGATGCGCGCCGTTACCGGCAAGCCCATCAAGCTGATCGCCACCGGCGAAAAGATGGATGCGCTCGAGGAGTTCTACCCCCGCCGCATCGCCGACCGCATTCTGGGCATGGGCGACATCGTTTCGCTGGTCGAGAAGGCCGCCGAGAACATCGACGCGGAAAAAGCCGCGGCGATGGCGAAGAAGATGCAGTCCGGCAAGTTCGATCTTAACGATCTTGCCGACCAGATCGGACAGATGCAGAAGCTCGGCGGCATGGGCGGCATCATGGGCATGATGCCTGGCATGGGCAAGATGAAGGATCAGATGGCTGCGGCCGGCATCGATGACTCCATCTTCAAGCGCCAGCTTGCCATCATCTCGTCGATGACAGCGGCCGAGCGCAGCAATCCAGACATGCTCAAGCACTCGCGCAAGCAGCGTATTGCCAAGGGCTCCGGCACCAACGCCGCCGACATCAACAAGCTCCTGAAAATGCATCGCCAGATGGCCGACATGATGAAGGCGATGGGCGGCAAGGGCAAGGGCGGCATCATGAAACAGATGATGGGCGGCCTTGGCGCCAAGATGGGTCTTGGCGGCCTTGGCGGAATGGGCGGCATGCCAGACCTGTCCAAGATGGATCCCAAGCAACTTGAAGCCTTGCAGAAACAGGCGGAAGCCGCCGGTTTCGGCAAGGGCGGTGGTCTGCCCGGCGGGCTGGGCGGTCTTCCCGGCGGCCTCGGCGGACTGGGTGGCGGCATGCCGCGCTTGCCTGGTCTGGGTGGCGGCCTCCCGGGACTTCCGAAGAAGAAAGGGTAACCATGTCGTCGTCATCCCTCCCGAAGGAACTCATCGAATTGCGCGCCTCCATCGACAATATTGATGCGGCGCTCATCCACATGCTTGCCGAACGCTTCCGCTGCACCAAGGAAGTCGGCGTGCTGAAAGCCCAGAACGGCCTCGCACCGGCCGATCCGGCGCGTGAAAAACTCCAGGTCGAACGGCTGCGCTCCCTTGCTCAGTCATCCGGCCTCGACCCCGATTTTGCCGAGAAGTTCCTGAACTTCATCGTCAAGGAAGTGATCAGGCATCACGAAACAACAGCCGCCAAGGAAAACGGCGGTTAACCCAACGACCAAGGAGAATACAAATGTCACTGAAAATCCGCCTTGCCCGTGCAGGCTCGAAGAAGCGCCCTTACTACCACGTTGTCATTGCTGACGTCCGCGCACCGCGCGACGGCCGTTTCATCGAGACCGTAGGCGCCTGGAACCCGATGCTTCCCAAGGACGGCGACCGCGTCAAGCTCGATGCCGAACGCATCAACTACTGGATTGGTCACGGCGCACAGCCGACGGACCGCGTCCTGCGCTTCCTGGACCAGGCCGGCATCGCCAAGCGCGATACCCGCAACAATCCTGAAAAGGCCGTTCCAGGCAAGAAGGCACAGGAGCGCGTCGCTCTCGCCAAGCAGGCTGAGGAAGATGCCAAGGCAAAGGCTGCCGCCGAAGCTGAAGCCGCCAAGGCTGCTGCCGAAGCTCCGGCCGAAGAAGCCGCTGCCAGCGAATAAGCGGTCACGCACGCTTTGTTTGAATGCGAAACGGGTGGCTCTGCCACCCGTTTTTGTTTGTGCAATGCCCAGATGTCTCGAAGCGTTACAAATCGCCCTTGCGCACGAGCTTGCCCTCCTCGGCCTTGTGGAAATATTGCGAACACACGAGCCAGCCCTTCAGTGGCCGCAACAGGAAGAGGCTGCCGAGCAGTGTCAACGGCAGCGTCGTCACGACATGCACCCAGATCGATACTTCGTAGGTCGTCTGCAGCCAGAGCGCGAAGATCATGGCGGGCACCGCGACGATAGTCATGGCAAAAAACGCCGGACCGTCGGCCGGATCGGCAAAGTCGTAATCGAGCCCGCATACTTCACATGATGGCGCCAGTTTCAGGAAACCTGCGAAAAGGTGCCCCTGCTGGCACTGCGGGCAACGCCCGAGAATGCCTGTTTTCATCGGATTTTCGGTTGCATGATAATGTACGTCTGACATGGCTCCAGCCTTTCACCGCGGATCGAGATGATGGTGCGGTGTCATTGCTCCATACAATCGAGATCCATTACCGCAAGTATATACGCCTTGTATGGATACAAATAAAGGAGATCTCGAAAATAGCGACAATTTGGCTTGATTTCTGACTCTCATCCTTATAATTGTATGGATGTTTTCCATACAATAGGTAACATGATGGCCATTTGGAAGCCGCGCATCGCAGCCACCGCCCGCTACAAGCATCAAGGCATTGCCGATGCGCTGCAGCAAGACATTGTCACCGGTGTGCTCCGCTCTGGCGATGCCCTGCCTCCCCAGCGGGAGATTGCGCGGCAACTGGGCGTTGATCTGACCACCGTAACCCGTGCCCTCAACGAGGCGCGTCGTCTCGACCTGATCGAGGCAAGAACGGGCTCCGGCACATTTGTCAAAACAGGCTACGTCCAGCCAAGGGCCACGGCGCCGGTGGCGGTTGCGCTTGACCTGAGCATGAACATCCCGCCGCAACCTGCCGCAGCAGACCTGCATCGACGCATAGCCGGTTCTATAAGCGCATTGCTCGAAGGCGCATCCAGCCATTTCCTCTCCTACCATGAAACAACCGGGACGGAAGCCGATCGCAGCGCGGCAGCGCAATGGCTTGCCCCACGCTTTGGCCGCCAGCCCGCGTCGGACCGGCTGCTTCTTGCAGGCGGGGCACAAAGCGCCCTGTTTGCCATTTGCAATCTGGTCGCCGGAGGAGGAAGCATCTGCGCCGGTGCAACGACCTATCCTGGCTTGAATTCAGCAGCGGCAGCGCTTGGATTGTCCGTTCACCCTCTTGCCATGGACACCCATGGCATCATCCCCGAGGCTTTTGACGAATGCTGCCGCCACAACGCGCCAAAGGCATTGTATGTCATTCCGTCGATAGACAATCCGACCACGGCAACAATGCCGCTGGACCGGCGGCAGGCGATCGCCCGCATCGCGGAGAACTACCGCGTCATGATCATCGAGGACGATCCCTATGCAGAGCTACTCGACGAACCATTGCCGGCGATTGCGACGCTGGCGCCGGCCATCACCTGGCATATGGCCACGCTGTCCAAATGCGTGACACCCGCACTCCGGATCGCCTACGTCGCCTGCCCCACGCCGCTTGACGTCCTGAAGCTTGCCTCCCGCCTGCGCGCCAGCAATCCAGTCGCTTCGCCGCTGCTGGCGGCGTTGGCCACACGCTGGGTCGAAGCCGGCACCCTGCAGGAGATCGCCGTCGCGATCCGGTCCGAAAGCCAGGCGCGCCAATCCCTGGCTTCCGCGATTCTGAGAAACTGGAACTATGCGGCCGAACCCGGCGGACACCATCTCTGGCTCACGCTGCCCCCGCAATGGCAGGCAGCCGAATTTTCCGGCCTGGCACGGCGCTCGGGCCTCGGCATTGTTCCGTCATCAGTCTTCAGTATTGGCACTCCACCTGGCTCGGCTGTCCGGGTGTCCCTGGGCGCAGCACCGGACCGGGAAACGCTCGAACAGGGACTGCTCCTGCTCGACCGCCTGCTGCACGAACAGCAGTTCTCGACACGCCTGATTGTCTAGTCGCACGGATTGGAAAAACTACTCTAGAACAGGCTTCCCTGCGCGGTAATCGGATGAAACACCGGACGTTTTGCCATTCCAGCGAAAACCCGGTGCTCAAGATCGAGCAGGAAACGTTTCCGACGCTGACCGCCACCATAGCCGGTCAGCGAGCCATCCGCACCTATGACCCGGTGACACGGAACCATGATCGCCACCCGGTTCTGTCCGTTGGCCGCACCGACTGCGCGGGTGGCGGCGGGTTTGCCGATGGCCCTTGCCAACGCGCCGTAGGTAGACGTAGCGCCATAGGCAATTTGCTGCAACCTTGACCAGATCTCCCGCTGAAACGCCATTCCCGGCAAAACCAGCGGGGTTTCGAACTGCGTCAGGCTTCCGGCGAAGTATTGATTCAGCTCGTCCTGCAACTGATCGATAATGGCATTGCGACCGGAAACGATCGTATAACCATAGCGCCTTTCCAATTCCTCGATTTCGGACGGCAGGGCGGGGCGGTCTTCGAACTCAAGCAAGGACAGGCCTTCGTCACCGGCCAAGGCAACCATCTGGCCGATAGGTGTCCGGATTATTCCGTGCAGCAACAGTTTGGACAAAGTCATCTCCCGTTTGAATCGGGTGATCCTACCAGTTTGATCCTGGGGGCCAATCCGTTTCTGTCAGGAGTGTACAGGCCGCCGGGACGCGACAGTTACTCTGGTGCCGGCGGCCTGCAGCGCCTGGAGAATATCATCCGGGGGTTCCTGGTCAGTCACAAGTTCACCGATGCCTCCGAAATCGCAGACCTTCACCAGACCGCGCTTCCCAAATTTCGTCGCATCGGTGATCGCGATGGTCCGGGCACCGCGCGACAGCACTGTCCGCGCAAATTCCGCCTCCTCCAGGTCAAAGTCCGTGATACCGCCTGCGGCATCAATCGCGCCAACGGAAATCACGGCATGCGAAACGCTGAAGCGACTGACAAAATCATTCGCTGAAACACCAAAGGCAGCGCCGCTGTCGCTGCGCAATTCACCACCGGCCATGAAAACCTTGTTGCCGTTGACAGTCGCCAGCGTGCGGGCGATGTCCGATGAATTGGTCACGACGGTAAGGTTGCGATGATGCAGGAGTTCGCGAGCCAGGAAGCTTGTCGTCGTACCCGTATCCAGCATTATGGATTCTCCATTCTGGATCGTCCGCGCGACAAATTCGGCAATCGTGCGCTTGGCGCCTGCATTCTCGCGCATACGCAACTCGAACGGCGCCTCACCCAGGTGCTGCGGTACACCGATGGCGCCGTGCACACGCGTGATGACGCCTGCATCCGTCATTGGCTTGACGTCACGCCGGATTGTTTCGAGTGATACTCCCAGCTTCTGCGCCAGCTCGGCGATCGAAATCGTGCCCTCTTCCTGCAGGAGCCGGCGGATTTCGCCGCGCCGCTTGGAACTCATGCCCGAAACTCCATGATAAATGCGCTAATATACTAGATATATCACAGAACTTTCAAAAATCAGACATCAAAACCACAAATTACCACAAAATCCTGTTGACAGGTGGCCGGCAATAAGGGACCCTCAGCATCGGAATTGATGGTAGTGCGTGGTTCGACAGGCTCACCATGAGGGGGCGTTTCCTTGCAGGTACCAACATACCTATGCGGGGATCCTAGAGTGAAAGTCTTTGCCATAGACGCATTTCCTGCAGATGGAGAGCCCACAACCCTCTTGATGCAGGCTATCCGCCTCATGGTGAGTCTATCGAACCGCGCACGGGTTTGCCCATGACCCTTTCTGAATCCACCCGGATGGATATCGCTGCATTGCCGCTCTGGCGCGGCGAGATCAAGGTTACCCTGCTCAAGGGCGGCATCAGCAATGAAAGCTATGTGGTCGAAGATGAGCAACGCAAATATGTGGTGCGCTTCGGCAAGGATTATCCGTTCCACCATGTCTTCCGCGATCGGGAGGCGATGACCGCACAGGCTGCGCATCGCGCCGGTTTCGCTCCAGAACTGTTCCATGCCGGCGACGGCGTGATGGTCACGGCCTTTCTTGGTGCGAAGACGTTTAACGCCGCTGATGTGCGCGCCAATATTCGCCGAATCGCTGAACTCATCCGGCAATTCCACACGACGATGCCCGAGCATATCCTCGGGCCGGGCTTCATGTTCTGGGTCTTCCACGTTATCCGCGACTATGCCCGCACCCTTCAGAAGGGCAGGAGCCGCCTGGCTTCAGAGCTGGACAGCTACCTTGCTATCGCTGCTGAAATGGAAGCTGTTCAACGGCCCCTGCCGATCATCTTCAGCCATAACGACCTTCTCCCTGCCAACATACTCGATGACGGCGACCGGTTGTGGCTGATCGACTTCGAATATGCCGGCTTCTCCACCGCCATGTTCGATCTGGCCGGCCTTGCTTCCAATGCCGGGCTTGATGCCGCGGAATCCGACGCATTGCTCGCAGCCTATTTCAAGGGCGCGCCTGACATTGAGCTCAAGCGCGCCCACGCCGCCATGCAATGCGCTTCGCTCCTGCGGGAAGCCATGTGGAGTATGGTTTCCGAGCTCTACCTGGACGCGCCCGGTGTCGACTACGTCGCCTACACCAATGAAAACCTGCAGCGCCTGGATCAGGCGCTCGACCGCTACCGAAGCACTTATGCATGAATTGTGAGACACTGATGCCGCGATCAACTGGAAGAATTGCAATATGACCATTCCTTCGAATGCCCAGGTCGTCGTCATTGGAGGTGGGATCATCGGCTGTTCGACAGCCTATCATCTCGCCAGGGACCACAAGGCCGATGTGGTTCTCCTGGAGATGGGGCAGTTGACCTCTGGGTCCACCTGGCACGCGGCCGGACTTGTCGGCCAACTGCGTTCATCCGCTTCGATTACCCGTGTGCTCAAATATTCCGTCGATCTCTACAAGCGTCTCGATGAGGAAACCGGCCTCGCAACGGGCTGGAAGATGACCGGATGCCTTCGCCTCGCGACCACGCAGGACCGCTGGACCGAGTTTCGTCGACTGGCGACAACTGCCGGGAGCTTCGGCATGGAGATGCATCTCCTGTCCCCAGCGGAGGTCAAGGCCATGTTCCCGCTGATGCAGGTAAGCGACCTCGTCGGTGCAAGCTGGCTGCCGACCGACGGACAGGCCAGCCCATCCGACATTACCCAGTCGCTGGCGCGCGGCGCCCGGATGAATGGCGCGACACTGATTGAAAATATCCGTGTCATCGGATTCGAGAAGAACGGCGACCGCATCGTAAAGGTCAAGACTGACCAGGGCGACATCAGCTGTGAGAAGGTGGTCAATTGTGCTGGCCAGTGGGCACGGCAGGTCGGCGAGATGGCGGGCATCAACGTGCCGTTGCAGCCTGTGAAGCATCAATACATCATCACGGAAAAGATCGACGGCCTTGCATCCGACGCACCGACCATCCGCGACCCGGATCGCCGCACCTATTTCAAGGAAGAGGTCGGCGGTCTGGTCATGGGCGGCTACGAGCCCAATCCGCAAAGCTGGATGACGGGCGATGTCCCGAATGACTGGCAGTTTCGCCTGTTTGACGACGATTTCGATCATTTCGAACAGCATATGCTGCAGGCCATCGAGCGAATCCCGGCGCTCGAAACCGTCGGCGTCAAGCAGATGATCAACGGGCCGGAAAGCTTTACGCCCGACGGAAACTTCATCCTCGGCGTCGCGCCGGAATGTTCCAACATGTTCGTCGGTGCCGGTTTTAATGCATTCGGCATAGCCTCGGGCGGCGGCGCGGGCTGGGTACTGGCGCAATGGGTCGTCGATGGCGAAGCGCCACTCGACCTGTGGACCGTCGACATCAGGCGGTTCTCCAACCTGCACCGAAGCCGCGACTGGGTCCGCGACAGGACGCTCGAGGCCTACGGCAAGCATTACACGGTCGGTTTCCCGCACGAGGAATATACGTCCGGACGTCCGGCCATTGTCTCGCCGCTCTATGAGCGCTTGACGAAACATCGCGCCGTGTTCGGTTCGAAACTGGGCTGGGAGCGCCCGAACTGGTTTGCACCGGAAGGCATGGCTGCCGAAGATGTCTACTCGATGGGACGCCAGAACTGGTTCGAGGCCGTGGGAGCCGAGCATCGTCAAGTGCGCGAGCATGTGGGAATTTTCGATCAATCCTCCTTCGCCAAGTTCGAACTCACAGGCAAGGATGCGGCCAGGGCTCTGGGCTATATTTGTGCCAATGACGTATCGAAAGCTCCCGGCCGCCTCACCTATACGCAACTGCTCAATACGCGGGGCGGCGTCGAATGTGACCTCACAGTCGCCCGCCTTGCCGACGACCGGTTCTATATTGTCACCGGCACCGGCTTTCGCACGCACGACTTCGCCTGGATCAGGGATCATCTCGGCAAGGGGCTCGACACGGAGCTGGCAGACGTTACCGAGGATTTCGGCACGCTCTCGTTGATGGGACCGCAGGCCCGCTCCGTTCTGGCTCGCGTCACTGGCGCCGATGTCAGCAATGGTGCCTTCCCCTTCGCACATGTTCGCGAAATCGAGATCGCCGGGACCGTGGTCCGGGCCTTGCGCATCACCTATGTCGGAGAACTCGGCTGGGAGTTGCATGTTCCAATAGGAGCAACCGGAGATGTCTTCGATGCGCTCATGCAGGCCGGCGAGGAATTCGGCATCCGACCGACTGGCTACCGCGCCATCGAGTCGCTACGGCTCGAGAAAGGGTACCGGGCATGGGGGTCCGACATCACGCCCAATGACTCGCCGATTGAGGCCGGACTTGGCTGGGCGGTCAAGCTCGGCAAGGATATCGACTTCATTGGTCGCAAGGCAATTGAAGCCCTTTGCGCTGCCCCACTGAAAAAGCGCCTCGCCTGCTTCACCGTAGCAGACAGGGACGTCGTTCTCCTCGGCCGCGAGACCATACTTCGCAATGGCGAGCCGGTCGGATATCTGACCAGCGGCGGATTTGGCTATACGGTCGACCGACCGATCGGTCTCGGTTATGTCCGTAAGGCCGAAGGCGTCAGCGACGCATTCCTGACCGACGGCAGCTACGAACTCGTGGTGGCCAATGAACGCTTCGCTGCCCGCTTTCATCCGGAGCCGCTTCATGACCCCGGCAACGGCCGGGTGCGAGGCTGACAATCTTTGCGACAAAACCACCCTGCCTGACTCCTGCCGGAAACGGGTTTGGGATGGTTTGAGCCCGGAGCCGGACAAGTTTTGCACGATCTCGTCGAATCCTGTCCGTGAATCACGGAAATCCACCCAAGATTTCTCGATTCTGGCCCAGAATTTTCAACCATGACGTGAAATATTGATGTGCCAAGTTGCCTTCGCCCGATATCCGCCGGGGTTGACTTTGGCATCTGACAGGACCAAATGACGCTATGCAGGAACGCGTGGCGCGCCCGCATATTTTCAACCGGAGTTAACCTCTAATGCCCAACGACGACAGTCATAGTCGATTGTTTGCGCCGTCGCACGGCGATCGTGGCCTGATTTAGAGATCAGCTCGCCTCGATCCCCTGTGACGGCGGATCGACGGAAAGGCGAGCTAAAATGAACGACCTTCACTTCGTAAGGGATGCGGTCCATGGCGGACCGGTCCCTGCACTGACCCTGCCCGAACAGCTTGCAACCATGCAGGCTGCCGATGCCGTCGAGCTCCTCAGCGAGCTCGAACTTGCTGATTCCATTGACATTATTGCCGGCATGTCGCGAGATCACGCCGTATTGATCCTCGATCAGCCGGAACTGCATTCAGCTGCCGCTATCATAAAGGCACTGCCCATCGCTGCCGCCCAGGAACTGCTCGACGCCATGTCGGCGGACCGCGTCACCGACATCTTCCAAGACCTCGATCCTGAGACCCGTGGCCGCATCATCCCCGGTCTTGCCAACGAAACGAAACTGGCGCTGAGCAAACTCCTGCGCTACCCGCCGCACACCGCAGGCAGCCTGATGACGACTGAATTCGTCAGCGTTCCGGCCGATTGGAGCGTTGCCCGCACGCTACAGCACATTCGCGACGTAGAGCGTTCGCGCGAAACCGTTTATGCGATCTATGTCATTGATCTTGCTACAAAAATCTTGCTGCGGGCGGTCACCTTGCGTAGGCTGATCACCGCCGATCCCGAGGCCTCGATCATGTGCGTCGGCCGCGATGTCGCCCCCGTGACAGTCGCACCTTCGACCGATCAGGAAGATGTTGCCAGGCTCTTCCGCAAGCATGACCTGCTCGCTGTTCCCGTGGTCAATGACGGCAACCAAATCATCGGCATTGTGACAGTCGATGATGTGATCGACGCCATGACCCAGGAAATGACCGAAGATACATTGAAGTTCGGCGGTATGGAAGCTTTGCACAAGCCCTACATGCAGATCGGATTCCTGCACATGCTCCGCAAGCGTGCCGGCTGGCTCGGTATCCTGTTCCTGAGCGAGATGCTGACCGCCAGCGCCATGCAGCACTTTGAAGGCGAACTGGAAAAGGCTGTCGTGCTGACACTGTTCATTCCGCTGATCATGAGTTCAGGCGGCAACTCCGGTTCGCAGGCCACCTCCCTGCTCATCCGTGCGCTCGCGCTCCAGGAATTGCGTTTGAAGGACTGGTGGCGTGTCGCCATGCGCGAAATACCGACGGGCCTGGTGCTTGGCTCATTCCTCGGGCTGATCGGCGTCATTCGCATCACCGCATGGCAAATGCTGGGACTCTACGACTACGGCGAGCATTGGGCGCTTGTCGCTGCTACCGTTGGTACGGCGCTTATAGGAATTGTGACCTTCGGGTCGCTCGCGGGTTCCATGCTGCCGTTCATATTGCAGAAGACAGGCTTCGATCCTGCGAGCGCGTCCGCGCCTTTTGTCGCCACCTTGGTCGATGTCACCGGATTGGTTATCTACTTCAGCATTGCGCTGGTGATCCTGTCTGGAACCTTGCTCTAGTGCCATTTCGACCGGGCTAGTAGGTGCTGCCGGCACTGGCCTGCATGGCTGCCATGCAGGCCATAACGCTTTGCCCCCTTTCGCAAATGCGAAAAAACATGTATGGAGCGCGCAAATGTAAAGCGGCGCATCATACGTGGCGTCCACAATCCTCCAAAAGAGATACTCATGAAACTGCGCAACATCGCGATCATCGCACACGTTGACCATGGCAAGACCACCCTTGTTGACGAACTATTGAAACAGTCCGGCAATTTCCGCGACAACCAGCGCGTTGCCGAGCGCATGATGGATTCCAACGACATCGAAAAGGAACGCGGGATCACCATTCTCGCGAAAGCCACATCAGTCGTCTGGAAAGACACACGCATCAATATTGTCGACACCCCCGGCCACGCCGACTTTGGTGGCGAAGTTGAGCGCATCCTCAGCATGGTTGACGGCGCGATCGTTCTCGTCGATGCCGCCGAGGGCCCGATGCCGCAGACCAAGTTCGTGGTCGGCAAGGCGCTCAAGGTGGGACTGCGTCCCATCGTCGCCATCAACAAGATCGATCGTCCTGATGCGCGCCACGAAGAAGTGGTGAACGAGGTCTTCGACCTTTTTGCAGCCCTTGACGCAACCGACGAGCAGCTTGATTTTCCCATCCTCTACGGTTCGGGCCGCAATGGCTGGATGGCGACGAACCCGGAAGGTCCTCAGGACCAGGGTCTTTCGGCGCTGTTCGACATGGTGACAGAACATGTGCCGGCCCCGACTGTCGGCGATGGCGCTTTCCGCATGATCGGCACGATCCTTGAAGCTGATCCGTTCCTCGGCCGTATCATCACCGGCCGTATTCATTCCGGCACGGTCAAGTCGAACCAGCAGGTAAAGGTCCTGCATGGCGATGGTACCCAACTCGAAACCGGCCGTATTTCCAAGATTCTCGCATTCCGCGGCTTGGAGCGTCAGCCGATCGAAGAAGCCCATGCCGGTGACATCGTCGCTATTGCCGGTCTGCAGAAGGGCACGGTTGCCGACACCTTCTGCGCGACTGAAGTGACAGAACCGCTGCATGCCCAGCCTATCGATCCGCCGACCGTCACCATGTCGTTCATCGTCAATGATTCCCCGCTGGCCGGTACCGAAGGCGACAAGGTTACAAGCCGCGTCATCCGTGACCGCCTGTTCAAGGAAGCCGAAGGTAATGTCGCGCTGAAGGTCGAAGAGTCCGGCGACAAGGACTCGTTCTTCGTTTCGGGCCGCGGCGAATTGCAGCTTGCCGTGCTCATCGAGAACATGCGCCGCGAAGGCTTCGAGCTCGGCGTATCGCGCCCGCGTGTCGTCATGCAGAAAGACGACGACGGCAACATGCTTGAGCCGATCGAGGAAGTGCTTATCGACGTCGATGAGGAGTATTCGGGCACCGTTGTGCAGAAGATGTCCGAACGCAAGGCCGAAATGGTCGAACTGCGTCCGTCCGGCGGCAATCGCGTGCGCATGGTGTTCTATGCGCCGACGCGCGGTTTGATCGGCTACCAGTCAGAACTGCTGACCGACACACGCGGCACGGCGATCATGAACCGTCTGTTCCGCGCGTACGAGCCCTACAAGGGCGAAATTGCCGGCCGCAATAACGGTGTCCTGATCTCGAATGACCAGGGTGAATCCGTAGCTTTCGCGATGTGGAACCTTGAGGATCGCGGTCCAATGGTCATTGATGCGGGCGTCAAGGTCTATGCCGGTATGATCATCGGTATCCACTCGCGTGACAATGATCTTGAGGTGAATGTCCTGAAGGGCAAGAAGCTGACAAACATTCGTGCTGCCGGCAAGGATGAAGCGGTCAAGCTGACGCCCCCGATCCGAATGACCCTCGAACGCGCACTGTCCTGGATTCAGGATGACGAGCTTGTGGAAGTCACGCCCAAATCAATCCGGCTGCGCAAACTCTATCTGGATTCGAACGAACGCAAGCGTTTCGAAAAGAGCAGCAAGACTGCTGGCGCTGCATAAGGCTCGCGCCTACACGGGAACTGGAAAAAGCGGCGATTTCGCCGCTTTTCTTTTTCGTGCACGAGACGAAGATTCATTTTCAGGCATAGTTGCGGAACCTCGGGCTGCGGGTTTATGGTTAAGGGACCATGAACACCCATGTGATTGAGATTAGACGGGCAGATATGGCCGACGCCGAGGCGATTTCGGCCATTCACTTTGCCGCATGGAAGGGTGCCTATGCCGGAATTATTCCGCACCGCGCCCTCAATACAATGCTGGAACGCCGTGGGGCAGCGTGGTGGACCCGCGCCATCCAGCGCTCGACGCAAGTCCTTGTGGCCGATGTGGGCGGTGTCGTCGCCGGTTACGCCACCCTCGGCCCCAATCGTGCGCGCCAGCTTTCGCAAAGGGGCGAAGTCTATGAACTCTACATCCGCCCTGAATACCAAGGCCTGGGACTTGGCACCCGGCTCCTGGGTGCGGCCCGTCGCAGCCTGGTCGACCAAGGCTTGAAGGGCCTGGTCGTTTGGGCGCTTGACGACAACGACATCGCGCTTTCCTTCTATCGAAATGCCGGTGGCCGTGATGTCGCCGAGGGTGTCGAGTGCTTTGAAGGCAAGACGCTCAAGAAGATTGCCTTCGTCTGGGACTGACCGCCAAAGCCAGTGCTATAGTTGCCTTTGACGCGGCCTTTTCTGCCGCGATTGTCGTCGATCCCCACCTCAAACCCCATCAAACGGCCTCTGAACGTCTAATAGGCACGCCAATTGTTGCGCTGCCTCGTAAAAATCAGTACAGCACTCCCAAACCAACAAGGACTCTTAAAACATGCGCATCGATGCCATTCCTGTCGGCAACAATCCTCCCGAAGATGTCAACGTAATCATCGAAGTTCCGGTTGGCGGTCAGCCAATCAAATACGAGCTCGACAAGGACTCCGGTGCCTTGTTCGTCGATCGCTTCCTGCACACGCCGATGACCTATCCGGGCAATTACGGCTTCGTACCGCATACGCTCTCCGATGACGGTGATCCCATCGATGTTCTGATCTGCAACACGCGCGCTCTTATGCCTACAAGCGTGATCAACGTGCGCCCGATTGGTGTCCTGGTCATGGAAGACAACAAGGGCCAGGATGAGAAGATCATTGCCGTCCCCTCGCCGCATCTGACCCTTCGTTATGAAAAAGTGCACAACTACACGGATCTTCCGGAAATCACCCTCAAGCAGATCCAGCATTTCTTTGAGCACTACAAGGATCTGGAACCCGGCAAATGGGTAAAGATCGGCGATTGGGGTGATGAAGATGCTGCGCGCCAGCTGATCACCGAGGCCATCGAGCGCCACAAGGCCAAGAACGGCTGATCAATTAACGATCGGGCGAGACGAGAGCGGAAAGCTTGATGGCCAAAGCTTCCGGATCGCCCGAAACTCTTATTTGCTTGAGCCGCGATGCCGCGCCGGCGGCTATTGTTACATCTCGCGCCGCCAATTCCAGCCACTTCGCCACCAGCTTCTCCAGCGCCGCATTGGCCTTTCCGTCTTCGGGAACCGCACGTACACGTGCCTTCAAATAAACCCGACCGTCGTCCATTGTTTCCTCACCCTCAATCGCATCCCGCGAAGATTTCGGCGTCAGCCGAACGAAGAGCGTGACGCCGAGATCGTCCGCGCGAAAGAAACCGGGGCGGTTCAAACCAGCATCGGGGCGATCGTGGTCCAAAGAAGCTGTCGAATGAAGAAGATGATCAGCAAGAGGACAATCGGTGAAATATCGATCCCGCCAAGATCGGGCAGAAAGCGGCGGATGGGCCGCAAGGCCGGTTCGGTCACACGGTAGAGGAAATCTCCAACTGAAGCGACGAAACGGTTGCTGGAATTGATCACGTTGAAAGCGAAAAGCCACGAAAAGATCGCACTGGCGATAATGATCCAGGTATAGATATCAAGTGCCAGATCGATGGTGCGGATAAGGGCGAGCATACATTTCTCCTAGAGCAATCACGCGACATGTAGCGATTGGCTGGTCTGCGAGCAAGGGGGCTCACGAATTCAGGCCGATATCGTCCATCTCGATCTTCACTGCGCAGTATTCATCACAAGTTGATCGGTGCAAGAGCGTTAGCCTAAGGTATTAAAGTTCGTTGCTATTGATTGATATTGTTGGATTCAAAAAACAATAATAACTTTGCGCTTGTGATGCGGGCTATACCAGCCTGTTCTCCATCCTTAGGGGGTTTCCATGCTCAATAAACTGTCGGCCGAATTCTTTGGCACGTTCTGGCTCGTCTTGGGCGGTTGTGGTAGCGCTGTAATTGCTGCTGCCTTTCCAGATGTCGGCATTGGTTTGCTTGGTGTTTCCTTAGCATTTGGTCTTACAGTACTGACAATGGCCTATGCTGTTGGCGGTATTTCCGGCGGACATTTCAACCCTGCTGTTTCCCTTGGTCTTGCGGTCGCGGGTCGATTTGACCCTAAAGATCTTGTTCCGTATTGGATTGCGCAGGTTGCAGGCGCAATGGTTGCAGCAGCCGTGCTCTATCTGATCGCTTCCGGTAAGGCTGACTTTGTGGCCGGCGGATTCGCGTCGAACGGCTACGGCGAGCTTTCACCCGGCAAATACGGGTTGACCTCGGCGCTTGTGGCAGAAATTGTGTTCACTGCCTTCTTCATCCTCATTATCCTTGGTGCTACTTCCGCCTCCGCTCCCGCCGGATTCGCACCCATGGCGATTGGACTTGGTCTGACGTTGATCCATCTGGTTTCAATTCCGGTAACGAACACGTCCGTCAATCCGGCCCGCTCCACAGGTGTTGCCCTGTTTGCTGAAACTGCCGCACTCAGCCAGCTCTGGCTTTTCTGGGTCGCCCCGCTCGTCGGAGCGGCACTTGGTGCTGTTATCTGGAAATCCCTGCTGGGCAAGGATACCGAAATGTCTGTGACCCAAGCCGTGGCCGCTTGACGATGGAAGGGGCCGGTCAAGCCGGCCCCTTTTGTCACCGAAACATTATTTCTGATTTTTCTTATCCCCATTCGTCATAAACTGGTCTAGAAGAATGGCTCCAGATTCCGGAGCCTTTCAACGAAATGTCAGTTCCCGAAATGAATGCGGCTCACGATCGCTACGCCGCCTTTCGCCATTCGTCGTTCACCCTTTATTGGTTTGCCCGCTTCTTTGGCTCCTTTGCCATACAGATCATCAGCGTATCTGTCGGCTGGCAAATCTACGATCTGACTCGGGATCCATTCTATCTGTGCATCGTCGGGCTGGTTCAGTTTGCTCCCTCATTGCTGCTGGTCCTCGTCACTGGCGCAGCATCCGACAGATTTGGGCGACGGCTTATCATGGGCCTGTCATTGTGCGCGGAAGTGCTTTGCGCCGCGCTGCTTCTTTTGCTGACTCTCACCCACCAGTTCACGCCTGGGCTCGTTTTCATCATTCTCGCCGGTTTTGGTATCGGACGCGCGTTCCTTGGGCCCGCCTCGGCATCCCTTGTGATCAATCTCGTGCCCACCGAAAGTTTCGCAAACGCCGTATCGTGGAATTCATCGGCATGGCAGATTGCAACGATCGTCGGTCCGGTCGTGGGCGGTCTGCTTTACGGCATCTCGCCTGTCGCCGCCTACGGTATTGCCAGTGTCATGCTGGTAATTGCGACCATCTGCACGTTCATCATCCCCAAGCCCACGCAGCACACTCTCTCCGAAAAGCGGTCGCTTCAGACGTTGCTCGCCGGTTTCCACTACATCTGGAAAGAGAAGGTCGTGCTGGGCGCCATCTCGCTCGATCTCTTTGCGGTATTGCTGGGCGGCGCAGTCGCGCTGCTTCCTGTCTATGCACGCGACATTCTTCAACTCGGCCCATGGGGCCTCGGCATGCTCCGGGCCGCCCCTGGCATCGGTGCTCTCCTGACGGCCGTCTGGCTGACCGGTCATCCGATCCGGGATCATGCGGGATTGATGATGTTTGGGTTTGTTGCCCTTTTCGGGTTGCTCACCATCATGTTTGGCGTATCGGACATTGCGTGGTTGTCCATTGTTGTGCTTGCACTGATGGGCGCTGCCGATATGGTCAGCGTCTATATTCGCGAGACGCTGCTGCAGCTTTGGACACCAGATCATGTGCGCGGCCGGGTCAATGCCGTCAACATGGTCTTTGTCGGCGCGTCCAACGAACTGGGAGAGTTCCGCGCCGGCATCATGGCCTCGCTGATCGGCACGATACCGGCCGTAGTATTCGGTGGAGTCGGAACCATGGCAGTGGCCTCTCTTTGGGCCTACTGGTTCCCGCAGTTGCGCAAGGCGCGCAACCTGCAGGGTAGAACCTGACGATACGCCGTCAGGCGAGGACGGCAGTCCCGAAAATCGTGCCAAGAAACTGGTGCAGCCACGCCTTGAGCACAGCATCATGGATCATCCTGCCCTCCAGATGATCCCTGCCGTGCTGTGCGCCGCAAAGCGCAAAGCGCTCAGAACCGCGCACAACCCAGCGCTGCATCATCGCTCGCGTTAATTCCGCGTGGAACTGCACGCCCCAGGCATTCCTGCCATATCGAAACGCCTGGTTGGGATAGTTTGCACCAGTCGCAAGCAGGGTTGCCGACCGGGGCAGCTCGAAACCCTCACGATGGAAATGATAGACCATGGAGGGCCAATCCATCAGTGCCTTCCCGGCTGCGGTCGCTTCCAGGGGATACCAGCCGATCTCGACGAGCCCATCGGGGTGCGGCGCGACCCTACCGCCGATATGGTTGGCAAGCATCTGCGCTCCAAGGCAGATACCGAGGAATGGCTTGTCTTCTTTTAAGGGAACCTCGAGCCATTCGGTTTCGCTGCGGACGAAATCCTCCGGATCATTGGCGCTCATGGGGCCGCCAAAAATGACAGCGCCCGCGTGATCTTCCAGTGTATCCGGGAGCGGATCGCCGAGAGGAGGCCGCCGGATATCGAGGGCAAAACCGGCTTCGACCAGCAGGTGCCCTACTCTCCCGGGACTGGACCTTTCCTGATGCAACACCGTCAGGATTTTCGGACGTCTCGGTTGGCGGCTTTCCATCCAGTCGGTCTGGAACATCCCTCTCGGTCCTATTCCTCTTGTACCGCTTGCTTGGCGCGAAGCGCGGCCTGCTGTTTCATTGTCACGCGATCACGCGTAGAGACACCAATCAATTCGGCGACTCGCCAGACGATGTTGTCCTCCAGTTCGTGCGCACTTCCATCGGCGTAAACGACATCCCACATGAGCTCGATGAATCGGATGCGTGCCGCCTCGTCAAGGTTGCGCTTGATGATGCTGGTGAAACTATAAAGGTCTACCGCCTCCTGATCTGCCTGCTCGCTATCGTCAAGCAGGCGTTTCAACGCTTCGCCCTTCAGGCCGTAAGCTTCCGAAATAAGCTTCGAAACGCGCTCGCGCTCAATCCCGAGGCGCTCGCCGTCCGCATCCATGACGTGGAACAGCAGTGCCGCCGCTGCAAGACGCGGATCATTTCTGGAAAAATGCCCCTTGTCGTTTTCTCCGGACGGCAGGGATTTGAAAAACGTCACAAGGCGGTCGAGCATATGGGAATGTCTTTCAGGTTTTACCACAGGCGGTGTTGATCAACAGATATCGCGACTGCACAGTTCCCGCCACTGTTCATCTTGCCGCAAAGCACCGTTGAACATCTCCGCAATCAGAACAGCCGGAATTTCTTGACCGATCGCTCCGCTTCGTCCTCGGGTCTGACGCCCGGATCGTCAGGTACGGGAAAGGCGAGGTCTTCGTCTTTTTCCAGTGAATCGCCTTTCTTTTCGGGCAATGGTGGCAAAACCGATGCGATTCTCTCGCCCCCGTCCGGTTCCGCAGGCGTCAAGCCGCTCTGCTTCCCCGCCTTCGCGCGCGGCTCGAGCAACACGACTTCGGCATCCACAATATCGTCCTTGTCGATGCGTACTTCCGAACGGGCCGGGTTGACCTCCGTTGCGATTGATTTTGCCGGGAACAGCGGTTTCAAATCTTCGCGTGGGTGTGCTGGCCGGACAGGCTCGGCAGCAAGGGCCTCGTCAAAGTCCTCGCGATAATCAATTACCGGCCCGAGATGTTCGACCGGAACTCTCCATTCAAACGCGTCAAGCTTGCCAGTAACCGGAGACGCGGGTGCCCAGCGATCGGATACGTAACCATCTGCTGTCCAGGCCGGGTCGCGTGGTGCCTTCACTGCGCGCGACAACCACTGGCGCACGCGGCCCTCATCGCCGGTCTGGGCTTCCTCGATATCGGCCAGCAACAGATAGGCGCTTTCTCGTGGCGCAGAGCGCAGCACAGCCTCCGCCGCTTCGCGGGCCTCCTTCAGTTCGCCCGCCCCGAGCGCCGCCTGCGCTATGGCAAGACTGGACTCCGGGTGATGCGGGTAAAGCGCAGCCAAATGCCGCGCCCGCTTCAAACGGTCGATCGCTGAATCGCCGAGCCGGGCATGAACATAGGTTTCCGCTACTTCCGGGTGCGGCTGCTTCTTCCAGGTATATTCAAGGATCTTCGATCCCTTGCGCAGGTCGCCCTGCTGGAACAGCGCCTTGGCAGCGATGATAGCGGCCGGCACCAGATCCGGAGCGAGCTTGTTTGCTTCGACAGCAATCGTCTTGGCGCTTAGCGGATCAGCCTCGAACATTTCCATTGCCTTGGCCGTCAGCAGCACGGCACGCTCGCGCTTGGCTTTGTCCTTGTCGATCTGCTTGGTGGCCTTTTGCTTCTCCAGAAGCAGCAGCGCCCCATCCCAGTCACCATGCGTCGTTTTCTGGCCGAGGGCAGCCGAGGCCGCCCATTCGACATTGGGCGCCAGCAATGCTGCTTCCTCGGCATAGTGACGGGAGGCGTCCCGTGCTCCGAGCCGCTGGGCTTCCAGATAAAGTCCGCGCAGGCCAAGAAGCTTTGTTTCCGGATCGTCAAGCATGGCCTCGAATTTGGCGCGGGCATCGTCCGCTCGGCCCTCCAGCATGGCCGCCTGCGCATCGAGCAGCTTGATCAGTGGCTCCTGATCGACATTCAACAATTTCTCCGCCTGACCGATCATGCGCCGGGCAGTCTGTCCATCGCCCGCGCCTGCGGCGATCAGACCCGTGGACAGCGACTGGTAGCCGCGGTCCCGCTTGCGTGCGCGAAAATGCCTGCGCAGTGCATAGGGCGATGCAACGACGCTCTTGATGATCCACCAGGTGAGCATGACCGCAGCCACGATGGCGACAATCGCCGATGCGGCCACCATCAGTGTAACCTTGTATTGCATGCCGCCGAAGGTGATCACGAGATCACCGGGGCGGTCGGCGAGCCATGCAAAGCCAATACCCAGCAAGAGAACAACAAGGAAGAAGCATAGAATTCGGATCATGATTTGCTCGCTCCTAATTGGCCACTGGTGCTTTGATACCGGCCAGCGCGTCAGACAGAGCCTTTGAAACGAGCTGTCCCGCGGACTGGCGCGCCTTCATGGCATTGGCGAAATCCACGGATACGGCCTTGGCGTTTTCGGGCAGCTTTTCCCACTCCGCGATGGCGGCATCGAGGTCGCCTGCGTTCAGATGCGCCTCGATGCGGGCGGTGATTGCATCGACTCCCTCACCCTCAATCATCCCGACCGGACGGGCCTGGACCAGGCTCTCAGCGCTCGCCCACAACCTGTCCAACACACCGGAATTAGGGTCCGCATGGTGGGTGGTAGCAATGATTTTCGGGGCTACGTCGTCAAACTGCGTCGCCAGCATGCTGACTGTCGGCACACCCTTGGCGGCGGCCGCACGAAGACCTTCAACGGCGGCGGGATCCTGGGCTACCGCGGCGTAGGTGTCCAGTTCCGCTCCGAACGGCTCACCACGTTCAATGGCTGCCTTCAGACCGGTCGCGGCCATGGCAAGCGCCATATTGGTCTGGCCGGATGTGTCATTGACCTTGGCCTCCAATGCATTGAGTCTTTCCGTCGCGCCGGAAACAGCACCGTCTGCATGTTCCGCAGTCTGTTGGCTGGCACTCAGCCGTGTTTCGAGTGCTGCGATACGCTCATCGATGGCGCTGGTGTCGACACCTGTGCCGGCGGTGGCATACTTTTGAATGTCGGCAATGCTTTGTTTGATCGAACTGATCTGGTCCGAAAGGCCAGTCATTTGACCGAGCGCCTGCCTGGCGTTTTCCACCGCGCCATTCAGCGCCACCTGCGCGCCTTCGTCGAGTGTCTGACCTACCGGCGGGGCGTTTCGCAATTCGGCGACCTGCTGCTCCAGAGCCGAAATATCCACCCCGGGAGAAGGTAATATTCCGGTCCACTGCAAAGCAGCGGCACCGAGCAGAGCAACAAGGCCGCCAATGACACCAGATGCCAGACGACCGATCAAATCATTCGATGCTTGCCTTGATGCCTCCACCGGGCGCTCCTTGCTGGCAGCGGCAGAAAATTGCTCGTACTGCTGTTCAGCCGGCGAGTCTGACATTTCGGGTTGCGTGTCAACCTGATTGATCGGGCTATCGCCGGCCGACTCCGGCGTCGCTAGTTTCATGCCAATCTCCGGATCGAAGCCGACTGGCTCTGGCCGGGGCACGCTATCGGGGGCAGCCTTGGTCCCGGGGACGGGCGAGGGTTCCAATTCGATGGTCACCGGCTTGCGGGCAGATTTCGAATGACGAGGAACGGAGGGTCGGGCCATGCTATGATTCTCTCGGTCTTGCTCTGATCTAAAGGAGGCTAGCAAGGAAGTATCGCCAACGAAACGGTACAATTTTGCGATGGTCGGGACAGTGAGAACTATACGCGTGATATCAGCTCAAGGAGGGCGCTCTCGTCTGGCCTGTCCGAGACATGGATCAGGCTTCTGTCGAGGCCAGCAAGTGCCTCCGCTATTCGTGACGAAAGGCAGAAAACAGGTGTTCTATCAAAGTGATGAGCAATTTCTTCCCGCCTCATCAGGCGCATGAACTCTTCCGCGCCCCAGTGGGAATAGACCAGACAGCAATCAATTCTTCCTGCGCTGAAAAATTTCACCAAAAACTCAGTTGTATAACTGACTGAAACGGTATCATAGGTCTTCAACGTTCGGTAATGGACACCGGCTTTGCGCAATGTCGCTTCGAAAGCCGGCGCTCGGACACGGCCCGTCAGATAGAGGATGCGATGTTTCGTGCAAAGCTCCTCGATCACGGTCTGCGCCAGCGATGAGCCGTCCCCGTCCCCGGTCGTGACGGTTTCGAAGCCCCGCGCGCGCGCCGCCGCCGCCGTCGCTTCGCCAACGACGAAGCAGGGCAGCTTGAGCAGAGGCTCCAGCGTCTGGTCCGGAGCCTGTCGCAATGCGCTTGCGCTCGTCACGGCAACGGCGTGGAATGTGCCGTCCGGATGTTTCGCAGGCAGCGAAACGATCTCTGTCAACGGCAAGACCATTGGCAGGAAGCCGCCGCACAGCAAGCGTTCGGCGGTTTTGGTCGCGCCAGGCTGGGGGCGTGTGACCAAAACCGTACGCATTTCTAGAGCCAATCCGTGAAGAAATGTGCCCCCGCCTGTTTCCTGATGCGCAAAGCTGCATCCCGGCCAATGCCCATGGCATCGGAGAGCGTTCCCTCTCCCGTCACTTCATGAACTTCGCTGCCGTCCGGCAAAAGGATCATTCCATGGAACTGCAATCGATCGCCCGACACGGTAGCAAGACCGGCTATTGGCGTCCGGCATGACCCGTCGAGGCCGGCAAGGAAGGCGCGTTCGCAGACGAGAGCAGTTGATGTGGGCCGGTGATTGAGTGGCCCAAGCAGCGCATCTATCCGCTGATCACCGATGCGGCTTTCCACTGTAATCGCCCCCTGTCCGGGCGCTGGCGGAAAGGTTTTGACATCCATCAATTCTGTAGCAGCTTCCCCAAGACCCAGACGGCGCAACCCGGCATAGGCGAGAAAAGTCGCGTCAACGTCGCCAGCGTCAAGTTTACGCAGGCGCGTCTCGACGTTGCCGCGAAAATTGACCACTTTGAGGTCAGGGCGGGCACGCCGGATCAGTGCCTGGCGTCGCAAGGAAGCAGACCCGACAACCGCTCCATGCGGCAGATCAAGCAATCGCTTGACGTCCCGGCCGATGAACGCATCGCGCGGGTCTTCACGCTCCAAAAAGATTGAAAGGTGCAGGCCTTCGGGCAGGAATGTCGGCATATCCTTGGATGAATGAACAGCAAGATCGATACGACCATCGGCCAGCTGCTCTTCGATCTCAAGCGTAAACAGACCCTTGCCGCCAACTTCCGCCAATGGACGGTCCTGAATACGATCGCCACTCGTGGAAATGACGACGATGTCGATTTCGTCCTCGCGCAGCCCATGCGCTCTAATTAGTCTGTCACGCGTCTCACGGGCTTGTGCAAGCGCAAGCGCACTCCCACGTGTACCGATCTTGAGCGTTTTTGTTTGCATTGGCCGCTGTCCGTGTTACGCGAGTTCAGTTTGGAACGTCTAATAACGGGCTTCCCCTCGACGGGCAATGCGTCGAAGGATATCAGGTTTTATCGATGCGTGTTCTAGGTATTGAGACAAGTTGTGACGAAACAGCTGCCGCGATTGTCGAACGTGACGACGAGGGCAACGGACGCATCTTGTCGAGCATCGTTTTGAGCCAGATTGCCGATCACGCGCCCTATGGTGGCGTTGTACCGGAAATCGCTGCGCGCGCCCATGTCGAAGTGCTCGACCGGCTGATCGACCAGGCATTGCACGAGGCACACATCACGCTGAACGAGGTGGACGCGGTGGCAGCGACCGCAGGTCCCGGCCTGGTAGGCGGGTTGATCGTGGGACTGATGACCGGGAAAGCGATCGCCATGGCGGCGCAAAAGCCGTTCTATGCGGTCAATCACCTTGAAGGCCACGCACTTACGCCGCGCCTTACAGACCGGATTGATTTTCCCTATCTGCTTCTGCTGGTCTCCGGCGGCCACACGCAGATGGTGCTGGTCAAGGGACTTGGCAATTATGAGCGGCTTGGCACAACCATCGATGACGCACTGGGGGAGGCATTCGACAAGACCGCCAAACTGCTCGGACTTCCCTATCCCGGCGGACCAGAAGTTGAGAGGGCGGCACTTCGGGGCGACCCCTCCCGTTTCACACTGCCGCGCCCACTGAAGGGTGAGGAGCGTCTTGATTTCTCGTTCTCTGGCCTGAAAACAGCTGTCCGCCAGTTGGCGACGTCGCTCGAGCCGCTATCGGCAGTCGACGTCGACGATATTTGTGCAGCATTCCAGACCGCCGTCGCCGAAACTCTCGAAGATCGCGTGTCCCGGTCTCTGCTGCGATTCCGGCAAACGTTCCCAGACGTCGAGAAGCCCGCACTGGTCGTCGCAGGCGGCGTCGCCGCAAACAATGTTTTGCGCACTGGTTTGCAAAAGCTATGCTCGGAGCGTGGCTTCCGTTTTATCGCGCCACCGCTGGCGCTGTGCACCGATAATGCGGCAATGATTGCCTGGGCAGGCGCGGAGCGGGCCAACGAGAATGCACCTGCCGATTCACTTGATATTGCGCCCCGCTCGCGATGGCCTCTAGATATGCAGTCGGCGCCCTTGATTGGCGCCGGCAGAAGGGGTGCAAAGGCATGAGCAGCCAGCCCACGATCGCAGTACTCGGCGGCGGTGCCTGGGGCACGGCCCTCGGTAGCATGGCAGCATCGAACGGCAATGCGGTGCGTCTTTACGCGCGCGATGCTTCAACCGTTGACTCGATCAACCGAAATCACCGCAACAACACTTACCTGCCCGACATCGATCTCCATCCGATGTTGAAGGCCAGCACCAATGCCGAGGAGGTCATGAGCAACAGTGACCTGATCCTTTGTGTCGTACCAGCCCAATCCCTGGCCGAGGCGATGGATGAATGGAAAGACGTGATTCCGGTCGCAACGCCGCTTGTCGTCTGCGCCAAGGGCATTGAGCGCAAGAGCGGACTGCTTATGTCGGAGCTCGTCGCGCGAATTTTGCCCGGCCATTCGCTTGGAGCCCTGTCGGGGCCAAGTTTTGCTACCGATGTGGCTAAAGGATTGCCAACAGCGGTTACCGTGGCTGCCAACAGCCGAGCTCTTGCCGACCGTATTGCACTGATGTTGTCCGGCCCGACATTCCGCTGTTATTCGACCGATGATCTGACCGGTGTGGAGGTTGGTGGAGCGCTGAAGAACGTGCTTGCCATCGCTGCTGGTGCGGCAGTCGGACGGGGATTCGGAGCAAGTGCCCAGGCAGCTCTTGTTACGCGCGGATTTGTCGAGTTGCGGCGCATCGGGAACGCGCTCGGCGCCAAACCGGAAACGATCATGGGTCTCTCCGGCCTCGGTGACCTGATGCTGACCTGCTCGACCCCGCAATCGCGCAATTATTCCTACGGTCTTGCCCTCGGCCGCGGCGAAGATCTGGCCGGCCGGCCACTGGCGGAGGGTGTTGCCACAGCCGCTGTGGCTGTTGAACTCGCCGCCCGCAACAATATTGAGGCGCCGATCATCGCGGCCGTGGCGGAAATCCTGGACCGCCGCATCACCATTGATGAAGCCATGGAAGCTTTGCTTGCGCGTCCGCTCAAGAATGAAGACTGAACCCGGAGACGACGAATGCTCTATGCCCTCCTTTGCACCGACAGGCCCGACCACCTCCAGGTGCGCCTTGACACACGCACGGCTCATCTGAACTATTTGAATGGCTTAGGTGATCGATTGAAATTTGCCGGACCGTTCCTGGACGATGATGGGAAACCCAATGGCAGTCTTGTCGTGATCGATGCGAGCGATGTCGCAGCGGCAAGGTCAATTGCCGCTGGCGATCCCTACGCCAAGGCTGGTCTTTTCGCATCAGTTGATATCCGCCCATGGAACTGGGCAATCAAGAATCCGGACAGCAAATAGGGCTCCAAGATGGCATTCTGGCTTTTCAAATCCGAACCGGACGCATGGTCGTGGGACAAGCAAAAGGCGGCTGGCGCCAAGGGCACCGAATGGACCGGCGTGCGCAACTACCAAGCGCGCAACAATATGCGTGCCATGCAAATCGGGGACAAGGGCTTCTTCTACCATTCCAATGATGGGTTGGAGGTGGTTGGCATTGTCGAAGTCTGTGCCTTGGTGCATCATGATTCGACGACGGACGATCCTCGCTGGGAGTGTGTCGATATCCGCGCCGTCAAGGACGTGCCTGTGCCGGTGACCCTCAAAGACGTCAAGGCCAATCCAAAACTGGAAAAGATGGCTCTGGTTACGTCGATGCGTCTTTCCGTACAGCCGGTTACAGCCGACGAATGGAAAGAAGTCTGCCGTATGGGCGGACTGGTTCCGGCGCCGGAATGACTTTTGCCGATGGATGAGCTTGTTCTCGACCCTGCCTCCGATCGTTTTCGCCGGTTCGTCCTGGCCAACACGGTTCTCCAAACCCCGCCGCACGTCCCGGAAATAAAGCTCCACCTTGCCGATGAAGCCCATGATCTTTGGCACCGGACAGAAGAAGAGCTCGCAACGCTCGGACTGCCACCGCCATTCTGGGCTTTCGCCTGGGCAGGCGGGCAAGGCGTGGCGCGTTATGTGCTCGACCATCCCGCGTCGGTTTCGGATGCGATGGTGCTTGATTTTGCATCAGGCTCCGGACTTGTCGGCATTGCGGCGTATAAGGCGGGGGCGGCTGACACGGTCGCCTGTGATATCGATCAGTTTGCCCGGCAGGCAATAGCACTCAATGCGGAGGCGAATCGGGCAGTCCTTAACATCAGAATCGAGGATCTGATTGGCACGGATGGCGGCTGGGATGTGATCCTCGCAGGTGACGTCTTCTACGACAAGATGATGGCAGACCAGCTGACACCCTGGTTTGCGCGCCTTGCAAGGCGCGGCGCCCGTATCATCATCGGTGATCCCGGCCGATCCTATCTTCCCAAGGACATGCTCGAGCCGCTTGCAGTCTATTCGGTTGCAGTGACCCGGGCTCTTGAAGACTCCGAGGTCAAGCGAACGACCGTCTGGCGCCTCAAGGGCTAGCGCAACACGCGAATAACGGTTTTGCCGGAAAGATGTGGCAGGAGCCGGTCCATATCGGCCCGGCTCAGAGCAATGCAACCTTCCGTTGGCGTATAACCCTGCCGTGCAAGATGGAAGAAGATGGCGCTGCCTTTGGTACGGCGTCGCGGCTTTATGTTCCAGTCCATGACGATGCAAACATCGTACAGATTGTCCTTGCGCCACATCGTCTCGTGGCTCGCCGCATATGGTATGCGGACCCTGCGGTTGTAGTTCCGATCACTGCTGACCTCGCACCAGCCATCATTGCTCCGCAGTTGACGCAACTGCAGGGAACTGGGGCCGGTGACGTTCTTGTCAGGGCGCTTGAATCCATAGAGAAGGCGCATCCGCGCCAGGGGTGTCCCGCCGTCACCCTCACGCTTGAACGCTGTGATTCCGCCCTTGCCCAGCGCGCAACGCAGAATCACATTGCCAGCGATCATCTGACCCTGGCTTGGATGACCGGGCCGCGGGCGAACGTCAATCAATTTCAATGACCTGCGACTCATGCGTGCCTCATAAAAAGCATTTTTGTATCAGACTGATGCGCTGCATAACCAATATCAAGTCGATGCTCTATCTTTCCTGTCTAATTCGACTTAAATTCCAACCACTTCTTTCCAGTTGCGGGAGATCTGATGACAGCGCGTACCATTCTTATCGTCGACGACGATTCGGACCTGCGGGCAATTCTGGTTGAGCAGTTGAGCCTTTATGAAGAATTCCAGATCATAGAGGAAGATAACGCCACCAAGGGTGTCCAGGCAGCACGAAACGGGGTTGTCGATCTATTGATCATGGATGTCGGCCTTCCCGACATGGATGGACGCGAGGCGGTAAAACTGCTTCGCAAGGGCGGGTTCAAGGCTCCAGTCATCATGCTGACCGGGCACGATACCGATTCGGATACCATTCTGGGTCTGGAGTCGGGGGCAAACGACTACGTAACGAAACCGTTCCGGTTTGCAGTGCTGCTGGCGCGAATTCGTGCACAGCTACGTCAGCACGAACAGAGTGAAGACGCCACTTTCGTCGTTGGGCCCTACACGTTCAAGCCCGGACAGAAGATGCTGATCGACGCCAAGGGTGGCAAGATCAGGCTTACCGAGAAGGAAGTCGCCATTATAAAATATCTTTACCGTGCGGGTGGTAAGGTCATCACCCGTGACGTTCTACTGGAGGAAGTTTGGGGTTACAATTCGGGGGTGACCACGCACACGCTGGAAACCCACGTCTATAGGTTGCGGCAGAAAATTGAGCACGATCCGTCGAATTCGACCATACTTGTCACCGAAAGCGGGGGATACAAGCTCATTCCTTGATGCCGATGGGGCCAATCTAGGTATATGTCTGTAATTGCATGGCAATTGAAGATGATATTCGCATTCTGGAGACTGTGGGGCTGTTCGAGACGTTTACGCGCGACCAGTTGCGATTGCTTGCCTTCGGAACCGAGCGGCTCGTCCTGAGGGAGGGCCGGGAGCTTTACCGCGAAGGCCAATCCGCCGATTGCGCCTATGTCATTGATCGCGGTGAGATTTCTCTGTTTCGCGAAGGGCCTTCCGGCCGCGTCGTGTTGAAGAATGTCGGGCCGGGCGCCGTCCTCGGCGAGATGGCGATCATCGCCCAGACAAAGCGGTTGACCAGCGCCATGGCCGAAACCGAGACGGAGGTCATCCGGCTCAACCGTTCGCTTTTCAGGCGTATCCTTGAGGAATACCCCGATATTGCCGCCGCCTTGCATGATCAGATCGCCGCTGATCTCAGTGAAATGATCGAGGCGATCACCCGATACGAACATCTGTTCGGCGAACGCTAGCACACGCTGCCACCTCATTGTTTCGAGCTGCGGTCGAAATTCTCGGACGAATTCTGCGATTTATTGATTCAGATTGGCGATTTCTTCGCTCAAGCGCGGCTTGTCCCGATTATCAATCCATATTGAATCGGGCGATGACCGGCACGTGGTCCGAAGGACGGTCCCAACCTCGCGCCTCACGCAAGACCGTGATGTCGGTCAGATCATGTTCGAGGTCCGGCGACCCCCAGATGTGATCAAGTCGGCGGCCGCGATCTGCCGCCGCCCAATCGGCAGCACGGTAGCTCCACCAGGTATAGATTTTCTCGGTCGGCGGAATGTGATGGCGCATCAAATCGCTCCACCCGCCATTCGTGCGCAGCGCTTCGAGCCCTTCGGTCTCGATCGGTGTATGACTGACAACCTTCAACAACTGTTTGTGCGACCAGACATCGGTTTCCAGCGGCGCGATGTTGAGATCGCCGACCAGCAGGGACGCGTGTCCATCGCCGTGTACCGCATTCATGGCCTTCATCTCGTCGAGGAAACCAAGTTTGTGAGCGAATTTTGGATTGATCTCCGGGTCGGGCTCATCACCACCCGCGGGAACGTAGAAATTGTGGATGCGCAGCCGTTTTGATCCGGCAGTCACCACCGTGCTCAAGTGCCGGCAATCGGCAATGTTGCAGAACCCCACCCGAGCCGCTTCCTCCAGAGGACGGCGTGATAGCGTTGCAACGCCGTGGTAGCCCTTTTGACCACTGATTTCGACATGTTCATATCCGGCTTCGCGAAAGGCATCGCGCGGAAAGAGATCGTCCGGGCATTTCGTTTCCTGCAGGCAAAGGACGTCCGGCCGATGATCAGCCAGGAATTTCAGGACCAGCGGCAAGCGCAGGCGCACCGAATTGATGTTCCAGGTAGCGACGGAAAAAGGCATGGGATCTCGCGGCGTGAATGGGCTGCTCTAGGCTATTGCGTGGTTCGACAAGCTCACATGAGGGACGGCGATCGTCGCAATCGATAGCCGCCTGTATCGGCGGCTTAACGACACAAAGCCCGCTTCACTCATGTAGAGCTTGGTGAACCACGCATGCGCGTCATGCCAAAAGATTTCGACAGGCGCAAGGCTGCGCTACTTCTTCATGGCAATGCGGGTGTAATCGATCTTGAACATGTCGTCGGCAAAGCGAACACCGGTGCGAACATTTGTTATCATGACCGTCGTATCCAGTCCCTGGGCATCCGTGATTGTCCACTGGCGCAGATCGTACGACTTCGGGTCGAACATCATCGTTATGGTGGAATTGCCAAATACCGACTTGTCACCAAGAACGATCGTGGTCATGTCCGATTCCTGCTTGACCGATTTGACCCGCCCACCGGAAAGGTCGATCTGGTTGCCAAGCAGCAGTTTCAGCGGCGTTTTAGAAAGCGGATAGAGATCCCATGTATCCAGTTTTCGGTTGTTGATCACCACGGAATTGCCGTCCGAGATGACACGTATCGGCGATGGCTTGTTGTAGTTGAAGCGGATCTTGCCGGGCCGTTCGATATAGAACGTGCCCTCGGTCTGCTCGCCGCGCGGGCCGAACTGAACGAAGTCCCCGGTCAGGGTTTTAACACCTGAAAATTTGTTGGCTATCTCTTGCGCCGCGCCTATACCGGCGGGGGCCGCTTGTGCAAGCGCCGGAGCTACCAATGCGGCGCTTGCACCGGCAAGCATCCCCATTCCGACCATGGACGCAACCGCTGAGGCTCTGGCAAGCGAGCCAATGGCGCGAAACGGTGCTCTTGTCTTTTTCATGGTCGTGTCTCCTGTCGTCATGACCTGCTTGTATTCAGCCAGTTTGGCTTCAGTATGGCTAAGAAACGGCAGGCGCCCGTTTCTTGTTCCACATTCTGTTACGTAACCGCACTATTTGAACGTTATGTAATCACCCCGCACTCATCATACCATAACTGCGCGCAAATTCGTTACGTTACGGCACGGTTTCTCAGAAATCCTCATCCTGTGTCGGCACAAGAATTTCCCGCTTGCCCGCATGGTTGGCAGGTCCGACGAGCCCTTCCTGTTCCATGCGTTCGATGATCGACGCAGCTCGATTGTAACCGATACCAAGCCGACGCTGGATGTAACTGGTCGAGGCCTTCTTGTCGCGAAGGACCACTGCCACCGCCTGATCGTAAGGGTCGTCTGAATCCTCAAGGTTGGAGGTGCCGGTTGGTCCGCCGTCCTCATCGTCCTCATCCTCTTCGGTGATCGAATCGAGATACTCCGGGACACCCTGCAACTTCAGGTGCTGCACGATTTTTTCCACCTCGTCGTCGCCAACAAATGGTCCGTGTACGCGTTGAATCCGCCCACCACCTGCCATGTAGAGCATGTCGCCCATGCCCAGCAGCTGTTCGCCGCCCTGCTCGCCGAGAATCGTCCGGGAATCGATCTTCGACGTAACCTGAAACGATATACGGGTGGGGAAGTTGGCCTTGATCGTGCCGGTGATCACGTCAACAGACGGACGCTGCGTTGCCATGATCACGTGGATGCCGGCCGCGCGCGCCATCTGTGCCAGGCGCTGAACCGCGCCTTCGATGTCCTTGCCGGCAACCATCATCAGGTCCGCCATCTCGTCGATGATGACGACGATATAGGGCATCGGCTTCAGGTCGAGCTCTTCCGTTTCATAAACCGCTTCCCCCGTGGCCCGGTCAAACCCGGTTTGAACCGTGCGGGCGATACGTTCTCCCTTTTTGTGAGCCTGTTCGACACGCTGGTTGAAACCGTCAATGTTACGCACGCCCACCTTCGACATCTTCCGGTAGCGGTCTTCCATTTCCTTGACCGTCCACTTGAGCGCAACGACGGCTTTCTTCGGGTCTGTAACCACAGGCGTCAACAGATGTGGAATTCCATCATAAATCGACAGTTCCAGCATCTTTGGGTCGATCATGATCAGGCGGCACTGCTCCGGCGTCATCCGGTAGAGCAATGAAAGGATCATGGTATTGATGGCCACCGACTTACCCGAGCCGGTGGTGCCGGCAACCAGGAGATGGGGCATCTTGGCAAGATCGGCGATGACTGCCTCGCCATTGATGGTCTTGCCGAGCGCCAGTGCCAGCTTGGTCTTGGTCTGTTCAAAATCCCGGCTTGCCAGAAGCTCGCGCAGGTAGACCATCTCGCGCGTCAGGTTTGGCAACTCGATGCCGATGGCGTTGCGCCCGGGGACCACGGCAACACGTGCTGCGATGGCACTCATCGATCTGGCGATGTCGTCGGCGAGGGTAATGACGCGCGACGATTTGATACCGGGGGCCGGTTCCAGTTCGTAGAGCGTAACGACCGGGCCGGGCCGAACGTGGATGATCTCGCCGCGCACACCGAAATCTTCGAGTACCCCCTCAAGCAGCCGCGCATTCTGTTCCAGGGCTTCCTTCGACAGGCTCGGATTGCGGATAACATTCTTGGGTTCGCTGAGAAAGTGCAGCGAGGGCATTTCGAATTCGTCGGATTTGATCAGGGATGCCTGGGCCTCGCGCTGGACACGCGCACCGGCGCGTGGGGCCGGAGCTGGCGTATCGATCCGTGCCGTCACGGTCCGGGCGGGTTGCCCAGCTGCCTGTCGTGCGGGGGCTCTTTGCGGCGCCCAATCATCAACATCCGCATCGTCATCGCTGAATGCGACGGGATCGAAGCGATCGGACCTATCATCAAAGTCCTCGCCTATATCAATCAAAGGTGCCTCGACCCGAGGTGCGGCGTCATGGAAGCCGGGTTCGCGCCGCTCGCTGGTGCCGCGTTGACGCGGAGCCGGAACATCGTCGAGGAATTCGTCTTCACTCCGGCGCACAGCGCGGGTGCCGTGGCCAAAAATACGGCGGAGCAGTGCCCGGGCGCTCAAGACCCAGTGGGTCAGCGCACCAAGAGCCAACAGGCCGCCGCCATCATCCTCTTCGTCTTCGTCATCTTCGTAATCATCATCCTCCGCCACGTGGCGTTTGGATTTCTTGAGCATGGCCGGCTCGCTGTCGCGGTAGGTAATGCCGCTCGCAAATCCGAATACCCAAAGGGTCGGCAATGCAAGGATTGCCACGAGTATCATAGCAAGACCACCGCGGGGAAATGTGCCGATGAAGATCCCTGGTAACTTGAGGACCATGTCACCGAATACGCCGCCAAGGCCGATCGGCATCGGCCAGCTCGCAGGGATTGAAAAACAACCGGCCATGGCTGCCGCCATCAGGGAGGCGCAGATCCAGGCAGCGATGCGGCGCGGGACGCGGTCAACCCCCCGCCCGGTCAACAACAGCCCGCCCCAGAACAGCGCAGGCATCAGCGCAGCGAGCATCGAAAGTCCAAAGAACTGCATGCCGAGATCGGAGAAGACCGCACCGGGATAACCGAGCGCGTTATGAACCGGATTGGAGGTTGCATGACTGAAACTGGGATCGGTGACGTTCCAGGTGGCAAGGCTGCCAATTGCAAAGGCGACAAAGCAAAACAGCGCCAGACCCCAGAGGATATGGATCTGCCGGCGGAAGATGCGGGTCAACCCCTGCCGCTCGTCCTCAATTGCATAAGACGCTGAGTAACCTTGACGCATGAAATCCGGCCCCACGTGACGCATACTGGCGGCTGTGACATGCCGCAGATTCGAGAGTCTTCAAATTAAGACGCCGATGGTTAAGGGGGCATTAACCATGGGAACAACCCGGGAGGAATTTAGCAGGATCGGATGTAGGTGCTGTGCGTGGTTCGACAAGATCACCATGAGGGACGTCGAGCAGACCCCATAGGAGCCAACGAGAATCGCGATTGTCGGCATGCCACAACCTCTCTCATGGTGAGCTTGTCGAACCACGCACTAAATTTCCCACGGCAAGAAAAGTAAGCCCCAAAACAAATGGGCCCGGAGAACCGGGCCCATCGGATTGCAGTCAAAGCAGCCCGTTACGAATGGTAGGCAGCTTCACCGTGCGAGGTCAGGTCGAGACCTTCGCGTTCGGCCTCTGGCGATGCACGCAGACCGACAATCAGATCGACGATCTTGTAGAGGATCGCACTGCCGATGCCGGACCAAAGGAGTGTGACCGCCACGCCCTTGAACTGCGCCCACAACTGGGTTGCAGTGCCCGCATAGCCCGCAGCAAAGTCGGCCGTCGAATAGTCGACGATACCAGCGCCTCCGAGGGCCGGGTTGACCAGAATGCCGGTGCCGAGAGCACCGACGATGCCGCCGACGCAATGGATGCCGAAGACATCGAGACTGTCATCATAGTCGAAGGTGTTCTTCACGACCGCCACGAAGAAGTAGCAGACTACTGTCACAACGGCGCCAAGAACAATGGCGCCCGTTGGACCGACAAAGCCCGCTGCCGGAGTAACCGCGACCAGACCCGCAACGGCACCCGAGACCGCACCCAGCATGGAAGCTTTTCCGCGCAGGATGGATTCCAGCAGGATCCACATGACCGTTGCCGCAGCGGTTGCCACGAAGGTATTGATCATTGCAAGGCCGGCATAGGCATTGGCTTCGAGGTTCGAGCCTGCGTTGAAGCCGAACCAGCCAACCCAAAGCAACGATGCACCAACCATGGTGAGCGTCATGGAGTGAGGTGCCATGATGTCTTTTTTGTAGCCGGCACGCTTGCCGATCATGAGGGCACCAACCAGGCCGGCGATACCCGCATTGATGTGGACAACCGTGCCGCCCGCGAAGTCAATCGCGCCAAAGCCCCAGATAAGGCCACCCGGATCGGAATAAGCGCTTGGACCGCCCCAGAACCAGACCATATGGGCGATAGGGAAATAGACGAACGTGACCCAGAGGATGACGAACAGCACGACCGCCGAGAACTTGATGCGTTCGGCGAAAGCACCGACGATCAGTGCAGGCGTGATGCAGGCGAAGGTCATCTGAAAGATGACAAAGACCAGCTCAGGAATGGCCACGCCCTTCGAGAAAGTTTCGGAAAGCGTTGTTACGTCCACGCCAGCGAGAAATGCCTTGGAGAACCCGCCGACGAAGGCGTTGCCCGGCGTGAATGCGAGGCTGTAGCCGTAGAATACCCAGATCAGCATCACCACAGCCGTGATCGTGAAGACCTGCATGAGCACCGACAGCATGTTTTTGGCGCGGACAAGCCCGCCATAGAAGAGGGCGAGACCCGGAATGGTCATCAACAGTACGAGTACGGTTGAGATCATCATCCAGGTGGTGTCACCCTTGTCGACCGTAAAGGCTGGCGCTGCAGCGGCGGGAGCAGCTGGCGCGGCTTCCTGAGCGAAGGCAGCCAGCGAACCGAATGCGATCAACGCCAGCGATCCCATAAGGGTGCTGCGCGCCGCAGATGTCAGACTGGTTGGAATTTTCATTATGCTCTCCTTGAACCCCAAATAACTCACAACGCGTCGGTGTCCGTTTCGCCTGTGCGAATACGGACGGCCTGCTCGATGCTTAGAACGAAGATTTTTCCGTCGCCGATCTGACCGGTCTTGGCGGCTGTCGTAATGGCCTCGACGGCGGTGTCTACGAGCTCGGAAGCGACCGCCACCTCGATTTTCAGTTTGGGCAGAAAGCTGACCGCATATTCTGCACCGCGATATATTTCGGTGTGCCCCTTCTGGCGCCCATAACCTTTCACCTCAGTGACGGTCAGGCCCTGGATGCCGACAGCGGTGAGTGCTTCCCGCACTTCGTCCAGCTTGAACGGCTTGATGATGGCCATCACAATTTTCATTGACTATACCCCTGCGCTAGCGCGGTACCTCCGGGTGGAATTACCCGAGAAGCAAGAATCCGCGTTGAACCCATCGCCTAAAGCCTTATTCGACCAGGTGACTGCTCAGGAGTATTCAAGTTCCGTGCCAGACTCGGAGGCGGCTTATAACTGATTGATTATGAATGAATATTTTTGTCGGTAGGTGCGCGCGTTACGTGATTCGCAGCAAGTTGATCAAAAAATAGGCAGATGCAGCGGATTCAGCAAAGCTCACTCCTGGGCGTGCACACGAATTAGGCCTTCCTGTGCCGTCGAGGCAATCAGAGTGCCATCACGACTGTAAATTGCACCACGATTAAAGCCACGCGCACCCGATGTGCTCGGACTGTCTGCCGCATAAAGTAGCCAGTCATCGAAACGACAGGGCCGATGGAACCACATTGCATGGTCAAGGCTGGCGACCTGCAGATCACGGTCGAAAATCGACCGGCCGTGGGCATAAAGGGACGTATCGAGGAGCGTCATATCCGACAGGTAGGACAGAACTGCAGCCTGGACCCCGCGATCATCCGGCACCGGTCCGGTTGCCCTGATCCAGACATTTTGCTGCGGCGGCAGCTTTTCACGCGAGAAATAATGGGCAAGCGACAGCGGCTTCAACTCGATCGGCCTGTCCTGCTCCCAATATCTGCGGATATTGGCGGGTGCATTCTGCAAATATTGTTCTTTCAGGTCCCGGTCGCTGATCAGCTGTTCGGGCGGGGTAATGTCGAGCGGGCGGGGCTTTTGGTGTTCCAGTCCCGCCTCGTCGATCTGGAACGACGCTTCCAGCGAGAAAATGGCCTGCCCATGCTGAATTCCGACCACGCGGCGGGTGGTAAAACTCGATCCGTCGCGAATCCGGTCGACTTCGTAAATGATGGGTACCTTCGGATCACCGGCACGCATGAAATAGCCGTGCAGCGAATGCACGTGACGCGTCGGATCAACCGTGCGCTGCGCCGCAACCAGGGCCTGACCGATAACCTGCCCGCCAAAGACCCGCTGCCAGCCGGACTGGGGACTGCGACCTCGAAACAGATTGTGTTCCAGCGCTTCAAGATCGAGTATGGACAAAAGCTCTTTCATGGCGTCAGACATGAACGCATCTCCTGTTCGCGTATCTTCAACGCTTGCAACAGGAACAGGCGAACAAGTCAAGCACCGCATTGGGTACAACCAGGAGGCAATCATGGTCGAACGAACCCGGACTGAGCAACCAGGCACAGATATCATCATCGCCGGCGCTGGTTATGTAGGACTAGCGACCGCCGTCGCGCTGAAATCCTCGGCGCCGCATTTGGGCGTAACCGTCATTGATGCGGCACCTGCGGGCGTCTGGCGCAACGACACGCGCGCATCGGCGATTGCCGCCGCGGCAAGCCGCATGCTCGACAGGCTCGGCTGCTGGGAGGCCATCCTTCCGCAAGCGCAACCCATCAATGAAATGACCGTCACCGACTCGCGTACCGCGGACCCGGTTCGGCCGGTATTCCTGACCTTCAATGGGGAGATCGAGCCAGGCGAGCCCTTCGCCCACATGGTTGAGAACCGCATACTCAATGCATCGCTGCGCTCCAAGGCCGAGGAACTCGGCATCGCCTTCATAGAAGGAGCTCCCGTCAGCGGCTTCGAGCACGGCGAAGCCTATCTGACGGTCCGCTATGCCGACGGCAAGAGTTTGCGCACGCGGCTGCTGATCGCTGCCGATGGCGTCAGGTCAAGGCTGCGTGACATGGCCGGGATAAAGACGGTGAACTGGGAATACGGCCAGTCAGGCATCGTCTGTACCGTCGCCCATGAGCGTCCCCATCATGGCCGCGCCGAGGAGCATTTCCTCCCGGCCGGTCCATTCGCCATCCTGCCGTTGAAGGGCAACCGCTCCTCACTGGTCTGGACCGAACGGACGGATGATGCGGAGCGGCTGATCAACGAAGACGATTTTGTGTTCGAGCATGAACTGGAACAGCGTTTCGGCCTGAAGCTTGGCGAACTGCACATCGAGGGCGGGCGCAAATCATTTCCGCTCGGCCTGACGCTGGCGCGCGATTTCGTCAAGCCGCGCTTTGCTCTTGCCGGAGACGCGGCTCACGGCATTCATCCGATCGCCGGACAGGGATTGAACCTCGGTTTCAAGGATGCGGCAGCGCTGGCCGAGACCATCGTTGATGCTGACCGGCTCGGGCTCGATATCGGCTCGGTGGCGGTTCTCGAACGCTACCAGACCTGGCGGCGCTTCGACACAGTCCAGATGGGCGTCACCACCGATGTCCTGAACCGGCTGTTTTCAAATGATAGCGTCCCTGTGCGGGCACTGCGCGACTTCGGCCTCGGCCTCGTCGAACGGATGCCGCGGCTCAAGGGATTCTTCATCCGCCAAGCCGCGGGTTTGTCGACGACAGCGCCCAAGCTGTTGCAAGGACAGCCGATCTAGAGCGGGCGCGGGTATTTCCGGTAGATCGCCTCGATCTCCTTGAGGATTTCGGGTGACAGCGTGATCGTGCTCGCCCAGATATCGCTCTTCAGTTGCTCCATCGTCGTTGCCCCGATAATGACGGAGGTCATGAACGGGCGCGTCAGGGCAAAGGCGATAGCCATCTGCGCCACGTCAAGACCATGCTTGCGTGCAAGGTCGATATAGGCCCGCACCGCCGGTGCCGAATGCTCATTGTTGCGCCAGAGACCACCCGGCTGGATAGCGCCGCGCGTTCCAGCCGGCACCTTGCCATCGAGATACTTGCCGGTCAGCACGCCCGAGGCCAGCGTGGAATAGGCCAGCAGCCCGACATCCTCATGATGGCTGACTTCGGCAAGATCAAGATCGAAAGCCCGCTGCAACAGGCTGTATTCGTTCTGTACGGAAGCCACGCGCGGCAGGTCGCTACGCTCGGCAAGTTTCAGCCACTGGCCGATGCCCCATGCCGTCTCGTTGGAGAGTCCAACATGCCGGACCTTGCCTTCCTTGACCATATCATCAAGACCGGCAAGCGCCTCTTCAATCTGCGCCGTGACCAGTGTGCTGTCCTGTGTCTGCGGCGCATATTGCCATGCCGATCCAAAGTGATAGTGGCCACGAGCCGGATAATGCACCTGATAGAGGTCGATATAATCGGTCTGCAGCCGCTTGAGGCTGCCTTCCACGGCCTCGCGCACAGATTTGCGGTCCGGGCGCGTTCCATTGCGGATCCAGCTATTGCCTCCGCCGGATATCTTGGTGGCGAGTACAAATTGATCGCGCTTGCCGGTCTTCTTGAACCAGGTACCGATGTAGGATTCGGTCTTGCCATAGGTCTCAGGGCTCGACGGAATGGCATATACTTCCGCCGTGTCCATGAAATTGACACCTGCCTCGAGCGCATAATCGATCTGCCGATGCGCATCTTCTTCCGTGTTCTGCACACCCCAGGTCATCGTGCCGAGGCAAATTTCCGTAACGTCGATATCCGTCCGGCCAAGTTTTTTCAGTTTCACGGGATTTTCCTGTTTTTGATCTCGGGTTGTCAGTCGACCTGGAGTCCAAGTCTCTGCTTTAGCGTTCTGACGCGCTGGCCGTAACGTTGGGAGACGGGGACGGCGCAAGCGGCATCATCCACCATATCAATCAATTCGCACTTTTCCAGTTCAGTAAGTTGTTGGCGTAGAAATGGTGCAACTTTTTCGATCATGATTGCTGTGTCGCCAATCTGGCCTAAAGCCCATTGTGCGTAGATCATTGCCTCATCCGCCTTTTTCGGACTGCTGGTATCAAGGATCACACTCCTTACAACATCAACGTGGCCGTCGGTTATCAGCACATCTTCGTCTATAATCGCAAGGTCGCGGCCGCAAGAACCGGGTCCTCGATCGCGGTGAGCGGCGAAGGCTCCGCCTGCAGTCGAATTTTCCTGCGCCGGAAATCTCCGCGCAGGCGCCCGTCGATTATATCGCCCGCTACCTCATTCAACACGTTCAACCTGTACCACCAGAAAGACCGAAGCCAAGGAGCGCGAAGACCGCCAAGACAATATGCATTATCAAATCCCTCTATGAAAAACTCAGTTTAGAGGGAGCGAAATCAGCCCGTAAATTAGGCGATGGAATAATGCGGTGCCATGGCTATGATGCGGAACCATGCTGGCATGGAACCGTTATCGCCAGGCCTGATCACGGCGCACCACACGTCTTGCAAACAACGTCAACGAGGGAGATTAAAATGGACAGACAAGCAACGGCAATCTGGAAAGGCGCTCTTACCGACGGGTCCGGCACACTCGACACGCAAAGCGGCGCACTCAAAGGTCTTCCCTACAACTTCAAGGCACGCTTTCAGGACGAAAGCGGAACATCCGGCACCAACCCAGAGGAACTTCTCGCCGCCGCCCATGCGGGATGCTTCGCCATGCAACTGTCGCATTTTCTGGCGGAGAATGGCACACCGGCCGCAAATATCGACGCCAAGGCAAAGGTAACAGTTAATCCTGCCGCCGGCGGCGGTTTTGAGATTACAAAAAGCGCGTTGACGCTTGTCGGTACCGTCCCGGGTATCGATGATGCCACGTTCCAGAAGCTTGCGGGACAGGCGAAGGCCAGTTGCCCGCTGTCGAAGGCACTTGGCGCCATCGAAGTCACGCTGGATGCAAGGTTAGGATAAGACCGGGCCAAGTCAGGATTCTAAAGCAGTTCCAGAGAACGTGCGCAGCGGTTCACGTCCGGAGTTGCTTAAGAAAAAAGAGATAGGGCTTTTTTCGGTGATCCCATTCTCACCGTCAATGCTCTAGTGCGGATATATGGAAGGTCAATGTCATGACCTTCCATTTGTGATATTCTTTTTCTGGCAGATGGTAGGGTGCTGCTCGGACAAGTGCCCGCCGAGGGCTTTCCAGCAAGTCAGCAGGATGAGCCCAGTTTGATTCGATTGCTTGCTTGACCCGGTCTGCATCCTCTTTCGATAGGTTTTCTGCATGGCTTGGTAAAATTATCAAAATCAATGCGATAAGAGCAATGAGGGCCCGGGTAACCCGGGCGCACAGGGCATCAACTCCCGATCTTGTCATGTCAATGCCCCATCGAAACCAAACCATGATTGGTCCCTACGCCACAATGTCGTTACGGGCAATCGCTACCTTAGTCTGATGGCATTTGCTCAATCGTTCGCGTCAGATCAAACCCGCCGCTCCACCATCATCTTCTTGATTTCTGCAATCGCCTTGGCTGGATTCAAACCCTTAGGGCACGTCTGCGCGCAGTTCATGATCGTATGGCAGCGATATAGCCGGAACGGATCTTCGAGATTGTCGAGCCGCTCGCCCGTCGCTTCATCGCGACTGTCGATCAGCCAGCGATAGGCCTGGAGGAGCACGGCCGGTCCAAGATAGCGGTCGCCATTCCACCAATAGCTCGGGCAGGATGTCGAGCAGCAGGCGCAAAGGATACATTCGTAAAGACCGTCCAGCTTGGCGCGGTCCTCATGGCTTTGAAGCCATTCCTTTGCCGGCTCGGGAGAAACCGTCTTCAGCCAAGGCTCGATCGAGCGGTGCTGGGCATAGAAATTGGAAAGATCCGGCACCAGGTCCTTGACCACAGGCAGGTGCGGCAATGGATAAATCTTCACCGCTCCCTTGATCTCGTCCATACCCTTGGTGCAGGCAAGCGTATTGGTGCCATCAATATTCATGGCACACGAACCGCAAATGCCCTCGCGGCACGAGCGGCGCAACGTCAGGGTCGGATCGATCTTGTTCTTGATCCATAGCAGACCATCGAGAACCATCGGGCCGCAGTCGTCGAGATCGACGTAATAGGTGTCGATGCGCGGATTTTCGCCATCGTCCGGCGACCAGCGATAGATGCGGTATTCACGCAGATTGTTGGCACCCTGCGGCCGGTCCCATGTCTTGCCGGGCCGCATCTGCGAATTCTTGGGAAGTGCAAGTTCAACCATAATGCTCTGATCCCTAAATCAATACACACGCGCTTTCGGCGCGATCTTGGCAAGGCTGATGCCGCCATCCTCTTCCCTGACCAGCGGATCAAGATGAACGGGACGGTAACCAAGCGTGACCTTGCCATCGGGAGCGAGCCAGGCGAGGCTGTGCTTGCGCCAGTTTACGTCGTCGCGACTCGGGAAATCCTCATGGGCATGCGCGCCCCGGCTTTCCTTGCGGGCTTCGGCGGCAACCACCGTCGTCAGGGCGTTGGCCATGAGGTTTTCCAGTTCCAGTGTCTCGACCAGATCGGAATTCCAGATCATCGATCGGTCGGTAACCTTCACATCCGGCAATTCGCTCCAGATCTTTTCCATTCGGTCTACGCCGGACTTCAGCGATTCCGACGTACGGAAAACAGCGGCATCTTCCTGCATTGTCCGCTGCATTTTCTCGCGCAGGACTGCCGTTGGCGTCCCGCCATTGGCATGCCGCAGGCGGTCGAAGCGGTCCATGATCTTTGTTACCGACGACTCATTGATCTCCGGAACCTTGGCGTTGCGATCGATGACCTGACCGGCGCGAATTGCAGCCGCGCGGCCAAACACCACAAGGTCGATGAGCGAGTTGGAGCCGAGGCGGTTTGCGCCATGTACCGAGGCGCACCCCGCTTCACCGACGGCCATCAGACCGGGCTGGATGCGGTCGGGATCTGCCTCTGTCGGGTTGAGCGCTTCACCCCAGTAGTTGGTTGGAATGCCGCCCATATTGTAGTGAACGGTCGGCAGGACCGGTATTGGTTCCTTTGTCAGGTCAACGCCTGCGAAAATCTTCGCCGATTCGGAGATGCCCGGAAGGCGTTCATGCAGGACCGCTGGATCGAGATGATCAAGATGCAGGAAAATATGGTCCTTGTTCTTGCCGACGCCTCGGCCTTCGCGGATTTCCAGCGTCATGCAACGCGAAACCACGTCCCGCGACGCCAGGTCCTTGGCGGAAGGCGCATAGCGCTCCATGAAGCGTTCGCCTTCGGAATTGACCAGGTAACCACCCTCGCCGCGCGCACCCTCGGTGATCAGGCATCCTGCGCCATAGATCCCGGTCGGGTGGAACTGGACGAACTCCATATCCTGTAGCGGCAATCCGGCACGGGCAACCATGCCGCCACCATCACCCGTGCAGGTGTGTGCGGACGTTGCAGAGAAGTAGGATCGACCGTAACCGCCGGTTGCCATCACGACCATCTTCGCCGCGAAGCGGTGGATCGTGCCATCGTCGAGGTTCCAGGCAACGACACCTGTGATCGTGCCTTCCTCATCCTGGATGAGGTCGAGCGCGAAATATTCGATGAAGAACTGCGCATTGTTACGCAGGGACTGGCCATAAAGAGTGTGCAGGATGGCGTGACCCGTGCGGTCTGCCGCGGCACAGGTGCGTTGCACGGGCGGACCGTCGCCATAGTTCATCATGTGGCCGCCGAAGGGACGCTGATAAATCTTGCCCTCTTCGGTACGTGAAAACGGTACGCCGTAATGTTCCAGTTCGTAGACGGCGGCCGGCGCCTCCCGGGCAAGATATTCCATTGCATCAGTATCACCGAGCCAGTCGGATCCCTTGACCGTGTCATACATATGCCATTGCCAGGAATCCGGGCCCATATTGCTGAGCGAGGCGGCAATGCCGCCCTGCGCCGCCACCGTATGCGAGCGGGTCGGGAATACCTTGGTAATACAGGCCGTTTTCAGGCCCTGCTCTGCCATGCCGAGCGTTGCACGCAAGCCCGCGCCGCCAGCCCCAACCACAACCACGTCAAACTTGTGGTCGACGAATGTATAGGCCTTCGCGGCCTTGCTATCTGTTGGTGCCATGATGTGGCTCAGCCTCCGAAGCTCAGCTTGAGGATCGCAAAAACGCTGGCAACACCAACCGCGACGGAAAAAAACGTGTTCAGCATGAGCAGCACGATCTTTGTGCCTTCGCCATGAACATAGTCTTCAATGATTGTCTGCATGCCGAGGCGCATGTGATAGAGGCCGGAGATAAGCACCAGCGACAGAACCAGCGCCGTCAGCGGATGGGACAGGGCCGCTCTGGTTTCGGCATAGCCCGCGCCATGCAGCGACAGGATAAACCCGATGAAGAACAGCATGAGCGGGATATTGGCCACGGCCGTCAGCCGCTGGCGCCAGAAATGGTCCGTACCTTCTTTCGCAGAACCCAGACCGCGAACCTTGCCAAGCGGCGTGCGCATGTCGCCCATCGTTCGGCCTCCTTTAAACGATTGTGAATGCGACGATCCAGACGAGGATCGTCAACGTGATGGAAAGAACGAGCGAGGCCCAAGCCATCTTCGTGGTGGTCTCTTTTTCCAGGCCGCGCCCCGTATCCCAGATCAGGTGGCGGATGCCGCCAATCATGTGATGGAGAAGCGCCCACGTATATCCGAGGAGGACAAGGAGGCCGATCCATGAGCCGTAGATCGCGTTGACGAAATTGAAATAGTCTTCATTCGTCGCTGCCGCGATCAGCCACCAGGCAACCAGCAATGTGCCGAAATAGAGCGCTCCTCCGGTGATGCGGTGGACGATGGACATGACCATGGTTGGAATCGGCTTGTAGATTTGCAAATGCGGCGACAGTGGCCGGTTTGCATGGAGTGTTGTCTTGCTCATAGCGTCCCCAAGAGTAGCGCCGCGCCTGAACTGGCGGGCAGGGCCGAAAAGGCTGGATAGAGGCAATTTAGAAGGGTTTTAATCCGGTTTTTGCACTGCGTCAAAGCCCCATTCGACCCCCTCATGCGGCGAATTGGCACCAATAGCAAGTCAATAAGGTTTTTGCTTAAAATTCAATCGTTTAAAGCTCTCAAAACAGTCTCGAAAGTGTCTTTTTCTGACACGGTGTGATGCAAAAAATAATTGCGTGAGTCAACCCGGAATATGCTCCGATCGTCCAATTCGAGGTCGCTCCGGTCGTGTTTGTATGCGACAGGGCGGGTCGCTTGCAGGATGCCGCCAGCACGGCGGCACCCTTCATCGGAACTTTGCCTATTGATTTCCGAAGCGAATGATGAAGCTGGTCCAGTCGGCGGGAGCCGCGACCTGTTCATAAAGCTTGCGCCCATCTTCCGGAACGCGCGGTGCATTGAGCGAGAGCTTTGTCCAACCCCGCTCTTCTGCCTTGTCGGCAAGCACGTCGATCAGCGCCTTGGCGATGCCCTTGCCGCGGTGGTCATGATGGACATAGATGTGATCCACCTGGCCCGCCCGCATCCCGGAAACCGGCTCGGGCAGATCGTAGAAAATGACAAAACCGACGAGTTGACCATCGAGTCGTGCCCCGGCGATCTCCGCAGCCCGGTCACGCAAGAGATTTTCCGCGTAGTAATCATCCGGACGGCGTGGAGCTCCACGCTTCAGCGCCTGCGCATAACTGGCGAGCAGCGGCGCGAATTCATGGGCATCGCTCAGGTGCAACAGGGAAATGTCGATGGCGTGTTCATCTGCAGTCTTTTTGCTCATGATTGCTTCCGTCCCTTCATGCCTGCTCGTTTGCCCTGAGGATTGGTTGATTGCATCGCGCCCGTCAACCTGCACCCGGGATGAAAATCGATTTGATTAGACTTTGGGCAGATGACAATTGTTAATAAAGGGTTAATCTGGCCAGTAGACAAATTCGACGATCGAGGGTCGCCATGTTCCAGAAGAAGAATCTAACCTGCTCGGTGCTGGCGTCACTGGCGCTTGTGACCAGTTCGCAGCTTGCGGCGGCAGATGGTTTCAATCCCGGCAATAGCTACGGCGACGAATATGGCAATGTCATCCTGCACGAGCCCGGCGGCCCCAAGATTGTGTTTGTCGGTGCCGCAGCAGCGCGATCCGACAAGCTCGGCCGTGATATCCGGCGGCAGGTACCGGTCTACAAGCGCGGCAAGGGACCGGCGGTCATTTCGCCAGTGAGTGACCCACTCGTCGTAGGTGTCGTCCCCGCTCCCAATACTGGTGGATGCAACAGCCCGTTTGTGATTCAGGGCCGGGGTTACATGTATGGTCTTGACCGGAATGAAACACCGGTGCTTGGCCATCCCGGCTGCGACTAGGTTCCATAGCAAGATTTGATTTGCCTCGGTTGGCTGCGCCCTGTATTGGGGCCGCTTTCAACGAGGTAGCAATATGGCTCGCAATCTAGACGGCGCGCTCGTCCTGTTTTCCGGGGGACAGGATTCCGCCACATGTCTCGCTTGGGCATTGTCCAATTTCGACCGCGTCGAGACCGTCGGCTTCGATTATGGCCAGCGCCACAGGATCGAGCTCGAGGTACGCCGTGAATTTCGCACCGCGATCGCCGAGGGATTTCCGCAATGGGCGCAGCGGCTGGGCGACGATCACATGCTCGATGCGAACATTGTGGGCCAACTTGGCGCATCGGCCATGCTGGACGACATCGCTATCGAAATGGCGGAGAATGGCCTGCCCAATACCTTTGTACCCGGCCGCAATCTCCTGTTCTTTACACTTGCCGGAGCACTCGCCTACCGGCGCCGGTTGCGGGTTATCGTCGGCGGCATGTGCGAGACCGACTATTCCGGCTATCCCGACTGCCGTGACGACACGCTGAAAGCGCTACAGGCAGCGCTTTCGCTTGGCCTCGACCGTCGCGTCACCATTGAGACGCCCTTGATGTGGCTGGACAAGGCCGAGACCTTTGCGCTGGCACAAAATATTGGCGGCCAGAACCTCCTCGATCTCATCGTCGAGAAAACCCATACGTGTTATCTCGGCGACCGCTCCAGGCGGCACGCGTGGGGATATGGCTGCGGCAACTGCCCGGCGTGCGAATTGCGCGCGGCAGGGTGGCAGAAGTTCAAGGCGGAAGCCGCATGACCTACGCCGTCAAGGAGATCTACCTGACACTGCAGGGCGAGGGTAATCATACTGGCCGGGCCGCGGTATTCATGCGCTTTGCCGGCTGCAATTTGTGGTCGGGCCTGGAGCGCGACCGGACGGAAGCGGTCTGCCAGTTCTGCGATACGGACTTCGTCGGCGTGAATGGGCCGGGCGGCGGCAAATTCAAGACCGCCAATGCCCTTGCCGATGCCGTTGCGGCGCATTGGCCAGCCACACGAAATTCGGGCGCGAAGCCCTATGTCATCTGCACGGGCGGGGAACCGCTGCTCCAGCTCGACACGCCCTTGATCGAGGCTTTCCATGCACGCGGCCTCGAAGTGGGCGTCGAGACCAATGGAACCATCGCCGCGCCGGAAGGGATCGACTGGATCTGCGTCTCGCCCAAGGCCGATGCGCCATTGGTGCAGACCCGCGGCAACGAGCTCAAGCTTGTTTTTCCACAAGCGCAAGCCGAGACTCATCCATCGCGTTTCGAGCACCTTTCCTTCCAGCATTTCTATTTGCAACCTCTTGACGTCATCGGTGATCCGGCGCAAACCGCCTCGCATGTGGCATCTGCAGCGGCCTATTGCCTCGCTCACCCGCTTTGGCGGCTGAGCACGCAGACACATAAATTGATCGGCTTGCCCTGATGGCAGGCTCTTTATTGACCGCAGTTCCCGTTGCTGGAATTGCTTTGGCGGGCGCCTGTATTGCGCCAGAGCTGACGGAGCATCCATGAGAATCTTCAACGAATTCACGTTCGAAGCGGCCCATCATTTGCCGCATATTTTTCCCGACGGACATGTCAACACGCGCCTGCATGGCCACAGTTTCCGCGTTCGCGTGACGCTGGACGGCAAGCCGGATGCGCAGACTGGCCTCATTTCCGACCTCGGGGCGGTGAAAGACGCCTTCGACAGTGCCCTCGAAATACTCGATCACCGCTATCTCAACGAGATCAGCGGGCTTGAGACGCCGACGCTCGAGAACATCGCCATCTGGTTGTGGCGGCATTTTGCCCGTGTCCTGCCCGGTCTGGCGCAGGTCGGCGTCTATCGCGATACGTGCGGCGAAGGCTGCGAATACCAGGGCGAATTCGAGATGGAAAGGACAGCAGCATGAGTCACTATGCAGAACAGGCGACGATGCTTGGCAAGGACGTGAGAATCCCGCAGCATCCTGACGAGGCGGTGCTTGACGCCGTGCCCAATCCACAGGCCGGCACGCTTTTCCTCGCACGATTTGCCTGCCCGGAATTTACTTCGCTTTGCCCGGTGACCGGCCAGCCGGATTTCGGTCACCTTGTCATCGATTATGCGCCGGACCAAACCCTTGTCGAATCCAAGTCGTTGAAGTTGTTTCTTGGCAGCTTCCGCAACCACGGCGCGTTCCATGAGGATTGCACTGTCAACATCGGCAAGCGTATCGTGGAAGCGGTCAAGCCCTTGTGGCTGCGCATCGGCGGCTACTGGTATCCGCGCGGCGGCATTCCGATCGACGTATTCTGGCAAACCGGGCCGGTGCCGGATGGCCTGTGGCTGCCCGATCAGGGTGTGCCGAGTTATCGGGGGCGTTGAATATCTCGCCTCTCCCCTGTTCACCCCCATCGAGTAGGCTCGGAGTTAACCGGGGGTGCAGTTAAGAGATGGTTCCTCGGGTCAAGCCCGAGGATGACGGAGCGGTGGGTGTGTAGCCGCGAATCAATTCGCGACAATAAGCAGACGTTACTTCCACTCGCGGATATCGACGAAGTGACCGGCAATCGCCGCCGCTGCGGCCATGGCTGGCGAAACGAGATGCGTGCGGCCCTTGAAACCCTGGCGGCCTTCGAAGTTGCGATTGGACGTCGACGCACAGCGCTCGCCCGGCTTCAGCCGGTCATCATTCATGGCAAGGCACATGGAGCATCCCGGTTCGCGCCAGTCAAATCCGGCTGCCTTGAAAATCTTGTCGAGGCCCTCGGCTTCCGCCTGTTCCTTGACGAGGCCCGAGCCCGGAACGATCATGGCAGCAACCGTCTCGCTGACCTTGCGGCCCTCGACAACCTTGGCGACTTCACGCAGATCCTCGATGCGGCCATTGGTACAGGAACCGATGAACACGCGGTCGAGCTTGATATCGGTGATGGGCGTGCCCGGCTTCAGGCCCATATAGTCGAGCGCACGCCATTTCGACGAGCGCTTCGTTTCGTCGGCAATCTCATCGGGATTGGGTACCGCGCCAGTGACGGAGATGACATCTTCCGGTGATGAGCCCCAGGAAACGATCGGCGGCAGATCAGCCGCATTCAGCACGACCACCTTGTCGAAATGGGCGCCCTCATCGCTCTTCAGCGTTTTCCAGTATTCGACCGCCTGTTCGAAGGCGGCACCCTTTGGCGCCCGCGGCTTGCCTTTGACGTAGGCGAATGTGGTTTCGTCTGGTGCGATCAAGCCGGCACGGGCACCACCTTCGATCGACATGTTGCAGATCGTCATGCGGCCCTCCATCGACAGTGCGCGAATGGCTTCGCCAGCATATTCGATGACATAGCCGGTGCCGCCAGCGGTCCCGATCTCGCCGATGATGGCAAGGATGATGTCCTTGGCGGTAACCCCGGCCGGCAGAACGCCATCGACACGCACCAGCATGTTCTTGGCTTTCGACTGGATCAGCGTCTGGGTGGCGAGAACATGCTCGACTTCGGATGTGCCGATGCCATGCGCCAGCGCGCCGAAGGCGCCGTGGGTGGAGGTGTGGCTGTCGCCGCAGACAATCGTCATGCCTGGCAGTGTGAAGCCCTGCTCGGGTCCGATAATATGAACGATACCCTGGCGGATATCCTTCTCGGAGTAATATTCGACGCCGAAATCCGCGGCATTCCTGGCGAGCGCCTCGACCTGAATGCGGCTTTCCTCGTTCTTGATTCCGTGGATGCGGTCCGGTGAGGTCGGCACGTTGTGGTCGACCACTGCCAGCGTCTTCTCAGGATGGCGAACCTTGCGACCCGCTACACGCAGGCCTTCGAAAGCCTGCGGGCTGGTCACCTCATGCACAAGATGGCGATCGATATAGAGGAGGCACGTGCCGTCATCCTGCTGATCAACCAGATGGTCATCCCATATCTTGTCATAAAGTGTACGTGGCGCAGTCATGGCGATATCCTCGGCACGGTTTCGTGCTTTACAATTATTTCGTGGACATATGCACTCGAGGTCCACTTACGTCAAGAAACAAGCGAAAAAAGTAATATTCCGGCGACAATGCGCCGCTCTTCAAGGACGGGTCAAAGCCTGATTACAGCACTCTCCATGTCACCCACGCGCGGCCCGGCCCAACCGGCGCTCCACCCAGCGCAACCCGAGCGACAGGCTTATCGTCAGGATCAGGTAGACATAGGCAACGACAGAATAGGTTTCGAAGAAGCGGAAGGATCCGGAGGCATAGACCTTGCCCATCTGCGTGACGTCGACGACACCCAGCACCGATACCAGCGAGGAATCCTTGACCATCGAAATGAAATCATTGCCATAGGGCGGGAGGATGATGCGGATGGCCTGTGGCATGATGATGAGGCGAAAGCGTTGAAATCGTTTGAGGCCGACAGCCTTTGCCGCCTCGATCTGTCCGTGGTCCACGGCCTGGATTCCGGCACGGAAGATCTCGGCAAGAAAGGCCGCATAGGCGAGCATGAGCGCAATGATGGCGCGCCAAAGCAGCGAAAAATCACGAACCTGCATGGGGTCGATGAAACCGGCGCTCTGCAGGGGCAGGGTAACGAGATTCCACAGTGCGACAACGGCCGGCGCACCGACGAAGGCAATGTAGAACAAGAGCACCAGCAGCGGAATTCCACGCATGATCTCGACATAAAACCTTGCGATCTGCCTCACGGCGATATGGTTGGACAAGCTCATCACGGCCAGAAGCAGACCGAGCAGCGAAGCGAGGACGAAGGCAAGCAGCGAAACCCAGACGGTGATCCAGATGCCTTGGGATACCGTCGAGAAGACCTGCCCGTAGATCGGGCTGACCAGGATGGCTATGCCCAGCGCTATGGCAATTGCCACCGCTGCCAACAACCACCATGGGAAATCCATCCGTTCGGAAGAATTCCTATTCTGCGTGCTATCGGCCACTATTCAGCTTACTGGCCAAGCTTGTAGTCAAGGAACCATTTCTTGTTGAGCGCGTCGAATGTGCCATCGGCCTTCAGAGCGGCAATGGCCGCATTGACCGGCGCAACAAGATCCGAACCCTTGGGAAAAATGAAGCCGAAATCCTCGGCCCCAAGCGGTCCTCCAACAAGCTTCAAGGCGCCGCCCGACGCGTCGACATAGCCCTTGCCGGCGGTACTGTCGGTCAGAACAAGGTCGACATCCCCGGTCTTGAGAGCCTGGATGGTCGCGCCGAATGTTTCGAACAGCTTGATACGCGGATTTTGCTCGTTGCCATCCAGGACGTTGTAGACGGCTACGTAGAAATTGGTCGTGCCTGGCTGCGCTCCAACGAGCGTATCCTTGGTTTCGGCAAAGCTTTTGGCGTCAGAGAAGCGATTGTCATCGCTGCGCACCAGCATGAACTGCTCAGAGCGCATGTAGGGGTCCGAGAAGTCGACCTTCTGCTTGCGTTCGTCATTGATGGTAATGCCGGTCATGCCAATTTGATACTGGTTGTCCGAAACAGCCTGGATCATCGCGTCCCAGCTCGTGTTCAGATATTCGATCTTGAGATTGAGCCGCTTGGCGATCTCGTTCATCGCATCATACTCCCATCCGACCGGCTTGCTGGTCTTCGGGTCGACGAATTGCAGAGGTGGGTAGGCGTTCTCCGTTACAACGGTAACCTGTTTGCCACCAAGATCGGGCAGATCGGCAGCTACGGCGGAGAATGGCGTTACGGCGAGCATCAGCCCTGCCAAAAGAACGGATCGCAAGTTCATCTCAAACCCCTGTCACGTGTTCGCGTGCGCAACAGATTTCACCTTGTCACCGGCGCGTCAATCCCTTGGCTTGCCGTCGGTCTTGCGGGAAGGGTGAGTGAGCCGAGCGCGAAATAAAAAAGGCGGCCCGAAGACCGCCTTTTTCGAATTCCATGCAGGCCGCACTTATTCGGCAGCAGGTGCCTTGGCAACCGTGGCTTCGGTAACCGTCTCGGCAGTGCCGGTGGCCGGAACGACCGTCTTACCCTTGCGGTTGTCCTTCTTCTCGGCAATACGGGCAGCCTTACCCGTCAGGCCGCGCAGGTAGTACAGCTTGGCGCGGCGAACCTTGCCGCGGCGAACAACTTCAACGCCTTCGACGAGCGGCGAAATGACCGGGAACACGCGCTCAACGCCTTCGCCATAGGAAATCTTGCGAACAGTGAAGTTCTCGTTGATGCCGGCACCGTTGCGGGCAATGCAAACGCCTTCATAGGCCTGAACGCGGGTACGGGTACCTTCCGTCACGCGGACATTGACACGAACCGTGTCGCCTGGGCGGAAATCCGGAAGCGTGCGCTTTGCTTCGATCTTTGCTCTCTGCTCCAGATCGAGCTGACGAATAATTTCGACGGTCATCGTCTTCATCCTTTTCTTGTCTTCTCGAACAGTCAGAGCGCTCAACACTTGGCACGCAGCAATTACAGCCGCATATCTATGCCTCCGGAGGAAGCAGGAGCGAATTCACCATTCATTGATTAATGGACCGGGTTTTCCCGAGTTGGCGGGCTGATACACCATAAAAGCCGGTTTGTCACCTCTGGCGGCGATTCTTTTTGGCCGGCTATTTTTTTGAGGGCGCGTTCTGGGCCGCCCAAAGGTCCGGACGCCTCTCCCGCGTCAGGCGCTCCGCTTCCGCTCGCCGCCATTTTTCGATGGCGCCGTGATTGCCTGACAGAAGCACATCGGGGATGCGCCTGCCCTCCCATTCCTGGGGTCTGGTGTAGTGCGGATGTTCGAGCAAACCCGTCTCGAAACTCTCGGTCTCTCCGGAAAGGGCATTGCCCATGACGCCGGGCAACAGCCGGACGATCGCATCGAGGACAACCAGCGCCGCAGTCTCGCCTCCAGAGAGGATATAATCCCCGATGGAGACTTCTTCGAAATCCCGGGCTTCGATCAGCCGTTCGTCGACCCCCTCGAAGCGCCCGCAAAGCACAATAGCGCCCGGACCGGCAGCAAGCTCGCGAACGCGTGCCTGGCTGAGCGGCTTGCCGCGCGGGCTCATAAAAAGCTTCGGCCGACCATCGGCGACATGATCCACGGCTCGCGCCAGCACATCCGGCTTCATCACCATGCCTGCACCGCCGCCAGCCGGCGTATCGTCAACCATGCGATGCCTGTCAAAAGCAAAGTCGCGGATTTGTACGGTCTCCAGCGACCATGCGCCGTCCTGCAGCGCCTTGCCGGCAAGCGAGACACCGAGCGCTCCGGGAAACATTTCCGGATAGAGCGTCAGCACCGTGGCGCGAAAGCCGCCTGTCATGGCTTCTCGTTCCCGCTGCCCTCGCCGCCGAGCTGACGCCGGCGTTCCTCGTCCTCATTTTCGTCGGAAACAAGACCGGCTGCGACGGGGTCGATGACGATGTGCCCCGCCTTCACGTCGACATGAGGTACGGCAACCTGCGTGAATGGTATCAGCATGGGCCTCCTGCCTGGCATTGTCAGTTCGATGAGATCACCACCACCAAAGTCGAACATCGCAGATACCTTGCCGTACTGGTTTCCTGCCGCATCGACGGCCTCAAGGCCGATGAGGTCGGAATGGTAATATTCATCCTCGTCCAGATCCTGCGGCAGTTGCGAACGGTCGATGAACAGGGTCGTGCCGTTCAGCGCCTCCGCCATATTGCGATCGTTCACCCCGCGAAATCGCACGACCACAACCGTCTTGGCCGGACGGATATCCAGAACTTCGAAGGGCCTGCCTGTGACATCGTAAAGCATGCCATAGTCGCCGAGTGCCATCGGGTCACCGGTAAAGGTCTTTACCCGCAGTTCTCCTCGTGTTCCATGCGCTGCACCAATTACCGCCAGCTGTACCGGATCATTCAACTTCGCCATGGGCTCTTCCAGTTTCTCGTCTGGCGCCCGGATTAAAACAAACTTGGCGCAAAACCAAGGCTGAAACGTTCTCGTAACGAGTCCTGTGCCAGGGTTGCCGCATATAATCGAGGAATGATGCCATGGGCGTCCAGCCGCAAACCGAGCAATTTCTGGTTTCCGCCAAAGCCGATCTGATCGATGCGCGCCAGGATTGGCTGAAATCGCTGAAGAATACGAGGCGGCTGGCCGCGAAAACCCTCGAAGCCTATGAGCGGGATACGCGCCAGTTCTTCCAGTTTCTGACCGGTCATCTGGGCGAGCCTCCGGCTTTGACCGACGTTGCCACATTGCGCATCGCCGACCTGCGTTCCTTTCTGGCCCGCAGGCGCAATGATGGCGCCGGTGCTCGCACACTTGGCCGCGGACTTGCAGGCATCCGTTCATTCCTCCGCCATCTGGAAAAGCAGGGCATGGCGAATGCTGCGGCATCAATTGCCATGCGTGCCCCGCGTCAGCCAAAGTCATTGCCCAAGCCACTGACGCTGGTAGATGCCAGACGCGTAGTTGAAACCGGCGAACAATTGAATGAGGAGCCGTGGATTGCCGCGCGCAATGCGGCCGTTCTCACCTTGCTCTATGGTTGCGGACTGCGCATCTCCGAAGCGCTCGACCTCGACGGCAGCGCATTGACCGATCCCGGAGCACGCTCGATCGCCATCACCGGCAAGGGTGGCAAAACCCGCATGGTGCCGCTGCTGCCCGTGGTGCACAGGGCGATAACCGAATATCGCAGGCTCTGCCCATACGCGCTTGAGGAGGGCAAGCCACTGTTCCGCGGCGCGCGTGGCGGCGGGCTGCATTCGGCCATTATCCAGCGCGACATGCAACGGATGCGCGGGGCACTTGGCCTTCCGGAAACGGCAACCCCCCATGCGTTGCGGCATTCCTTTGCAACACATCTGCTTGGCCGCGGCGGCGACCTGCGCACGATCCAGGAACTTCTGGGCCACGCAAGTCTCTCCACAACCCAGGTATATACTGGCGTCGACACCGAACGGTTGATGGAAATTTACGACAAGGCGCATCCCCGCGCCTGAACCCGCATGAAATTCATACTGCAGACAATTTGCGGGTAGAGATTAACCCTTTCTCCGCAGCCGCACGGATAGAAGCTCACCATGAACGACAACGACATGCTTCCTTCGCTCGATCGTCTCGCCGACAATATCCTGCGGCTTTGCCTGCTTGCCAGCTGGCTGTTGCTTGCTTCTTTTGTCGCGGTCACATTCAGCGCCACACGCGCACACGCGGAATTCGGCTGCGGCGGTCACGACCTGATCGCCGACATGGCCAAGACCGATCCGGCCAAGCTCGATGCACTGCGAAAGGAGGCGGCGGGGACCAGCAACGGCAAGGGCCTGCTCTGGAAGGTTGAAAAGCCGGGCGTAAGTCCGTCATTCCTGTTTGGAACGATGCATTTGACCGATCCGCGAGTGCTCAAACTCTCTGATGCAGCCGAGCAGGCCTATGACGGCGCCGGTACGATCGTCATCGAGACTGACGAGGTGCTGGACCCCAAGGCGCCGATGAAGGTGATGGCGGAGACGCCCGATCTCATGATGTTCACGGATGGCACGACGCTGGACAAGCTCATCCCAAGGGACAAGCTCGATACCGTCAAGGCCGCACTCTCCGAGCGCGGTATCTCCCTTGCGGCGGTCAACCGCATGCAACCCTGGATGTTGACCAGCATGCTTGCTATGCCGGCCTGCGAGTTGGCGCGCAAGCAGGAAGGTACCAATTTTCTTGATATCAAGCTGGCCGAGGAGGCAAGAAACCGCGGCAAGCAGATCGCCGGTCTTGAAACCATCAAGGACCAGCTCAGCGCCATGGCATCGCTCCCGACGCAGTTCCATATCGATGGGTTGATCGAAACGCTTGCTTTGGGGCCGAAGCTGCCAGACGTCTTTGAGACCATGACTGTTCTTTATACCCAGGGAGACGTCGGCATGATCTTTCCGCTGATGCGCTCGGTTTCGCCTGAAGGAACCGAAAGCGGCGAAAATTATGCGCAATTCGAGGAGAAGATGATCCTCGCGCGCAACCGAACGATGGCCGAACGCGCCGCTCCGATTATCGATCGGGGCAACGCCTTCGTCGCAGTCGGCGCCTTACATCTTCCCGGAGAGCAAGGTCTCGTTGAGCTGCTGAAAAACAAGGGATATAAAATCACCGCCCAATGAGCGGTCGTGCAAGTATTGACCTGTGAGTTAGCCGTAAAACCGCGTGGCGCCCGCAGACATAGCTATAGCGTTGCTGAATGCTCCGGAACAAAAAGGCGAAACATCCGTTGTTCCTTTATCCTTATGCAAAGGATTGTTACGGAGGACACGAAATGACCTATGATCCAAACTTGCAGCAGCGGCCGATGGAGTCCGATCCGGTAAGTCCAAGAACAACCGTGGTCAAGTCAGGCGGCGGCAGCGGTTTTCTGATCGCTGGCATTCTTATCGCCGCGTTGGTCGTGGGAGGTTACTACTTCCTCAACAGGGGCGGCAGCGAGATGACTGCGCCGACGCCGCCTGCTCCGACGAGTGAGGCACCGGCTCCGGCAACCCCTGAACCGCCTGCAGCAATGTCACCTGCGCCGACGGCTCCGGCTCCAGCCGAACCTGCTCCGGCTCCGTCTACGACACCTGCACCTACAACCCCGGCTCCGGCACAGTAATCAGTAACGCCTGAGCCAAAAAAAGGCCCGGAATACTTCCGGGCCTTTTTCGTGCGCTGCGTGCGGGCAGTTAAAGGTGGATCGGCTTGGCGAAGGTTGCCAGCGCCGCCTCGCGGACCGCCTCCGACATAGTCGGATGAGCATGGGTCGTGCGCGCCAGGTCTTCGGACGATCCGCCGAATTCCATCAATACAGTGGCCTCGTGGATCATTTCACCTGCACCATAACCGAGAATGTGGACGCCAAGCACACGATCGGTCGTTTTATCTGCCAGAATCTTGACGAAACCGTCGGTGTGCAACATCGCTCGCGCCCGGCCGTTCGCGGTGAATGGAAATTTGCCGGCTTTGTATTCGATGCCAGCCGCCTTCAACTCCTCCTCGGTCTTGCCGACCGAGGCCACTTCCGGCTGGGTATAGACGACATTGGGGATGGCGTCGTAATTGACGTGCCCGGCCTGTCCGGCGAGGATTTCGGCAACGGCAATACCCTCATCTTCCGCCTTGTGCGCCAGCATCGGACCGTCGACCACATCGCCGATGGCGTATATTCCCGGGACATTGGTTTGCCAGTGATCATTGATGGCAACGCGCCCGCGATCATCCATGGAAACACCGGCTTCCGTGAGGCCAAGCGCATCCGTATAGGGTTTGCGCCCCGTGGAGACCAGTACCGCATCAGCCTCGATCGTCTGGGCCTCGCCGCCCTTCACCGGTTCGAAGGTGACTTTGGCACCCTTGCCGGCTTTTTCGACCCCGGTGACCTTCGCGCCGGTCTTGACCTCAATTCCCTGCTTTTCCAGCATGCGCTGGAACTGCCGCGACACTTCACCGTCCATCGTTCCAAGGATCTTGTCCAGATATTCGACCACAGTCACTTTGGAACCAAGGCGGCTCCAGACAGAGCCGAGCTCAAGCCCGATGACACCGCCGCCCACGACGACGAGGCGTTCCGGCACCTTCTGGAATTCGAGCGCGCCGGTCGAGGAAACAATGACCTTTTCATCGAAGTCAACCTTGACGCCCGGGATACCTGCGACGTCAGAACCCGTCGCGATGACAATGTTCTTCGCCTCGATCTCTTGCACGGACCCGTCATCGGCGGTCACGGAGACCTTGCCGGCACTCAGCACCTTGCCGGTACCGATAAACGCGTCAATCTTGTTCTTCTTGAACAGGAATGCGACGCCATTGACGTTGGCCTCCACCGTCGCATCCTTGTGCGCCAGCATCGCTTTAAGGTTGAGCTTGGGCGTGCCGACGTCGACGCCGAGCGTGGCGTGGGAGTGGCCCGCCTCATGAAACACCTCCGAGGCATGCAGCAAAGCCTTTGAGGGAATGCAGCCGATGTTCAGGCATGTCCCGCCGAATGTTGCGCGCTTCTCGACGACCGCAGTCTTCAACCCAAGTTGCGCCGCCTTGATCGCACACACATAGCCACCCGGACCTGTTCCGATGACGACGACATCATAAGCCATGATTCAATCCTTCTTTTGGGAGCTCACGCGAATTGAGGGTAGGAACTTGCATCCTACTGTTCGGGAACACATTCTTTGAAACGGAAGACTTCCCAGGGGAAAGTCTCGATGGGTTTTTCAAATTTGAAATTGAACTCGCCCATGGCGCTCGCAAAGCCCGGCAAGAGCAGAGCTTGCGCAGCGGGCTCCTTGGCCTTGGGCAAGAGATCAGCGTCGGCGCCTTCCGTCAGGGCATAAATGACGCCGCGCCAGACAGTGCATTGGTCCAGTTCGTCTCCGGTGACATCACCGGTCGGGCACCGGAACATGACGATGCCATTCGGCCGGGGTACACCCTCGCTCCACATTACCACGCCGTCCATTTTCAGATCGCTGTCATTCATCTGGAGCGCGAATTCATTGGATGTCATGACCGGGAGATTTTCGGGGACAGTGTGGAAGGTAAGGGTATAGGCGTCATCCCGATCCGTATAGATGGCCCGGTCCTGGGTGCAGGCAGCGGATGCCGGCGCCGTCGCCAATGAAACCGAGGCCAGCAGGGCGGCGGCGGCAGTGGCGAATTGGAAGCGATCAGTTAAATGAGCCATCCGGTTCCTAGCCCGCCTGTTGGGTGGCAAGTTTGACACCAAGGCCGATGAACACGATACCCGTAACGCGATTGAACCAGCGCCCCCAGGCCACAAAGCGGTCGCGTACGGATTGCATCGTGAAGAAGATGGAAACGGCGATGAACCAGGATATGAGAGCCGTCGACATGACCGCGCCATAGCCGGCCTGTACCAGGATCGGCGTCTCGTGACTGACCAGTGCCGAAAACAATGACAGGAAGAACAGCACGGCTTTTGGGTTCAGCGCATTTGTTACGAATCCCATCAGGAAGCAGCGCAACGCAGAGAGTTCCTGTGTTGGCAGCGGTTCAGCCACTGCGCCGGAAGATACCGGCGCCGGCGCCCTCAGAGCCTTGACGCCGAGATAGAACAGGTACGCTGCACCGGCCCATTTGAGCATGCCGAATAGGTAGAGGGATTTCGAAACGATGAGGCCGAGCCCGAGCACCGTATAGCTGATATGGAACAGCAACGATGCTCCGATACCGAAGCTGGTGATGATGGCGCTTCGCCGGCCGTGCACAATGCTTTGCCGCACGACAAGCGCGAAATCCGCACCCGGTGAGACGATCATGATCGAAAATACCGCCATGAGGCCGAGCAGTTCGTAGAAGTATTGCGCCATGCTTATGCTCCAGCCGCCGATTCACCGATGGGTGCATTGATGGGAGACGTCACAACCGACCAAACAAATCCCGAGATTATGCAATTTCAGTTCGATGCACCACGGGGCCGCATCTGCTGCGGCCCGCCTGTTGACGCGTAAATCAGAGATCGAGAACGAGGCGTTCCGGATCTTCCAGACTTTCCTTGACGCGAACGAGGAAGGTCACGGCTTCCTTGCCGTCCACGATGCGGTGGTCGTAGGAGAGCGCGAGATACATCATCGGCCGAATGACGATCTGCCCGCCTACGACGACCGGACGCTCCTGGATCTTGTGCATGCCGAGAATGCCGGATTGCGGTGCATTCAGGATCGGCGATGACATCAGAGAGCCATAGACACCACCATTGGAGATGGTGAAGGTGCCACCCTGCATGTCGGCCATGGAAAGCGCGCCATCGCGTGCAGCCCGGCCAAGCCGCCCGATTTCCTTTTCGATCTCGGCGATCGACATCTGGTCCGCATTGCGGACGACCGGGACGACCAGTCCCTTGTCGGTGCCGACGGCAACGCCGACATGGGCGAAGTTCTTGTAGATGATGTCAGTGCCGTCGATTTCCGCGTTGACCGCGGGAACTTCCTTCAATGCGTGGGTCACCGCCTTGGTGAAGAAGCCCATGAAACCAAGCTTCACGCCATGCTTCTTCTCGAAGATGTCCTTGTAGCGGTTGCGCAGATCCATTACCGCCGACATGTCCACCTCATTATATGTGGTGAGCATGGCCGCTGTGTTCTGAGCATCCTTGAGGCGCTTTGCAATCGTCTGGCGCAAGCGGGTCATCTTCACCCGCTCTTCGCGCGATGCATCGTCGGCTGGCGATGCGGGGCGTGCAACTGCCTTGGGCGCTTCGGCGGGAGCAGGGATACCCTTGGCAACAGCATCGAGAACATCGCCCTTGAGGACCTGGCCGCGCTTGCCGGAGCCTTCGACCTGCGACGGGGAAACACCCTTTTCCGCCAGAAGCTTTGAGGCGGCTGGCGAAGCCGGCATTTCGCTGGCTTTGCGCTCGGCGATCGCCGGCTCACCGGCAACTTCGGCCGTCTTCGTCGCGGCTTCCGCCGTCGACGTAGCGGCGGCCGCGCCCGATGCCTGAGCGACAGCTTCCGGCTTGGCTTCCTGCTTGGCCGGAGCGGCGGCCGCGCCATCCGCAGATCCGATCATGCCTAGCAAGGCACCGACCTCGACCGTATCACCCTCCTTGGCGGTGATTTCAGCGAGCGAGCCGGCAGAGGCTGCGGGAACCTCAATCGTAACCTTGTCGGTCTCTAGCTCCACCAGGGGTTCGTCAATGGCAATGGCTTCGCCCACCTTCTTGAACCATTTGCCAATCGTCGCTTCGGAAACGGATTCGCCCAGCGTTGGGACGCGGATTTCGGTTGCCATGTTCTTAGCTCTCGTTGATCTTGATCTGTCTAATTATGAACCCAGAGCATCTTCAAGGAATGCTTCGAGCTGTGCAAGGTGTTTGGACATCAGCCCGGTGGCAGTCGACGCTGCTGCAGGACGTCCGGTGTAACGAACGCGCTGATGCTTGGCATCAATATGCGCCAGGACCCATTCCAGATAGGGATCGATAAAGGCCCAAGCGCCCATGTTCTTGGGTTCTTCCTGGCACCAGACCATTTCCGCATTGCGGAAGCGGGACAGTTCGGTGATCAGGGCCTTTGCCGGGAAAGGATAGAGCTGTTCGACGCGCAGCAGGTAGACGTCGTCGATACCGCGCTTCTCCCGCTCTTCGTAGAGGTCGTAATAGACCTTGCCCGAGCACAGGACCACGCGGCGAATCTTCGAATCCTTCTGCAGCTTGATCGGCTGATCCTTCAGCAGCTGCGCATCATCCCACAGCAGGCGGTGGAATGAAGAATCCCCCGTAAAATCACCGATCGAAGACACCGCACGCTTGTGGCGCAGCAACGACTTCGGCGTCATCAGGATCAGCGGCTTGCGGAAGTCTCGCTTCATCTGGCGGCGCAGGATGTGGAAGTAGTTGGCAGGCGTCGTGCAGTTGGCAACCTGCATGTTGTCTTCGGCACAAAGTTGCAGATAGCGCTCGAGACGGGCGGACGAATGCTCTGGACCCTGGCCCTCATAGCCATGCGGCAGGAGGCAGACTAGGCCTGACATGCGCAACCACTTGCGTTCTCCCGACGAGATGAACTGATCGAAGATGACCTGCGCACCATTGGCGAAATCGCCGAACTGTGCTTCCCACAAAGTCAGCGCGCGCGGGTCGGACAGCGAGTAGCCATATTCGAAGCCGAGCACAGCCTCTTCGGAAAGCATCGAATTGATGACTTCGTAGAGTGCCTGGCCCTTTTGCAGGTTGTTCAGCGGGATATAGCGCTGTTCGGTATCCTGATCGTAGAGCACCGAATGACGCTGGCTGAACGTGCCGCGTTCGACATCCTGGCCGGAGAGGCGGACCGGATGGCCCTCGGTAACCAGCGAACCGAAAGCCAGGGCTTCCGCCGTTGCCCAATCGAAACCTTCGCCGGTCTCGATCATCTTGGCGCGGTTGTCCTGGAAACGCTGGATGGTCCGATGAACATTGAGGCCGGCTGGAACTTCGGCAAGTTTCTTGCCGATTTCCTTGAGCGTCTTGACCGGCAGTCCGGTCTTGCCTCGGCGCTGTTCGTCGGCATTATCCGCTGTCCGCAAGCCACTCCATGCGCCATCCAGCCAATCGGCCTTGTTGGGCTTGTAGGCCTGGCCAGCCTCGAACTCCTGTTCAAGATTTTCACGCCACGCGGAGCGCATCTTTTCGAGTTCGGCCTCGGTAATCAGGCCCTCCTCGATCAGCTTGGACGAATAAAGCTGGACCGTGGTCTTCTGGCCGCGGATCGTCTTGTACATGATCGGCTGGGTAAATGCCGGCTCATCGCCTTCATTGTGCCCGAACCGGCGATAGCAGAACATGTCGATGACGACCGGCTTGTGGAACGTCATGCGATACTCTGTGGCGATCTTTGCCACATAAACCACGGCCTCCGGGTCATCGCCATTGACGTGGAAGATCGGCGCTTCAATCATCTTCGCCACGTCGGAAGGATAGGGCGAAGAGCGCGAGAAACGCGGATTGGTGGTAAAGCCAATCTGGTTGTTGATGATGAAGTGCACGGTGCCGGCAACGCGGTGGCCGCGCAGACCGGAAAGGCCGAGGCATTCCGCCACCACGCCCTGGCCGGCAAAGGCGGCATCGCCATGCAGCAGCAGAGGCATGACCTTGGAACGCTCCGACAAGGGCACGATCTCGTCGCGTTCGCGGCCAGCAAGCAAATCCTGCTTCGCCCGCGCCTTGCCCATGACGACCGGATTGACGATCTCAAGGTGCGACGGGTTGGCTGTCAGCGAAAGGTGAACCTTGTTGCCATCGAATTCGCGATCCGATGAAGCACCGAGATGGTACTTTACGTCGCCTGAACCTTCGACGTCGTCCGGCGCGTAGGAGCCACCCTTGAATTCGTGGAAGATGGCGCGATGCGGCTTGCGCATGAACTGGCTGAGCACGTTGAGCCGGCCGCGATGCGCCATGCCGAGAACGATTTCCTTGAGGCCCATCGAACCGCCGCGCTTGACGATCTGCTCCAGCGCCGGAATCAGAGACTCGCCCCCGTCCAGACCAAAGCGCTTGGTGCCCTTGTACTTGACGTCGATGAACTGCTCGAAACCCTCGGCCTCGATCAGCTTCGACAGGATGGCCTTCTTGCCTTCCGTGGTAAAGGCAACGCCCTTGTCCGGCCCCTCGATGCGCTCCTGGATCCAGGATTTTTCCACCGGATCGGAAATGTGCATGAACTCGACACCGATGGTCGAGCAATAGGTGCGCTTGAGAATATCGAGCATCTGCGGGATCGTCGCATATTCAAGACCCAGCACATTGTCGATGAAGATCTTGCGGTCGTAATCGGCCGGCGAGAAGCCGTAGCTCTCCGGGGACAGCTCGTTATAATCTTCCTTCACCTCCGCCAGTCCGAGCGGATCGAGCTTGGCGTGCAGATGGCCGCGCATGCGATAGGCACGGATCATCATGATGGCACGGACCGAATCGCGCGCTGCGTGAATGATGTCTGCGTCGGATGCATGCGATACGGGGGCGGCAACGCCGTTCGCCGCAGCAGCGCCATTGGCGCTCTTGGCCTTCAGCTTGTCGGTGATGTGCTTTTCGACTTCGCCCCAATTACCATCAAGTGCGGAGACAAGTTCACCATTGCCCGCGATTGGCCAGTTTGGCTTTTCCCACGACGCGCCCTGGGCGTTCTTGAGAACGTCGTCCTTGGAATCGTTGAGATTGGCGAAGAACTCCTGCCATTCGGGATCGACCGAGGCTGGATCCTTCTCATAGCTCGCCTGCAGTTCCTCGATATAGTGGGCATTGCCACCATAGAGAAAAGAGGTGAGTGCAAAAATGTCGTTGGCCTGTTCTTGACGTGCCATGATTGTGACCGGAGCCCACGCCCCGTCTCCCTTGATGAGAGTTCACCGGTTCAGGAAAACCGGAGACACTCTAGGCTTGAGGCCCGCATGGCCCCGTGGATTGATCGGGGCGGCAACCGTCCCGATCCTTCTTCGATATGCAGATCTCAGCCCTTGAGGACTTCGACCAAAGTCTTGCCAAGCTGCGCCGGCGATGGCGAAACGCGGATGCCCGCGGCTTCCATGGCTGCGATCTTGTCTTCTGCGCCACCCTTGCCGCCGGAAATGACCGCACCGGCATGGCCCATCGTGCGTCCGGGAGGAGCCGTACGTCCGGCGATAAACCCGGCCATCGGCTTCTTGCGGCCGCGCTTTGCCTCATCGGCAAGGAACTGCGCTGCATCTTCTTCGGCCGAGCCCCCGATTTCACCGATCATGATGATCGACTTCGTCGCCTCGTCGGCAAGGAACATTTCCAGGACATCGATGAATTCCGTACCCTTGACAGGGTCGCCGCCGATGCCGACGGCAGTGGTCTGCCCAAGGCCTTCATTGGTGGTCTGGAACACAGCTTCATAGGTAAGCGTTCCTGAGCGCGATACAACACCCACCGAGCCCTTCTTGAAGATGTTGCCGGGCATGATGCCGATCTTGCATTCCTCCGGCGTCAGCACGCCGGGGCAGTTCGGGCCGATGAGGCGCGACGTGGACCGGTCGAGACGGGCCTTGACCTTCACCATATCCATGACCGGGATGCCTTCGGTGATGCAGATAATGAGCGGAATCTCCGCATCGATCGCCTCGATAATGGCTTCGGCTGCGCCTGCAGGCGGGACATAGATGACGGAGGCATTGGCGCCCGTGCGATCCTTGCCTTCGGCGACCGAGGCGAAAATCGGCAGTTGCGCGCTCGCGCCAGTAGGCAACTTGCCTTCCCAGTTCTCGCCGCCCTTCTTGGGATGAACGCCTCCGACCATCTGCGTGCCATAATAGGCAAGGGCCTGCTCGGTGTGGAATGTACCGGTCTTGCCGGTCAGGCCCTGAACGAGAACCTTGGTGTCCCTGTTAACTAGAATAGACATGCCTTAGTTTCCCTTCACAGCCTTGACGATCTTCTGCGCGGCATCATCGAGATCATCCGCGGAGACGACATTCAGGCCGCTCTCATTGATGATCTTCTTGCCAAGCTCGGCATTGGTGCCTTCGAGGCGAACGACCAGCGGAACCTTGAGACCGACTTCCTTGACGGCGGCGATGACGCCTTCGGCAATAACGTCACACTTCATGATGCCGCCGAAAATATTGATCAGGATGCCTTCAACGGCGGGATCGGCAGTGATGATCTTGAACGCGGCCGTCACCTTCTCCTTGCTGGCGCCGCCGCCAACGTCGAGGAAGTTAGCCGGCTCAGCACCATATAGCTTGATGATATCCATCGTCGCCATGGCAAGGCCTGCACCATTGACCATGCAGCCGATATTGCCATCGAGGGCGACATAGGCGAGGTCATACTTCGATGCTTCGATTTCCTTGTCGTCTTCCTCCGTCACATCACGCAGTTCGACCACATCCGGATGCCGGAACAGGGCGTTGCCATCGAACGATACCTTGGCGTCGAGTACACGCAGACGGCCGTCCTTCATCACGATGAGAGGGTTTACCTCAAGCAGGCTCATGTCCTTCTCGGTGAATGCCTTGTAGAGGATCGGGAAAAGCGCTTCGCCGTCCTTGCGGGCATCGCCGGTTAGGCCGTAGGCGTCATTGATCCTGGCGGTATCTTCGGACGTTACCCCTTTTTCCGGATCAATCGCCACGGTGATGATCTTTTCAGGCGTATCATGGGCAACCGCCTCGATGTCCATGCCGCCTTCCGTGGAAACGACGAAGGCCGGACGGCCAACCGAACGATCCACAAGGATCGAGAGATAAAGCTCGCGCTCGATATCGGCGCCGTCTTCTATATAAAGACGATTGACCTGCTTGCCCCCCGGGCCGGTCTGCTTGGTAACGAGCGTGTTGCCCAGCATTTCCCTGGCATTGGCAACGACCTCTTCGACCGACCGCGAAAGACGAACGCCGCCCTTTGCATCGGAACCGAGTTCCTTGAACTTGCCCTTGCCGCGACCGCCAGCATGAATCTGGCTCTTGACCACATAGAGTGGTCCGGGAAGTGTCTTGGCCCATTCTTCCGCCTGCTCGACCGAGTAGACGGCGACGCCATTGGCAATCGGCGCTCCAAAACTGTGCAGCAGACGCTTGGCCTGGTATTCGTGAATATTCATAATCAAATTTCCTTTACGAAGAATCCCGGCCACCACGGCCAGGATCGTTTCAGGATGATTTCAGGCCGGATTACTTGAGGTTCGGCGCGATGGCGATGCATGCTTCGCAAAGACCGGCGACGGAGGCGACGGAGTTTTCGAAGGCTTTTTCTTCGGCTTTATTCAGATCGATTTCGATGATGCGCTCCACGCCGTTCGCGCCAATGACCACCGGCACGCCGACATACATGTCCTTGACGCCATACTGACCCGACAGGTGGGCAGCAACGGGCAGAACGCGCTTCTTGTCTTTCAGGAATGCCTCTGCCATCTGAATGGCCGACGATGCAGGTGCATAATAGGCAGAACCGGTCTTCAGCAGACCGACGATCTCGGCGCCACCGTCACGGGTGCGCTGAACGATCTGGTCGAGTTTTTCCTGGCTGGTCCAGCCCATCTTGACCAGATCCGGCAGAGGAATGCCTGCCACGGTCGAGTAACGGGTAAGCGGCACCATGGAATCCCCGTGCCCACCGAGAACAAAGGCGGTGACGTCTTCCACGGATACCTTGAATTCATCAGCGAGGAAGTAGCGGAAGCGGGCACTGTCAAGCACGCCTGCCATGCCCACAACCATGTTCTTCGGCAGCCCGGAGAACTTCTGCAGCGCCCAGACCATTGCATCAAGCGGGTTGGTGATGCAGATCACAAATGCGCCGGGAGCATACTTCTTGATGCCGGCGCCGACCTGCTCCATGACCTTGAGGTTGATACCGAGGAGATCGTCGCGGCTCATGCCGGGCTTGCGTGGAACGCCTGCCGTGACGATGACAACATCGGCGCCTTCAATGGCTGAATAATCATTGGCGCCAACAAGCTTGGCGTCGAAATCGTCAACTGGCGACGACTGGGCAATGTCCAGTCCCTTGCCCTGCGGTATGCCTTCTGCTATGTCGAAGAGCACGATATCGCCGAGCTCCTTGAGCCCGATCAAATGTGCAAGCGTTCCACCGATCATGCCTGAACCGATGAGGGCGATTTTGTTACGTGCCATGCTGGTTGCTTCCCTGATCTGAAGTCTTGACGGACGCCAAAGAACATATTTCGATAGTCGGACAGCCGGATGGCAACCCCGTACCCCATGCCTTCGCGTTGGGACGTTCGAATATTCCTCTTTGTCGCATAACTCAACCGAAAATTTTCACCTCAATAAATTCAATCGGTTAGAATTGATTGTATTTACGTAAACGTCAATTATTTTCATTATGGTCCAAGCAAAATGCTACTTTTTCTACCATAGACTAGATATCAGAATGATGAAAGTGCGGGGCTCAAGACCACGTCTTCAGAGGCTGCCGATCCGCGTTTCGGCAACGGGTTCCAACCTGCCGGCTGCAGCGAGGTATTCAGCGCTTTGCATTTCGAAAAGCCGGGACGCGGTCCGCTCGAACTCGAAAGCTTCGGTTCCCGATTTGGCCACATAAAGCCTGTCCGCAGACGCAGCGGCGGACATTACCAGATGGACGTTGTTGTCATAGAGAATGTCGATCAGAATGATGAAGCGCTTGGCCTCGTTGCGCCTCGGATAATCCAGGATCGGCACGGCATCGATGAAGATTGTCCGGTAACGCTCGATTATCGCGGTGTAATCCGCAGCGCCGAGCGGTTGGGAGCAAAGTTCGGCAAAGGTGAAGCGAGCGGCCGCGGTATGCGGTGCCGCCTGTGGGATAAGGACGGTCCGTCCTTTTACCTTCACGCTGTCCTGCACCACTGCAGCACCGCCTGTTGCGGCGCACCAGGCCTCGCCCATCAGCCGGACGGTTTCTTCATTCAAAGGCGAAAGAAAGACCGGCAAACGGTTCAGCTTCTCAAGGCGGTAGTCGGTGCGGGCATCGAGATTGACCACGTCCACGTGAGTCTTGAGGAGATCGACGAACGGTAGGAACAGCTTGCGGTTGAGTCCGTCACGATAAAGGTCATCTGGCTGAACATTTGACGTGGCGACGAGGATGACGCCACGCTCGAAAAGCGCTTTGAACAGCCGCGAAAGGATCATCGCATCCGCGATATCCGTGACTGTAAACTCATCGAAACACAGAACCCAAGCCTGCTCCGCCAGCGCATCGGCAACCGGTGGTATCGGATCGTCCTGCTTGGTGTCGCCGTTTTTCAGTGCCTGGCGATGCGCGTTGATGCGCTCGTGGACATCGGCCATGAAATCGAGAAAATGGGCCCGGCGCTTGCGCTTGGCGGGGACGAGCTGATGAAACATGTCCATCAGCATGGTCTTGCCACGCCCCACCTCACCGTGGACATAGAGTCCCTTGATGATCTCCCGCCGCGGCGCGCGGCGACTGAACAGCCATCCCAGCGCGCTTGACTTTGTGGCCAGGCGTGACGTTGCAAGGTCGCGGATAAGCCGATCGAAGCGATCCGCCAAACTCTGTTGTGCAGGATCGGCATCGATATCCCCTGCCTGCACGAGCGAATCGTAGCGTTCGCGCACGGAGGGGAAGACTTTCAGATTATCGTGCGACAATACCGTCTCCGGGCGCACTCTTCATCAAAGTGCGCTCCTATTCTAGCGTGACAGGCTGAGGTTCTGTCCACCAGATGTCTGGCCCTCGAATTTGGACGGGGCCGACGAGTAGAGGCGCGCGACGGTGCCGCCGGCTGCATCGTAGAGGACAAGCTGCTTGCCGCTGACCGACCACGACGACAGGTTGGCAAGTTCACCCGGGCAACGTAGCGGACCGGCGCGGTAACCCTGGCCGAACTTTGTCTGTGGCGTTGCGATCTTGCAGCTCTGCCCCCCCAATGATGCGTTCCAGACGCCGGCGACACTGCTGGCTGTGAGGTCCGGCGCGTTCTCTGGTGGCAGGGCCGCGACCTGTGTATTGCCCTGTGCACCCGGCGCCGCGGTGCCCGTTGTTGGAGCGGTCGGAAACTGGTTGGCACCGCCGGGAGGCGGCAACTGGCTCTGGCTGACGGCGCCGGATGGCGCGGCCTGAAGTGGCGCGGGCGCGGACGAGACGGGGTCCATTCGTGAACTCTGGCATCCCGCCAGCACCATGCCAACAGCGGCAACGGTCAGCAAATTGACTTTCAAAGTCCCCATAACCTCAGTTCTCCATCTGCGCATCCCTGAAGGGAATGCGATTCCATTTGGCGTTCTTAACCACGATACACAATGGCGATATTGGCGAAATTTCAACCCGCGCATCAGATAATCTGGTCATATTCGGCCGATTCTCGCGCTTGGGCCATCAAAAGATGACAGAAATGACAATATCGCCACACTCCCCAGCGTCTGACTTCGATAACGAGAATCGCCGACATTAACCAATTCAATCATTTCAAAGTGAATAAAGTCTTATTCAAATTTTCGCGCCGTAACGGAAATGTGTGTGGGCCCCGATTGCAAGCTAAGGCCCACCACGATATTTCTTGACAATGACACTCATGAATAAATCCCCCCACAGAATCCGCCACGAGACCCGCCTGCGATTGCTTGAAGTTCAAGCAGTCAAACGGATCACTCCGCTCATGCTACGAGTGACGCTCGCCGGTAACCAACTGCAAGGCTTTACCAGCCCTGGCTATGCAGACCATATCAAGCTGTTCTTCCCCAAGCATGGCGGGGAAGCGGTCCTTCCGATACTTGGACCCGAAGGTCTCGCATTCCCCAACGACAGGCCGCGTCCGGAAATGCGGGATTACACGCCGCGCAATCATGATGCAGCATTGAACACTCTGGACGTCGATTTCGTCCTGCATGGCGACGGCCCCGCTTCCAGCTGGGCGGCGCAAGCGGAAATCGGCCAAAAGATCGTGATTGGCGGCCCGCGCGGCTCCATGATCATTCCGGATTCCTTCGATTGGTATCTACTGGCTGGCGATGAGACCGCACTGCCCGCGATCGGCCGCCGCCTCGAAGAACTACCAGCCACGTCACGTGCAATTGCTGTCATAGAGGTTGCGGGCCGGGAAGAGGAGCAGGCGTTGAGAACCGACGCCAGCGCGGAAATTGTCTGGGTGCATCGCAACGGTGCCGAGCCCGGCAACAACGATCTGTTACTCCAGGCCATAGCGCAGCACAATCTGCCTCAAGGCGACTGCTATGCCTTCGTTGCCGGAGAAAGCGGCATTTCAAAAGCAATCCGCGACCACCTTGTCGAACAACGGGGCTTCAACGGTGAATGGATAAAAGCAGCTGGATACTGGCTGCGCGGAGTGGCCGACGCGCACGAGGCGCATTGATTTGCCAACGGAGCTGCGGCCAAGCGCCACCGGAACGCAGCTTTGACTCTTGCCGGTACTGGCATTTCTTCCCCTTTTCCGCCATATAAGCCCTCTACGACACGGAAGACTTTATCAAGGGCTGACTACGAGCATGGTGGCGCACGCGCAGTTTGCGAAAATGAACGGACTCGGCAACGAAATCATCGTTGCCGATATGCGTGGGCGTGCGGACCGGATCACGCCGCAGGCAGCCATAGCACTTGATCACGATCCGGCGACGAAGTTCGATCAGATCATGGCCATCCACGCGCCGAAAACTGGGGGCACGGAAGCCTATATCGAAATCATCAATTCCGACGGCACGCAGGCTCAGGCCTGCGGCAACGGTATGCGATGCGTGGTACAGGCATTGAGTTCCGAAACCGGCAGGCGCGAGTTCACGTTCGAAACCGTCGCCGGCATCCTGACTGCCCACGAACATGCGGACGGACAGATTTCGGTCGACATGGGCGTCCCACGCTTCGACTGGCAAAGCATTCCGCTGGCGGAACCGTTCCATGACACACGCAATATCGAGTTGCAGATCGGGCCAATCGATGAGCCGGTCCTGCATTCGCCTTCGGTTGTAAGCATGGGCAATCCGCATGCCATCTTCTGGGTCGATCAGGATGTCTGGAACTACGACATGGAGCGCTTTGGACCGCTGCTTGAAAACCATCCGATCTTTCCGGAGCGTGCCAATATCTCTATCGCCCACGTCACCAGTCGCCATGCCATTACGTTGCGGACCTGGGAACGGGGTGCCGGGCTGACAAGAGCCTGTGGTTCAGCCGCCTGCGCCGCTGCCGTTTCGGCCGTACGCACCGGACGCACCGAGCGGACGGTCACCGTTACCGTTCCGGGGGGACCCTTGCTGATCGAATGGCTGGAAAATGACCATGTGATCATGACTGGCCCGGCCGAATGGGAATTTTCGGGATCACTCGACCCGCAAACCGGTGCCTGGAAGCGTGACGAAACGCCATCACAGGGAGTCGCCTGATGGCTGTCGACGTCGTCACCTTTGGTTGCCGCCTGAACACCTACGAGTCCGAGGTGATGAAGCGTGAGGCCGATGCGGCGGGCCTTGGTACGCTGGAAAGTGGTGCCATCATTTTCAATACCTGTGCCGTCACCAGCGAAGCTGTACGCCAGGCGCGGCAGGCCATCCGCAAGGCACGCCGGGACAACCCTGAAGCGCGCATCATCGTCACCGGTTGCGCCGCGCAGACAGGGGCCGATGATTTCGCGGCGATGGATGAAGTCGACCTCGTCCTCGGCAATGAGGAGAAACTGAAATCCAATTCCTATCGCATGCTGCCCGATTTCGGCGTCAACCAGTTCGAAAAAGTGCGCGTCAACGACATCATGGAGGTGCGCGAAACCGCGTCACACATGGTGGACGCCATCGAGGGGCGTGCCCGCGCCTTCGTTCAGGTGCAGAACGGCTGCGATCATCGCTGCACCTTCTGCATCATTCCGTATGGTCGCGGAAACTCCCGCTCGGTTCCGATGGGCGGTGTCGTCGAACAGGTCAAGCGCCTGGTTGGCAATGGCTACAACGAAGTCGTGCTGACGGGTGTGGACATGACCAGTTATGGTCCGGATCTCCCGGGCGATCTTCGCCTTGGCAAACTGGTGAAAACCGTTTTGAGGGAAGTGCCGGATTTGCAGCGCTTGCGTTTGTCTTCGATCGACTCGATCGAAGCGGACGAGGATTTGATGGAGGCACTGGCGACCGAGAACCGGTTGATGCCGCATCTGCACCTTTCGCTGCAATCGGGCGACAACATGATCCTGAAGCGGATGAAACGCCGGCACCTGCGTGAGGACGCAATCGCATTCTGCGAGAATGTCCGTCAACTTCGCCCCGACATCGTATTCGGCGCAGATATCATTGCCGGCTTCCCGACCGAGACAGACGAAATGTTCGAAAATTCGGTCAGGATCGTTGAGGAGTGCAGCCTGACACACCTGCATGTTTTCCCATTCAGTCCGCGTGAGGGAACGCCGGCAGAACGCATGCCGCAGGTCGGCCGCCAGTTAGTAAAGGCGCGGGCGGCCAAGCTCCGGGCTGCGGGCGACGCGGCATACCAACGCCATCTGCAGGGCCTCGTCGGCTCGGTGCAGCAAATCCTGATCGAGCGTGAAGGCATCGGCCGGACAGAGGGTTTCACGCTCGTTGGCGTCGATGCCGGAACGCCGGGCCACATCATCGCGCGCACGATCAACGGACATGACGGCTCCAAGCTTATTGCCTGCGAGAGCGGCAATCAGCGCGCAGCATAACCTTAGCAAGCAAAGCAGCATTCATGGCTCTGGGTTTCATCAAGAAGATTTTTTCCTTCGGCAAAAAGGAAATCGAAGAGGTTCCGGTCGAGAATGTTCCGGCTACCGAGGAAGCATCCCTAACGGTCGAACAGACTTATGAAGACACGGCTGCAGCGGAAGCGCTGCCTGTCGCGGATGAGACTGAAACCCTTTCGGACGAACGTGTCGATGACGGCCTCGCTTCTGCCGAAGGCTTGGCGAGCGATGAACCAGCCGCGGAGCCCGAGGCGCGGGAAGCCGAACCCGCCAAAGTGGATCAAGCGGATATCGAAGTGGTTTCCATGGAGGAGACGAAAGCGGGAGAGACCGTACTCGTCGATACATTCGCCGCAGCTGCCGAGCCCGCTCAGGCAATGGATCTCCAGGACGAATCGGCTCGCGACGATGCACCACAGCTTTCTGTCGAAGCCGTCGAACTGCCGATGGATGAGATTTCCATTGAACCCGTTGCGATTCCGGCTCCGGAAGCCCCGACGGCAGAGATCCTGGACCCACTCCCTGCTCCGGTAAAACCATGGCCAACCAAAGTGACCGTCAGCAAGACGGTCGTGGAAAAGCAGGTCGAAGAAGCAGTTCCGGTTGAGCCTCAAAAACGGCTTTCGTGGTTCGAACGCCTGCGCAAGGGACTGTCGCGCTCGTCGCAGCAACTCGGCGATTCCATCGGCGGGATCTTTACCAAGCGCAAGCTTGACGAGGATACATTGCAGGATCTGGAGGATGTCCTGATCCAGGCCGACCTCGGCATGGAAACGGCAATCCGCATCACAGACAGCCTGAGCGCCACGCGCTACGGCAAGGACATCAGCACCGAAGAGGTCCGCGCTATCATGGCGTCGGAAATCGAGAAAGTGCTGGGGCCCGTGGCAAGGCCGCTGGAGCTTGACCTTTCGCACAAGCCGCATGTCATTCTCGTCGTTGGTGTCAACGGCACCGGCAAGACCACGACCATCGGCAAGCTTGCCGCCAAACTTACTGCAGGCGGTCTTAATGTCATGCTCGCCGCCGGTGATACGTTCCGCGCCGCGGCCATCGAGCAGTTGCACATCTGGGGCAAGCGCACGGGAGCGCCAGTTGTTTCAAGCAAGCTTGGCGCCGACGCAGCGGGACTTGCCTTCGATGCCTGGAAGCAGGCTAAGGATGCCGGCAGCGACGTTCTGATCATCGATACCGCCGGCCGGCTGCAGAACAGGGCCGAGTTGATGGAAGAACTGGCGAAGATCGTTCGCGTTCTTGGCAAGAACGATCCCGAGTCACCGCACACGGTCCTCCAGACCCTGGACGCGACGACGGGACAGAACGCGCTGAACCAGGTGGAAATCTTCAAGAACATCGCCGGCGTCAACGGCCTCGTCATGACCAAGCTTGACGGTACGGCGCGGGGTGGCATTCTTGTTGCCATTTCGGCGAAGCACAAACTGCCTGTCTATTTCATTGGCGTGGGTGAGCAGGTCGATGACCTGGAACCTTTCGCCGCTCAAGATTTTGCCAAAGCCATTGCGGGAGTTGCATGATGGAAGAATCCGTATTCGAACGCGATCCGTCCGATCCGGCACGCAAGGAAGTTCAGCCGCTGTTGAAACTTGCGCTGGAACTTGGGCCGCTCATGGTCTTCTTCTTTGCCAATGCGCGCGGCGAATGGCTGATCGAGCGCTTTCCAGGCCTGTCCAATATCGGCGAGCCGATTTTCATCGCCACGGCCCTTTTCATGGCAGCGACAGCCATCGCCCTTGTAGTTTCCTGGATCCTGACTCGCAGCCTGCCGATAATGCCACTGGTCTCCGGCATTGTTGTTCTTGTCTTTGGCGCGCTGACGCTTTGGCTGCACAACGAAACCTTCATCAAGATGAAGCCCACCATCGTCAACACGCTGTTCGGCGTGATCCTGCTTGGGGGTCTTTATTTCGGCAAATCGCTGCTCGGCTATGTGTTCGACAGCGCCTTCAAGCTGGACGCAGAGGGCTGGCGCAAACTGACCCTGCGCTGGGGCGTCTTCTTTCTGTTCCTCGCGGTATTGAACGAAGTCATCTGGCGCAGTTTTTCAACCGATTTCTGGGTAGCTTTCAAAGTATGGGGCACTATGCCAATCACGCTGCTTTTCACTTTTGCACAGATGCCATTGGTGATGAAGCATTCCGTTGAACAGACGACGCCCGAAAAAGTGGCGAGCAAAGAGCCGTAAACTTCGTCAAAACGCCATAATTTGTACCTGATCGCAACGAAGTCCCGCCGCGATCCGCGCTCAAGAATTCCTGCATAGGCAACAGATTCCTGGAAAGCGTGTCCCATGAAAACGGCTCTGATCGTAATGACCCTGGTGGGTTGCGACTGCGATGCGAAGATCTGCGACCATATCAAGACCGTGGACGCAGGCTGGACAGGTATCGAGCGCTGCCGTGCCGATCTCGAAAACGAGATTCGCCGGAATACAAAGTCCGATTATCCGCTGATCACTGCGAATTGCACGATAAAGAACGCGCCTGGAGCGGCGGTCGCCAGCCGGACTTTCACAATTCCAGCCCCTGCAGCCGATCGGCCGATCGAGATCTTGGCCCTCGGTACGCCGATCGATACGCCCGTTACCGTGGCAACGAAGACCAGCTTTGGCTACCGGATGCTGACTGTCCCGCTTGGCCATGCCTATGACCGCACAGCCACGGCGGCAACCCGTGCAGCTAGCTGGGTACGGCGTTACGCCATGCTGGAGAACTGAATTCTTAGTTCGCTTTGAGCGCTGCTTCCACCGCAGGCATCAGATCGTCGCGAATTGAATCCGCGGTGAACGGGCCAATGTGCTTGTAGGCGATCTTGCCATCGCGCCCGACCAGGAATGTCTCCGGAACCCCATAGACACCCCATTCGATTGCGCCGCGCCCGCTCTGATCCGCACCGATCACTGCATAGGGATTGCCGAGTTCGTCGAGAAAACGCAACGCATTCTCGGGTTTGTCCTTGTAGTTCAGGCCCGCCATACGGATACGCCTGTCCTGGGCAAGCTGCATCAGCAGCGGATGCTCAACCCGGCAGGGCAGGCACCATGAGCCGAATACGTTGACAAGGGTCACCTGCCCCTTGAAGCTTCCAGGGTCAAGGCCAGGCACGGGCTGGCCATCTCTCCGCAAGCCATCGACCGGCGGTAGCGGCAGATCTGGTGCCGGCTTGCCTATCAAAGCGGACGGGATAACCGATTCGTCGCGGCCCGAGATCAGCTGCAACGCGAATATGCCGGCAAGGACGGAAAAGACGACGAGAGGCAGAAAGACGAATAGCGAGCTGCGCTTCGGGGCGACCGGGTCGACCTGATCCTGTCCGGTCACGATGCACCGTCCGTCTTTGTCTCCGACCTGCGGCGGACGCCGCGCGATTCAAGTTCCTGCAAGGCCTTCCGCTGCATGCGCTGGTCCAAAAAGATCCAGCCGATCAAGAGAGCAAGAACAACGATGCTTGCGCCGTAGGACGCGAAGATGAAGCCTGCATGACCGGTCATTGCACTGTCCTCCGCTCTGCGCCACGCGCGGCAACACGGCGCATCGCGATGACCCGGCGGCGCCAGATCTCGTTGCGCATCGCCATGATGTGCAAGGTAAAGAACAGGAGGGTGAAACCTATAGCCATCACCAGCAATGGCCACAGCAATGACGGATCGATGGTTGATCCACCCATGCGCAAGACCGACGCCGGCTGGTGCAATGTATTCCACCAATCAACTGAAAACTTGATAATGGGAATATTGATAAATCCGACCAGCGTCAGGATCGCCGTGGCCTTGGCGGATTTCGCCGGATCGTCCATGGCGCGGGTGAACGCGATGATGCCGAGATACATCAGGAAAAGGACAAAGACTGACGTGAGGCGTGCGTCCCAAACCCACCAGGTCCCCCACATCGGCTTGCCCCAGAGCGAGCCGGTAATCAGGGCAAGCGCCGTGAACACTGCTCCGATCGGAGCAGCGGCCTTGGCGGAAACATCGGCAAGCGGATGCCGCCAGACCAATGTGCCAAGCGCTGCGATGGTCATGATCGTGTAACACATCATGGAGAGCCACGCGAAGGGCACATGGATGAACATTATCTTGACGGTAGCACCCTGCTGGTAGTCGTCTGGCGCCTGTATGGACATCCACAGTCCAATGCCAAGGACAAGGATGGTCAACCCACCGAGCCATGGCAGAATAACGCTGGCAAGGTTCAGGAACCTGGTTGGATTGGCCAGGTCGATCCATCGTCCGGTTTTGGAAACAGCATCACTCATGATGTTCTCTTAGCTTCCTGGTGCCCTTTTCGCAATTCACTCCTCTGTCAGTCCGTCGAGGATTTCAGCGCTGCGGCGGCCGCAAATGGTCCGAGGACCGCAAAAAACAGGGTAATCGCAGCGAGAATAAGGAACGGTGCCAGAAATGGTGCCGGGTCTTCAATTGCGCCATAGGACGCAGATACGCCAAAAATAAGCACCGGTATCGTCAGTGGCAGGATGATGACCGAGACAAGCAGGCCGCCACGCGGCAGTGACACCGCGACCGCGGCACCAACGGCGCCGATCAATGTGATCGCAGGTGTGCCGACGAGCATTGTAAGTGTCGTCGCCCCGATCGCTTGCGGCTCCATGTTCATGAACAGCCCAAGAAGCGGCGAGGCGACCACCAGGGGCAGTACGCTCGCTGTCCAATGGGCCAGACACTTGATGAGAACCGTAAGGGCCAGCATATGCCGCTCCTCGCCCATGATCAAAAGGTCCAGCGAGCCATCATCCCTGTCGACCTGGAACAGGCGGTCGAGGCCAAGCAGTGTCGCAAGCAACGCGCCGATCCACAGCATGGCCGGGCCAATACGGGCGAGCAGTTTCAGATCGGGACCTACGCCGAACGGAATGACCGCAATGATCGTCAGGAAAAACAGGATACCGATCAGCATGCCGCCGCCGGCGCGCAGCCCCAACCGGATATCGCGGATGAACAGGGCACCCATTACGCACTCGTCCCCAACGAAAGTTCCATCGCTGCGAGTCCAAGCGGCAGATGCGTCGCCGCGACAATGATGCCGCCACCCGCAAGGTGCTTCTGCATCAAACCGGTGAACTGCGTCTCCGATGTCTTGTCCAAACCGGCCGTCGGTTCATCCAGGAGCCATAGTGGACGATCGCTGATCAGGAGGCGGGCAATGGCGGCCCGACGCTTTTGCCCGGTGGATAGATAACCGAACGGCAGATGGCGGATGACCGCAAGGTTTACCAGCTCGAGCGCCTCATCGATGGAACAGCGTCCCGTCCCGTTGAAAGACCGCCAGAAGCGTAGATTCTCATCCAAACTGAGTACCGGCTTCATGGCATTGAGATGACCAAGATAGTGAGTTGCGGCGGCAAGGGTTTCGAATGTGGTCGGCGGCGTTTCGAGGCGAATCGTGCCTTCTGCCTGCACAAGCAGCCCGGCAATGATTCGCAAGAGCGTTGACTTTCCTGCACCATTTGGCCCCGTGACAAGCAGGGCATTGCCGGCGGAAACCGTAAAGCCAAGGCGCGAAAATATTCGCTCGCCACCCCGCTCCCCACCCACGTTTTCCCCGACCAGCCGCATGAATGACCCGCTTCTTCTCCAGCTCCGAATACCGCGTGATCATTTCGACGCAGCACGCATTTTTGACGAACATCGGTCTGGCACAGATCGACGAAAAACTCTATATAGCTGGCAACCACACCAGCGGTCGGTGTGGAAACCATTTTTGGCCGATCTCGAGACGGGTTCCTTTTGGTGGACCTGTTGCGGGACGGACAGCGGAAATGACTGCACCCGCACCTTAGCGCGTCCTTGAAACGCGGCAAAGGCGTTCGTCCCGGGTTAGGCCTCAGCATAAGGACGAACGAATAATGTCTCAGATTGACAGTTTCAAATGCCGTAAAACCTTGTCCGTGGGTGACAAGGACTATGTCTATTACAGTTTGACCGAAGCCGAAAAGAATGGCCTGGAAGGCATATCCAAGCTGCCGTTCTCCATGAAAGTCCTTCTCGAGAACCTGCTCCGTTTTGAAGACAACCGCTCGGTCTTCAAGAAGGACATCGAGAATGTTGCCAAATGGCTTGTCGACCGGGGCAGCGCCGGGGCAGAAATCGCCTATCGTCCGGCTCGCGTCCTGATGCAGGACTTTACGGGCGTACCAGCCGTCGTAGACCTTGCAGCCATGCGCGACGCGATGGTGAATCTTGGTGGCGATCCCGAAAAGATCAATCCGCTCGTCCCGGTTGACCTCGTTATCGACCATTCGGTGATTGTTGATGAGTTCGGCAATCCCCAGGCATTCAAGCGCAATGTTGATCTTGAATATGAGCGCAACGGTGAACGCTACCGCTTCCTGAAATGGGGACAGCAGGCGTTCAAGAACTTCCGCGTCGTTCCGCCCGGCACAGGCATTTGCCACCAGGTGAATCTTGAATACCTGGCACAGGCCGTATGGACCAAGGAAGAGGATGGGGTAACTGTCGCCTATCCCGATACCTGCGTCGGCACCGATTCGCATACCACCATGGTCAATGGCCTCGGTGTGCTCGGCTGGGGCGTCGGCGGCATTGAAGCTGAGGCTTCCATGCTTGGCCAGCCCGTATCGATGCTTCTGCCGGAGGTCATCGGCTTCCGCTTGACCGGCAAGGTCAAGGAAGGCGTGACTGCGACTGATCTCGTTCTCACTGTCGTGCAGATGCTGCGCAAGAAGGGTGTCGTTGGCAAGTTCGTGGAATTCTTCGGACCCGGCCTCGAAAGCATGACGCTCGCCGACCGGGCCACCATCGGCAACATGGGTCCGGAATATGGCGCGACATGCGGTTTCTTTCCGATCGACCGCGAGACCATCAATTACATGCACATGTCCGGCCGTGATGAAGACCGGCTTGCCCTGGTTGAGGCCTATTCGAAGGCACAGGGTATGTGGCGCGAACCAAACTCTGCCGATCCGGTGTTTACGGACACGCTTGAGCTGGATCTCGGCACGGTCGTTCCATCCATGGCAGGACCAAAGCGCCCCGAAGGCCGCATCGCGCTTGAAGGCATTGCGTCCGGCTTCCATGAATCGCTGCAGAAGGAATACAAGAAGACCACACAGCTCGACGCCCGCTATGCTGTCGAAGGCGAGGACTATGATCTCGGTCACGGCGACGTTGCGATCGCGGCCATCACCTCCTGCACCAATACCTCGAATCCGAGTGTTCTGATCGCTGCGGGTCTTCTTGCCCGCAATGCCGCTGCCAGGGGTCTGAAATCCAAGCCATGGGTCAAGACATCGCTGGCACCGGGCTCACAGGTGGTTGCGGCCTATCTTGAAAATGCCGGATTGCAGAAGGAGCTCGACAAACTCGGCTTCAACCTCGTCGGTTTCGGCTGCACCACGTGCATCGGCAATTCGGGTCCGCTCCCGGCGCCGATTTCGAAGGCTATCAACGACAAGGGGCTGATCGCAGCGGCGGTCCTTTCCGGCAACCGCAACTTCGAAGGTCGCGTGTCACCCGACGTGCAGGCAAACTATCTGGCCTCGCCGCCCCTCGTCGTTGCCTACGCCCTGGCTGGGACTGTGACCAAGGATCTGACGACCGAGCCACTCGGCGAGGACAGCGAAGGCAACCCGGTATTCCTCAAGGATATCTGGCCGTCTTCGCATGAGATCCAGGAGTTCATCACCAAGAACGTCACCCGCAAGCTGTTCGCGTCAAAATATGCCGATGTGTTCAAGGGTGACGACAATTGGCAGGCCGTGAAAGTGCCGGCTGGACAGACCTATGCATGGGATGACCAGTCGACCTATGTACAGAACCCGCCCTACTTCGTCGGCATGGGCAAGACGCCTGGCAAGGTTAATGACATCAAGGGCGCGCGTATTCTTGGTCTGTTCGGTGACAAGATCACCACCGATCACATTTCGCCCGCCGGTTCGATCAAGGCAGCGTCTCCGGCCGGCAAGTATCTCACCGACCACGGCGTTGCTCCCCTGGACTTCAACCAGTACGGTACGCGTCGCGGCAATCATGAGGTGATGATGCGCGGCACGTTCGCCAATATCCGCATCCGCAACCATATGCTCGGCGAGAATGGCCGTGAGGGTGGCTACACGATCCATTATCCTTCCAAGGAAGAAATGCCGATCTATGATGCCGCCATGCATTATCGTGGGGAGAATGTCCCTCTGGTCATCTTTGCAGGCGTGGAATATGGCAACGGTTCGTCCCGCGACTGGGCTGCCAAGGGCACCAGTCTTCTCGGCGTCCGCGCCGTCGTTGCCCAATCCTTCGAACGTATCCATCGTTCGAATCTGGTTGGCATGGGCATCGTACCGTTCGTGCTCGAAGAGGGCACGAGCTGGCAGTCGCTGGGCCTGAAGGGAGACGAAGTGGTCTCGATCGAGGGCCTGGCTACGATCCAGCCGCGTCAGAAGGCATTTGCCACGGTTACCTATGCCGATGGTGGCAGCAAACAGGTTCCGCTGATCTGCCGTATCGATACGATAGATGAACTGGAATACCTCAAGAACGGCGGGATTTTGCAGTACGTTCTGCGCGATCTCGCCGCTTAACCGGCAACAGTACGAGCTGAAATCAAGGACCGCCGGACAGCCCGGCGGTCTTTTGTTGTATGAGCCATAAACGTGATCGAATTCACCTCAAAGTGACTTCCTCTTGAGACGTGCGGCTCCTATCAATCATCTCGCAATCATTTTATCCGACAACAAGCCCATAGAATTGGGAAGTGAAAAGTACCTGTGCCCCTGCCCGCCCTGTCCAGACGTATCTTGATCGGCGCTCCGCTCCTTGCGGCCGCGGCCTATGTGCTGCCCGTCTGCGCCGAGAATGTGGGCAAGAGGCCGGACGGCGTCGTGGAACTGTACACATCGCAAGGCTGTGGATCCTGCCCCCCAGCCGATGCCATCCTTAAACAGCTTGCAGCCGAGGGAAGCGTTGTCGCCCTGGCCTTTCACGTGGACTACTGGGACTATCGCGGCTGGACCGACAATCTTGCACTGCCGGAAAATACCGATCGCCAGAATGCCTACCGGACTGCCCTCGGCCTCAATGGCATCTACACGCCCCAGGTGATCCTGAATGGACGCGAGCATGTCAACGGGCAGGACGGACAGAAAATTCGTCGGCGCATCGCAGAAATGCGCGACACGGAAAACGGCCTTACCATCCCTGTTTCCATTGAGAAGGCCGGGCTCGACCGTCTGTTGATCGACATTGGTTCCGGACCGGCCGCCAAGAATCCGGTGCGGGTACTGCTAGCCTATTTCAATCGCGAAACCGTCGTTGCCATACCCGATGGTGAGAATGTTGGCCGCAAGGTGAACTATTCCAATAGCGTGAGGGCGATGGAAACCGTCGGCATGTGGGATGGCAGTGCGCAGCAGATCGAGATCCCATTGAGTGAAATTACCAGCAAGAAGGCAACGGGATGTGCCGTCCTGCTGCAAGAGATGCTGGGTGAAGGCAAGCCGGGACCGATTATCGGCGCATCAATTATGACTGCGAAATCCTGAACCAAACAAAAACAGGCCGGATAAATCCGGCCTGAGGTATTGGGGCATGTTGCCAAATAGGGAGAATGGTTCAAACCCAAACAACCCGTTGGGCGGGGGGCTTGGGGTATCGGGCTGTTCGAGGCGAACCGTCTCAGACAACATGGTCCGATGTTGGGTGTCGAATCGGGCGGGAATGCGAACAGTTTATGGCGAGAATGTGTCGGGTCATCACCATTGGAATCAGGTCGTATTGCTTCGTGAAACCTGCGAAAAAATGGTTCCTAAGCCCATAATTGCTGCTGCCGCCACCATTCCGGTCTTGTAAATGCAAGCAGAACAGGTCACCTTTGTGTCATCCAGGTGTCACACGACAGTAAGGGCGGTTGATTGATGGACAGCAATGCGAGTGGCGATGAATCGCAACGGCAGGCGCAACTTATCCCTCTAGTATGCACTAATGATCCGCCTGTTACCTTCAACCGGCGTGAACTCGATCAAATTCTCCGTATTTATGGCTTCATGGTTTCCGCTGGTGAATGGCGTGATTATGCCATTGATCACCTGATGGATCGCGCGGTGTTCTCAATCTTTCGGCGGGCAAGCGAAGTGCCCATGTTCCGGGTCGAGAAAAATCCCAAGCTTGCCCGCAAGCAGGGAGCCTATAGCGTGATCGCTGCAAGCGGGCTGATCCTGAAGCGCGGCCATGAGCTTGACCGCGTTTTGCGGGTATTCGACAAGGGCCTCAGCGTCGTTCGAGGCTAGACCGTCGATGACCGGGCCTAGGAATTGTCGGGCTGCAAGGGCGGCTTCCCGGGGAGCGTGTCGGCTCCCCCATTCATTTCAAGCTGCATCAGCACCGTATCAAGCCAGCGGCCGTGCTTGAAGCCGGATGCGGTGATCGTCCCGGAAGGCCGGAAACCGGCGCTGATATGGAGACGAACGGACGCTGATCCATCATGGCCATCGCCGATAACGGCAATGAATTGCCGGAAACCGAGCGCCGTACAATCCTTGATCAGTTGGTTGAGCAGAAGCTTGCCCAACCCCTTACCCTTGGCTTCCGGCGCAATATAGATCGAATCTTCAACGGACCACCAATAGGCGGGACGCGTGCGGAAATAGCTCGCATAGGCATAGCCGATGACAGCGCCATCAAGTTCAGCGACGATGTAGGGAAAGCCGTCCGTGGTGGTCGCATGAAACCGCCGTGTCATTTCTGCCTGATCCGGCGGATCGATTTCGTAGGTTGCCGTGCCATGTAGAACGGCGTCGCGGTAGATTTCTGTTATCGATGCAAGGTCGGCTGGCTGCGCCGGGCGGATGTGGATCTCTGTCATTGGCCTTCACGGAAGCGAACAATCGTGCCCGTTACATGCACGTCTTTGCATCTGAATCAAAGAGAAAACACACAACAGCCACTGGGCCAGGGCCAAAGAAAAAGGGCAGCGTTTCCGCTGCCCCGATCTTAATCCATGTTCCGGCGATTACTCGCGATTGCCCAGGAACTGGAGCAGGAACATGAACATGTTGATGAAGTCGAGGTAGAGACGCAGGGCGCCCATGATAGCCTTGCGGCCATAGGTGTCTGCGGCATCGCCTTCGTAATACATTTCCTTGATGTTCTGCGTGTCATAGGCGGTCAGGCCAGCAAAGACCAGCACGCCGATGGCCGAGATTGCAAACTGCAATGCGCTCGACGCAAGGAAGATATTGACCAGCGAAGCCAGGATGATGCCGATCAGGCCCATGAACAGGAACGATCCCATCCCGGACAGATCACGCTTGGTGGTGTAGCCGTAGAGCGACAACGCGCCAAACGATGCAGCCGTGATGAAGAACGTCTGGACAATGCTACCTGTCGTGTAGACCAGGAAGATCGACGAGAGCGAAACACCAACCAGAGCGGCATATACCCAGAAGGTTGTCTGAGCAGCGGCTACGCTCATCTTCTCAATGCGGAAACTCAGGAAGAATACCGCAGCGAGAGGTGCGAGCATGACAACCCAGCGCAGAGGCGAGCCATAGAGCGCCACGCCAAGGTTTGTCAGCATTTTTCCGTTTGGCAGCTGTGCTGCGGCGAGAGATGCATCATTGGTGGTCGCAAGATAAACAATTGCAAGGGCGGCAAAACCGGTCACTGCAAGACCGATTCCCATCAAATTGTAGACCTGTAGCATGTAGCTGCGCAGACCCTGATCGATCCCCGCATCCACACGCACTCCGGCCGGTGTACGGGCCTGGATGTTGCGATAGTCAGCCATGGTTTTCCTCATTTGCTTCGTCCCGTCGGGTGTCGGGTTTATCCCCAGGCGCCGCTGGCGGGACCCCAGCATGCCTTGGGACAAATTATGGGGATTCGTACGATCCATAACAAGAGCTGATTTACTCAAGATTGCGTGTAATCGGCGAAAACGTGACGATTCGAACGAAAATTACACTCTTTTAACGATTTCAGAGGTTTCGCAGTACCGGCGCCGCCTTTTGCCCGAGGATTCGCCACGTGCCCGCAAGGCCAAATCCGACCGTCAAAACCAGCGCTGTGATCACGGTCATGACAGCAACATCCGGTTGGAAGGATGCGGGCAGCGTCATGACCCTGACGATCACGTACCAGGCTGCCAGACTGCCGGCAAAAAGTGCAAAAGCCGCTGTGGCGAGACCTAGAAGCATGTATTCTAGGGTGAAAGCGCGAATGAGCGTACGTCTCGTCGCGCCGAGCGTCTTTAGGACCACCGCATCGTGCACGCGCGCCCGGTTGCCAGCGGCCAGCGCACCGCCAAGCACGAGGATCGACGCGATCAATGCCACCGATGCCGCGGCGCGAATCGCGACTGCCAACTGCCCGACGAGCTCATTGGCGATGGTAATGGCATCCTTGACGCGAACGGAGGTGACGGCCGGAAACGCGCGGGTCACGTCGCGCATGACAGTCGCCTCCTGCTGCGGTGTCGAGGAGGTATCGGTCAGGGTTGCCAGCCAGGCATGTGGAGCACCGGCAAAGGTGTTCGGCGAGAACACCATGACGAAGTTGATGGCCAGGGATTCCCATTGCAACTGGCGGAAATTTGCAATGCGCGCGGTAACATTGCGGCCAAGCACGTTGACGGTCACCGTATCGCCGATCTTGAGGTCGAGATTGCCAGCCTCTTCCGCGGAGAACGACACAAGGGGCTCGCCCGCGTAATCGGCAGGCCACCAGCTGCCGCTCGTGAGTTCAGAGTTCTCCGGCACGTTCTTTGCGTAGGTTATGCCGCGATCTCCCCGCAGGACCCACGCCCCTTCCGGAGGAATTGTAAGCTTGTCGACGCCGGTTCCGTTGAACGCGACGATACGGCCGCGCAGCATGGGCGCGCTTACGATCTTGCCGTTGGGTGCCGCTTTTTGGACCAGATCTCTAAATTGATCCACCTGCTTGCTCTGAATATCGACGAAGAAGAAATTGGGAGCCCTTTCAGGCAGGTTGCCGGCCAATTGCCGGCGCAGGCTGCCATCGATGAGCGCGAGCGTCACAAGCAGGGTCAGGCCGAGTCCCAGGGACAGCACCACGGAGGGCGTAAGGGCGCCCGGCCGATGGATATTGCCGATGGCAAGACGCAGCGCCGTGGAACGAACCCGGGGTGCTCGTCGGGCCGCCCATTGCACCAGGCCGGATACCGCCCGCAGCACCACAAACGAGAATGCGACCGCCCCGATGAAGATCACCGCTATTCTCCGGTCATAGGCGAAGAAAACCGCAAGCAAACAAAGAACGGCGATGAGCGCTGCAGCAACAATTACATAGAACGCCTTGGGCCAACCCCGCTGCTCGAAGCCCTGCTCCCGGAAAAGGGCCGTCGCGGGCACGTCGCGCGCACGCCCGAGGGGCAGGATCGCAAAGGCGAGGGTTGTTAGAAGTCCGAACAACGCTGCCCATGCCAGCGCGCCCGGATAGAATCCGCCCTTGCCTGCGATTGGCAGAATATCCTGGAGAGCGTAGCCCGCCGCATAGGGAATGATGGCCGCGACGACCAAGCCTATCAGAATGCCGATAAGTGCAATGATGACAATCTGGATCAGATAGACTGCGATAACGAACCAGCCCGGTGCTCCAAGTGATTTGAACGTCGCGATGACCCCGCGCTTGCCGTCGAGATAGGCTCGCACTGCATTGGCGACCCCGACACCACCAACGATCAGAGCCGTAAGTCCGACCAAAGTCAGGAACTGCGAAAACCGCTCGATGTTGGCGCTGAGTGAAGGGGCGGCGTTGGTGCGGCTGCGCATCGACCAGCCAGCCTCGGGAAACTCCCGCTGAGCCTCGTCGCGTAAAGCTGCGATATCGGCATCACTGGCGCCGTCAGGCAGGGCAACCTTGTAATTGTGATCGACGAGGCTGCCGGGTTGGACCAGACCGGCCGCCGCGAGCCCTTCGAGCGACACCATGAAACGCGGTGCAAAACCGAAACCATCGGATAGCAGATCCGGTTCATTGTTAATGACTGAACGCAGCTGAAAAGTCGCCGTTCCAAGCAGCACACGGTCTCCGATCTTGAGATTGAGCCGGTCCAGAAAAATCTGGGCAACGGCGGCGCCGAAGGCTCCATCCTTTTCCAAAAACAGTGCGTCGTGATCCAGCACCGGTGCCGTCTGAAGGGTTCCGAAGAGCGGATAGACGTCGTCCACGGCCTTTACTTCCACCAGAGACTGGTCGGAGCCGTCAGGCAACCGGGCCATCGACCGCATGTTTGCACTGACGGCAACCCGGCCTTTGCCATCAAGGAAGGCTCGCTCGTCAGGCGTGACTTCGCGCTGGTTCAGTTGGAAGCGCATATCGCCGCCAAGGATCGCTTGCCCCTGCGTGGAGATTCCGGCCGTGACGGAATTGGCGACTGAATTGACACCCCCGATGGCCGCAACACCCAGGGCGATGCAGGCGAGGAATATGTAGAACCCGGACAGGCCGCTACGCATTTCACGCAAGGCGAAGCGCAGAGCCAGTCTCAACGACGGCGATGAGCGCATTGACGAAGCATCGGTCATGCGGTTTTCGCCAGTTCCGGCGCGCCTTCGTCAGCCTCGATCAGACCGGATCGAACGCGGATTTCCCGGTCACAACGCGCTGCAAGGGTGGCATCATGGGTTACAAGGACCAAGGTAAGACCCAGCTCCTTCTGTTTTTCAAACAGGAGATCAGCAATCTGCTTGCCGGTCGCCGTATCGAGATTCCCAGTCGGCTCGTCCGCGATGAGGATCTTTGGCGAGGGGGCAAGGGCCCGTGCAATCGCCACCCGTTGCTGTTCGCCCCCTGACAATTCGCCCGGATAATGCGTAACGCGATCCGCAAGCCCGACCGCCGCAAGGACGCGGGCGGCAATGGCAAAAGCTTCGGGATTGCCAGCCAGCTCCAGCGGAACGGCGACATTTTCAAGCGCGGTCATGTTCGGGATGAGGTGAAAGGACTGGAATACAATGCCAATATTCCTGCCACGGAAGGATGCTGCTTCATCCTCATTCATGATTTCCAGCCTTTCGCCGGCGATCCGGACCGAACCGGCGTCCACGCGCTCCAGGCCTGCGAGGACCATCAAAAGGGTGGATTTTCCTGAACCGGAGGGCCCGACAATGCCGACGGACTGGCCGTAATTGATGGTCAGAGAGATCCCTTTCAGGACATGGACCGAGGAAGCACCGGATCCAAGTGTCAACTCAATGTGATCAAGTTCTATGACGGATTCAGTCACGAAACGACTTCCTTTGCGATATGGTCGGCACCGACTCTGGTTGCAGCTGGTCAGATATGGGTACCTCAAAATGAGATTCAAACTATTGATACAATTCCTGGTTTCTCTTGGTCTTGTTGCCTTGCCATCCTTCGCATTGGCTAATCAAAAAAGCGTGTCCGACCACCCGCTGACCGTTGTCGGGTTTGGGGACAGTCTGATGTCTGGTTTCGAGCTGCCGATGCAGGACTCTTTCACCGCACAACTCGAGAAAGCCCTGCAAGAAAAGGGTGTGAATGTTACGATTGCCAATGCCGGCGTCGCCGGTGAGACGACGACGGACGGTCTGTCGCGTCTCGATTGGTCCGTGCCAGAGGGCACAGACCTCGTTATTCTCGAGTTTGGTGCCAACGACGCGTTGCGCGGCATCTCGCCGGAGCTCAGCGAGAAAAATCTCGCGGAGATTATCGAGAAATTGAAGCAGCGGAACGTACAGGTCATTCTTGCCGGCATGCTTGCGCCACCGAATATGGGCGATGATTATGAGGCAAAGTTCAATGCCATCTTCCCCAGGCTGGCCCAGAAATACGACGTGCCGCTCTACCCGTTTTTCATGGAAGGTGTGGCTGCAGAAAAATCACTGCAGCTTGAGGATGGCATGCACCCCAACGCAAAAGGTGTCGCCAGGATGGTCGACGGCTTCCTGCCAGTTATCGAGAAAACCATCGCCGAAACTACTTCGGCCATCTCGCAATAGTAACGGCCTGCCATGCTCACAGATTTGCGTGGCCAATTTGTCGCGCGGCGGAAGAATGTGATTTTACGCCTTGCCCCCGGACTCATTCAATGATTCTCTAGAGTTACAACTCGATTCGGGGAGGATGCCTTATGCCGCGTCTCTTTACTGCCCTCGAAATCCCGAGGGACGCCGCTCTCTCACTGTCGCTCTTGCGTGGTGGTTTGCCAGGCGCCCGATGGATCGACGTCGAAAACTATCACATCACCTTGCGTTTTATCGGCGACGTCGAAGGCCATGTCGCCGATGAAGTGGCCAATGCGCTTGATCGTGTCCGGCGGCCGGAATTCACCCTCAAGCTTTCCGGCGTCAACGCGTTCGGATCGAAGAAGCCACACAGTATCTTTGCCGCGGTGTCGCCTTCACCGGATATTCAGGCGCTGCAGGCGGAGATCGAGCGCATATGCCAACGCCTGATGCTGCCGGCCGACCCACGCAAGTTCACGCCGCATGTGACGCTCGCCAGATTGCGCAATGTGCGTGGTGAAGAGGTGGCACACTATCTCTCTTCACGCGGCAATTTCGCCACCGAGCCGTTCACCATCGGACGGTTCGTCTTGATGTCGTCGCGCGATTCGATCGGCGGTGGTCCCTATATTGTCGAGGAGGCGTGGCCGCTCGAGGCGCCGCGCTCTATTCGTCAGAACAGTTTCGAAAGACCTTCCGAAGCTGCTCGGATCATCCGGTAGGCACGCTCGAAGTCAGCATCGGTACCGTAATACGGATCTGGGATTTGCCGGTGTTCGCCGAGCGCAATCCCGCAGAAAAGACCGGTTTGCGCGCGAGCATTGGCGGGTTGTCGTGCAGCGATGGCAGCAACATTGGCATCGTCCATGCCCAAAATCAGATCAAAACGAACATAATCTTCGTCAGCCAGCTGCCTGCAGCGCTGACGCGAGATGTCGATCCCATGCCTGCTCGCAACGGCAATCGAGCGTCGATCCGGCGCTTCGCCCGTATGGTATCCATTGGTGCCAGCGGAATCGATGATAATTCCCTCACCCTTGCGCTCGGTTGTCATGACCGATCTGAAAATGCCTTCCGCCAGTGGTGATCGGCAAATATTGCCCAGGCAGACAAAAAGAGCGGAGCGGAAGGGAAGCATTTCCATGGATGGTGACACCGTGACCCGAGGAGTGGTGAAGCTGCCGGGCAGATATGGAGAAAATTCACCGCACGCAACCGCTATCTCGGCTAAATTCGGCGCAGCGCATGAATGATTTGCCGGACACGATAAATACACGGCATTTTGATGAAAACTCTTGTAGCCGTCCACTCGGCTACCCATGTTTTCAAGCACAACCTGAAGGAAGAGGGATGGACGACGTAAAGATTGGCGAAATTCTCGAGCCGGGCAGTGACGACAAACAGCGTTCACGTGAGGAGCGCGTCCGAGCGCGGTTCTGGAAGACGGCAGGCAGGGCCGCGAAGGCCATCCCGTTTCTGGACGAGGTAATCGCCGGCTACTTCTGCGCGCTCGACCCCGCCACCCCCACTCGCGTACGCGGGATACTCCTGGCGTCGCTCGCCTACTTCGTGCTGCCGCTCGACTTCATCCCGGACATTGTCCTCGGTCTCGGCTTCTCCGATGACGTGGCCGTATTGATGGCAGCCCTGACGGCGATCCGCACCAACATCACCCCGGCCCATCGCGCAGCGGCGAAAAAGGCACTTGAAGAGCTCGATCGAGGAGCTTCACCACAGGGTGGCTTGTAGCCAGCTGAGCATATAGCAAGTACGAAGGTTGGATCACAACGATGTGATCGGCGCCAATGTCAAAGTCTCGCCGCTTTTGTTTGGCTGGAGTTGGCGTGTGGGACTTCGATTAGGATGTAACCTTCATGGCTCTCGATCAGCTTTTTTGACCCTGTCTTCACCGTTTGGTAACCCAGATTAAGTCAAATTTAGAGGAGCGAACTGGACAATGCAGCATCCGGATTATTTTCCGGACCATTGCCGGTTCACGAGTTATGAAGCGTACGACAGGAACTGGTAGGTAAAATGTTTGGAAAATCAATCGTAGCGACCTCGGTGCTCTTGCTTGGGCTGGCAGGAACAGCTCTTGCCCAGACGCCAAGCCAGATCAGCCAGTTCAACGCCTGGGGCGCTTACAGCTACCAGCAGGGCAACGGCAAGGTTTGCTACGTCCTTTCCGTTCCGATTGATAAACAACCCGCGAGCGTCGACCACGGCGATAATTTCTTCATGGTAAGCCAGAAGCCCGGGCAGAACGTTAGCTTTGAGCCGCAATTCAAGGCCGGCTACGACCTTCAGCAGAACTCGAAGGTCACCGTGACGATCGACAATCGCAACTTTTCGATGTTCACGAACGGAAGTCACGGGTGGATGGAAAACGCTGCCGAGGAACCGCAACTCGTGGCAGCCCTGCGTTCCGGCCAGAAGATGTCTATCAGCGCCGTTTCGAAACGCGGGACCAAAACCAGCTACGCCTATTCGCTGAAGGGCGTATCGGCCGCCCTGAAGGCAATCGCGACCTGCAAGTAAACCAGGACCAGCACCAATCCAATGGAGGCCGGACAGCGATGTCCGGCCTTTTCGCTTGCAGAGGTGACGCCAGCGCTGGAACGTGATATGAGCCCCGCTTCCAATGAGAACGTAGAAAATCCCAATGTCCGTATCGCTTGACCTGACCCATCCTGTAGCCCGGGACAAATCCCGCGACGTCCTGCGCAGCCCGATGGCAGAAATGCCTTCATTGATTGGCCTGTCGCGTGCAGAAATGAGCGAAGCGCTCGTGGCGATCGGCGTCCCGGAACGGCAGGTCAAAATGCGTGTCGCGCAGCTCTGGCATTGGCTCTATGTGCGCGGCGTGTCCGATTTTGCCGATATGTTGAACATTTCGCGCGAGATGCGTGAGCTTCTTGCGCGGCATTTCAACATCGCCCGTCCCGAAATCGTCGAAGAACAGATTTCCAACGATGGAACGCGCAAGTGGCTGTTCCGCTTTCCGCCACGCGGGGCCGGGCGGCCGGTCGAAATCGAAACGGTTTACATCCCTGAAGAGGGCCGCGGAACGTTGTGCATATCGAGCCAGGTCGGCTGCACGCTTACCTGTTCCTTCTGCCATACCGGCACCCAGAAGCTGGTTCGTAATCTGACAGCGGAAGAAATCCTGTCGCAATTGCTGATCGCGCGGGATCGGCTGGGCGATTTTCCGGATCGCAACACGCCGGATGGCGCGATCGTGCCCGCTGAAGGCCGCAAGGTTTCAAACATCGTCATGATGGGCATGGGCGAGCCCCTCTACAATTTCGACAATGTGAAAAAAGCCCTGTTGATCGCCTCCGATGGCGACGGGCTCTCCTTGTCCAAGCGTCGCATCACGCTTTCGACCTCCGGCGTCGTGCCTGAGATCTACCGCACGGGCGAGGAAATCGGGGTGATGCTGGCTATCTCGCTGCACGCCGTCAACGACGACCTGCGCGATATGCTCGTGCCGATCAACAAGAAGTATCCGTTGAAGGAACTTCTCGACGCATGCCGGGCCTATCCGAGCCTTTCCAATTCCAAGCGCATTACTTTCGAGTATGTGATGCTCAAGGGCGTCAACGATTCACTTGAAGACGCGAAGGAGCTCGTCCGGCTGCTCAAGGGCATCCCGGCCAAGATCAACCTGATCCCATTCAATCCATGGCCCGGCGTCAACTACCAGTGTTCCGACTGGGAACAGATCGAGAAGTTCGCCGACTACGTGAACAATGCCGGCTATGCCTCGCCTATTCGCACGCCGCGCGGCCGCGACATCCTTGCAGCCTGCGGGCAGTTGAAGTCAGAGTCGGAACGCATGAAGAAGACCGATCGGCTCGCCTTCGAGGCGGCGATGATTGCCGGGCACGGTGAAGATTGAGACGGTTCCTGCTCTATCTTCTGCGCTTTGCGCTAATCGTGCTTGGCTTTCTGTTTGCCATCGTTGCAGCTTCGCTGTTTCTCAATCTGCTGTTGCTCGGAAGTTCGCAGCTTATCGGTGCCGAAGGGCCATTCATCTATAACACTGTGCCGATCTTTGCGGTGGTCATAGGCTATAGCGTGTTCTTTCCTGCATCCGTAATCATCCTCTATGCAGAATTGACCGGTTGGCGCGATTGGCTGTTCTACGCGCTGGGAGGCGGCGCCGTCGCTATTGTCATCATCGTCTGGAAATGGCAGCCGCAGACCGAAGATATTGGTACATTCGCGGCCATCCTGGCGACCGGCATCGTCGGCGGCTTTGCCTACTGGCTGGTCTCGGGACGCAGCGCTGGTCTAATCGCAGCGCCACCGAAACACTAGCGCAGACATCACTTCGCCTGAGCCATCAGAATTTTCGCGGCGAAAGCCGAAAACACCCCGGCAAACAGCCAGTCGGTGACCCGCGTCACGGTCGGGTTTTTCTTGAGCAATCTTGAAAACCTGTCAGCGGCGATAATCATCGGCGCCACGACCGGCAGGGCCAAGGGAATGAACAGGACACCCAGAAAGAACAGCTTCCCGGGGGCGTGCGGATCCGAGGCCGAGACGAATTGCGGCAGGAACGTCATGAAGAACAGTATGATTTTCGGGTTCAGCAGATTGATGCCGAGCCCCGTCAGCCAGTTCTGGAACAAAGTATGCGTCTGGCCCGTCTTTTTTTCCGGCGAGAACGCGGAACCATGGCGAATTGCCTGATAGGCGAGCCAGACGAGGTAACCCGCGCCTACGATTTTGAGGGCCAGGAACGCACTGGGTGATGCCACGATCAATGCCGAAAGGCCGATCGCAACCATCGTCGTATGCACCACAACACCGCTGCTGGCACCCGCCAGACACGCAAACCCGGCGGCCTTGCCCTCCGACAGCGCCCGCCCGACAAAAAGAGTCATATCAGGACCCGGCGTGATGGATAAAACGAAAGTTGCGATAGCGAACTGCAGAATAATCGGCCATTCGGGAATGAAGGTCATGATGGGCTCCGTCTGAACTGGCGGAAGCTAACGCGAAAGTCAGGGTTTCGCCACTCAATTCGGAGCAATGGCATCATCGCCCGGCTCGTGGATCGTTGACGCAGTTTGCCAGCCCCGACGGCCGGAAGCAGGCGAGGACAGAAAATGGCCAACATGGGAGGACAGCGGCCCGCGGAGGCGCCAACACCGACCTTGCCAACGGTGCGTCAACTGTTAAAAGACCGGCAACACAATATTAGTTGGTCCGGATCCAGGGAAACGCAATGAACAAGTGGAAAGACGTCAAGAAAGTCGTGCTGGCCTATTCGGGCGGCCTCGATACATCCATCATCCTGAAATGGCTACAGACTGAGCTTGGTGCTGAAGTCGTAACCTTCACGGCGGATCTTGGCCAGGGCGAAGAACTTGAGCCGGCGCGCAAGAAAGCCGAGATGCTCGGCATCAAGGAAATCTATATCGAGGACGTCCGCGAAGAATTCGTGCGCGATTTCGTGTTCCCGATGTTCCGTGCCAACGCCGTCTATGAAGGGGTCTACCTGCTCGGTACGTCCATCGCACGCCCATTGATTTCCAAACATCTGGTCGAGATCGCCGCGCGGACGGGCGCCGATGCGATTGCGCATGGCGCGACAGGCAAGGGCAACGACCAGGTACGCTTCGAGCTCTCGGCCTATGCGCTCAACCCCGATATCAAGGTGATCGCGCCCTGGCGCGACTGGACATTCAAATCCCGCACCGATCTGCTGGAATTTGCGCGCGAACATCAGATTCCGATCGCCAAGGATAAGCTCGGCGAAGCACCGTTCTCCGTAGACGCCAATCTTCTGCATTCCTCATCAGAGGGGAAGGTTCTCGAGGATCCGTGGCAGGAAGCGCCGGAGTACGTGCACCAGCGCACGATTTCGCCAATGGATGCTCCCGACAAGGTGACAGAGATTGAGATTGCATTCGAGAAGGGTGATGCGGTGGCTATTGACGGCAAGGCGCTGTCGCCGGCCACTCTCCTCAGAACACTTAACGACCTTGGCCGCGACAATGGCATCGGCCGGCTTGATCTCGTCGAGAACCGGTTTGTGGGCATGAAATCGCGTGGCGTCTACGAGACACCGGGCGGTACCATTCTGCTGGCCGCCCATCGCGCGATGGAATCCATTACGCTTGACCGTGGGGCCGCCCACCTGAAAGACGAGTTCATGCCACGCTATGCCGAGCTCATCTATAATGGCTTCTGGTTCTCGCCCGAACGCGAAATGCTGCAGGCGATGATCGACAAGAGCCAGGAAGATGTCGAGGGCAGCGTTCGCCTGAAGCTCTACAAGGGCAATGTCATGGTCTCTGGCCGCAAGTCGAAGAAATCACTCTATTCCGATGCGCTCGTGACATTTGAAGATGATCGCGGCGCCTATGACCAGAAGGATGCTGCCGGGTTCATACGCCTCAATGCCCTGCGTCTGCGGACGCTGGCGGCACGCAAGCGATCGAGCTGACAACATTCCAACAGCAAATCAAGCGGGGCCCTGCCCCGCTTTTTTGTTTCGAGTCTGCCCACTTGTGAGTGCGTCGTCTCCGTCCTAGATGTTAGAACCCTGTTGTTGCTACTTGACGGAGCGCCCCATGTCCTCAACCAAACCAGCTATCAATACCGCACTGACCGAATGGACGGGGCCGCTGGGGCTGCCGGATTTTACTGCTTTCACAGATGATGATTTTGCCGCTGCATTCGACGCCGCACTCGCCAGTGATCTCGCGGACATCGATGCTATCGTCAATGATTCGGAAGTCCCCACGATCGACAACACCCTGAAAGCATTGCAGTTATCCGGAAAGCAGCTTGACCATGTCTCGGCGATCTTCTGGCTGCTCGCAGGTGCGCATACAAACGATAAAATCCAGGCGCTCGAGCGTGTCATCGCCCCGAAAATGTCCCGCCACTCTTCCTCGATCATGATGAACCCATTGCTCTTCGCGCGCATTGACTCGCTCTACGAACAGCGCGATCTCCTTGGGCTCGATGCCGAAACGGATCGGGTGTTGGAAAAGACCTGGAAGGGTTTCGTACGCAGCGGCGCGCGACTGGATGACAACGGCAAAGCCCGTCTTGCTGATATCAACGAAAGGCTCGCCAGCCTCGGTGCCCAATTCGGTCAGAATGTCCTGAAGGACGAAGCAGACTGGGCACTTTTCATCGAGGATGAGCCGGAACTTGCCGGCTTGCCCGATTTTGTCCGTGATGCGATGCGCGGCGCGGCAGAAGAGCGCAATCGCCCGGATGCCTGGGCCGTGACCTTGTCCCGTTCGATCATAGAGCCGTTCCTGTCGTTCTCGGAAAACCGGGTTCTCCGCGAGAAGGCATTCCGCGCATGGGCAGCGCGTGGGCAGAACGGCGGCGAGACGGACAATACCGCCATTGTCGCAGAGATGGTGAAGTTGCGTGCAGAGAAGGCAGGGTTACTCGGTTATGAGAGTTTTGCAGCCTTCAAGCTCGACGATACCATGGCCAAGACGCCGAAGGCTGTCATGGAACTGCTTGAGCCCGTTTGGGACAAGGCGCGCGCACGCGCTTCCGAAGAGGAAAGCGACCTGCAGCGGTTGATTGCGACCGAGGGGCGCAATCACAAGGTCGAACCGTGGGATTGGCGTTACTATGCCGAAAAGCTGCGCAATGAGCGCTTTGCCTTCGATGAGACCGAGCTGAAGCCCTATTTGCAGTTGGAGAAGATCATCGAAGCCTGCTTCGATGTCGCCACCCGTCTTTTCGGTTTGCGCTTTCAGGAGAAAACCGGCATCCCGACATGGCACCCTGACGTGCGTGTGTGGGAAGTCCTCAACCCTGATGGCAGCAAGCGTGGTCTGTTCCTTGGCGATTACTTCAACCGCCAGTCGAAACGTTCCGGTGCATGGATGAGTGCGCTCAAGTCGCAGCACAAGCTTGATGGCGAGCACACACCGATCATCTACAATGTCATGAACTTCGCCAAGCCACCCAAAGGCGAGCCCGCCCTGCTTTCCCTCGACGGTGCCCGGACGCTTTTCCATGAGTTTGGCCACGCGCTGCATGGTCTGCTCTCCGATGTCACCTGGCCAGGCGTCTCGGGTACTTCAGTGTCACGCGATTTCGTCGAGCTACCCTCGCAACTCTATGAGCACTGGCTGACCGTTCCGGCCATCCTCGAAAAATACGCGGTACATTATCGTACCGGTGCAGCAATGCCCGCCGAGCTGCTGGAAAAAGTGCTCGCGGCAAATACCTTCAATGCCGGTTTCAATACGGTTGAGTTCACCTCTTCCGCATTGGTGGACATGGCGTTCCACGCTGACGGCAAACCGCCAGCGGATCCCCTTCAGTTCGAGGCTGACACTTTGAAGAAGCTTCAGATGCCCGACGCCATCATCATGCGTCACCGCACGCCGCACTTCAATCACGTGTTTTCCGGCGATGGCTACTCTGCAGGATATTACTCCTACATGTGGTCCGAAGTGCTCGACGCAGACGCCTTCAAGGCGTTCGAGGAAACCGGCGATGTCTTCAATGCCGATCTGGCAGCGAAGTTGAAGCAGTATATCTACTCGGCCGGCGGAAGCCGCGATCCTGAGGAATTGTACAAGGCATTCCGCGGCAAGATGCCCACGCCCGATGCGATGATCGAAAAGCGTGGGCTCGGCTGAGTCGCGTCGTATCCTGAACTCTCAAGCATTCTGGCGGTCGCCTCCGCAGAATGCTGGCAACGTCGCCAGCATTCGTTCAGGCAGAGGCTTCACCTGATCGTATCGGCTACTTGATCGAAATACGGACGCTGAGGTTGCTGCGTGTCGCTTCCGAATAGGGGCAAACAATGTGAGCGCCGTCGACGATCTCGCGGGCCTGCGTTGCATCGACCCCTGGCAGGCTCGCGGTCAAAGCAACATCCAGGCCGAAGCCCTTTCCATCGGCGCGCGGACCGATACCGACAGTTGCGGTGACAGCGGTGTCTTCGGACAGTTTGATCTTCTTCTGCGAGGCCACATACTTCATGGCACCGAGGAAACAGGCGGAATAGCCGGCTGCAAAAAGCTGCTCGGGGTTTGTGCCATCGGCACCATTTCCGCCAAGTTCCTTTGGTGTCGAAAGCGATACGGCCAAGCGTCCGTCTTCACTGTTGGCGCGGCCGTCGCGGCCACCGGTTGCTGTTGCGCTGGTCGTGTAGAGAATGCTCATCGGACGTGTCCTTCCTTGCAGGTGTTGACTGGCATATAGATTTCACACAATTGACTTGTACGCAATAGATAAATGCGATAGATCATAAAAAATTAAATGGTGCGCAATTGATCGCTACCGACTATTCTGCGCATACCCATCGGAAGGAGTTGACTGATGCGAAACAAATCGGCAGACGCCCATCAATCAAACCTCAGGCTGTCAAATTTCCTGTGTTTTGCGATCTATTCAACGGCCAATGCCGTTACGCGCGCCTACCAGCCGCGCCTGGCTGCTCTCGGGCTGACCTACCCCCAATACCTTGTGATGGTTGTCCTGTGGGAGGAGGAAAACCAGACAGTGAAAGCAATAGGTGACAAGCTCAGCCTCGATTCCGGAACGCTCACACCCTTGTTGAAGCGACTTGAAGCGGCAGGCTTGATAACCAGACGTCGCGACACCGTCGATGAGCGCCAGGTGCTCATTGGGCTTACTGAACAAGGCCGATCCATGCGCGAGCGCGCTGAAGCTGTCCCTGTCGCCATGGGACAGGCCTTCGGCTGTACGATGGACGAAGCGCAGGCGATGCGATCCGAGCTTATCGCCATGCGCGATAACTTGGTGGCAAGCATCGACGAGGCAAAATAAAAAGGCGCGGTTTGCCGCGCCTTCTTGTCAGGTTCTGCAACCTCGTGTCAGGCCGCAATCTTCTTCGGTTGGATAAGCCCCCGTGCCACAAGAAGTTCGGCGATCTGGATGGTGTTGAGAGCGGCGCCCTTGCGCAGATTATCGGAGACAACCCACAGGGAGAGACCATTCTCCACGGTGATATCTTCACGAATTCGGGAGATATAGGTCGCATCCTCACCGGCAGCCTCGTAGGGAGTGATATACCCGCCGTCCTCTGCGCGATCGACGACAAGGCAGCCCGGTGCATCGCTCAGAATCTCGCGAGCCTCCTCTGCGCTCATCGGGCTTTCGAACTCGATGTTGACCGCTTCCGAGTGACCAATGAAAACCGGTACGCGCACACAAGTCGCCGTCAGCTTGATCTTCGGATCAAGCATCTTCTTGGTTTCGGCGACCATCTTCCATTCTTCCTTCGTGTAGCCGTCTTCCATGAAGACGTCGATGTGCGGAATGACGTTGAAGGCGATGCGCTTGGTGAATTTCTTGGCCGTTACCGGATCGGCGACAAACACCGCACGGGACTGTTCGAACAGTTCGTCCATCCCTTCCTTGCCGGCACCGGAAACCGATTGATATGTCGAGACAACGACACGCTTGATCTTCGCCCGGTCGTGCAAGGGCTTGAGAGCCACGACGAGTTGCGCGGTGGAGCAGTTCGGATTGGCGATGATGTTCTTTTTGGTGAAACCCGAAATTGCGTCGGGATTCACCTCAGGAACGATCAGCGGCACATTCGAATCGTAACGCCAGGCCGAGGAATTATCGATAACGACACATCCCTGTGCGCCAATCTTCGGTGACCATTCCTTGGAAATATTGCCGCCTGCAGACATGAGGCAGATATCTGTATCGGAAAAATCGTAGGTATCGAGCGCCTTTACCTTGAGCGTCCTGTCGCCAAACGACACTTCGGTTCCCTGCGACCGGCGTGATGCCAGCGCAACAACTTCGCTGACCGGGAAGCCGCGTTCTTCCAGTATTGTAAGCATTTCGCGGCCCACATTGCCTGTGGCACCTACAACTGCAACCTTGAAACCCATCTGTAGTATCTCCTGTCCCTCTCTGCTGTTCACAAACCCGCTGGCCACTGCGGGTCTTTCTCCCCCGGGCCGGACCCGGGAGGGGGCGAGCAGGCCAAGGGAAATCAGACCGTTTTGGTGGTCGTTTTCGCAGTCTGTTTGGCCGAAACGTCGAGGATAAGGACGGGTGCACCAGCGCATCCGGCATGCATGCCGGAACCGTTTGTCAGAAACAGCGCTGTTGATTCGCTACCCACGTCAAGCGTCTCCTTGTCCGCTAGTGCTTGTACGCGGTTTCGAAAAAGAGTCAATTGTCTCTTCAAATGACAAGAATATGTCGCGTTACACACAATTTTAGACAATTGACGTAAGATGCGGGCTTTGCTTTCATCAATAATTGTTGAACACTCCGCGCGTGCGTACGGCGAATGACCTTGGGGGAGGATAATCCGGAGGAGCATTAACCGTCGGATGGTTTGCCGCTTCAAGAAATGCGGCAGAGGATCCATGCGTAGCATCATTGGTCGAGTACATGATCGAGGGGTCAAAACTAATCATGTCCTTGGCTTAACTGTTGTTTTCTGGGAGGAATGGAAATGGCAACCACGTCTGTGGCCGACACTTCTAGTCGGGGAATGACGAGGGAAGAAAAGAAGGTGATCTTCGCTTCTTCGCTCGGAACTGTTTTTGAATGGTACGATTTTTATCTTTATGGCTCTCTGGCCGCGTTTATCGGTGCAGCCTTTTTCAGTGAATATCCGGAAGCAACACGCAATATCTTTGCGCTGCTCGCCTTCGCGGCCGGATTCCTTGTCAGGCCCTTTGGGGCGCTGGTCTTTGGCCGTATTGGCGATCTCGTCGGCCGCAAGTACACATTCCTCGTCACAATCATGATCATGGGTCTTTCGACCTTCCTCGTGGGCGTGCTCCCGGGTTCCGCGAGCTGGGGCATCGCTGCTCCCATCATCCTGATTATCCTGCGCATGCTGCAGGGGCTCGCGCTGGGGGGTGAATATGGCGGTGCAGCGACCTACGTCGCCGAACACGCACCGGACAACAGGAGGGGTTATTACACCTCCTGGATCCAGACCACGGCAACGCTTGGTCTCTTCCTTTCCCTGATCGTCATTCTGGTCATCCAGAACTGGCTCGGCAGGGACGCCTTTGCCGCCTGGGGCTGGCGTATTCCGTTCATCCTCTCCTTCGTTCTGCTCGGGATTTCAGTGTGGATTCGACTGTCCTTGAGCGAATCACCCACCTTCCAGCGCATGAAGGAAGAGGGCAAGGGTTCAAAGGCTCCGCTTTCCGAAGCCTTTGGTCAGTGGAAAAATGCCAAGATCGCCCTGCTCGCACTGTTTGGTCTTACTGCCGGGCAGGCTGTGGTCTGGTATTCCGGACAATTCTACGCCCTGTTCTTCCTGCAGAACGTCCTCAAGGTTGATGGTCAGTCGGTCAACATCATGATCGCCATCGCACTCCTGCTCGGCACCGGCTTCTTCGTCTTCTTTGGCTGGCTGTCGGACAAGATCGGACGCAAGCCAATCATCATGGCCGGCCTGGCGCTCGCGATCATCACCTACTTCCCGCTGTTCAAGGCACTGACCTGGGCGGCAAATCCCGCCCTCGCCGCTGCACAGCAGAACGTTCGTGCCACCGTGACGGCTGCGCCTGGCGACTGCAAGTTCCAGTTCAACCCGACCGGCACGGCAAAGTTTACGACGTCCTGCGATATCGCGACATCATTCCTGACCCGGAACTCGGTGCCGTATGACGTCGTCGCAACCGCTGCACCTGGTACGGCAGCCACAGTGAAGATCGGCGAGGAGACAGTCGAGTCCTACGATGCTGTTGCTGCCGGGGCCGATGCCAAGGCCAAGGAAGCCGCTTTCGCAAAAGGGGTGAATACCGCGCTTCAGGATGGTGGCTATCCCCTCGTCCGCGATCCGGTGAAAGTTGTCGACGCAAAGCTCGATGCTCTCATAGCAGCCAACCCGAAGCTGACGCTTGATGCGGCTGCTATTCGTGCTGGCGATAAGACCATGGTTCCGGTCGACCAGGCCATCAAGGACAAGCTCATCACTGCAGAAGAAGCGGCTGGCGCCACTGAAGTGGCGGTCTATACGGTTCCGGGCGCTGGCGCGTTCAAGATGGTGGCCGACCCTGCAGCAGTGAATTGGGCGAAGGTCATTGGTATCCTCTTCATACTCGTGATCTATGTCACCATGGTATATGGCCCGATCGCAGCGATCCTTGTGGAGATGTTCCCGACCCGCATCCGTTATACGGGCATGTCCTTGCCCTACCATATCGGTAACGGCTGGTTCGGCGGCCTGCTTCCAGCAACCGTGTTCGCAATGAGCGCCTTCAAGGGTGATATCTACTATGGTCTCTGGTACCCGATCGTGGTTGCCGCGATGACTCTGGTTATCGGACTCCTGTTCGTTCGAGAGACCAAGGGCACTGACCTTCACGCGATCGATTAAGTCGCCCCGACAAGACGAAAAGCCCGGCGCGAGCGATCGCGCCGGGCTTTTTCCATCATGAGGTCTGCCTCAGGCAGCTAGTGCCTTGAACTTCGCCAGGATCGCGTCGCCCATTTCGACGGTACCGACCTTGGTCTTGCCTTCCGACATGATATCAGCAGTCCGGATCCCGTCATCGAGAACGCCCGCAATAGCGGCTTCCAGCCTGTCGGCTTCGACAACCATGTTGAACGAATAACGCAGGCACATGGCGAAGGATGCAATCATGGCAATCGGATTTGCCGCGCCCGTCCCGGCGATATCCGGCGCCGAGCCATGCACGGGCTCGTAAAGAGCCTTGCGGCTGCCCGTCTTGGCATCGGGGGCACCAAGAGAGGCCGAAGGAAGCATGCCGAGTGAACCCGTGAGCATCGCTGCGATATCGGACAACATGTCGCCAAACAGATTGTCCGTTAAGATGACGTCGAACTGCTTCGGCCAGCGGACAAGCTGCATGCCACCGGCATCAGCAAGCATGTGGTCGAGCTTGACGTCGGAATACTTCGCCTTGTGGGTGGCCGTAACAACTTCGTTCCACAATACGCCCGATTTCATGACGTTGCGCTTTTCCATCGACGTCACCTTGTTGCCGCGCGTACGCGCCAGTTCGAAGGCGACGCCGGCGATACGCTCGATTTCGTAAGTGTCATAAACTTGCGTGTCGATGCCGCGCTTCTGGCCATTGCCAAGATCACGGATTTCCTTCGGCTCGCCGAAATAGACCCCGCCTGTCAATTCGCGCACGATCAGGATATCCAGACCTTCGACGATCTCCTTCTTGAGCGACGATGAGTCCGCGAGAGCAGGATAGCAGATCGCTGGGCGCAGATTCGCAAACAGCTCCATGTCCTTGCGCAAGCGCAAAAGGCCGGCTTCCGGCCGAACATCATAAGGAACGCTGTCCCACTTCGGCCCGCCGACGGCACCGAAGAGAACAGCATCCGAGGCGAGGGCCTTAGCCATGTCGGCTTCGGAGATTGCCTCACCATGCGCATCATAGGCCGAGCCGCCGACCAGGCCCTCATCGATCTCGAAGCCACTCTTCTGCTCGGCATTCATGTAGGCGATGATCTTGCGGACTTCGGCCATTGCCTCGGGTCCAATGCCGTCGCCGGGAAGAAGAAGGAGCTTTTTCGATGCCATGCTGGAAAACCTCGTTTGATGAAGATCGTGGGAGTCAGGATGGCGCGTACTTAGCGCAAGTTCAGCAAAGATGGAAAGCTACTTGCGCAATTTTCTACACGCCAGGAGCGCCATAACTCCACGAATCATCGGGGTCACCCCCTCGCCTTCGCAAGCGCGCTACGACCGGCGCTTGGATCTCGCGCAATCCGTCGTTCGGTTACGCCCAGGGGTGTCTTTCCGCGTTGGCGGTTTCGAAATTGCTGATCTTGTCGGCCTTCTCCATCGTGAGGCCAATATCATCGAGGCCATTCAGCATGCAGTAGCGACGGAATTCGTCGAGTTCAAAGCCGATTGTACCGCCATCAGGTCCCTTGATCGTCAATTCCTCGAGATCGATGGAAAGGGTCGCATTGGCGCCGCGCTGGGCGTCGTCCATCAACTTTTCGAGATCGTCCTGGCTGACGCGGATCGGCAGGATACCGTTCTTGAAACAGTTGTTGTAGAAAATATCGGCGAAACTCGTGGAGATTACGCAGCGAATCCCAAAATCCAGGAGAGCCCAGGGCGCGTGCTCGCGGCTCGAGCCGCAGCCGAAATTGTCGCCTGTAACCAGAATCTGCGCTTTCCGGTAGGCCGCCTTGTTGAGGACGAAATCAGGGTTCTCAGAGCCATCATCATTGTAACGCATTTCCGCAAACAGCCCTGTACCGAGACCTGTCCGCTTGATCGTCTTCAGATAATCCTTCGGGATGATCATATCGGTGTCGACATTGATGATGGGCAGCGGAGCAGCAACGCCCGTGAGCTTGGTGAATTTGTCCATGATGTCTGCCTGTAGAACCTGCGGATTAACTTTGTGCTTCGCTTTACACCAGCTTTGGCTCGAATCAAAGAGTTTCCCCTGTGTCACTTTGGGCCGACGGTTGGATTGCTCTTGTCTTGCCCTGGCGATCAGGGCAAAAAGTTGGCATGATCAAACCTTTCCGCCCACGCCGGTCTGTCCTTTATGTTCCGGCCTCGAATGCCAAGGCCATGGCCAAAATCGCCATGCTGAAGGCTGATGCGATCATTTTCGACCTGGAGGATGCGGTTGCGCCAGCCGTGAAAGACGACGCACGCGAAGCATTGCGCAGCCATTTTCTGGCGCATAGCGCCGGTACGGCCGAGCGTATAATCCGCATCAACGGACTTTCGAGCCCATGGGGACCCGAAGACTTGCTGGCAGCCCGGGCCTGCAAACCCGATGCCATTCTCCTCCCTAAGGTAGAGAAACCACAGGATGTCACGGGTGTCACCGAGATCCTTGAGGAAACCGATGCCTCTGAACATATTCGCCTTTGGGCGATGATCGAAACCCCGCGTGGGATTATCAATGCGGATGAAATTGCCGAACTTGGACTGCGGTCGACGGCGCGGCTTGATTGTTTTGTGATCGGAACCAACGACATTGCCAAGGAGACAGGTACTCACTTGACCAATGGCCGTGCGCTTGTCGGCCCCTGGCTCATGCAGATCCTGCTTTGCGCAAAGGCCGGCAAACTCGACGTGATCGACGGTGTTTACAATGATTTCGCCGATCTCGATGGTTTCGCGGCTGAATGCGCTGATGCCGTCAGAATGGGGTTCGACGGAAAGTCTTTGATCCATCCGTCCCAGATTGAGATTGCAAATGCGGCCTTTCTTCCCGATGCACGAACCATTGCCGAGGCCCGGTCGATCGTTGACGCCTTCGCCGCGCCAGAAAATAGTGGCAAGGGTGTTATAGCCCTCGCGGGCAGAATGATCGAACGCCTGCACCTCGAGGCTGCTGAGAGACTGCTGGCCAAGATCGCCGCAATCGGCGGAAACTGAGACCAGAATATCTGCAACCCAGGATCAACACGACGATCCGAGATTGGAACGATACTATGAAACTATACCGGTTTCTGACAGGCCCGGATGATTCGAGCTTCTGCCACAAGGTGACGGCAGCGATCAACAAGGGCTGGCACATCTATGGTTCGCCGACTTATGCGTTCAATTCAGTGACGGGTACCATGCAGTGCGGTCAGGCTGTCGTTAAAGACGTCGACGGTGTGGATTATGACCCGGGGATCAAACTGAGCGACTTTTGATTCGCCGGCCAACCGGTCGTGGAGCCGATACCCGTTCGCTGTTGCATTTCATGGCATCGGCAACCTGTCGTAGGCGAGCTCTCTATTCGACAGTCGCTTCGATGCGCTCCATATCCTCGTCCGAGAGTCCGAAATGATGTCCGATCTCGTGGATCAGTACATGCGTCACGATATCCCCGAGGGCTTCCTCGTACTCCGCCCAATAATCCAGTATGGCACGGCGGTATATCGTTATGCGATTGGCCTGCTCGCCAGTCTGGAGCGAAAAACGCTCACCGATACCGGTCCCCTCGAACAGCCCGAGGAGGTCGAAGGGCGACTCGAGCCCCATGTCGTCGACAATCTGATCTTCGGGAAACTCCGATACCTGAATGGTGATATCGCCGCACAGCGCACGGAACGTTTCAGGCAGGTGCGCATACGCCTCTATTGCCAGCGATTCTATCTCGCCTAGCGAAGGCGACAGACGGTTGGCCCAGTCGGCAGTCTGATTACTTCTAGCCATCGGAGCTCCTGATCGGCGTTCTGGCTCATATAATAGGTATCGCAGCCAGATGCGAGGGGTCTCCTGATGCGTTATTGGCGCGAGGGCGCCACCAATAATAGCCGCTCCATTCGCCGGAAACTTTCCGCCAGGACCGTCGGATCACGCAAACCGTGCGCAAGCATGATCCCCCCCTGCCACTCGGTGAGGGCGTTGCGGGCAAGTCCCAATGCCGTGGACGGACGTATTCCGGATCGTCCGAGCTCCCGGCCAATGAAACCCACGAGGAGGCTGAATGCTTCGGCGGCACGGGCGGCAGCCTCGGGTGAGTCCTGGCGAAAGTCCCGAATGGCTAGCGCAATCGGACAGCCGTATTCTACGCGGCTCCTGAGTGACTGTGCCAGTTTTTCGACAAGAAGTTGCAACCGGGCACGCGGATTCTGATTTGCCTCGGTGATCTCCGCCAGCATACCCTCCGTCTCCGCGACAAAGATGTCGGCTACACCCCGAGCAAGGTCCGCCTTTGTCTTGAAATAATAGTAGATGTTGCCGAGAGGAATGCCTGAACTTGCAGCGATATCAGCAAGACTTGTCACAGCATAGCCCTGATGCCAGAACAATCCGGCTGCGGAAGCGATCAGTGCATCGCGTTTATCGTTCGGTTTCGCCATCCTCACAACCTTCAGTCATACAACTGACTCTCATGATGGCGCAGCCGTTTCGCATATGAAAGGCCTAATCTTCGATCGTGCGGGCCTCGGACGGCAACATGATCGGAATACCGTCTCGCACGGGATAAGCGAGATGCGCGGACTTGGAAATCAGCTCCGACCGTTGCTGGTCATAGGTCAATGGACCTTTTGTCAGCGGACATACCAGGAGTTCCAGCAACTTCCGGTCGATCGGCGTATCGCGTTTTTCGTCGGTCATGGTGCGATCCCGATCATTGCAGGCTTCCCTCGAAATCATCCTGGTCCTTCGCCAACGCGATCTCGGTGATTGCGATCAAAGTCTCCGCTCGCGTCTTGAGGTCTGCGGCCTCCAGCAGCGCCTGCTTTTCGGCTGCACCGAAGGGCGACATCATGGCGAGCGCATTGACGAGTGTCTCATTGCCCGCACGCGAGATACTGTCCCAGTCCGCCTCGAGATTATTGGCGTCAAGATAGGCACGAAAGACTCGCAACAACGCCAACCGGTCTACTTCGGAATCATCCGCTTCATCCAGATCAGCGCGCAGCGGCGCAATTCGGCACTGACGGTAGGGTGATCGTGTCGAAAGCTCCTTGACCACTCGAAAACGGCAGATGCCCTGAAGTGTGATCAGCAGGCGGCCATCACCGGTTTCCGCAAAGGAGGTGATGCGACCGAGACATCCCACTTCACACAGATCGGCATCAGCCTCATTCTCCTGATCGAAACGCGGCTGGATCATGCCGATAATCCGCTTGCCGGCGAGGGCAGCGTCGACCATGGCGAGATAGCGAAGCTCGAAGATATTGAGCGGCAGCTGACCGCCCGGCAATAGCAAGGCTCCGGGCAGGGGAAAAATCGGCACACTTTCCGGAATATCGTCCAGCGTCCTGTAGCGAACATTTCCTGCTTGCATCATTTAGCTCCAGCCGGAATTCAGCATCGGCCATAATGCCTGATTTTCTTTACGAAAACAGCAGCGAAGACAATTTGCGGCGCGCGGTAGCGGATGCTTCGTCGCCAGCACCCCACGCATCGAAGAACTGCAGCAGCTGCTTACGGGCACCATCATCATTCCATGCACGATCGGCCTTCATGATGGCGAGAAGATGATCAGCGGCCTCGTTGCGCTGGCCCTTGGCATTCATGATCATGGCCAAGTCAAACCGCGCCTGATGGTCCTTGGGGTTTTCATTCAATCGAGCTTCAAGCGCCACCGGGTCGCCCAGCGTTGCTACCTGTTCTGCAAGCGCGATCTTCGCCTCAGCGGCACGAACCGCCGCATCGTCCTTTTTGTCCGCAGGTACGCGCTCGAGTACAATTCTCGCTTGTTCGATATCGCCAAGTTCAATCAGACAATTGGCAAGCCCAGCCAATGCCGGGACATGGTCCGGGATCTCTGCCAGGACCGCTGCGTAAATCTGGCTCGCCTGGTCGAGATCGCCAGCTTCCGCGGCATGTGCCGCAGCCTCAAGCGCCGAACGCACTGCCTCATCCCTACCGCCGTCCGGGGAAGCTATGCGGTCAATGAATTCCTTAACCTTCGATTCGGGCAAAGCGCCCATGAAACCGTCCACTGGCTTCCCGTTCGAGAAGGCGATGACAGCGGGAATGGACTGGATACCGAGTTGTCCTGCGATGGCCGGATGATCATCGATATTCATCTTCACCAGCTTGACGCGTCCGCCAGCGGCTTGAACCACCTTTTCCAGAACTGGGGTCAATTGCTTGCAAGGCCCGCACCAGGGCGCCCAAAAATCCACCAGGACGGGTTGAGTCTTCGATTCAGCGATCACGTCCTTGGAAAAGCCAGCGGTGGTCGTATCCCTGATGAGCTCGCCCGCATTTGCCGCCGAGCCATTCGGAGTAGTTCCAAATGATACGGTCTGAGCGCCTGACGCTGCTCCATAGCCGCCACCAAACGGGTTATCTGTATTGCTCATTCCGTTCTCCCGTTTACCTGTTAGTGCGCTGGATCGACGTGGAAATTACCAATTATCAGTTTGGGGTCGATCCGTCTAATTTCAAGATCAGAGGTTCGTGCCCAGTGGCCCTTAGAAAGGTCAGGAGATCCACTGGGCGTATTGATGTCGTCGCCTCATTCGTCAATGGATGTCCGTTCACGACGTCATGCGTCATCAGGCTTTCATCAAGCACCACTTTGACCCGCAGCAGCGGATCGTTGATTGCTCCAAATACGCTGACGGCTCCCGGCGTCAATCCAAGCAGCTCAAGCAGCTTTTCCGGCTTGCCAAACGAAACCCGGCTCGAGGCGCCAATTTTTCCGTGAATGGTTTTAAGATCAACTTCCGCATCTTCATCGACCGTCACAAGAAAGAAGTTGTCCTTCTTGTCCTTCAAGAACAGATTCTTGGTATGGGCGCCGGCAACCTGCCCTCGCAAATCCTGGGCTTCCGCGACAGTGAATACTGCCGGATGGCGCACCGTTGATACCGCGATGCCAAGCCTGGCAAGATATTCCATCAGATCGTCAAACGTCGTGCCCATGACTGCCTTCGAAACGTGGTCTCTCAGATTTGATGAGGTCTCTCGTAATGCTTGGGTGGCGCATGCTCAAGCAAAAAGCTCCGGCTCGCCACTTCCAGACGAGATTTTTGACATATCTCACGAAAGAAGAAAATTCCCTGTTGCAATTGCCCGGCGCTTGGGTCATATAGGCCCCGCTTCGCAAGACAGACTGTGTATGCGGGAGTAGCTCAGGGGTAGAGCACAACCTTGCCAAGGTTGGGGTCGTGGGTTCGAATCCCATTTCCCGCTCCAGTTGTCCGAAGTTCAAAAGGCCCGGTTTCGACCGGGCCTTTTTGCTTTTTGATTGATAGTCGTTTGAACTGTTGAAGCTTCGTGCAGGTTGCAATTGCAATCTTTACCTAACCCGCTTAACCCGTAAGACATGGCACAGAAAAAAGCACATGAGGTTGATTCCTTTCTGAAAAGGCTGGATCGCGCCTACCCGATTGTGTTGCTCTATGGACCTGACAAAGGGCTCGTGAGCGAAAGGGCCGGGGTCTTTGCCCAACTGACCGGGCTCGCGCAGGACGACCCCTTTGCTGTAATTGGGCTGGATGCCGATGACATCAACACAGAGCCCGGACGACTTTCGGACGAAGCCAACACCATCTCCATGTTTGGCGGTGAACGCCTGATCTGGGTGCGCAATGCGGCTGGACAGAAAGGACTGGCGGATGCCGTTGCCTACCTCTGCAAGAATCCGCCAGCCGATACATTCATACTTGTCGAGGCGGGCGATTTGAAAAAGGGGGCCGGACTGCGTGGTACCGTGGAGCAGAGTGCCAGCGCCATGGCCTTGCCGTGCTACAGCGACGATGCACGTGGCATCGACAGTACCATTGATGACGTCCTGGCCCGGACAGGATTGCAGATTACGCTCGACGCACGAAGCCTGCTGAAGGAAAGCCTCGGCGGTGACCGCCTCGCTACCCGGGCCGAACTCGAGAAGGTTTGCCTCTATGCCCATGGCAAGCAGCGCATTACCATCGAAGATGTCCGCGATATCGTCGGGGATGTCAGCGCGACCTCCTATGAAACCATGGTGGACGCGGTGATGACCGGTAACGTAACGGATTTCACCTTGGCCTTCGATCGGGCGATAGGCACTGGCTCTGCCAACTATCTGATCTTGAACGCTGCTATCCGCCAGTTCCAGTCGTTACAAACGTTACGTTACGGCATGGAAAACGAAGACAAGAACGCGGGCTCGGCCGTCGCTGCCGCGCGGCCACCGATTTTCTTCGCACGCAAGAAGATCGTTGAGATGGCGCTGCAGCGATGGACCACGCAATCTTGCGCCCGCGCCATCGAGCGGCTGCAACGCACCGTGTTGGAAAGCAGGCGAAACGCCTCGCTCGGCGTCGCGATTATTCGCCAGTCAATGATTGCCTTGGCGGCTGAAGCCGCCCGTGCAGGCCGCAACGGTCGCTGAAGACGAACTAGCTTTGAAGGCGTCGGCAGATTTCGTCGAGCTGTTCCAGTGTGGCGTAGTGGATACGAACATCGCCACCCTTGTTCTGGTGGTTGACCGTCACCCGCATGCCGGTCACATCCGATAGCAGCTTCTCCAGCGCGCGCGTATCGGCATCCTTGCCGTCGTCACCATCGGATTTGGACTTAGGCGCTACCGCCTTTGGCCCGCCATTTTGCGCCAAGGCCTCCGCCTGGCGAACAGAAAGGCCATCACGAATGATCTTGTCGGCGAGCACCGCGGGATTTTCTGCTGTGATCAGTGTCCGGGCATGACCGGCCGAGAGCGCGCCATTCGTGATCATATCCCGTACCGGTTCCGGCAATTTCAACAGGCGCAGCGTATTGGCGACGTGGCTGCGGCTCTTGCCGATGACTTGCGCGAGATCCGCCTGTGTATAGTCGTGATCGTCGATAAGCTGTTGATATCCCATGCCTTCTTCGATCGGATTGAGATCCGCACGCTGAACGTTTTCGATGATCGCCAGTTCCAGCGCAACGCGATCATTAACCTCCCGAATGATAACGGGGATGGTTGAAAGGCCAGCACGCTGGGCGGCACGCCAGCGGCGCTCGCCCGCGATCAACTCGAAATGATCCGGAGATCCTTGGGAGGGGCGCACGACGACTGGCTGAACGATACCATGCTCGCGAATTGATTGCGTGAGATCGTCGAGATCGCCCTCTGTAAACATGCGGCGTGGATTGCGTGGATTGCGCGTGACAAACTCAATGGGAATCTGACGATCCAAAGTGGCGATGCGCGGCGCATTCTCATCAGGCACCCGGTCCATCTCGCCTATCAGGGCTGCGAGGCCGCGGCCCAAGCGCTTTTTTGACAGATCTTCATTCATCGTCATGAGACTCTCATATATGTTTCGCTTTCGAATCGATCAGGCAGCGCGCAGGTGACGCTCCCTTTGTATCACTTCGGAAGCAAGTTGGAGATAGGCCTGGCTGCCCGCACATTTCAGGTCGTAAAGGATGGCTGGAATCCCGTAGGATGGGGCTTCAGACACGCGGACGTTCCTTGGAATGACCGTACGGTAAACTTTGTCCCCCATAAAGGAACGCACATCATCAACCACCTGGGTTGCAAGGTTATTTCGCCCATCATACATGGTCAGCACAATGCCCTGGATGGCGAGATTGGGATTGAGTGCCGTTCGAACCTGGTTGACCGTTTCCAGCAACTGGCTCAATCCCTCAAGCGCGAAGAACTCGCATTGTAGCGGAACGAGGACTGAATCGGCGGCGGCCATGGCATTCATCGTCAACAAGTTGAGTGACGGCGGGCAATCGATCAATATATAGGAGAAGCTTGAGGATCCTTGATTGCCTCGAAACGCCTTTCGCAGGCGAGTTGCGCGATCGGCAGCATGCGAAATTTCCATTTCGACGCCCAGCAGGTCAAGCGTCGAGGGGATCAGCGAGAGGTTAGGTACCGCCGTCGCCACGGCAGCCTCTTCCACAGACGCCAAATGCATCAGTACGTCATAGGACGAAATTTCGCGATTCTTGCGATCAATCCCGAGGCCTGTGCTCGCATTGCCCTGAGGGTCAAGGTCAACGATGAGAACATTCTCGCCGATCGCAGCCAAGGCAGTTGCCAGGTTGATCGCTGTCGTGGTTTTGCCCACACCGCCCTTTTGGTTGGCAATGGTAATGATACGGGTCTGGCTGTTCATCACGTTTTCCTGAGCAAAACTGTTCGTCAGCGACGGTACGAATATGAAAGTCTACTGATCAGGGTTCGGCACGTCGCAAATTGCTGATTTGCAGAACGACCGAATCCCTATCGACCATACTTGCTCGTTCTACCAGATCAAACGACCATCCGTAACGGCTTTCCTCAATTTCCCGGCGGTAATCCCGTCCTTTTTGGAACAGGGCTACAGCGCCCGTTGTGAGCCAAGGCTCTGCCAGCACGAACAGATCGCTCAAGGATGCCAAAGCGCGCGCCGTAACGACCTGGGGATCGCGTATTTTTGGCCAGACTGCATCGATGCGAGCAGCATGGACCGCACCCGGCGCAGAAAACTGGCCAAGCGCGGTGCGAAGAAACGCTGCCTTCTTGCCATTGCTTTCGACCAGATCAATTGTCCCGCCGGGTCGTTGCTTCAGCAGAATCGCCAGAATGACACCGGGAAATCCACCACCCGAGCCAAGATCAAGCCATTTTGTTGCGGCGGGAGCCATGTCGAAGAGCTGTGCACTGTCGACGATGTGCCGCTCCCAAAGATTATCCAGCGTCGACGGAGATGCGAGATTGATGGCCGCGGACCATTTTCGAAACAGTGTCTCGAAGTCAAGCAAGTTATCCACTGTTTCACGTGAAACAGTGGATAATACCTCTTGCAACCGCCTTGCCTTTTCGGTGCTCACGCCACGTCTCGCGCAGCGCCACGGCGTATTTGGGTGATAATCAGCGCCAATGCTGCCGGCGTCATACCGTCAATGCGTTGTGCTTCGGCGATCGAACGCGGTTTGCGTTGCTGCAACTTCTGTTTCAACTCGTTTGACAGGCCAGCTGTTGTTGAGAAGTCGAGCGCGACGGGGATCAGCAAAGATTCCTCCCGCTCCATCGTTGCCACGTCGGCTTTCTGGCGGTCAAGATAAACGGCATACTGGGCCTCGATCTCAAGCGCATCGCCAGTTAACCGATTGATTTCGACTAGCTCGGGCCAGATATTACTGATTCGAGCAAGATCGATGTCTGGAAATGCCAACAGATCATAGGCCGAACGCCGAATTCCGTCCTGGTTCAGATGAAGATCGTGCGCATGCGCAGCATTGGGCGTGATGGTCAGACTCTTGGTGAGGGCGCGAGCGGCGTCCAGATCACGAGTTCTTGCAGCAAAACGTTCGCGGCGTGCATTGCCGAGAATGCCCAGTCGTTCTGCCATCGGGGTCAAGCGCTCATCTGCATTGTCTGCCCGCAACGACAGCCGAAATTCGGCGCGCGAGGTAAACATGCGGTATGGTTCGCTAACCCCACGGGATGTCAGATCATCGACCATAACGCCTATATAGGCTTCCGTTCGCTGCATGATGACCGGCGCACTACCACCAGCGAGGCGCGCCGCATTCAGCCCGGCCAAAAGGCCCTGCGCCGCCGCCTCCTCGTAACCGGTTGTGCCATTGATCTGGCCTGCCAGGAACAAACCGCCAATGCGGCGCGTCTGCAGGCTCCGTTCCAACTCACGTGGGTCGATATAGTCATACTCGATGGCATAGCCCGGCTGCAGCATGGTTGCGCGCTCGAGACCGGGGATGGTCTTGAGCAGATCCAGTTGGACATCCTCCGGCAGAGATGTGGAAATGCCATTCGGATAGACCGTGTGATCATCGAGGCCCTCGGGCTCCAGAAATATCTGGTGGCCGTCTCGGTCGCCAAACTTGACAATCTTGTCCTCGACCGATGGACAATAGCGCGGCCCGATTCCTTCTATCGAACCGGAATACATTGCCGACCGATGCAGATTGGCGCGAATGATCGCGTGCGTCTCCGGCGTTGTTCGGGTAATGCCACAATCTATCTGCGGATTCTGAATGGAATCGGTCATCAGCGAGAATGGCAACGGGTCTGCGTCCGCAGACTGCATATCCAGGCTTGCCCAATCGATCGTGCGACCATCCAGCCGAGGTGGTGTTCCTGTCTTCAGCCGGCCGAGGGCAAACTCAAAACGTGCCAGCGTATCGGATAGGCCAAGGGCAGGGGCTTCACCCATCCGTCCTGCCGGGATCTTTCGCTCGCCGATATGGATCAGGCCGCGCAGGAACGTGCCCGTAGTCAATACGACCGACGCGCAACGCAAGTGACGGCCATCCATCAATTGCACGCCGACGATCTTTCCATGTTCTATGATGAGGTCGTTGGCGCCACCCTCCACAACAGAGAGGTTTGTCTGCCCGGCAATGGCGTCCTGCATCGCAACGCGATACAGCTTGCGATCCGCCTGCGTACGCGGTCCCCGGACGGCTGGGCCCTTGCGACGATTCAATAACCGAAACTGGATCCCGGCCGCATCGGCGACACGCCCCATCAGTCCGTCGAGCGCATCAATCTCGCGAACAAGGTGGCCCTTGCCAAGGCCGCCGATGGCTGGGTTACAGGACATGACGCCGATCGTGTCGGCGCGATGGGTTACGAGAGCGGTCCGCGCTCCGTATCGAGCCGATGCAGCAGCCGCTTCGCAGCCTGCATGACCCCCACCGATAATGATGACATCAAAAACGTCTTCCACGCGCTGCACTTTCCGAGATTCGAATCTGCGTCTTGATGGGCAAAACCGCTCCAGGAGTCAAGTATAAGCCTAAGGACAGTGTTTCACGTGAAACATATTTCAAGCCCTGCTTTTTC
>NZ_JAIUDQ010000014.1 GCF_020164435.1 Phyllobacterium lublinensis | reverse complement strand
AGCAGTGAAGGCGATGCGCATGAAAAAGCGGTTGGTCTGCCGGTCCCAGAACTGGTTGCTCTCGGCGATATTGGCGTCCATACCGGCGAGTTCAGTCGTCACCGAAGCGACGATGCCCGGCCGGTCCTCGCACGAAAGTGTAAGCACATAATTCTTGTCTGGCATGGGAACTCCGGATACTGCCAATCGGGTGTAAGGGATCATACTGAGCGGTCTTGAGCAGCAACGACACAAAAACGAAGCACTCAATCCTTTTTCCGGCATCTGGCGCCACGGACAAATGAACTTTCTTCAGTGACTCATGAGTTTTGACTTCATGTCACCGGCTTTTTCCCATACCAGCGCGGCGTATAGACCCACCTGCCGCCGTCAAGGCGTTCGAAGCTGCGCGTGAGCGATGAACCGACAATAATAACCGTGCGCATGTCTACAAGTTCCGGAACAAGTTCCACGAGTGTAATCACCTGCAAACGCTCTCCTGGGCGGCCTATGTCCCGGCCAAGCACGATTGGCGTATCGGGACTGCGGTGGTGGCGCAGGATTTCGATGGCGCGCGGCAATTGCCATGGCCGCGGCTTCGAGATCGGATTGTAGAAGGCCATGGCGAAATCGGCTTCGGCGGCAAGTGCAATGCGCTTCTCGATGATATCCCAAGGCTTCAGATTGTCTGACAGCGACAGAATGCAGAAATCATGGCCGAGTGGCGCTCCGCTCCGGCTCGCGGCGGCGAGAGCCGCCGAAACACCGGGAAGGATCTCAAGCTCCACGGCATGCCAGGCAGGGTCTTCAGATTCATGCAGTGCCTCGACGACGGCTGCCGCCATGGCGAAGACACCCGGATCGCCGGACGAAATCATCACCACGGACCGGCCCGTCGCAGCAAGCTCAAAGGCATGACGCGCCCGCTGCATTTCCTCGCGATTGTCAGTCATGTGCACGGTCTGGTCGGAGCGGAAGGGGCCGGCCATGCGCACATATGTTTCGTAGCCGAGAACGTCCTGGGCGCGCTGCAACTCATGCTTGACGGCAGGGACCATGAACTTGGCGTCCCCCGGACCAAGGCCGACGACCGCGAGTCTGCCGGGTTTGGGTTCGGCGAAGGCGATGTCGCCCGACGCTTTCGGTTGGAAGACCAGTTCACCGTTTTGCGGTGTAACCTCTTCCGACGTTATACGGATGAGAAGTTCTCCGGTTTCATCCAAAGGCAAGCGCGATTCGCTGAGCCAGGGCGCATTACCTTCGATCCTGACCGTCTTGCCAGACAACAGGTCAGCGATGAATTTTTTTGCATCCTCAGGGTTTTTCAATTGGAAATCTGGAGGCGGATTGAGGAGGCACGTGCCAAACCGGAGCTCGCCCGAGGTCGTTATTGCAGGCGATACTTCGAGGATTTGCGCAATCTGCCTGGCGAGAACATTGACACCTGTCGTCCCGCCCAACAGTGGCACCACAGCACTCCCGTCATCGGCAACAGCTAACACCGGCGGCTCAATTCCCTTGTTCCCCAGTACTGAAGCCAACGATCGGATGGTGATGCCGGCTGAACACAAGGCGATAATGGGATGGCCCGCCTGATACTGCTGACGGATCGTCTCGCCAAAATTGCCGAAGGGCACGTCGGCTCCGACCACGCGGCCTTCAAGACCATGGATGGTCACGTCGGGCATGCCGTCCTTGATCCTCAGCGCCGTTTCTATACCAAGTGCCGAGAGGACAAAGATGTGGGGTGCGACGGTCATTCGCCACCACCTTGCCATTTCTCGCCCGGGACCAGAATGAGCGAAAAGTAAGGCGAGGCTTCAGGATCGACATCGATCAGGGGCACTATGCGTTGAGCATCCATCGTCGCACGCTCGACATAGAGCGCGCGGTCCATCAAACCGAGTTCTCGGATTACGTCGCGCACCTTGGCAAGGTTCTTGCCCAGTTTCATGATGGCTGCAGCCTCGGTGGTGGCGAGCCTGGCCCGCAGGTCATCGGCGGGTAGTACGCCGGACAGAACCGTCAGTGTCTGGTTGCGGTAAACGAGCGGAGCGCCGAGGACAGCTGCGCCGCCCAGGATCGAGCAGACACCCGGCACGACTTCGGTCTCATACTCACCCGCGAGCCGGTCATGGATGTACATGAACGAGCCGTAGAAAAACGGATCGCCTTCAGCGATCACTGCGACATCGGTGCCGGCATCCAGATACTCGCGCAGGAGGCCGGTGATCTCGCCATAGAAGTCGCTGACGATCGTCTCATAATTCATGTGAGCCGGCAGTATTTCCGTCGTTACCGGGTAGATCAGCGGAACAAGCAGCTGCTTTTCGTTCAGATAGCGCTCGACGATGGTCAGCGCATTGCCCTTCCTGCCTTTTGCCGCGTGGTAGGCAACCACCGGCGTCGCCTGCAGCAGGCGAAGAGCCTTCAGGGTGATAAGTTCAGGATCGCCGGGGCCCACGCCCAGCCCATAGAGCCGGCCCTTCCGCGGCATCATTCTTTCTCCGACGCGAGCGCATTGATAGCGGCTGCCGCCATGGCGCTGCCACCCCGCCGTCCATGAACAACCACATAGGGAACACCGCGACTGTTCTCGGCCAGTGCAGCCTTGGACTCCAGTGCGCCAACAAAGCCGACAGGAAAGCCCAGGATGAGCGCAGGCTTGGGAGCGCCCTCATCGATCATTTCCAGAAGACGGAACAGAGCGGTTGGCGCATTGCCGAATGCGACAACGGCTCCCTCCAGGTGTGGACGCCACAATTCCAGCGCCGCGGCCGAGCGGGTATTTCCCATGTCGCGCGCCAGGGCGGCGACCGAAGGATCGTTCAATGTGCAGATCACCTCGTTACCGGCCGGCAAGCGCGAGCGCGTGACACCTTCCGCTACCATGCGCGCATCACAAAGAATGGGAGCACCATTCAACAGCGCAGTGCGGCCTGCGGCGGCGGCTCCGGCCGAAAACGCGAGGTCTTGAATCACATCGACCATGCCGCAGGCATGAGCGACGCGAACGGCAAGTTTCTCAAGATCGGCTGGAATGCGGCTGAGATCGGCTTCGGAACGGATGATAGCGAAGGAGCGATCATAGATCGCCTGACCGTCGCGAATATAATCAAGCATGCAGTGGGCCCCCAGAGCCGGAATTTTGGCCGATCAGTTCGGCGGCTTCCTCGATAGTGACGTTCGCAGCCAATAGCTTGCCAAATCGCGACGGTCCATTGGTCGCGCGCAGAAAGATGTCGTAATGCCCGGCTGATGTTGCGACAAGTGTAACCGGCCTTGCGGATGGCGAGGCGCATGATTTACTGCAGCCGCTCATGTGAATATGCGGAATGCCGGCCTGTCCGTCCAACAATGCGGCAAGTTTCAATCCATCGGCCTGTGTTGCTGCAAGAGCAGATCCGCATCCCGCAGAACCTGAACAGCCTATCATGGTTGCGAGGGGGCCCCGTGCATCCGCGCTGAGTCCCACCGAAACGAGATGGGAGAGGGCGCTCGCCGCATCATCCGGAGCAACTTCGGGCAGCAGCACGCTCTGCCAAGGCGTCATGCGTAACAACCCGTTGCTATATTTATCCGCAAGGCTGGCGAGCGATCGCAAAAGGTCCGGAGTGAGCCTTCCGAGGGGCGGCATCGCTCCTACGGGGCGAGTTGGGTCTTTGCATTCGCCGAGGACGCCGAGGTGACCACCGCCGCGCCGTGGCAGAGCTCTGCGCCAGCCGGCAAGATCTTTGCCGTGAATTTGGGAATCAGCGTGCGCTGCGATGGGTCCGGAAAGAATTTCGCTGCCAGCGTCGGCAATCATGTGGCGCATCCGCGAGGAGGCAGGATGGGCCGGGTTCCAGTCGATGAACGTATCAAGCAGGGCGGTGATGAGTTCAAACGCCCGCTCACCCGCGACTACGCCAAGTGCAGGCGGATCACCTGCCTTTGTTGGCGGTATGCCCGCAACACCAAAGGCGTAACTGGATGATGGGTTATCCGGATCGACGGGGCTCAACCATATGTCATGCGGGTGATCGACCATCGCCACGGCTTCGCCACCATCAATGAACACGGAAAATTTCGGCGACAAGCTCAGGTAGGTCGCATTGGATTGCAATGTCGTCAAAAGGCGGCTTGCCAGAGGCCTTGTATCAACCTTGCCTTTGTCTCGACCTGCCAACGGGCTGATCATGACGTTACGGACATCATCTCCCCTGTCGGTCAGTGGACCCAGGCCCGCAGCCAACAGCTGCGCAATCAATGCGTTCTCGGTATCAGGGCGGACACCGCGAATTTGCAGATTGGCGCGATTGGTAACCTCGATGACTCCGTTGCCGAAACGTTGCGCTGCGTCGGCAACGCTTCGCGCCTGGCTGGCGCCAAGGTTGCCGAAGGTCAGCTTTACCCGGCAGATCGAGCCGTCGAGCGCTCTTGCCATGCGGAATAGCCCGGGACAGGCCGAACGCCTGTCCGCTACGGACGATTGCAGGGTATGTTTGGATAGCTGGTCCATGGTGTTTATGGTTTTACAGGATCGCCAAGTGCGTGCCAATGATTCTCGAGGAGCCTTTCGTTGACCCAATTGGCGCTTTGGGGCATGCATGGCTGCAATCAGTAATGGAATGTGTGATGATGCAGTGGCTGACGGTTATCGGGATTGGTGAAGATGGGTACCATGGTCTCAGCCAAAATGCCCGGCAGGCTCTTGCCGGCGCGACGACCATATTCGGCGGCAAGCGTCATCTGGAGCTCCTGCCTGCTGAGGTGGCGGCCAGGCGTCAAACGTGGCCTACACCGTTTTCCGATGCCTATCCGATGTTGCTTGCCCTGCGCGGGGCCCCCGTAGTGGTGCTCGCGAGTGGCGACCCGATGCATTTCGGCATGGGCGCCGCGCTGACGCGATACATCGCACCTAATGAAATACGAGTACTTCCAGCACCGTCGTCATTCTCGCTCGCGGCAGCAGCGATGGGATGGCCGATCCAGGACATCCAGCTGCTGAGTGTCCACGGCAGGCCAGTGGAGACCCTGTTCAAGGCATTCCTGCCTGGCGCAAGATTGCTCGTTCTGAGCAATGATGGCGACACCCCTGCCCGGGTCGCCGCAATGTTGAACGCACGCGGCTTCCAATCAGCGCGTCTGACTGTACTCGAACATTTGGGCGGCGACGCGGAACGGCGCGTGGACGGCACAGCCGGCGCATGGGAGCATCCGCGCTCTGCTGACCTCAATGTTCTGGCTGTGGACTGCGGTGCTTCTCCGCTGGCGGCCTTGGCCTTTTCAACTTTGGCGGGCCTGCCCGACGACGCGTTCGAAAATGACGGGCAATTGACCAAGCGGGATGTGCGGGCTGTCACGCTGGCGCATCTTGCACCGCTTCCCGGACAGTTGCTTTGGGATGTCGGCGCCGGTTGCGGATCGATCGGTATTGAATGGATGCGAGCTCACCCCGCCTGCCGGGCGTTCGCGATCGAGGCAGACAGCACGCGTCAGGAAATTATCTTGCGCAACAGCCGCGCGCTGGGCGTACCCGATCTTCAGCTTGTCCGCGGGGAAGCACCGGCTGCACTCGCCAATCTCGCAGCACCCGACGCAATATTCATCGGTGGCGGTGTAACGGATGAGGGCGTGCTGCGCATATGCTGGGAGAATTTGAAACCGGGGGGCAGTCTGGTGGCCAATGCAGTCACCATCCAGGGTGAAATGGCGCTGATCAGCTGGCGCGAGACACATGGGGGCGACCTGACCAAGATCGGTGTTTCGCACGCGCAGCCGCTTGGCAGCTTTGACACATGGCGGGCAGGCCTGGCGGTAACGGTCTATTCGGTGGGAAAGCCGGCGTAATCAAACCGTTTAAAGTGGACGCGCGACAGGATGACGACAGGTTTGTGATGTCTAAAGGTGCTGGGAGATTGCAATTTGATGTGAATTCATGTTCAAACGGCGAACAGTAACCCGCTTGCGGTTGTTATCGCTGTTCTGAATCCCATCTTTGAAGCAATCAGGGAGTCTCAAGCAGGAATTACATATGGCAACCTACCGATATTTTATTTGGCCGTTTCTTTTTACATTTGTAGGATTGGCGCTCGGTACATGGATAGGATTCGTCTATTCCGGTACGGTGCAGGGCGCCCTTTCGGTTCTCTTTATCTGTGCTGTTCTTGGCGTTCTTGAAATTTCACTGTCCTTTGACAACGCCATCGTCAACGCAAAGATTTTACGCGACATGACGCCCGTCTGGCAGCACCGCTTCCTGACATGGGGCATCATCATCGCCGTTTTCGGCATGCGTATCATTTTTCCGCTGGCCATCGTGGCGATTGCCGCCTGGATCGATCCCATATCGGCACTGAAGCTGGCGGTTTCCGACCCGGCAGAATATGCCCGGATCATGCAGGATGCGCATGTGGGCATTGCTGCATTCGGCGGCACGTTCCTGTTGATGGTTGGTCTCAAATTTTTCTTTGACCACGAGAAGGACGTGCACTGGATTCGGGTAATCGAAAGCCACGCCTCGCGCTTTGCATCTGTGCAAGGCATTGAGGTCGCGGTGGCGCTCATTCTCATCATTTTCTTTTCGCAACAACTTGAAGGCGAGGAGTCCATCACCTTCCTGACGTCCGCAATTTATGGACTGCTGACCTTCCTCGTCGTTGAAGGTTTGGGTGCCATTCTCGATGCGACCCAGCAACAGATGGACAGCATCCATAAGGGTGGCCTTGGCGCTTTCATCTATCTGGAAATGCTCGATGCCAGCTTCTCATTTGATGGCGTCATCGGTGCCTTCGCATTGTCCACCAATCTGTTCGTAATCGCGATCGGCCTTGGCATTGGCGCGTTTTACGTGCGGGCGCTCACCATCATGATGGTGGAAAAGGAAACGCTTGGGCAGTATCGCTATCTGGAGCATGGGGCGTTCTATGCGATCCTGGTCCTGGCGATCATCATGTACTGCCAGACGCTGGTCCATATTCCGGAAGTGATTACCGGTCTGATTGGCGCGGCCCTGATCTTCTTCTCGTTCTGGTCGTCGATCAATTATCGCCGGCGAAACGGCAAGACACAGGAGGCCTGATGCGGCTCTGAGGTGCAAGCACGCTTGCACCTCATGTCCTTGGGCATCAGCGCGACATTCGCGACGCGACGAAGCCTTCGGACTTTTTCACACCGTCGAAGTCGTCAGGGGGCAGCCCTACCGGTGTGTCGAGGGTGAGATCGCCGCTTTCGGAGATAAGGTTGCCGACAACCCTGTCGGCCTTTAGCTTGACATTGCCGGACGCGGCGAGCTCGAAAGCGACTGTCGTCGCATCTTGCTCCTCGATTTCGACAGGAACGCCGCCGGTCATCCTGTATCTGCGACAAACAGTTCCTCGAAGGTTCGAAAGCCTTTTTGCCGCCACTGTCCGGAGTTGCTCCAGGCTTGCCGCTTACGATCCTACGATACTCATGATTTTCATGTTCGGTTGTGTCCCGTCGGAAACCCCGCATGATGCGGGGTTTACGGCTCCCTCCATTTTTCTAGAACAAGCCGATTTGCCTCGATCAACGCTGGTGGTCGTGACCACCCTTTTCACCAGCACGCGACTTTGCGTCATGCACAGCATCAGCACGCGACCCTGGAGTCGTGGTCTGATCGCCATCGCGAAACTCCCCATTACCGGTACCGTTGCCGCCCACATGGTCACCATTGCCGGTAACCTGCGATGACTGCACACCAATGGTGGAGCCCTGAGAATTGGTACCCTTTTTATCCATCGTTGCTTCAGCCGAAGCCATGCCAACAGATGCGAGAACCAATGCACTTGCGATAAGAAGTTTCATTTACCATTTTCCTAAGGAGCGTGATTGCTCCACACTCCCGGCATTCGCGCCGGGACGATGCAGCAATCAGGCATTATTATTTTTTGTCGCCGCCCTTGTTGCCTTGGTTGCCGTTGCCTTCGTTACCGGTGCCATTTCCGCCGCCGTTGCCACCGCCTACGCCGCAGTTACCGCCGCCCGAGCAACCATGTTCCTTGTCCTTGGGGTCGGCAGGAGTGGTCGGAGCAGTCGTAGGTGTGCTTGGCGTACCTTGCTCAATGGAAGGAGTATCTTCATCTTCAGTACTCGGGTCCTTGGCAGGGTCTTTTGCCTCTTCGTGCGGTCCGTCATCCACCTCAGCTTCGTGTGTACCGGCCGGCGGGTTGTCAGGTTGCGTTGCAGCAGGCGCACGGTCGGGTTGCGTTGCGGCAGGGGTGCTGCGTGACACTTCGTTTGAAGCGCTTGACACGCTCGACACACTACTGTGTGTTGCAGTTGCGGCACTCTCCGTCTGTGCAGCAGGGCCCGAAGCAGGGGCATTCCTTGACACGCTGCGAGCATTCAACGAGCGCGAGATACCATTGCCGGCCTTTTCATACTTCACCGCATTGACGACCGAGCACGGGGTGTCGAACCAAATCTGCGACAAGTTGCGCGAGCAAGACTGATCAGCCATAGCTGGTGCGGACACGCTGGCGAACAATACGCCAAGCACGACGAGTTTCTTCACTATATGTTCCTTTTGCGAATGGAGACCGAAGGCTCTTGCCTTCGGGTCGAACCATAAAATCGGAGCACGATTACTCCACTGTCCCCTCGCGATCCGGGACAGTGGAACAATCAAGCGGGGCCTCGTAGGAGGGGTCCCGTACTTGGTTAGGCTACTTGCTCTTGATCAAATTCTTCATCGTGGTTGGCGGGGGCAGATCGCTCAATTCATCAAGCGGCGCCAGCGAGGCTCATGGCCTTTTCCAACCGTGCGGGCTTTCTTTAGCAGTTCGAAAAAATTCGCGCTTGCGATTAGCTGCCAAACTTATGTGTTAAGACGCCGCTAACTCACGCGGCGCGATAAATCATAAAGGGTGGGAATGGCTACCAGGCAAACCTGGGGAAAGAATCTATTGTGGCCGTGCCCCAATGAGCGAAATATCCAATTGTGGTTCGTATCTCCCAATGTCGCGATTGACAAACCCCATACCCACGGTTGCTCGGAACCCAACGGCGGGTTTTTTGTGCTCAACCACTCCCACAACCGGCGGAGCGCACCAGCTTCATTCTAAGCTGGGCAGAGGCAAATTTGCTGGTTTAAGCCGACTGAAGCCTCCTTGGCGTCCTAACACATAAGATTGGCAGCTAAGCGCAAGCGCGAAATTTTTCGAACTGCTAGGGAAAGCCCGCACGGTTGGAAAGAAAGGCCATTGAGCCTCGCCAGTGCTCGTTGGTGGAAATTGAGCGATCTGCCCCCACCAATGATGAAGAAGTTGTGCAGTTTGAACAAGTCCGGGCCCCTTATGTAAGGGGCCCGCTTTTTGAAAGGCAATCCGATGTGGCACTCACTCATCGTGGTTCTAAGTCTGGCTGGCGTATTCATTCTACCCGTGCTGGTTACGATTAAGCTCATGGGCCCGAGAAAGGGCAAATCAAGAACCTTCCGGTCTACTCGCCGGTCAACAGGCCGCTGAATAGTTTGGAAGGTCAGGGAGCATTGTCCGCACCTCAGCTAACAACAGCGGAAGCCGCCTGTGAACTTCAGGAAATCCCACCCAAAGGAGTCCGACTGAAATGTTAGGAAGACTATACCGTCGTCTCTCGTGTCCTGCGCTGCCGCAACTGGACGAGGCAGAGAAGAAATATGCGCAGAAATTGGCTTTTGCCGCCGCACTTTTCTTTCGTATCGAACTCGACCGGGCGGAACGCAAAAATGAACACTTGGAGGAGATGGAGAAGGCCGAGGCGAACGGTGCTGACGATTTTTTGCTCAGTCTGATGGACAACAATTTCAGGTCTGCCGAGAGGATCGCAGTGCTCACGCATGCAAAAGAGATATGTGATGCCACCAAAGATCTGATCCGTGACGTCGAGGCTTCAGCGCCGGCAACCGTTAATCGCTTCACATCTGAGCAGTGGATTGACTTCGGCTTGACCTTGGCTGACTTACGGCACCAGATGGCCCCCGCAGCAGACTTGATTTTGTTTTGGGAATACCGCTGCGAAGAAGCCCGGGCGACCTGAAAATTGTCTTAAGACTTAAATCGGCCGGGCGATGTGGCAGATCGCGTCCGGTATTGGGTGCGTGGTCATCGGCCTTCGGTATTGGGTGCTGATGACGTAAGGTTGACATCCAATGTTCGCCAACATCACTGCGAAGCTCGCGCAACTTGACCAGGGCTTTCCCGCCGCAGCATCAGCTTCTGTCTTAGCAGCGGACAGTCGGCCATCGGCCCCCAAGCACTCATCCGACGGGTGCAGACATTCAATCCAGATCAGATTTGCAAGAATTCATGCATAAGCCAGACTTATGAAGAGGGCGCGCGCCCATCTGACATGGAAAACAGATAAGCGCGGCGTGTGCTAACTGTCGGCATGAACGTCAGCGAATGGTCAGATGGGAACTTCGTTAATGGGCGGCGCTCCCGGCACGAAAGTGCCGGGAGCGCTATCGTCACTTTACGAGTGCGGCCTTTTCTATCACCGCGGCGACTTGCTTCGCATGGACGACGAGGGAGGCATGGCTGCCGACGATCTCAGTCGTCTGGGCCTTCATCCTGTTGGCGAACATCTTTTGTGCCTCGGGTGCGATGACCTTGTCCTTCGTGCTGATCACATAGAACGTCGGCTTGTCGTGCCAAGCCGCCTTATCGACGGGAGCCTCGAACGCCGTGTGGTTCAACGGGAGCTGATGGCTTGCCAGGGATTTGGCGATCTCTGGAGGAAGGTCAGCCGCGACAGCCGAAGGAAACACTTGGGGATCGATGTAGAGGTTGCCCTTTTCGTCGGGTTGAATCGCCGCGGCGCCTTCGGTTGACGGACCGCTCTTGGCTAAGGTCGCCAGGGATTGTCCGACGTCGGGTGCGAATGCGGAGACGTAGACGAGGGCCGAGACTTTCGGATCGTCACCTGCTTGCGTGATCACGACGCCGCCCCAGGAGTGGCCAACGAGAACGGTCTTGCCGTTCTGTTTCGCGAGCGCCTGTCTGGTGGCATCGACGTCTGCGGCGAGGGAGGTGAGCGGGTTTTCGACGAGCGTTACGTTGTAGCCCTTCTTCGTGAGGATATCAGCAACCGGCTTCCAACTCGTCTGATCGACGAAAGCGCCATGGACAAGTACGATATTGTGAGCCGCCCCCTTGGGCAGTTGAGCTGATTGGGCGGGGGCGGCAACTGTTGCTCCGGCCATGAGGACGGTGGCGACTGAGAGTAGAAGATTTCGCATTGGTTGCTCCTGTTGCGATGACGGACGACGCGGGTCCAGGGAAGGGCAGGCGTGTCGGCAAAAGTCGCGTTTCCCCATCTGGCGTTTGCGTGATGGTTCGCCGCGCGACCAGTTGGCTCGACTTGAGATCAGTTAGTACGTGGAGCATTTGGACGTTAGGCATCAATCGTCCGAATATTGTGTCTGACCGTCCGTCGTATTATCATCGCGAGGATGGACATCCTCGCCCAAGTGCTCGATCGCGTCCGCCTCGGTGGGACTTTGCTCTTCCACTTCGAGCTCGGCCATCCATGGAATCTGGCATTGCCAGCGCGCCCCTACGCCCTATTCCATTATCTCAGCCGTGGCACAGCTACCCTCGCGCTCGATCAGGGACGAGAACTCCATATGACCGCGGGCGACTTTGTCGTCGTCACACGCGGCGAGCCTCACTTGATTTATTCGGATCGCTGGACGAAGCCGTTACCGATTCTGGACCTCGATCGACTGCCCGGACGTCTTGGCGTCGTTCGCCATGGAGGCAACGCGCAGCCGCTCTCGACGATGATCTGTGGCAATTTCACTGTGGAGCGGCCCTCGCGCGGTAGCGTGTTGGAATTACTTCCGCCCCTGCTTCTCCTGAAGCCGACGGAAGACGGCGGATGGCTCGAGGCGATTTTGCAACGCATGGTCAGCGAGTCTTCGCTTGCGCGTCCCGGCCAAGACGTCGCGCTCTCACGACTGACAGAAGTGCTCTTCGTTGAGGTGTTGCGAAGCTGGATCAATTCTCTCGAGTCCGGAGAAGGCGGGTGGCTGGGGGCGATGGCGGACCCGCACATAGGACCGGCGCTTCAGTTGATCCACGAACGACCGGATCAACCCTGGACCCTTGGCGACCTGGGGCGCCGCGTGGGGCTCGGTCGCTCGGCGTTTTCAGCTCGCTTCACCAATCTCGTCGGCCAGTCCATGTACCGTTATCTAATCGCACGCCGGATGTCGGAGGCTGCGTTTCTGCTCGAAACAAGCGACGAGGGGATTGCACGGATTGCGACCCGTGTCGGCTACGAGACCGCGGCCGCGTTTTCAAAGCTGTTCCATCGACATCATGGCGTATCGCCTGGTCGTTATCGAGCAGTTCGCCGAACTGACGGTGGCCGAAGGCAAGGGGGCGCTCTGCAAGCAGAAGTCGCCGATTGACCTCGACCAAGCTGGCTTCTGGAAGGTCTGGCGATGGGCGGCGGGGCTCCGGCAGGTGTGCCCGGTTTTGTTCACAATTGGCGCGCCGGGAGAGGTTCGACTGTCGTCGAGTTTTGGCTTGATCACAGTCGCGACGACTGCTCTCGCAAGGTTGCCATTCAGTAGTCGACAGTCTGCTTGCGGCCCCACATCGGATCTTCGATCCCGGCCGGCATGATGTCCGCTACAGTGAGATAAAGAGCTCCTGTAACAACAGGATCGTTGGTTCGGTTCCCATCAAAGGCCAGAGGATGAAATAACATTAAACAAGAAGCTTGCGCTTTGGGGTTCATCATGTGGTCATGCGCGCGAAGTGTGAAATGCCGCGTCCGCGCTATGAGCCGTCTCGCCGCCAATCCGACTGAAGTGAAACCAAGAATCTGAGGGCCGCAAAGACCGCTGTCGGCAGATCAAGGTTGCGCACTCAGAGCGCGCAATCGGGTTGCACATCAAAACCTAGACTACCGCAAGATGGGGAAGGATCAATCGGAAGCGAAGACAAAGCCGAACGCTGAGATGACGCCAGCTGCTCATGCACCCTGGTTTGACCCCGTCAATATTGCGATAACCAATCCAAAAGCAGCGGGCGACACCTTGGCACAATAGCCAGCCCAAGAATTTTAAGGGAGGATGGGCGGGTGGTTCGCCTCTTAGCCATTTGACGCATGTCGATCAACGTTGAAACTATTGGCGGGAGCTTGATGGTCCATGCGGCGTAGGCGGCAACAACAGCGACCTTCAGTGAATGTCTCGGAGCTCGGACGGAGTCGCCGTCGATCTTTACGTGACAACATTCATCAACGCCGATGTTAGTCTGTATGTGGCTCCACGCCATGACTGCTCGACAATTTCCCCAGTATCCAGGTGAATCAGCAATTAAGGGAGGTAGTCCGATGAAATCAAAAAGACCCAAGGGCATCCACAACTATAATGCGGCGGCAGGTGGATGGGGTGCCCTCAGAGCGGTTGCACGTGCGTTAAAAGAGCAACAAATTGTAGCACAGGGATCGGCCACCCTCTTGAAAGCCAATCAGCCAGACGGTTTTGACTGTCCAGGCTGTGCTTGGCCCGATCCGAAACACACATCGTCGTTTGAATTCTGCGAAAATGGAGCAAAAGCCATAACGTGGGAATCAACTGCCAAGCGCGTTGGGCCCGACTTCTTTGAGCGTCATACCGTCAGCAAGCTTTGGGAGTGGTCGGACTTTGAACTGGAAGGCGAAGGTCGACTAACCCATCCCTTGATGTACGATGCAGCGAGTGATCGTTATCTTCCAGTTGAATGGGACGATGCCTTCGCGAGGATCGGGAGCGCGCTCAATGCCCTGCCGGATCCCAATATGGCAGAGTTTTATACTTCCGGCCGTGCTTCCAACGAAGCGGCCTTCCTGTATCAGCTGTTCGTACGCGCTTTTGGCACCAATAATTTTCCCGATTGTTCGAACATGTGTCACGAGGCGACGAGCGTCGGTCTTCCGCACTCGATAGGTGTTGGGAAAGGAACGGTTACGCTCGAAGATTTTGATAACGCCGATGCAATTTTCAGCTTTGGTCATAACCCCGGTACCAACCATCCGCGCATGATGACTACGCTGCATGAAGCAGCAAGGCGAAACGTGCCAATCATAGTATTCAATCCTCTTAAGGAACGCGCACTGGAGAAGTTTGCGGCGCCGCAAGATCCAGTAGAAATGATTACGATGGGATCGACACCGATTGCATCAGCCTATCACCAAGTGAGAACCGGTGGCGATGTTGCGGTACTAAAAGGCATCATGAAACGCGTTATCGAACTCGACGAGCTCGATCAAGCAGCGGGCGGTAAAGGTGTTCTCGATCGGGCATTTATAGATCAGCACACCACCGGTCTGGAGGCGTTGATACGGGATCTTGACGTCACAAGCTGGGAAACAATTTCACGAAAATCCGGACTGACACGAGCCGAGATCGAGAGCGCGGGAGACGTCTACGCGGCTGCCAAGAACGTTATCGTTTGCTACGGCATGGGCATTACCCAGCATCGGCATGGGACGTCAAATGTGCAACAGATCGCAAATTTGCTTCTGTTACGCGGGAACATTGGCCGAAAAGGAGCGGGGATTGCGCCAATCCGCGGTCACTCTAACGTACAAGGTGATCGTACTGTTGGCATTACCGAGATACCAAACAAAGCTCTCCTGGATGGAATCGAGCGCACCTTCGGCTTCAAGCCTCCGGACGCCAAAGGTCACAACACCATCGAAGCAGTAAAAGCCATTGTCGAGGGGCGATCGAAAGCATTGCTCAGCCTGGGCGGAAACCTTGCCGTGGCCATGTCGGATCCGGCGACGACGTTTGAAGGCATGCGAAAGCTCGATCTTGCCGTCCACATGGCAACGAAGCTTAACCGCACGCATCTTTTGACTGCGAAACAATCTTTTCTCCTTCCAGTGTTGGGGCGTACTGATCTGGATGTCCAAATGTCTGGTCCACAGTCCGTAACTGTCGAAGATTCGATGTCGATGGTTCATGCTTCGCGGGGATTCCTAAAACCTCCAAGCGAGCATCTGATGTCAGAGCCTGCCGTTATCGCCGGCATTGCCAAAGCCACTCTAGGTAATCGCCACGGGATTGATTGGGACGAGCTGACAGGTAATTACGACAATATACGCAATAAGATCGAACACGTTTTTCCGGATTTTTTTGACTTTAATAAAAGGGTTCGCGTGCCGGGTGGCTTTAGACTGAAGATCCCAGCGTCCCAGCGCGAGTGGCGTACATCGAATGGGAAAGCTAACTTTATAGTGGCCGAGGGTCTCGACGAAGACATCCGGCTATCACAACCGGGCGTCCTTACTCTGACTACGATCCGGAGCCACAGTCAGTATAACACTACTATTTACGATATGGATGATAGATATCGGGGTGTTCTTGGCCGACGCGACATTATATTCTTGAATAAATCGGATCTGGAGGAGAGGGGATTGGCCGAAGGTGATCTGGTCGACGTCGAGTCAGCTCCAGAGATCGATGGCCCCCTTGAGTACCCAAGAAGGATTCGAGGCCTAACGGCTGTAGAATATGACATACCCGCGGGGTCGGCCGCAGGATATTATCCCGAGATGAACAGGGTAATTGCGCTAAGTCATTACGACAAATCGTCTGGCACGCCCGGATACAAGTCTGTCCCTGTTATCATCACGCGCTCTTTAACACGTGCGATCGAATAAGGCGGGGACGTCGGGGCGGCGCGAGGAATAGGACTGCGTCTGCGGCACTTCCTTGTCGTGCCGATCTGTCAGGACCATTTAGCGAACCATCGATGGGGCGATCACACCGAGTTCACGTCTCCACTGACAACGCAGACTTTTGCACTGGGCAGGCTCCGAAGAGCGTTCCCAAATTGTTTCGGGTCTGTGCTGGAAAGATCGTAAATGATCATAGTGGAACGAGGTATGTGACTGGGTATGGGTGGCGGTGAGTTAATCGTCGCTTTCCCGAGTTTTCGGTCTGTTCCTTGTGGCAGATCAATAATGAAGATTTCTGCAGGAGTGAGGCGGCAAGGGGAGTTGCCTTGCTTTAGGCTCTGCGGGCATTCTTGGATGCTTCAATCGAGGCAAGACTCGGAAGGTCTGTCGTCATCATAGAGAATCCGTTCGGACGCGCCGTCCAGATCCTCGTACTGTCCGTTCTTGAGAGACCAGAGGAACAGCACCAAGCCTACGAGACCGAGCGCCAATGAAATTGGGATCAGGTAGAAGAAGTCTTTCATCCTGCCATTCTCCCCAACTGCAACTTTCGGCCAAAAGGCTTTGTCTCACCCTTCCCCGCCGCACCCTTGAGCCTCATTGCATTGGCCACAACGACTATGGATGACAGTGACATTGCCAATGCAGCGACGAAAGGTGTCGCGTAGCCAAGGATTGCAACCGGCAGCGCCAAGACATTGTAACCAATCGCAATGACAAAGTTTTGCCGGATCAACTTGCCCGAATCGCGGGAAATCCTGTAGGCAAGAAACACAGCATCAAGGCTGTCTTGCAGAAAGACGAAATCCGCGTTGTTGCGGCCAACGTCAGCAGCGTTGGCCGGGGCCATCGAGACGTGCGCTGCCATGAGGGCGGGAGCGTCGTTTAGTCCGTCACCGACCATCAGGACCTTCCGGCCTTGGTTACACAGCTGTTTGACACGGTCAAGTTTGCCCCCGGGCAAAACGCCGGCAGTGTAGTAGGTAATGCCCAGCTCATCGGCGACTTTCCTCACGGCAGATATGCCGTCCCCAGAAACGATCTCCATAGAAATCCCCGCGCTTCGCAATTTGTCGACGAGTGCCTTTGCCCCTGGACGCACCTTGTCAGAAAATGAGATGGCGGCAACCTGGCGTCCCTCGCATGTAAGAACGGTGTCCGAGGAATTGCTTTCGGTCCCGCAGGCAAACAGCGAGCGCCCCATTCGATACTTTTTCCCTTGATAAATGCCCTCCAAGCCCAGGCCCGGATATTCTTTTACCTCGTCGAAACGGTGAAAAGTCGCGCCATGCACGCTTGCGGCTGCGCATATAGCCCGGGCATTCGGATGTCGCGAGTGCGACGCGAGTCCGGCGGCCACCGAAAGCGCATCCGGGTCGATGAAATCAATGTTGGCGACCTGCAACTCTCCCAATGTGAGCGTGCCGGTCTTGTCGAAAATAACGGTGTTGATCTCGTTGAGGCGCTCCATGGCCGATCCATCCCTGACCATGATCCGGTTTTCGAAGAGACGGCACGCCGCAACGACCTGCACCATTGGTACGGCGAGCCCGAGAGCGCAGGGACATGTGATAATCAAAACCGCAATAGCGATCGTTGCTGCCTGGTGAACGTCGCCTTGAATCACCATCCAGCCGAGGAAGCTCAAGAGCGATGTCATGTGCACCGCTGGCGCGTATAGTACGGACGCACGATCGGCGATGCGTCGATAGACAGACTTACCGGATTCGGCTGCTTCCATCAGCCGGATCATTTCAGCGAGAAACGACTCTTCGGCAGTTGCAGCGGCGACGACCGTCAACGATCCAGTGATATTGAGTGTCCCTGCTTGCAGGACAGCGCCCGATTCAACTTTGCGCGGTGCGCTTTCCCCAGTCACGAGGGAGAAATCGACATCGGAAATTCCGATGTCGACCGCGCAGTCGACCGGAACCCGCTCGCCGGCTGTGATCAACAAACGCGTCCCTGGCCTGATCTCTTTCAACGGCAGATATTCGAATTCGCCGTCGGCCTTGATCGTCATTGCACCTCGTGGCGAAAGTTGCGCAAGGCCCTTAACCGCCGTGCGCGCGCGTTCCCGCATAACGTAGTCCAGCGTTCGTCCTATTAGCAGAAAAAACACCAGCGACGTGGCCGCATCAAAATAGGCATGATCATAACCGTGGTAGCTGTCGTAGACGCTGAGGGAGAATGCCGCGGCAATACCGATTGAAATCGGCACGTCCATGTTGGTTTGGCCGTGCCAGAGTGAGCGCCAGGCAGACTCATAAAAGACGCGCCCGGAGTAGAGGAGCGCGGGCAGAGCGATGGCAGCACATATCCAATGAAGAATGTCCCGGGTTGAACCTTCCGCACCCGCCCAAACGGAAACCGACAGCGACATGATGTTCATCGACGCAAACGCGGCAACAGCGAGCGCCCGGATCAGCCTTGGAAGATCGCCCCTCGGCTTTGCGGCCTCGGTGGGATCGAAGAGGTGCCCATTAAAGCCGAGTTGCTTGAGCGCGCCAATTGCGTCGGGAGGGGGCCCAAGTTCCGACCAGCGCAGTACCAATCTCTTGCTTGACAGATTGACCCGCACGTATTGCACGCCGTCCAGCTTGGTCAGCCCGCGCTCGATCTTGTTGATGCAGCCGCCGCAGTGGATCGAGGGCACCGAGATTTCGGTCTGAAGTATGCCGTCGCCAACGCGTCGGCTGGCCAGCCTGAGTTCCTCGGCCCACGGGGCCGACGGACGAAAGGCATCGGCAGTGACCAGAGGGGTTGCAGGAGTGCAGCAGGTCATGACCGTCAATCCGGGTCGCGCATTGTCACGTACGCATGCCAGGTCGCATGACCCAGCAGTGGGAAAATGACGATGAATCCAATCATCCCAGAAAGCAACGCGATGAGCGTCAGACTCAGCACGATTGCGCCCCACAGCAACATCACGGGCAGATTGTTCCAGACGATGGATATGCTTGTTCCCATGGCGGTGAACGCATCAAACCTTTTGTCCAAAACCATGGGAATGGAAAAAACGCTGATGGCAAAGGCAAAGGCTGCAAAAATCCCGCCGATGGCAACCCCGATCACCAGCATCGCAATGCCGGTCGGAGTGCCGAACAGCATGGGGATGATATGGTCCATGCCTGGGAATGGTCGCCAGCCGAAGAAAAGCGCGTAAAGGAGCACTGCAGCGCGCATCCACAGCAGCATTAATCCCAACAGGACGGCTCCGACGAACAGTACGTGCTGGCTCGTGCCGCGCTCTGGGATCACCATGGACGCCAGTGTAACCGGCAACCCCTTGGACAGGCGGCGGCTCTTGACGTAGAGGCCTGTCGCGAGCGCCGGCCCGACGACTAGGAAGCCTGCAAGCGCTGGAAAGAATGCGAAATCCAGTTGGTACAAGAGAATTCCCGCAGCGATTGCGAGCGAGATTGCCGCCACCCCAGCGCCATAGAGAAGACTAGGAAAGGGCACGGTCCATAGATCGTGCCAGCCCTGCGCAAACCAGGCGAATGCCTCGTCCGGCGAAATGTGTCTTTTGCGGTCGACTGCCTTTGGAAGTGGCGGAACCGTTTCTGGAATTCTCATCGGAAGCCTCTCCCTATGCCGCTTGCCTTGCCTAAATGAGCGTGAGTCAACATGCTGAATCAGCTGCGCGGTAAGTTCCCGACTGCTGACCCTTGACTTTCAAATGGTCGACGCAATCGGGCCGCGATTGGATTGCAACGTAAACCAGATGAATGTTCGCCAATATCACCAGGCTGAGACCAGTGGCGACGACAAGCGAGATTAACAGTTTCGGTCGGGCAATGTTCAAGTTCATGATGCACCGCCCGTCACCGGCCCAACCGCCTGCTTCCTCAGATCCAGAAGATAAAGCGTGATGATCTTGATCTGCGCAGGGGTAAGGCGTTTGCCCCAACTCGGCATATGGCCCTGGCGGCCCGAATAGATGGTCTGGTAGATGTCGCCTCGGCCACCTCCATAGGTCCAATGGTTGTCCGTGAGGTTCGGAGCACCGCTTTCGACGATGCCTTTGGCATCATTACCGTGGCAGGCGACACAATTCGTGGCAAAGAGGTCTTTTCCCTTGGCCATGTCTTCCTTGTTGTTGTCAGTGACCGTCGTCGGGTCAGACAGCGATACTACGAAACCTGCCAATTGCGAGACCTGGTCCTTTGTCAACATCCCATCGCGGCCAAAGGCGAGCATCTGCGAGACACGGGTATTGGGATCCGTGCCATTGATGCCAACCGTTACGGTCTGCAACACGGTTTGCGGATCGTCGCCCCACAGCATCGGAGCCTGCGCGATGTTTGGGTAACCCTTATTGCCCTTGGCGTTCGCCCCATGGCACGCCGCGCAGTTGTCGCCAAAAAGCGTGCGGCCGTCCTCGCGCACGATGTGCATCAGGTCGGTGTCGGACTGGATTTGCAAGAGGTCTTCCTCTTCGATTCGGGTCATCCAATGCGCGCGCCCCGTTGTGGCTTCCTCAATCGACTTGGCGACCGCCTGCTTCTGGTCAACGCCGAGCAGTCCTTTGAAGTATCCCGATCCATACGGCCAACTCGGCATGAGCAGAGTCCAGGCCAGCGCGAACACCCCCATGGTGATGAGAAAAAAGTACACTGGTCTCGGAACGGGCGTGTTCAGTTCCTTGATGCCATTCCATTCATGCCCGGTTGTTTGATGCCCGGTGAAGGGGTCGCGTTCGCCTACAAACATGGCTTGTCCTCTTCGTCGGAGACCACAGCCTTGGCAGCACGATCAAACGGCTTCTTATTCGAGGGCCAGTAAGCATAGATCAACACGCCGATCGACATTGCAATCAGGTAGAACAACCCGAATGTTTTCGAAAAGCCCGTCAACATTTCATGATCGATCGTCATGTCATTCCACCTCGTTCTGCGGCGTGGTATGGGCGGCGTCCGTCAAATGTCCGAGGACCTGGAGGTAGGCCACCACTGCATCCATCTCGGTGACCGCGCCTTGGTTTCCGTCAAATAGGCTCACGTCGGTCTTGTCGCCGTACCGCTCAGTCACTCCAGCTGCCAGGTCGGTGTCCGGATTGGCCTGGCCAATGGCGTCCTTCGGCGCGTTTGCGATCATCTCGTCAGTGTAGGGCACGCCCACCGCCCGCAACGCGGCCAGGTGTTCGCCCAGATCATCTGTCTTCAACTGGTTGCGCAACAGCCAACGATAGGCGGGCATGTTCGACTCGGGAACGACGTCACGCGGGTTGTTGAGGTGCGCGGTCATCCAGTCGTTCGAGTATTTGCCGCCCACGCGGGCAAGGTCCGGTCCGGTCCGCTTCGAGCCCCACAGCATCGGATGATCGTATTTCGACTCCACCGCAAGCGAATAGGGGCCGTAGCGCTCCACCTCGTCGCGCAACGTGCGGATCATCTGGGAGTGGCAGGCATAGCAGCCCTCCCGGATGTAGATGTTGCGGCCGGCAACCTCAAGCGGCGTGTAAACCCGCATGTCCGGTGCTTTTTCCACGGTTTCGTCGATGGTGAATAGCGGAGCGATTTCGATGAAGCCGCCGATGCTCGCGACGACAATGATGGCGATGACGAAGCCGATAGCGTTGCGCTCAAGCCGATAATGAAAATTGAACATGTTTACTCTCCAGCAGGGGCGGTCGGTGCTGCAGGCTCAAACACGAAGGGAATGTCTGAGGCAGATTCCGAGGCAGCAGGCACGGGCGTGCGGATCGTCATCACGATGTTGTAGAGGGCGATTACCGCGCCGCTCAGGAAGAGCAAGCCGCCGATCGTGCGCGCAATGTAGTAGGGGTGCATCGCGACGAGCGAGTCGACGAAGGTGTAGTTCAACGTTCCGCTATCGTTGTAGGTCCGCCACATGAGGCCCTGGATCACTCCGGAATTCCACATTGCAAAAACGTAGATTACGGTTCCAGACAGGGCGAGCCAGAAATGCCATTCGACCAGCTTCGCAGAATAGAGTGCGGGTCGCTTCCAGAGCCATGGTGTCAATGCATAGAGCGAGCCGTAAGTGATCATAGCCACCCAGCCGAGCGCTCCGGCATGAACGTGACCGATCGTCCAGTCGGTATAATGTGACAACGAGTTGACGGCGCGGATGGCCATGAACGAGCCTTCGAATGTCGCAAGCCCATAAAAGATCGCAGCGAGCATCATGAAGCGAAGGACAGCGTCGTCCCTGACCTTGTGCCAAGCTCCGTTCAGCGTGAGAAGCGCGTTTCCGGCTGAGGCCCAGGAGGGAACAAGCAGGACCACCGAAAAAGCCATGCCAAGGCTCTGAACCCAGTGCGGGAGGGCAGTGTAATGGAGGTGGTGCGAGCCCGCCCACATATACATGAAGGTGATACCCCAGAAGCTGATGATCGACATCCTGTAGGAATAAATCGGGCGTCCGGCCCGCTTCGGGAGGTAGTAGTACATCATTCCAAGGAAACCGGCGGTAAGGAAAAATGCGACCGCGTTGTGGCCGTACCACCATTGCGTCATCGCATCCTGAACCCCGGAAAATGCGGAATAGCTCTTTACATGTCCCAACGATACTGGAACGGCAAGATTGTTGATGATGTGCAAAAGGGCGACGACGAGGATGAAGGCCATGTAGTACCAGTTGGCGACGTAGATATGCGGTTCCTTGCGGCGCATGAGCGTTCGGATATAGATCGAGAAATAGACGACCCAGACGACGACCAGCCAGATGTCGGCATACCATTCCGGCTCGGCATATTCCTTGGATTGGGTGATCCCCATAAGATAGCCACTCGCGGCAAGAACGCAAAAGAGGTTGTAGCCGAACAGGACAAACCAGGGGCTGAATTGATCAGGCAGTCGTGCACGTGTCGTCCGCTGCAGGACATGCAACGAGGTGGCGATCAAGGCGTTGCCGCCGAAGCCGAAGATAACGCCGCTGGTGTGGACCGGTCGCAGTCGGCCGAAGCCTGCCCATGCGGCGTCGAAGGTGAGTTCAGGCCAGGCGAGCAGCGCGGCGACCCACACGCCTACGAGCATCCCGATCACGCCCCAGATCAGGGTCAGGATGATGCCCGCCTTGCTCGGATCGTCGTAATATTCGGAGAGCCTGTCGGGTGACGGGTCTGGGGCATCGTAGCCGCGCAAGAGAGCGATTGCCCCCGCAATGCCGGCAAGCGAAATGACCCAGCCATGGGTGCCGATTAGGTCATCACGACCGCCGGCGGCCATGGCCACTCCGAAACAGATCAAGATGAGGAAGGTGAAAGCGGCAACGATTCTCTCGATACCGGTCAATTGTGAAATCATTCTGATTGCCCCCGCGTCATGCCTGAACTGCAAGTTCGTTTGACCACGATCATTTTACTCTTTGATTGAAAAAAGCACAGCCGCAATTGCGACCGGAAAGCCCATGGCCGTCATCGCGCTCGAACGCTGTAAAAGGCCCATCCGATTGAGTGCGATTGCAAAAGACAACGACAAGCGAAGGGCTGTTTTCGTTACGGCCACTTCCCAGCAACTTCGCTTCACCCAGTGAGGGTCTTCACGAAGCGGACAATGTCGGTTGGTTGCTCCTCGTAGCTATTTGCTGCCGGAAGGCGAATGGGTTCACGTATTGTTTCCGGTTTGCGCCAATTGCCAGTCTGAAACTGCGTGGCCTATTGCTGCAACGGGAGACAAGCGCAAACTGCGCATGAGCTTGTTGTCGAATTGTTGCAACAGGAATAATCTCTTTAAGCGGAATTCAGTACTTAATCTCATTGGAGTCGCAACTGAGATGCGTGCTAAAGATGTAATGACAACGAGGATAATCACAATATCGCCCGACAACAGCGTCAGGCATGCCGCTGAAGTAATGATCGACAATTCGGTCAGCGGGATTCCTGTAGTTGACGATGAGGGCCATCTGGTGGGCATCATCAGCGAAGGGGACCTGATCCGCCGAACGGAATTGGGAAGCAGAGGTGTTGCCTCCCTCGCGGAAATGGATATGCCTGCCGAAAAGCGAGCTGATTCTTATGTGAAGCGCAGCTCATGGCGGGTCGGCGACGTTATGACACAAGATCCGGTCACGATCGATGAAGATACCTCACTCAAGCGCGTCGCACAGCTCATGCAGGAGCATTCCATAAAGCGCATTCCCGTTACGAGAACTGGTGAATTGGTCGGCATCGTGAGCCGGGCCGACCTGCTCCAGGCGGTTCTATCGGCGAAGCCGGATGCTACGGCGACAGGCGATGAAGCCATTCAGCGCAGCGTCACGATCCGCCTTGGAGAAAACACCGGTCTGGAAGGGCTCGATATCAAAGTGACTGTCGCCGACGGAATCGTGCATCTGTGGGGTAACGTCGGGACGGCAGAGTGTCGGAGAGCAGCGCGGGTCGTTGCAGAAAGCGTTCGCGGCATCAAGGGGGTAATTGAGCACTTTAACGCTTGAGACTTGCGCGCGCCCTTCACCGCAGCTTTCTCGTTGTCCGCCGAGATGCCATCACCTCAATCTATAATGTGATAGCCGCCATCGATATAGATCGTGTCCCGGGTCATCAGTCGCGCGGCGTCATGCGCGAGGAAGGCAGTTGCCATGCCAACGTCGTCGATCGACACGAGACTGCGTGTCGGAGCCGTTTCCTGCGCCTTGTTGAGAAGCTCATCGAATTCGGGAATGCCTGAAGCTGCCCGTGTCGCCAACGGGCCGGGAGAGATGGCATGTACGCGGATACCTTTTGGTCCAAGTTCCGCGGCAATGTAGCGAACAGCGCTTTCGAGAGCCGCCTTGGCGACCCCCATGATATTGTAGTTCTTTACCACCATCTGGCTGCCATAATAGGTCATGGTGAACAGCGAGCCGCCGCGCTTCATAAGTGGTTCGGCAAGGTGCGCCATTCGAATGAACGACCAGCAGGAAATGTCCATCGTTTTGAGAAACCCGTCACGCGGAACATCTGTGACGCGTCCCTGCAGTGTATCCTTGGGCGAAAAGGCGATCGAATGCACGACGAAATCGAGCTCGCCCCATTGCTCCGCGATACAGTCGAACACCTCCTCCATCTGTCCCTGTATCGCAACATCCAGCGGCATAAAGATGGGCGCTTCCAGCGCCTCGGCCAGTGGCTCGACATACGGCCTTGCCTTGTCGTTGAGATACGTCACTGCAAGTTCTGCACCCAAGGCGCGAAACGCCCTGGCACACCCCCAGGCGATCGACTGATCATTGGCTATGCCAACTACCAGTCCTCGTTTTCCTTCAAGAAGCTTTGCCTTTACCTCTGGGATCATATCAGCCCTCTTTGGCGCCGGAATTCATCGTATTACGGACATCTCGCTACGAACTGATGAGCGCGACCGTATGGCGTGCGATCATCAGTTCCTCATCAGTCGGCACGACATAGATCGCAACCTTGCTGTCGTCGCTTGAGATGAGCAGGTCCCCGGCGTCGTTTCGTCCGGCGTCGAGCGACGCGCCGAGCCAGGCGAGCTTGCTGGAAATTCGCGCACGCATCACCGGGGAATTTTCCCCGACGCCCGCGGTGAAAACAAAGGCGTCGAGCCCGCCGACTGCGGCCGCAAGCGCTCCTGCGTTGAGGCCGATGCGATGGACGAAATGGTCGAGCGCGAGCGTCGCACCGAGACTGTCGCTGGCAAGCAGGTCACGCACGTCATTGCTGACGCCTGAAAGCCCCTTGAGCCCCGATTCCTTGTAGAGAAGGTCCTGCAGTTGCGCTGCCGTCATGCCGTGCTGTTGCAGCAGGTAGAGAAGCACGCCGGGGTCGATCTGTCCGCATCGAGTGCCCATTGGCAGCCCGTCGAGAGCGGTGAACCCTAATGTGCTCTCAACGCTCCGCCCCCCGTAGAGGGCACACATGGAAGCGCCGCTTCCGAGATGCGCAATGATGACGCGTCCGCTGCCAATGCCCGGCGCGATCTCTGCGAGTCTTGCGGCCACATATTCGTAGGACAGCCCATGAAAGCCGTAACGCCGAACGCCCTCGTCGAAATAATGCGCCGGGATGGCATAGTGGTCCGTCATGGGGTCATGGCCGCGATGAAAGCTTGTGTCGAAGCATGCAACCTGCGCGAGCTCTGGCTGGCGTTCCTGCAGCACGCGGATTGGCGCGAGGTTGTTGGGTTGGTGCAAGGGCGCCAGCGGCGTGTAGCGTTCAAGGTCACGCAGCAAATCGTCATCGATGCGGGCCGGACGGGAATGTTTCGGTCCCCCATGAACGACGCGATGCCCAACGGCAATCAGTCTGCCCTGCTGCCGCTGCCGAAGCCATTCTCCGACCACGTGCATTGCCGAGGGCAAGTCGGGAACGGCTTCGGGCGGATAGTCTCCGTTTGCAAGTCGCTCACCGCTGGGGCTCCGGATGGTCAGGTGCGGCGCAGTGCCGATCCCTCCCATCTGGCCTTTGACCAGGCGCGCCAGCGAGTCCCCAACTGAAAACACCTCGAACTTCAAGCTGGACGATCCGGCATTCACGACGAGAATGGTATCCATGGATCAGACGCCCTTTATCGGTTCCGTGCGGCGGCGCGCATCGGCAAGCAAAGCCCCCACGGCACAGGAGGCCAGACGCGCCCGCACCGAATCCGCACGCGATGTCAGGATGATCGGCACGCGCGCGCCGAGGACGATGCCTGCGGCGTCTGCCCTGGCCAGAAATGTGAGATTCTTCGCCAGCATATTGCCGGCCTCCAGATTAGGAACGATGAGGATCTGAGCCTGGCCCGCGACCGGCGACTGAATCCCCTTTATTCGCGCTGCTTCCGGATCGATCGCATTGTCGAAGGCAAGCGGTCCGTCGAGGATACCGCCTGTTATCTGTCCACGCTCGGCCATCTTGCAAAGGGCGGCCGCCTCGATCGTCGAGGGGATCTTCGATGTGACGGTCTCGACGGCCGAAAGGATCGCAACGCGTGGCGTCCCAAGACCGATCTGCGTGAAAAGATCGATGGCGTTCTGAATGATATCGCGCTTGACATCGAGATCGGGCGCAATGTTGATAGCGGCGTCCGTGATAAAGAGCGTTTCCGCATGGTGCGGGACATCCATCACGAAGACATGGCTTATCCGGCGCGCCGTCCTCAGGCCCGTGGCGGAAGAGGTCACGGCGCGCATGAGCTCATCCGTATGCAGGCTTCCCTTCATAAGCAACTCGGCGCCGCCTTCGCGGATAATCTCTACCGCTTTTGCCGCGGCCGCGTCGCTGTGAGGCGTGTCGATCAGTTCGAACGGCGAGACATCGATGTCGTGTAGTTTCGCGACGGCATGTATCTTTGCTGCCGGCCCGACCAGGATCGGTCGCATCAGCCCTACTTCCGCCGCCTCGACTGCCCCGCGCAACGATGTCTCGTCGCAAGGGTGGGCAACAACAGTCCTCATCACCGGCGTCAGCTTGGCCTTGGCGATTAATCGTTCGTACTTCTGGTGAAGCTCAGATTCTTCCCCAATATGCTCCAGATCCGGCATCTCTACATGCTCCATTTTTTAAGGGCAGACCTGAGCCCTTGGCTTTCATGTCGCTGTCGCTAGCTTGCTTGGCGGACAACCTTCACCAGCAAGGACTTCGCCGACGGCGATACAGGCTCCGGCACCGGCTCTTCGCCAAGGCCGAAGAGTCCAACAATCCGCTGCCAGCGTAGCTCGGCTGCGCCGGAAAGTGCGCCTCGTGCGTTCAAGACCTCCCGAAGGGAGGCTAAGGCGTCGCGTCTAACCTCATCCTCGGCTGGCAGGAGCCCTGGAATCGCATTGACGGCAGCCTCTTCATCGATCATCAGCATGAGGAACTGGTCGCGGATCAACGCCTTGAATTCTGCCAATGTCATTGCCGGCATTCCGTTTTCGGAACGCCGCATGCGTCGGATTGCAGCAAACCCACGTTCGTCGGCTGCGCCGCTCGCGATGGCGACATAAAGCAAGCTACGCGCCATGGCCTCGCGCAAGCCGCCGTTGCCTGTCTGCGCCTTGAGTTCCACGATCCTTGCCTTCAAGGCTTGTGCGTGCGGCCCGGTCTTGCTTGCACGCCGCTGCGGCCCTGTGTCCGACGGATCGATGCCGACAGCCGCCTGCAGGAGAGGGGAGCCATAGACGGAAACAAAGGTTGCTTCACTCAGTGCCTCCACTCCCTCACGCCATGCGTCCAGTCCTGCAACAATTTGGCGCGAAAACGCCTGCTCCAGGGCCAGGAAGGGATTGTCCGCCGAGACTGGACGGCGCTCGTCCGCTGCTTTGGCAGCAAGGTCAGCTATGGGTGCCATCCACGGATTGAAGTCGGAGAACAGCTCATACTGCAACCTGAGCGGGTGGATCGCGCGCAATTGCTCGGCCGCAGATTCGGGCACCATTGTACGGATGAATGGCTGAAGGAACGTCTTGTAGAGTGACAGATTGATATCAGAGACCTTTGCCACGGTCGCGAAGCGGCGATCATCTTCGGGATCATTGCAACCAAGCGCCCTGATGTCGTCGAGCATTCTTGCCTCGCATCGCATGATCCAGTCACCCTCGACCAGGTCTCCGCCAACGGTCTCAGCGGTCTTTGCTTCAAAAGTCGCTTCGTAGAGTCCCGGCGGCAGTGCGTCGATCAGATCGATGTTGCTGGAGAATTCGCCATGCTCCTTGCGGGCGACACTTGCCGACACGAAGATTCCGAGATGACCGATTGTCTCGTGCACGGTGTAGACAATCGTCTGCCCATGCGAGCGGATCTCGTTCACGTCGTCATAAAGGTCTAGAATCCATCCGAGCGCCTGTGCGGGTGGCGTGATGTTGTCTCCCTTGGAACAGAAGACAACAATCGGCGCACGGATGTTACGAAGGTCGATCGCCTCTCCCGTCGAAGTGTTGATGTGCCCGGAGGCAAGATTGTTGCCGATGAAGAGTTCGTCAACGATGAACTGGATTTCTGCCGCATTGAGGCTGACGTGACCACCCCACCATTCCTCGAAACCAAGGTAGCGCGTCGCCTCAGTATCGATCTTCGAGTATAGATTATATTGCTTCGTCCAGAGCGTGTTTGCCGGGTTCTGGTTCTCGAAATTCTGCACCAGCCAGGCGCCGTCGAACTTTCCATGCCCGAGGTCGCTTGTAAGCGCTGTGAGCCAACTCCCGCCCAACAATCCGCCGGTGTAACGCATCGGGTATTTCCCGCGTTCGCCCGCCCAGTATGAAAGTGGCGCGCCCGCAATGATGAGCGAGCCGAAAAGTTCGGGACGCATGGCCGCCAGCATCATGACCGCCCAGCCGGCTTGGCAGTTTCCGATCACGCAGGGCTTGGCGTCCGCCTGGGGATGAAGCGAGATGACCTTTTCCAGAAAGATCGCTTCTGCCCGCACAATGTCTTCAATCGTCTGTCCCGGGACCGGTTGGGGCAGAAACCCTATGAAGTAGCATGGGTGCCCGGCTCGCAGAGCGACGCCGATTTCACTATCCGCCTTGAACCCACCGATACCCGGCCCGTGTCCAGCTCTCGGGTCTACGACTACGAATGGCCGGCGCAAATCATCGACCTCAATCCCCTTGGGCGGGATGATCCGAGCCAGTGCGTAGTTGACCGGTTTGTCAAGCTCGCGGCCATCGAGCAAGACCTCCGGCGTGAAGCTCAACACATGTGGAGCAGTGGCTTCGGCATGGGTCCTGTACTGGTTGCCTCGCTTACGCATTACGTCCCAAAACAGTACGCGGCGCTGAAAGGCATCCAACGCGTAATCGAAAGCGAGACCGGTTGGACCGAATTGAGCGACGAAATCAGTTGTCGGAACGTATGAAGTATATTGCATGCCAGCTCTCCTAATTTATCGGGAGAAAGATAAAAGGCGTAGGCGAACAATAAAAAAGGTACCGGTGCGGGGGGATAAAATCCCTCTGCGAGGCTCGATGGCCAACCACAATAAGATATTAGCATATGCAGCATAGCTGCGCGAGTTGCAGCAAGAACGTTATTTTCAGTAAGAATATGGTGATGTTGCCCAATGTATGTTGCAGGCATTGCGCATCGGGCCCAGAGCCTTGCGTAGCTGCAAAACTCACCCAATCAAGTCAGACGATATCCGCTGGTGAAGTCCGAATCCACACTGCCGATGAAGGACTTTATAAGTTCGCCTGGCTGACTAGAAGCGGTCCCCAATTGACGCAACATCGTGCGAGGAGCACAATCCATTTCGGAAGTGAATGGTTGCCGGAAATGCAACCAATGTGCCGGCTCAAAATCCCAGTCATTCGTGACCTCAAGGAGTGTGGTCGCCTTATCGAGGTCCATCTGAAAAACATACCTGCGGGCCCACGCCGCAGCTTTGCCTCCGCCGTTCAAGACCGTGCCGTGAGATTGGATAAACGAGCGGACCGGTAACGTTCCGCCCGCATCAGTTAAAGGAGGGCTCAATGTCGAAGACGATGAAAGCCGCCGTCGTGCGAGAGTTCAAGAAACCGCTGTCCATCGAGGAGGTGCCGATCCCCGAGGTCGGTCAGGGCCAGATCCTCGTGAAGATTGAAGCCTGTGGCGTCTGCCACACCGACTTGCATGCGGCCGATGGCGATTGGCCGGTGAAGCCCAGTCCCCCCTTCATTCCGGGGCATGAGGGCGTTGGGTCGGTCGTCGCGGTCGGCGCCGGCGTCACGGCGGTCAAGGAGGGCGACCGTGTCGGCGTGCCATGGCTCCACACGGCCTGCGGACATTGTCGGCACTGTCTCGCCGGCTGGGAAACTCTGTGCGATCTCCAGCAGAACACCGGCTATTCTGTCAATGGCGGTTTCGCGGAATATGTGATTGCGGATCCCGACTATGTCGGGCATCTACCGGCCGGCCTTGGCTTTGAAGCCGCCGCTCCGATCCTGTGCGCCGGCGTCACAGTGTATAAGGGGTTGAAGGAGACCGACACGAAGCCCGGCGATACGGTCGTGATTTCCGGCATCGGAGGGCTCGGACATGTCGCGGTACAATATGCGAAGGCAATGGGCCTCGACGTCATCGCAGTCGACATAGCCGACGAGAAACTGGAACTCGCCCGAAACATGGGCGCAAACGCTGTTATCAATGCCAAGACGACTGACCCGGTGGCGGAGGTCCGCAAGCTTTGCGGCGGAGTTCAGGGGGTGCTCGTAACGGCGGTCTCGCCGGTTGCTTTCCGGCAGGGCCTCGGTATGCTCGCCAAACGCGGCACGATGTCTCTAGTTGGATTGCCACCAGGCTCGTTCGAACTCGACATCTTTGACACGGTCCTCACCCGCAAGACCATCAGGGGGTCGATCGTCGGCACCCGCTTGGACCTCGCCGAATGCCTCCAGTTCGCCGGCGATGGAAAGGTGAAGGTTCACTACTCGACAGAGCGTCTTGACGATATCAACAGCATATTCGACCGGATGCGGCACAACAAAATCGACGGCCGGGTCGTGATGACAATCTGATCGCGACGTAGCCTATCCTGAAACAGACCGGCACGGGGGCGGCTGGCCTGATCGCAACATAGGTCTTCGACAACGGGGAGATCGCCATGCAAAAGGGCTTGCCGCAGGGACATGAAGGGCTTTCCAGAAGAGAGCTGCTCGTCATGGTGGGGGCCGCGACCGCCCTTGCGAGCTATGCCGGTGCCGCAAGGGCTGCCAATCGGGAAGACATCGCGATTGCGGAGGTCGCGCCAGGCGAGGATGTCTTCGCCTATATAGCCAGGGTGAAAGGGGGCTTTGATCAGGGCATCTACCAGCAGGTGATTGGCGCCGCCAACGACTTCAAGGAGGGTGATCGGGCCATAGGCGCAGCCGCCCCCGACGAGACGACGCGGAAACACGCCCGCGCCCTGTTAGCAAACACGAAAATCGCGGATCTCTACCAGCACCCGCTCTTCGAGGACGATCTGCAGCGGCTGATCTGGCAGACCACCGACCAGGTCCAGTATGCGAGGGTCAAGGACTGGACCATGGGCCAGCTGAAGGAATTTCTCTTGTCGCGGTCGGAGGACGACATCAAGGGCGTCATGAACGGGCTGACCAGCGATACAATCGGCTGCGTGCCAAAACTGATGAGCAATGAGGAACTCATTACCCTGGGTCAGAAAATCTTCAATGTACTGCCAGGCACGAGGATCGGATCAAAGGGATATATGGGGGCTCGCATCCAGCCCAATTCTCCCACGGATCATCCCGATGACGTCATCTGGCAGGTATTTGATGCCTTCTCCTACGCAACGGGTGACATCGTCATAGGTACCAATCCGGTGGACAGCACGGTCGCGAGCGTCGTCGAGGTCGAGCGGGCGCTGAAAGATGTCGTCGATACGTTCAAGCTGGGCGACGTTATTCCCTGGTGCGTGCTTGCGCACATCGATGTTCAGGCGGAGGTGAATGAAGGTTACCCGGGAACCGTTGCGACGATGTTCCAGAGTCTTGCGGGGACGGATGCTTGCAATAAAATCTTCGACATCACCAACGACAAGATCTTGAAATATGCGAGCGCGAAAAAGGGCCAAAGATATGGCCTCTACTTCGAAACCGGCCAGGGTTCGGAATTCACGAACGGCGTGGCGAATGGCGTCGACATGATGGTGCTTGAATCGCGAAAGTATGGATTTAGCCGAGCGGTGGGGCTGGAGCTCGCTAAGGTGCAGCCGAGAGGAGCGTGGCTTCACGTCAACGATGTGGCCGGCTTCATCGGGCCCGAGGTCTTCAAGAGTCGAGAACAACTGGTAAGGTGCTGTCTCGAGGATATCGCCATGGGTAAATTACATGGGCTGACCATTGGCCTTGATATTTGCACGACGCTGCACATGACGGTCAGCCTGGACGATTTGGATTGGTGCCAGGACCAGATCATGCCCGCCAACCCAGTCTATCTGATAGCACTGCCTACGAAGAATGATCCGATGCTGAGCTATCTGACGACGTCTTTCCAAGATCACGTTCGGTTAAGGGACAAATTCGGCTTCAAGGTCGATGATGCGATGTGGCAATTCTACAAACGCATCGGAATCGTCGATGAGAATGACAAATACACGGTGAACTACGGGGATCCTCTCTGGGTTTACTACCAGTATCGGCTCGCCAAAGGTGACAAACGACCCAAGGACGCCGTGTATGCGGAGGGCCGGGTAAAGATGAGTGAGGTGGAGGGCAGGGGCGTCGATCTGGCGACCGGGCACGGTGAAAATATCTGGGACCTCAATCCCGACCTCGCGGTCAAGGTCAAGGGGCTCTACGACGATGCCAAAAAGTCTCTTTGGGCCGAGCTGACATCCGACTTCATCGCCGCCGTACCCAATGTCATACCGGTTCGTAGCCTGTCCAGGGACCGCGACGACTATATCGCCCATCCGACGTCGGGTGAAATGCTGAGCCCGGAAGGGATCATTGAAATTCAAAGGTTGAGGGAGTCCTGGGGGGAGAACTTACCGAAGGGCCAAATAGTCATTTCCGATGGCCTGAATGCCAAGGCCGTTATGGACGATGGACATCTCGCACCCTATTTGGCGGAAATGCGCAGACTGCTTGCCGACGCCGACATTCCGATGAGCGACACGAACATTCTTGTTACCGGCGGACGGGTGCGGGCGGGATACCGGATCGGCGAGCTGCTCTTCGAAAATGCAGACCCCAATACCTTGAGAGGAATTCTCCACATCATAGGTGAGCGACCTGGAACTATGCACCACGCTTATTCGGTTTACATAACCGTTGCCAGCGGCAAGCGCTGGTCCGAGAAAAACATAGATCATGACATTACGAAGCTTGTGAGCAACGTCGCTGATACGGCTTTGCCGCCAAAAGATGCGGCCAGGGAAACCCTGACGATTATCCGCGAAGTCGTCGGAAAGAACGCGAACGGCAGCCGGCGGTTTGGGAATTAGTAATCGCAACGATTTCGATGCGCGGTCATCGGATCGAGCTAGAACTAATGAAAGCCATTCGATCTTAGGAGCGCCAGATAGTCCCTCGCAGCCTTCGTGATCGCGCCATTAGCGGACACAGTCATTATCAGCCAGCGAGGACCAATCCGCCATGTCGACCGATGTCCCTCTCGATTTCTCGAACCAAGCTGTCGAGAGCCGTATTTCTCGACTTGCGCGCACGTCTGACGACATAGGCCAAGGATGGAGGCCGAGGCAGACGGTCGGTTATTATATGCATATCACCTCGGATATGGCGGTCACTCAGCAACGCTACACCCATTGCCGCATTGACCGCGGACACAATCCCAGCGGCGCTCGAACACTCAAAAACGGTTTCGAAAACTGCATCGTCCTGGCCGATGTCGAGCGCCCATTGTCGATAGAAACATTCGTCATCGAACGACAAGAACGGGACCGGGCCCTCCTGTCGGATCATCAGTTCAGGATGCTTCACCCAGTGAAGGTTTTCCCTGTATAGGACCACGTCATTCGACCGTACGTCGTGGCTGAAGAGCTGAACGATTGCAGCATCAAGTTCGCCGCGCTCCAGCATGGCCCGCAGGACCAAGCTCATGCGCACCTTTGTTCGAACCGTGACGTTCGGATGAAGCCTCCTAAAGCGACCCAAGATCCGAGCGAGATCGGTGCATGCAGTGTCTTCGGTGAGCCCGAGTGCAAGTCTTCCAGAGAGTGGTGACTTGGAAAGACTCAGCAGCGCCTCGTCGTGCAGCGCGAGAATGCGTCCAGCGTAGTGCAACAAGTCTTCACCCGCAGCCGTGAACATTGGTCCGCCGGATTTTCGTCCGAGCAGCTCGCAGTCAAGGCCGACTTCCAGTCTCTTGATCTTATGGCTGACGGCGGACTGTGAGAGCCCCAGAGCGCCCGCTGCTCTGGTAATGCCGCCATGTTGGCGGATTGCGGAAAGCGCTTTCAAAGCGTCGATCTCGAGGCGGCGACTGTTCAGGTCATTCATGGCCATGGTCATTTCCTTCTCTGCGGCGAGAAACCTATCACGAACTGCACCTGCCATGACACTTGTTTGTATAATGTCATGCAGTCATTAAAATTTGTCATGTGCTTCCATGGTGCGATCCGCCTATGTGTAGATCGCATTTCCTCGTGACAGAGCCCTCAATGACCGATGCCTCTCTTACTTCCACCATCGCAAGCCGCCACCACCCTCTGCTGTGGCCTTTACTCGCCACTCTCCTCATCATCGGATGGAGTTCAGGATTCGTCGGCATCCGCTATGCCAACCAGGAGGCAAGCGTTATGCTTCTGCTCTTCTGGCGGACATTGCTTTCAGGATTGATTCTTTTGCCCTTCGCGTTAGCGATCGGGCCAAAAATATCCATGCGTGCGCTCAGAGATCAGGCCGTGTTCGGCATCATGGCCGTGTTCCTGTATCTGGGAGGCTTCGCGCTTGCTATCCAGCAAAAAGTGCCCACGGGGTTGGTCGCGCTCATCGCCGACCTTCTTCCGCTGGCGATCGTCGCCCTTTCACAACCCGTCCTCGGTGAGCGGCTGACCGCACGGCAGTGGCTGGGCACTATGATTGCCGTCACCGGTGTTTTGATCGTGTCCTTCGATAGCCTCAGTTTCGGTACGGCTCCGGTCTGGGCATACGGATTGACGGTGGGTTCGATGCTGATATTCGCTGTCGCTTCAGTCTTGCACCGGAAACGCAAGACGCAGCTTATGCCTGTACATCAAAGTCTTTGCATCCATACACTGACGGGTGCGGTTCTGTTCGGTCTGTGCGCGTTGACGCAGGGCAGCCTTGCTCCACCAATGACCCGCAATTTCGCGGTCGGGATGATCTGGTTGGTCCTGATCGCGACGTTCCTGGCCTACGCTGTCTACTATACCAGTCTGCGGCTGTTCCCGGTTGCCAAGGTGGGCGCAGCGATCTACCTCAGCCCGCCCGTAACGATGCTTTGGGCATGGATGCTGTTTTCAGAGCCTCTGACGGTCGCGATGTTTGCTGGGCTGGCGGTGACGTTGATTGGCGTATGGATGACCTCAGGGGCTTGAGCGATACGGCACTCGGCTTTTACCATATAGAATTGGAAGAAGTCCGCTTTGGGCCAATTCCAGAGCTTGGCGGCACGAACTCTGATGTCCGCTTCTCGTGTTGTGTGTCCTAACAGCGGACAGTCGGTCATCGGCCCCAACGCGGCCCGTCTGTACTGCAAATACACGCCGATATTTACCGTAACGTATTTTCCATCTGCGCTTCGCATGAAGAGCTTGGCTTATTACGTCAATGCATGTTGCATCCATGTCGCATGGATTCGCCGTGCCTCAAAGAAAATCGTTGGAAATCAATGGTAGGCAGGTGCAACATGATGCGACATGTTGATTGAAGAAAGGCACTCGTTAGCTATTGAAAATGTTGGTGATCCCGACTGGATTCGAACCAGTGGCCTACAGATTAGGAATCTGTCGCTCTATCCTACTGAGCTACGGGACCATGGGTTTTGACATACTGGTTTTCTATGCGCACGCCAAGTCAGAAGATGCATGCGAATCCGAGATTGTCATCATAATCATCATCGCGGTCGCAGGGCGGTCTCGGCGAGTTGAACCCAATAACTGATGCCATAGGCGATCGCGTCGTCATTGAAGTCATAGGCAGGGTTGTGCAGCGATGCACTGTTGCCATTACCGATAAAGATGAACGCGCCGGGCCGAGCTTCGAGCATGTAGGAAAAATCCTCGCCGGCCATCATTGGAGCTACATCCGTGTTGATCGCACCCTCACCGGCGACGCTGCGGGCTGTCTGCGCGGCAAATTCGGTTTCGCGATCGTGATTGAACGTAACCGGATAATTTCGCGCGTAATGCACGCTCGCGCTGGCGCCCAGCGCACCTGCAAGTCCCTCGCATACTTCCGTCAGCCGTCTTTCTGCAAAATCCCGCATCTCAGGACGTAGCGTGCGCACTGTCCCCGCCAGTTCCGCGCTCTGGGGAATGATGTTGTGGGCATCACCCGCGTGAAACTGGGTTACAGACAGGACGACGGAGTCCAATGGATCAGTACCGCGCGAGACAATGGTTTGCAGGGCATTGATCAATTGTGCGCCGACGACGACGGGATCGATGGTACGGTGCGGCTGTGCCGCGTGGCCGCCACGACCCTTGACTGTAATCGTGAATTCATCGGTTGCCGCCATGATCGGGCCCTTTCGGATGGCGAATTCGCCGATAGGGAGGCCTGGGACATTGTGCATGCCATAGACTTCGGAGATGGAAAACCGCTCCATCATGCCGTCCTTGACCATTTCGCGGCCGCCCCCGCCACCTTCTTCTGCAGGCTGAAAGATGACGGCTATGGAGCCCATGAAATTTCGCGTCTCTGCCAGGTATTGTGCCGCACCGAGAAGCATTGCGGTGTGCCCGTCATGACCGCAAGCATGCATTTTGCCTGCGGTTTGCGATGCCCAGGGCTGGCCCGTGATCTCCGTCAGTGGCAGCGCATCCATATCAGAGCGCAGGCCGATCGTCGGGCCTTCGCCCCGGCGTCCTCGTATGATGCCGACGACCCCTGTACGGCCGATACCCGTCTCCACGACGTCGCAACCAAACTGCTGCAGTTTGTCAGTGACGAACCGCGCCGTCTCGTGAACATCGAACATCAGCTCGGGATTCGCATGCAGATGACGCCGCCATTGGGAAACCTCGACCTGCATTTCGACGGCGCGATTGAGCAAGGGCATTCAGAACGACTCCAATTCAACTCTGACATTTCAGTGAACAGAATAAAGGAGTTTTGCCTTTTGACTGCCACATAAGATAGATAAGGCCATTGCCGCCCGGCGTGAAGCGCGGCTTAATGCCTTTTTGCAAACAGGTCAGATTTCAGGAATGCAGAAAACTCTAGCACTCTTCCTTTCGAGTTGCGTCGTATCGGCGATCGCGGGTACATCGGCGCTCGCCGGCGCGAACATCACGGTCGACGCAGGTACCGGCGAAATCGTATCGCAACAGGACGCATTCCAGCGTTGGTATCCGGCATCGCTGACCAAACTGATGACGACATACGTCGCTTTCCGGATGATCCAATCGGGACAGGTCACGCTCGACACGCCAATCACAATGACGGCAAACTCGGTCAAAGAACCGCCGAGCAGGTCTGGCTACAAGGCCGGGTCAGAGCTTACTCTCGATAATGCGCTCAAGATCATGCTGGTGCGCTCGGCAAATGACGTTGCGATGGCCATTGGCGAGACCCTTGGCGGTTCCGAGGACAAGTTTGCCGGATTGATGAATGCGGAAGCGCGCCGGATCGGGATGACAGGTACTCATTTCGTCAACCCCAACGGGCTTCATGCCGATGATCATTATACGACGGCCCGGGACCTCGCAGTGCTGACGTTGCACCTGCGGCGCGAGTTTCCGCAATATGCAAGCTACTTCGATATTGAGGCCATCAACTACGGTACCAAAAAATCGCAAACCAACTACAATGCTCTCATCGGAAGGTTCCAGGGAGCCGACGGGATGAAGACTGGGTTCGTCTGTCCCTCGGGTTATAATCTCATCGGTTCTGCAACTCGCAACGGTCGCACGGTCATCGCCGTGGTACTCGGTGAGCGGACCATCAATTCGCGCGTGACAAAAGCAGCGGATCTCCTGGGGAAAGCATTCGAGCAGAAAGGCACAGGCCAAACGCTCGATGCGCTTGAGCCGTACGGCCCCGCGTCTCGCGACGTGGCGGTTAACATGCGCTCCGAGGTCTGTTCGAAACAGGCGGCTGGATCCGATAACTGGGATGGAAAAGATGCCGAGGGACACCTTGTCCAGGGCTCGGCCTATCTGACGCGCATGAACCATCCGCCCAAGGCCGAAGATATTGCGCTGCTGCCCGCCAAGCTGAATTCGGTCGGCATCGAAATGAGCCGCATTCCTGTTCCGAAGCCTCGGCCTGATCGTGCATCCCTGACCGACGCCAGCAATGCCTTGAAGGCTGTGAACTGATGGTCGGTGATCCCATTCCCGTTTCTGTCCTTACGGGTTTCCTCGGTTCGGGAAAGACGACGCTGCTCAATCGCCTGTTGAAAGATCCCGCGCTCGCCGACACGGCTGTCATCATCAACGAGTTCGGTGATGTCGGTATTGATCATCTGCTCGTTGAGAAGGCCAGCGAGGGCATCATCGAGCTTGCCGACGGCTGTCTCTGCTGTACTGTTCGTGGCGAACTGGTCGATACGCTGGCCGATTTGATCGATCGGTTGCAGACAGGCAAAATACCGCGACTCAAACGCGTGATCATAGAGACGACCGGACTCGCTGATCCCGCGCCGGTCCTCCATGCGGTTATGGGCCATCCAGTGTTGCTACAGGCATTTCGGGTTGATGGTGTGATCACAACCGTTGACGCCATCAACGGCATGGCCACGCTGGACGCCCATGAAGAGGCGGTGAAACAGGCCGCTGTCGCTGATCGAATCGTCATTACCAAGACGGACCTTGCCGATGCAGCGACTAATATTCAGTCACTCAAGGCCCGTCTTGCAGCACTCAATCCCGGTGCCGACCTCATCGATGTAAGCGATCCGCGCACTGGTTATGCTGCCCTGTTCGAATGCGGCGTTTATAATCCGCAGACAAAAACAACCGACGTGCAGCGGTGGCTGAATGCGGAAGCCTATCGCGACCGCGAAGGAGAACGGAGTGTGCTGGAGGGGCATCATGACCATGATCACGATCACGGCCACCACGATCATGATCACCACCACCACGACGTCAACCGGCACGATACGTCCATACGTTCGTTCTCACTGAAACACCCTTTGCCCATACCGTTCTCCACATTCGACATGTTCATCGATCTGCTACGCTCGGCACATGGCGAGAAATTGTTGCGCGTCAAAGGCGTGGTCCTGCTGTCGGACGATCCCGAACGCCCGTTGGTCATCCATGGCGTCCAGCAGATATTCCATCCACCGACACGGCTTGCCCGTTGGCCGGAGGGCGTTCGCGAAACGCGCCTGGTCATGATCGTGAAGGACTTGCCAGAAAGTTACGTCCAGCGGCTTTTCGATGCTTTCCTGGGTCAGCCGCAAATCGACACGCCGGATCGTATGGCGCTCGTCGAAAATCCATTGGCGATCTCTGGGGTGAAACTGGGTTGATTCACCCGCGCTCGATGTGAAAGCGGTGGCCGCCGGCGATGCTGATTGTTTCAATCAGCCGGTGTCCGTCGGTCAGGCAGAAGTTTGGCATGTCGATTACGGCGAGTGGATCGCTTGTTTCGACCCATATGCGGCTCCCTGCGGCCACGGCCTGCAATTTTTTGCGCGTCTTGAGAACCGGCAATGGACAATTCAACCCGCGAAGGTCGTACACCTCGTCGGCCATGATCGCCCCGTCGCCTGTCAATTGCCGATTATCTTCCACCAGGCCTTTTTCGCTGGCGCCGGCTGTGCGGCTGCAGGAGCGACCGGTGTCAGAGCAGCGGTGGTCTGAGGCGCCGCTGCGGTTGGCTGAGCGGCAGCTGAAGCGGCCGGAACCTGTGTCGCGGGGTTGGTTGTCATCGGTACGGACGCCGCTCTGCTCATGCGCGTCCGCTTGGAGGCTTCGCGTTCCTCTCTCGCCTTGTCTGCGGCAACCGCCGATGCAAGTCGAACCATGACCTGGGGCTTTGACGCCGCATCCTTGTCCTGCGGCGACATGGAGGGTGGCTCCTGCGTGACGCGTTCACCGCGAGCTCTGCGTGCGCTCCAGTCCGCAATGATTTTGGCTTCGGCAATGCCCTGGATTGAGCGGCTCGGCGGCTGGATCCTGCCCTTGCCGACCATCGACGAAAATGCCGTTTCGTAGCTGGACTGATAGGATTGGTAGGCCATCTTCAGCGACTCAGGCTGATTGGCCGGTGGGCAGGCGCTCGTTGCGGCAATCGGCGCATTGGGATCGGAGGTATGGTTGAAGACATATTTCTTCTCGCACACATCGACTTTGGGAGGCACCTTGGTGATCTCGAAATGATCATAGCCTTCCTTGAGGTTCTTCCAGAAGGCGTAATTGGGATCGTCGCGGTAGCGTGCCATGTTGGCAGCCGTCATGCGGAAGGGGAAAGCCTCAAGCTGAATGGATTCCTGGCCGCCCTTGAAGGCGTCGCGCGCAAAGGCGTAGATTTGCGCCACCTGTGCATCGGTCATTGAATAGCAGCCGGAAGACGAGCATGCACCGTGTACCATCAGGTTTGCCCCCGTGCGGCCAAGTGCACGATCGAGGCCATTGGGGAAACCGGTATTGAACGACAGATAGTAGCTCGACTTGGGATTCATCTGTGCGGGGCGTACCGCGTAAAAGCCCTCAGGGGCCTGGCGGTCACCCTCAATGTACTTGGGCCCCAGCTTGCCCGACCATTTGCAAATCTGGTAGCTGGTGACCATGTCGTAGCGGCCATTGTCCTTGCGCTTCCATACTTCTAGGACGTTCTCTTCCTTGAAAATACGGAACATGACTGGCGAAGTGGTGCTGATGCCCTTGGACTTCATGCTCCTGACGAGCTTCTCCGGCAGCTGGGTCGAGGCCCCGTTCGGGGAAAGGTCATCAATCGACGAGCCCTGGCATCCTGCCAGAAACAGGGTGAGCATCAACGGTGCAAGAATGTGTGTTGGTATTTTCATGCAGCTACTACCGGTTTGCCAGTCTCATTCGCCAAGATCCAAATCGCGCGGATTTGGTACCCGCTAGATCATAAATGCATCCGTTATAGTTGATAAACCCTTACCCCACATGCGCAAATTGCTCAATTGCACATTAGTCTCCTGCAACGAAGAGACGGCGGATTTATGGCAAAGCCTTGTGGTTTGCGAAAGGAATACATGAGCTGTATTCGCCGCTGTGGCGCGGGCCGTTCTCCATCGGGAAACGTTGCCACTTGCGCGAACTAAGATCCGGCTGCCGGCATGTGTTGTGACCCAATTAAAAAGGCGGCGCACTGCACCGCCTTTTTGAATTGGACAAAGAACGGAGATCAACCGTTCAGAGCGTCCTTCAGTGCCTTCGCAGGCTGGAAGGCAACCTTCTTCGAAGCTGCGATTTTGATCGTTGCTCCGGTTGCAGGGTTACGGCCTTCGCGAGCGGCGCGCGACTGGACCTTGAACTTGCCGAAACCTGGCAGCGATACTTCATCGCCAGCTACGACGGAATCGGTGATACCTTTAAGAACGCTGTCAACAATCGCCTTTGACTGAACTTTTGTAAGACCCTGATCAGCAACGAGCTTCTCGATAAGATCGGACGTATTCATGTTGGCGGTTTCCTCAGTATTTTCGTTGATCGGAGGCGTCTGTATGGCATGCGATTCCCGCGCTGTCATCAGGGTTGGCGGCCAAAATGCTGGTTTATACCCAGTGTTTACAGGGTTTTTTGCGAAACCGGCTATGAAAGAGGGCAATATCTTCGGGTGTGGCAGGGAAACGCAGGATGGTGATTCGGCCGAGCATGAATGGCAATCAAACGCTTTTGAGGCGAAGCGTATCCGGTAACTGCCAGATTGGCGGGTCGCCGATGTGGCGTGTGAGATGGTCCACAAAGGCACGCACTTTCGCCGAAACGTGCCGCGTCGGCGGGTAGACCGCGTAAATCCTGTAGGGCAGGGGCTTGGCGTCGGGAAGCACTGGAACGAGGGTGCCTGCGCGCAATGCGTCGGCCGCAATAAACATCGGAAGCAGCACCAGCCCCAATCCCGCAATTGCCATGTCTCGCATTGCCTCGCCATTGTTGGCAACGATACGCCCATGCATCGCGACCGAAATGGGCTCTGATGGCGAAGCCGGGTTCTCAAACTGCCATAACTGACTGGTGTTGACGTTTGAATAGTCTATGCAGGCAAAGGAACTCAACTCCTCCACGGTCCCCGGCAGGCCGTTGGCGGAGGCAAAATCTGGACTGCAGCAAATGACGCGAGCGTCCGTGCAGAGTTTCCGCGCAATCAAACTTGAATCCTTGAGGATACCGATGCGAATACCGACATCGTACCCGCCGCGCACCAGGTCGACCATGCGGTCCTCAAATTCGACGGCCACCTCAAGGTCAGGATACTGCCGGGCGAAGTCGGCAATCATCCGGCCCAGATAGAGTGTTCCAAATGTCATGGGAGCGGCTATGCGCAAGCTGCCTCGAATGGCCCGGTTGCGCTGCCCAACCGTATCGGCGACCTCCAACATCTCGCGAACAAGTGGTCTGACGCGTTCCACAAAGTCGAGGGCGTTCTCGGTGGCAAGCAATTTTCGCGGTGACCGTTGAAATAATTCTATGCCAAGCGCTCCTTCCAGATCCGTTATCCGTTTGCTCACTACGGATTTCGACAGATTCAAGCGGGCCGCCGTAGCCGTGATGCTGTGGGTTTCCATCACATCGATAAACGTGAGAAGATCGTCAAATCGCCATTTCATGGTTTTACTCTAGTGAACATCAAGGCGGGATGGAAGGCCTGGGGTAACACTTCGTTCGTTCTGAACGAACATGAGTTTCAGTTAAACACTCTTTATTGGCCGCGCCACAGAATCGATATTGAGCCCAACGGCGAATGTGCCGCGATAAACAAGGAGGCTTCAATGACCTTACAATTGACTGGCATTCACCACCTGACTGCCATCACGGCCAATGCGCCGGAAAATTTGCGTTTCTACACTCAGACGTTGGGATTGCGACTTGTCAAGAAAACCGTCAACCAGGATGATACGAGTGCCTACCACCTGTTCTATGCCGATGGCAAAGCAACGCCGGGCACCGATCTGACATTTTTTGATTGGCCCGTTGGTCCGGAACGGCGCGGTACCCATAGTGTCTCGCGAACCGGACTGCGTGTCGGCAGCAAGGCCAGCTTGGATTGGTGGAAGGCGCGCTTTGGCGAGCTTGGCGTCAAGTCCGGCGAGGTAATGGACGTCGGCGGATACGAGTCACTTGATTTTGAGGACGGCGAAGGGCAACGCTTTCGTCTCATCAATGATGGCGGGGCAGGGCCTTCCCATCCGTGGGACAAAAGCCCGGTGCCTGCCGAACATCAGATTCGGGGTCTTGGGCCGATCACGATGAGCGTGCCTGACATTACCAATACCGAGGCCATCCTCCTGCATGTGATGAACATGCGTCAGGTCAACACCTATCCATCGCCCGACGGCATTGGTCATGTGCATGTTTTCGCCATGGGCGATGGCGGCCCAGCCGCGGAACTGCACGTTGCGGTTCAGCCCGACCTGCCCGTCGCCAGACAGGGTGCAGGTGCAGTCCATCACGTGGCGTTTCGCGCACCGGATGTTCAGCAACTGCATGAATGGACTGAACGTTTGAAAGGCTTCCGGATGCCATCGAGCGGCGAAGTGGAACGCTATTACTTCCGCTCGCTTTATTTCCGCGAGCCAAACGGTATTCTGTTCGAAATTGCCACCGATGGTCCGGGTTTTACAGTTGATGAGCCGCTGGAAACGCTGGGCGAGGGTTTGTCGTTGCCGCCGTTCCTCGAACCCAAGCGGGCCTCGATAGAGGCGGGGCTCAAGCCGTTGGTGTAGTCGCCGAGTGAATCAGGCCGGAACAATTCCGGCCTGATTTTTACGGATGAAGCCATTCCCGGATGGCGTCGATGTCATGATCTCCGGTTTCATGGCCGGCGACTACGCTGACGACAGTGAGTTCAGCACCCGCGAGGCGCAATTCTTCCTGAAGGGCTGGGGAGTGCGCACCGAACAGGTCGTGGTCACCCTTAACTGCAAGAATTTTCGTGCCGGAGAGGTCCGTTTCGGGTGCCTCCTCGAGAACCTTTGTTGCGCGCAACAAAATCGCATTGCGGACAAGACCCGGATGCAGCTGCATCATGGCTGCAAGCAGGTTCGCACCATTGGAGTAGCCGAGGAAGGTAGTTTTCCTCAGATCGAGGCCATAGTTTTCAATCGCACCTTCGATGAGTCCAGCCAGCGCTTCAGCCTCGCCTCGAATATCCTTCTGGTCGAAGCTCAGTGGGCCAAAACGCCGGAACCAGCGCGAGGATCCTTCCTCATTGCTGCGACCGCGTAGTCCCATCAACGTCGCATTGGGCGCTGCCTTTGCGGCGAGGGGCATGAGGCTGGCCTCATTTCCCTCGGTACCGTGTAGCAATACCAAGGTTTGACCATCTGGATTTTCGGGGGTGTAGACACGATGAACGAAAGGAAGCTCGCGGTAGATGAAACGCTCTGCTTTCGGCAGACCGAATTGCGGCAGCATGACTTTCAGATTTTCCGCTTCCGCGGCAAAGTGCGGTGGGATGAACAACGTCGTGCCCAGTGTACCCGGTGTCTCGTCAACTAGCATGCCTGGACCATCGGTAGCCATTTCGATTAGAGTGCCGCCCGGCTCCCGGACATAGATCGAATGGAAATATTTGCGGTCGTGCACAGCGGTTGCGTCCATGCCATGCGTAATCAAGCGGTCGTAGGTTGCACTTAGGTCGGGGAGGCCAGGGGTTCGGAAGGCAATATGGTCGACCGTACCCGTGCCGGGAGCCGAACTCCAAAAGCCCGTTGCATCACGGACGTCGATACAGTCGCCTGATGCCGAAAACATCCTTGTAATTGTCTCGGTCGTATCGCCTGGGGTATACGAAAAATGATCCTGGAGGAAAGCCTGGGTTTCGAGGGGCTTTTCAGTCAGTATGGTTGCGCCACGGATGCGTCTTATCGCATCGGATTCTGGGATACCTTCGGCAGTCCAGAGCGCTTCGGCCGTTACGCGTTCAGAACCTACTAGCTTCACGATGACACCATCAGGGTCGAAGAGGCGTAGCACGGGCTCGCCAAATTCCTGAGATGGTCCCGAGGCGGAAATGTTGTATTGCAGGGCGCGCGTCAACCAGAAGCCGATACTTTCCGGGGCAACGGCCAGCGATATCTCGCTCGGCTGCCCGTAGCCTACGCGACCTGGAGACCCATCCTCCCATACCAAGAAGGTGATCAGCGACCCTGGCGTACCCGTTGCATCGCCGTAGAGAAGGTGCAACTGCGTTGCGTCCTCATAGCCACCAGTTCGCTTGATGAGGCGCATGCCAAGAAAGCCGACATAAAAGTCGACGTTGGCCTGCACCTTACGCGTGATCAGGGTGATATGATGGATGCCGTTCGTCATAGATATCCTCCAGTGCCGATGCTCGACTGTTATGGTGAAAGGCGCCAGGGCGCAACGGTCTGCCAAAGAGAGCCCAAGGAGCGAGCAAGAATATCACGCACAAAAAACAACACCCACCGCGGGAGGAGGTGCGGTGGGTGCTATTTGTAAAGACTGGCTGGGAGGAGGAGTGCCAGTCTTTAAACGCCCGCGGCTTGGGAGGAGGAGTGCCCCGGACGGAAACTTTATTCGTATTACTGAGCCGAAGCTGCTTTCTTGGCAACGAAGGAGATATCGCCGCGCGAGATGCCGAGGTCGTTCAGTTCACGAGCAGACAGGCGGCTCAATTCCGTGACGGTGTCACGGTAGCGGCGCCAGTTATTGTAAGAGCGGATCAAGTTCATTTCACTCACCTTGTAACTTCTTGTTTGTTGGATCTTTTTCGATCGGTGAGCTGGATATAGTGAACGGCTTGCGAAACTTGCAGTGACACTTTTGCATAGCTGCATTGCAACGACATGAGAGGTCAATCGGGCGAAATCCGGGCTTTCTAACTTAAGCCATAATTAAGCCCGGGCTTTTTGCCGCGATGCTCTGGAAGGAGCGCGCCGCTGCGCCTTTTCTGCGGCTCGTTCGGCCAGTTCCTTGTCGGCTTTCTTGGCGGCGGCCTCACATTGGGTGCGGAATTTTTCGACTTCTTCCTCGGTGAGGTGTTCGATCCCGATGAACGCATTCTTGGCTTCGGTAACACGGATCAATTCATCGAGTTTGGCCTGTATCGCAACCCCGTCACGATTCTGCGTGTTCTGTATCAGGAACACCATCAGAAAGGTGACGATGGTTGTACCGGTGTTGATGATGAGCTGCCAGGTATCGGAGAAGCCGAAGATTGGTCCACTGATGCCCCATACAACTACAACCAAACAGCACAGAACGAAGGTAAGGGGTTTGCCGGCAGCCAGCGCGACCGTATTGGCGATGCGTGTGAACAATTTACCGAACATCATCTGGCTCCGATCGTGTACCGGCGTTGAACGCTGGCTATCGATAACAGTGCGATGGATCGAATAGTTCCATAAGCAGTCAAGGCATTGGCTGTTTCGCCTATCGATAGCCGGTGGCGTCGGCTGGTTTCCCAGCGTCCTGTACTTCTGGCACGTAGCGCCAGGCATCGGGACGGGAGCCATCCAGATCAGTGAAGCCGTAGATCTGGGCCAGTCCACCGCTGGAAATCGATTGGCCGTTCCATCGCGAGCGATCGGGATCAGATGCCAATGCGACGACGGCGCGTCCGATGAAACGTGGGGTCTCGGAGATCACGAAATGCGGGATACGTTTCGTTGCATCATGCCAATTCTCCTCCGTCACGCCGAAAGCTTCCAGCATCATTTCCGAGCGTAGCCATCCGGGTGTAAGCGAAATCGAGGTCGCGCCATAGGGTGCAAGGTCTTTGGCATGGGCCCAGGCCATGCGCGTCGCCGCCACCTTTACGAGATCATAGAAGGGGGAGAGGCGGTAGTGATCGTCATTGTACGCGGCAGTGCCATCGGTAACTTCGACATGGAGGCCACCCGGGGACTCGATCAGCAACGGGAGTGCATGGTGCGCCGTGATCAAATGGGTGTTGATGCCAAGGCTCAACATACGTAAGCCATTCTCCAGATTGTGCTCCCAGACGGGTTTGTTCCATTCGAAGAGCTTCTCACCACCCCAAATATCATTGACAAGGATATCCAGACGCCCTTGATCCCGACGGATATGCTCAACCAATTCCCTGACATCCTCGGCAACAAGATGGTCAACCTGCATGGCGATACCCTTGCCGCCCGATGCCGTGACCAGTTCTGCAGTTTCTTCTATGGTTTCAGGGCGCGCATATTCGGATTGATGCCTGCGCGTCGTGCGTCCGGTCACATAGACCGTCGCTCCAGCGGCGCCAAGTTCAACGGCAATGCCACGACCAGCGCCTCGCGTTCCACCGGCGACCAAAGCAACTTTTCCTTGTAGCGTCATGGGGAGCCTCCAAAACTGGAATCTTGCCTTAAACAGACTGACATCAGTGATGCGGTGATATATAAATAATCGTTCGGTTATAAATGGATGTCAAGATGACCCGGCCCAAGACGCTGTCTGACCAACATGTCCTCAACATTGCAAACCAACTGATCCACGAGCATGGTCCGGAAGCCCTTACCTTTGCGCTGCTAGCCAAGGCCTGTGGCCTCTCCCCCGCTACACTGGTGCAGCGCTTCGAGAGCAAGACCAGATTAAAGCAGAGCACCCTGCTCTATGCTTGGGACCGGTTGGACGCCAAGACAGCGCAACTCGCAAACACCATTCCCAAATCCGTCGAAGGCGCGATCGAACTGCTTGTGGCGCTTTCGCGCGATTATGGCGGCATCGAATCCTATGCGGACGGCTTACTGGTTCTGCGGGAAGACCTAAGGGACCCCACACTTCGGGCGCGCGGCTTGCTCTGGAAAGACAAATTGTGCGCCGTACTTGAGGCTTGTTTTGCGAGTGCGTCGGTGCCAACGGGCATCGGTTTGCTCATGGCGTCGCAATGGCAGGGCTCGCTTCTGTGGTGGAGTTTCGATCCAAAGGGCAAGGTGGAATGTTTCGTCGAGGAAGACCTCAATCGATTCGTTGCCGCCATCGGTAAGTCCGGTCCCAAATCTGACTGAAAAGGCGGCACGGCACCAGTTGCAGCGGCTCTTTTCGCGGAGTAGCTTTCCGGTAGGAGGAACAGCGATGGAAAACAATCCCTGGGCGGCTTTCGCAAACGACACGTCATTGGAAACGGTCATACTTATCCGTGATATTGGCGTGGCGGACCAGCACGTCATCATCGATCTCTACGCACGCGACAGGAACCAGGCTGACTTTCGGCGCAACGTCAAGAAGACGCTTCGAGCCGTAAAAATGGCGATTGATGACGTGATTGACAGTATTGACGACGGAAAATCCCTTCGAGTCCAGATAAGCAGTGATCAGGAAGGGAACGGCCTCTATAAAGTAACCGGTACGGAACGCCCATTGGGATTCGAACGGTCCAGGTGATGCGGTCTGGCAGCTTCGCCGGGGTAGCGACGGGGAAGTGCAAGATCTCCTGCAGCCGGTGTCTCTTCTTTCGCCGCGCCTGTAATTGTTCAGGATTCGGCACGGACGTTTGCGGCGGTGCGGTGACGAGATTTGAGCGCGCAATTAAGTTCGCCAGCTCCGATACCAACAACGATTCCTATACGATACACTGACGGCTCAAGGCTTTTCTTGTTCTGTTGGAGCAGCGGATGTTGTCCATCTGGTCGTCCCGTCCCCGATACCTGCACATGGCTCTTTTCTTTATGGCCTATGTCCTGGGTTGCGGGTTCGCTCAGGCGCTTGCGATCGTTCCCGGAATCACTGTTTCGATCTGGCCGCCCGGCGGCGTCTTCATGGCAACGCTCATTCTCACCTCTCCTTACAGTTGGCCATGGTGGATACTGGTCGGCTGCATGGCCGAGATGTTCGCCCAGTATGTGTGGTTCCATAGTCCACCGGTTGCCGGATTTCTGATCTATGTCGGCAACGCCCTTTGCGCAATTGTCGGCGCCATGCTGGTTAGACGTGCGTGTGGACGCGCCGTGCGGCTGGAAACGTTGCAGGAGGTTCTCGCATTCGTGGTGTTGGGCGCCGGCGTTGCGCCCCTCGTGAGTGCGACTGTGGGAAGCGCGACGCTTGCGTGGTTTGGCGTAAAATCACAAACCTTCGCAGCGGTATGGCCGCTATTCTGGATTGGCGACGCTACCGGAATCCTGCTCGTGGCGCCGCTGGCACTCGTTGTGATCCGCAGCAGAGCCCCCCTCTTTGCGCCGCAGTGGTTTGAAGCCAGCGTCCTGGGGTTGATCTTTCTGGGAGTCGCGGCGCTTGCGTTGGGCGGTTATCTCTCCTCCCCCTACATTATCATGCCGCCGCTTCTTTGGGTCGCGGTGCGCTTCGAGTTCAAAGGCGCCGCGGTCGCCTTGACACTCCTCGCTCTGATAGCGATGGCACTTACTATGTCCGGTGACAGCCAGTTTGTCGGCGATCCCGAATCGCAGAGGCAACAGCAGGTCATGCTGCAGCTTTTTCTGGTTATCTCGGCATTTTCGGCGCTCATTGTGGCCGCCATTTCCCGGCAACACCAGCTTGCGGTCCTTACGCTGCGGCAAAGCGTGGAGGCACTGCGCGACCGGGAACTGGAACTCTCGCAGTTGGTGAATATGGTTCCCAGCCACGTCTGGAGGCTTACGCCCGAGGGCGTGCCCACTTTCTTCAACAAGCGCATGGTCGATTTCCTTGGCCTGGACGTAGCGGATACGGAACGACCGGGTATGGGACGGCTGGAGGCCGTCTTGCAGACCATTCATCCTGACGACGCTGCAGGCTTTGGCGCGGCGCTACGTGGCTGTCTTGCGACCGGCGAAAGCTTTGCGATGCGATATCGCCTGCGTAGCGCCAACGGGGATTACCGCTGGATGTCGAGCCGCGCTGAGCCCATGCGCAATGCCCAAGGCACGATCGTACAGTGGAACATCATCTGCGTGGATATTGATGACGAGGTGCGGTCCCAGGAAAAGCTGAGGCTCGCGCACGAGAGTCTTGCGCGTGCCAGCCAGGCAGCCAGCCTTGCCGAGCTTTCCGCGTCCATCGCACATGAGGTGAATCAGCCGCTGGCGGCGATCGTGGCCAATTCAAGCGCATGCTATCGCTGGCTGTCAGCGGACCCCGTCAATGTCGGGCGCGCAAAGATGACGACGGAGCGCATCGTCCGGGATGCCAATTCAGCCGCGGATGTCGTCAGCCGCATCCGCGCTTTATTCCGGCAATCCGTCGAGCAGAGGAACAGCATCGTCCTGTCCAGTGCCATAGCGGAGGCCCACAACCTTCTGGCGGACGAGGCGGCACGACGGCGGATCCGAATCGATATCAATGTGGAAAGCAACCTGCCTGCCGTTTCAGTCGACCGGGTCCAAATCCAGCAGGTTCTTGTCAATCTCATCCGTAATGGAATGGAGGCTATGGATTCGGTGACAGGTCACGACGGCGTATTGAGAGTACGCGTTTTTCGCGTGGGCGATCAGGTCCAGACCGAAATTAGCGATCGCGGCCGTGGCGTTGAGTTTCCGGACCGAATATTCGAACCGTTCTTTACGACGAAAGAGCATGGGATGGGCATGGGGCTCGCCATCTGCCGCTCGATCATCGAATCCCATGGCGGGCGGCTATGGGCGCAGAACAATGAACCGGTTGGGGCGACCTTCATCTGCACTTTGCCTGTTGCGACGAACGCTGCGCAATGACGGCTGACGCCGCGCGCACAAGGTGCGTCGGCGCTTCAACGTTGTCCACATTTGCGGAAGGCTTGCAGTGTGAATGGCGCGCCCGAAAGGATTCGAACCTCTGACCCCCAGATTCGTAGTCTGGTGCTCTATCCAGCTGAGCTACGGGCGCGTGCCACGGTTGCGCGTTGTTTGGCGCAGCGCGGTTCGTAATGGGTTGGGAACTGAATTGCAAGCTGCTTGGGCAAAAAAACCGCAACTATTTTCTTCGGGTTCACTGTTCAGCAAATTATTCGGCGGCTTAGCGGATGGCATTCGACATCCCGAGCCGGAGATATGGCCTTTCAAATGGTACGGCCCGGACTGAGCCGGGCCGTACTGTATCCAATGCTACAGATTGCGTCCTATCGCGAGATATTTCTCGCGCCGGTCCTGCCGCAAGGTGTCGCCATCCATGTTGCCCATGGATTTGAGCGCGACATTGATGATGTTGCCTGTCGCTTCGATCGCAGCGTCCTTGCCACGATGCGCGCCGCCCACGGGCTCGGGGATGATGCCATCGATGATCTTCAATTCGTAAAGATCCTGCGCTGTGATGCGCATCGATGTCGCCGCATCCTTGGCGCGGGTTGAATCATGCCAGAGAATGGAGGCAGCACCTTCGGGAGAGATGACTGAATAGATCGAGTGCTCGAGCATGTAGACGCGATTGGCCGTGGCAATGGCTATGGCCCCGCCGGACCCGCCTTCGCCGATGATGACCGAGACGACAGGAACCTTCAGGTTGAGGCACGCGGCCGTCGAGCGGGCAATGGCTTCGGCCTGGCCACGTTCCTCGGCTGCGATCCCCGGAAATGCACCAGCCGTATCAACAAGCGTCAGAACCGGAAGTTTGAAGCGGTCGGCGAGCTCCATGATGCGCACGGCCTTGCGGTACCCTTCGGGCATGGCCATGCCGAAATTGTGCTTGAGACGTGTTTTCGTGTCGCTGCCCTTCTCCTGTCCGATAACGGCAACGGCCTGGCCGTTGAACCGGGCAAGGCCCGCCTGGACTGCATCGTCGTCGGCATAGTTGCGATCACCGGCAAGCGGAGTGAAATCCGTGAAGAGCTTGGAGATATAATCCACGCAATGCGGGCGATCCGGATGGCGGGCTATCTGGGCCTTCTGCCAGGGAGTGAGCTTGCGATAAAGGTCACGCAATGCTTCGGCAGACCGCTTCTCCAGTCGGACGATCTCGTCATTGGTATCGAGAGCGTCGCCCTCTTCCGCGAGTTTCTTCAGCTCGAGGATCTTGCCATCAAGGTCGGCAACTGGCTTTTCAAAATCAAGGTAGTTGTACATGGGCGACGTGTCTGCCTGCAAAACGGTGGATTTTTCATGGTCTAACTGGCTGTTGCCGGCGCGCATGTCAAGGAAGCAAGCTTTGGATGGTGTTTGGCGACGACAGTTATAGGTGGAATTCCGGCAAAGGTATGGTGCTACTTGGCAGTGCTCTCTCGTCTGGCGGCCTTCGGGCGCTTGGCGACCTTTGTTGTTCTAGTTCGCCTTCGTGGCTTGGCACGCTGCCAGCCAATCCAACGGCCCGCACCCTCATAGTTATGAAATCCGACCGCGGCAGCGGCAAGTCCTCGCTGTAGTTCTGCGACGTCCAGCCCTGGCATATGCTGGATCAGATCAGGCGGCAGAAAATTGATGTCCAACCACTCGACGTCAAAATAGATATTCTCCGGTCCGGTCTCTCCATTCACCGTCAGAAACCATTGGCTCTCCATGTAATCGCCGAACCATGGATCCGGGAACATGGCTGGCGAATAGGTAAACCCGAATGCGGTGATTTCGTCCCAGTGCCAGCTTTGACGCCAGCCCATCGTCCGTATCAGATGACTGGAGCGTGTGAAACCATCACTGTCGAAGTGGATTGCCTCGCCGTCAGGCTCGACGGGCGGCGGTTCAGGTCCGGCAAACATTTTTCTCAACAGCTGCCACATGGACGTTCCACCAGTCAAAGGTTTGCACCATTGGTGAATAGGAGAGCCTAGTCTGCCAGAGGATGATGCTCCGTGACAAGCCGATGCAGGCGTTCCTCCATCACATGAGTGTATATCTGGGTCGTCGAGATGTCGGAGTGCCCGAGCAGTTGTTGTACGGCGCGCAGGTCGGCGCCGTTCTGCAACAGATGGCTGGCGAAGGCGTGGCGCAGCACATGAGGCGAAATTGTCGTCGTCCTGAGTCCGGCCCGTGCGGCAATCCCCTTCAGCTCCCGGGCAAACACTTGCCGTGCCAGAAATCCGCTTTCGGATATGGCGGGAAACAGCCAGGGGCTTTCCATGAGCTGTGGCAGGGCGTCACGGATACCAAGATACTTTGCCATCGCCTCGCGGGCTTTTCCTGAGAGCGGAACCATGCGGTCTTTGGAGCCTTTGCCGCGAACCATCAGGAACCGGCTGTCTGACCGTGCAACTGTTACAGGGAGGCTGACGAGTTCCGAGACACGCAAGCCGGTGGCATATAGGATTTCAAGAAGTGCATGCAGCCGCACGGCGTTGAAATGGGCCATTGTGGTCGCTTTCGGATCGCCAGCCTCAATCTCGGTACGGGCGAGCAGCTTTTCCACGTTCGCCTCGCTCAGGATCTTTGGCAGCGAACGGTCTTTCCTTGGCGTGTCGAGTGTACTGGTTGGATCGTCCGCGCGGATATTCTCCGTATAGAGAAAACGAAAGAACTGACGCAATGCCGACAGGCGCCGTGCTTGCGACGTTGCCGCAAAACCGCGTCCGGCGATGTCATCCAGATAGGCGCGGATCGTTGCCGGTTCGGCAATCGTTAGCTGCAGCCCCGCTGCGGCGCTGAAGGCAGCGGCATCTTCAAGATCACGACGATAGGATTCCAGCGTATTATGCGCTGCGCCGCGCTCGGCGCTCATCATTTCGAGAAACGTTTCAATTGCTGCTGCGGTTCGCATCGTTCAGTTCGGTGTTCCGGGCTTGGGGTTAAGTTTCTCTGCGGGTATACGAATGGTCATTTCCGTCTGCGTGGGATGCACGAATGTCACCAGAGCAATCATGCCGGCGTATACAAGCCCTGCGAGGACTGCGAGAATGAAGATCAATCGCGTAAGCGTCGGCATTTCGTTTGAATCGTCTTTGTCGGCTTCTAGTGGTTCCATAATCCTGCAACCAAAACCCTTATGATTTGATGAAACTGGCACGAGACCGTCTAAAGCTATAGTTTGCTTGACGACTGCACGGTTTTCCTGTCGAAACGCAATTATGAACACTGCTGAAGACATTCCTGGGTCATCCCAGCTACCAGACATGGCAAGGTCCATTCGTGAGCGCCTTGGACATAAGTCTATCGTGCTCGTTGGACTGATGGGTGCGGGCAAGTCCACGGTCGGCAAAAAGCTGGCCACACTGGTCGAATTGCCCTTCTTCGATGCGGATCACGAGATCGAAAAGGTCTCGACAATGACAATTCCGGAACTTTTTGAAGCCTATGGCGAAGCCGAGTTTCGTGATCTCGAGCGTCGTGTCATTGCACGGATGCTGGAAGACGGGCCCATCGTGCTGGCGACCGGTGGCGGCGCGTACATGAACGACCAGACCCGCCGGACGATTTCTTCGGAAGGTGTCTCACTTTGGCTGAAAGCAGAGCTCGATGTTCTGATGGGACGCGTCGTGCGAAAGCAGAACCGGCCCCTTCTGAAGAACGATAATCCCCGGGGGGTAATGGAGCGGCTGATGACGGAGCGCTATCCAGTCTATGCACTTGCCGATCTAACGATCAATTCCCGCGAAGAGAAGAAAGAAGTCATTGCCATTGAAGCAATGCAGGCGATTGCACATCACCTGGGTGGAATTACCATGACCAATGAGGAAACCGGTTCATGAGGGAAACAGCGATCTCGAACGGGATAACGACCGTTCCCGTCAGACTAGGAGACCGTTCCTACGATATCCTAATTGGAGCAGGTTTGATTGACAGCGCCGGGCGCGAGATTGCCAGCCGCGGCAAGTCCGTCCGGGTCGCAATCGTCACAGACGAGACGGTCGCTCGCTTGCATCTCGACCGGCTCAATGAAAGCCTGCGCGATGCCGGAATCGACGCCACGCCAATCATTGTGCCGCCTGGCGAAAGGTCCAAGGGGTTCGCGACCCTGGAAACAGTCACCAATGCGATTCTGGCGGCCCGTCTCGAGCGTGGCGACGTCGTCGTCGCATTGGGTGGCGGGGTCATCGGAGATCTCGCTGGCTTTGCTGCGGGCATAGCGCGCCGTGGCATGGGTTTCATCCAGATGCCGACATCGTTGCTGGCGCAGGTCGATTCATCTGTTGGCGGCAAGACGGGAATAAATACATCGCACGGCAAGAATCTTGTCGGCGTGTTCTATCAACCGCAGCTGGTTCTTGCCGATACGCAGGTACTGGACACGCTTTCGCGGCGCGAATTTCGAGCCGGCTATGCTGAGGTCGCAAAGTACGGTCTGATTGACCGGCCCGATTTCTTCTCCTGGCTGGAGAAGAACTGGCAGGGCATCTTCAATGGCGGTCCCGAGCGCACCGAAGCTATCGCGATATCGTGCCAGGCCAAGGCGGACGTCGTTGCCAGAGATGAACGTGAGACGGGAGATCGCGCGCTCCTCAATCTCGGCCATACGTTTGGCCATGCCCTGGAGACCGCCACCAATTACGATTCTGCACGGCTTGTCCATGGCGAGGGTGTTGCCATTGGCATGGTCCTGGCACACCAGTTTTCCGCACAGATGAATCTGGCCAGCCCGGACGATGCAAAGCGCGTTGAAGCCCATCTGCGCAACGTTGGGCTTCCTGTTTCCATCGCGGATATTCCGGGCGATTTGCCACCAGCCTCCACCCTCATGGATTATATTGCACAGGACAAGAAGGTCGCGCGCGGAGCGCTGACCTTTATCCTGACACGCGGTATTGGCCAATCCTTCATCGCCAAGGACGTGCCGCCATCCGCAGTACTGAGCTTCCTGCAGGAGAAACATCGACAATGAGCGCTGAAATCTGGATCTTTTGCGGAATCATATTCGTTCTGATCCTGATGTCTGCGCTTTTTTCGGGGTCCGAAACTGCATTGACCGCCGTATCCCGTGCCCGGATGCATCGCCTGTCCAAACGCGGTGACGCCCGCGCAGCTGTGGTGGAAACCCTCATCGAAAAGCGTGACCGACTCATCAGCGTCATGTTGATAGGCAACAATCTTATCAACATTCTGGCATCTTCATTGACAACGAGCATGCTGCTTGCGCTCTTCGGTCAGGCAGGTGTTGCTTACGCGACGGCTATCATGACGGTGCTGCTCGTCATTTTTGCAGAAGTGCTGCCCAAATCGTGGGCCATTTCCAGTCCTGATCGCAATGCCCTCGCTCTTGTCAGGTTTGCGCAGATTGCCGTTTTCATGTTCGGAAGCCTGTCCGATCTGGTTAACTGGATTGTGCGAAAGATACTGGGAATATTTGGCATCAACCTGGCTGCCGGAGCATCGATGTTGTCGGCCCAGGAAGAGTTGCGCGGAGCCGTTGATCTTCTTCACAAGGAGGGGTCCGTCATCAAGCGAGACCGGGATCAGATCGGGGGTCTGCTCGATCTGCGCGAGCTCGAGGTCTACGATGTCATGATCCATCGGACCGACATGGATTCTGTCAATGCAGATGACCCTATTGAAACTGTCATCAGCGAAATATTGGCCAGCCATCACACCCGCATCCCGGTATGGCGAGGCGCAAACGATAATATTGTTGGCGTGGTTCACGCAAAGGATCTGGTCCGGGCAATACGCGATGCAGATCGGGACATATCCAAGATCAACATCATGAAGGTGGCAACCAAGCCTTGGTTTGTGCCGGATACCACAACGCTTCAGGACCAGCTGAATGCGTTCCTGCGGCGCAAGGCGCATATTGCAATCGTCGTCGACGAATATGGTGATGTGCAAGGTCTGATCACGCTGGAAGACATTTTGGAAGAGATCGTCGGTGAGATCGCCGATGAGCACGATATCGATGTTCAGGGCTGTCGCCCGCAGCCGGATGGCTCGGTCCTGGTCGATGGATCGGTGCCGATAAGGGACCTCAATCGTGCCCTTGACTGGCATCTGCCAGACGCCGAAGCAACGACAATTGCCGGCCTGGTCATCCACGAAACGCAAAGCATCCCGAAAGAGAAGCAGGCCTTCACCTTTCACGGCAAGCGCTTCACGATCCTAAGGCGTGAGAAGAACCGCATCACGCGCCTTCGAATCCGCCCCCTTGAGGATGACGACAAGGCAAGGCCGGCCTGATTGTGTCTGTAGCCTAGCCCCGAGTTGCCTCGCCGGGAGCAGCCGGTTCCAGCGCCAGGGCGTGAACGGTTCCCTTCAATTCTTCCTCCAGGACTTCGTTGATGGCGCGATGCCGGGCGACACGCGACATGCCGGCAAAAGCTTCCGCGACAATACGCACGCGAAAATGCGTTTCGCCTGACCCATCAAATGTGCCATGATGTCCACCGTCTGAATGATGGTGACCAGCGTGGAGGTGGCTTTCATTGATGACTGCCAAAGAAACCGGATGAAAAGCCTGCGTCAGTTTGTTTTCGATCGCTGACTGAGTGGACATTTCGTTCTCCTGAGCCCATATGGTAGTTTCACTTGGCAAATCCGTACATGATCACAAATTTACCGCCATTGCAGGCGTTAGGTCGATCCATGGGTAAATGTCAATTCAAGCTAAGCTAAGATAATTTGACTCGATGACCTCAAACTCGAAATATTTTGACAGTATCCGCATCCGGCCAAAAAAGGCCGAAGAGGAGAAATCGCGTACTCCAGTGTGCCAATGGGACGGCTGTGACAAGCCTGGCCCGCACCGCGCGCCCGTGGGCCGCATGAAGGAAGGCGAGTTTTTCCACTTCTGCATCGACCATGTGCGTGAATACAACAAGGGCTACAATTATTTCTCGGGCCTGTCTGACGCCGAAGTGGCGCGCTATCAGAAGGAGGCGCTCACAGGGGACCGCCCGACCTGGACCATTGCCGGTCTGCCAGGAAGCGGCGCGGGTGCGAGCGCGCAGGCCGCCGCGGCCGGCGGAGCCAAGACGTCTCCCGATTTCTCGAAGTTGCGCTCTGGTCGTGCGGCCTATCAAAACAGATTTCGCGATCCCAACAGCGTGTTCAACGAGGCAAGGGTGCATGTTCGCAAACCGAAGCCTTTGGAAGCGAAAGCGCTGGATACGCTTGGACTTGGTGCAAAAGCCAGTGGCGAAGATATCAAGTCACGCTATAAAGAGCTGGTGAAGCGCCACCATCCCGATGCAAACGGCGGTGACCGGGCTTCCGAGGATCGTTTCCGTGACGTTATCCAGGCCTATCAATTGCTCAAACAGGCAGGTTTCTGCTAACCACTTTGAGCCGAGTTCGGGACCCATCGGGTTTCAAGACTGTGACTATCTTTATGCGTCTGCGCGTGCAGTCGCGCTGGAGGCATGATGAATAAGGTTGATCGCGAGATTGCGAATTTGCCCGATACAACGGTTTCTGTCGCAAAGCTCTTTGGATTTGAATCCGATATGATGGTACCTGCCTACAAGGCAGGTGATGCTTACGTTCCGGAAATCGACAACGACTACCTGTTCGACAAGCAGACGACACTCGCCATTCTTGCCGGCTTTGCCTACAACCGCCGCGTCATGGTGTCCGGTTATCACGGCACAGGCAAATCAACCCATATCGAACAGGTTGCGGCCCGCCTCAACTGGCCATGCGTGCGCGTCAATCTGGACAGCCATGTCAGCCGTATCGATCTCGTCGGCAAGGATGCCATCGTCGTCAAGGAAGGCATGCAGATCACGGAATTCCGTGATGGCATTCTGCCATGGGCTTACCAGCACAATGTCGCATTGGTGTTCGACGAGTACGACGCCGGCCGCCCGGACGTGATGTTCGTCATCCAGCGCGTGCTCGAATCATCTGGCCGGTTGACACTTCTCGACCAGAGCCGTGTCATTCGTCCACATCCTGCATTCCGCCTGTTCGCAACAGCCAACACGGTTGGTCTCGGCGATACGACCGGGCTTTATCACGGCACGCAGCAGATCAATCAGGCGCAGATGGACCGTTGGTCCATCGTGACGACGCTCAATTATCTGCCGCATGACAATGAGGCAGCCATCGTTGCTGCGAAAGCCAAGCACTACCAGAACAAGGAAGGCAAGGAGATCGTCTCCAAGATGGTCCGCGTTGCCGACATGACCCGTTCTGCATTCATCAATGGCGATCTGTCGACGGTCATGAGCCCGCGTACCGTTATCACCTGGGCCGAAAATGCTGATATCTTCAAGGATGTCGGTTTTGCATTCCGCCTGACCTTCCTGAACAAATGCGATGAGCTGGAGCGACCGATCGTTGCGGAGTTCTACCAGCGTGCATTTGGCAAGGAACTGCCAGAATCAACGGCCAATGTCGTCATAAGCTGAGCATCATCCAAAAATGGCAGGTCCGGGAGACAATTCACGTGCAAACCCGAAAGGCCCGGTTGATTCCGAGCCCTTCAAGCGCGCCGTCACGGCGTGTATGCGTGCGATCGCTGGCGACCATGAGATGGAAGTCGGCTTTGGCAATGACAAGCCGGCGTTGACTGGTCATCGCGCCCGTCTCCCCGATTTGCCCAAGCGTCCATCCGCCAGCGATATCGCGATTACCCGCGGCCTTGGCGATTCAATGGCGCTGCGCAAAGCCTGTCACAATGACCGCATCCACGCCACTCTTGCACCGGACGGCAAGCAGGCACGGGCGATATTCGACGCTGTCGAGCAGGCGCGCGTGGAAGCCATAGGCGCGCTGCGTATGGATGGTGTGGCGCAGAATTTGACGTCGATGCTGGCAGACAAATATGCACGCGCGAATTTTCCGGCAATCACCGACAAGGCCGAAGCCCCGCTGGAAGAGGCGGTGGCACTATTGGTTCGCGAAAAGTTGACGGGGCGCAAGGCCCCGGAATCCGCTGGCAATGTGGTCGATCTCTGGCGCGACTGGATCGAGGAAAAGGCGGCGGCCGATCTCGACCACCTCGCTGCCAAAATCAATGATCAGAACGCGTTCGCCCGCGTTGTGCGCGAAATGCTGGCCTCGATGGAGATGGCCGAAGAGCTCTCCCAGGAGAGCGAACAGGACGACAGCCAGGATAACGAGGACGCGCCGGAACCCGAAGAAAACAATGAAGGCGGCTCGGAGGAAGACCAGGGCAGTGATTCGTCGGAGAGCGACGAATCCGACGCATCAAGTGATGAAAGCGAGGCCGGTGAAACGGAAGCTACCGACGCATCATCTGATGATATGGACGATGATTCGGACGCCGATGCCGAAATCCCGGGCGAGGCACGCCGCCCCAATCCGCCTTTTTCCAATCTTGGCAGCGAGAGCGGATACAAGGTCTTCACGCAGGAGTTCGATGAAACGACCGACGCGGAGGAGCTTTGCGACGAAGCCGAGCTCGAACGTTTGCGCGCCTTCCTCGACAAGCAGCTTGCAAATCTTTCCGGTGTGGTCGGCCGCCTGGCGAACAGGCTGCAGCGCCGGCTGATGGCGCAGCAGAACCGCTCCTGGGATTTCGATCTGGAGGAGGGCTACCTCGATTCCGCGCGGCTCGTGCGTATCGTTATCGACCCAACGCAGCCGCTTTCCTACAAGCAGGAACGCGATACGGATTTCCGCGATACGGTGGTGACGCTCCTCATCGATAATTCCGGTTCGATGCGCGGGCGTCCCATTACCGTTGCCGCCACCTGCGCCGACATTCTGGCCCGGACGCTCGAACGCTGCGGCGTGAAAGTTGAAATTCTGGGCTTCACGACGAAGGCGTGGAAAGGCGGTCAAGCGCGCGAAGCGTGGCTGGAGCGCGGAAAGCCGGCCAATCCGGGTCGCCTGAACGACCTGCGCCATATCGTCTACAAGCGCGCTGACGCTCCGTGGCGCCGTTCGCGGCGCAATCTCGGCCTGATGATGCGCGAAGGCCTCCTCAAGGAGAATATCGACGGCGAGGCCCTGATCTGGGCGCATCAGCGCCTGCTCGGCCGACCCGAGCAGCGTCGAATCCTGATGATGATATCCGATGGCGCGCCCGTCGACGACTCAACCCTGTCGGTCAATCCGGGCAATTACCTCGAAAGACATCTGCGCGCAGTGATCGAAGAGATCGAAACCCGCTCGCCGGTCGAGCTCATCGCTATCGGAATCGGCCATGACGTGACTCGCTATTACCGGCGGGCTGTTACCATCGTCGATGCCGAGGAGCTTGCAGGTGCGATGACCGAGCAGCTCGCCTCGCTCTTCGAAGAGCAGGAGCGCAGCTCTCCCGCCAAAACTGCGCGGATGCGATAGCATGGGTTGGATCGCGCTGCTCCTTCGGCGCGCTCTGCCATTCCTGACCTTTCCCTGTCTCCTCGTTGCACCTGCCTTTGCCGAAGAGGGGGGCGTTTCTGCTATAACCATTACCTCGCGGATGATATCGAGCTTCCGCATCGGGTCATCGCAAACGCGCTTCGGCGCGCTGGAGTTTGTTGGCGGTCTTGAAATGACATCCACCGATCGCGAATTCGGCGGTCTTTCCGCGTTTCATTATCTGGATCAAGGACAAGCTTTTGTCGGCGTCACCGATACGGGTTTCTGGTATGCGGGCCAAATGCAACGCGATGCGGGGGGCAGGCCAGCTTCGATCAGTAATTTCAGGATTGCGCCAATACAGAGCGAAGAGGGGATGCCGGTGGAGGGCAAATGGAACTCCGATGCGGAGGGCATGAGCATATCGGGCCAGACCGTGACCATGTCGTTTGAACGCGTCCATCGCATTGCCGAATTCGCGCTGGACCTCGACGGGTTTGCGTCAAAGCCAAATTATCTGCCTTTGCCGTTCCCTCGGAATGAACTGCGCAACAATCGCGGCATTGAAACAATTGCCTATGCTCCAGCGTCCGGCCCGTTGCAGGGGGCGCGCGTAGCGGTCACTGAGAAAAGTATCAACGAGGTGGGGGATGCATTCGCGGCGGTGCTTGAGGGGCCCCGGAAAGGCATTTTCTACGTTAAACGCCGCGACGACTTCGATATCAGCGACGGTGATTTTCTTCCCTACGGGGATCTCCTGCTGCTGGAGCGCAAATTCAGCATCGCCAGCGGCGTGACCTTGCGCATTCGACGCATTGAGGCTCAAGCCATCAAGCCCGGTGCAACCGTTGATGGTCCGATCATCCTTGACGCAGATATGCGCGATCAGATCGACAATATGGAAGGGCTGGACGTCTGGCAGGCTGACGACGGAAGCACTCGCGTCTCAATGGTATCGGACGACAATCATTCGATCGTCCAGAGAAATCTCTATCTCGAGTTCCGGTTGGCCGAATAGATGGCTGGAGCAAAAACGGCGAGGATCGCGCCGTAGGGCACAAGCATCACGACCGCCATGACCATCTTGACCATCAGATCGCCGAAGCCAAGCGAAACCCATAAGGGGATTTCGTTGCCGAAGAACGGTACGAGCATGGAAAGTGATGAGTCGGCCTGGCCAGTAAGGGCGTCGATCCACGCGAATTGGGCGGCAAAGGCGATAGAGAAGAACAGCAACGTATCAAGAAGCGAACCGAAAATTGCGGAGGCAAATGGCGCTTTCCACCATGTTAGTTGTCGCAGCTTGTTGAATACCGTTATGTCGAGAAGCTGTGCGGTCAGAAAGGCTGTGCCCGATGCAATGGCAATGCGCGGCGTTGCGAGCCAGATTGACAGGATCACGGCGATCGTAAACCCGACATAGACGACCTTGCGGGCAAACGCCGGGCCATAGGTGCGGTTGGCAAGATCATTGACCAGAAAAGCGATCGGGTAGGTGAATGCGCCGTATGTGAGTATCTCGCCCAATCCGAAATGGTCGAAAGGATACTGGACCAGGATATTGGATGCAGCAACAACCCCGCACATGGCGAGGACAGGCAGAATATAGTCGGACGGAGAGTAGGCGCTTCTGAGCGACATTTTTTTATCCTGGGTAATGGAACCAGCAACCGGCTTGAATCAAAAACAAGGCCAGCAGAAGCTGGCCCCATTGATCACAGATAGACGTATGCTGCTTACGCAGCAACCGGTGCTTCGAGCAACTTCTTGGCAATCTGGCGCTTGAGAAGACGAGCGCGCTGGGACAGCTCCTTCTCGTCAGCCTTCACCAGGAACGCATCCAGACCACCGCGATGCTCGACACTGCGCAGGGCATGAGCCGAAACGCGCAGACGGAAGCTCTGACCGAGAGCTTCGGAGATCAGCGTTACGTGGCAGAGGTTCGGCAAAAAGCGGCGGCGCGTTCTGTTGTTCGCGTGGCTCACATTGTTACCGTACTGTACCGATTTAGCGGTCAATTCACATGTGCGGGACATTGGGTCTCACCTTCAAATTTCATTACCTATAGCCCGAATGTTTCTTGTTACCATCGCACGTCGCCGTGCAGCGGCGCGCTTATCGGACAGGCGGCCTATTGGGAAGTCGCGTTTCTATAGTGATATGAGCTGCGCGCGTCAAGTGTGCATCTGCGAAGTTTGGCATGGCTTTTGCGTAATCGCGCCAGCCTTCCTATGTTAGTCACAACTTTGCCTGCTTTGTGCCGTCGAAAATTGATAGCAGGGACCGCAATGGACTGGAATGATAAAAATGAAGACTAGCCGACGCCTTGGCGGTCAAACATTTGTGGCAATGTCCTTGGCAATATCCCTGCTGACGGCCGCTTTGCCTGCCGCGGCGGCGCAATCCTATCGGACTGACTATCGAATCTCGCTATATGGCCTGTCTATCGCCAAGGCCAGTTTTTCAACGAAAGTGACCGATGGCACCTACCAGGTAACCGGGACCCTTGCGAGCTCCGGATTGGCCAGCCTGTTCGACGACACCGATGGTAAGCTTGATGTCAGCGGTCAGTTTGCGAAGAACGGTCCGGTACCCAATTCCTATGTCGTCAAATACAGGCATGGCAATCGCGACAAGAGCACGTCCATCTCGTTTGCCAACGGCAATGTCACCAATACGATCAATGTTCCTCCCATCAGGAAGAAAAAGAACTGGGTTGAACTTTCGGCCGCCGATCTTCAGTCAGTCGCCGATCCAATTTCCGGCGTGATGGTATCGGCGGACAGCCCCAGCCAGGTCTGCACCCAGACGCTGCATCTTTATGACGGCCAGACCCGAGTCGATCTGAAACTGTCACCTGCCGGCAAGACAGAGCCGTTCGTAACCAAGGGCTTCAGGGGTAACGCGATCACCTGTTCCGCAAAGTTTGTGCCGATCGCGGGATATCAGTCGGGACGAAAAGCCATCGAGTATCTGAAAAACTCCAGCAATATCAGTCTCACCTTTGCATCGCTTGGCGACTCCGCTATCTATTCGCCCGTACTGGCGAAGGTCGGCACACAGATCGGTACGGTGACGGTGCACGCGACCCGTTTCGAAAAAGTACAATAGGCGGCTGGGGCGGCTGCTTTCGCATTGGGGGCAGTGGGGTGGCAACATTTGTCGGATTTCTTGCGATCATCATGTGGGCGATGCTCGCCCTGTTTACCGATGTTTCAGGGAAGGTTCCTCCATTTCAGCTGACGGCCATGACCTTTGCGATTGGTGCGAGCCTCGGGTTTGTATCCTGGTTGTGGCGACCGGGTGCGGCGCGGCATCTGCGCCAGCCGGCAAAGGTCTGGTTGCTCGGTGTTGTGGGGCTGTTTGGCTACCATTTTCTCTATTTCACGGCTTTGCGTAACGCACCGGCGGTTGATGCAAGCCTGATAGCCTATCTGTGGCCACTGTTCATTGTCGTTGGGTCAACATTGATGCCCGGTGAGCGCCTTCGCTGGTTTCATATTGTGGGGACGTTGCTTGGTCTTTCGGGAACGGTGCTGATTATCACCAAGGGCGGCGGCGTCGGCTTCGATGCGCAGTACAGTTTCGGCTATGCGATGGCTGGTCTGTGCGCCATAACCTGGGCGGCCTATTCGCTCCTGTCCCGGCGGTTTGCCAGCGTGCCGACAGATGCGGTGACCGGCTTTTGTGCCGCTACTTCAATTCTTTCGCTGATTTCGCATATGTTGCTGGAACAGACGATCTGGCCAGAAGGCATCATCCAGTGGCTCGCAGTGCTGGGCCTCGGGCTCTTTCCGGTTGGCGCTGCGTTCTATGTCTGGGATTACGGGGTCAAGCACGGGAACATACAGGTTCTCGGTGCATCGAGCTACGCTGCGCCGCTGTTGTCGACGCTGGTCCTGGTCATCGCAGGCGTTACCGAACCAACGGCACGCATCATGCTTGCCTGCCTGCTTATTACGCTCGGAGCAGCTCTCGCGGCCAAGGAGATGCTGCTGAAGCAGCGTTAAGGTTCCCACCCCGGCTCGGCCAGTTCGAACTGGGCGAAGTCGAAGCCGGGTGCGACGGTACAACCCACCAGCGTCCAGTCGCCGAGCGTTGTAGCCGTTTGCCACTGCCCGGCTGGCACAATAGCTTGCGGACGCTCTCCCGCTGCCAGGTCGAGACCGAGCTGATGCGTCTCGCGCGGCAACCCTTCGGGAGCAATAATCAGACGCAGCGGCGCGCCGCCGTACCAGTGCCAGACCTCGGCCGCATCCTTGACGCGATGCCAGGCCGAGACTTCACCTCTTTCGAGCAGGAAATAGATGGCTGTCGAATGACCGCGACCGCCTTCAGGCCATTCGCTTTGGTTATCGCGGAACGTCTGAACGTAAGAACCCCCTTCGGGATGTGGCTCCAGCCCAAGGTGCTGGCGGATCTCATGTGCTGTCAGCGTCATCAGAAATTATCCTTGCGTTTCCGGATCTCTGCGAACACGGCCTCGTCGCTGGCGTTCTCCATGTTCAGGTTCCTGCGGATGGAAGGATCGTGCCAGCGCAGGAACGGATTCGTGGCCATTTCGCGAAGGAGGGTTGTCGGCAGGGTCGGCAGCCCTGCCTCCCGGAGCGCCGAGATTTCGCGTGCTCGTTCCTTGAGCGCCGAATTTTCCGGATCGATGGTCAGGGCAAAGCGGGCATTGCTCTCGCTGTATTCGTGGCCGCAGTAAATTTCAGTGTCCCCCGGCAAGGCGACGAGCCGCTGCAGGGATCGGAACATCGTCACCGGCGTGCCCTCGAAAAGACGGCCGCATCCGAGGGAAAACAGGGTGTCGCCGGTAAAGGCGACTTTGGCAGCCGGGATATGGTACGAGATTTCACCCGCCGTATGGCCGGGCGTTGAAATGACCTCGACGCTGAAATTGCCGAATTGAAACCGGTCCCCGTGGCTGACCGGGTGGTCGATCCCCGGTATCTGCGATTGTTCGTCCCGGGGACCGGTGATGTGCACGCCGAAACGCTTCTTCAGCGCGAGATTCGCCTCGACATGATCGCCGTGGTGATGGGTCGTGAAGACATGCGTCAGGTTCCAGCCGCGCCGTTTGAGTGCGGCAAGAATCGGCTGTTCTTCCGGTGCATCGATGGACGCAGTCAGATTGGCCTCGGGATCGTGGATCAGTACGCCGAAATTGTCGGTACGGGCGGTGAACTGTTCAATTTGCAGATTGGACATGGTCATTCTCTTCATGCTTGCGTGTGTCAGGATAGTCCGACCGGTGGCAGGTGCAACCCGGTATCAGCCATTTCTTGATGTTCCTGCTTGTCATGTTACGTTGCGGCCATGCATCTCGACATCATCGATCTTCGTACTTTCTACGCTTCAACACTTGGGCACCTGACCGAGCGCTCGATTACCATGGCACTGGCACCAATCTGGCCGAAGCTGCCGGGCGAGCGTCTGGTCGGGCTCGGCTACGCCGTTCCCTATCTCGACCGGTTTCGCGGCGATACGGAACGCACCTTTGCATTCATGCCCGCCGGACAGGGAGCTGTCAGCTGGCCGCCAGCAGAGCCATCAGCTACAGCATTGATTTTCGAAGAAGATTTGCCCTTGCCAGATTCGGCGGTGGACCGCGTCTTGATGGTTCATGCATTGGAGCATGCTGAAGATCCGCGCGAAACGCTGAAGGAAATGTGGCGGGTACTGGCGCCGAATGGCCGTCTGGTCATCGTCGTGCCCAACCGGCGCGGACTTTGGGCGCGCTTCGAACACACGCCATTTGGCAGCGGCCGGCCCTATAGCCGTGGTCAGCTGACCAGGCTGCTGCGGGAAGCCAACTTCACCCCAGGCCCCTGGGGCGAGGCGCTGTTCTTCCCGCCGTCATCGCGACGCTGGATGATGCGGCCCTCGGGTCTGTTCGAGCGTATGGGCCGCCGCTTCTGGCCGATGTTCTCCGGTGTGCTGATCGTTGAGGCGCAGAAACGGATCTACCAGGGTCTGCCGGTGGCCAAGCGCTCGTCGCGGCGGGTGTTCGTACCGGTGCTCTCGCCGCAGGGAACAGCAAGCGCGAGCTCGCGTTAGCACAGCACAATTTCCATCTTTGGTTGATATTTTTGCCCCGAATCTGCAGATTCTGAGTCAGGATTCCCGAATTAACGCTTGAGCAGGAATACGGCCTGTTGACCGAACAGGTTCCAGAATCCCCACGGCATGTTGAAGCCGAGCCGCGCCCCAAGCGCGTTGAGTGCGACGGCCGATTCGACGTGGGCACCGACTTCTTTCGTCATGTCGACAAAGTCGCTGATGGTGCAGAAATGGATGTTCGGTGTGTCGTACCAGCTGTAGGGCAAGTCCTTGGTCACGGGCATGCGGCCATTGATGGCGAGCGACGCGCGGACACGCCAGTGTCCGAAATTGGGAAACGAGACGATTGCCTTCTCGCCGATGCGCAGCAGCTCCGTCAGGACGTTCTTCGGATTGCGGGTGGCTTGCAGGGTTTGTGACAGGATGACGTAATCAAAACCGCCATCGGGGTAATATTTGAGATCGCTGTCGGCATCGCCCTGAATGACCGAAAGACCGCGCGCAACCGATTCGTTTACACCCTTTTGCGAAAGCTCGACGCCACGACCATCGATACCCTTGGTGGTCTGCAGCAGTTCGAGGAGTTCGCCATCACCACAACCGACGTCGAGAACCTTCGAGCCGGGTCTCACCAGCGAGGCTATGACATCGAAGTCGACGCGGGGATGGGTGTTGACGCTCATGTGGGCAGCAGGCCCCTGGCACGCGCCGCCGAACGGATGAAGCCGTTGATGGCCGAGAACATTTCCGGTTCGTCGAGCAAGAACGCATCATGGCCACGATCGGATTCGATCTCGACGAACGAGACCGAAGCGCCTGCCGCATTGAGCGCATGGGCAACAGTGCGGCTTTCGCTGGTAGGGAAGAGCCAGTCGCTGGTGAAGGACACGATGCAGAAGCGGGTCTTGGATCCGGCGAACGCATCGGCAAGCCTGCCTTCGTGCTCGGCCGCCAGATCGAAATAATCCATGGCACGGGTCATGTAGAGATAGGAGTTGGGATCGAAGCGCTCGACGAAGCTCATGCCCTGGTAACGCAAGTAGCTTTCGATCTGGAAATCCGCGTCAAACCCGAAGGTCACATTCTGCCGGTCCTGCAGATTGCGGCCGAACTTGCGGTGCAACGCGGTCTCGGACAGATAGGTGATATGCGCGGCCATGCGCGCGACGGACAGCCCCTTTCGCGGCACGGTGCCAGCCTCAAGGTAGCGGCCTTCCTTCCACTCCGGGTCAGCCATGACTGCTTGGCGGCCCACTTCGTGGAAAGCAATATTCTGTGAGGAGTGGCGCGCCCCGGTGGCGATGGCAACAGCCGCAAAGACCTTGTCCGAATGGCTCGACGCCCATTCCAGCACCTGCATGCCGCCCATGGAGCCGCCTATGACTGCGAATAGCTGTTCGATGCCGAAATGGTCGACAAGCATAGCCTGGGCTCGCACCATGTCGGCAATGGTGATGACGGGCAGGTCAAGTGCATAGGCCATGCCGGTCTCGGGATTGATCGAGGCCGGCCCGGTCGAGCCGAGGCAGCCGCCAAGCACGTTGGAGCAGAGGACGAAATACCGGTCCGTATCGATCGGCTTGCCGGGGCCTACGAGTGTTTCCCACCACCCGGACTTGCCGGTCACCGGATGCACATTCGCGACATGCTGGTCGCCGGTCAGCGCATGGCAGATGAGGATTGCATTGGATTTGTCGGCGTTGAGCTCGCCATAGGACTGATAGGCAATGCGAAATGGAGACAGGGAAACACCGCTATCGAGATGCAGCGGCCTGTCGGCACCAAAATCCACCACAGGGCTGTGGGGATTTGTCGCTTCCTGGCTCTTCTGATCGATTTGTGGCGTTGATTGGCTGGCTTTGGTCATGGCTATGCAATCTAGAGTGCGGGCTAGGTATGGTTGCAGCCATGGCAAAGTCAATGGTTTCTTTGCATTTCAAAGGTTTTACGGTTCGCGGAAAAGAAAATCATATGCTTTTCTCACGCGCTCCGTCCTGCCGGACCCCGCCCCAATAAGGGGGAGATCGACCGACACCAACGGTTTAGTCAATTTACAACGTTGAAAATTGGCGGAAACGCTCATACAAGCTGATCTCCCCTTGTGGGGCAGATGTCCGGCAGGACAGCGGGGGGTGAAAACCTTTTGGCTTGTTTGCCAGCATCTGACCATCGATCGAACGATGCCACGGATCAATCATGACCACGACAGTTAAAGACACGCGACCAACACCCAAAGCCGGCATACTCGACATAGCAGCCTATGTTCCCGGCAAGGAACATGCTCCGGGTGTCGCGAAGGTCCATAAGCTGTCGTCCAACGAAACGCCGCTCGGCGCCAGCAAGCACGCTGTAGAAGCTTATCGCGAGGCCGCGCTGAAGCTGGAAATATATCCGGATGGTCAGGCGACTGCCTTGAAGAAGGCCATCGCCGACGTGCACGGACTGAATGCGGGCAATATCCTCTGCGGCAATGGCTCCGATGAATTGCTTGGTCTGCTCTGCCAGACCTATCTGTCGCCCGGCGATGAGGCGATCTACACGGAACATGGCTTCATGGTGTACAAGATCTACATCATGGCTGCGGGTGCAACGCCGGTCGTCGCCGATGAGAAGAACCATCGCGCCGAGGTCGATTCCATCTTGAGCGCGGTGACGCCGCGCACGAAGATCGTTTTCCTTGCCAATCCGAACAATCCAACGGGTACCTATCTTCCCTTCGAGGAAGTTCGCCGCCTGCATGCCGGACTGCCGAAGAACGTGTTGCTGGTGCTCGATGCCGCCTATGCGGAATATGTGCGCCGCAACGACTACGAAGCCGGTGTCGAACTCGTGTCATCCTTTGAGAATGTCGTCATGACCCGGACCTTTTCCAAGATTCACGGGCTTGCGGCACTCCGTATCGGCTGGATGTTCGCGCCTCATCATGTCATCGATGCCGTCAACCGCATTCGTGGACCGTTCAATATGAATTCCGCGGCAATCGCTGCCGGTGCCGCTGCGATCCGCGACCGGGCGCATGTCGACCAGGCAATCGCGTTCAATGAGAAATGGTTGCCGTGGTTGACTGAAGAGATTACCGCCCTTGGCCTGCGCGTGACACCGTCGGTCGGCAACTTCCTGCTTATCCACTTTCCGGACGATAGTGCGAAGTCGGCTGAAAAGGCAGACATGTATCTCACGAGCAGAGGGTATATTTTGCGCCGCGTTGCGGGATACGGATTTCCCAACGCGTTGCGCCTTACCATCGGATCCGAAGAAGCCAATCGCGGCGTAGTCGCTGCACTCTCCGAATTCATGAAATAAACTATGTCCAACGTTCATTTTGATAAAATCGCCCTGATCGGCATCGGCCTTATCGGCTCGTCGCTTGCCCGCGTCATCAAGCGCGAGGGCCTCGCCGGTCAGATCGTCATTTCCACCCGCAGCGAGACCACGCTGGCGCGCGCGAAAGAACTTGGGCTCGGCGACAGCTACTCACTCGACAGCGCCGAGGCAGTAAAGGGCGCCGATCTCGTCATCGTCTCGGTGCCCGTGGGTTCGTCAGGCGCCGTTGCCCGGCAGATTGCCGGCTCGTTGAAACCCGGCGCCATAGTGACCGATGTGGGCTCGACCAAGGGTTCGGTCATCGCGCAGATGCAGCCCGAACTTCCCGCCAATGTCCATTTCATCCCGGGCCACCCGTTGGCCGGTACCGAATATTCCGGCCCGGATGCCGGTTTTGCGGATCTGTTCGCCAATCGCTGGTGCATTCTGACGCCGCTTGAAGGTACCGACCCTGCAGCAGTGGACCGGCTGACGAAGTTCTGGCAGGCATGCGGTTCGCGGCTCGACACGATGGATCCGGTCCATCACGACCGCGTGCTCGCCATTGTCTCGCACCTGCCGCATCTTATTGCCTATAACATCGTTGGCACGGCCAGTGATCTTGAGGAAGTGACCAATTCCGAAGTGATCAAATACTCGGCGTCGGGCTTCCGCGACTTCACCCGACTGGCCGCTTCCGACCCCACCATGTGGCGGGACGTCTGTCTGCACAACAAGGAAGCCATTCTTGAAATGCTGGCGCGCTTTTCGGAAGACCTCGCGTCCCTGCAGCGTTCGGTTCGATGGGGCGACGGCGATGCGCTGTTCGATCTGTTCACGCGAACACGCGCGGTCCGTCGCGGCATCATCGATGCCGGCCAGGAAGTCGATGCGCCGGATTTCGGTCGTCAGAAGGCCAGTCAAAGTCCAACGTGATTTTCAGGCTGGTGTTTCTGGAAACAGTGTAGCTTCATAGTCCTGAAGGGCGTTCAGATGTGCAATATCTGGATGCTGAATTCATCGATATTTGCCGCGGCTTAGCGACAATGAGGACTTGCGGGCAATGCCGTGATGCGTGGTTCGACGAGCTCACCATGAGGGAGGTGGATTGATCGCAACGCGCTAAAGTCTGCGGGGTTGGTTGTTATTGTGCAGCCTCACAAATCCCCTCATGGTGAGCTTGTCGAACCACGCACAGCGACTTTACCGGCACCCCGTCAATGGCTCGGTGCAAGCTTACAGGGAGGGCAAGCGTCCCAGGCTGATAAAGCCCACCGACATTTTGCCCTTCTTTACAGTGATCGGCAGCGTCGGCGCACCGGTTTCGTCCCTTGGCACAAAGGCCATTGCCTGAAGTACCGAAGAGATCGTGTTGCCGGCCTCCGGAAAGATGCCCTGAAGCGCCTGTGCAACGCCTTCCGGATTGCGCATCGTCACGGTGAAGTCGCCGCTGATGCGGCCATCATCGGCAATGGCGAATGGGCCTGAAACGGCGATGCCGCTGCCATCGGCAAATGCAAGATCCACCTTGCGCAAGGTTCCGGATTGGCCGCGCAGGACCGTCAGGTCCCGTTCCGGCTTACCAAGCAGTGCAAAGCCATTGGCAAGCTGGACATCCGCCGCGCCGGTCAGTTCAGGTAGCGACCGGTTGTCGATGAGGTTGTCAGCGATCTTGAGCTGGTTGAACGCAAGGGCGACATCCATCTGCGGTTCGCTTGTGCTGAAGTGCAGTTCGCCGTCCTTTACGGATGCAAGGGGTGCGGCATCGGCAGCCGTGCCACGCTGGTTGACGATGATGTTGCTGCCTTGCACCGATATTTGCCTTGGCAGCGGCTTGTCCAACTGGATGCTGGAGGTAAGTTTCTCCCACTTTGCGTCGAGAGGCATCAGACCGGGCACATCGATCGCGGCCGGGCCCGCGATGCTGCTGACGATCTGCATGGGATTATAGATCTGCGCCGCCGAACGGAAAGTGCCCGCCGTAACGGACAGGTTTTTTGCAGGATCGGCCCAGCCAACCCGGCTGCAGTCGACGCCTACCCGCAACGGAAAGCCGCTGGCACGGACGTTCTCGCAGGTGGCATCGATGCCCCTTGCCTTGAAGGCTTCGATATTGGTCGTCACGCGGCCCTGGAGTTCATTGGCCAGATAATACCAGCCGGTGGTGTAGACCGCGCCGAGCAGTACAACGCCCCCGACAAGATATTTCAGGAGTCGTCCGCGCTTTTTGCTGCTCTCGGTGGTGCTTGACGGCATGGTCCGGCTCTCGCTATCGATCAGGGGAAGACGCTTCGTGGTGCAGCAAAGCTATCAGGATGGATATGGGCGATTTTTGGGTCTTTGGCTATGGTTCTTTGATGTGGAAGCCGGGCTTTGCGCATGTGGAGACCCTGCACGCCCGCCTGCACGGCTATCGGCGGGCACTCTGCGTGCGCTCCTATGTGCACCGCGGAACGCCTGAACAGCCCGGCCTGGTCCTCGGGCTCGACCGGGGAGGGTCGTGCCTTGGCATGGCATTTCGCGTGCCCGGCGATCTTGAGGACGAGGTGATTGCCTATCTGCGTGAAAGGGAACTGGTTACGAATGTATATCTGGAGCGGCGGCTCGGCATTCGGCTGGAGGATGGTCGCAAGGTCGAGGCATTGACCTATATCGTCGACCGCAACCATGTCCAATATGCCGGCGTGCTGTCTGTCCATGACGCGGCCGCCGCCGTCCGCGGCTCCGTCGGCCAGTCCGGCCGCAATGAAGACTACGTCCACAATACGCTCGAACACATGCGCAAGATGAACATCCGCGACCATTGGATGGAAGCGGTGGTTGCAGCGGTTGATGGGGGCGCTCAGGGTTAGCGGGGGTTTTTCTAAACGTTGACTCCGAGCTCGCGCAGCCGGTTGACGGCCGTTGGTGGCATGGGTGGTGGATTGTCCGATTTTGCCGCTTCAATCAGAAGTTCGTCGCAGGCGGCCTCGGTCACTCTTTCGAGTTCCTTCAGGAATGTATCATTGTCCAGGCCCGGCTGGATCGGCGGCAGGATGCGACAGCGGATCGTTCCCGGATAGCGCATGAACTTGCGCCGCGGCCAGTAGAGCCCCGCATTATGCGCGATGGGAACCACGGGGATGCCGAGTTCCCCGTAGATATGGGCGACTCCATATTTGTAATGGGGCGGCGCACCTGGTGCGGTGCGGGTGCCTTCGGGATAGATCATCAATTGCCTGTTCCCGGCGACAGCCTGCCGTGCACCGTTCACGGCGGTCTTCATGGCGGCAGACCGTTTGCCGCGATCGATCGGCACCATTTTCATTTTCTGGATGTACCAGCCGAACAGCGGGATCCAGGTCAGTTCGCGCTTGAGAATGTAGACGGGGTCGGCGATGTGGGGAAGAAACGCATAGGTATCCCAGAACGACTGGTGCTTGGCCGCGCAGATATAGGGCCCTTCCGGAATATTCTCGAGACCGTCTATGTGATGGTCGGTGCCGGCGATCACCTTCTGCAACCAGAGATTGGATTTGGCCCAGTTCTTCGGGACGCTCCACGCCTGCTTGCGCGGGCTCAGGAAATAATAGGGCGTGAAGATGATCATCTGGATGATCAGGTTGAGGTAGAATGCCGTATTGAAAGCAAGTGATCGGATGATCGTCATGAGGGTCCCGGAATGACTTCGAATGGCTTGCGGCCTTGGTTATACTAAATGGGACGTGGCGTGAACCAGATTAAGAGCATCGCCTAGGTCCAATCGACATTCAGGGTTTGGAGCGTGGCGCGCGCGGATTTTGCCCCTGGATGCGTCGAAAGCCCTCGTGGAGGGTCAACTCCACCGAGCCCCTTCTCCTGTTCAGGCACAAAATTCGCGCGCGCCACGCCCGAAACCTGAATGTCGATTGGACCTAGCCCTTGATCCCATGCAGCAGCGAGGTGGTGACCTCCGACAGGCGGGCTGGCAACTGGCACCGGATGATGGCACCGACATATTTGACATATTCAACGAGAAGGACCCGCACCACCAGGCCACGGGTGATCCAGTTGCCATCGCGAAGATTGGTGTTGGTGATGGGGTAGGGAATAAACTCGATGTCGCGCGAGGCGCGCTGGAGTTCGAACATCGTCCTCGGGATATGGTAATTGTTGGTGACGACGATAACCCGCTTGTACTGGTTCGCATTGGCCCATTTGACGCTCTCGGCCGCATTGCCGATCGTATCCAGCGCTGACCGGTCGATGTCGACACAGCATTCGAACAGCGTGGCGTCGCCGCCGGTGACGCGCTGCAATTCACTGCGGTTGGTGGAGGAATGAACCCCGCTGATGAACAGCCGCTCGCCGCGCTTGTTCTTGAGGAGTTCAAGCGCCCCTTCAATGCGCGAGAAGCCGCCGGTCAGGACAACGATGCCATCGGCTGGTTCCGTGAGGTCCGGCACCGGCAGGGTACTGACGTGGTCACTGAAAACAATGAAGCCGCCGATAAACAGACCGAGCGAAATCACACTGAGAATGAAGAGGGGAAGTACGATCCGCTTGCGGATGAACGTCATCATCCGTCCGGCCCGGCCTTGCCCACCGGTGCCTGTCTTGCCGTTGCTGTCGTTCAACCCGTTCATTCCGCGTCGCAATCGCCTTGCTTGTAGCTCGTGGATCCTGAGGGGGTCAAACAGCCGGAGCTTGGTAAAATCCATGTATTCAAAATAGATAGGACCAGTTTAATTTTCGTGACTGTCGCCCGCGCGCCCGTCCACCTGCCTGAGATGCGCTATGACCGTCATTCGTGTTGTAATCATGGTCAGTACACTGACCGCCAATATGATCAGGACCACGCCGGAATAGCCGCCGGATCCGATGGAAAAGTTGCCGAACAGCGCCGTTGCCTGGTCCGCCTCCGGTGTTGCGAGGTTGCGCGAGGACCACCAGGCGAAACCGAGGAATATGATCATCGCCAGTGCACCGCCGCAAAGCGCGCCCTTCAACGCAGTCCAGAAAAAATGCCTCTCGAACTGACGCGCGACGAATTTCTGCTCGGCGCCGATGAAATGCAGCACTTCAATGATGTGCTCATTGCCAGCCATTGCGCCGCGCGTGGCGAAGATCACGGTAAGGACCGTTGCGGCAATGACGAGACCGAGCACGGCCATGCCGATAAGGACGGTCGATCGCGCCATCGAGACCAGACGGTCGACCCAGGTGCGGTGATCGTCGAAGCTTGCGCCGGGCACATCCTTGACGAGGGCGCTGCGAATGGCGGCGAAGTCCGGCGGCGTGGCCTCATCCAGCGTCACGATCACAAGCCGCGGGACCGGCAGCTCATCAATGTCGAGGCCGGTGCCAAGCCATGGCTCGAGGAGCCGCGCCGTGGCTTCGCGGTCGACGATCCGCGTGGATTTGACGCCGGAAAAGCCCTGCGCGATGCTACTCGCCTGGTTGAGCAATGCCTCCATCTCCTGGCCTTCGACCGGCCTGATCTGGATGGTTGCCTCGGTCGAAATCTGGCTCTGCCAGGTGGCAGCCGTCGATTGGACCAGGCTGACTGCACCGATGGTAAGGCAGGCGAGAAATGTCATGATGGCGATGACGATCATGAGCGCATGACCGACGACGTTTCCCGCCGGAACGATCGGCGCCTGGCCGCTATTGCGGCGCACCAGCCCGGTGGCCTTGCCGAGCAGGACCAGTGCCTGTTCCCTGAGGCGGGCGGCATCAATCATAAATGTCGAGCCTCCCCTGATCGAGGATCATGCGCCGCGCATTGATCTGATCCATGAGGGTCAGGTCGTGCGTTGCAATGACCACGGCCGTTCCGGAGCGGTTGAGTTCGCCGAAAAGCCGCAACAGACGCCTTGCCAGCGGCGGATCGACATTGCCGGTCGGCTCGTCCGCCAGAAGGATTTCCGGCTGATCGATCAGCGCGCGGGCGATGGCAGCGCGCTGCTTCTCCCCGCCGGACAGGACCGGTGGCAGGACATGCATGCGCTCGCCGAGCCCGACCCAGTGCAAGAGCTCCTCGACCTCGGCGCGATAGGTTGCCTCTTCCTTGCCGCGCACGCGCAGCGGCAGCGCCACATTCTGATAGGTCGTCATGTGATCAAGCAGACGGAAGTCCTGGAACACGACGCCGATACGGCGGCGCAGCAGTGGCATTTCCCTGGACGAGATCGTCGCAATGTCCTTGCCGAAGACGGTAATCAGCCCACGCGTCGGCTTCAGCGTCATGAACAGCAGACGCAGCAAGGAGGTCTTGCCGGCGCCCGATGGGCCGGTCAGGAACTGGAATGATCGCGGTGAAATGTGGAGGCTGACATCACGCAGAACCTCCGGGCCCATCCCATAGCGCAAACCGACATTCTCAAAACGAATCAAGCGTAACTTCCAGATTTTTGTCTACGCGTGTTCTATTCACCGCAGACGGGTTTGGCCACCGTCAATAACGGTTGGATGTCCGCCGAACCGTTAATTTTTGTGCAGTAACCTTGCTCCATGATTCGGAGGAACATGACTGCAACATGGCGGGATGACCGGAAAACCATGCAATGACGCAATTCAGGCCAGTGATTGGCGAAAACGAGGCGGATTTTCTTGGCGCGACGACCTTCAAAAGGGGCGTTGCCGAGGAAGTCTATTATGAAACCGTCACGATTTCAGGAGAATCGGTTGCGGGCGGGATGACCGATCGCGGCCCAATTCGATTGTCGGCGGACTCGTTGGTGGAAGAAGGGATCGCATTCCTCCAGCAGCCGGGCCGAGCTCAAGGCAAGCTTCCCGGTGCAGGATACTGGTTTCTGGTCGCGATGGCAGCCGCATCGGCATTCTGGATCAGCGGCGGTCACGTGTTGTTTTCGCGCTGATCCCGACCAACTTTTGCTTTTGCCAAGCAGATTGGGCTATGGCAGGCTCGTCAAACAGATTTGCCTATCCATACCGTTCAGTCAGGAAGACAGCATGCCCAAGGTCGGCGGAAAAAATATCGAGGTTCTCTTCAGCGCGCAGACGATTGCCGATCGCAACCTCGAACTTGCCAAGGCGGTAGTCGCGCGCAATTTCGAGAATCTGCTCGTGATCTCGATTCTGAAGGGCTCCTTCATTTTCGCTGCCGATCTCATCCGCGCCATGCACGACGCGGGAGCGGAGCCCGATGTCGAGTTCATCACCGTTTCAAGCTATGGCAAGGGGACGGAGAGCGGTGAAGTGCGTCTGCTGCGTGACATAGACAGCGATGTCCATGGCCGCGATGTCCTCCTGATCGACGATATCCTGGAATCGGGAAGGACGCTGAAATTCACCCGCGAACTGATGTTGCAGCGTGGCGCCCGCAGCGTTACTATTGCGGTTCTCCTCGACAAGAGCGTCAAGCGCAAGACGGACATAGAAGCGGATTTCAAGGGCTTTGAGTGCCCGGATTATTTTGTCGTCGGCTACGGCATGGATGTCGGGCACTCGTTCCGGCAGTTGCCCTATGTCGGCGTGGTGAAGGAATAGGCGCCCTCGACCGAGGCCGGGTGAACGCGACGCGCGCCCAAGCTATCAATCAAACTTCAGCAACCGTTCCAGATAGTCTTTCTCCATCTGCGGGCTGAGTGCATTTCCAAGACGGCGCCGGATTTCCTCGAGGATCTGGCGTGCCCGCTGGATATCAATCTCGCCGGGCAGCATGTCCTTGCTGAAAAACTCCTGTTCACCACTTCGCTGCGGTCGGCCAAGCGGGTCCTGACGGCTGTTCTGCTGGCCGTTGCGCCGCCCGGCCTGGCCTTCCTGGCCCATCGCCTGCTGCATCTGCTTCATCATGTCCTGTCCACCACGACGCAGGGCATCAAGCGCGTTGCTCTGCTGATCGACAGCCTGACCGCCATCGGCTTCACCGAGCGATTTGCCAGCCTCGCCCATGGACTTGCCGGCTTCACCGAAATCCTTGCCGGGGTTGATGCCAAGCCCTTTCAGGTCCTTCATCATCTGCTCCAGGTCTGACTGAAGCTTGTTCTGGCCTTCCTGCAGGCCGCGCAACGCATTGGCGATATCCTCTTCGGACATCTGTCCCTGTTGACCTTGCTGCCCCTGCTGACCCTGCTGACCCTGTTGACCTTGCTGGCCGTAATCCTGCTGCATGCCGTTCTGGCGCTGCTGTTCCAGCCGATGGGTCTGGTTCATCATGTCCTGCTGGCGCCGCATCAGTTCTCCCAGCTTGTCCATTTGCTGCCGCATCTGGCGGCCTTGCTGGTTCTGTCCTTGCTGCTGGCCCATCTGAAGATTGTTCATCATGTTTTCGAGTTCGGACAGCAGTTGCTGGGCCTGATCGCGCGCGCCCTGCTTGGCCAGATCCTCGATCTGGTCGAGCATGCGGTCAATGTCCTCCTGGCGCAGCTCCTGCGCGTTGGGATCCGGCGCCTGGGCCATATTCGGGTTCTTCTGCGCCCTTTCGGCAAACTCACGCAAATACTCGTTCATCGCCTTGCGCAACTCGGCCATGAGTTTTTCGATTTCTTCCTGGCTGGCACCGCGCTCAAGCGCCTGCTTGAGGGCTTCCTGCGCCTGACGCAGCCGGCGTTCTGCGTCGGACAACGCACCGTCTTCGATCCCGCGAGCAACCTGCCACATGTAGGATACGACGTCGCGCAGCTGGTCGTCGTTGCGGGCCAGATTGAGGCGCGAGCGGATGCTGCGCAAGGCAAGGTAATGCGATGCGTTCTTGATCGTTTCCTCCGGCCAGATCGTCAGGCCGTCAAGCGTGTTCAGCACATCCGGCTTGGCATTGCCATTGAGCGCCAGAATACGCCGCTGTTCGATGACGGCGCGGGCCAGCGGGTTGGCGAACGGCCGTTCGGGCATCACCAGCGTCTTGGTTTCACTTCGTGCTTCCTGCTTGGCGTCATCCGTTGCGACCAGCGTCATGCGGATTTCCGAGCCAGCCCAAGGATGTTCGGTCAGATCCTTGGTGGTCTTCATTTCCTTGGGCTGATCGCCGCGTCTCGGCAGGGCGAGGGGAAGATCCGGGGCTGTATAGAGCGGCCTGGCGCCCTTGTCGGCTGACGGTATGGCCGGTTCGATGCTGGCAAGAGCTCCGGCAGCACCGTAGTCATCCTTCAACTCGTAATAAACCTCCATGGTGCCGTTGACGGCGCTGGAGGGATCCTTGGTAAAGCGGATCGAAGGCGGCTGGTCAGGAATGACCGCGAAGCTCCATTGCGAAAGCGGGGAGCCATATCCGGAGAGCGTCACCGTGCTGTCGGCGCCAAGCGGCACTTCGAAATTTCGCGGCTTCGTGTTGATGCTGGCGGCGTCCTCGCCGTTGACCTCATCCTTGGCCGGGATTTCCGCCGCGTCACCGCCAACCAATGTCTGGGTGACTTTTTCCGAGCCGCTTCCACCTATGATGCGGATGACAAGCGTGCTGTCCTGAGGAATCGTGAATTGTCGCTCCTCGGTGTTCGCTGCCGAGGTCAGGAAGACAGGTGCGCGTCCCGTGTAGCGCGGGGGCGTTACCCAGGCATCAATGCGCGGCGGTATCGCGTCGGATGTCCCGTGGCTGCGGAACGCATCGCTGATACGCCCTCCGAGCGGACCTTCCGAAAAGGCAAAGGCAATGAAGAGCAGCAGGCCGAGCAGTGCCCGCAAGGCCCAGGGGTCGCGTTCGGCAACGCGAGTCTGCGGCAGACCGCTCTTCAGGTCGCGGATTCGCTCGGCCATGCGCCTGCGATGTTCGTCCCAGAGGGCCCGAGCGAACGGATCATCCGTATTTGCTGCAAGGTCTTCCGACTGCACGGTGATTGGCTGATGGTCAAGAGTATTGACGTTTTCTAGCCGCTGGCTGATCTCGGCATGGGTCGGAAGGCGGAATTTCAGCAGAAGATAAAGGCCGGCGGGAATCGAAAGCGCGAACAATCCAAGCACGGCAAGCCGAAGCCAGTCCGGCATCATGCGGAACGCGCCGAACCAGGACAATGAAAGAAACGCCGCCAGCACGAGTAGCAGAGGCAAAACCAGCGGCCAAAGGCGTTCTAGCGCGATTGTCAGCCAGGCAGACAAACGGAGGCGATCGATACTCCTGAAAATATCGAACCTGACCCTTTCAGCGTCCCGTGGATCGGGGTGTTGACTGGTCATACGCACTCCATCTCGCCGACATCGACGGTGTTGGTCTCATGGGAGAATAGCATTCATCGTGGCAAAGGCGAGGCCTTGGGGTAAAAATGCGATCACTGGTTTGTGTAAAGTGACGTGAGACTTGAAGAAAACCCCTCCCTGCTGCTGCGCAGCTTCCCTCCCCCTTGTGGGGAGGGGCGGAGCCAAGCGACGGGATGGGCCGCCTTCCCTGAGTTTTAGAGCCAGTCAGGGATCGAATCGAGCCCGATCAGCTCGTCATAGGTCGTCCTTGCCCGAACGACGTGAAACCGGTCGCCGTTTACCAACACTTCGGGGACCAGCAGGCGCGTATTATAGGTTCCCGCCTGTACGGCACCATAGGCGCCTGCAGTGCCAATGGCGATGAGATCGCCTGGAGCAGGCCGCGGCAGGTCGCGGTCAAGGCCGAGATAGTCGCCGGTTTCGCAGACGGGGCCGACCACATCGCCGCGAATGCGCGGATGACTGGGGGATGGCTCCTTGACCGGGCGGATCGTATGGAAGGCGTCGTACAGCGTCGGGCGGATGAGATCGTTCATCGCCGCGTCGACGATGATGAAGTTCCTGGCGTCGCCTTCCTTGAGGTAGATGACCTCGGTGACGAGGATTCCGGCATTGCCGATGATAAGGCGGCCGGGCTCGAAGATGGTCTTGAGGCCAAGCGGTTTGATGTGCCTGGCGACGATCTGCGCGTAGGCATCAGGCAGTGGCGGCGGATTGTTGTCGAAATGGTAGGGAATGCCGAGCCCGCCGCCAAGATCGACATGCTTGATGTCATGGCCATCGGCCTTGAGTTGGGCGACAAATTCAGCAAGCAGCCTGAAGGCATTGTCAAACGGCTCGAGATCGGTGATCTGGCTGCCGATATGCATGTCGACACCGACGATCCTGAGGCCGGGAAGCCGGGCGGCGCGGGCATAGACCGAGCTGGCCTTCGCCAGTGGAATGCCGAATTTGTTCTCGGACTTGCCCGTCGAGATTTTCTTGTGTGTCTTTGCATCGACATCGGGATTGATCCGCAGCGATACCGGTGCGGTTTTGCCCGCCGCTACGGCCCGGACGGATAGAAGTTCCAGTTCCGGCTCGGATTCGACGTTGAAACAGTGAATGCCTGCAGCCAGCGCAAAGTCCATCTCGGATGGCTTCTTGCCAACGCCTGAGAATACAATCTTGCTGGCGGGAATGCCTGCGGCGAGGGCCCGGCGCAGTTCTCCCTCAGATACGACATCGGCGCCCGAACCGAGGCGGGCCAATGTTTTCAACACGGCCTGGTTGGAATTGGCCTTGAGGGCATAGCAGACCAGCGTGTCCATATCGGCGAATGCGGCCGAGAAGACCTTGAAATGGCGCTCGATGGTAGCCGTCGAATAGCAATAGAAGGGCGTTCCGACCACCTTGGCGATATCGGGTATGCTGACGTCCTCGGCGTGAAGGACGCCGTCCCTGTAGTCGAAATGGTTCACGTAAAATCAGCCTAGATCAATGGGTCGAGAATGAAGCGCCTGTCCGCGGCCGGCGGGGTTGCCTGATTCGGTCCGCCAGGCATCGACGTCACAGAGGCCGGAGGCGGTTCAAGCGGGCCTTTCCGGCCGCAGGCGGAAACAGCGCCAGCAATCGCAACCGCCATGAGAATTGTCGTCAGAAAAGAACGGCTTGTCATCGAGTTGGATCCTGTCGTCCGAATGGGTTCTGCCTTGTCTAGAGCATGACGGGTTTTTATGGAAGGGTTGTCATGTGGTTCGACGGCCATGCCGATTATCTCCCCCTAGGGGGAGATAGGCGAGGACTAAAGCCTGGCGATGCGCTTTTGCCAGAACCGGATTTGCCGGCGAACCTCGCCCGGTGCGGTACCGCCATAGGATTTGCGGCTCCGAACCGATTTATCGACGGTCAGATAGCCGAAAACGGCTTCAGTGATGCCGGGATGGATCTGCTGCAGGTCCTCAAGCGAAAGCTTGCCGAGGTCGCATCTGTTCTGTTCGGCGAGCGCAACGGCTCGCCCGGTCACGTGATGCGCTTCGCGGAAGGGCAGCCCAAGCTCACGGACGAGCCAGTCGGCAAGATCGGTCGCGGTGGAATAGCCTGAGCCTGCCGCCTTTTTCATGGCCACCGTGTTGATGGTCATGTCGCCAACCATGCCGGTCATGGCGGCAACGGCAAGCTCGAGTGTTTCGGCCGCGTCGAAGACCGCTTCCTTGTCTTCCTGCATGTCCTTGGAATAGGTGAGCGGCAGTCCCTTCATCACGGTCAGGAGGCCGACCAGAGAACCGGTGATGCGCCCGGTCTTGGCACGGACGAGCTCTGCGGCATCGGGGTTCTTTTTCTGCGGCATGATTGAAGAGCCGGTGGAGAAGGAGTCCGACAGGCGCACGAAGCCGAATTGCGGCGTCGACCAGATGACGATTTCCTCGGCAAGCCGCGACAGGTGCGTTGCGGTGATGGCCGCCGTCGAGAGGAATTCGAGCGCAAAGTCGCGATCGGAGACGCTGTCGAGCGAATTGCGGGTCGGTTCCCGGAAGCCGAGCGCCTTGGCTGTCATGTGACGGTCGATGGGAAAACCGCTTCCGGCAAGGGCTGCGGCGCCGAGCGGCGATTCATCCATTCGCCTGATAGCATCCCGGACGCGGGAAAGATCGCGGCCGAACATTTCCACATAGGCCATGCAGTGATGGCCGAAAGTGACCGGCTGCGCCGTCTGGAGATGGGTGAAACCGGGCATCAGTGTTGCGGCATGTTCTTCGGCGCGCTTCAGGAAGGCTTCGATAAGCCTCTTCAGCGCAATCGCCGTCTTTTCGAATTCAGCCTTGACCCAAAGACGGAAATCCACGGCAACCTGGTCGTTGCGTGAACGGGCGGTGTGCAAGCGGCCGGCTGAAGGCCCGATCAATTCCGCCAGTCGCGATTCGACATTCATGTGAATGTCTTCAAGCTTGCGCGAGAAGGTAAACTTTCCGCTTTCGATTTCTGACAATATCGTGTTCAGGCCACTTGCGATCTTGTCGTGATCGTCCGCCCCGATTATGCCCGTTTTCGCAAGCATGGCAGCATGGGCAAGAGAACCCTGAATGTCCTGGGCGTAAAGTTTTTGGTCAAAGCCGATGGAAGCATTGATTTCTTCCATGATCGCGGCGGGACCGGAGGCAAAACGGCCGCCCCACATTTCATTGCTGTTCTTCTTGTCGGACATGAAAAGCGCCTTGGGTGCGTAGGATGAGAGCAGATATGACGGACGGCAACAAAAAGCAGAAAACGCCACGCAACGTAAGCAGGACGATCGTTCTCCTTGCAGGTCTTGCGGGCATCGTTGCCGGTGCGATTGCGGTATACGTGATGGAGCGGCCCTCTGGCAATATTGTCGCGGGAACAAACCCGGCCGACCAGTGCGCGCTCAAGGCCGACCGCGCCAAGGCCATCGATACGGCAGCAACGGGGGCCGTCGCGGCCATGCGCGGCGCTGACGCGCCACAGTCGATGTCATCCCTGACTTTTAACGGACCGGATGGCAAGCCGGTCCGGCTTGAGGACTTCAGGGGCAAGACAGTGCTCGTCAACCTCTGGGCAACGTGGTGCGTTCCATGTCGCGAGGAAATGCCGGCGCTTGATGCGTTGGAGACGAAGAAGGGCGGCGAAGACTTCAAGGTCGTGGCCATCAACATCGACACGGGCGACGATGCAAAGCCGAAGGCATTTCTCGACGAGATTGGCGTCAAATCGCTTGAACTTTATCGTGACGCATCAATGGGTGTGTTCAATGACCTGAAGCGCAAGAACCTCGCATTCGGCCTGCCGGTGACGGTGCTTGTCGACAAGGAAGGTTGTCAGATCGCCGCGATGAACGGTCCCGCCGACTGGAGCAGCGAGGATGCGGCCCGCCTCATAGACGCCGCGAGGGTCCAGCCATAAAAAAAGCCTCGTCGCAGGACGAGGCTTTTCCAGATCATGCGAACGCGCTGAATTACTCAGCTCCTCCCGCTGCGGCTTTCCGTGCCTTCTTGGCTTTGTATTTATCAAAGCCATGCAGTTCACCTGGTTTGCGTTCTTTTGGTGTTTTCTTCGGCTTTTCAGGCTTTTCTGTGGTCCAGCCTTCCGGCTTCGCCTTGGCCGGCTTGACTGCCCAGTCGGATTTCGGCTTGTCATCGCGGCTGCGGGGCTTGGCGGAATCCCAGTCGCGTTTTTCGCCAAAGCTTTTCTTGGCCTTGTAATCACCGCCTTCGCGGCGTGGCGATGAGAAGCCGGGGCCTTCGCTGCGGGTGATGTTCACGCCCTTTTCGCCGCTGCCAAACTGCTTGATCCTCGCCAGGAACGCGTCGGCCTTGCTGGCGGTGATTTCAAAACGGGTTTCCGTCTCGAGAATCTTGATCGAACCGACATCGGTCTTGGTGAGATCACCGGCCTTGCAGATCAGTGGCAGCAACCAGCGCGGCTCGGCGCGCTGCTTGCGCCCGACGCTCACGGAGAACCATGCGCCGCTCTCGAAATCTTCATTGCGTCCGCGTGGCGCTCGTTCGCCGCGTTCCGGACGATCCTCGAAACGGCCCTTGCGACCGGAGTCGCGTATCGGTTCGAGCACGTGGGAGGGCGTCGAGGACAGCTCTTCCGGAGCAGGACGCGCTGCCATCTGCTGGCGCAGGTAAGCGGCGGCAACCTGTTCCGGGGAATGGAGGGCCAGCAGCTCCCTGACATGGGTTGCTTCATCCTCGGCAATTGCTTCCGTCAGCGAAGGATCGTTGAGGATGCGATCATGGTTGCGCTTGTTGATGGCTGCGGCATCTGGCGGAGGCACCATGGTCGTGGCCAACTTGGCGCCCTGCAACAGGCGCTCGGCCGTGCGGCGCCGTGATGGCGGCACGATGAGGACGCAGATGCCCTTGCGACCGGCACGTCCCGTACGCCCGCTGCGATGCAGCAGCGTCTCGGAATTGTTGGGCAGGTCGGCATGGATGACGAGGTCCAGGTTGGGAAGGTCGATGCCGCGGGCCGCAACGTCGGTGGCAACGCAGACGCGGGCACGTCCGTCACGCATGGCCTGCAGCGCATTGGTGCGCTCTGCCTGGCTCAGTTCGCCCGACAGCGATACGACATTGAAGCCCCGGTTGGAGAGCCGGCTCGTCAGATGCTTCACCGCCTCGCGGGTCGAGCCGAAGATAATGGTATTCTGCGCGTCGTAGTAGAGAAGCGCGTTGATAATGGCGTTCTCGCGTTCGCGCGGAGCGACCGGCATGATGTGATATTCAATATCGCTGTGCTGTTCGCGGTCGTTCGTCGCCGAAATGCGCAGCGCGTCATTCTGGAACTGCTTGGCGAGCTGTGCGATGGGTTTCGGCACTGTCGCCGAGAACATCAGGGTACGGCGATCCTTTGGCGCTTCGCCGAGAATGAATTCCAGGTCTTCGCGGAAACCGAGATCGAGCATTTCATCGGCTTCATCGAGCACGACGGCGCGCAGTTCCTTCATATCCAGCGAGCCGCGCGTGATGTGGTCGCGCAAACGGCCAGGTGTGCCGACGACGATATGCGCGCCCTGGCTGAGCGCACGGCGCTCCTTGGTCATGTCCATGCCGCCAACGCAGGAGGCGATGCGGGCACCGGTCTGCTCGTAGAGCCATTCCAGTTCGCGGCGCACCTGCAGTGCAAGCTCGCGTGTGGGAGCAATCACCAGCGCGTAAGGTGCACCGATGGAGGTGAAGCGGTCTTCACCGTCGAGCAATGTCGGAGCAATGGCAATGCCGAATGCGACTGTCTTGCCGGAGCCGGTCTGCGCCGAAACCAGAAGGTCTGCATTCTCCGCCTCGGGCGCCAGAACGGCGGTCTGCACCGGCGTCAAGGTCTCATACCCACGGGCTGCCAATGCACCGGACAGCGCCGGAGCGATAGAATCGAAAATAGTCATAAATGAACTTTCAAGTACGGGTTTGGGCTGGTGTTTGGGGCCCGGCTTCCATGAGCACGGGCAGCACGCCTATAGCTTTGTTGCGCTCTCGTAGAGGTTATGGGGCGTTTCGTCAATGGCGAGCGGGGTCAAGGCCGTGCAGGGGAGCCTTGCAAATTCGTTGTGCATGGTCCAATCGGACTGCCTCACGTTGCAAAACCTGCACGTTTTAGCCGCACGATCGCCAGGTCGAGCGCGGAAAGAAAGGTCGACCGGTCCCGGGCAGAAAAGGGGCGTGGACCTCCGGTAATCTGCCCGGCCGATCGCAGTTCATCCATGAGGTTGCGCGTTGCAAGCGTGTTGCCGATCGAGCTTTCCGTGAAGGCTCGCCCTGTCGGCGAAATGGCGTCGGCTCCGGCTTTGACACAGCGGCTCGCAAGCGGAATATCGGCCGTGACGACAACATCGCCGCGGGAGACGCGCTCGGCAATCCAATCATCGGCCGCATCGAAACCGTCACTGACAATCACACGCTCGATCATCGGATCGCGGGGAATGGCCATGAAGGAATTGGAGACAACGTAGACCTTGACGCCATAGCGTTCGGCAACGCGGTAGATTTCCGCCTTCACAGGGCAGGCGTCGGCGTCGACATAGATCGTGATTTTCTTCTGATCAGTCATGTCACTCAACCGAAAATGTGGAGCGCGGCCAGACCGACCGATGCGCCAAGTCCGATCGCGATGCCGGCAGCAAGGGCCGCCGCCAGAAGGCCGGTGCCCAGCCAGAGGCCGTCCCGCTCGCCAAGACCGATGGCAATCAGGACGATGGCGAGTGCAGGCATCTGGTTGATGAGGGGAATGGGCAGAATGACAATCAGCGACATCAGCAGCACAACGATGCTGACAACGCGCTCGACGAGGACTTGCGGGACAAACCAATAGCGCGGTCGTGCCAGTTTCTCGAACCGCATCAGGAGTGGCCTGAATTTCCGGATGAAGGTGCGGTAGCTTTCCACCGGTATGGATTTACGGCGCATGAACGCCGGGAACCATGGCTCCTCGCGGCCAATCATCATCTGGATGGATACAAGCACCAGCGGTATACCGAAGATGGTCGACGTACCCGGCAGGAGCGGCACCAGATTGAGCGCAGCAAAGAGGACCATCAATGCCCCGAAGCTACGCTCGGAGAGGGCGGAGAGGATATCGTCAAGCGATACCCTCTCCGCAGACGTTTCACCAAGCTGGACAAGAACGCTGGACAGTCTCCGCGTCTCCGGGGAACCGGAAGGATCCCAGTCGGACGGCGTACCATCAGCGTTCAATTTGTCCTCCCGGTCGATGGAACTATCCCTTTCCAGTCGTTTCGTGGCCAGAGGCCGGTTGAGCGTCGATCAACAGTACAGGATGTGCCTGATCGCGCCGCGTTTTCCAGAGCGAGCTGAAAATGCCCGCTGCCAGGATACCAAGCGTGATCGACAGTGACCACACCGGAGGTATCTTTGCCAGTCCCAAAGCGTCAGCAACGAAAATCTTTCCGCCAATGAACACCAGAACAAGCGACAGGGCATATTTCAGGTAGACGAAGCGATGCATAAGGCTGGCGAGTGCAAAATAAAGCGCGCGCAGACCGAGGATGGCGAAGATGTTGGAGGTAAAGACAAGATAGGGATCGGTCGTGATTGCAAAGATTGCAGGGATCGAATCCACGGCGAAGATCACATCGGCAAGTTCCACCATCACGAGGGCAAGCAACAGCGGCGTAATCCAGGTTTGACGTTTCATGGTCAGTGGATCGGTGCGCCGGACAAGGAACTTCTCGCCGTGGAGTTCCTTCGTGACCCGGAAGCGCTTGCTCATGAACTTGAAGACAGGATTGGCAGACACGTCATATTCCTCGTCGCCGGCGATGAGCATTTTTATGCCGGTGAAAACGAGGAAAGCAGCAAAGAGATAGAGGACCCATTCATACTCTTCGACGATAGCGGCACCCGCCGCGATCATGATGCCCCGCAGAATGACGACGCCGAGAATGCCGTAAACAAGAACGCGGTGCTGGAATGCCTTGGGAATGGCGAAATAGCCGAAGATCATGGCTATGACGAAAATATTGTCCATCGCGAGACTTTTTTCGACAACGAACCCTGTTAGGTATTGCATCCCGGCCTCCTGGCCGAGTTCCCACCAGATGAAGCCGCCGAAGGCGACGCCCAGGCTGATGTAGAACGCCGAGAGCAGAAGGCTCTGGCGTATGCCTATGTCATGATTTTTACGGTTGAGAATGCCCAGATCGAGCACGAGAAGAACGAGAACAAGGGTGAGAAAGCCAAGCCACATCCACAGGGGCTGGCCCATGGCGTCAATAAATAGAAGCTCCATGTTGAGAAAGATCCGCCGGCATCGGTTCCAGATTACAGCTCCGACATCACGAGAGAGCCGGTAACTCCCGCCAGAGGGGCCCGGTGCTGCAATTCTGCCTCAGTTGGGGAGAGGCAGAGAGCAATGCAAGGGTTTGATTGGAAATAAAAATCCGAGCCGCCGGTCAGCGGGTCGGAACAGGATGCTCGCCGCGATAATCATAGAATCCGCGCCCTGCCTTGCGTCCAAGCCAGCCAGCTTCGACATATTTGACCAGAAGCGGGCAGGGTCGGTACTTGGAATCGGCGAGGCCGTCATAGAGGACCTGCATGATCGAGAGGCAGGTATCGAGACCGATAAAATCTGCAAGCTGCAACGGCCCCATCGGGTGGTTGGCGCCAAGCTTCATGGCCGTGTCGATCGCTTCGACAGAACCGACACCCTCATAGAGCACATAGATCGCTTCATTGATCATGGGCAGAAGGATGCGGTTGACGATGAATGCCGGAAAATCTTCGGCGACAGTGATTGTCTTGTCGAGGCTGGAGACAAATTCCCGCGCGGTTTCGAAGGTAACATTCTCGGTGGCGATGCCGCGAATGAGCTCCACGAGCTTCATCACAGGCACAGGGTTCATGAAATGAATCCCGATGAAACGCTCCGGCCGATCCGTCGTTGCCGCAAGGCGCGTAATCGAAATGGACGACGTATTGGTGGCGAGAATCGCTTCCGGATTGAGGTTCGGGCACAGCTGCGAGAAAATCTTGCGCTTGATCGCCTCGTCTTCGGTGGCGGCCTCGATCGCAAGGTCGACGCCGGCCAAGTCCTCAATCCTGAGGGCCGGACGAATATGCGCCATGGCCTTCGCGCGTTCCGAGTCCTCGAGCTTGCCGTGTGAAACCTGGCGGGCCATGTTGCCATTGACGGTGGCAATGCCCTTTTCGATCTGTTCGGCGGACTGGTCATGCATCAAGACATTGTATCCGGCGAGAGCGCATACGTGAGCGATCCCCGAGCCCATCTGCCCCGCGCCAACAATGCCTACGGTCTTGATCGTGCCAACCATTTTTCCATCCGTCTTGTTATGAGTATATCACACAAACTAAATGGCCGGGGTAGCGTTCGTCTACCCCGGCCAGATAATTTCATTTCAAGTCTTGAACTATATTCAGAGCGCCTTTTCAAGCTCTGGCAGGATGGTGAAGAGATCGCCGACGAGGCCGTAGTCGGCCACCTGGAAGATCGGGGCCTCCTCGTCCTTGTTGATGGCAACGATGACCTTCGAATCCTTCATGCCGGCAAGATGCTGGATCGCGCCGGAAATGCCGACGGCGATGTACAGATCGGGAGCGACGACCTTGCCGGTCTGGCCGACCTGCCAGTCGTTGGGGGCATAGCCGGCGTCGACGGCAGCGCGCGAGGCACCGACGGCAGCACCGAGCTTGTCGGCAACCGGAAGGATGACTTCCTTGAACTTCTCGTTCGAGCCGAGCGCCCGGCCGCCCGAGATGATGATGCGGGCCGAGGTCAGTTCCGGACGGTCTCCGCCGGAAAGCTTGGCCTCGATGAATGTCGACAGGCCGGGATTGGCGGCGGCTGCAACAGTCTCGACCGAAGCCGAACCGCCTTCGCCGGCGGCCGCAAAGGTGGCGGTGCGCACGGTGATGACCTTCTTGGCGTCGGTCGCCTGGACGGTCTGGATGGCATTGCCGGCATAGATCGGCCGCTTGAAGGTATCGGGCGCAACCACCTCGGTGATGTCCGAGACCTGCATGACATCGAGCAGCGCTGCAACGCGAGGCAGGATGTTCTTGCCGTTGGTGGTGGCGGCGGCGATGATCGTGTCATAGCCACCGGCGAGCGAAACGATGAGCGCGGCACTCGCCTCGGCAAGGCGGTTTTCCAGATCCGGGCTGTCGGCAAGGAGGACCTTCTTGACGCCGGCAAGCTTGGCGGCCTGATCGGCGACGCCCTTGGCGCCCTTGCCTGCGACGAGCACATGCACGTCGGAGCCGATGGCAAGCGCTGCCGTCAGCGCCTTGGCGGTCTGGTCGGAAAGGGTCTCGTTGTCGTGTTCGGCAAACAGAAGAATAGCCATGTTATGTTCCTTTCCTTGATCCTTAGAGAACGCCGGCTTCGTTCTTCAGCTTGGCTACGAGTTCCGCCACATCCTTGACCTTGACGCCCGCCTTGCGGCCACTCGGCTCCTCGGTCTTGATAACCTTGAGGCGCGGCTTGGTGTCGACGCCGTAATCGGCAGCGGATTTTTCATCCAGCGGCTTCTTCTTGGCCTTCATGATGTTGGGCAGGGAGGCATAGCGCGGCTGGTTCAGGCGCAGGTCCGTGGTGACAATCGCCGGCAGCTTGATCTCGATGGTCTGCAGGCCGCCGTCGACCTCGCGGGTGACCTTGGCACTGCCCTCGCCGAGTTCCACCTTGGAGGCGAAGGTGCCCTGGCTCCAGCCGAGCAGGGCCGAGAGCATCTGGCCGGTCTGGTTGGCATCGTCGTCGATGGCCTGCTTGCCGAGGATGACGAGCTTTGGCTGTTCGGCGTCGACGACACCCTTCAGGATCTTGGCAACGGCGAGCGGCTCGACAATATCGTCGACCTTGACGAGGATGCCGCGGTCGGCGCCCATGGCCAGCGCGGTGCGGATGGTTTCCTGCGACTGTGCAGGTCCGATCGATACCACAACCACTTCCTCGACCTTGCCGGCTTCCTTCAGACGGAGCGCTTCCTCGACCGCGATTTCGTCGAACGGGTTCATCGACATCTTCACGTTGGCAAGTTCAACGCCCGAGCCGTCGCCTTTGACCCTGATCTTCACGTTGTAATCGACTACCCGCTTTACCGGTACGAGGACTTTCATGGGGACTCCCTCTCTATGAACGAAAGGCAGATTTAACTGCCTCATGATAGCACCCGCTTGCCGGATGCCGACATTGAGGTGAAAAAAACGACACTTGCTCCCAAGTTGCGCGGACCGTAATTATGGCTGACGTAAAGGTCAATGCGAGAGTCGGGCCTTCCGGGCACTTCAACCGATTGAATGGCAGGAGCCTATCGCCCCCATTTGACGGGCCCGGATTCCGGGGCCGCCGGTCCGGGGTCCTTCTCCACAATTACGGCGCGCGGCGAGACGATGGCGCGATCGAAGAGCGGAACGTTCCGACGCTTGAAAATGACGATAAGCACGGCGCCGCGATAATACCGCCGACATGGGCGGGCCATGACACGTGTTCGTCACCGCCCCATGCAAGCATGGCGAATTGCGACGCCACCCACAGCAGCAGCGGATAAAGCGCCGGTATACGCAGGGGGATGCGTCCGAAAGCAAGCACCCAGACCTTGACGCGCGGATGCAGCAGAAGATAGGCGGAAACAATGCCGGCGATCGCCCCGGAGGCACCGATCAGGGGCATCTGCGAATCGGGAAAGACGACACCGTGCAGGAACGCACCGGCCGCGGCGCAGGCCAAATAGAAAACAAGAAACCTGATATGCCCCAGTGCATCCTCGACATTGTCGCCGAATACCCAGAGAAACAGCATGTTCCCGGCTAGATGGAAGATGTCGGCATGCAGGAAAGCGTAGGTGACGCAGGTCAAATCGGGCGGGACGAAATCGTAGCTGGCCGGCAGAACCACCAGGTCGTGAATGACGGCAGGAATGTAGCCGAGCCCGATCGATGCTGCTTTTGCGTATTCGCCCGAGACGCTCATCAGCAGAAAGACGATGACGTTGATCACAATCAACGCCAGCGTCACATATTGCAGCTTGATGTGTTTGAGGCTGTTGGCGTCATGCAACGGAATGAACATCGGCGCCGGCCCCCTGTGTCGGTGATTATTTGCGACTGGAGCAGCTCCAGTATAGCATCGGCGCAATTCCGTACGGAAAACCGTTTCACACGTTCCTGGAACTGCTTCAGCGATTATGACCCGGCACCCATAACACGTCCTTCGCGCCATTGTCATTGACCACCCGGGCAGCGACAAAGAGAAAATCCGAAACACGGTTGATGTATTTCAAGGCGGCAGGGGTGACCGTCTCGCCTGGCCGTTGGGCGAGCTCGACCATATGGCGTTCGGCGCGGCGCGCGACGGTGCGGGCAAGATGCAGCGCGGCGGATGCGGGAGAGCCGCCAGGCAGCACGAAAGAGCGCAGGGGCGCAAGATCGGCATTCAACCGGTCGATATCGGCCTCCACCCGCAGCACCTGGGTATCAATGATCCGCAGGGGCTCATAGGCAAGCGTTTCGCCGGTGTCTGGGGTCGAAAGGTCGGCCCCGAGATCGAACATATCGTTCTGGATGCGCATGAGCATGGTGTCGAGCTCGGGAAAATCCTTTGCCGTATGCAGGCGGGCCAGCCCGATGCAGGAATTTGCCTCATCCACTGTACCGTAGGCTTCCACGCGCAGATCGTGCTTGAGCCGCCGCTCTCCGCTGCCAAGGCCGGTCGTGCCGTCATCGCCGGTGCGGGTGTAGATCTTGTTCAGCTTGACCATGTCAGCCTGCCGAACGGTGATAATAGATTGCGCCGACGATGAGGATGATCGCGATCAGCTGCAGGAAGATACGCAGCTGCATCATCTTGTTGGAGAAGTTTGCGTCGCCGCCCTTCATCATGTTGCGCAGGCCGATGAGCAACACGATGGTCACCGCAGCAATGGCGATGACAGCCAGGAATTTGAAGATTACATCCATGGGTATTTCCTTTCAGACCAGCCGGTCCCTCCGGGTTGATCTTATCATGATTGGCTCGCAAGCATGCGGTATAGCGCACGCCTGGACAGAAATCTGCGTGCGAAGTCGGTAATTTTTGCCGGGCGTGTCACCAGATAATGCGGTTGCGGACGGGGGTTTTCCAACGCGTCCCTGAGCACGGCATAGACCGCGTCAGGGCCAAGCTTGAACCTGGATTTGCTTCCGCCGCCTGCCAGGCGGGCTATCTGCCGGCGGTACGCGTCCCGGTGGACGGAGTTTTCGACGTCGATATGTTTTTCGATCTGCTTGAGCGCGTTGAAAGTGAAACGTGACGCGATCGGACCGGGTTCGATCAGCGAGACATGAATGCTTGACCCTTCGAGTTCCATGCGCTGCACCAGCATCAGCCCTTCCACGGCGAACTTGGAGGCGACATAGGCGCCCCGCCATTTCATCGGCACGAGGCCAAGAATGGACGAACAGTGGACAATCCGTCCATGGGCCTGCCGGCGCATGACGGGAACGATCCTGCGGGTCAGATCGTGCCAACCGAAGAAGTTCGCATCGAACTGTTCACGCAAACCTGCGAGCGGCAGGTCTTCCACGGCGCCAGGCAGGGCATAGGCACCGTTGTTGAAAAGGGCATCGAGCGTACCACCGGTTTCGGCAAGCACCGCCTCGACCAGGGCGGCAATCGAGTCCGGCTCGCGATAGTCGAGATAGTGCGCGGACAGGCCATCCGCCTTGAGAGCCGCGATATCCGAAGCTTGCCTTGCGGTGGCAAAGACGGTCCAGCCATCGCTCTTGAGCGCGCGGGCGCAGTGCGCGCCGATGCCGCTGGAACATCCTGTAATCAATATCGTTCTGGAACTGGCCATGTTTTCCGGGCGTTGCATGTCGATCGAATAAAAAAGACTTCACATATTCGCCAACGCCTTGCAATCTCACCGATCAAGGGGGCAAATCACCATTGATGGGTAAACTGTATCGTTTTCTCCGGCGTATTGTCGTCGATGCGCTGGGGCATTTCCTGACCGATGACGGCTGGGCACTTGCCAGCCACGTCGCACTTTCCGGTATCCTGGCGCTGTTCCCATTCCTGATCTTTGCGACTTCCCTAGCGAGCTTCCTCGGCGCCAGCGCCTTCACCGATACAGCTGTTCACATCATTTTCGATACGTGGCCGGCGGTGATTGCAACGCCCATTGCGCAGGAAGTGCGCAATGTTCTCAATGTCCAGCGGGGCGGCCTCCTGACCATCAGTGTGATTGCGGCCGCCTATTTCGCGTCCAATGGTATTGAGGCGCTGCGCGTTGCGCTGAACCGGGCGTACCGTGTCATAGATACGCGCTCGATCATTTTCTGCAGGCTGCAGAGCCTCGGCTACGTCGTGGTGGCGACGATCGGCATCATGGCAATCAGTTTCCTGCTGGTGCTTGCGCCGCTGGCTCTTCGCATCGCGACGCGTTGGGTACCGGAACTTGTACTTGTATCGGGAACGATCGTGTTCTGGCGCTACGTCATTGCCACGACCGTTCTCGTTGTCGGCCTCCTGGTCGTTCATTTGTGGCTACCTGCAGGGAAAAGGCGGTTCATCGACACGCTGCCCGGCATCCTGATCACGCTCATCGCCTGGACGGTCGGCGCGACGATCTTCGCCAGCTATCTCGAGACCTTCGCTTCCTATGTGACGACCTATGCAGGCCTTGCTTCGATCATGGCCGCGATCGTCTTTCTGTATATGATTGCGGCGATCTTCATCATCGGGGCGGAGGTCAACGCGGCAATCATCCGCTACCGCGAAGGCAAGGCGGCCGAACGCCTCTGACCCGTCGACAATGCCACGCCGAAGGTCGCGACGACCATGCCGCACAGCTGAAACAATGTGAGTGTTTCGCCGAAGAGCGCATAGGCCATCAGCGCGGTAACGCCCGGGACGAGATAGAACAGCGATGCCACTTTCGACACGGCGCCCTGGTTGATGAGGATCATCAACAGCAGTACCGCTCCGATCGACAGGACAAACACCAGCCAGAACATGGCAAACAGCAGTGGCCCTGACCAGATGACGACATGCGTTTCCAGCAGCAGCGAGCAGATGCCCATAAGGATTGCAGCGCCGAGATATTGCAGTGTGGTCCCTGCCTTCAGGTCGATTGCGCCGACAAACCGCTTCTGCCAGACCGTGCCGGCGCTGATGGCGATCACCGACAGGATCGATGCGGAGACTGTCGCCGGGGTGATGCCGTCTGCGGAAATCGACAGCTTGGGCCAGAGCACCATGGCTACGCCGCAAAAGCCCACAGCGAGCCCGGCCCAATGGCGTGGCTGGATCGTCTCGCCAAGTGCCACTCCGGCAATCAGCGCGGTGATCAGGGGTTGTAGCCCGACGACCAGCGCCGACATGCCGGCCGGCAGGCCCTGGTGGATAGCCCAGAAAACCGCTCCGAGGTAAACGCCATGGATCAGGCAGCCGGCGATGATGGCGTGCATTGCACCAAGCTTGCTCGGCCAATGATTGCCGGCGAGAACCACCCAGATGCCAAGGATCGCCCCGGCGATCAGAAATCGCGCGGTCAGGAACAGGAACGGCTCCATATAGGGCATGGCATAGCGGGCACCGATGAAACCGGTGGCCCACAGCACGACGAACAGGGCGGGGAAATAACGGACGGGCATGATGGGGACCGGGTCAAGGAAGCGTGACGTTGTGTATATCATTTGCTCCTGCAATCACAATCCAACCAGATCGCTTATCTCCCGCGGCGTCCTACCCTGTTCGCGCAAGTCCCGCAGCGATGTGTCCTTGCGGCTCTTCGACAGTTTTTGGCCGTCGTGATCGAGGACGAGCGTGTGATGAAGATAGACCGGCGGCGGGATCTCGAGGATGTGTTGCAGCACGCGATGGACACTTGTCGCGTGATATAGATCCCTGCCACGAACAACATGGGTTATTCCCTGCAGGGCATCGTCGATCACGACTGACAGATGGTAGCTCGTCGGCATGTCCTTGCGCGCGACGATGACGTCGCCCCAATCCTGCGGCTGGGCGACGACGTTGTGTGTCTCAGGTGCGGTTTCGGTCCAGTTCAGCGGCAACGCGATCCTTTGCAGGGCCCGTTCCATGTTCAGACGCCAGGAAAACGGTTTGCCTTCACTCATTCGCCTGTCGCGTTCGCGTTGTGAAAGCTGGCGGTCGGAGGGTGGATAGAGCAATGCGCCGTCGGGATCGCGCGGCCATTTGTCCGTCTCTCCTGCGATCTTCTCGATTTCGCGCCGGATATCCTTCCGGCTGAGAAAAGCTGGATAGACCAAATCCAGCCCGATCAGCTTTTCCAGGGCTTGACTGTAGACACCAAAGTGTTCCGACTGGCGGCGGACCGGGCTTTCCCATTGAAGGCCGATCCAGCCCAGGTCCTCCAGCATTGTTTGCTCCAGCGCCGGCGTGCAACGCTCGCGGTCGATGTCTTCCATCCGAACCAGCAGTCGTCCTTCCATGGCGCGCGCCATCTTCTGATTGAGCAATGCCGAATAGGCATGGCCAAGATGCAGGCGGCCATTCGGACTGGGGGCAAAACGGAAGACAGGAACTGTCATGAGAGTGGGCTGGCGTTCTTGCGTGGGTATTGAAGCAATTGATACGGTGTTTGTGAAACGATGCAAAGTGAACGGCGACACCATATGCGCAAGATTGATACGCTGGACGATATTGCCGAGGGGCTCGAAGCCCTGCTGCAAGCTCATCCGGAGCTTGATGTGATCGCCAAACGCGCAGGACCGCTGCCGTTGCGGCGCTCCGAGCCGGGGTTTGAAAGTCTCGCCTCGGTAATCGTGTCGCAGCAGGTCTCCAAGGCGAGTGCCGCATCCATCTGGGGCCGGCTGGTGACGCTCATTAATCCGCTGACACCGGAAAACTATCGCGCCGCCGGTGAAGAGGCCTGGCGCCTTGCCGGATTGTCGCGTGCCAAGCAGGCGACGCTCGCCCGCATCAGTGAGGCCATCATGGCAGGAGAACTCGATTTGCATGGCCTTTGCCACCAGCCGATAGACGAGGCCATGGCCGCGATGACAAGCGTGAAGGGCATTGGTCCGTGGACGGCGGAAGTCTATCTCCTGTTTTCTGCGGGCCATGCCGATGTGTTCCCGTCGGGCGATGTGGCATTGCAGCACGCCTATGCCCATGCATTCGCCGAATCAGCGCGACCCGACTCAAAGGCTTTGCGGCAATTTGCCGAGCGCTGGTCGCCCTGGCGCGGCGTTGCGGCCCGGCTTTTCTGGGCTTACTACGCCGCAACCCGTGGCCGGGATGGCACACCGATCGCATGAAGTTGAAATAACGGGGTTTTTCCTCAACAAAGACAGCAATTCGCTTCACATTCCTGTCACGTCCAGCTTACAATAATGGGGCCTGATGGTTGGATTGGGAGTTGATTCCTTGACAATAGCCGTCTCGCCGGACGGATTACCGGCACTGGTGCTCAACGCGGACTACCGTCCGCTCAGCTATTATCCCTTGTCGCTATGGTCCTGGCAGGACGCGATCAAGGCGGTTTTTCTCGACCGTGTGAACATCGTTGCAGAATATGAACACGAGGTCTCCTCGCCCTCATTCGCCATGCGGCTGCCAAGCGTAGTATCGCTCAAGACGTACATAAAACCCTCGCGCAACCCGGCCTTTACACGGTTCAATGTGTTCCTGCGCGACCGCTTCGAGTGCCAGTATTGCGGCTCCGAAGAGGACCTTACCTTCGATCATGTCGTTCCGCGTTGCGCCGGCGGTGAGACGATCTGGGAAAATGTGGTAGCGGCGTGCTCACCCTGCAATCTGCGCAAGGGCGGCCTCATGCCTGACCGTGCCAAGATGTGGCCGCGCCAGAGGCCCTATCAGCCGACCGTGCACGACCTGCACAATAACGGCCGGCTTTTCCCGCCGAACCATCTGCATGAAAGCTGGATGGATTATCTCTACTGGGATGTCGAACTGGAACCCTGAGACTTCTGCTATCCTTCGCGACTATCCGATCTGGTGTTTGAAGGCGGCAACGCTCCTTACCTCCCCCTTATGGGGAGGGAGGCTGCAAAGCAGCAGGGAGGGTCTTGCTTACGATTGTTGATATCAAAGTTTCCCCTCCCCACAAGGGGGAGGTAAGGTGGTGGTGCTGATTAAGCCTTCGCTGCGCCGCGAAAGGCAATGACCATCAAAACGAGGCTGGCGATGGCGTTCCAGCCGGCGAAGGAAAGGCCAAGGACGCGCAGGGCGGCGGTATCGCATGCGGGCGGGTGGATTGCATTGAGGTCGTTCAGAAGACTTCCCGCATCGGTGGTGATCGACATCGCGACGGCGGTGCAATCGGTCGGGCCAGCCCAGAACTTCCACTCAACGCCCGCGTGGAAAACTGCAAGTCCGAGGCCGATGAGCATGAGCACGCCACCCAGGGCCAGCAAAAGCCGCGTCAGGCCCGCGGGCCATTTCAGGCCAGCCGAAGCGGCAGCCAGAGCCATCAGCGGGATGCCGGCATAGTAGGGATAGCGCTGTTCCAGGCACAATTTGCAGGGAAGGTAGCCGCCGATATATTGGAAGCCAAGCGCTGAACCGACAGTCACGATCATCGCCGCCAGGAGAAACAGGGCGGTCTTGAAATGGGCGGAGTTGCTGGTCGAAGTCATGGTGTGATTGAAATCCTCAGGCTTGGCAATTCTCGGTCACAGGTGAAAATAATGGAACACGGCATAGAGCAAAATTAGGACGGCCGCTGCCGCGCTCGCTATCAGGCCGAGTCGCTTCTCTATGAAATGGCGAATGGGCTCGCCGTAGCGGCGCAGCAGCCAGGCAAGGAAAAAGAAGCGGGCGCCGCGCGCAATGATCGCCGAGGCGATGAACAGCCAGATATTGATCGCGGCAGCACCGGAAAGAATGGTGACGACCTTGATCGGTGGAAGATGCGCAAGTCCGGACGTGACCAGCAGGAGCAGGATGGCATCGGCGCTGGTCGAACCGCGCAACTGCTCGAAGGCGTCGAGCTTGCCGTATATTTCGAGGATAGGCTTGGCGATTGTCTCGTATGCGTAATAGCCGAGGAGCCAGCCGGCGATGCCACCGAGGACGGATGCGAGCGTTGCCACGAGCGCATAGCGGTAGGCGCGGTCCGGGCGTGCCAGCGCCATAGGCACATAAAGTACATCGGCGGGCACCAGAAACACGGAGCTTTCGACGAAGGCGATAATGGCAAGCCAGACTTCAGCCGATTTGCGCGCGGCAAGAGACATCGTCCAATCGTAAAGTCTGCGCAGCATGAACGTTCCTGTTGGGGAGATTATTCGGGAAAGCCGGTGTTCCTTAGAGCAAACTTCATCCAAATGGAATCGTTTCGCTCAAATTTTGCAAGCGGCCGCAGTTTCATTGGGCACCGGATGGCGCCTCTACTGACGTTGTGCGCACACGACAACACACGAGTGCGTTATCGTGAGGAAATCGATTGATGGGTGTTGACCGAAGGCGGCCTCTGCATGTATTTGGCTTGCACGGTCTCGGGTTTTTCCCGGACCTTACGCTCTTGCGGCCCCCTTGGCGGAATTGGTAGACGCGCCTGACTCAAAATCAGGTTCCGAAAGGAGTGCTGGTTCGATTCCGGCAGGGGGCACCATCCCAAATGAAAAATTCCCACACGAGGCAAGCTGAACCACTGCGCTCCCGGCTCTCACAACGGATGTGCGCCGAAACGGCTCGGATCATTGGTGATTTGTGAACAGGGACAAAACGGAGGATGGACCACGATCCAGGAAGTCGGCACGACCGATCTCCGTGGGATAAAACACGTTGCCATGTACTCCCCAAATTTTTGGTTGATTCTGTATATCCTGCATGCCGCCCGAGACCAGGATACCGTCTGGTCCCACATTTTTAAGCGTCAATGCCATAACCCTATAATTCATTTCTACCGGATAGGCCTGGCTGTAGAAATGGGCGATCACCTGATCTGTTCCCCCTTTAGCAATGCCCCAATCGCCACCCCATTTGTATTTGTCCTTGGTACCAGCCACGATCCTGGCTCTGCACCTGTCGAAACGAGGCGCGGGCCATTGAAACGAGTCCGCCGCTTCCATTTGGAAGCCCCCTGTCGCGACAAACGCTTTCGGCTCGACTTGGTCTTTCTCCAGCAGGTAGAAGTATAGAATCCCATAGCCTTTATGATTTGCGCCTACTGTGGGGCTGATGCAGAATCCCTCGCCCGCCTTTACGAGATGACCTTTTTGAATTCCCCAGACTGTCTCAGGCTGTGTGTAGGGCATCGTGTTCATGGCTTTCGACTCAAACATGACAAACTTGCCGCCAACGATCAGGTAATTTCCCGCATTGGGTGGAAGCGCCACCACGGCCTCGCTTGGAATATTGTAGAGTTTTGCCAGTGCGATGGCATCGACCATCGGAACGCCGCCTTCGACCATCACAACACCCGTCGGATCATCCCAGATGTCCCATTTGTACATGATCGATTGGTTGCTTTCATTGTGTGTAAGTCCGAGAGCATGGCCGATCTCGTGCAGTGCCATGGTCCAGAGATCATTGACAGTGGCCGCCGCCATTATTGGTGGGAAACCGAATAGCCCGCTAATGATGGAGTACTCCTTCTCGCGCATTGCCTCCCATGTTGTGTTGTTGTTAAACACGATCAGGCGCGGGTTCCCCTCGAGATTTCCGTCGAAGCTTGTTTCGGCGCTATGCAGAGTGCTTGTGCACGTACCAAAACGAAGATTGATCCGCGGAAAGAAACTGGGATATGTCGCCGAACGTTGCGCCTCGGGTATCTCCTCGAAGACGAAGCTTGATGCTCTTTGCCAGCACAAGAAGGCGTTTTGGATCTCGGCCCTCGCGGTCGTTTTCTTAAAACTCGACGAAGCGGGATCATTCTCGATCACATAATAGACTTTGCCAGATGAATAGAGTCGATTGTACGCATCCTTCATCGGTCCGAGGTTCGTATCACTCATGTGCCTTCTCCCCACTTTTACTTGTGCAGGAGGCAGCTACAACCAGCAGTTGTCAATTGACCTAAATGGGTGATGAAAATCAACGAATGCGGACGGCGACAAATGCCGACAATTCGTTGTGGCAATCTGTGTCCCGGTGCCTGATCGGGCGCGATGATCGCATGTCGATCATGGATTGAGCGGAGGGAGGGCCGGCGTCGGATTGGCGGTCAATCTGTTGTGCTGGCGATATCTCGTATGCCAACCCAGAATGGCGGAGGTAAGGACGCGGGCACTGCCTTGGGTTGCCGGGTGGGGTTTTCCGAAAAGTTCCCTTTCGAATGCAGCCAGTGCATCCTGAAGTGTTCTGTCGCCGCTGGTATCGGCCCAATCCGCTATGCCCTGAAAGCCCATGGCGCGCGTCCAACGGTCAAGTGCGGTATAGGCGGCCTCGCGGTCACCGGCATTCAGCGCTGCCAGGAGTTCGCGATATCGCGTATGCCCGGATTGGGCGCGGGCAGCCTTGCGGGTATCAACCCATTGCCTGACGTGCGGCCACCAGCGACGGATAAGCAAAATCAATAGCAGGAGAGCCAGAAGGCCAAGGCCGGTGGCAAGGACCGCGCGGAAGGAAGGGTGGCGCGTTTCATGGCTGGCCACGGGAACGTCGGGCGGAATGACATTCGCGGCTGCCGGTTTGCTCCTGACGGTAAGGACAATGGGTTTCAACTCGGCGCGCTTTGTCTGCCGATTGGCAGTATCGAACCAGTCGACAGCCAGGGCAGGAAGGGTGAATGTTCCTTCGCGATCCACCGCATATGTCACGCGTTCCAGGCGCTGGCTGCCTGTTTCGCGCCCTGGCCCGGCGACGTCATCGGCAAGGGCTGGTGACTGCCGATAGAGTTTCACGCCGTCGCTGGCGTCGAACGCGAGTTCCGGCAACATCATGGCTCGCGTCCCTGTCGCAAAGAGCGTCACCGTCCGCACAAGCGTATCGCCGACCTTGAGATTGGCGGGATCGCCATCGAGCGTCTGGCTCAATGTGGAATCGGTGGCCGAAAATGCCGAATTTTCCGCCTCCTGAGGCAGGCCTTCGACGGTAAAGCTGACAGGCGGCAGGCTCACGCTGGCCGGCGTCGACTGGCCGGGCACGCCGGCATAGGCAAGCGGCACGTTCGCCTGTGGCAGCGTGTACGTGCCTGCAATTTGCGGAATGACAAGATAGGTACGGCGGATACCGGAATATTCCTCGCCATTCAAGGATTTCACGAGGTTTTGTGCGCGCTCGTCAGGAAGCGTCACGATGGCGTTCGGAATGTCGAGCAAAGGGAATTGCGGCGGCGAGGTGAAGAAGTTCGGGACGTAGACATCGACATTCACGATGACTTGCTGGCCGACCACGATCTCGCCCTGTGTGGCAACGGATGTTTCCGCATAGGGATCTGCGGCGTAAGCCGGCAATCCCAGCAGCAGTAAAAATGTACCAAGCCAGCAGGAACGTTTCATTGCCCGGATCCTCGAGCTTCGATCGCGAACTTGCGGGCGAGCAGATCGGCAGGGCTGACCTCGATGTTCTTCATCCAGGTGTCGGCCGTCTGCTCGGAGATGTCGACCTTGCCCTTTTTGCCCTGCTTGCCCTTGTCGTCGAACTGTATCTCGTCGGGCTTGAGATTGGGATCCTGCGGCTGTTCCTCTTCCTCCTCCTTTTGCAGGACAACAAGTCTTTCGGCGATGGCGAGATTGGCCTTGGCCTCCGGCCAGTCCTTTCGCAGCTCGAGCGCGCGCTTGTAGGCCGCAACCGCCTGATCCAGCCGGTTGAGATGGAGCAAGGCATTGCCCTGGTTGTACCAGGCGTCCGCCGTATCGAGCGCTGCAAATGCGTCGATTGCTTCGCTGAACTTTCCGGCCCGGTAGAGCGCGACGCCGCGCCATTCATTGTCCCTGAACGCCCCGGCCGCCCCGGAATAATCGTCGCGCTCATAGGCGAGCCGCCCTTGCTGGTCCGGCGTGAGCCACATATTGGCGAAGTTCAGATCGGCGGCCATCGACGGATCGGGACTGGCAATGAGATGCAACGCGAGCAACATGCCAGCCCAGCGCACGACCCAGCCGCGCCGGAATGAAAGGGCGGCAAGCAGCACGATCGGAATGGTCAGCCACCAGCCGAAATCGCGCCAGCGCGTTTCAGCTTCCGCAGCTTTCTGCGCGAAATGGGTCCTGATCCGCTCGACGATCCAGCGCACGTCGCTGCCATCGTCAGTAAAGGTTGCAACGCTGACATTGCCTTGCAACCGCTTCAGACCGTCGACGTCGAGCTTTGCGAAGAGACGATTTCCGGCCGAATCAGTCGCGAAGCCTCCGTCGCCGGTCTTGACCGGTCCGCCCTCCACCGTGCCGATCGCGAGGAGTACCACATTATTGTTGCCGCTGAAGCCTGCGACCTGGTCGAACGATGCCGCTTCGACGCCGTCTGTCATGAGAAGAATGGTTCCGGGAGCCTGCGCGCTCTGAAGAACTGTCTCCGCCGCCGCCAGCGCACCTGCCGTGTTCTTGCCGGGAACCGGCATGATGCGAGTTGCAAGCGAATCGACATAGGTACGCACGAGGCCCGCATCGTCGGTGAGCGGAAGAACCAGATGCGACGAGCCAGCATAGGCAATGATGGCGGTCCTTGCCGCTGGTCGTGCTGCCAGGACGTCATGCACTTTCAGCTTCGCCCGCTCGAGCCGCGATGGGGTCACGTCGATTGCGTCCATGGTCTGCGACAGGTCGATTGCGATCACCAGCGGTGCTTCATCCTGCACGAATGGTGGCAGTTCCCGCTCCCACGTTGGACCGGCCATGGCAAATGCCCCCAACGCGATAAGGATTGCGGTGATGTGGTAGGGTTGCAATCGCCCCCTGGAGGGGTCGTCGGAGACGAGGTGGTCGAGCAGTTGCGGAGCGATGATATCGCGCCAGCGCAGTCGGATGTCGGATTGGCGCGAGGCGAGCCAGGCAATGGCGATTGCCGTGAGGATTGCGAGGAGCCACCAAGGCCGCAGAAAGTGGAAATCGGCGATCATGGGTCAGTCACCGTGTCGGTCGTGGAAAGGTTCCGGTTTCGCAGCCTGGCCAACATGAACGCAATGAGCTGATAGGCAATCGCCAGCAATAATGCTGCACCGAGAGGATAATGAAACAATTCGATGCGCGGACGCCACGACAGTGTTTTCTGGTTGACGGGCGTGATGCGGTCGAGAGTCGCGTAGATGTCCTGTAGCCCCACCTGATCCTGGCCGAAAAAATATCGGCCGCCGGTCGTCGCTGCGATCTTTTCAAGCGACGCGGCATCAAGTTTTTCCTCTCCGGTCGCGTCCGGGTTGCCAATGCCGATCGCATGGATCGTGATCTTCGCATCGCGGGCGATGTCTGCAGCCTTGGCTGGTGGCATCTTGCTTGCCGTATCATTGCCATCGGTCAGGACGATCAGCACTTTTTCCGGAGCGGTTGTGTCCTTGAACATTTTGATTGCCAGCCCCATGGCGTCGCCAAGCGCTGTGCGCGGCCCCGCAATGCCGGGCAGTGCTTCGGCTATCATGGTCTGCACTGTCGGGTGATCCATGGTGAAGGGGACGAGCGGGTAAGGCGCGTCACCGAAGGCGATGAGGCCGATGCGATCGCCCGGCCGCTTGCTGACGAAATCGCCGACAACCTGGCGCACGGCATCGATACGCGAGATCGTTGCGCCGGCAGGGTCGCGAAAGTCCTTTGTCTCCATCGATTGCGAGAGGTCGATGGCCAGCATGAGGTCGCGCTGCGGTTCGATCTTCTCGATCGGCGGTTCGACAAATTGCGGACGTGCCAGCGCAACAAGCAACAACAGCCAGCATATTGTTCCGACCGCCAGTTCGGCCCATGTTCTGCGTGTAACCAAAGAGCCGGTCGTTGGAGATACTCCGGCAGCCTTTGTGACTTCCTCGAAGAATGGGATGCGCACCGATGCTGTTTGCGAGCGATAGGGTGGGATGAGCCACCAGACGAGGACCGGCAGGGGCAAGAGTGCGAGCATCCACGGAAGATCAAGCTGGTACATGATGCGTTTTGATCCAGTGGCGCGCAGCGGCGATCAGCCGTCCGGTATTGGGCGAAGCATTGTTCGGGAGGGCACTACGATACTCCTGATCGTCGAGCACGTGCGCGAGCTCGGCGCCGAGACTTTGATCCGGCAATGAATTCTGCAGGAATGCGACCCATTCAGAGCCGCTGCGCGATGCAACTTCGTTGCGATCCCAGGCGGCGAGCGCGACGCGTTTGACGATTTTCGGCACTTCGGCAGAAATCGTCGCCTCATCACCATCGCTTTCGAGCTGGTCAAGCAACTCCAGTGCTTCGCGCCGGTAGCGATTGGCGCGGCGCCTTCTCAGCCAATGCCAGTAAGCCACGACGATCAATGCCAGCAGGAGGATTGCCACCAGCACCCAGCCCCAGGTCTGCGGCAGCAGCGACACGGGTTCGGGGGCAACAATGTCGGCAAGGGACTTCAGAGCCAGTTCGGTTTCAGGGTCGAGCGGAGTGTCGGGCATCATCGCCTCCGCTGTTGCCAGGCCGCCTGCGCAAGTAACCGGCGCAATTGCGGCGCGGTCTCGAGCGCCGCCGAGGCTGGCAGCATAGGCAAGCCGAGTTCCTGCTGCCAGGCCAGCAGCTCCCGTCCCCTGCTTCGCGCGAAATCGCCGATTGCCGTGCGGGGCCCTTCCTGCTGGAATGCGAGTTCTGCCTGCATTGAACCACCCCTGACGACCATTTCACCCTTTGTTGGCAATGTGAGCAGGAACGGGTCATAGACGAGTATGGCGATCACGTCGTTGCGAACACTCAAGCGCAAGATGAGGTCGCGGGTCTCGGCCGTATGTCCGTCGAAATCGCTGACGATGATAACAAGATGGTCGTGATGGGCAATGTTGGCGACCGTGCGCAGAACCGCGTCGAGCTGCCCGGTGCCACGCTCACCGGGCATGTGCGCATTCAGGGCGCGGTTCATGGTGGCGATGTCATGCGCAAGCGCAATGACCGATTCGCGGCTGCGATGCGGGCGCAGCTGTGACATGTCCTGATCATTGAAAACCAGCCCGCCGACGCGGTCGCCCGATCCGAGTATACGCCAGGCGCACAATATGGCGGCCTCGGCTGCGGTCACGGACTTCATGGCGCGCTGGCTGCCAAAGAACATGTTCCTGCGCTGGTCGACGACAATGAGGGCCGGGCGCTCCTTTTCCTCGCTGTAGACGCGCACGAACGGCTTGTTGGTGCGGGCGGTCACGCGCCAGTCTATGGTACGGATGTCATCGCCTGGAAGATATTCGCGCAGTTCCTCAAAGGTAAGCCCACGGCCCCGCATCTTCGAGTTGTGACGTCCGGTCAGGGGCTGCTGCACCGCGTTCTTCTGGATGAATGCCAGGTCGCGAGCGGTCGATTCGAGTGCTGCGAGTTGTTCGACCGAGACGTAAACGCCACCGGTTGAATCTTGCGGCAAGGAGCCCACCTGCGCCATGGCACTCAGGCCACTGCCACGCGTTCGACAATCCGGTCGATGACCTTGTCGGGACCGATATTGGCCGCATGGGCCTCGTAGGACAGGATCAGCCGGTGCCTGAACACATCGTGGACGATCGCCTTTACGTCGTCGGGCGTAACGTAGTCCCGGCCCTTGAGCCAGGCATAGGCACGCGAAACCTTGTCGAGGCCGATGACGCCACGGGGACTGACGCCAACCTGCAGCCATTTGGCGAGGTCCGCATCGAGTTTGTCCGGATAGCGCGTGGCGAAGACAAGCGCCACTATGTAGTCCTCGACGGGTTTCGACACGGTAATGCCGGATACCTCGGAGCGCGCATCGAAGACCGCCTTGGGGTCAAGCTTTTCGAGGGTTTTGCCGGATTTTGCCTTCGTCTCGTTTTCCTCGCTGCGAACAAGGCGCATGATCTCGGCTTCCGACTGCTCATCGGTATAGCCGACCTCGACATGCATCAGAAACCGGTCGAGCTGCGCTTCTGGAAGCGGGTATGTCCCCTCCTGCTCAATCGGATTTTGTGTCGCCATCACCATGAATAGGTCGGGCAGGGGATAGCTCTTGCCACCAACCGTTACCTGGCGCTCTTCCATTGCTTCAAGCAGGGCAGACTGCACTTTCGCCGGCGCGCGGTTTACTTCGTCTGCGAGGATCAGATTGGCAAAGATCGGTCCCTGCTGGAATTTGAAGTCGCCCTTGCCGCCATCGCTGAAATAGATTTCGGAGCCGGTGATATCGGCGGGCAGGAGGTCGGGTGTGAACTGCACGCGTGACAGCTGGGCGTCCAGGTTCTTGGCCAGGCTCTTGATTGCCCGCGTCTTGGCGAGGCCAGGCAAGCCCTCCACAAGGAGATGGCCATTGGCAATGAGGCCAAGCAGCAACCGCTCGACCATCGTATCCTGGCCGATAATCGATTGCCCGATGCGCTTGCCGAGGTCGAGTATATCGTCGCGAGCAGTCATGGTCGCCTCAAGGATTTTTGTTCACAGTGGCTGGCTCCGCCATCTGGCGGGCGAACCCGCCGGCATTGGCGTCGGCGGGTTTCCGATTTGACGCACATACGACGCTTACTTCGGCGCCGCCGGTGATTTTTCGAGGCTCTCCATCAGAGCTGCCACCATCTGGTCGACGCTGAAGCTTGCCGGCCGCTGGCTGGGCGGATAGTCCTTGAAGGTCTGCAGGAATGGTGCCACGCGGTAGACGCCGTACTGAATCAGATAGGCGTTCTTGGCGAGCCAATCATAGTACTGGTCGGAAACGATGTCGGCCCGTTCATAGGGATCCATGCGCAGGTTGAACACCTTCGGTGCACGCAGGCAGGTAAACGGGTTGGACCATACGGTAAAGCCGCCCGGCTCGCGCTGTTCGCAGAAGACGATCTTCCAGTCGTTGTAACGATAGGCGACAAGTTCGCCATCGTCATTGAAGTAGTAGAAGTCGCTCCGCGCCGACTTCGGCTGTTGCCCAGTCAGGTAGGGAAGCTGGTTGTAGCCGTCCAGATGCACCTTGGATTGCTTTCCACCGAGTTCGGTGCCCTTGAGCAGGCGATCCTTGACGTCGGTGTCGCCGGCCGCCGCAAGCAGTGTCGGAAACCAGTCCAGCCCGGATACCATGTCGTTGGATATCGAACCTGGCTGGACTTTTCCTGGCCAGCGCACGAAGGCAGGTACGCGGAACGCGCCTTCCCAGTTCGTGTCTTTCTCGCTTCGGAACGATGTTGCAGCAGCGTCAGGCCATGACCACTGGTTGGGGCCGTTGTCGGTCGTGTAGACGACCAGGGTATCGTTGGCGATGCCCATGTCGTCGATCGCCTTCAGCAGCTTGCCGACGTCGCCGTCATGCTCGACCATGCCGTCGGCATACTCGTTGCCCGGCATGCCGCTCTGGCCCTGCATCGACTCCCGCACATGCGTGAATGCGTGCATGCGGGTCGTGTTCATCCAGGTGAAGAATGGCTTGCCCGCATCGTGCTGCCGCTTCATGAAGTCTATGGCAGCCGCTGTCGTCTCGTCATCGACGGTTTCCATGCGCTTGCGGCTGAGCGGGCCAGTGTCTTCGATCTTGCCGTCGGCAGTCGCCTTCAGAACGCCGCGCGGCGAGTTGGACTTCACGAATTCGGTGTCATTCTTGGGGTAGTAGGGTCGTTCGGGTTCTTCCTCGGCGTTCAGATGGTAAAGATTGCCGAAGAATTCGTCGAAGCCATGCTTGGTCGGCAGGTATTCGTCACGGTCGCCGAGATGGTTCTTGCCGAACTGGCCAGTCGCGTAGCCGAGTGGCTTCAGCGCCTGGGCAATGGTCACGTCGCGGTCCTGCAGGCCGACAGTAGCGCCCGGAATGCCAACCTTGCACAGGCCCGTCCGCAGGCACACCTGCCCCGTGATGAATGTCGAGCGACCTGCGGTGCAGCTGTTCTCGGCGTAATAATCCGTGAACATCATGCCTTCCTTGGCCAGGCGGTCGATATTGGGCGTCTTGTAGCCCATGAGGCCATGCGTGTAGGCGCTGATATTGCTCTGGCCGACATCGTCCCCGAAGATGACGAGAATGTTGGGTTTTGCAGTTTCCTGCGCCATCGCCGGCTGAACGCCCGCCCACTGCGAGAACGCAATGCTGGTCGCGACGGCAGCGCCGGCAAGCAGGGAAGTCTTTGTCTTCGCGGCGCTCGGAATACAAGCTTGCCAGAGCCTGCCGAAGTCAATTTTCCATGCAACTGACATCGTAATCCTCCTGAATTGTGTGGCTGGTATCAGTCGCCGCGCAATCGTATTGGGTTTCTTCACGGGGTGGTTCCAGGATGCGAAGCGGGTGAACGGTTCAAGCCATTGAATGCTTTCACTGAAAAATTACACACGCTAGTACGTAACTGTAACAATCAGTGGCTGCAGGGCGTTCCGCTGGATGTCGCACGCCGGAAAGTGCGATTGGGTCTGGATTCGAGGCAAAGCCGGTAACGATAAAGTGCAAATGTTTGGCGGGCACGCGCAGGTCTCCGGACACCGCAGGTTCGGCGTCCAAAGGCTGGAAGATCATCTGACGAACGCAAGCGTGTTACCTACAGGGTTACTGTAACGTAACTTCCCCTGCCGGACTTTGCGCGCTTGGCTTCAGTATATTTCAATATTGGGAGGCCGATCCGATGAGAGAATCTGAAATAACCAAGCCAGATATGGAGCAAACGTCCGTGAACCGCCGTAGTGTATTACTTGCCGGCAGTTCTCTGGCGCTTGCTGCGCTGGCAACCGCGTCCACTACGGATCGTGCCAGAGCGCAAACGCAGCCGTCAGCTCAGTCCGGAGCGGGCAAACCGCCAAACATCCTGGTCATTTTCGGTGACGATATCGGTATTCCGCAGATCAGCGCCTATACAATGGGAATGATGGGATATCGTACGCCCAATATCGACCGGATCGCGAAAGAGGGCGCGATCTTTACCGATTCATATGGCCAGCAGAGCTGCACTGCGGGCCGTGCCTCGTTCATCCTGGGACAGGAGCCCTTCCGCACCGGGCTTTTGACCATCGGCATGCCGGGAGATCCGCATGGAATCCAGGACTGGATGCCGACCATCGCCGATGTCATGAAGACGAAGGGCTATGCCACGGGCCAATTCGGCAAGAACCACCTTGGCGACCAGGACCAGCACCTGCCGACCAAACACGGCTTCGATGAGTTTTTCGGCAATTTGTATCATCTCAACGCCGAAGAAGAACCAGAAGGCTATTTTTACCCGAAGGACCCCGCGTTTCGGAGACAATACGGGCCGCGCGGCGTGATCAAGTCGACGGCCGACGGCAAGATAGAGGACACCGGGGCTCTCACAACCAAACGCATGGAGACGGTCGATGAAGAGTTCCTTGCAGCTGCCAAGAATTTCATCGATCGCCAGGCAAAGGCGGAAAAGCCGTTCTTCTGCTGGTTCAATGCAACCCGCATGCATGTGTTCACGCACCTGAAACCCGATTCGGTGGGCAAAACCGGCAAGGGCATCCACGCCGACGGCATGGCCGAACATGACGGCCACGTCGGACAGCTCCTCGAGCAGCTTGATGCACTTGGAATTGCCGATAATACCATCGTCCTCTACACGACGGACAATGGTGCGGAACTGGCCCTGTGGCCGGATGGAGCCCAGACAATGTTCCATGGCGAAAAGGGCACTACCTGGGAAGGCGGCTTCCGCATTCCGATGATGGTTCGCTGGCCCGGGGTCGTCAAACCCGGAACGGAGATCAACGACATCGTGACGCTGATGGACTGGATGCCGACCTTCGCCAGTGCTGCAGGTATAACCGATCTCAAGGAGCAAATGAAAGCGGGATTCAAATCCGGCACGAAGGACTTCAAGGTGCACCTGGACGGATATGATCTCCTGCCTTTCCTCAGGGGCGATGTACCAACGGGTCCTCGCGATTCGGTGTACTATTTTGACCAGGGCGGAAACCTCAATGCCATACGCTGGAACGACTGGAAGCTGAGCTTCGCCGTCGCAAGCCACGGCAACATCGCAACGGCGACGCGAGAGGTCCCGAGCTGGGCGCTGATCGCCAACCTGCGCATGGACCCCTATGAACGGGGCATGGAGGAAGGCGGAGGGGCGATCGAATTCCTGGCGCGAAACATGTGGCTCATCGTGCCTGTTCAGGGGAAGATCAAGGAGTTTTTCGCAGACTTCAACCAGTTCCCGTATCAGGAAGGCAGTTCACTGAATGCCAGCGGCATCAACTACGGCCTGCTGCGCCAGCAGGATGCGCTCAAACGACTGAATGAACTGGAGTCCCTGAGACCTCAGTAATCCATGATGCCGGCAGGAGCATTTCGTCTCCTGCCGGCAACCGGTGATCCGGGCCGGAGAAGACGCCTTGACCGACAGCACCTCAATATTCGTTCACGCGGTGCGTGCAGTTGGTGAAGACCTTGGCGCCGTAATCGCTGGGCCGGTCGCAGAACACCAGGGGGCTGACATTGCCGGAGGATGTGCAGCCGGGCAAGAATGCCAGGACCGCTGCCAGAAGCATCGCAATACGTGTCATGTGTTCAACCCTTTCCAACGGGAATTTCGGCGGGAACTTCAGTATTTGTGGCCAAGTCTTGGTGTGCAATGGGTGGTGACGCCGGATTTGAACTGGCCGGGAGCATCGCAGAATACCAGCGGGCTGACGTTTCCCGACGAAGCGCAGCCAGCCAACATCAGCAATGCCGTTGCCACAAGCAGCGCAATACGCATCTTGTCCAACCCTCCAGCAAGGATGTCCGGATCCGGATGGAACCGCATCAATGATGTTGAAAGTCGATTTCCTGCGAGACAGCCTACCACGTCCGGCCCGGCCGGGCACAAGTTCCCGAAAAGTTTACTTGCGCCGCGTCAAGTCCCTCAATCGTTCGCGAACGATGCGGGCGAAGTTCTGGGTTTGCCGGTAGAGGTGGAGCTGTGAGGCGGCCTGCCGCACCGCGCGATCGGCGGTTGGCGTCAGTCCGATGACCAGCGTGCCGATTGCTTCACGTTCCTGGAAGAGACGCGATGCGACTGGATGGTCGGGCACGGCGCAGGAGTCGGTCCGGTCGATGTTGGGGTCATCCAGATGATTCTTCAGCATTTCGATCAGCAGGAGAACGCCCGGCGAATAGGCCGCGAGACTCTCGTCATAGGCGGTCTTCCAGGTCCATGCCTCTCCGGCTTCGACGAAGACGACCAGGACGGCAATGGTCTTGCCGTCAAGTTCAAGCGTATGGATGCGCGCCAGATCGCGTGCGGCGAGGTTGTTGACCGCCTCGCGGGCGAAGGCAGCCCGAAAACGGTCGACCGCCATGGCGGAGCCTCGCTGTCCTTTCCAGCCGCTCGCTTCGAGCGCGAGGAACTCTTCGAGCTTGACGCGGATGTCGTCTTCGCTACGGCTCACCCGGTAGGTCAGCTTGCCCTTGTCGGAAAGGCGGCGCCATAGCCGGCGGTATTCCTTGGCATGGCGGGTACCAATGGCGGCCCGCAAGTAGTCGTCGCCTTCCTTGTCGCTGTCGAGGAACGGCCGCTCGACCTGGTTGACGGTCGTCAGCGGAAGGTTGCGGTCCATGGCGACGGCTCGGATAAGCTGTGCCGCCGTACGGTTCAGCAGCATGTCCGGCAAGACCAGGATCTCCGGAAACTTGAGATGTTTGCGAGCCAGCATGTCGAAGAGATCGTTGAGTACCCCAAGCGGGTCGTCACGGTCGATGAGGGGTGTTCCCTGCGGCCCGAACGGTGTCGCCCAGGAGCGGATGATCGAGGCAGATACGGTAAAGCCCGGCCGCTCGATGGTATAGGGCATGAGAAAGCGCAGACGGCTCTTTACGTCATTTTCATCGCGCATCACCATGAAACGGACCTGCCTGTCATCGAGACGGGGCATGGCCGGTGCCAGGAAGCGCGGGTGGAAGAAGATGTTGGGCTCGACCGTGCGATAGGTGAGATAGTCCAGTTCCTGCAAAAGCTCGAAGCCAGCGGAGGCGGAATAGACCGACAGCTTGCGGGGAACGCCGCGATTGCCCAGTGTTTCCTCGATCTGCTTGGCCGCATCGGGGGACGCATCGAATCCCGAAAGCTGCGCGATGATTTGTGCCGAGGGTCCTCCGGCCAATTCTTCGAGGAGCGGTATGGCTGCCATCAGATTTCTTCCTTGGCAGGTCTTGCACTCGTCCTGCCGGCAAATACGAACATGTTGATATTCAAGCGATTGTAGACGGTCAAGGCCAGCGTCACCGCCTCAAAAACCATGGAGAAGGCTGTCGCGCATGCGGCACCGGCGAGACCATAGACCGGGATCAGCAGAATGCTGAGGCAGATGTTAACAATCAGTGTGACGGCGTAAACGGCGGCGCAGATTTTCTGTTTGCCCGCCATATTGAGCAAGCTCTCGGCCGGTCCGACCGAAGCGCGGGCGACGACGCCGATCACCAGCACGAACAGCAATGGATAGCCGTCGGTGAATTGGGCACCGAACAGGTAAAGCAGCGGCTTGCCGAGCAGGAGCAGGACGATCGCCATCGCCAGCGACGGCCAAAAGGTCCAACGTGCCGTGTCACGGGCAAACTGCGCCAACTGGTCGTGGTCATGGGTATGCATGAGTTCCGAATAACGCTGGGCAGCGCCGGCCTTGACGGAGAAATAGACGAAATGCACAAGAGCGAGCAGTTTCACAGTTGCGAAATAGGTCGCGACCTTTTCAGGTGCCAGATAGCGGCCAACCATCAGTACGTCGGCATTGGTCAGCAGGAAGAAAAAGCCTTCGACCAGGAAAATCGGCAGTGATACGGCGAACCATTCGCCAAAGCGGATCTGCCTCGCTCCTGGTGCCACAACGCCTTTGAACCGGTGGTTCACCACCAACAATTGCAGGAGCGTCGTCGTATACGTCGCGATGATCGCCGATACGACGGCAACCACTGCCGTCGGGGCAAAGCCCGTGACGTGCGCGATGCTCATCACCACAAGGGTCAGCACCGGGCGGATGATATAGGTGGGAGTGAGGGCGACAAGCGCCCAGGACCTCGACCTTGCCGTGCCGTCGAGCGTATCACCGAGCGCAATCATCGGCAGGCAGATGAAGCCGATGATGAAGGGGGCAACGTAGTAGGATTCAATGCTGTTCCGAAACAAGTAAACCCCGGCCGCGCCGATCACGGCGATGCAGGTCGTCAGGCTCAGTGCGAATGCCTTGCTGGTGAACAGGATGCCGCGCAAATGATCGAGTTGCTGGCGCTCGAGATATTCGGGCACGAACCGGATGACCGTGGTCTGGAAGCCAAGGCATGAAAGATTGCCGAGGATCACCACCGTTACCCATACCAGGACGAAGATGCCGTATTCGAACTGGCCCATCCAGCGTGCGAAGATTACCTGTGAGACAAGAGCGATGGCGGCACTGACGAGTCGCACCAGGAAGGCGATCAGCGAGACCCGCTGTGCAACGGCGTGTTCGGTTGACCCGTCAAGCACCTGATCCAGGCGAAGAAGCCAGGGACGAAGCTGCTGTGACAGTCTTTCCGGCAGTAGCCGGTCTGCAGTTCTCGCCGCAGAAATTCCCAAGGGCAGCTCCACTCGTTTCCTATGCCCGACCCTATAATCCGTAAACCTTTAGAAACGGTTCGAAAAGTCAACGGACAATGCCAGCGTTCTGCCGGGAATGTTCACCCGGCAGAAGGGCTGCCGTCCCACCAATTGCGAGTGGGGAGAGGCGACGGGGAAAGGGCGATCAAAGAAAAAGGCCGCGTTCTGAACGCGGCCTTGGACAATCAGACGAATGCGCCGTGGCAATGCTTGTATTTCTTGCCGGAGCCGCAAGGGCAGGCCTCGTTGCGGCCAATCTTGCCCCAGGTTTGCGGATTGTTGGGATCGCGATCGGCAGGATCGACCACCCGCAGATCCTCCTGGACGGCCAGCATGCTGCCTTCGCCGAAATCATCCTCTCCGGTAAAGCCATCGATATGATGGCCTTCCATGACAGGGAGGGCGGGCTCGGGAGCACTTGCTGCCTCGCGGACGATCTCGACACGCATCAACTGTGACGTCACGTTCTGGCGCAGGTTGACCAGCATGGTCTGGAAGAGCTCGAAACCTTCTGTCTTGTATTCGTTCAGCGGATCGCGTTGCGCATAGCCGCGGAAGCCGACGACGGAGCGCAAATGGTCCAGGTTGACGAGGTGTTCGCGCCAAAGCGCGTCGAGCGTCTGGAGGATGACAGACTTCTCGACATAGGCCATGATCTCGGGGCCGAAGCGTTCCGCGCGGTCGGCTGCCGCCTTCTCGACGTTTTCGGTCAGGCGCTCCCGGATGTCATCCGGTGTGATGCCATCCTCGAGCGCCCATTCGGTCACGGGCAGATCGAGATTGAGAATATTGCGCACATCCTCGTCGAGCTGCTTGATATTCCACTGCTCGGCATAGGCGCCTTCCGGCGTATGACGCGAGATCATGTCATCGACCACATCTTCGCGCATTTCCTTGGTGGTTTCGCTGAGATCCTTGCTGTCCATCAGCTCGATGCGCTGCTCGAAGATCACCTTGCGCTGATCGTTCATCACGTCATCATATTTGAGCAGGTTCTTGCGGATATCGAAGTTGCGCGCTTCAACCTTCTTCTGCGCCTTTTCAAGCGCCTTGTTGATCCAGGGATGGACGATGGCTTCGTCCTCCTTGAGGCCAAGCTTCTGCAGCATTCCGTCCATGCGCTCGGACCCGAAGATGCGCATGAGGTCGTCCTGCAGCGACAGGAAGAATTTCGAACGGCCGGGATCGCCCTGACGACCGGAACGGCCGCGCAGCTGGTTGTCGATGCGGCGGCTTTCATGCCGTTCGGTGGCAAGAACGTAGAGGCCGCCGGCAGCGAGCGCCTTTTCCTTCAGGCGGGCGATGTCCTCGCGAATGGCTGCTTCCTTGGCCTTGCGCTCGGCACCATCCGGCATGTCGTCAAGCTCTTGCTTGATGCGCATGTCGAGGTTGCCGCCGAGCTGGATGTCGGTACCGCGGCCTGCCATATTCGTCGCGATCGTGATGGCACCCGGGACACCCGCCTGCGCGACGATATAGGCTTCCTGTTCATGGTAACGCGCATTGAGGACCTGGAAGTCCTTGAAGCCTTCCTGGCGCAGGCGATCCGCCAATTGTTCCGACTTCTCGATAGAAGTGGTGCCGACGAGGATGGGCTGACCCTTGGCACTGGCTTCGCGAATATCGCGAATGATGGCCTTGTACTTTTCCTCGGCCGTCCGGTAGACCTCGTCATCCTCGTCCAGACGCTGAACGGGAAGGTTGGTCGGAATCTCCGTAACCTCGAGGCCATAGATGTTGCCGAATTCTTCCGCTTCCGTGGAGGCCGTACCGGTCATGCCGGCGAGCTTCTTGTACATGCGGAAATAGTTCTGGAAGGTGATTGAAGCCAGCGTCTGGTTTTCCGGCTGGATCGTCACATGCTCCTTCGCCTCGAGAGCCTGGTGCAGACCCTCCGAGAAGCGGCGGCCCGGCATCATGCGGCCGGTGAATTCGTCGATGATGACGATTTCATCGTTGCGAACAATGTAGTCCTTGTCCTTCTGGAAAAGCCTGTGGGCACGCAGCGCATTGTTGACGTGATGGACGACGGCAACGTTCTCGATGTCGTAGAGGCCTTCGCCCTTGAGATGTCCGGCGGCCTTGAGCAGGTTCTCGAGCTTTTCGGTGCCTTCCTCGGTGAAAATCGCAGTCTTCTGCTTTTCATCGATTTCGTAGTCTTCCGGCGTCAACGGCAGGATGAACGTATCGATGAGATTGTAGAAGTCGGAACGATCGTCCAGCGGACCGGAAATGATCAGCGGCGTGCGTGCTTCATCGACAAGGATCGAATCGACTTCGTCGACGATCGCATAGTGATGCGGCCGCTGAACCATCTGCGCGCGCTCATACTTCATGTTGTCGCGCAGGTAATCGAAGCCCAGTTCGTTATTGGTCGCGTAGGTAATGTCGGCGTTGTAGGCCTTGGCACGCTCCTCGTCATCAAGACCATGGACGATGATGCCGTAGGTCAGGCCGAGGAAGTTGTAGATCTGGCCCATCCAGTGCGCATCGCGCGTAGCCAGATAGTCATTCACAGTGACGACATGGACGCCTTTGCTTTCAAGGGCATTGAGATAGACCGGCAAGGTCGCAACCAGCGTCTTGCCTTCACCGGTGCGCATTTCCGAGATGCCGCCATTGTGCAGGACCATGCCGCCAATGAGCTGCACATCGAAGGGACGCATGCCGAGAACCCGCTTGGCCGCTTCACGCACGACGGCAAACGCCGGTACGAGCAGGTCGTCAAGCTTCGTTCCCTCGGCGAGACGTGCACGAAACTCGGCAGTCTTCGCTTTCAGCTGCTCGTCGGTGAGCGATGAAATTTCTGCTTCAAGCGCATTGATCGCGTCAACGCGGGGCTTGAAGCTCTTGACACGGCGCTCATTGGAGGAGCCGAAAATCTTGCGGGCGAGGCCGCCGAAACTGACCATCCCTGGTCCTCTCTAATTCGTTTTGCCAGGATTGCCCGGCATTTGAGGCATCCGCCGCAAGGCATCGAAAATGCCTGATACAGTACGGACACAAGCCAAATCTATAAGCTTATCTGTCTGGACGCAAAGCCGATGGACAGATAAGAGGGGGCTCGAATGATGTCAATGTAGAAGCGCATAGCAGTTGATTGCTCCTTCATGGCAAAATTCTGCCGTAATCATAGCCCGTACCGGTCTCCCAAGGAGAAATTGACCCATGAACCAATTGCGTAAAACCCTTTCATTTATGACTGCTGCTGTATTTTTTACCGGTATTTCCTCTGTGGCAATGGCCCAGGACGCCGGCAAAACGGATGCCGCAAAGACCGATCCGGCGTCCCCTGCAGCTGCCAAGGTGGATCCTGACAAAGTATTGGTGACGATCGACGGCGCCAAGATTACGGCCAAGGAAGTCGACCAGATTTCTGCAGACCTCGACCCGCAGTTTGCACGTCTGCCCGACGACCAGCGGCGTTTGGCCGCTTTGGCTGCAATCATCGACATCAAGTCGCTGGCAGCCAAGGCCGAAGCCGAGAAGCTGGACCAGACATCGGACTTCAAGGCTCGCATGCAGTTCCTGCGCGATCGCGCCCTGCACAATGACTATTTCAAGCAGCAGGTCGTGGACAAGATCACCGACGCCGATATCCGTGCCCGCTACGACAAGGAAATCGCGGCAATGCCGCCCCAGAATGAAGTTCGTGCACGTCATATCCTGGTAAAGACCAAGGAAGAGGCCGAAGCGATCATCAAGCAGCTCGACGGTGGTGCTTCCTTCGAAGACGTCGCCAAGGAAAAGTCAACCGACGGTTCGGCCGCACAGGGCGGTGACCTCGGCTACTTCGGCCCTGGCCAGATGGTACCGGAATTCGAGAAGGCCGCCACGGCTCTCGAGATCGGCAAATATACCAAGGAGCCGGTACAGACCCAGTTCGGGTTCCACATCATCAAGCTCGAAGACAAGCGTGCGCAGCAGCCGCCGGCATTCGACCAGGTGAAGGAACAGGTAAAGTCCATCCTGATTCGCGAGCGCTACATCGAACTGGTCAAGAAGGACCGCGGTGATCTGAAGGTCGAGTTTGCCGATCCGGAAACGGAAAAGGCGATCAAGGCCGCGACCGAAGCGCAGCAGTAATCCTGCGAAGGCCCGGCTTGCCGGGCCTTTTCTTCCATATTCACGCCCCACCGTTGCGAAGCACATTCTTTCGAGGTTACCGATGTCGACATCCGTCTCCCCTCTGGCACCGAAGCACTATCCGGCGATGCCGGAAATTCGCGGGGTAAGGATCGCAACGGCCGAAGCCGGTATCAAATACAAGGGCCGGACCGACGTGCTGATGATGGTTTTTGACAAGCCTGCAGCGGTCGCCGGCGTCTTCACCAAGTCCAAATGCCCCTCGGCTGCGGTGGATTTCTGCCGCGAAAGCCTGACAGGCGGCAAAGCGCGTACCGTCGTCGTCAATTCCGGCAATGCCAATGCCTTTACGGGCAAAAAGGGCCGGGAATCGACCAGGATGACAGCAGCCGCGGCGGCAAAGGCGGCCGGTTGCAAGCCTGATGAGGTCTTTCTTGCTTCGACGGGCGTCATCGGTGAGCCGCTAGATGCCGGAAAGTTCAGCCATCTCCTCGATGGTATGACCAGGGAGGCGCTTCCGGAGCGCTGGCAGGAGGCCGCCAGCGCCATCATGACCACCGACACATTTCCCAAGGTCGCGACAGAAACCGTACTTCTTGGAGGCGTCCCGGTGACGATCAACGGCATCGCCAAGGGCGCCGGGATGATTGCGCCGGACATGGCAACCATGCTTTCCTTTGTCGCGACGGACGCGCCGATCGAATCGGATGTCCTGCAACAGCTGCTGTCCAAATCCGTCGGCAAGAGTTTCAACTCCGTCACTGTCGACAGCGATACTTCGACTTCCGATACCTTGCTGCTGTTTGCGACCGGGTCGGCCGCGGAACGCGGCGCCGAACCCGTGACAGAATTCAAGGACAGGCGGTTGCGGGATTTCGGCAAGGCGCTTGATCGTGTGCTGAAGAGCCTTGCCCTGCAGGTCGTGCGCGACGGCGAGGGCGCGCGCAAGATGCTGGAGATCACGGTAACTGGCGCGGCGTCCGCGCGGTCGGCCAAGAGAATTGCCTTGTCCATTGCCAATTCGCCGCTCGTCAAGACGGCCGCAGCTGGTGAGGATGCCAATTGGGGCCGTGTGGTCATGGCGGTCGGCAAGGCTGGTGAGCCGGCCGATCGGGATCGCCTCGCCATCTGGTTTGGCGATATTCGCGTTGCCCGCGACGGCGAGCGCGATCCGGACTATTCGGAAGAGGCGACGTCCGCCTACATGAAGAATGATGACATCGAGATTCGTGTGGATATTGGCCTCGGCAAAGGCAAGGCAACCGTTTGGACCTGCGACCTGACCAAGGAATATGTGGCAATCAACGGCGACTATCGCAGCTGAACTGCTCTCGAAGGATCACGTATGCAGCTAGCGCAGATCAGGCAGATCGAGGCGGTCGGATTCCGGGCCTGGCCTGCTTCGTCTGTGCATTATGACGGGAGCTGGGCCATTCGCATGACGGCCAGTCATCCCTCGAAGCGACTGAACTCCGTCAATCCGCTCGACCCCGGCGACACCGATAACATGGAACAGCGGGTGGAGCGTGCCGCCCAGCGATTTCGCGCCTATGGCAGGCCCCCGATATTCCGGCAATCGCCGCTCGCGCCCAAAGCACTCGACGACTATCTCGAGCAGCAGGGGTGGAAGCGCTTCGATGAATCGATGGTCATGACTGCCGATCTCGCCCATGTCGATCTCTCCAATGCGCTCGACCAGATACCGCTGAAGGATATCGGCCGTTTCATCGATGCCGCGCTCAAGGTCCAGGGTGAGAATTCTGCGCTGAAACCGGGTCTGTTCGAGGTCATCAATGCGATCCGCCCGTCCAAGGGCCTGTTCGTCATCGAAGATGGATCGGTGCCGGTTTCCACCGCCATCTGCGTGCATGACGGCACGCTTGCCGGCTTGTTCAACATCGGAACCGCGGCAAACCGGCGGCGAAGCGGGCTGGGAAGAACCGTCATCCAGTCGGCGTTGAAATGGGCCTTGCAACATGGTGCGAAGAAGGCCTGGCTGCAGGTCGAACTTGCCAATGGCGGTGCCATCTCGCTCTATGAACAGATGGGGTTCAAGGAAGCCTATCGCTACGCTTACAGACAGGCACCTGACACATGAACACGCATTCTATCCTCCTGGTCACGGCCTGTGCGTTGGTGGATGCCGATGGTCGGGTGCTGCTGACTCAACGCCCTGAGGGCAAGTCGCTTGCCGGACTATGGGAATTTCCGGGCGGCAAGGTCGATCCGGGGGAAACGCCCGAGGCAAGCCTCATCCGTGAATTGCACGAAGAGCTGGGAATCACGGTGAAGCCGGACTGCCTCGCACCTCTGACATTCGCCAGCCATACCTACGAAACCTTCCATCTCCTGATGCCGCTGTTCATCTGCAGGCGATATGAAGGCATTCCACGATCCATGGAGGGCCAGGCCCTGAAATGGGTAAAGCCGAAGGACATGCGCGACTATCCCATGCCGCCGGCCGACATTCCGCTCATACCCTTCCTGATCGATCTCCTCTAGCTGCCCGCCCGGCGCCTGATGCGGAGATCACGACGCGAATTTCGTATCGGGCCGTGCGTTTCAACCGCAAACTGCATTCTTTGCCAATTGTTAATGACTCCTTCACCTGATTGAGCGACTTTTATGCGATTCTGAAAACGTATTTCAGGTGGGGCATGGGGCGTAACAATGATTATCGCGACGATGGGTTGTCGCTGTCGAGAACTCTCGCGGGCGCAGGAATGGGCCTCTTGCGGATCACGCTCCTGTTTGGATCAGCCGCGATCGCGCTGGCACTGATCATCGCGCCGCTTGCCGATCGCGGCACACAGGCCGTGGTCGACTATTCGGCCGGACGCTCCCTCGACGAGATGGCAACGGGCTCGATCCGCAAAGCCGATCCCGCGCCGTCCATCTATACGGAACGCCGCAGCGTGCTGCAGCGGGCGCCAAATGCTGTCTGCATTCTTCACAGCGATGGAACAAAGACCGGCGACTGCTGACGGCTATTTCTTCTGGAGTGATTCCACGTCCTTCAGGAAGCCGGCCAGCGAGGCCTTGGCTGAGCCAGGTTTCAACGGCTTCTGCTGTGACTCGTGCGCGGCCCAGCCGGACATCCAGATGAATGAAAATGTCGCTCTTATCCGGCCATCTGGATCGCTGAAGCGTTCGGCGTAGATTTCGGCAACCCGCGTGAAGAAATGCCGGGTCATGGGGCGGCGCGAACGCCCGATCAGCACATTCTGCATGCCCATGGCGCGCAGGTCACGCATCAGGGCGAAGGCCGAATCATAGCGAACCGTATAGGTTTCTATGTCCGTCACGGGCAGGGTAAAGCCGGCGCGCTGCAGCAGGCCGCCGGCATCACGGACGTCGGCAAAGGGCGCGACGCGCGGCGAAGCTCCGCCGAAGACTTCGCTCTCCGCGACGAGCAGACACTCGCGAAGTTCGGCAAGCGTGTTCTCACCGGCCATTGCGCCGAGGAAAAGACCATCCGGTTTCAGTGTCCTGCGAATTTGCAACAGCGTGCCCGGGGTGTCGTTGGTCATGTGCAGGGAGAGCAACGACACGATCAGGTCGACGCTCGCGGCTTTCAGCGGCAGGACCTCTTCATCGGCGACAATCGCGGGAAGCGCACGATCCAGAAACGGCTGTGCCTGCTCGATGCGCACAATTGAACCCGCCTTTCCGGATCGCTGCAACGCCTGCGCCGCAAGGCCCGTATGGCTGGCAAGGTCAACGGCGATGTCGAATGTGCGCTCGACCGCGGACAGGCGTTCTTCCAGATCCTCGGCGGCTCGGGCAAGCAGGAAATCGGCTGCATTGCCGTGCTGCTTGAATGCCCGCAGGCGTCTTGCCAGCAGTAGATTGCGGTCGAAGACCTGGTGCCGATCCATTCCGAATTTCTCTGATCTCTGTATAGTCTGCACGGTAGATGCGTCGCCTTGGATCGAATTGCAATGAAAACTCTTGGATCGACTATGCGTCTCTTAACACGCGCCGCTACCGACCAGCTGTTCCGGCTGCTGTTTCCACCCGTATGTGCAGGTTGCGACAGGCATGTCGCGGAGCCCGGAACGCTGTGTGGCGCATGCTGGCAAAAGGTGCGTTTCATAGAAAGGCCCTATTGCCCGGTGCTCGGCATTCCCTTCAGCCATGACCTTGGCGCTGAGATCCTGTCAGCGGAAGCCATCGCAGATCCACCGCCGTTCTACCGCGCCCGTTCCGTCGCCATGCATGAGGGAGTCATCCGCGATATGGTCCATCGTCTCAAGTACAATGACCGGACCGACCTTGGGCCGTGGATGGCGCGGTGGATGCTGCGAGCCGGCAGTGAACTCTTGAGTGAGTGCGATGTCATCGTGCCGGTGCCGCTCCATGCGCGTCGATATTGGCTCCGCCGGTTCAATCAATCGGCCGAACTCGCCCGCCACCTGGCGAGGTTGAGCAGCAAGCCGTTCGACCCGGATGCTTTGGTGCGCGTCCGGCAAACCCGGCAGCAGGTTGGTCTTGGCGCAAAGGAACGGGCCGCGAACGTGCGCGGTGCATTCAAGGTTCCGGAGGCGCAGGAGATCACGGTGCGCGGGCGCAATGTCCTGCTGATCGACGACGTCTACACAACCGGAGCGACCGTCAAGGCAGCATCACGCGCCTTGCTGAGAGGCGGGGCATCGAAAGTCGATGTTCTCACATTTGGCCGGGTTCTGGGGCAAGAATTGTCCGCATGAGGCGGTTCGCGCGCAAAGAACGGGTCTTTTCGCCCGAAGTTTTGATGACTATATAGAGGCGAACCGGAGTATTCGAATGGTCGATGTCACTATCTATACGCGTAATGGTTGCGGCTATTGCACGGCTGCCAAGGGGCTTTTGTCTGAAAAGGGCGTGGCCTTCGTCGAATATAATGCGTCGATGGAGCCGTCGGCCCGCCAGGAGATGCTGGCGCGCGCCAATGGCCGGACCACATTTCCGCAGATCTTTATCGGAAGTACCCATGTCGGGGGATGCGACGATCTTTACGCGCTGGAAAATCAGGGCCGTCTCGACACTTTGTTGAAGACCGGTGAACTGGCTTGAGGATAATGTCATGAGTTCATTTCGTGCAGCTGCGATCCAGATGCGTTCAGGGGTGGACCCGCAGCGCAATGCTGTCGACCTTGCGGACTACGTCGCCCACGCGGCAGGCAAGGGTGCCGTATACGTCCAGACACCGGAAATGACGGGTGCGCTGCAACGCGACCGCAAATCGCTGCAAAACGTACTGAAAGCCGAGAGCGATGATATTATCGTGCGCACGGCCTCCGAACTGGCTGCAAAGCACGGAATTCATCTGCATATCGGCTCGACGGCCATCGCCCGCGATGATGGCAAGATCGCCAATCGCGCGTTCCTGTTTGGCCCCGATGGTTCGGTTCTGACCCGCTACGACAAGATTCACATGTTCGATGTCGATCTCGACAATGGCGAAAGCTGGCGCGAATCCGCCGTTTACGCCCCAGGCGCCGATACGGTGGTGATCGACCTGCCATATGCACGGCTCGGATTTGCCATTTGCTACGATGTCCGCTTTCCACAGTTGTTCCGCGCGCAAGCCGTTGCCGGCGCAACGGTCATCACCGCGCCGGCGGCCTTCACGCGCCAGACCGGTGAAGCTCACTGGCAGGTGCTCCAGCGCGCCCGCGCCATCGAAAACGGTGCATTCATGATCTCGGCCGCCCAGGGCGGCCTGCATGAGGACGGTCGCGAGACCTATGGCCATTCGATGATTGTCGCCCCGTGGGGCGAGATATTGGCCGAGGCCGACCATGCGGAGCCTGCGGTCATTGTCGCGGATGTCGATCCCGCTTTGAGCGCTGCAGCCCGGGCCAAAGTGCCAAACCTCAAGAACGCTCGTCCATTCGGGCTGGTCGTGGAAAATGACGGGGAGAGGACAAGGCTTGAAGCCGCATCATGATCCGATTCTCGCTTCATTGTGACCACGACCACGGTTTTGAAGGCTGGTTTCGAAGCAATGATGACTTCGACCAGCAAATCGAGAGGCAGCTTGTCACCTGTCCGGCCTGCGGATCGCACAAAATCGAGAAGGCCCTGATGGTGCCTTCGGTCACGACCGGGCGGCAGAAGGAGAAGATGGCTGTCGCGATGAGCAAGATGGTCACCGAACTGAGGGAAATGGCGCAGAAAGTGCGCGACAACGCCGATTATGTCGGCAACGACTTTGCCGAAGAGGCGCGAAAGATCCATTTCGGTGAGGTAGAGAAGCGCGGCATTTATGGCGAAGCCACCGGCGATGAGGTGAAGTCCCTGCTGGAGGACGGCGTCGATGTGATGCCGCTTCCGGTCTTCCCCGAAGACCACAATTGATATTACTGGTCCAATCTGCTGAGTTGAACTGAACTGGCGGATGATTCTCCATGTCATTTCTGAACTCAGCTGCGGTGCTCCTTGTCCTGACGGGCACCTTCCTCGGATTGACGCTGCCATTCGGTAAACTGGCATTTGCGGCCGGGATAGCTCCGTCCCTATGGGCATTCGTCATCTCGACTGGCGCTGGTACCGTGCTCCTCGCAGCCTTTCTGCTGATGGGAAAGCGACCGCGGTTCGATGCGCATATGCTGCGCTATTACCTTATTGCTGCATTGATCTCCTACGCCATCCCAAACCTGCTGACGCTGTCGGCAATCCCTCATCTTGGCTCCGGATATACCGGGATCATGTATACGCTGTCGCCGGTGTTTACCCTGCTGCTTTCGATCCTGTTCAAGATGCGCAGGCCAAATCTCCTCGGCCTGCTCGGCATTTTCGTCGGCTTTGGCGGGGCAACGGTCGTTGGCTTCACAAGGGGTCAAGTCGGGAAGCCAGCCGATCCCCTCTGGGTTGGCATCGGCCTGCTTATTCCCGTACTGCTTGCCTTGGGCAACGTCTATCGAACCATCGACTGGCCGGACGGCGCCGACCCCACCGAGCTTGCTGCCGGCAGCCACTTGGTGACAGCCTTGCTGCTGGTTCCGGTCATTTTCTTCATGACCGGCACATTCCCCGTGGCGCCGCTCGGGGATGTGCCATGGCTCGTGCTTTTCCAGGTTCTGGCGTCAGCCTGCATGTTTGCGCTGTATTTCCGGCTTCAAGCCGTTGGCGGACCGGTTTACCTCAGCCAGATCGGCTATGTCGGTGCAGCTGTTGCCTTGCTCGCCGGCACACTGTTTCTCGGTGAAATCTACCAGCTGGCGACATGGGCTGGCGCGATCATCATCACAATCGGTGTCCTGATGACCACCAAGGCCCAGCGCATGACGGCAAGGGCCGCCTAGGGTCTTGTCGCCAGCACCATATAGTTGACGTCGGTATCGCGCGATCGGTTCCAGCTGTCGGCAAGGGGGTTATAAGTCACGCCGACTTTTTCCACGACATTGAGCCCGGCGCCGTTCAGTGCGGACTCAAGTTCCTCCGGGCGCACCAGCTTGTCATACTGGTGCGTTCCGCGCGGCAGCCAGCGCAACACATATTCCGCGCCAAAGATGGCAAGGCCAAGCGCCTTCAAGGTGCGGTTTATGGTGGCGACAAAGGTCATGCCGCCGGGCTTTACCATCTGCGAACACGCCGACATGTAAAGCTCGACGTCGGCGACGTGCTCGACGACTTCCATGTTGAGGACGATATCGAACTTTTCTCCGGCTTCCGCCAATGCTTCCGCAGTCGTGGCGCGGTAATCAATGGAAAGGCCGCTCTGGGCGGCGTGAATCTTTGCGACCTCGATATTGGTCTCACCGGCATCGGCCCCGACGACACTGGCACCAAGGCGCGCCATGGGTTCACTGAGCAGGCCGCCGCCGCAACCGATATCGAGGATGCGCAACCCGGCAAAAGGGGCCGGGCTGTTGGGATCGATGCCGTAGTGAGCGCAGACCTTTTCCTTGATATAGGCAAGACGCGTGGGATTGAATTTGTGCAGGGGGCGGAATTTGCCTAGCGGGTTCCACCACTCGGCCGCCATGCGCGAAAAACGCTCGACTTCTGCGGCATCAATTGTACTACGCTCTGCGGTCGCCATGGCCATGTCCTCACTGTCTCGCTTTCGAGTGGCCCCTTCCGGCAAAAAATGTCAAGGCGCAAATCGTCTGCTGTTCTTGCAGTCACCTCATAATTTCGTTATGGGAGGCCGCATTCATTTGGCAAAGGGTGGCTTCATTTAAAACAGCCCTTTTCCGGTTCAGTTTCAGGCCTTTCCAGAACGGTACTTTCCCATGGCGCGCATTGTGATGAAATTCGGTGGCACTTCGGTGGCCGATATCGACCGCATCCGTAATGTGGCCCGGCATGTGAAACGTGAAGTCGACGCAGGTCATGAGGTGGCGGTCGTCGTTTCCGCAATGGCAGGCAAGACCAATGAGCTCGTTGCCTGGACGCGCCAGACCTCACCAATGCATGACGCACGGGAATATGATGCCATCGTCGCCTCTGGCGAGCAGGTGACGGCGGGGTTGCTTGCAATTGCTTTGCAGTCGATGGGCATTCATGCCCGCTCGTGGCAGGGCTGGCAGATACCGATCAAGACGGATAATGCACATGGTGCGGCCCGGATTCTTGACATTGATGGTTCCTTCCTGGTCGAGCGTTTCCAGGAAGGCCAGGTTGCCGTCGTTGCGGGATTCCAGGGTATCGGCCCCGACAACCGTATTTCCACGCTCGGTCGCGGCGGTTCGGACACCAGTGCGGTTGCGATCGCGGCCGCGGTGAAAGCGGATCGCTGCGACATCTACACCGATGTGGATGGCGTTTACACGACCGATCCGCGCGTCGAACCGAAGGCGCGGCGCCTGTCACGGATCTCGTTTGAAGAAATGCTTGAAATGGCTTCGCTTGGCGCCAAAGTGCTGCAAGTACGGTCCGTCGAGCTTGCCATGGTGCACAAAGTGCGCACATTTGTCAGGTCCAGCTTTGAAGACCCCGATGCGCCGGGCATGGGTGATCTGATCAATCCGCCCGGAACACTTATTTGCGACGAGGAAGAGATCGTGGAACAGCAGGTTGTCACCGGAATTGCCTATGCCAAGGACGAAGCCCAGATTTCGTTGCGGCGCGTTGCGGACCGCCCCGGCATTTCCGCAGGGATCTTCGGGCCGCTGGCCGAGGCGCACATCAATGTCGACATGATCGTCCAGAACATCTCCGAGGATGGCTCGAAGACCGACATGACCTTCACGGTGCCCTCGGGCGACCTGGACAAGGCGCTCGTTGTTCTCGACAAGGTCAAGGAAGATGTCGGTTTCGACGTCATCCAGTCGGAGGCAGGCATGGTCAAAGTCTCCGTCATCGGCATTGGCATGCGCAGCCACGCGGGCGTTGCAGCGACGGCTTTCCGTGCGCTTGCCGACAAGGGCATCAATATTCGTGCCATCACGACCTCGGAAATCAAGATTTCCATTCTGATTGATGGTCCCTATGCGGAACTTGCCGTCCGCACTTTGCATTCTGTCTACGGTCTGGATAAGCATTAGCAAACGAGATTCTGTTTGTCGGCCTGTTCGCCGGCTGACATGATGGATCGACTGATTTGGTGAGGTCATTCCGGCCTTGCCAACATTGTTATGGAGAAAGGCTCCAAGTGCCCACGCGCGAGCAGATGAGCGGCCCCCGTGTCATGCTGAAGCGTCTCCGCGAGTTGATGGCGGAGGCTCTTGAGCCTCAGGAGAGGCTTGACCGCATTGTTCGCGAGATCGCGCAGAACATGGTTGCGGAAGTGTGCTCGTTTTATGTGCTGCGCTCCGACAGCGTTCTTGAACTCTATGCCACCGAAGGCCTGAACCCCTCTGCCGTCCATTTGGCCCAGCTGCGTCTCGGCCAGGGTCTCGTCGGCACGATTGCCGCCAGCGCGCGGCCACTCAATCTTACCGATGCCCAGACCCATCCGGCCTTCGCCTATCTGCCGGAAACCGGTGAAGAGATTTACAATTCCTTCCTCGGCGTGCCGATCCTGCGGGCAGGACGCACACTCGGCGTTCTCGTCGTACAGAACCGGACCAAGCGGGTCTATCGCGAGGACGAGGTCGAAGCGCTTGAGACCACGGCGATGGTCCTGGCCGAAATGGTCGCGGCCGGCGAAATACCACGGCTGGCGCGTCCGGGCGTGGAGCTCGACCTCGGCAAGCCGATGAGCTTCAGCGGCAATGCCTTCAACGATGGCGTCGGGCTTGGACACGTCGTGCTGCATGAGCCGCGCATCGTCGTCACGAATCTCTTCAATGAGGACATCAACGCGGAAATAGACCGACTCGAAAGCTCACTCGGTTCCTTGCGCATTTCGATCGACGACATGCTGTCGCGTCGTGACGTTGCGTTCGAAGGCGAGCACCGCGAGGTGCTCGAGGCTTACCGCATGTTTGCGCATGACACCGGCTGGGTACGTCGCCTCGAGGAGGCCATCCGCAATGGCTTGACCGCCGAAGCAGCCGTGGAGAAGGTGCAAAGCGATACCCGCGCCCGCATGATGCACTTGACCGATCCCTATATGCGGGAACGCCTGAGCGATTTCGACGATCTGGCAAACCGCTTGCTCCGCCAGCTGATGGGCCGTGATGTCAAGACGATGGCCGGTTCCCTGGCCAAGGATGCGATCATCATAGCGCGTTCCATGGGCGCTGCCGAACTTCTCGACTATCCGCGCGAACGGCTGCGTGGCCTGGTGCTCGAGGATGGCGCAGCCACCAGTCACGTGGTGATCGTGGCCCGTGCCATGGGCATTCCGGTTGCCGGCCAGGTCAAGGGCGTCGTGTCCATGGCGGAAAACAATGATGCGGTGATCGTCGATGGCGATGATGGCCGTGTCCACCTGCGTCCGCAATCGGACGTGGAGGCTGCCTATACGGAAAAGGTCAAGTTCCGCGCCAAGCGGCAGGCCCTTTACCGGGAGTTGCGGGACAAGCCGTCGGTGAGCAAGGATGGCATCGCCATTTCGCTGCTGATGAATGCGGGCCTGCTGGTGGACTTGCCACAACTCGCCGAGGCCGGTGCCGCCGGTATCGGTCTGTTCAGGACCGAACTGCAATTCATGGTGGCTTCGACCTTCCCCCGCGCCGAACAGCAGGAGCGGCTCTATCGCTCGGTGCTGGATGCCGCCGGCGACCGCCCCGTGACCTTCCGCACGCTCGATATTGGTGGCGACAAGGTGCTTCCGTATTTCCGCAGTAATGTGAATGAGGAAAACCCGGCCATGGGATGGCGGGCGCTTCGCCTGACACTCGATCGGCCCGGACTGCTGCGCACTCAGGTACGGGCGCTGCTCAAGGCCGCGGGTGGCCGCGAATTGCGGCTGATGCTGCCGATGGTGACGGAAGTGGCGGAGGTACGCAAGGCGAGCGACCTCATCAACCGCGAGGTCCAGCACCTGTCGCGCTTTGCCTATGACCTGCCGACCCGGGTCAAGATTGGCGCCATGGTCGAGGTCCCGTCATTGCTTTGGCAGCTAGACGAGTTGATGGCTGTCGTGGATTTCGTCTCGGTCGGCTCGAATGACCTGTTCCAGTTCGTCATGGCGGTTGACCGCGGCAATTCGATCATCACGAACCGCTTCGACAACCTCTCTGTGCCGTTCCTGCGGGTTTTGCGCCAGATCGCCGAGGCGGGTGAGCGGAACAATACCGACGTAACGCTGTGCGGGGAGATGGCAGGAAAGCCGCTTTCGGCCATGGCGCTGCTCGGTCTCGGATTCCGATCCATTTCCATGTCTGCAGCATCGATCGGGCCGGTCAAGGCCATGCTTGGCACGCTCGACATTGGCGAGCTCAGCGCCCAGATGAAGGATGCGATCGACAATCACGGCGAAACGGGTTCGTTGCGCCAGATACTCACCAAGTTCGCAGAGCGAGCTGGCGTCCCAGTTTAGAGGCTAATACTGATGACAATTCCGCAGGATCGTATGGATCAGCTGCTGAAGCGTTTCTCCATGATGGAGACGCAGATGGCGAGCAATCCCGATTCCGACACCTATGTGAAACTCGCTTCGGAATATTCCGAACTCGAACCTGTCGTCGCCAAGATCCGCGATCTCATGAGCGCCAACAGCGAAGCGGACGACCTGAAATCCATGCTGGATGACGCATCGACCGACAGGGAGATGCGCGAGCTGGCAGAGGCCGAATTGCCCCAGATCAGGGACCGCATCGACGAGCTCGAGAAGGATATCCAGGTCCTGCTTCTGCCAAAGGATGTGGCCGACGAGCGCAACGCCATTCTCGAAATCCGCGCCGGAACCGGTGGTTCGGAGGCGGCATTGTTCGGCGGCGACCTGTTCCGCATGTATGAGCGTTACGCCGCATCCAATGGCTGGCGCGTCGAGCTGATCTCTGCAAGCGATGGCGAAGCCGGCGGCTACAAGGAAGTGATCGCGATGGTGTCGGGCAAGGGCGTCTTTGCCAAGCTGAAGTTTGAATCGGGGGTTCACCGGGTGCAGCGCGTGCCCGATACGGAGGCGAGCGGGCGTATCCATACCTCCGCTGCAACGGTGGCTGTCCTTCCGGAAGCGGAGGAAATCGACATCGACATCCGCGCCGAGGATATCCGCATCGACACGATGCGTGCTTCCGGTTCCGGCGGCCAGCACGTCAACACGACCGACTCGGCCGTCCGGATCACACATATTCCCTCCGGGATCGTTGTTGTTCAGGCCGAGAAGTCGCAGCACCAGAACCGTGCACGCGCCATGCAGGTGCTGCGCTCGCGGCTTTTCGACATGCAGCGGCAGAAGGCGGACAGCGAGCGGTCGGAGGCGAGGCGCAGCCAGGTCGGCTCAGGGGATCGCTCCGAGCGAATCCGCACGTATAATTTTCCCCAGGGCCGCGTGACCGATCATCGCATCAACCTGACACTCTACAAACTTGACCGGATCATGGAGGGCGATCTGGACGAGCTTATCGGCGCGCTGATCTCCGACTTCCAGACGGCGCAGCTTGCACAGATGAATGAGGGGTTCTGACGGCCATGATGACGGCCGACAGCCTGCGTCTTGCTGACGTGCACAGGCAGGCGCGTTCCCGACTGACGGCCGCCCAAATCGAAACCGCCGAACTAGATGCTCGCCTTCTGGTTGAGTGGGTGACCGGATGTGACCGCCTGGAGGCGATCCGCAATCCCGATCGTCCCATCGAACAAGCGGTTGTGGTGCGGCTGGAAGAAATCCTTATTCGGCGAATGAACGGGGAGTCCGTGCATCGGATCATCGGCAAGCGCGCGTTCTTTGGCATCGAACTCGCACTGTCCGCCGAAACCCTCGAGCCACGTCCGGACACCGAGGCGCTTGTCGAACTGGTACTTCCGTTCCTGCGCCAGCGCATCGCCGAACAGGGGGTTGCCGACATTATCGATCTTGGTACAGGAACGGGCGCCATTGCCCTGGCTTTGCTTGATCAGATACGGGAGCTGCGGGCCGTCGGCGTCGATGTTTCCCTCGACGCCCTTGCTACTGCGAGAGCCAATGCCCACATAAATGCCGTATCAGATCGGTTCGCTGCCCTCCGGTCGGACTGGTTTTCCGACGTAACGGGTGCCTATGATCTGATTGTTTCCAATCCGCCTTACATACCGTCGGTCGAGATAGCCGGCTTGCAACGCGAAGTTGTGCTGCATGACCCGTTCAGAGCGCTCGATGGGGGGCAGGACGGTCTGGTACCATACCGAATCATCGCCGGGCACGCCCGGGACTATTTGCGAATCGGCGGCGTGGTCGCAGTGGAGATCGGATTTGGTCAACGCGAAGACATCGAGGCAATTTTCGCGGCGGAAAATTTTGTTTTGCACGGCGTTCAGAACGATATTGGCGGTCACGAAAGGGCACTTTTGTTCATGCCGGTGCAAAAAGATTGAAAAAAGGCTTGGAATTTGCCGCGAAGACGGCTAGTTTCGCCTTACCGCTCTAAACCGAACAAATCTGGTTCTGCCTATCAAGAAATTGGTACGGAAATTTCCGGGTGTTTCATCCCCTCGGAAAATAGCTTTGGGGAAACGGTTTTTGCGGAAGCACAAAAGTTTTATGAACTTTGGATGCGATTGAAGCGCGGGGCGCGCTTCAGGTCGGCAATTGAGAAGCGAAGCTTTTTGACTCAAACGGTGAGCAAATTAGCGCCCCTGATTTTCTGAAAAGAGATAAGTATGAGGCCAGTACAGCAGAATAGGCGCATGCGCGGACGCGGTAACAACAATAACCGCAGCAAAGGTCCCAACCCACTTTCCCGTAATTATGAGAGCAACGGGCCCGACGTTAAAATCCGGGGAAATGCTCAGCACATCGCCGAAAAATATACCACTCTTGCACGTGATGCACAGAGCAGCGGCGACCGGGTGATGGCAGAAAACTATCTCCAGCACGCCGAACACTACAATCGCATCATTCTTGCGGCACAGGCGCAGGCGCCCGTCCAGTTTCAGCGCGACGATCGCGATGATCGCGATGACCAGGATGACGATATCGGCTTCGAGGATGAGGGCAACAACGGCAACGAGCAGCCGGAACGTCAGGAGCGTCCAGAGCGGCAAGAGCGGCAAGAGCGTTCGGAACGCCCGGACCGTCAGGAGCGCCGTGACCGCCCGGAACGTGTGGTTCACCAGGCCATCAATGGTAGCGGCCCACAGCCGATCATCGAGGGTACGCCTGCCGAGGTCGCCTATGATGACGATACGGTAAGCCAGCGCCAGCCTCAGCCGCCGGTGCAAGCTGTTGAAGCAGCGCCCGAAGGATCCGAGGAAGGTGCCGAAGCAAAACCGGCGCGTCGCGCACCGCGCACCCGTCGTCCTGCCCGTCCACGCGAGCCACGTGTAACGGAAGACAACGCTGCAGTAGCAAGCACGCCTGACGCTTCCAACGATCTTTCGCCCGCAAGCATTGTTGCCGAGGTGAAGAAGCGTCGCGCGGCGGTCGAATCCGACGTCTGATACGGCATGATCTGAATGATATTGTGCCACCCGCGGGGAAGCTTGCGGGTGGCACAATGATTCCGGCCCTCGCGCGCTGAGGTAACGGCCGTTGATGATGAATTAGCTCACAAGGGCGCTGTGCGTGGTTCTTAGCTCGACAGGCTCGCTATGATGAAGCTAACCATGAGGATGACGGAGAGGGTGGTGTCAGGATAACGGCTGGTCATCCCGCACGGCGCCTTTGCAACAAAATCACCTGAAACTTATCCACGTCCCCGAAACCTCGCTTATGCTCATTGCCGTCCTTCCCGTGGGAACTGCTTCCGGAGCCGTTCGAAGTGGGAGAAGGACCGGCGCCTCCGATGGCGGGTGACGCACCCGCTGTCCGGGGAAGTTGCGTCCAAGGGTTCCCCTGCCGGTACTACGACCGGCGCGTGCTGGACGAGCACTTTAAGGGGCGAAGGCAGTGAGGTTCCCGCAAGGGGAAGCGATCCGCCGAAGCCCCCCAAGCGGAACGGACGCGATCAAAAGTCGCCGGACGGGCGGTCTTCGGATCGCACCATCACTACCCAAAAGACGCGCTTCGACGACCGCCCGTCTTCCCAACCACTCAATGGCCAGGCGCGAAAGCGGGCGTGGTGCGATACAGTATGTTATAGTGAAGATCTTCCGCCAAGGGAGCACAACAAAAGCCCAAATCCCGACCTTGCGCGCCATTGAGAATGTTCCCATATTTGGAGGCGAGCGAATGGGTTTGCCTCATTGAGGGGACCCGTCACCAACACACCGCACGATGCCGCTTGAGGGTCGTACGGGAAAAGGAGACATGAGAATGAATATTGAAAAATACACCGAGCGCGTCCGCGGCTTTATCCAATCAGCACAGACCTTTGCCCTCTCGTCCAACCACCAGCAGTTTGCTCCCGAGCATTTGTTGAAAGTGTTGGTCGATGACGAGGAAGGGCTCGCCGCATCGCTGATCGAACGAGCTGGCGGTAATGTTGAAGAAGTGCGCCTCGGTTTGCAGGCAGCACTGAATGCTCTGCCGAAGGTGACCGGCGGCAATGGCCAGCTTTACCTTGCGCAGCCCTTGGCGAAGGTTTTTACGACTGCCGAGGAAGTCGCCAAGAAGGCAGGCGACAGCTTCGTTACGGTCGAGCGTCTCTTGACGGCACTTGCGATTGAAAAATCGGCAAAGACGGCGGATATTCTTAGCCGGGCCGGGGTTACCCCTGCTGGCCTGAATGCCGTCATCAACGACATCCGCAAGGGCCGCACTGCCGACTCTGCTTCGGCAGAGAATACCTATGACGCCCTGAAGAAGTACGCGCGTGACCTGACCGCGGATGCGCGGGCAGGCAAGCTCGACCCGGTCATTGGCCGTGACGATGAGATTCGCCGCACGATCCAGGTTCTGTCGCGGCGCACCAAGAACAATCCGGTGCTTATCGGCGAGCCGGGCGTTGGCAAGACGGCGATCGCCGAGGGCCTCGCCTTGCGCATCGTCAATGGCGACGTGCCTGAATCGCTGAAGGACAAGCAATTGATGGCGCTCGACATGGGCGCCCTGATTGCCGGCGCAAAATATCGCGGTGAGTTCGAGGAGCGGCTGAAGAGCGTGCTTTCCGAAGTCACATCGGCAAATGGCGACATCATCCTGTTCATCGATGAGATGCATACGCTGGTCGGGGCCGGCAAGAGCGAAGGCGCGATGGATGCGTCGAATCTCTTGAAACCCGCCTTGGCTCGCGGCGAATTGCACTGCGTTGGCGCGACCACGCTGGATGAATATCGCAAGCACGTGGAAAAAGACCCGGCGCTGGCGCGTCGGTTCCAGCCGGTTTTCGTGGACGAACCGACAGTCGAGGACACGATCTCGATCCTGCGTGGCCTGAAGGAAAAATACGAACAGCACCACAAGGTCCGTATTTCCGATTCGGCGCTTGTCGCCGCGGCCACTTTGTCGAATCGCTACATCACCGACCGGTTCCTGCCGGACAAGGCGATCGATCTGGTTGATGAAGGCGCTGCGCGCCTGCGCATGCAGGTTGATTCCAAACCGGAAGAGCTGGACGAAATCGACCGCCGCATCATGCAGCTGAAAATCGAACGCGAAGCCCTGAAAGTCGAGAAGGACGATGCCTCCCGCGACCGGCTCGACCGGCTGGAAAAAGAGCTTGTCGATCTCGAAGAGCAGTCAACGACCCTGACAAATACCTGGCAGTCCGAAAAGCAGAAGCTTGGCCATGCGGCCGACCTGAAGGGCCAGCTCGATGACGCGCGCAACGCACTTGCCGCGGCCCAGCGAAACGGCGAATTCCAGAAGGCTGGCGAGCTCGCCTATGGGACGATCCCGCAATTGGAGAAAGAGCTGGCGCAAGCCGAGCAGCAGGACGGTTCGTCGTCCATGGTGGAAGAGACGGTCACGCCGGATCATATCGCTCACGTCGTTTCGCGCTGGACCGGTATTCCGGTCGACCGGATGCTGGAAGGTGAGCGTGAAAAGCTCCTGCGCATGGAAGACGAGCTTGCCAACCGCGTCGTCGGCCAGGGCGAGGCGGTGCAGGCTGTCTCCAAGGCAGTGCGCCGCGCCCGTGCCGGGCTGCAGGATCCGAACAGGCCCATTGGTTCATTCATCTTCCTTGGCCCCACGGGCGTCGGCAAGACCGAGCTGACAAAGGCTTTGGCTGCGTTCCTGTTCTCAGACGAGACGGCGATGGTCCGCCTCGACATGTCCGAATACATGGAGAAGCACTCGGTCGCCCGGCTGATCGGTGCGCCTCCAGGCTATGTCGGCTACGAGGAAGGTGGAGCGTTGACCGAGGCCGTCCGACGTCGGCCCTATCAGGTGGTCCTATTCGATGAGATCGAGAAGGCCCATCCGGATGTCTTCAACGTGTTGCTGCAGGTGCTCGATGATGGGCGGTTGACGGATGGTCAGGGCCGCACGGTCGACTTCCGCAATACGCTGATCATCATGACGTCCAATCTTGGCGCCGAATACCTTGTCGGTCTCAGCGAAGGCGAGGATGTCGAGACGGTTCGGGACGAAGTGATGAACGTCGTCAAGGCATCGTTCCGGCCGGAATTCCTGAACCGTGTGGACGAGATCATCCTGTTCCATCGCTTGCAGCGCAAGGAGATGGGCAAGATCGTCGCGATCCAACTGAAGCATCTGCAGTCGCTGCTGACCGACCGCAAGATCGTGCTCAAGATCGACGAAGATGCGACGAACTGGCTGGCCGAGAAAGGCTATGACCCTGCCTATGGCGCACGGCCGTTGAAGCGTGTCATCCAGAAGCAGGTCCAGGATCCGCTGGCGGAGAAAATCCTGCTTGGCGAAATCCTGGACGGCTCGACCGTGAAGATCACGGCGGGCTCGGACCGGCTGAACTTCAAGTCAGTGAAGTCCGCGCCCGAAAGGGAAAGCAGTGAAGCCGCTTGAGCAGGTTGCGCGAAGCTGAAAAAGAAAGAGAGTGGCCGCCACAGAGCGGCCATTTTCACGTCCCGTTCATCCGCTAGATGCAACGATAAAAGCGTAAGGGCATTAACCATAATGACAGGAAAATGGGTCATTTATGCATAATGCTGAGTTAGTGATGAAAACCGGAAGCTGAAGGCATGATGTCTTATCATTGTTCATTGTTTGGAATGTTGCTGATCGCTTCCGCGAGCGCTGTCGCCATAACAGGCACACAGGCCGCCGAAATCGCCGTTCCCGCCGCAAGCGACCAGGCATCTTACCAGGTGGCCCAGCTCTTCGAACCAAGCGAGCGCCGTCCGCGCCGTGAAGCATACCGCTCCTATTTTGACGAGTATGGCCGCAAGATCACCGTCGACCGCCGCGGCCGAATCGTATCGGTTGAAGAGCCGCGCTACGATCAATCCAACCAGGGCGACGACTATTTCCCGGAGGCTCCGCAGGACCCCTATGATACGGGCGCCATTCCGCAGGATCCCTACGGACCGTCTAACGGTGCATATGAGCAGCAGTCGGGCTTGCCTTCAGAACGTGATTACGGAAGCGTTGATCGTCAGCCGCTGCCGCCGGCCAATGGCGAGCCGGATTTCATGCCATCCGATCCGAATTACATCGAACCGGGGATGCCTGGCGATGGCATGACTGACGGACTGCAGCAGGAGCAGATCCCGGTTCACCCCAATCCGGCGCCGACCGTCGAATTGCCAAAAGGGCAGGGTGCGAAAGCCAAGATAGCGGCAATCCAGGTCCTGCTTGACCGGATCGGCGTGTCGCCCGGCGTCATCGATGGGCATAAGGGCGGCAATGTCGACAAGGCGGTCGCTGCCTTCGAGGAAATGACAGGTCAACAGTTCGATCCACTCAATGAAGCGGGTATCAACGCGTCGCTGGAACAGACGGGCGGGCCCGCCTTTGTTTCCTACACGATTACATCCGAAGATGCCGCCTATCCCTTCGTGGCGTCGATCCCCGAAGACTACGGTCACAAGGCGCAACTGGAGCGGATGGCCTTCACTTCGGTTACGGAAATGTTGGCTGAACGCTTTCATATGGATGAAAACTATCTGAAGGAAATCAACCCGGGCGTGGACTTCAACACACCAGGCGTCGCAATACAGGTTGCCAGTACCGGGCAGAACGCCGGAGGTGCGGTCACGCGAATCATTGCGGACAAGGGGCGCAAGCAGGTGCGCGGCTACAATGCCGACGGCCGCCTGATCGTCGCCTATCCGGCCACCATCGGCTCGACCGATACGCCGTCTCCGTCCGGTACTGTCCAGGTCGAGCGCATCGCGCTCAATCCGAACTATACCTACAATCCAAAAATCAACTTCAAACAGGGTGAGAACAATTCGGTCCTGACGATCCCGCCGGGTCCGAACGGACCGGTCGGCACCGTCTGGATCGCCCTGTCAAAGCCTACCTACGGTATCCACGGGACACCCGAACCATCAAAAATCGGCAAGACCAACAGCCATGGTTGCGTCCGCCTGACCAACTGGGACGCAACGGAATTGTCGAAGCTCGTGCAAAAGGGTGTGACGGTCGAGTTTCAGGAATAAGGGTCAGCCGCTCGCGGCGACCTTGGTGCCGTTCTGGTTGTCGTCCTTGAGGAGCTGGTCAATACGCTCGCGCTCGCGCTTGAATGCGACAAGGTCGTCGCCGCCAAGCTCGCCGCCGCTTGGCAGGCGAATGCGCATGGGATCGACCTTTGAGCCGTTGACGATGACTTCGTAGTGCAGATGCGGTCCGGTCGACAGGCCAGTCGAACCCAGATAGCCGATCACCTGGCCCTGCCGGACCCGCGCCCCCGGCGTTACCCCGCTCGCGATGGCGTTCTGGTGCGAATAGCTGCTTTCGTAGCCGTTGGAATGGCGGATGATGGTCTGGTTGCCATAGCCGTTCGTCCATCCGGCCCGTTCAACGACGCCATTGCCTGCGGAGACGATCGGCGTGCCGCGCGGTGCAGACCAATCGACGCCGGTATGCATGCGGGAATAACCCAGAATCGGATGACGGCGCATGCCGAAGGGTGAGCGGAATACGCCATTGGGTACCGGCTTGCGCAGCAGGAACTGCTTCGAGCTCTTGCCATTCTCGTCGTAATAGTCGGTGTTGCCGTCGGCACCGTGGAACCGGTAGAACTTCTTGAGGTCGCCGCCAAAATTCGCGGCGACATAGAGGATCTCCGATTCGTCGCCAGCCTTGTCCGAATCAGCAGGCAGGGAGAAAAGCGCTTCAAGCTGGTCGGTTGAACTGAGCTGGGACTGAAAATCAACGTCGGAGGCCAGCATCCGGATGAGCTGCTTGATCATCGGGTCGGTCATGCCATAGGCAAGCCCGGCCCTGTAGATGCCGTCATACACGGTCGGCAGATCTTCCGATCGGCGTGCGGGCAGCGGATTGTCGTCAAAGGCGACTTGCAGACCCGGCGTCATTTCGGGCTCGTCGGCCGGGACATATTGATCCCGGTCATTCAGGGCGATGGTCAATATATGGGTGCTGCCGTTATAGACACTGGCGCGCATGATGCGATCAAGATTGTTCCGGGATTCAATACCAAGTCGCAGCACGCTTCCACCCTTGAGGCGGGGCGAATTCAGGAGTTTGGCGATGGCCTCGGACATGCCGGTAGCGTCGCCGGTCTCATACCCCGCCTCGTTGAGGGCGGCCAGAATGTTCTTGTCGCTCCGGAACGCAATGAGTTCTTCCGAATAGCCGGCACTCTCTGCATCCTCGGGCAGGCGCGGGGCGACGCTGACATTTTCCTGAATAATCTTGACCGCCAGCGGGTTGCGCAGATTGAAGGGATCCTCATCGGTGCCGAACCGCGCCGGATCGACATAATGCAAGGAAGCGACCTGGATCGCCCCGTCAGTCAACAGGGAGCCGGTATTGCGGACAACCTCTTCCACCTCGTCGACGCTCAGATCGTCCGATGGATCATATTGTGCCGTTGCGAGGGGAAAATCTCCGGTACGCAGGCTGACTTCGCTTTCCACCTTGGCGCCGTAGATCAGTCCGGTCTTGGGGGTAGGGTCCGTATCTTCATTGGCTTCCGCGAAGACGTCGAGGGGATTGAAGGACGGGTATCTCCGATTGGTGTTGTGGACATCGGCGAGAGCGATGTGAACAAATTCAAAGGGCATCGAGCGAATGACGTCACGCTCGCCATCCTTGAAGACGGTGGAGACGTCGAGCCGGCGCCGGTCGCGATTTTTTTGAATTGGTGTGGTTGCGGCGACGCGTGCGCCCTTGGCAATGTCGCTGTTGTTCGCCGCCGCCGGCATGGCGTTGCGCACCATCAATTCGGGAGGCGTCGCCAATTGCTCGCGGCCGTCGAGCGCGGCAAACAGGGCCACGCCCATGAGCAGGCTCGATGTAATGCCGGTGAGGAACGTACCCGTCAGCCACCGCGCCGATATTTCACGGCGGTCGGGCGGTCCGCGGCGGCCATCCGTTATCAACGGCGGCTCATTGCCCGGATCTATTGATGAGTGCCCCTCGTACTCGTTCATACTGCTCAGTGTCGATCCTGTCGCCGTTATAGAAAGCAGACTTTAAATGATGTTTCGGCGCCCTTGCCGACCAGCTTGTTCTGGCATGTAGTCAACGAGGCAGCAGTTTTGCCCTTGCAGCTTCGCTCTGTCAACGCGGCGTGCCAGAACTGTGTGCATAGGCGGGCTGCCTGTAATACCAAAGCTGGACCGATCCTGTCGCATGGCAGCGAGCGCTATGTCGGGAATAGGGCATGTTTGTGACCGGCGCGATCACATTTCCTATGCGGGCCGGAAGCATCGAGCCGCCTTTTCCTTCGGCTGGAAAGCCACGTAACGGCAGCCTGTCATATTTTTCATAATATCTTCAAAAACGCTGTTGACAGGTTTGTTAGGTGGGGTCTATATACCGACATAACGAGGGCGGGGCGCCGCTGGCGGTTGCTGAATGCGCCCTT
>NZ_JAIUDQ010000013.1 GCF_020164435.1 Phyllobacterium lublinensis | reverse complement strand
ACGGCCCGGCGAATACACTCGGTCGGTTCCCGACCTTGCCGACAAGGGCATAAGGGTAAGATAACCATCAAATAACCGTTGGGCAAACGCTTCCCTACCCGCAACGGAATTCGTTGATTCAGACGATTGCGTCGGTGGTAGTGGCAAATGATAACGGTTCGCATCCCGCTATAAATCAATCACAATGTCGCTCTTGGGTTGCGAGCAGCAGATCAGTACATTGCCATCCGCCGGGGCATCGACCGGTTCAGGACGGTAACCAACCGTGCCCGCCACCAGCCCGGTCTCGCAGGTGTGGCAGACCCCAGTTCGGCAAGACCATCGCACCGGCACGTCGCAGGCTTCGGCCAGCTCCAGAAGGTTTTGGAAGGTGGTATCCCAGCGTACATTGAGGCCGGTCCTGGCGAATGACACAAGCGCGCCAGAACCGGGAACGCTTGTCGGCAAATGCGGCGGCGGCCTTTGTGTGGCAGCGACGCCGGGGCTAATGGACGGACCGGGGCCAAACATTTCCGTATGGATGTGATCTGGGGCGACGCCCAAGGCTGCAAGTCCTTTGGTTAGATCGCTCATGAAGCTCGATGGTCCGCAGACATAGAAATCGCCATCAAGTGGCAGGCCGAGCTGCTTGACTGCCTGCGTGTTCAAACGGCCGGAAGCGTCGAAATCCAGATTTGGTCGATCACCAGGATCGGGAACGCTATAGCAAACGTAGCTGTGGCTATGAGCGAGCGCCTTTAGCAGACCGCGCGTTTCTTCGACAAACCCGTGCTCGCGGCCGTTGCGGGTTCCATGCAACCACCAGACGTCGCGGGTTGATGCTTCGGCTGCCAATGCATGGAGCATTGCGAGCACCGGCGTCACTCCAATACCCGCACTCAACAAAATAACCGGAGTTTCGCCTGGCCTGAGCGTAAAACTCCCGCGCGCTGCACTTGCCTGCACGATGTCGCCAACCTTTACCTCATCGACGATATAGCCGCTGGCCGCACCATGCTTTTCCCGCTTGACGCTGACGCGATAGGAGGTCGTGCCGGGTTGCCCTGACAATGAATAGCTGCGCGTCAGCACCGGCGCAGAACCGGAGCCGAGCCGCAACACTATAAACTGTCCGGGAAGTGCTGTAGCAACGGGCCGCCCGTCTGCCGGCTCGATGATGAGCGACACCACACTGCCGCTCTCGCGTACCTTGTGCGCCACGCGAAAGGGACGGAAACCGCTCCAGGCCGGCGGTGGGCCCGACAGAGCAGTAAGCCCTGCGTTGCCTTTCCTTCCGGCGTTATCGCCGTCCCGGGCGAGGAGCGCCTCGAATGAATGTTGCCAGCCAAGGCTCAGCGCTGGAATGCGTGAGGCACGTTCGAGCTTGTCGCGTGGGTGATCCGGCAGATACAACAGCGCATCGATTTCGCTGACGGTCATGCCGCCGAGTCCCGACGCGACTTGCGTGACCTCGTCGCCAGCCTGCACTTCTCCTTCTTCCAGCACGCGGAAATAGAAGCCAGGCCTGCCGTGCTTGACGACAAGCGCCGCCATCTCCGGTTCATCCATGCGTATGCCCAGCCGGTAACATGTGACGCGTGGCTGCGTCACTTCGAACAGGGCGCCGCCAATCCGGTAGCGGTCGCCAATGCACACCTCATCGTCGGCCAATCCGTCGACGGTGAAATTCTCTCCGAACTGCCCGTAAACGAAGTCATCTCGAGCCAGGTGGTCCTGCCAATACCGGTAGGAATCCATCTGATAGACAAATACGGCACGCTGTTCGCCGCCATGGCCAGCGAGGTCGGCTTGGCCATCGCCGTCTATGTTGAGCCGCCGGACCATGCGCCTGCCATCGACTGGCATCTTCCAGATGGCGGTGTTGACCACCTTGCCCTGCCACGTGATGTCGCGCGGCAAGCCCACATTGACCGAAAGCAAACGCACCATGTCATTTCTCCATTAATGATCAGTGCAATTTAAGGGCCGAATGAACCGATGAAGGATGTGCGGCAACTTTAAGCGAATGTAAGGGACGGCGTCGCCTGGAGGTCCACCAGTGTCCTAGACCATCCATCCGATATTGGGGACCTCGTTTAACTGACAATACGAGTGAAGTCCCCGCCTTTCCAGTTATCCTATGGTATTGCGACACCAAGGGTGAAGCGGCCCAAGGAACTATTGACCAACTTGGGCTCAGCACTGAACCATCCTGCCGCAGGCGCCCCGACAGTTCAAGGACCGCGTCTTCGAACCGATCGATCCGCTGCCATCCTGGAAGGCCCGCCAAGCAAACACGGTTTCGAAAATGGATCGCGCACGATTTCTATTGGATAGTCGTGGGAGCCGGATTGGGTGGCAACGGAGGCGGAATATTCGGAAGCGGTGGAACGGGAGTGTCCGGTATGGGGGATGGTATTTTGGGACGCGTTGGTTCAGGGGCAAGCGGTATTGGGGACGGTATTTTGGGTAGCGTGGGGTCTGGAGTGGACGGTATCGGGGATGGTATTGCAGGCCTTGTGCCGCGAATGCCGGAGGATCCATCCCGTATCTGGGGCAATGGTAGCCCTTGTTTCTGGAAGAATTTCACGAGCTCTTCGTTGCTGCCAAATTCAAGATCTCCGATCGTCAAAGCAAAGCTGGGCTCATTCGGGCAGTCGACTTTAGCTTGTCCTTCGGACGCTTTGACAGCCAGTTTCCTTTCTTCAGCGGAACGATCGTAGCCTGCTGTTTCGGAGTTTAGGTACTTGGTGAGCAATTTGCCAGCTATCCAAAGTCCCCCATCGTTACCTTCGACGCGATCCGGGACAAGCGCGTACTGAACCTCAGTCCAAGCTGGTGTGAACAGAAAGTGGTCATCACCGTTTTCAATCCTGATGGGTTTGCCATCCGTTCCACGCCCATGTCCAAGAAAGGGCAGATCACTCAGGAGCGGGACATCGGGAGCAGTCTGAAGGCCAACCGGAAGGGTAATGTTTGCTTCGACTGACGGAACTGAGACCCACGCTTCCTCAAACTTCACTTTACTGTCCGGCTTAAGCCCCAGCTTGATCTCGCGGCATCCGATTTTGGGCTTTAGCATTACGACCGTATTGCCACCCACCTGCTTTATGTCGATGCCAGCATCGATCTCGAGCGCCAAGTCTGCGTTCCCGAGCAGGCCGACCATCGCGCTGGTACCTCGTCCTATCAGTGGGTCGACATCCAGTCGTACGGATGCCTTGGCATCGACCTGCGCACTGAGCGAAGCCTTCAAGCGTCTCCCATTGGTCAAAGACATGCGGATTGAATTCACGACTGCTGTTGCCGCAACCGCTCTTGGGTCCGCAAGCTCCGCAAAAATTCCGCCCTCGCCGAGAAAATCGTCTCTCCATTTTTGGTCGGCTAGTCGGCCTTTGAATTGCACCGACTTGACGGTTGCCGTCCTGTTTGCAGCAGGGAGATGGTTGAACCTCTCTTGAACGAGCTTAAGAACTGTCCCGTTTAGCCAAAGAGCGATAGCGGCATCTTTCAACCTGGGTGTCCGGATTTGCTCCAGATTCTTTCGCTTCCTGGCGATGTCAGCCAGAATTTCGGAAGGAGGCTCATCAACCATGTGTACCACAGGTTTTTCGCTGAAATCCGTGAGTAACCAGATCCCGTCGTCGAGAATGACAGCATTGGCAGAGCGAATGTCTTGCGACAGCTCAGATGACGGGACGGCGAACTGAACTTTAATCCAGTTTTCATCTTTGGGGACGCGGACGGGAAGCGTTTTCGCGAGATTTTGCTTCAAGTCGTAAGCGAATGTGTTTTTGAAGGGGAGTCTCATTGTGAAAGCTTCAGTGGCCTTCAGCATGAGATCTGTTTCGATGAGGTCGGTCGCATAGCTCCTCAAATTCAACTTGAACCATTCCCATCCGAATTCGGGATCGAGCTTCAACAGAGATATCCCGAAGACGGCTTGGGCAGTCCCATTCTCCCCTTGTTCTATGCCCTTGAAAACCAGGGAGGCTTGTCCTTCAAAATTTACCGTCAGATCGCGATTCTTCGAATGGGCGTCGAGGCGAAGGTTTGCCAAGGCGATACCTGGTTGAAGGTAGGCCGTTATGGCCCGCAGGGTCACGACGGTGTCCTCATCCGGCCTGGACTCTGAGTCATAGGCAATTTGTGCATCTTTGAGACTTTCCAACAGGGTGTTTAATCCCCGTTCCGAAATAAACACGCCCGCTGACCACGCCTCGGGAACAGGCTTCTGCTTCAGAAGATTTTCTGTCTCAGACAGCGATCTCCATTCCGATATGCTGCGGTCGCGCTCAAAATTTGAATATTGAAGTGAGAGCCATCCGACGCCGAGTGCCGCAAATAATACGATTGCTGTCAAAACTTTTACGCTTGTTCGCATTGCATGATCCCAACGCCAGAAATCGTGTCAGATTGGTAATAATGCTTATTGCCGTTGCGGTATGCAAATAAGGGGCAATGGAAAAATAGTCTTCAGGAATTTCTCCGCGATAGTCCGGTTGAGTAACTCGCCACCCGCAACAACTCCGCGCCATCCGCTATCGTCAACATTTCTTTCGCATCGATGGTGTCCGACATATTTTCAAAGCTGAAGCTTTGTATAGTTTGTGAAGGTCGGCTGGGAACCTCTTTGGAATGTGTGTCTAAACCAGTGTAGAGTACCGACCGTTGCGAATCGTTTTATGATTCGAGGAGTGTTCAGAGCGTACCTGCGTCATATCCTTTGTTATACGACAGGAGCACAGGATGCCGGACAGACATCAATTCCATCGAATTGAGATTTGCGGCCGCATGTTCATAGGTACGATATGTGCTGACGGTCCATATCTGAAGATGCTGGAAAATCGCGCTTATGATCATCGAGTGCCCCTTGGAAGCGCACTTGAAATCTCGAAACCAGTAGGTCGTCACTATTATGCGATCTGCAAAGACAACGAGCCGCGTATCGTACTGTCAATGTTCGACGACGAAGAGATAGGTGCTGTCTCGCGAGAATTCGGCATTCCCATCGCTGGTCGACTGCAGGCTTTGTCATTCACCGATAGTCCGGCTTGGAGTGCCTTGAGGCGCTGGGTGAAGCAGCATCCCGAAATTGCTCGCGCTTGCTCGCGTACGGCAAGCTACGTTCCAGGCTGGTACAACTTGGATTCAAATTCTGAAAACAACAAAATAGATAACTGGCACCGTTCATTCGAAAGAGTCTGAACTTTCCCACCTGACGGCCGCGATCATTGGGAGTTCGCAACGCCTTTGCAGCGGTCGTTGTACAGCATACGGTTGTGATGCGTGGCTCATGTCTGGTCGATTCTTGGTTTTATGTGGCACCCGACTGGACGGATTGCCTGGCAATGCCTTCCAAGCGAGCAACCGTCGCGCCTCGGCCCAACTGTGGAGTTGGCCGGACCTGTCGACCTCTGTAAGGTCCCACGACGAAGGACGCAGGAACACGGGCGGCATGGCATCCAAGACGACATTAAACGCAAAAAATCTTGAAGCGCTCGGCGTCGAAAGGCTGGCTACATTGCTGATCGATATCAGTAAAGGAAGTGCCGCCAACAAACGTCGTTTGCGAATAGAACTCGCAGGAATGCAGAGTGGCGAAGAGGTTGCTCGGGAAGTAAACAAACGTCTGTCATTTATTGATCGGTCACAGTCGAAGATCGGTTGGCGGCGCGTCAAAGCGCTCAAAAGCGACCTGGACACCCAGCGTCGTGTCATCGCCGAAACAATTTCCGGAAGCGACGCCGATGAAGCGCTGGAAGTGATGTGGCGGTTCATGGGCGTGGCTCACTCGGTCCTTAGCCGTTGCGCCGACAGCAATGGGACGATCATGGCCACTTTCCGTCGCGCTTGTGCGGATCTGGGGGTGATCGCCAAGTCGGCGGGACCAGATCCGCGTTTGCTTGCGGATCGCGCTTTCAGTGCCTTGCAACACAACGAGTACGGCCAATACGACACCTTGATAGACGTGTTAGCACCTGCGCTTGGCGTGGATGGTCTCGACCATCTGAAAATACTGTTAGTGGAATGGTCAAAAGACGCCGAGGGTAATCTGCCGAGGACCGTCCAGACGGCCCCTGGCCGGAGCGATGCAAGGCCATCCTACGAAGATATTCTCGATCTCCGAAACCGCTATCGCACCATACGAAGGGCCCTGGAACAGATCGCCGATGCTCAAGGAGATGTGGACGCGTTCATCGCACAGCAGGATGAGCAAGCGAGATCGGAGCCAACGGTCGCCGCAGAGATTGCCCGCAGGTTGTTGGCCTCCGGGCGATTGGAAGAAGCGCTGGACGCCATCAAGAAGGCCGACCTCACAGACGGTCACCCAGTCCCTTTCGAATGGGAAGCCGTCTATACGGAGACATTGGAATCGCTAGGACGCAAAGAGGCGGCACAGGAATTTCGGTGGCAATCTTTTGAACGGACGCTCAATGCCGATCATCTTCGGGCATTTCTGAAACGCCTGCCCGATTTCGATGACATGGAAGCGGAGGAGAAGGCACTTGCATTCGCGGCGCGCTACCCCAATGTCCACGCCGCCTTGGCATTCCTGTTATCATGGCCCGCACTGGACAACGCGGCACAGCTGGCGATTTCGAGGGCGGTAGAACTTGATGGCGACCGTTATGAATTGCTGACTTCAGCAGCCGAAGCGCTGCGCGATAAGCATCCCCTGGCATCGATCATCACGCTGCGCAAAATGATCGACTTCGTGCTCGATCACTCGCGGAGTACCCGATACAAGCACGCGGCGCTCCATTTAGGAGAGGCCAAGCGGCTTTCAGCGGATCTTAAGGATCGCTGTCCCATCAATTCGCATGAAGATTATCTCGCGGACCTTAAATCCAGGCACCGAAGCAAGACCAAGTTTTGGAGGATTGCGGTTAGATGACTTTCGTGGCGCAAAGCCGTCGAAGTCTAGCCAGTATCAAATCACCTTGAATGAATCGCCAACGACGTGGATGACCTGATCATCGTTGAGGCCGAGGCACATCGTTCCATTGCCTTCGAACGCGTTGAAGGTTTTCTGAACCAACTTGCTGAAGCTGGCATGGTCCATGTGCGGCAGGATCGAAAAATTCACAAGGTTGAGACCGGTATCGTTCTTTTGCTCTGCCTTTGATCGATCGTCCAGGGCGTCAGCATAACCAATGTCCGGTGTCACGACAATCGAGCCGGCGCTTGAGCCGATATAGACGAGTCCTTCCCTAATCCGTTCACGCACGTGATCGAAGAAGCCGCTTTTGCGCATGTGGTCGAGGAGATAGAAAGTGTTGCCTCCGCTGATATAGACGGCACTGACCTTCTCAAGTGCGGCCCTCACCTCATCCGCCGTCCTGCCGACGAGGTCATAGTCGATAACCTCTAAGCCCATTTCTTCAAATGGGCGGTAGTGGCCCTCGTAGTCCGGCTTCCATCCTTCGCCGTAAGCTGCTGTGGGAACGATCATTAGTTTCGTGCCCGAAAGTCTATCTCCGAGGATAGAACGGATTTTCGGAAAACCCGAGGTGAACTCGGACGCGAGCAGCAGTTCCTGCGATTTCATAAGACCGTTGATGAATAACCGCGTCAGAGATGTCAACACCGGCATCACAGTGAGGGCTGATGTCGAACGGCCCTGCGGGATGCCGGCTCGATTGCTGGGCTACTCATCACCGCGGAAGTCATGATCGCTGACGCCTTACCTATTGCGCCCGGCATGAGTGATCCAAGAATCACTGGCTACTGAGGATGACGTTGCCGTCGGGCCAATCAACATGAACGAGAGACGGCGTATCGTCCACTGTCGCAGGGCAAACAAACCGCAGCGTGCAGCTCATCAAGATGGCCTGCACGCGTTCAGTCGCAAGTTTTCTCATTAGTGAGCCAAGCGCGGCGACGTCCTGCATGATCACGCATCGGCCGGTGCTTTGAAACTGTTGCGGTCTCCGCTACTCCAGATATCGATGGCTTCAAGATTATCTTCCGTGGTCACCCGCTCATACTTTTCTTCCGCGTCGCGGATACGGTACTGGAGCGAGCGGCCGAGAGGTGGAAGGGTCGCCAGAACTTCAAATATCGCAGTGGTCTTCATCATGGCTCCGCCGCCACTTCTCAGTCGGACCTGCTGGCCGATTGCGAAACGATGGGGCGGAGTTTCGGGCGCCTTGTAGCGCCGGTGGATGTTCATTTGATTGTCTCCTTTTTAAGTGCCATCTCGAGTTCGGTGTAGTCGATCGCAACGAGCTGCGTTCGGCGCGCATTTGAATGCCTCGCCGGAACCTCGATGAAAGTCGCAACGCGCTGATAGGCGAGCCAGGACAGGCCCTCGATCAATTCCTCGTCCTCATGGATATCATAGTCGCCGGCGGGCTGAATCCCGTCCAAACCGCGCAAGGCAAAGGGTGCTGCGAAACGAGCGATTGAACGCTTGGTGCGTGTGGTCATGCAGATTCCTCCGCGGAGCAAAACGGCGTTCGCAGCCTTCACTGCGCCGCAAATAACGACACAAACCGGTATCGGATCGAGGATTAATGACGCCGCGAAGAGCCACAGTTTGGCCAAAAGACGATCTTGAAACGCTACGCGTCAATTGCGCTTTATTTGCGACTGAACCTTTCACCATGAAATAAAAATCGCAGTTACGGCTAAATATATAAAATAAAATGGCAGAATTTCCCATATTGTGCTATTATTTCGGTCAGGCGAATTCGTTACAATTAAAGGATGCGGCCGTGAAAAATCTCAATCATATTTCTTATTATTTTTATGATCGGATAATCGTGTTTTACAATGTCGCGTTTTATGCTTCGATTGTATTGCTTTCCTATGTGATACTCTGTGGAATCACTTGGTGAGGCTCGTTTTCTACGATGACCCGTTCGCAATCCGTAAGAGGTTAATTTGACTAATCCTGAATTCAACAACGATCAGAACATCATCGATATCGGTGTTTGGGAAAACGAAGGCGGAGCCATTCATCGCTTTAGCATGCACCACCATTATGGCCGGCGCATAGAGCGAAACGGATCCTGGTCCGTTTACCACGTCTACACCGGATGTCCGGCTGAATTAGGCAGGCGCGCCACCACCGGACTAAACGAGACTACTGCCACCCGGATGATGTTGTCGCTTAATGCGAACAACATTGAGCGGCGTCGTGCAGCAAGGATCAATCTGATGCTGATTGACAGTCCACGTACTGATTTACTTTGAGGATAACGACATGACGCTGACCTTCCCCAATCGAAGCCGCAGCTATGATACGGCACACCAGCGTGTGCGGTTTCTTGGCTACGATGGGCTGTTTGAAGTTCCATTTTTCATTGAAGCAGCGGCCGTCCCGAGTACGAATTCGAATCCCCATACAGCAGAAGAAGATTGCCTTGCAGCGTTCGATGCCGAGAGGGGGACAATCATCGAGGTGGCGCGGCAAGTGTATGCTTACGGCCGCAAAACTATGTATGTGTTGACGCCGGCCGATTTCAAACGAGGCAACTAGCAACGACCATGTACGATGCGGCGTTATCAGGCCGCCGCCTATCGCAGTCGATAAAAGGACGACCCCACGTGGGGGTATGCCCCACCATCCTTGGGAGGAAAAAATGGCATGGAGAAGAAGACATTGTGCCCGGTTTCGGATGAGCCAGCGGAGCTTTTGGCCAGTGAAGAAGAATTCGTTGAAATTGAGTGTCCTCGGTGTGGTCAATTCAGGATATCCAGAACGGCGTTTGTGATGGTTAAAGGTCAATCCCGAGGCGATAGAGAGACACTCCTGAACAAAGCCAGGCGCGATGCTCAGGGTGGCGTGGGTACTCCCTTCATTCGTAATCTCACTTAGACACCGGCCATTTTCCGGCTGTTTGAATTGGCCATAGGGCCATCATCGCTGCAATCCAGCACCAGTTTTTCCCGGCGCTAATTTCGCCTCTGGTCTTCAGCTGCTATCGGCCCGCTTCGTGCTGTGCAACCAGCGCGGCAAACTCTGCGCGGTTCGGCAAGGCCGCGAAGGCGCCTGGCCGTTGGGCTGTCAGCCCGGCTGCGCTTTGGGCGAGAGCAACGGCTTCATGATGGGCGCGGCCATCGGCCAGCATAGCCGCAAGCACACCGCAAAACGTGTCGCCGCAACCGGTTGTATCCACGGCCTCGATGACAGGGGCCGGATAACGATGAAGGACACGTCCATCATATGTGAGGCATCCCTCGGCACCAAGGGTAACGACGGCAAACCCGGCGCCCTGATCGCAAATGAATGCAGCCGCTTCCGCCGGCTCGGAACGTCCGGTGACCGTCTGTGCCTCGCCACTGTTCATGACGACGACATCGCAATGCGCCAGGACCGGCCGGACATCCCACCAGAGCGGGGCAGGATTGAACAGTGTGGTGGCGCCGCGGGCTTTTGCCTCGATCAGTGCCGCCTCGGTGCTCGCCTTCGTAAGATTGCCCTGGACGGCCATCACATCGCCATGTGCAGCCGTTGCAGCAACGGTATGGGCCATTGCTGCCGTGAAAGCTGCGGCACAGCTTCCGGCACTGGCGATGCTGTTGTCGCCGTCCGGCAACACCATCAACAATGAAAAATCGCTGGCATTGGGCATGCGGTGCAACTCGAGGCCCGCAAAACCCTCCGCCTTCAGCGCCGCCTCGATCTCGTCGGCATGGGCGTCATGTCCGACCGGCGCATGAAACACGACCGGCATTCCCGTTCTGACTGCGGCCACTGCCTGGTTCAGACCTTTGCCGCCAGGCGCGCGGCCCGTGCTATCCCCGAGCAGGGTTTCGCCCTTCAGAGGCAGTCGCGGCAACCGGAGCGTGAGGTCGAGGCCGGCATTGCCGAGGACGAGGACGCGTCCCATCTCAGCTTCGTGCTTTCTTGACTGCCTGCATGAACACTTTCAGCCGTTCGGGGTCGACCGGGTTCCACCAGGCGCCATCATGCTTCAGCCAGCTTGCAACAATGACGGCGTCCGCAACGGTGAAAATGTCACCAATGTTATCGGGCGTTACCCCTGAGCCAACCGCGACCGGCAATGATGTTCCGGCAGCGATGGTCTGCAGTTCCTCCATCGTGGCGGAGTCGCCTGTCCGCTGCCCCGTGGCGATGGCAACATCCGCGTCGAAAAACTCGTTGTCACGCGCCAGTTCGGTGATGGTGCGGTCGCCCGTGATCGCATGCGCGCCGTGTTTGACGTGAACGTCCGCAAAGATGCGAACGTCCTTCGCACGCAACCATGCCCGGTAACGTGTGGCCTCGCCTGCAGGCCCGTCCATGAGCCCTTCATTGGCGACATAGGCATTCGACCATTGATTGACCCGTACAAATGCGGCACCGGCGGCCTTGGCAACGGCAATTGCCTGCACCGCACCGTTGGCAAGAACGTTGACCCCAATGGGCAGACCGCTATGGCGGCGGACAGCGTCCGTCATGACAGCCATCGCTGCAGCGGTTTCCGGACCAAGGTGACCTGGCTTGGCGAAGGGGATGTCACCATGATTCTCGACGATCAGCCCATCGACGCCACCATCGCGGTAGCGCCCGGCCTCCGCCACAGCAAAGGCAACGACGTCATCGATCGGCTCGCCGTCGTAATTCGGCGACCCTGGCAGGGGCAAGGAATGAATTACACCGATGACGGCCTTGCGCCTGCCAAAGATCTCCTGGATGGCATTTGGCTTGCTGCGATAGATCGATTTCGGTTTTGCTGCTGTGCTCATGACTAAACTTTCCTGCGCTCTGCGCATCGGGATGGGCGAGAAATCTTCTTTAGAGGCGTATCCGGACTGCTATCTTTCACTACCGGGCAAGCCCGACGTGAAAACTGTATCGATCCGCGCGGTAGTTCAAAACGACGTACTCGACGGGTTCATTGGCATCACTCCACGAGGTGCGGTGACAAACAAGGACTGCCGCAGGCTGTTCCAATCCGAGGATTTTGGCCGTTTCCATGTCCGCGATCCCACCCTCGATTCGTTCCCGCCCGGCGGCCAGATCAATGCCCGCCCTGACTTTGAGCCAGGCATAGAGTGACCCGCGATCCAGATCGGCAGCGGTTGGCAAGCCGCTTTGCTTGAACATGGCCGGAACGAGGTAGGTCAGCGACGTGGCCATGGGGCTGGCATCGGCGAGCAGAATGCGGTCGATCTCGAACACCGGAGAATTCGGGGCGATTCCCAGTTCCTTCGCAACGGCAACGCTGGCAGTCGAAAGCCGAAGCGAACGAGTGTTGTAACCGGGCTTGAGACCCCTGGCATGCATGTCTTCGGAAAATGACGACAGGCGGTTCAGCGGCCGCTCGACACGCGGCTGGACTACAATCGATCCGCGACCGGATTTGCGTGTGATCAGGCCTGCCGCCTCGAGAAAGTCAAGGGCGGCCCGCGATGTTGTCCTGCTCACACCGAAACGCCGATTGAGCTCGGCCTCACCGGGCAGGACTTCCCCCGGTTTGAACGTGCCATCCTTGATCGCAAGCCGCAACCGCTCGGCGATTTGCGACCACATCGGCGCCGCCCCGTCTGCCAGATCTGTTTCATGCCACATCATATCCAAACGATATGACGTCATGACATTTAGGGCAAGCGTTTATTGACCGAACCTCTCCAATTCCTGTTTGAACCGTTCCACCAGCCACGATCCCGCCGGTCCGAGTGGACTGTCCACAGGATAAAGCGCCAATAGCGGATAGGCCGCTTCCGGATAGGGCTCGAGATCGAGGAGCACCAGCCTGCCCTCGGCAAGATCGTCCTTCACCATCCACTTCGGCAAGCCGCCCCAGCCAAGGCCGGCAAGCATCAGATCATGTTTCGTGCCCACATCGGTCAATCGCCAGGTCTTGTAGGCGAAAACGCCGAAATCGCGCCCCTTCGTCTGCTCACTCAGGTCGGTGACGACCAGCTGGACGTGATCACGGATGAAGGCGAGTGGCACAGGACCCTGATAAAGAGCCAACGGGTGGTCGGGAGCGGCAACCGGGGTCATCGCGGTTTGCCCGACCTGCACCAGCACGAGCTCATCGTGGACCTGCAGCGGCGGGCCGCCAATTCCAAAATCCGCGTGCTTTTTCAGGACGAGGTCCCACACCATTCCGAGAGCGCCCACGTGCAGACGTAGGCTAACTGTCGGAAACTGCGTTTGAAACGCCTTGAGCACGCATGTCAGCACAGGCGATGGCAGCGAAACATCGATAGCCACAGCCACCTCCGCCTCCAGACCGTGCTTCAAACCTTCGACCCTTGACCGCATACCCTGGAGGACGGAGACCATTCTCCGCGCATCTTCCAGCATGGCTTGCCCCGCCTCGGTCAGACGCGGCTCACGCGTCCCGCCGCGTTCAAACAATTGCAGCTCCAGCTGCGCTTCCAGATTGGCAATCGTGTAGCTCACAACCGATTGAGACCGATTGAGCCGCCGGCCAGCCGCCGAAAACGATCCTGTATCTGCCACAGCGACAAACACCTGGAGTTGATCGAGTGTTGGATTAGGTTGCACGGCCGGACCTATCTATCAATTAGATGGATTTGATCGATATTTTCCCAGTTTTCTAAATGGATGTCGAGAACCAAATTACACCCATCAAGTTGCTCTCCTCCGAGACAAGTGAACTGAAGGAAACTTAGGCTATGACTTCCATACTTCTCGTTACATCAAGCCCACGTGGCGCCGCTTCGCACTCGACACGCGTCGCAACCGAGCTCGCTCAGAAACTGCAGGCAAAAACGCCGGGCGCGAAGATTGTCACCCGCGATCTTGCAACTGCACCGCTTCCTCATATCGACGCCGACTACGCATCCGGCATCTACACGCCCGTCGAGTCGCGTTCCATCCAGCAGCAGAATGTTGTTGGCGTATCGGATACGGTCGTTGACGAACTTTTTGCTGCCGATGCTGTGGTCATCGCGACCGGCATGATCAACTTCAATATTTCTTCGACCTTGAAAGCCTGGATCGACCACATTGCCCGCGCCGGCAGGACATTCAGCTATGGTGCCGAGGGCCCGAAGGGCCTGGTGACAGGCAAGAAGGTGTACATCGTGCTGGCTTCCGGCGGCGTCTATTCGGATGGTCCTGCAGCTGCATTTGACCATGCGACGCCTTACCTGAAGACGGCGCTCGGCTTTCTCGGCATGACCAACGTCGAAATCATCCGCATTGAAGGCGTTGCCATGGGACCAGAAGCCGAAGCGAAAGCTATTTCTTCTGCCCTTGATCAAACAAGCGACCTGGCGCTTGCCGCCTAAGGGTTAGGCGCTGATCGCGAAAGAGGCGGGCTTCTGGCCCGCCTCTTTTTTTGTTTCCGGATGGGCGATGCCCATTTACTTGCGTTGAGCCCGCTCGACCTTGTCGAGGCGTCTGAGTTGATCAAGAAGACTTTCGGGTACTGTGTCTTCGACCTTGTATACGCCAGCGGCACGTATTGCAGACCTGTACGACGCTTGGGAGATCTGTCGTCTCAGTATCCGTGACAGTTGTTTTTCGTAGGTACGGTCGATACCGTCCATGTTCACCAAACTCCAACTTTGCTTCGGAGGTTAAACCCAAACCTGAGAAGTTGGTTCCCCTTTTCTAGCCTTGAAGCTTTCATGACAATGTGGCTGTGCGCCGCACCCGACTTTAGTCACAGATAAGACGCGTGGAAAACCGCGCTATACTCGGCAGGTTTGAATGCTATCGCGCCGTATTCCGGCGCTGCAAAGCCTTCTCCCAATTCAGGGCAGTTTCAACAATTGTATCCAGATCATCGAATTGCGGCCTCCAGCCCAGATGATTGCGGGCCTCGGTACTGTCCGCAACGATCGATGCCGCATCGCCAGGACGGGCGATCGTCAGGCGAGCGTCGATTGGCGATCCGTGCACACGCTCGACGCTTTCGATGACTTCCCTCACGGAATAGCCGCGACCATAGCCGCAGTTGGCGACCATGCTGCTTCCGCCTGTACGCAGACGCTCCAACGCGAGCCGGTGCGCGACGACAAGATCGTTCACATGAATGTAATCGCGCACGCAGGTTCCATCCGGCGTCGGATAGTCATGACCATAAATTTCCATGAAACGGCGTTTGCCCAGCGCCGTCTCGCAGGCAACCTTTATCAAATGCGTGGCACCTCGCGTCGATTGCCCCGTACGCCCCTTGATGTCGGCGCCGGCAACATTGAAATAGCGCAACGCCGTGTAGCGGAAGTCATGGGCCGCGGCAGTATCACGCAACATCCATTCGGTCATGAGCTTGGAAACGCCGTAGGGGGATTGGGGCTGGGGTATGGTGTCTTCAGACACAGGCTCCATCCCACCGTCACCATAGACCGCAGCAGTTGATGAGAAGATGAAATTCTTCACGTCAGATTTGACTACAGATTCGATGAGAGAGCGGGTTTTCGAGGTATTGTTATCATAGTAGGTCAAGGGGTCGCGCACGGAGTCCGGAACGACCACCGATCCAGCAAAATGAATGACCGCATCAACATAGTTGCGTTCGATCGTTTGGCGGACGAGACCTTGATCGGCGATATCGCCGATAATCAGCTTCGCCTCGGCCGGTACAGCCCATTCGAAACCGGTAGACAACCGATCAAGAACAACGACTGATTCTCCTGCATCGAGCAATTCCCAGACCATATGGCTGCCGATATACCCGGCACCACCGGTCACAAGCACTGTCATAGCCACAGCCCCTCAATCTCCCATCGCGCCATTCGGCACACAACCTGGTGCATAAGAACAGGTGTGCAAAGCTGACGCCGAAGTAGTTATAATGCAACAACAATCTTGGATTATACAACGGACCACGATGGCCCCTTCCGCCGCTGTGCGACCTGAATTCCCAATCAAACGGAACAACCTGCCATCTGCCGGGCTCGGTGCGCAGGCCATTATCCATATGGAGCCGGCGGCCATTCGCTCATTTTCACTACGATCTGTAGATTTTTTGCCAGCTTCAATATTTAGCGCTTAGTGTTTCATCAAAGCCGTGGCAAATTGCCCATATTCTCATCATGGATTTTGCTGGGTAAAAACGCTAGTAAGTTCATGATACAGGAGCAATTCATGGACTATCGTCGGTTTTTCGAAGACGCGATTGACCAGTTGCACGCTGAAAAGCGCTACCGGGTCTTTGCTAATCTGGAACGGATCGTGGGAAAATTTCCGCGCGCCATATGGCGTACGGCCGACACGGCTCGTGAAATCACCGTCTGGTGCTCGAACGATTATCTCGGCATGGGCCAGCATCCGGATGTCATTGCAGCCATGCATGACGCTTCCAGCCGCATGGGCTCGGGCGCTGGCGGCACGCGCAATATCTCCGGTAACAACCATCCGCTGGTTGAACTGGAGATCGAACTGGCAGACCTTCACCAGAAGGAAGCCGCGCTCGTCTTCACGTCTGGCTTCGTGTCCAACGAAGCATCCATCTCGACGATTGCGAAATTGCTGCCAAACTGCCTTATTCTGTCCGATGAGCTGAACCATGCCTCGATGATCGAGGGTGTTCGGCGCTCCGGAGCGGAAAAGAAAATCTTCCGGCACAACGATCTCGCGCATCTCGAAGACCTGCTCAAGGCGGCAGGCAAGGAGCGCGCAAAACTGATCGTGTTCGAATCGATCTACTCGATGGATGGCGATATCGCTCCAGTCGCAGCCATTGCCGATCTCGCGGACAAGTACAACGCCATGACCTATATTGACGAGGTTCATGCCGTTGGCATGTACGGCGATCGTGGCGGCGGCATCACCGATCGCGAATGCCTGTCAGATCGGATTGACATTATTGAAGGCACGCTCGCCAAGGCGTTTGGAACACTCGGCGGTTATATTGCAGGCCCGAAGACGGTCATCGATGCCGTACGCTCCTACGCTCCGGGCTTCATTTTTACCACGGCGCTTCCTCCCGTCATTGCAGCGGCTGCAACACAGTCGATTCGCCATCTGAAGGTTTCGCAGGAAGAACGGCGGATGCACCAGAGCCAGGCGCAGCTTACGAAAAACGTGCTCGCGCAGGCCAATCTGCCGGTAATGAAGTCGGAGACACATATCGTCCCGATCCATGTTGGCGATCCCGAGCTGTGCAAGAAGGCCAGCGACCGGCTCCTCGAACTTCATGGCATCTATATTCAGCCGATCAACTATCCGACCGTTCCTCGCGGCACGGAGCGGCTGCGTGTAACACCGACGCCCTTCCACTCGAATGAGCTCGTGATCGAGCTGAAAGACGCGTTGGTCGAGGTCTGGACGGCACTTGGTATCCCATTCTCCAAGGACAGCACACCGCCCGTAGAAACAAACGAACGGGTGGTGACACTCGCCGTCTCGAAGGCCGGCGGCTGAGTTCCAGTTCAACCCTAGTTGGTCTAGCCTTGGTTTGGGGTGTCGTCGCGCAGCCAGCGGGCAAGAAGCGGTACTGCGAAGGCGATCATCAGGAAGCGCACGACATGATGCGAAGCAACGTAGGATGGATCGACGCCGAGTGAGAATGCGATCACCGTGAGTGCTTCCAATGCCCCAGGCGCGAAGGCGAGTGCAATCTGTGCCGGGTGCAAATCAAGCAGATACCAGACCATGAAGGCCGCAAGAAACGAGGTGCCCGTGCCGACAATGAAGGCACAAAGGGCGATCGGCAAATAGCGCAGGAGTTGCGTTCTGTGTTCTGCGCCGACCCGTGAGCCGATCAGGACACCAAGCACAATCAGGCCGATATCCGCGATTGAGCGCGGTACGACAGCTGTGACTATCGACGTTGCATGCAGGAGTGCACTTGCGACAAGTGCGCCAAGCATCATGCCACCAGGAACACGGCTGAAGTGCCCAAGCACTGCGCCTCCGGCGCCACAAGCCAATAGTATCGCCGCATCCTGCACCGTCCATTCGTAATCCAACTCTACGACCATGTGCGGTGCGTTCCTGGCTATGATCGCAAGGAGCGGTGCCAGAAAGCCGATCAGCAGCAGCAATCGAACGCACTGTATTACCGTGATCTTGACCATGTTCGCCTTGGTTCCCATGGCGGCGACAAGAACGAATGACAAGGCACCGGGGAGTGAAGCGAATAGCGCCGTCGGCCCATCCCATCCAAAACCCTTTCGCAGCATCAGATAAGTTGCGCCGGTCACGAGTACGAGCGCCAACAACAACATCAGGAAACTAAACGGCCACGTCACCATCTGGTTGATCGTGTCAGGCGATACGCCGGACCCGGCCTGGATACCAAGGGTGAAGAACACGACCACGCGCAGCCAGTCGGGCAAATGCATGCGAATGCCCGACAGTGAGGCTGCGGTCACCGCAATCGTCGAACCAAGCAGAAAGGGGATGGGAAGACCGATCAACTTGGCGGTGCATGCACCGGCAGCAGAGATCAACAGGGAAAGGAAAGCGGTCTGGGTATTGTTGGGATGGCTTGGCGTCAACGTTTCCGGATCCAGTCTGCAAGGCGATCGGTTGCCTCCTCGATCTGATCCAGCCGTCTGGCAAAGCAGAGCCGCAGGAAGGCCGCGCCACCATCCCCAAAAGCCGTCCCGGGTGCAAGGCCAACTTTCGCCTCGTCGACAATGTCGAACGCGGCGCGATAGGAATCCGTGATGCCTTCGATACCGAACAGCAGGTAGAAGGCGCCGGCAGGCGGAGACAATCGTACGCGGCCCGTCGCAGCAAGTTTTGCGCAGAGTATGTCGCGTGCCTTATGGGCACGATCCACCTGCATGCGAATGAAGTCGTCGCCCTGTTCAAGCGCGGCTACAGCGCCGCGCTGCATGAATTGCGCGACCCCGGAGGTCGAGTACTGGATAAGGTTCTCCATGGTCTTGCCGAGCGCCGGATGCACCGTCATCCAGCCGACACGCCACCCCGTCATCGCCCAGTTTTTCGAGAAGCTGTTCACGAAAATGATCCGCTCGTCCGGCTCCATGACATCGAGAAATGAGGGAGCGCGGCGAGCACCGTAGTAAAAATGCGCATAGATCTCATCGGCGATTATCCACAAACCGTGATGACGGGCCAGGCTGAGTATTTCCTTCAGCGTGTCGATATCGGCGGTCCAACCTGTGGGATTGGATGGCGTATTGATAAACAGGGCCCTGGTCTTGGGCGTAATTGCTTCGCGGATTTTCTGCGGATCGAGAGTCCAGCCGTTACCCGTGAAATCCTGCGTTACGGCAACAGGTATGGCCCCTGCAATACCGGCCGCAGCCGCAAAATTCGGCCATGCGGGCGAAAGATACACGACTTCGTCTCCGGCGCCGGCCGTCGCCTGAATGGCGAGTTGGATCGATTGCATGCCCGATCCCGTGACATAGAAATGATCGACGGGAAGGTTCACGCCAAAATGTCGTCTGTAATAGTTGGCGAGGGCTTGGCGCAGTTCGGGAATTCCGGCCTGCCAGGTGTAGAAGGTTTCGCCATTGGCAAGACCGCCACCCGCGGCGTCGCGGATGAAGTCAGGCGTGGGCAGATCGCCCTCGCCCGCCCACAACGGAATAACCCCATCTTGCCGACGACCATGATTCATCACGGCAACAATGCCGCTTTCCGGCGCGACAGCAGCTTCGTGACGCAGTTGCTCGACAAGTCCCATAACTATTCTCCTGGCGTTTGCGGGAGACCTACAGCAATGGGCCGACTTTCGCACGTGTATATTTGTGATGTTTCCATCATTGCAAATGATGGTCTGCTGACAGGCAACTGACTATCCGGTACGAAAAACCCGGCGATTGCCGGGTCTCCGTCCAGCTCTTTTCGGTTCAGCGCTTGGCGAGAAGATCGCGGATTTCCGTCAACAGAATTTCTTCCTTCTTCGGTGCAGGATCTGCTGCAGCTTCCTTCTTCTTGAACTGGTTCATCGCCTTGACCACCATGAACAACACCCATGCAATGATCAGAAAGTTGATGAGCAGCGTGATGAAATTACCGTACGCGATCGTTGCGCCGGCTTGCCGGGCAGCGGCCAGCGTAGGTGCCGGTTCGCCCGATAACTGGAAGTACAGGTTCGAAAAATCGATACCACCTGTCATCAGGCCGATAACGGGCATGAAGAGGTCAGCCACAATCGACTCAACCAGTCTGCCAAAGGCTCCACCGATGATCACACCAATGGCGAGATCAACCATGTTACCCTTCAAGGCAAATTCTTTGAATTCCTTTAGCATGATATACCACTCTCCAGTATTCTGTGTTAATGCGAGTTATTGGCCTCGGCGATGCTATCCCAAGCACGCCCGGACAGTAGCAGAAGATTTGATAATATTAACTGAAAGTTTGACTGTTCTACCGGTTTCGGAGATAGCGCTGGCATAGATGTTGCAACGCCATTGAGCGGTAATTTATTTTTAAAGCCAGACGAGCAAAGTACAAATTGACGAAAGGTGAGGCCCATGAAGGGCTTGGCTGGTATACCCATCGTAATCGGTTACTTTCTGCTGCAGTACTGTGCAATCAGGTTGGCTGATGTCCACACGAAAAGCAGAAATGTTCGCGGGCGACGCGTCATTTTTTCGTTAAGCATCGCCGCGAGTGGCAGCACATGGTTATATTTCGGTTCCCCAGGCTATGCAGCCACCCATGGCATTGAATTTGTTGGGCTCTATCTCGGAATTGTTCTGTCTTATACGCTCGGCTTCCCACTCCTTCTGCGGATTGTGGCGCTCGCAAAATCCGAGGGCATAACATCCATTTCCGATTTCATCGGTGCACGCTACGGCAAGAGCTTTTCAGTCGCGGCGATCGTGACGCTGATCACGACGATGGGGCTCATTCCCTACATCTCGCTACAGATGACCGCCATACACTATCTGTTCGACGTGCTTGGCGGCACCTTTCATCCGCACGCGAACGGAGAGGCGATAGACGAGCATGCGCTGGTCCTCCTGATCATCACTGCGATTGGCTGCGCTACCATTTCCTATAGCACACGATCAAAGCACATCATCGACCGCAGTGACGGTCTACTCAACGTGCTAGCGATTGACAGCGTCATCAAGCTCGCCATTTTCATCTTGATAGGCCTTGCCGTAGTCTTCTTTTTTGAAGTGCCTTCGGTCGAGACCCTCAATGGATTGAAAGGCCTGCAACTAAACCTTGAAATCGATCCCAGGCCATTTTCTCCGGGCAATCTCTTCGCACTGGTTGCGATCGGAGCTGCGTCGGTCCTGCTGCTGCCGAGCCAGTTTCATCTCCTTGTCGTCGAGAACAGGGTCAAAGACGAACTGACCTTAATGAGGTGGCTCGTTCCGCTTCTGCTGCTCGCCGGCGGTGTCTTTGTTCTTCCTCTTGCACAGCTGGGGCCGTCGTTCCTGGAACATCATGCACCAGCTGACTTTTACTTCATGTCCGTGCCACTTGCGGCGGGCCATTACTGGCTTGGCCTGATCGCCTTTCTCGGCGGATTATCGGCGGCGACGACCATGGTGTTCTTCCCGTCATATCTGCTTTCGATCATGATTTCGAATGATCTCGTGCTGCCGCTTCTCCTGAGAAGGACGGCAACGGCAACACTTAACGAATCCAGGGACTTTACCCATACGATCGCAAATCTGCGGAGCGGGATTGTAGCGGCGATTCTCATCACAGCCTTTGCATATCAATTCACGATCCAGGTACACGTCGACTTTGCTTCTCTCGCCCTGGTGTCAGCAATTGCGATGATGCAACTGCTTCCGCCGTTTCTCGGGGCTTTGGCGTGGCGGGGCGGCACGGCACGCGGTGCACGTTGGGGAATGCTGGCGGGTTTCAGCGTCTGGGCCTACACCATGGTACTGCCCACCATTGCCGGTGAGGCGTCGCCACTGCTCATCAACGGTCCATTCGGAATTCTTGCGCTTCGCCCTCATGCGCTTTTCGGTCTGGATGCCAGCGGCTATGTCAACGGGCTTGTGTGGAGCCTTGCGGCCAATGTAGCGCTTTTCATCGCGGGGTCCTTGTCACGCAGCGCAACCCCTCTGGAACGCATACAAGCTTCTGTCTTCATTGCTGAGAATGGGCTCTCGACCAGCGTGATCGGCAGTCTTCAGCCCAGCGTCACGGTGGACCAGCTGAAGACGGCCATTTCGAACTATATCGGCGCCGAACAGGCCGACTACGCGTTCAAAGCTTTTCACACCCAGGAAAACATAGTCCTCGAAGGGGGGCAACCCGCCGATTTCAAGACCGTCCACTTCGCTGAACAATTGCTTTCAGGCATCGTCGGCTCGCCATCGGCGCGGATGATCCTCTCGCTTGCGATGGGGCCGACCGGTAATGCCCAACGCCGGGCACAAATATTGCTGGATCATGTAACAGGCGCGCTTGCGCAGAACCGGCACCTGCTGCAGACCGCACTGGATCAGATGGATCAGGGTATCAGCGTTTTCGATCCGAACTACCGGCTCAGCTGCTGGAACACGCAATTTCGACTCATGCTGGATCTGCCCGAAGAACTGCAGCGTATGGGGGCGTCGCTGGACCGCATCGTCGCGTGCCTGTTCGAGCGAGGTGACCTGCTCGAATTCCGTGATAACCAGTTTGTGGAGCAGTTTACCAGCCATGTTGAACCTTGGCGGATCAGGTTGAACAAGACCGGCCAAACAATCGAAATCCGTTCCAACTCCATGCCGGACGGGGGCCTCGTGACCACTCTCACAGACGTGACGAGCGCCGTCGCGGCCGACAATTTGTTGCGCCAGATCAATGAGTCACTCGAGATGCGCGTGCGCGAGCGAACGACAGAGCTCACCCTCGCCAATCAACAGCTGGCGAAGGCGCAACAACGCGCGGAAGATGCGAATATTGGCAAGACGCGATTCCTTGCCGACGCCGGACACGACATTCTTCAACCTCTCAACGCGGCGCGGCTATACTCATCCTCGTTAATGGAACGACTTGGCAACTCGCGCGAAAAAGAACTCGTCAACAACGTCGACTCATCGCTGGAAGCCGTCGAGTCAATCATCAGCGCCTTACTGGATATATCGCGACTGGATACGGGCGCACTAAAGCCCGTCATCTCGCATTTCCGTCTTGATGCGGTGCTACAGGACATTACCAGGGATTTCGCGCCGATCGCCGAGGAGAAGGGTCTGAGGTTATCCATCCTCAAGAGTTCTGTCGTGGTGAAGACTGATCGCAACCTTCTCAGGCGGCTCATCCAGAACCTGGTGTCCAACGCCATCAAATATTCCAGGTCGGGCAAGATATTGGTTGGAATACGCCGACGCGGCACGTCGATCGAATTGCAGGTTTGCGACACCGGCATTGGCATGCCAAAATCGAAGCTCGATGATATTTTCCGTGAGTTCACGCGCCTGTCGGAGGGTATGAAGGTCTCGGAAGGCCATGGATTGGGACTTTCCATTGTCGAACGCATCGCAAAAATTCTGGACCTCTCAATTGGCGTCAGCTCGACGATCGGCAAGGGGTCTGTTTTTACGGTCACTTTGCCCGTATCGAATGCGCCACCCGCTCAGGTTTTTGAGGAGCACCGCGAAGTGAAATCGGCCGATGTGCTTGCCGGGCTCAAAATTATTTGCATAGACGACAACGAACTATCGCTCGCCGGCATGCAGGAATTGCTGACAAACTGGGGATGCAAGGTCACCACCTTTGGCAGTGCCCGCACGTTCCGGTCCTACTGCATGGAAAACGGCACGGTTCCGGACGTCCTGCTGATGGACTATGATCTCGACAATGAAAATGGGCTCGATCTCATTGGCTACGCCCGCTCTCAGTTCGACTATCACATAGGGGCTGCATTGGTCACCGCCGACCGTTCGGACCAGGTGCGCGCACGCGCCTTTGCTGAAGACGTTTCAATTATCAGCAAGCCGGTCCGCCCCGCCATGTTACGCGCTCTGCTGTCCCATTTTCGTCAGGCAATGGCGGCAGAGTAAATATCAAGCGGATAGGGCTTCAGGGTTGGACATCCTCTTTGAAGCGCGCCAGCCGAATGACCGCTTGGGTGCGACTTTCCACTCCAAGCTTAAAAAGCACAGCGGAAACATGTGCTTTGACCGTCGCTTCCGATACGTTGAGCTCGTGGGCGATCTGTTTGTTCAACATGCCGTCCGCCATCATGCCAAGCACTCGCCCCTGCTGCGGCGTCAGCCTGCGCATGGAGCGAATTAACTCGACCAATTCCGGATCTAGCTCGACCTCGTCGTCGGGCCGTAGTGGAGACCAGACACCACCGTCGAGAATGGTCTGGACAGCATTCTGAATTGTTTCTGGCCCCGACGATTTGGGAATGAAACCTGATGCACCAAGAGCCAAGGCCGCGCGAATTGTCACGGCATCATCCGTGGCCGATACGATCGCAATTGGAACGGCCGGTTGTATTGCTCGCAATGCGATGAGTCCAGTCAACCCACCAACGCCATTCAGGGAAAGGTCGAGAAGAACAAGATCAATATCGGTAGCGTCCTGGATCAAGCGTTTGGCATTCTCCAAGTCACCAACTTCAACAATTTCAACATTTTTCTTCGAGGCGGAGAGCGCCAATTTCAACGCCCCTCGAAATAACGGATGATCATCCACAACTACAAATTTATATTTCATCAATCAAAAGTCCTTATGTGCTGAAATTGCAGCGGTCATTATCCAAAAGCCCTAATCCTAACGACTAAATCTAATTTTCCTGATATATCAAGAGAATTTTGACACGCGTCAAAGTTTTACCGAGCAATGGAAGTGCATACGTAAAGGCTAGCTCGTTCAATTGCCTTGGCAAAACCGTATTCCCGAGCGATTATTTGTTGTGGGGATAATTATTGAAAGTGGGATGCATGATTACAAATACTCTTTACCCTGAGAACCAGCCTTATTCTGAACAGATGCTTGAAGTGTCTGAGTTGCACAGCATTCATCTGGAGGAATGCGGCAATCCGGATGGTAAACCCGTGATTATGATCCATGGAGGACCAGGAGGTGGAATAAATCCGATCATGCGTCGCCTGCATGATCCCGAGCGCTACCGCATCATCCTCTTCGATCAACGCGGCTGCGGGAAATCTACGCCGCATGCCGAACTGGATGAAAACACGACCTGGGACTTGGTCGCCGACATGGAGCGCATCCGCAACCATCTCGGCATCGAGAAATGGCAGGTCTTCGGTGGATCCTGGGGCTCAACGCTGGGGCTGGCCTATGCGCAAACACATCCTGAAAAGGTGACGGAACTGATCCTGCGCGGCATCTTCATGATAAGGCGTTTTGAGATCGAGTGGTTCTATTCGAACGGTGCAAGTATCATTTATCCCGATCGTTTTGAAGCCTACCAAGCCCATATTCCTGAGGATGAACGCGGCGACATGGTGGCTGCCTATTACAAACGCCTGACGGATCCTGATCCGAGTGTACGCATGGCCGCTGCCAAACTGTGGGCACGTTGGGAAGGATCAGCGCTCTCCCTGCTTCCGGACCCGGCACGAGAAGAGGCTTTCGGCAGTGATCATTTCGCCATCGCCTTCGCCCGGATCGAATGCCACTACTTCCAGAACCGGGGCTTTTTCGACACCGACGACCAGTTGTTGCGCAATGCGCACCTGATTCGCGATATTCCTGGCATCATCGTCCATGGCCGCTATGACATGTGCACACCTTTGCTCAATGCATGGCATCTGAAAAAAGTGTGGCCAGAAGCTGATTTGCGGATCGTCGAAGACGCTGGGCACGCTGTCAGCGAACCCGGTATTGTCCATGAACTCGTCGCAGCAACCAAGCGATTTGCTGCGTGACAGTTTATCCGTAACCGGCCGACATCCCGGCCGGTTACTTTTGCTACGCCGCGAGATGTTTGTGCTGCGACTTGACGACCCACAAGTGCCCGAACGGATCAGTCAGCACACCGGCACGGTCGCCGCCCTCCAGAGTTTCCACCTCGTTGCGCAGACGTCCGCCTTCGGCAACTGCATGGTGCATCACGCGATCGACGTCATCGACATGAATGTCCAGCATGACGGGTGTTGCTCCAATGGCATGAATTGATCTTGGACCACCGAGCGACGCGTCCGCATCGCGCCTCGGATTTGCACCGACTATCATCACCATCGATGCGCCCATGCGCATCTCGGCGGCAATCAACTCGCCATTATGTAGATATGGGCGGCCGACAACCCTGGCGCCGAAGACATTCTCGTAAAAATCCAGAGCTTTCTGCTGGTCACCATGGCGGACGAAAAGTCTGATCGACACTTCTCCAATCAGTGTTGGCACTGCAATCATTTTACCGCTCCAAAGACAAAATTGAGAGCGACTAAAGTCTACCATATTTTCGAACAAATCAAGAACAAACTACCCAATTGCAGGCGAAGCTCCTGCCACTTTCCTGACATTGGCGACTGAGCATCAAGTCTTTTGCGGCGTAGGCTGCTCCGGCTTGGTTTCGCCGCCGTCCTTGTCGAATTCCTTCGCAATCCCCATGAAGCGGCGCATGAACTTTTCCATATAGCTGAGCCCTTTTTCGAACTCCTCGTCGGATGGCAGTGCGTCGCGAACCACGGGCGGAATTTTGCCCATGCTGGCCACCGTCTGCTCAAGCGTGGTGACACGCGCTTTAAGGTCGGCAATATCTTCTTCATAGGCCGTCCGCTCTTCAGCCGCGAGTTTGCATATGAGTTGTCCTGATCTCTCCTGGCAGATCGACATTTCGCCCGTCCTGTTGTTCATGCGGACATAGCCGTCGCCTGTTTTTTCCAACGTGTAGGTCGTTGTCTCCTGCGCCAGCGCGGTAAACGACCACAGGGACCCAGCCGCGAGAGCAGCCAGCAGAGTGCGTGTTCGTGGTGACATGGAAGAACCTCCAACGTTGTGGCGTTGCACGAGTTTGGCGAAATATTACGCCGAAAATCTGGAGTAGCGTGAGATTTCTGTTACCCTTGCCACTCTGCACTTTTCGCTTCACAGTTTTGCGTCTAGTACAACGCTCATGACCCAGCTGATTTACAAGATCGCATCCCGCCCGCTCTGGCAGGCCGCCGAGGCCAGCGGCGTGTTTGAGGGCGCACCCATCGATCTGGCCGATGGCTACATTCATTTTTCGACTGCTGCCCAGGCAGTAGAAACCGCCGCAAAACATTTTGCTGGTCAGGACGATCTCCTGCTTGTTGCCGTTGAAACGGATCGGCTTGGCGACGCGCTGATATACGAAGTCTCGCGTGGCGGCGAGCTCTTCCCGCATCTCTATGCGTCCTTACCGCTCGCCGCCGTACGCTGGGTGAAACCATTGCCGCTCGGCAAGGACGGCAAACATGATTTTCCGGAGATGACGGCATGAGCGGATTATTCCAGTCGATCGGCCGCAAGATGCTGTTCTCGTTGGAGCCGGAAGATGCCCATGCACTTTCGATCAAGGCGTTAAAAACTGGCCTGGTGCCAGCATGCGTGCCGATCAACGATCCGGCACTGCGCGTTACGGTTGCGGGCCTCAGTTTTCCCAATCCACTTGGTATGGCCGCGGGTTATGACAAGAATGCCGAGGTACCGGACGCGCTGCTCAAGCTCGGCTTTGGCTTCGCCGAAGTCGGGACGCTCACTCCTCTGGCCCAATCCGGCAACCCAAAGCCGCGTATTTTCCGCCTGGTCGATGACAAGGCGGTCATCAACCGGCTTGGGTTCAACAACCAGGGCCATGAGTCCGCGTTTCGCCGACTGACGGAACGGCGTTCGCATGCAGGCATCGTGGGCGTGAATATCGGCGCCAACAAGGACGCCACCAATCGCGTTGCCGACTACGCGGCAGGCATCCGGAAATTCCATGCTTTGGCGAGCTACTTCACCGTCAACATCTCCTCCCCGAACACCCCGGGACTTCGCGACCTCCAGGCGCGCGACAACCTGAAGGAGCTGCTCGGCGCAGTGATGGAGGCACGAGATGCACAGCCTGGTGTCCGGCGTCCGGTCTTTCTCAAGATCGCACCGGATCTGACGGAATCGAGCCTTGACGATATCGCTGCAGAGGTCGCTCTGCACCCACTTGACGGTTTGATCATCTCTAACACAACACTCTCCCGCACCGGCCTCAAGAGCCAGCGAAATGGCGGGGAAAATGGTGGCCTTTCCGGGGCGCCCCTGTTCGAGCGCTCGACAATCGTGCTGGCAAAGATACGCCAGCGTGTCGGCCCTGAGTTGCCACTCATCGGGGTTGGCGGCATCGACAGCGCAGCAACCGCCATCGCAAAAATTCGGGCCGGGGCCGATCTGGTGCAACTCTACACCAGCATGATCTATCATGGCCCCGGTTTGGCGGGTGAGATCGTCAAGGGTCTATCCGCAGCGCTCATGCGCGACAGCATCACAACGATCGCGGCGTTGCGCGATTGTGACGTAGCGGACTGGGCAGCGAAGCCAATCCCGGCTTAATCCGCAAATTGCACCCGCGCCCGGCTTGGCAGAAGTGACAAGAGCGAAAGACCACGCAACCCTAAGAACAGGTGTAGCGCCAGCCATAGGCCGTGATTGCCAAAATAGAATGGCAAGATGAAATAGGCAGCAAAATAGCCAAGCAGCGACAAGATCATCATGTTGCGCATGTCGCGCGACCATGTTGCTCCAATGAATACCCCGTCCATATGAAAAGCCAGCAAACCGGCGACTGGCGCCATGGCAGCCCAAGGAAGGTAATGGGACGCCATGGACTGGACCTCATTGGACTTGATCAAGAAGGCAACGATCGAATTGCCGAACACGAAAAAGAATGTCGCCATCACCATCGCCAGCGCCATTCCCCACAGGAACGACAGTTTGACGCCGCGGTCGAATGCCGGTCGATAGTGCGCTCCGACGGCGCGTCCGGAAATCTGTTCGGCTGCCGTGGTCACGCCATCGATCAAATAGCCGGAGATCAGGAGAAAATTCATCAGTACAGCGTTGGTTGCGAGGGTAACGGCCCCCGCCTGGGTTCCAGCCCGCGTAAAATAGGCATAGGCAATCAGCAGCAGGAAAGAGCGGAGCATGATATCGCGGTTGACTGTGAACATGCGGCGTATCTCATGCACGTCGAGGATGCGCGCTTGCGTCGGATTGGCGACAGCGCGGAACTGCCGGTGAATCATGAACAGACCGATGACCAAGGCGACACTCTCGCCAAGCACCGTACCCCAGGCGATACCGGTTACGCCCCAGTCCATCACCAAACCGAGCCAAATCGTCATCACGACGTTCACGCCATTAAGCAATAGCTGGAGATACAAGCCCTGCATGGCTTTGCCCTGTCCCAAAAGCAAACCGAGCACCACGAAATTGCCGAGCGCCATTGGCGACGACAAAAGACGGATGGATACGTACGTCGACATGGCACTCGTCACGGCACTGTCGGGATCCATGAAGCCGATCGTGGCACTGAGTATCAGCGGTGTTGCGGCGATGAACAGCACGCCCACTACCGCGGCGATACCGATGGCACGCCAGAATACGGCCTGCTGTTCCACATCGTCATGGCGGCCCATGGCCTGCGCAACCATTGCGGTCGTTCCGGACCGCAGGAAATTCATCGTTGAGAAAAGGAAGTCGAACACCAGCGCGCCGATGGCCAGGCCGCCCAACAGATGGGCATCACCAAGCTGACCGATCACCGCGGTATCCACGAGCCCAAGCAGTGGCGTCGTGAGCGATGCCAGCATCACAGGTATTGTGATCGCCAGCATCAAACGATTGGTCACCTCAAACGGGCGAACAATCTTTGATCCAAGCGGAGTAGAAGCTTCGATCGTCATGGAGAGGCACCATAGATTAGCCGTCTGGCCGTCTATGTTCTATGCCACCGCATCACGCGCTTTTCCAGTGCAATCCGCGGTTGCGAACCAAGCAAACCGATTAACTTGCGAGGACCAGCGCCCAGTACCGCACGGCACCGCCATTGGCAGCTTCCGCATAGGCAAGACCGAAGCGGGTAAATTTTGGATCCAGCATGTTGCGGCGATGCGGCGGCGAGGCCATCCATCGGGCGAAAAGCTCATCCATATCCATCCGGCCCATGGCGATATTCTCAGCAGCTAGACCGTGGATGCCGTTATCTCGCACGCGGGATGAGAAACTGCGGCCCCAACTCGTGGTATGGCTCATGCGGCCGGCACTCGCCATATAAACAGCCTGTTGCAGTGCGGCGCCCTCCAGCGTGGGATCGGCCGACAAGCCGCCGAGTCCACTCGCGGAGCGGATCGCCTCTACGTTCGACGTTGCGGAAGCCGAGGCGCCTGCGCTCTTGCCCGGCGAACGCATGGCGGTCTGGCACGCGGCTACCGGCAAAATCGCGGTAACGGCGGCAAACCCTAAAAAGTTGCGACGCGACAGAAGGAATTTCGTTTCAGACATTGATACTTTCCGAATGAGACCACATGCCGATATTCAGCAATTGTGGCCCATTCAGGCCGAGATCGAGCGACTGCAACGTTATGGTCAGCGTCTGTAGCTCAGCAGCCTCAGTATGATGAAGCAAGGGATGACCACGACCGCTCCCAGCAGGAAATAGGCAGCAAAACGTTCAATTGCGCCGAAGCCCAGATTCCAGATGCGCCTGACAAAATTCTCCAACCCGTAGAGTATGTCCATCGGCGACCAGTCGAATGCACTCATGACGACACCGACCACCAATGAAACAACGATGAGCTTCACCAGGACTCGTCCGGGGGTATCCCCCAAAAATCGATTCATTCCTTCCGACATGTCTTCTCCACGTTGGCGATGCCAATGCCTTTGACATATGGCGATATCTGGTTTGGTGCAAGCCGGATGAAGTGGGTGGAGCGGGTGAAGGGAATCGAACCCTCGTATGCAGCTTGGGAAGCTGCCGTTCTACCATTGAACTACACCCGCAAATCACAACGTCAAATCAAGAGCAGCCGGGCCCGATAGTCAACCGGTTTTGTCTATCACCTGAAATGCTTGGAAAGTTTCAGGCCCTGGGCCTGGTAGTTGGAACCGAGATCGATGCCGTAAAGCGCATTCGGTCGCTCCAGCATATGCTCGTAGATGAGGCGTCCGACTATCTGGCCGTGTTCGAGTATGAACGGCACTTCATGGCTGCGCACTTCAAGCACCGCGCGACTGCCGGTCCCGCCGGCGGCCGTGTGGCCGAAGCCGGGATCAAAAAAACCGGCATAGTGAACGCGAAACTCGCCAACGAGCGGATCGAAGGGCGTCATTTCAGCGGCATAGAGCGGTGGCACATGCACCGCCTCGCGCGACACAAGAATATAGAATTCATCGGGATCGAGTACCAGTTCACGCGCACCGCGATCGTGAATCGGTTCCCAGAAGTCGAAGAGATCATGCGCGGCACGCTTGTCGACATCGACAACCCCTGTGTGGTGTTTCCCACGGTAGCCGACGAGGCCGTTTGCATCACCGGTCAGGTCAATCGAAAGGGCGATGCCGCCACCTGAAATATTCGGTGTATCGGATGCGACGAGCGTTTCAGCGGCGTGCAACGCCGTCAGTTCGATCTCTTCCAGTTGAGCGCGACCCGTACGGAAACGTATCTGCGACAGGCGCGAGCCGGTCCGCGCTACAATGGGAAATGTCCGGGGGCTAACTTCCAGATAGAGCGGGCCGCGGTATCCTGCTGGCACCTTGTCGAACTCCTGGGCACCATCGACGATTACACGTGTGAAAATATCAAGCCGGCCTGTCGAACTCTTCGGGTTGGCGGATGCAGAAACGTCTGCGGGCAGGTTCAAGCTTTCCAGCAGGGGGACAATGTAAACACAACCGGTTTCCAGCACTGCGCCTTCGGTGAGATCAATTTCATGCAGCTTGAGCCTGTCCAACTTGCTGATCACCGGCGTTCCGGGCCCGGGCATGAAGCTGGCGCGGACCCGATAGGCCTTCGGACCAAGGCGCAGATCCAGGCTGGCTGGTTGAATCTGATCGCCGTCAAAATCGCGCGCAGTCTTTAACGCGCCAGCCTCATGCAGCGCCCTGATACCACTGTCTGCCAGAATGCCCGCTTCACGTCTCGCCATGTCGTCCGCCGATACCAAACCAAAGCAATTCCAGGAAAAGTGGAAACCGGTTTCCATCCCGAATTGCGACTATGCTTTAAGAGACAAAAGCTTTAGCGACTCACCCGATTGACGCAAGCCGCCAAGAGGATTAAAGCAGTTTTATCCCGTGGTGATTTGGCCGGCCGGCTTGCAGCCACGTTAAATAATTTGCTAAAAGAGGCCCGGTCTCGTCCGGCCTTTTTGCGATTCACGCAAGGCCGGTTTTTTATTGGCCAGATTCTGGCAGATTGAGAAGACGATGACCAAGGCAGATACCCGCAAACTTCGCCCCGCAACGCAACTCGTTCATGCCGGTACCTTGCGCTCCGGCTTTGGCGAAACATCCGAGGCCCTGTTCCTGACGCAGGGCTTTGTCTATCCGAGTGCGGAAGCGGCGGAGGCGCGCTTCAAGGGCGAAGAGCCGGGTTTCATCTATTCACGCTACGCCAACCCAACCACCGACATGTTCGAAAAGCGGATGTGTGCTCTGGAAGGCGCCGAAGACGCACGGGCGACCGCGTCGGGCATGGCTGCGGTCGCTGCAGCAATCCTGTGTCAGGTCAGGGCTGGCGACCACGTCCTCGCTGCGCGCGCTATGTTCGGATCCTGCCGCTATATTATCGAGACCCTCTTGCCGCGCTATGGCGTCGATTTCACATTGATCGACGGTTCCAGGATTGAAAACTGGCAGGACGCCATCCGCCCCAACACGAAGGTATTGTTCCTCGAAAGTCCCACAAACCCGACTTTGGAAGTCATCGATATTGCAGCCGTGGCAAATGTCGCCAATTCCGTCGGTGCGAAGCTGATTGTCGACAATGTTTTCGCAACGCCGCTGTTCCAGAAACCACTGGAGCTCGGCGCACATATCGTCATCTATTCGACGACAAAGCACATTGACGGCCATGGCCGCTGTCTTGGCGGGATGATCCTCTCCGACAAGCAGTGGATCGATGAAAATCTCCACGAATATTTCCGCCATACCGGCCCGGGCCTCAGCCCGTTCAATTCCTGGGTGATGCTGAAGGGTCTGGAGACGCTGGCAGTGCGCGTGCAGCAGCAAACCGCAAACGCGACAAGGATCGCCGATTTTCTTGCCGAACATCCGGCGGTGTCGAAGGTTCTCTATCCCGGACGCGCAGACCATCCGCAAGCCGATATCGTCGCCAAGCAAATGACTGGCGGCTCAACCTTGATCGCATTCGAGGTAAAAGGCGGCAAGAAGGCAACCTTCTCGGTCGAAAATGCTCTGGAGATTATCCAGATTTCCAACAATCTTGGCGATTCCAAGAGCCTGATCACCCATCCGACCACGACGACGCACAAGAACCTGACCGATGAGGCGCGGGCCGAGCTAGGCATCTCGGATGGCCTGCTACGCCTGTCGGTCGGACTCGAAGACGTGAATGACCTGATCGATGATCTGGACGTTGCGCTGACGGCGGCACGCTAAAGCCAATACCGGCAATGCCCTAGAGCATATGCCGCGCCGAAAGGGACTTCGGCGCGGCTTTTTTCCAGGCCATAGCCATCGCATGCCTGACGGCCTCCGGATCGGCGTTTTGCAGAATGACGAGGGTCCAACCCTTCTCGCCCCAGCTTCCCGGCACCGGCTCGAACATGTCGGCCGACGTTTCGCGCAAGAGCGCCTGGTCCTCACGGGTAAGCGACAATACTCCGCGGTGCTTTTCAGGACGCAGCGTCGCAAAGATCTTGCCGTTCACCCGAAAATCCGTGGTGCCCAAATGGCTAGCCTGAATAGTTTCAGGAAAAGAAAGCGCCATCTCGGCAAATGTTTCGAGCTTCATCAATATTGGCGCCTGGTTTTCTTGAGCCGGCAATATCGATTATACTAACGGTAAATTGCCTGATCACGAATGATTTAAATCCAACCGTCCGCATGAATGGTTGACGAGCAGGCTTTGAGTCGCGATATCAGGGACATAGACTGAGAGCAAGAATGTACAGAGCCACAACGCGCGACATCGAAGTAACTGTTGAACCATTCTATCTGGAGGAGCAATCCAACCCGGAAGAAAACCGTTATGTGTGGGGTTACAGGATCACGATTGCCAATGAGTCCGAAGGAACAGTGCAGCTGCGAGCGCGCTACTGGAAGATCACCGATGGTAACGGCCATGTGGAGGAAGTGCGCGGACCGGGTGTGATCGGCGAGCAACCGGTTCTCAATCCCGGCGACAGTTTCCAATATTCTTCAGGCTGTCCGCTTACGACAACATCGGGGGTCATGACCGGACGCTATACGATGCAGGCCGAAACGGGAGAACGTTTCGACATCGAGATTCCTGCCTTCTCGCTCGATCTGCCTGACCAGCTGCGGACATTGAACTGATATGATCGAAGCCGAGCGCACGCAGTCTCCGTACATCAAGGGTCTCGCCTGCTCGGCAGTCGCTTTTGCCTTGGCAGTAGGGGCGCTTTTTCTTGGCTACACCCTGCCGAGTTTGAAAACCGGGGCTGAGGCCATAAGCCAATTGCTCGCCCTCGTTCTTGTTCCCGGCCTGATCGTGGGCCTGCTGGCGAAGAAATCGACCCGATCCTGGCCACTTTGGCTGATGATATGTGCGTTTATCGTTATTTTGATCGTGGTCACGCTTGCCCACGAATTCACAGCACCAATGCGAAGCTGACCGGCTCCTTCAACACATTCCACATTCTATCGTCAGTTTTTCGGAAGAAATTCCGACGGATCGAACACATACTGCGTCGAGCAGAATTCGCAGGTCACGCTGATCTTGCCGTCTTCGATGCTGTCCGTGATTTCCTCGGCGGTGAAGCCGGATAGCACACCTGCAATCTTCTCACGCGAGCACGAGCAATCATCGTTGACCGTGACCGCATCGAAAACGCGGACGCCCCTTTCATGAAAGAGGCGATACAGCAACCGTTCGGCGCCCACCTGTGGATCGGTCAGCTCCGAGCTTTCGATGGTTGCGACGAGCGCCTTTATTTCCGCCCAATCATCATCCTCGACAAGTCCGTCATCGTCCTCGTCGCCGTTTGGCGCGTCACCGGCCGGAAGATCTCGCTGGCGTATGCGCAATTCGGATTCAGGCAGAAACTGGACGATCAATCCGCCGGCGCGCCATTGTTCCACCGGCTTGCCATCTTCGCCACGCTCGACCAGCTTGGCAACCGAAAGCCGCACATCCGTCGGTATCTGTTCAGACTGACGGAAATAGGTTTTGGCGATCTCTTCAAGGTTGGAGCCGTCAAGGGCAACGATCCCCTGATAGCGCTGCGTGTGCTCGCCCTGATCCACAGTCAATGCGAGCGTACCGCTGCCCATCAATTCTTCCTGCGACAGCCGGCGTTCTGCCATGGATTCCGCCAGATGTTCCTCGTCGTAACGGGCGTAGGCTCGAACTGAATTCGGGGTGCGGAAGTCCACGACCAGCATGTCGACAGGACCGTCGGACTGTGACTGGAAGATAAACTTTCCCTCAAATTTCAACGATGTTCCAAGGAGCACTGTGAGGACGATTGCTTCGGCCAGCAACTTCGCCACCGGCTCGGGATAATCATGGCGGTTCAGGATGTCATCAAGCGCCGGCCCTAGTTGAACAGCGCGTCCCCGCGCGTCGAGGTCGGCGACCTGAAACGGGACGACCGCATCGTCGCCTGCGAAAATGTATTCATCTGGGTGCATTTCAGACATGTCAGACACTCGAGCGGCCTCCTTCGAGACACCAAGCAAGTATGGCTTTTTGGGCGTGCAAACGGTTCTCTGCCTCATCGAAGACGACAGAGTGGGGTCCGTCAATGACCGAATCCGTGACTTCCTCACCACGATGGGCCGGAAGGCAGTGCATGAACAGCGCATCCGGATTCGCGTGCCTCATCAAGGCATCATTGACCTGATAAGGCATGAAGACGTTGTGGCCGCGTGCACGGCCCTCCTGTCCCATTGACACCCACGTGTCGGTCACAATGCAATCGACGCCCTTAACGGCTGCAACGGGGTCGGTTGTCAACTTGATCTTGCCACCGGCACCTTTGGCCCATTCGAGATATTTTCCAGCAGGTTCACTGCCTTCCGGGGTAGCAATATTCAGATTGAAATCAAAACGCGCTGCGGCCTCGACGAGGGAGTGCAAAACATTGTTGCCATCGCCGGTCCACGCGAATGTCTTGCCCTTGACGGGTCCGCGATGCTCCTCATAGGTCATGATGTCAGCCATGATCTGGCAGGGATGCGTATCATCGGTCAGCGCATTGATGACGGGTACAGTCGCATTCTCAGCCATTTCGGTCAGGCGCTCATGAGTCGTTGTGCGCATCATTATGATGTCGACATAGCGTGACAACACCTTGGCCGTATCGGCGATGGTCTCGCTGCGGCCGAGCTGCATTTCCGAACCAGTCAGCATGATGGTCTCGCCGCCGAGCTGGCGCATACCAACGTCAAAAGAAACGCGCGTACGTGTCGACGGCTTGTCGAAAATCATCGCAAGGACCTTGCCCGCGAACGGTTTTTCGATGGCGCCGGCCTTGAGCCGCGTCTTGCGCGCCCGCGCATCGTCGAGAATGGTCCGAAGATCCCCCGAGGATAGCGCAGACAGGTCTGTGAAGTGCCTGAGGTCCTGCTTGATTGTCATGACGGAATCCTCAAGCGCTTTTCTGTCTGGTCGCCACGGAGAGCCGCTCGGCTGCCGTTTCGATCCGGGAGAGAGCGTCACGCGCCTCCGCTTCCGTCACAACCAACGGTGGTAGCAACCGGATCACATTGTCACCGGCACTGACAGTCAGCAGTTGCTCGTCGCGCAGCGCCTGAACCATTGTCGTATTCGGGACGACACTCTTTATTCCCATGAGGAGACCCTGGCCTCGCACTTCGGCAATAACATCTGGATAGCGATCAGAAATCGAAGCCAGCCCCTGCTTCATGACCAGGGAAAGTTTCTGGACATGTTCCAGAAAACCGTCTTCCAGAATGACATCGAGAACGGCATTGCCGACGGCCATGGCAAGCGGATTGCCGCCGAAAGTCGTGCCATGCACGCCAGCAGTCATCCCCTTGGCCGCCTCTGCCGTTGCAAGGCAAGCACCAAGCGGAAAGCCCCCGCCGATGCCCTTGGCAACAGCCATAATGTCAGGGCGAATTCCGGACCATTCATGCGCAAACAGCTTGCCGGTACGGCCAACACCGGTCTGGACCTCGTCGAGGATCAACAATAGTCCCTCATCGTCGCAGAGCTTGCGCAATGCACGCAGATCCTCATCCGGTACCGAACGTACCCCGCCCTCACCCTGGATGGGCTCAATCAGTATGGCCGCGGTCTCAGGACCAATCGCTGCTTTCAACGCCTGCTTGTCGCCGAAAGGAACCTGGTCGAAGCCTTCAACCTTGGGTCCAAAGCCTTCGAGATATTTCGGCTGTCCGCCCGCGGCGATCGTCGCGAGTGTCCGGCCGTGAAAGGCCCCCTCAAACGTGATAATGCGGAACCGTTCAGGGTTGCCGTTGACGTAATGGTACCGGCGCGCCGTCTTGATTGCGCATTCGAGCGCTTCAGCGCCAGAATTGGTGAAGAACACCTTGTCTGCAAACGTATTGTCCACGAGGCGTTGACCCAGTCGTCTTTGGCCTGGAATTTCATAAACATTGGAGACATGCCACAGCTTTTCAGCCTGGTTTTTCAACGTCTCCACGAGATGCGGATGGGCGTGGCCGAGCGAATTGACTGCTATGCCGGCAGCAAAATCAAGGTAGCGATCGCCCGACTCCGTCACAAGCCAAACACCCTCTCCTCGCTCAAAGCGCAGATCCGCACGAGCAAAAGTGTCGTAAAGCGGCTGCGCGTTTGCGTCCGTCATATCGTTTCGGGCCTCCAATACCCAGTTTGCCAAACTGCTGATCAACAAAGAAAAACCGGCAGCGTTGAAATCAAAAAGCCGCCCCACAATGCCATTCTTGGGGCGGCCACACCGGTAATATCATCATTCGAATCGCAATTGTCAAATGAACACTTGAACGGTCCGATCGCAAATGGACGCAATCTCGCATCCACATCAAATTAGGTACAACTTGCGCGCGCAATCGCAAGAATGGTTTGCCGGCGCCGGTACAGAGAGTCTTTTATGCAACAGTTCATCGCGCAAGTTGGGGAAAACCCAAAAAAGCATGGCCGCGGGCGGTGCCCGACTCTTGTCACAGAGTCATCCCATATTGTAGCTTGAGAAACGAAATAGCTAGATTTCGTGCGGCGTCTTCGTCATCTGAATAGATATGGTATTACACCAATCTGGAGCAATCCAGATGCGAGGAAGGATTCAGTCCGTTGTCCGCACAGAACAGAGCCCCATATGGAGCTAGGGAACGATGAACTGGACAGATGAGCGCGTAGAACAGCTAAAGAAACTTTGGGCCGATGGTCTGAGTGCAAGCCAGATCGCAGCACAACTGGGCGGTGTCAGCCGCAATGCCGTCATCGGCAAGGTCCATCGGTTGAAGTTGTCAGGCCGGGGCAAGACCACCTCCACCCAGGCGCGCAGCAAGAAGGTCAACACAAGCGCTTCCGGCGGGCAGCGCAGCGGTGGCTCCGCCCATATGACAAGCCGGGTCGTAAACCGGAGCGTCGGCGCAACGGCCTTGCAGACCGAGTACAGCACCGATCTCGTTCCGCATACGATCACGAGAACCGTGACCGATGTCGTCGTACCCATATCCCGGCGCCTCGAACTCGTTCAGCTCAGCGAGCGGACCTGCAAGTGGCCCGTAGGGGATCCACTGCAGCCGGACTTCAACTTCTGCGGAAATGACGTGGGCGATTCCGGCCCCTATTGCACGTATCACTCACGTCTCGCTTACCAGCCGGCGTCGGACCGTCGCCGCGTTCGCTAAGTTCTTTGCAATCCTCCACTAAGGCGCCGGAAGGCGCCTTCTTTTTGAGGTTATGGTTTTTGTGGCCCGAACAGGACCGTGAAGGATGAACCTTCGCCAACGCGCGAGCGGACAACCAGACGGGCACGGTGCCGCGTCAGGATATGTTTGACGATCGCAAGCCCAAGGCCCGTACCCTTCTGCGCCCGGCTCGTTTCGATATTCACCCGGTAGAATCGTTCGGTCAGGCGGGGAATGTGTTCTTCCGGGATTCCCGGCCCAAAATCCTGAACCGTTGCCCGGATCCCGTCGCTGCCCTGCTTCAGTTCAATGATGATCCTTTTTCCCGGCTGGCCGTATTTGCAGGCGTTTTCGACCAGGTTCTGGAATACCTGTGTCAGCTCATCGCGGTCACCGAGCACTTTGATTGGCCCGGGGTCGATATCCTGTTCGATTACCACGCCGAGGCCAGCAGCCAGGGGCCGCATTGAATCTGCCACATGGTTGAGTATTGCCGTCAAATCCACCTGATCCTTGACGGCGATATGGGCTTTCATCTCGATACGAGAAAGGGACAGGAGATCGTCGATCAGCCGGGCCATTCGTTCCGCCTGCTTCTGCATGATCTCAAGAAAATTGTCGCGCGCTGCCTCGTCATTGCGGGCAGGGCCGCGCAGCGTTTCGATGAAGCCGCTCAACGAGGCCAGGGGTGTACGCAATTCGTGACTGGCGTTTGCGACGAAATCCGAACGCATTCGTTCAAGCCTGTGCGCTTCGGTCAGATCCCGGAAAGACAGCAGATATTGCCTGTCTGCGCCCCCTGTCTGGTCGAGCAACAATACCGTGGCACGATACCATCGTTCGACCGGGACGCGTTCGGAATAGTCAACCGATCGCGCCACCCCATCGATCATCACCGACTGGACCAATGCCTGCATCTCGGGGGCGCGGAAGTGCATGAGGAGTGTTCCGCCCCTGGTCAGTGAACCGAAGGCGCCCGCGGCCGCGGGGTTGGCATAGAGGATCGTCCCATCATGGTCGAATATGATCAGCGGATCTGGCAACTGTTCCGCGAGCTGCTGCCCCGACAGGCGAAATATGGCGGTGTTGCTTGCGTGCAGGGCGGTATTCTGGCTGTCAACGCGGGGCAAGCTGGCCGACAGCAACACGACCGCAAGCAATACAAACATCAAGACCGCAAAGCTCAGCCAGAATGACGCGCCCGAATTCAGAACGAGTACCGTGAGAAATGCTGCCGCGCCCAGAACATAGCGGGACCGGCTGATCCTTTCCAGCGCACGGCGCCTTGTCCCACTACCCTCCTGACCCCAGATACTCATTCGCTAAACTCCTGCCCTGCCGCCCTTTTTTAGCCTCTGGACGATACAACGCTCTCCCCATAACATGGCTTTATGTCAATTGAGGATGAACGACGTGGGTAAAGATTCAAAAAAGAAACCTGATCAGGCTCAACAGGTCATCGCCCCGCTCGAATTAAAGATAGACGGGAAAAAACGCTCCTTCGATATTGACGATCCCGAGTTGCCCGACTGGGTAGAGAAGACCGCGCTGACCTCAGGCGGCTTTCCCTATACTGAGAAAATGCCCGAAGACGATTACGAGAAGGTACTCGAACGTCTGCAGATTGAACTTGTGAAGATGCAGTATTGGCTGCAGGACAGCGGTTCGAGTGTGATCTGCCTTTTCGAAGGTCGGGACGCCGCAGGAAAAGGAGGAACGATCTTTTCGCTGCGCCAATATATGAATCCACGCTCTGCGCGCAACGTCGCCCTTCCCAAGCCCAGCGAAACCGAGCGGGGTCAATGGTATTTCCAGCGATATATCGCTCATTTCCCGACCGATGGCGAATTCGTCACCTTCGATCGCTCCTGGTATAATCGCGCTGGAGTGGAACCCGTACTCGGCTTCTGTACGCCGGAACAGCATGAGGCATTCTTGAACGAGGTGCCGGGCTTCGAACGCATGATTGTCTCCGACGGCATTCATTTCTTCAAGTTCTGGCTCGACATCGGCCAAACCATGCAGTTGAAGCGCTTTCACGACCGCCGCCACAGTCCCCTCAAAAACTGGAAGTTTTCGCCCATCGACATCGAAGGGGCAAAGAAGTGGGATGGTTATACCAAAGCCCGCGACCAGATGCTTGCCCGCACCCAAACGCCTTCCGCACCTTGGATCGTTGTCCGGGCGAATGACAAGCGCCGCGCCCGCATTGCGGTAATCCGGCGAATTCTCCTGAGCTTGCCCTACAAGGGGCGCGACGTCGAGGCGATTGGCAATGAAGATACGTTGATCATTGGCTCGGGCGCGGAATTTGTCTGAAACGCGGATCGATCTGACGATCCTGCCGTAGCGGGCCTATGGGGGGTTTTTTCCCAGAGGAATGGCGTCCGGTGCAGTTGCCATAATGCGCGCCAGGCAGCTGCCGAGATCATGAGCCAATAAAAAGGTATCCAGACGAGTACGGGTCGAGAGCTTTGTCCTCCTTTCAATACGCGGCGGCCCAATGCATGAAATGCCAGATATCCCATCACGATATTGATGACATCGACAACGAGAAGGGTCCGCCGCACTGCGGCTGAACCGCCCTGTGGGAGATCAAAGGCCGAAAGTGCAACGGAAACGAGCATGAGCGGATAGAGCAATGCCGAGACGATCATTCCCGCCGATAATAATTGGTATACTGTGAAGCGTCGTGCTCCGAATTGATAAAGCAAGCGGATTGGCCGCCGCATTTCGACCAGCCATGTCTGCATCCAGCCCTTGATCCAGCGCGTCCTCTGCCTCAGCCATATGCGCGCTTCGGCTGGCGCGTCTTCGATTGTCGGCGTCGTAAGCATGCCGATTTCAAAGCCACATCGGGCCAGCCTTGTTCCCAGTTCGGCATCTTCCGTTACGTTGAATGGATCCCAGCCACCAACCGCCTCAAGGCAACCGCGCCGAAAATGATTTGAGCTCCCCCCAAGAGGCATGACGAGGCGATGGCGGGCAAGCCACGGCAATATCCCGCGGAAATGCGCCGCATATTCAAATGCGAACAGACGTGTCAGCCTGCCTGCATATGCATTGGCGATAACAAGCGGCGCTTGGAGACAGCCGAGCGTCTCTCCGCCTTTGGCGAAATGCCACCATGCCTCCTGCAGTTGCTGAGGGTGTGGACGATCTTCGGCGTCATATACAACGACGAAATCTCCTTTCGCCAGTTGCAGTCCATAGTTGAGTGCTTTTGGCTTCGTGCGAGGGCCGCCACTCGGAACGCGGACAATTCTGAAACCGGCCGGCAACATTGCGGCTTGAAGGGCAGCAATCGTCCCGATGTCATCCAGCTCACACAGAAACAGAACGTCGAGCTTCGATCGCGGCCAATTGAGCTCCCTCATGGCATTCACCAGCTGCGGGACGACGTCAGCCTCGTGATAAAGCGCAATCAAGACGCTGTAACCGGGCAATCCCGATGGTGAAAGGGGATACCAAGGCTGTATTCGCATGGACCCGACGTTATGACGCGCAAGCAAACGCAATAAAATACATGCCGAGAAAAAACTCGAAAAGAGAGCATGCAGCAGTTGCCATAACAGCCCCGGATTCAGCATCGCCGTGAAAAGGCATGAAGATGCTATGAAACCGATCATGACTCCCTGTGTCCCGGTCGCAACCACCTTTGCCGAATGTTCGGCACTTGTGATTTCTACCATGCGTATGGCCCTGTCCAGGAGGGCCGTCTCATGGCTTGACACCAGGAATTGGTCCAAAGCGTATGGTGTCGTTATTCGCAAACGCGCCGCTATTTCCGGGCTTCCTGGAAGATTGTTCTTGATTGCCGCGAGGTCGCTCAGACTCGGGGCGATGTAGATTAGTGTCGTATCCTCTGATGTCAGAACGACCGTGTGCCTCATGCCACGTAGCACTACAAAATCTGCCGCACTGGGCATTACAACGCGAACCCCCTCGGGTACATCTTCGAACAACAGCCCTGCTTCATCGGCGATGCACTGTCCAATTGTCGTTTCATGGATCCGCCCTGACGCATACAACTCGTCGATGAATGACGTTCCATTGACAAGCGATTGCCTGAATGCGCCAACAATGAGCGAACGCGGCATTCGCGTGCAGGCAAGTCGCGCCGCAAGCGAAACTTCAATCGTCCGCATTTTTCAGACGATAACGGCCGATCGCCCCTGCATCGACAGCAAATACAGATCCAAATCAATTACGGTCAATATTATCATTCCGAAAACCCTCAATCAAAAATTGCAGTGAATTCGATCAATACATCTTCAGTTGAAATACTTGCCTGTACTTTCTATTATCCAGAACGTGCTATACTGGATAGAAAATCACAATACGCTTCTGACGTTCTGTGGGCAGAATTCGACCAATTGATGAGTGGTCCGTCGCCGAAGCATCGGACCGGAAAGCGCTATCGCGTTCATCGCCGGTTCCATTTGGAGCGTGTTTGTTCTAGCTTGCCGCAAATCACATGATTGCGCTGGAACGAATGCATATCCGGAAAATTGCCGCCTTTGCCTTTGGCCTTAGTCTGGCCGTTTTGCCGAATGCGCATGCCGCATCGGATTTTCCGCATTATTGGGATGGTCGGGAACATGTTTCGAAACCCGACCTGACGACCGTCGAACGCATTCGCTTCATGACGACGGTAGATTACCCGCCCTTCAATTTCATCGACAGTACAGGACGCATTTCCGGGTTTAATGTGGATCTCGTGCGGGCGATTTGCGATGAACTGGGCGTCACGGCAATTTGCCAGATTGAGGCGCGCCCTTGGAACGAACTGCAGCCAACGCTTGAAAACGGTGAAGCCGAGGCGATTATTGCCGGGCTGAAACCAACTGCCGTCTTGCGGGAGAAGTACAACTTTACAGCCCCTTATATACGCCTGCCTGCCCGTTTCATGACGCTAAAAAATACGCCACTGAGGGAACCGCTTGCGAATGCCCTGGAAAACAAGACGGTTGGCGTTATCGCGGGTTCCGTGCACCAGGCGATACTTGCCGATTACTTCCCGCAAGCCCATTGGGTCGGCTACCCCTCACGCGACCTCATGTTCAAGGACCTGCAGGCGAAAAAGGTCGATGCGATATTTGGCGATGGTTCCGACCTCTCGTTCTGGATTGGCAGCCCAGACGCGAAAAACTGCTGTGCATTTGCTGGGGGGCCCTATGTCGCGCCGCAATTTCTCGGCGACGGCATGACAATTGCAACGACCCTGGCCAACAGCAAGCTCGTTGAGGCCTTCAATTTTGCCTTGAAAGCCATGGAAGAAAAGGGAACGATATCTGAACTCTACCTGCGGTATTTCCCGGTCGATTTTTACTGAAGCCAGTCCCATTCTTCAAAAATGAGCAATGATGGCGTTGGCGCGGACAGTTGTGATTGACGCGGGCAAACTGCCGCCATAGTGTCCGCGCGCCCCACCAAATGGCCGGAAACACAGGAAAAACGAATGACTTCGCGCCCGGATACACAAATCGAACTGACCGCCGAATTGATCGAGGCGGCAGCAGAGGCCAAAGCCTGGCCTTTCGAAGAGGCGCGTAAGATCATCAAACGGTATGAGAAAACCGGCTTTCCGGAGACGGTACTGTTCGAGACCGGCTACGGACCCTCCGGTCTGCCGCATATCGGGACGTTCGGAGAAGTGGCCCGAACATCGATGGTACGCCATGCCTTTCGGGTCCTGACCGGGGACACAGTCAAGACAAAATTGCTTTGCTTCTCCGATGACATGGACGGGATGCGGAAGATCCCGGAGAACGTACCAGACCCCTCCTTGCTGGCGCCGCACCTGCACGAGCCTCTTTCCGCAGTTCCCAACCCCTTTGACGGTGATTACAAGAGTTTTGCCGACCATAACAATGTCATGCTGTGCCGGTTCCTTGATACATTCGGCTTTGACTACGAATTTGCCAGCGCCACGGAATATTACAAGTCGGGCCGCTTCGACGAAGTGTTGCTGCGTGCGGCCGAGCGCTACGAAGAGATCATGAAGGTGATGCTGCCTACGCTCGGCGAAGAACGGCAGGCGACCTATAGTCCGTTCTTGCCCATCTCGCCCACCAGTGGCCGGGTTCTTTACGTTCCGATGAAGCATATCGATGCGAAGAACGGCACGATTACCTTTGACGACGAGAACGGCGTTGAAACGACTCTCCCCGTAACGGGTGGGAACGTGAAGTTGCAGTGGAAGCCTGACTTCGGAATGCGTTGGGCGGCCCTCGGCGTGGATTTCGAGATGTTCGGAAAGGATCACCAGACGAATGCGGTGATTTACGATCGCATATGTGAGATTCTGGGCGGCCGGGCTCCTGAACATTTTGTCTATGAGCTCTTTCTCGATGATGTTGGCCAGAAAATATCCAAGTCGAAGGGCAATGGTCTGAGCATCGACGAATGGCTGACCTACGCTCCAACCGAAAGCCTCGGCCTGTACATGTTCCAGAAGCCGAGGACAGCAAAGCGGTTGTATTTTGACGTCATTCCAAAGGCGGTAGACGAATACTTTACCTACCTGTCCGCGTATGGCCGGCAATCCTGGAAGGACCGGCTGAACAATCCAGTCTGGCATCTGCACGACGGCAACCCGCCAGCGATCGAGATGCCGGTTCCATTTGCGCTGCTGCTCAACCTTGTGAGCGCCTCCAATGCTGAGAACAGCAGTGTTCTCTGGGGCTTTATATCGCGCTATGCGCCGGGCGTTACGCCTCAGAACAATCCGGAACTCGATGCATTGGTGGGTTACGCGATCCGCTATTTCAATGACTTCGTCAAGCCGTCGAAGAAATTCCGCGCGCCAGATGACGTGGAGCGCGTCGCCCTCGAAGCAATGGACAAGAAGCTTGCAACCATTCCCGCCGACGCCGACGGCAGCGAGATCCAGAATGCGATACTCGATGTCGCCCGCGCAATCGAACGCTACCAGGACCATACGAAAAAAAGCCCTGAAGGCGGCCCGGGTGTTTCAGTATCCTTCTTCCAGATGCTCTACGAGGTGCTGATCGGACAGGAGCGTGGACCACGCTTTGGCTCCTTCGTCGCACTTTATGGCATTGCCGAGACTCGCGCCCTCATTGCGAAGGCACTGGCGGGCAATCTATCATAGGCTGACAGAGCAACATGCTTGGGAGGACTGAATGATCGATCATACAGGCGTAGCCGTAGGTGATTACCAGAAGAGCAAGAAGTTCTACGCCGATGCATTGGCTGCCATAGGATATCAACTGATCGTCGAGTTCCCCGCCTCCGTCACCGGTACCGAAGGCGTTGCCGGATTTGGCGAGGGTGGGAAGCCGGATTTCTGGGTTGTCAGCGGCACGCCCAACAAGCCTCCGGTTCATGTGGCCTTCCGTGTCGGCAGCCGCACTATGGTCGACGCCTTCTATAAAGCGGCAATAGCAGCCGGCGGCACCGACAATGGACAGCCGGGACTGCGTCCCCATTACCATCCAAACTACTATGGGGCGTTTGTCCGTGATCCAGACGGCCACAACATCGAAGCGGTTTGCCACGAAGCTTAGAGCTTACTGTGGACGAGGCGGAAATGGAGCGTCCGGCGCAGTGAGCGGCGGCGGAGTGACGGCAGGCTCCTCCGTCGGCAAAAGCGTATCGCTGAAAGACGGCATTGGTACTTCCTGGGTCACTGGAAGAGCCGCCGGTGCTTCACCAAAGATGCCGCGTTTTTCTTCTTCGGCTTTTTTCATCGCGTCAGCCATCGGGGTGCCGTGCTTGACGCGCGCCCAACCGTTTTCCACCAGCCATTGCGCGAGATCGGCATTCCCAAGCTTGCAGTGGGTCGCGATCACATCGTCGGTTGGCTGGCCAGGTACGTCGCATTCGATCGCGCGCGATCGCAGCCAGTTGCGAAATGCTGTCCTCGCTGCCATGCCGCATGGCCAGCTCGCTCCGTCGCCGGCACTGCAGGTCTCCTCTATGGGCAGTGTTTCGATGCCATCGAGCGCGATCTTGTAACCTGACGCTTCGATTGTTCCGGCGGCAAGAGCAACCGGCTGGTAGAGCAGCAACGGCTTTGCCGTATTGTCGACCGGCACCGGAGGTGGAGGCGGCGCTACGGTCGCGGCTTGCCCAAGTTGGCTCAATGGTTGACGAGGTTCGACACGTTCCAGTGGCGTTGACTGGCTGTCTGGCAACGCAGGTGCGTCCGGATTGACCTGTCGCGCTTCGGGAGAGGTTACGCGTCCCTTCAAGGGCGCGGCCTCCGGCTCGGCGTCCGGCACATCATTCTTCATTTCATCGGGTAGTTCAAAGTCTTCAGGCGTGATGTCGACATCCTGACCCGTCACAGCGGGCGTCCCGACACCGCCGTGGAAGGGTGCCATAAAGGCGTAGGTCAGCGAAATGGCGACGAAAACGGTCAAAACATAGAGCGGCAACTGACGCATACGGAAAAATTTCCTACTGGCTTGCCCATAGGATCCGGGCGACCCAGTCTATGTGGGCCGCATCAAAAGTACGATTAGGGTGTTCAGGATTCATCGACTGCAATTCGATCGTCCGCGGAGTTTGCCGGGCGAGGACCTTGGCCATGACCTCTCCATCCTTGGTGCGAACCACGACGCGATCACCCCGCCGTACGGCTGCGCCAGGCGAGACGATGATCGTATCGCCGTCACGATATAGCGGCAGCATGGAATCGCCTGATACTTCCAGGGCATAAACGGTATCACCGGGACCTATCGGAAACTCGACGACATCCCAACCCTGCCCTACCGGAAAACCGCCATCGTCAAAGAAACCGCCCGCCCCAGCCTGCGCAAAACCAAGGAGCGGTACTGACCGCGTCGTCGTACCGCCTGACCTTGTGGCTTTGCCCAGAACCAGCATCATGAACTCGTCGAGCGACGCCCCCGTCGCCTCCATAATCTTCGCCAGGGATTCGGTAGAAGGCCATCGCGCGCGGCCGTCTACAGCATAACGCTTCGATTTGTTGAACGTTGTCGGATCCAGCCCTGCCCGCTTCGCCAATCCGGAAACGGAGAGCGAATGGCGTTCTGCCAGTGCATCGATGGCCGCCCAGATGCGGTCATGTGAAAACATGGGATGTTCCAGCGACGAGGAAAAAATACCTTCCCTATTGTTCTAAGAAGGAAACCCGGAAAAGTCGAGAAAAATTGCGGAAAACTTTCTTATCCACAAAGAAAAAGGGGCGATCAGTGCCCGCCCCTTGAGAGGGTGGCCGCGAGGTCAAGCGGCCTGCTTCTTTTCCTCAGCCGGATAGGGATTGAACCTTTCGTAAAAGGTGTCGCCCTTTTCGGCCATATCAAGCAGGAGTTTCGGCGCCTTGAACTGCGCACCGTATTTGCGCTGCAGCCCCTTGGCGATCTCTACAAACCTTGCTGCCCCCATGCCATCGATGTAGGACAGCGTTCCGCCCGTGTAGGGCGCAAAGCCGAAAGCAAGGATCGACCCCACATCCGCTTCACGCGGATCGGTAACGATGCCTTCCTCCATCACGCGTGCCGCTTCAAGGGCAATGGTGAAGAGGAACCGCTGCTTCAAGACATTGACGTCGATCTTGTCCGGGTCCTGCTGAGGATAGAGCGTCTTAAGCTCCGGCCACAGGTGTTTCTTCGCGGGCTTGGCCGGGTAGTCATAGAAGCCCTTGCCGTTCTTGCGACCGCGGCGGTCGAATTTATCAACCAAAGTGTTGACGAGCTCTACATGCCGCGGGTCGACAGCCTTTGGTCCGAGATCTGCCAATGTGGCCTTCAGTATCTTTTGCGAAAGATCAATCGCCGTCTCGTCGTTGAGTGCCAGCGGGCCGACCGGCATGCCCGCCATCCGGGCAACATTTTCGATCATTGCCGGCGGAACACCTTCAATCAGCATGTTGTAGGCTTCCGACATGTAACGCAGAACGCAGCGATTGACGTAGAAACCACGCGTGTCATTCACAACGATCGGCGTCTTCTTGATCGCACGGACGTAGTCAAGCGCAACGGCAAGTGCCTTGTCCGACGTCTTCTTGCCAAGAATGACTTCCACCAGCAGCATCTTGTCCACTGGTGAGAAGAAATGGATGCCGACGAAGTTCTTGGGTCGCTGTGAGACTTTGGCAAGGCCGGTAATTGGCAAGGTTGAAGTGTTGGACGCGAATATCGCGGCCGGCTTCAGGACCGCCTCCGCCTTTTCGGTCACTGCCCGTTTGACTTCGCGGTCTTCGAAAACCGCCTCGATGACAAGGTCTGCACCTTCCAGATCAGCATAGTCGGCCGATGCCGTGATCAGGCCTAGCAGTTTTTCCTTTTCCTCGGCTGTCGCCTTGCCCTTCTGCACTTCCTTGGTGATCAGCTCGGCGGAATGTGCCTTGCCCTTTTCTGCCGCCTCGAGGCTCTGGTCGAGGAGCACCACCGGGATGCCAGCCTTTGCGGTGACATACGCGATACCAGCCCCCATGAAGCCCGCACCGACAACGCCGACTTTCTTGAATTTGGTAGGCTTGATGTCGCTCGGACGACGTGCGCCCTTGTTCAACTCCTGCAGGGATACGAACAGCGAGCGGATCATCATGCCGGCTTCGGTCGTCTGCAGGATCTTTGTGAAGTAGCGCTGTTCGATCTTGAGTGCGGTGTCGAACGGGACGAGCAGACCCTCATAGACTGATTTGAGGATCGATGCCGCGCCCGGATAATTGCCGTAGGTTTCGCGGCGAAGGATCGCAGTCGCCGCAGGCCAGAGATTGGCGCCGGCTGGGGAATAGATCGCGCCACCGGGGAGCTTGAAGCCCTTTTCATCCCATGGCTGCACGGGCTTCAAACCGGCCTTGATCATCTTCTTGGCCGCGTCGATCAGCTTTTTGGCTGGAACAACCTCATGCACCAGCCCCATTGCCTTGGCGCGTGATGCCGTCAGACTAGACCCTGTAGTCATCATCTGCAGGGCATCCTGCTGGTTGGTCAGCCGCGGTACGCGCTGGGTTCCGCCTGCACCTGGAAAGATGCCGACCTTGACTTCCGGTAAGGCCATCTTGACGGCCGGGTCGTCGGAAACAACGCGGCCATGGCAGGCCAATGACATCTCGAATGCGCCGCCCATGCACGTGCCGTTGATCGCGGAAACCCATGGTTTGCCGCACGTTTCCAGCTTGCGGAACAGGCCACCCATCTTGCCAGTGTTCTCGAACAGCAGTTCAACCGCCTTCTTTGGGTCCTTTGCCTTCTCTTCCTGGAAAAGCTGGAACATGCGCTTGAGCATGGTCAGATCGGCACCACCGGAGAACGTGTCCTTGCCGGAGGTAATCACAGTTCCCTTGATTGACTCGTCCTTTGTGACCCGGTCGACGATCGCGTCCAATTCCTGCATGACCTCTTCGGTGAAAACATTCATGGACTTGTCGGGCATGTCCCAGGTAACGAGGGCTATGCCGTCCGCGTCAACGTCGAATTTGAAGTTCGTATAGCTCATCTTCCCTATCTCCTCAGACGCGTTCGACGATGGTTGCGGTGCCCATGCCGGCGCCTATGCACAAGGTAACCAGTGCGATGTTGAGATCACGGCGCTCCAGTTCATCGAGAACAGTGCCAAGGATCATGGCACCTGTGGCGCCCAGAGGGTGCCCCATGGCGATGGCACCGCCGTTGACATTGATCTTTTCGCGCGGAATGTCGAAGGCCTGCATGTAGCGCAGGACCACCGCGGCAAACGCTTCATTGAGCTCGAAGAGATCGATGTCCGAAATCTTCATCCTCGCCCGCTTCAACAGCTTCTCCGTTACATCGACCGGGCCGGTCAGCATCAGAGCCGGGTCCGAACCGATATTGGCGAATGCGCGGATGCGGGCACGCGGCTTTGCGCCGATAGCCTTGCCCGCGCCCTTCGAGCCAAGCAATACGCCCGCAGCGCCATCGACGATTCCGGACGAATTGCCGGCATGATGGACATGATTGATCGTCTCGACCTCGGGATGTGCCTGAATGCCAACAGCATTGAAGCCTCCCATTTCGCCGGGCATGACAAAGGAGGGATTCAATGAGGCCAGCGCCTGCATATCCGTCGCCGGACGCATGTGCTCGTCATGATCGAGTATCGTCAGCCCGTTCTGGTCCTTTATCTCGAGAACCGACTTCTTGAAATATCCGTTCTTCCAGGCTTCCCCGGCCCGCTTCTGGCTCTCGACCGCGTAAGCATCGACGTCATCGCGGGTGAAGCCGTACTTCGTAGCGATCAGGTCGGCGGAAACGCCCTGCGGCATGAAATAGCCCGGCAGGCCGACGGACGGATCCATATACCAGGCGCCGCCTGACATGCCCATGCCAACACGGGACATGGACTCGACGCCGCCGGCAATAACGATGTCGTCCGCACCCTGCACGATCTTGGCGGCAGCAAAATTCACCGCATCAAGTCCGGATGCACAAAACCGCGATATCTGCATGCCTGGCGCCTTGAAATCATATCCCGCTTCAAAGGCGGAGGAACGCGGGATGACAGCTCCGGCTTCGCCGACCGGATCGACGCAGCCGTAGATGATGTCATCGACCAGGCCCGTGTCGAGTCCGTTGCGGTCGCGCAGCGCCTCGAGCACGTGGGCGCCGAGGCGGACCGCAGGCACTTCGTGCAGGCTGCCGTCCTTCTTGCCCTTGCCGCGCGGCGTGCGGACGTGGTCGTAAATGTATGCCTCAGTCATTTCATTCTCCCTGTTCGAACCGGCAGCTCAAAGGCTGCGGGCGATCAAAAGCTTCATGATTTCGTTGGTGCCGCCATAGATCCGCTGGACGCGGGCATCACGGAACATGCGGGCGATAGGATATTCGTTCATATAGCCGTATCCGCCATGCAACTGCAGGCATTCGTCGACCACTTTGTTCTGCAAATCGCTGAGCCAGTATTTCGCCATCGAGGCCGTGACCGGATCAAGCCCGCCATTCACGTGGCGTTCGACACAATGATTGTAGAAGACACGCCCGATGGTCGCCTCTGTCTTCAGCTCAGCCAGTTTGAACTGGGTGTTCTGGAACTCAATGACAGCCTTGCCGAAGGCTTTGCGCTCCTTGACATAATCCGACGTGATGGCAATGGCACGCTCCGCCATGGCGATTGCCGTCCCACCTATCTGCAGGCGCTCCTGGGGCAATTGCTGCATCAGCTGAACAAAGCCCTGCCCCTCTTCCGTCCCGAGAAGATTGGACGTGGGTACCCGGACTTCATTGAAAAAGAGCTCTGACGTATCGTTGGACTTCAGCCCGACCTTATCGAGATTGCGGCCGCGTTCGAAACCTTCCTGCCCATCGGTTTCAACTACGATAAGCGAGGTACCCTTTGCCCCCTGCGCAGGGTCGGTCTTGGTCACGACGATGACGAGGTTGGCAAGCTGACCGTTGGTAATGAACGTCTTTGACCCGTTGATGACGTAGTGGTTACCATCCCTTTTCGCGCTGGTCTTTACACCCTGGAGATCCGATCCCGCACCGGGCTCGGTCATGGCGATGGCGCCGATGAGTTCGCCGGTCGCCATTTTCGGCAACCATCGCTGTTTCTGCTCCTCCGAACCATAGTGAAGGATATAGGGAGCAACGATGGAATTGTGCAGAGCTATGCCGAATCCGTCGACGCCGACATGGCTGATGGCTTCAAGAATGGCGCTTTCGTGCGCATAGGAGCCACCCGCTCCGCCATATTCCTCCGGCATCGAGGCGCACAGGAGCCCGTTCTCTCCAGCGAGCTCCCAAGCCGAGCGATCGAATATTTCCTGTTTCTCGAAACGGTCATAGTGCGGCAGTATCTCCGCCTCGAGAAACCTCGTGGCCATCTCTTCCAGCATGACGACATCTTCCGTCTTCCAGCCGGGTTTCGGCACACCCAATACTTCTTCCGGTCGCAGACCCATCACAAACCTCCCAAGATCAGTTGACGGAGCCGCGTGGTCGCGGCTCGAAATGAGCGTGCAGCAGCTTAGAATGCTTCCGCTGCGAGCGCCATCATCGTATCAGCTCCAGTCTGGATGCGGGCAAGATGCGCCGATGTTTCCGGCATGACGCGCTCCATGAAGAACTTGCCCGTGACGAGCTTGGTCTCATGGAAGGCCTTGTTGCCTGTGCCTTCAGCCAGCTTGGCGTGCGATGCCTTGGCCATGCGCGCCCACATATAGCCAAGCGATACCAGGCCGAAGAGATGCATGTAGTCGGTGGAGGCAGCCCCAGCATTGTCGGGATTTGCCATGCCGTTCTGCATCAGCCACATGGAAGCGGCCTGCAAATCGTTGAGGCCCTTCTTCAAATGCTTGGTGAAGAATGAGAGTTTCTCGTCGCCGCGATTTTCTTCGCAGAAATCGCCCACTTCCTTGAAGAAGGCCATGACAGCCCGGCCGCCATTGGCGCCGAGCTTGCGGCCGACCAGGTCCAATGCCTGGATGCCATTCGCACCCTCGTAGATCATGGCGATGCGCGCATCGCGCACGTACTGGCTCATGCCATGTTCTTCAATATAGCCATGGCCCCCGAAAACCTGCTGGGCCAAGCACGCATGTTCAAAGCCCTTGTCGGTCAGCACACCTTTCAGCACCGGCGTCATCAGGCCGAGAATGTCATCCGCCAGCTGCCGTTCGGCCTCATCGCCCGAGCGATGCGCAATGTCGGACTTCAGCGCCGACCAGAGAATGAATGCGCGGCCTGCCTCGTTGAAAGACTTGATCGTCAGGAGGATGCGCCGGATGTCGGGATGGACGATGATCGGGTCGGCTTTCTTGTCCGGCTGCTTGGGACCGGTCAAGGCGCGCCCCTGAATGCGGTCGCGCGCATAGATGGCAGCATTCTGGTAGGCGATCTCGCCTATCGAAAGACCCTGCAGGGCAACGCCGAGACGCGCTTCGTTCATCATCGTGAACATGGCGCGCAGACCCTTGTTCTCTCCGCCGATCAGGTAACCGGTCGCTTCGTCATAGTTCATGACGCAGGTCGAATTGCCGTGGATGCCCATCTTCTCTTCGATCGAGCCGCACGACACGCCGTTGCGGGTGCCGGGATTGCCGTCCTTGTCGAGCATGTACTTGGGCACGATAAACAGCGAAATGCCCTTGGTACCTTCCGGCGCACCTTCGATGCGGGCCAGGACGAGATGGATGATGTTCTCAGCCATGTCGTGCTCACCGGCCGAGATGAAAATCTTCTGCCCGGAAATCCGGTAGGAGCCATCGGCGTTTGGCACAGCCTTGCTTCGCAACATGCCCAGGTCGGTACCGCAATGCGGCTCCGTGAGGTTCATGGTGCCGGTCCACGTCCCATCGGTCATCTTGGGCAGATAGGACTGCTTCTGTTCGTCGGTTCCATGCGTGAGAATGGCAGCGATTGCGCCCTGTGTCAGACCGGGATACATGACCAGCGCCATGTTGGCCGAAGCCATATATTCGCCGGCCGCCACGTGCAACGCATAGGGCAACCCCTGGCCGCCAAATTCCTGCGGCACGGCAAGGCCTACCCAGCCACCCTCCCGATACTGGTCGAATGCTTCCTTGAACCCCTTCGGCGTGGTCACCGAACCGTCATCATGGCGGACACAGCCTTCATGATCGCCGGTCTGGTTCACTGGAAACAACGTGTTCTCGGCAAGCTTGGCGCCTTCGCCCAAAATCGCTTCGACGATATCCGGGGATGCATCGCCAAAACCCGGAAGGTTGTTGTAACGCTCAAAACCAAGAACATCGTTCAGGATAAACAGCGTATCTTCAACAGGCGCACGATAACTCGGCATCAGGTTTCCTCCAAAACATATACGAGCAAAATGCGGCACCGTAGTCATGGTACCATCAGATTTCCGCCCTCTGTAACAAATTTTGACGTTTCCGTAAACGTCAAAATTCTGTGAATTCCGGTCTTCTGCAAGAATATTTTGAAGCGGGCCATCTGCCATATGGCACCACCATGAATTCCCTATGAAACGCCGCCTCCGTGCGGCGACATTTTTAATGATTAGCAGATTGTTTTAACGAGTTGTTTACCACGTTTCGCCAATGTCACGGTGTCGGTGATCCGTGTCTATGTGTGATTTGTTTTTCACGGCTTGTCGGACCGCATGGGGCAGACCTGTCCTGGCTTTCCGGATTAGCCCGAATGGACCTGTGAGGACACATTCCTGCTTTTCGGCAACCGAGACCAGCGTCGCTGCTCCAAGGTCAAGAAGTTAAACCCGCCAATGCTGTTGGCGTTAGGAAAAAGCAGACGTCCATGACGAAGCAAAGGTCACTGATGGAACAGGTCAATGTGAACCGCGCACGCCGCGATGCGACGTCGCTGGATAGTCTCAATCAGACACTCGAAACGATCGAAGGCCAGTTGCGCCGGGCCATGGAGCCAAAGCCGGATATCAGCGAGGGAAGCCAGGACATTGCGGACCGCTTCGCCGCCCTAGCCTCACGCGCTGGCCGACCGGCAGCGCCGAGGCACATGGCGCAGCCAGCACCGGTTGCTAGCCAGCCAGCCGACGGCAAGCACGACCTTACCGCCATTGCAGCACAGTTGAAGCAGCTGCGCGACGAGATGCGCGACGAATCCGAACCAGCGCCACCGGCCGGCTTGACTGCACGTGGCGACACGATCAACCGCCTGTGGCAGTCAACGGCGGCGAGTGAAGGGTTCGGCGATGATACCAAGGCTGGTCGACCGGAGGCCAGTCATCTATCCATGCTCCGTGGTGACCTCGAAGAACTGAGGCGCACCGTGGACACGCTGGCACGCGAGGAATCCGTAAGGGACCTTGGCAGCCGTTGGGACGCGATGGACGAGCGCTTCGATGCGTTCGCGCAAGGCAACCCATTCAATGGGGAAATTGCCAGCGCTTCGCTCGGATCGCTGGAAGGCCGCCTCAAGGAAATTCGTGAAACGCTGGACGGTTTGCCCCAGTCATTGCCGCTCCAGAACGTTGAAGAAAAACTGTTGTTGCTGGCAAGCGCTGTTGATCAGATGTCACGGAAGAACGGCGCTTCCCTGACAGGCAAGTTCATGCAGCAGGTCGATGAGCGCCTTGATGAAATCAGCCGTGCAATTGTTGCTACATCCAGGCCTTCGACCACACGCAATATCGAAGCCGATGCCTTCGAGCGGCTTGAGGCGCGGATCACGTCTCTGGCGACAAAGGTCGAGGCAGCGACTCTTGACCGGACATCCGATACCATCCTCAAGGGAATGATCGAACTCGCCGAGCGCGTTGATGATCTGACCGCACAGCATGCAGCGCCCGTCTCCAATCTTGACGTGCTGTCCGACCAGCTTGCTGCAATCACCCGACATCTGCAAAATGCGCCGGCATCGATCAGCATTACCGACTTCCGCGATCTGGAAGACCGGGTGTTGCAGATCATCGACAAGCTTGAAAACATGCCGCAGCCGCCTGCTGCTGATCCCGCCTTTATCGAACAGATCGATCAACGTTTCGAAGCGCTGACCCGCCGCCTCGACGATCATCACATGATGGTCGAGCACAGCGACATTCGTCTTTCCGATAATCTTGAGGCCCGTTTTGACGATATTGCACGTTACATCGCCAAGAACGTACCCGATGTCGACAATACGCACGGCGCTATCCGCAATCTCGAATTGCAGATCGCCAGCCTGGCGGAACATTTGTCACGTACGAATGAGCACCAATCGGAACTGCGGGCGATTCCTCCCCGGCTCGATGCGATCGAGGAATCCATCGCCCTGAACCGCGATCTCGTGCTTGAAGCAGCGCGCAATGCAGCGGCGGAGGCGATCCGCAATACGGCCAGCTTCGACAGTATCCATGATAACGCGATTGCCCATGAACTCGCCGAGGATTTGAAGACTCTCGAAATGCTTGCGCGCAAGTCTGAAGAGCGCAATACCAAGACGTTCGAAGCGATCCACGACACCTTGCTCAAGATCGTTGATCGGCTGGCCTCGCTGGAAAGCAGCACAACCCCGGAACGCAGTGCGTTCGGTGCCATCGCCGGGGGAACGATCATCGCCGAGGACGCGGAGGCACTTGACTACGACCCGAAACTTCCTGTCGAGCCCGCCGATAGCGTATCTCAATTGCAGGAGGACGATGTCTCTCCAGACGTGAACCTCTCCGGCGATCTTGATGACACGCCCCGGCAAAAACGATCTCTTTTTGGTAGTTTTGCTCGCGGCCTGAAGGGGCGAAACAAACAGGACGCCACAAACCAGGATTCGGGGTTGGATTTGCCGGGGCGCGACGAGCGTCCCGACGTGAAGATGGACTTCGATCCGGATATCCTCAACCGCCCGCTGGAACCAGGCTCAGGCATGCCTGACCTGAACTCGATCCTTAAGCGGGTGCGCGACGACCGGCGGGATGCGCCCACCGTCAGCGACGTCCCTGCCGGCAAGGCCGATTTCATCGCGGCTGCACGCCGGGCTGCCCAGGCGGCGGCGTCGGAAATTGATAGCCAGAGTGTACTTCCAGTCCAGCAGGAAGAAGCGGTCACGGCTAAGGCCGGGCTTCTCTCCCGGCAGCGCAAGCCGATCCTTCTTGCAATCGGCGCAATCATGATCGCAATTGTCGGCCTGCAGTTGAAGAGTGCATTCCTCGATCATCCAGCGCCATCGAACCTGGCGACCGGTCAGGCCAAGCCGGGTGAGACGGACGATCTCGCGTCCAGCACCACCGAAGCCAATCCTGCCATAGCGGCTGAACCGGCTGCGCCTTTGGACAGCACGGGACCGGCATCGGCGGCATCCCTGCCTGCCCCCGACAGTGTCGCCAGCGTCATTGCCTCCCAGCAAAATACTCCACCTACGTTCACGGCCACCGACACCGCAGCCGGCGGCGCAATGACCGCTCCAGCCGTTCCGGCAGAAGTCGGGCCGGAGCCCCTGCACACAGCGGCAGCAAATGGCGATCCCAGGGCATTGTTCGAAATTGGCAACCGCTACATGGATGGACGAGGCATCGATCGGGACTACACCAAGGCTGCCGACTCATATCGCATCGCTGCCGAGAAGGGTTATGCCCCTGCCCAATATCGTCTCGGCAACTTCTACGAAAAGGGCCTCGGCGTCGCGCGTGACCTGACGAAGGCCAAGACATACTACCAGCTTGCAGCCGAACAGGGGAATGCGAGCGCCATGCACAACCTCGCTGTGCTGTTTGCTGCAGGTACCGATGGCGCCCCGGACAATGACTCTGCCGCGCTCTGGTTTGCCAAAGCCGCGGAGCTTGGAGTGAAGGACAGCCAGTTCAATCTTGCGGTCCTTTCAGCGAAAGGCATGGGCGTCCAGCAGAATCTTGAAGAAAGCTACAAGTGGTTCGCTCTTGCAGCGAATGCCGGCGACAAGGATGCATGGCAAAAGCGCGACGAAGTTGCAAAGGCCATGTCTCCCGAACAGCTTCAGCGGGCACGCGCGGCTGTCGAGCTCTGGAAGCCGAAGCCGATGAACGCGGACGCCAATGCTCTTAATGTACCCGAAGAGTGGCTTGATACCCCATCCACTACAGGTTCCATTGATATGGAAAAAGCCATTCGCAACGTGCAGATGATCCTGAACAAACATGGTTACGATGCAGGCGGTTCTGATGGCAGGATCGGAGCCAAGACCCGCGATGCGATCATGGCATTCCAGAAAGACAATGGGTTGAAGCCGACAGGCAACATAGACGGCGAGTTTGTCCGGAACCTTCTCGGTAAGAACGGGTAGGCACCTTGCATTTCCAAGCATAGTTCTGGTTAAAAACAGCAGCTACCCCGTTGTTGCGACAATTGGTTTCGTGTTTGAACCGGTATGTCCCGCAACATTGAGTCAGTGTTTGACTCAAGCCCGTCGAGAGGGCAAGAAACCTTAAAGAATTGCTGTCATTGTGGTGTTACGACGGCGTCGTAGCACCATGATGAGTTTGGGGTTTGTATTGGGTATTTACCTACCTATAGCCGAGATCTCGGTCAATATCTTCGTGCTCTTCGGCATGGGAGCGGCGGTCGGATTCCTGTCGGGCATGTTCGGTGTGGGTGGTGGCTTTCTGATTACGCCGCTGCTGATCTTTTACAATATTCCACCTGCAGTTGCGGTTGCCACCGGTGCCAATCAGGTCATTGCCTCGTCGTTCAGTGGTGCACTGACGCATTTCAGGCGAGGTACGCTCGACATCAAGCTCGGATCCTTGCTGGTGATCGGCGGCATCATCGGCGCCGCCGTCGGCATATACGTGTTCGTGCTCTTGCGGGAACTCGGCCAGCTCGACCTGATCGTCTCCCTGCTCTATGTGGTTTTTCTGAGCACTGTCGGCGGTTTGATGCTGTATGAAAGCGTCCAGTCGATGCGCCGGGCGCGGGCAGGACAACTCGCCACTTTGAAGAAGCCCGGCCAGCACAATTGGGTGCACCGCCTGCCATTCAAGATGCGGTTTCGCCAATCCAAAATCTATGTGAGCATCATTCCTGTGCTCGTTCTTGGTGGAGCGATCGGCTTTCTGTCGTCCATCATGGGCGTCGGTGGTGGCTTCATCATGGTTCCCGCCATGATCTACTTGCTCAAGGTACCGACGAACGTCGTTATCGGCACATCGCTGTACCAGATCGTATTCGTCACCGCCTTCGCGACGGTGATGCAGGCGACAACCAACCAGTCCGTCGATATCGTCCTGGCAATGCTACTCATGTCAGGCGGTGTCGTTGGAGCGCAATATGGCGCTCGAATTGGCCAAAAATTGCGAGGCGAGCAACTGCGCGCGCTGCTTGCATTGCTTGTCCTTGCGGTTGGCTTGCGTCTTGCCATAGAGCTTTTCGTGACACCCGATGACCTTTATTCGATCTCGCTCGCGATTGCGACGGGGGCGACATGAGCATGTGCGCCAAAGCCCTGGCATTGGCGATCTGGCTCGGAACAGCTGCAGCCGCCTTTGCCCAGCAACCGTTGAACAAGGAAACGGTAGAAATCGGACTTTCTACCGACACCATAGCGATTACGTCTGGTTTCCGTGGAACCGATCTGACGGTCTTTGGTGCCTTGGACAATGCGGACCCGTTGATCCAGCGCCAGGGTCGCTATGATGTGGTCGTCATTCTGCAAGGCCCGGAACGTGATTTCGTCGTACGCCGCAAGGACCGTTTCTTCGGCATCTGGGTTAACACGGAATCGGTAACTTTCCAGCACATACCGGCATCCTACTCGCTTGCATCGACGCGCAGCCTGCAGGACATCACTACACCGAAGGTGTTTGCCCAGCTCGGTCTCGGCATCAACAATATATTCTATGAACCAATGCCGGACAGCTTTGGATCAAGTGCCACGCTGAGGGAGTTCTCCACGGAACTGCCGCGACTGAAGCTGAAGCAAAAGCTTTACAGCCAACGCATGGGAGATGTGCAATTCCTGTCATCGACCTTGTTCCGCGCGACGCTTTCTCTACCGGCCAATGTGCCGGTCGGCAAGCACGTGGCGCGAGCCTACCTATTCCGGAATGGTGAATTTCTGCGAGAGAGCGCCACGAGCCTCAACATCGTCAAGGCAGGTCTGGAGTTTCGCATTTACCGGGCCGCCAACCAGCACAGCCTTCTCTACGGTCTCTTCGCTGTCTTCCTCGCCGTTGTGACTGGATGGATGGGCCGTCTGGTATTCCGCAAGGACTGATCAGTTCGCCTTGGCGACTGCGATGAGCCCCTGGAGAGCCTCCCCTCGATCGAGGCGTATCTGCTCGCGCTGGATGCTCACGGGGACCAAGGCATGCTCCGCGAGAAGACGGCGCACATAGGCTTCGGAGTGCGTATAACGCAGCGAAGATTGGAGAGCTGGCTCGTCGCGGTCACCTGCATCATGCTCGACCGAAAACGCAAAGAGGCCGTCCCGTACGAGGACTCGCGCGACATTGGCGAAAGCTTGATCGAGATCACCGACGTAAACGAAAACATCTGCGGCGATGACGAGATCCGCGCTGTTCGAAGCCGCGTCCAGCTCGTTGACATCACCTTTTGCCAAGCTGTCATAGACATGCTTTTCCGCAGCCTTCTGCAGCATGGCGTCCGAGAGGTCCGTGCCGGCCAGGTAATCCGCTGCGGCACGGATGTGGGTGCCCATCAGCCCTGTACCGCAGCCGAGGTCGAGCACGGACCGAAATTGCCTTCCAGGCGCAGACGCATGAATGGCATTCGCCAGCAATTCAGGCACGCGGTAGTCCAAACGCTCCACGAGCGCAGCCTCAAAGGTCGGGGCATAGGCGTCAAAGAGCGTTTCGACATAGGCCGTGGGCGGCGTGTGGGGAGCCTTTGCATGGCCAGCAGCCGCAAGCTTCAACGCCGCACCAAACCGGTCTGCCGGATCAAGCTCGAGCACGCGGTTCCAGGCACGGGCTGCCGCATCGTGCTCACCGGCCGCCGCCTCCATTTCGCCGAGGCGGAACAGGCCGGCCGCCCATTGCGGTACGATTTCCAACGCCTGGCGCATCAGATCAGCCGCGGCAGCATGATCGCCGGATTCAAACAACATGTCCGCATAGGAGGAACGCCGGTCGGCGATCATATCCCCGGAAGATAGAAATGCGCGCGCCATCAGTTCGTGATCTGGACGCGGATGGAGATGATGTCGACCGACTTTCCAGCCTGGGAAACATCAGAGTTGATTTTTATGACGCCGCCAGCGGCTGGCTGCTTGTCCGCGGGAAACTGTTTCTGCACCAGATACTCGCCATTGGCATCCGAAACATCGAAACGGGTACGCCCGCAATCACCGAGATTGCCGAAGTCACAACTAACCGCGATCTGTGTACTCGTACCATCCTGCGTCTTGGCAATGATATCGAAGACAGCGTTCGTCCCCACCAGCTGCTCTAGAACGCCCTGCCCCACAGCAAAGCTGATGTCGTCAGCCTCGCCGGGAGATTTGATGCGCAGGAACTTCTCCAGTTGGTCGCCATCGACACTGGCCATTGCTCGACCGGCCACAGACACACCGGTGGAATCGGCCGGATCGAAAATCGTGATCCAAGTGCTTTCTGACGCAACCTGTCCTTCCTTTACCGGTTCCTGGCTCTCACTGTTGGTTCGAGTGTCTGCAGTCATCGGCGGGGCACTGGACGGTTTCTGATTGACGATCCCGGATGCGACAACCCACAGCAGCCCCAATGCAACTGCCAGCAAAGCGAAAAGAATAAGAAGCTTGCTGAACCCGCTCGCTTTCTTGTGCTCAGTTTTGCGGCTCCCCCGTTGCTGCAGGCGTTCCGGCCGGTAATTGTCGGCAACAACTGCTTCTTCCGCTACGGAGTCAGGCGTGCCGAGGTTGGCCTCCGGCATGGCACTGAGCGTCGGCTCCACCCTGGATGCAGGTTCGATTGACGGAATAGTATCGTCAGGCATCACGGGTTCGAGCCGCTCTTCGACCGAAGCGGGCGGAGGTGGAGGCGTCAGTTCACCTACTGTCTGGATCTCTTTTTCTATGCGGATGATCGATGCTTTCAGCCGCTCACGGCGATCTTCACGCTGGTCATCGTCAAGCGCGCCGTTGGCCGCCAATGAACGCTCATGAGCACCCCAAGCGGATTCGTAGATTTTCTGACGAATGGCAGGGTTGTTGGCATCCGATTTCGCCAACGCGTTCCGGATCGCTTGCTCGATCGCTTCCAACTCGACGATGTCCCCTCAAAGCGGCTCTTGTGAATGGGTAGCCATAGCCTATTTGACTGCTTATTCAAGACTCTCGCGGCGCAATGATGGCAGTTTAGTCTATATGAACCCGGACGCACCAATTTATGCTGCAAGGCCCGGCAACGTGCAGTCCGGGCGCTCCATCTTGATTCTGGAACCGGCACTCCCTGACCAACGTCCAGCGCGATCATTGAACAAATAGGGTTGAACATGGAGCCCGATTCCGAGAAATTCGTACATATTTCGGGCGCAATAGCCCCACCCTTTTACTGGAAAGTTGCGCACGGAACCCGGAATTTATCACCTTTGACTTGCTCATTGCTAGCGGTCTGCTAAAAGAATTACGTTTACGAAAACGTCAAAGTTTACTGCATGGGAGATGCGACATGGCTCTGCCGGACATTCTGAAAACCAAGCTGCGTATTCCGGTTGTGGGAGCGCCGCTATTCATCGTTTCGCATCCACCGCTTGTCATCGCCCAGTGCAAGGCTGGTATAGTCGGCTCCTTTCCGGCTTTGAATGCCCGGCCCGAAGCCCAGCTTGACGAATGGCTGGCGCAGATTACCGAAGAGTTGCGCAACCACGACGAGAAAAATCCCCATCGCCCGGCCGCCCCCTTCGCTGTCAACCAGATTGTCCACCGATCCAACAAGCGGCTCGAACACGATCTGACCATGTGCGTCAAGTACAAGGTTCCTATCGTTATCTCGTCCCTGGGAGCGGTTCCCGAAGTCAATGAGGCGATTCATACCTACGGTGGCATCGTCCTCCACGACATAATCAACAACCGTCACGCGAATTCCGCGATCCGCAAGGGTGCAGATGGGTTGATTGCCGTTGCTGCGGGGGCCGGCGGTCATGCAGGTCCGCTCTCACCCTTCGCCCTCGTCCAGGAGATCCGGGAATGGTTCGACGGACCGCTCCTCCTGTCCGGGGCCATCGCCACAGGCCGCGCCATTTTGGGCGCACAGGCCATGGGTGCTGACCTGGCCTATATAGGCTCGCCCTTCATTGCTACCGACGAGGCACGCGCCGTAGACGGCTACAAGCAGATGATCGTCGGATCCACCTCATCCGACATCGTCTACTCGAACTACTTTACCGGGATCCACGGCAACTATCTGAAGCCATCCATCGCCAATGCAGGCATGGACCCCGAACACCTGCCGGAAGCGGATCCGTCCAAGATGGATTTTGAAGCCGCAACGACTGGTGCCAAGGCGTGGAAGGACATTTGGGGTTGTGGCCAGGGCATCGCTGCCGTCAAGGAAGTCCTCCCTGCCGGCAATCTGGTTGCACAACTGGAACGCGAATATCATGCGGCAAAAGCGGCGCTCTGCGCCGCGTAGCCGCCCTGTGCATCTCTCGCCGGCCGTCACATCGGACGGTTGGCAATCTCCGCAACAGCGCGTTTTGCCATCACTTTCACAAGGTTGGCACGATAGTCCGCAGTGGCGTGCAAATCGGACAAAAGTCCGTCCGGATTGACCGACAGTTTGTCCAGTGCGGACGGAGTGAAGCTTGTGGCCAGGGCCGTCTCGGCATCGTTGAGCCGGAAGACGCCGTTTTCACCCGCGCCCGTAACGGCAACCCGGATCTGGTCACCCGATCTGGCAACAAAAACACCCGCCATGGCATAGAGCGATGCCGGATTGGGAAATTTCTTGTACGCGGCTTTGTCCGGAGCGGTGAATTCCACTGCGGTGATTATCTCTTCCGGTTCAAGCGCCGTTTCAAACAAGCCTACGAAAAACGCCGAAGCTGGTACGGAACGCTGGTTGGTGATAATTGTAGCTTCCAGCGCCAACATGGCTGACGGATAGTCCGCGGCCGGATCGTTGTTGGCAATCGAGCCGCCTATCGTACCCATGTTGCGCACTTGGGGGTCACCGATATGGCCGGCAAGGCTGGTGATCGCCGGACAGATTTTGGCGAGTTCCTCATTGGTCGCGACTTCCGAATGCGTCGTTACTGCGCCAATCCGAACCTTGCGGCCGTCGATCTTGATACCTTTCAGGGCATCGATCCGCCGCAAATCGATAAGGTCGGATGGTGATGCCAGCCGTTGCTTCATCGTCGGAATCAGAGTCATGCCACCGGCAAGATATTTGCCGTCCTGCGCCTCACCCATCAATCTTGCCGCACCTTCGACGGAGGTGGCGCGATGATACTGTGTCTCATACATGGCGCTTGTCTCCCTTACTTGCCGGCCTGGATGGCGGCCCATACCGTTTGCGGTGACGCCGGCATGGCCAGATTGTTGTTGTGAATTGCATCGGTAATCGCGTTGATCACGGCGGGCGGCGAGCCGATCGCTCCGGCCTCGCCACAGCCCTTTATGCCAAGCGGATTGGACGGACATACCGTTTCCGTCGTCATGATCTTGAAGGATGGCAGATCCTGTGCGCGCGGCATCGTATAATCCATGAAGCTTGCAGTCAGCAGTTGCCCGCTGTCATCATAATGCGTGCCTTCAAGAAGTGCCTGACCAATTCCCTGGGCCAACCCGCCATGAACCTGTCCTTCAACAATCATCGGATTGATGATCTTGCCGAAATCATCGGCCGCCACAAATTGGACGATCTCCGTTGTTCCGGTCTCGGGGTCGATCTCCACTTCGCAAATATGGCAACCGCCGGGGAAGGTGAAATTGGATGGATCGTAGAAGGCTCCCTCCTTCAATCCCGGCTCCATGCCGGCAGGGAGGTTGTGTGCGGTGTAGGCGGCAAGTGCGACTTGGAACCAGGGCAGCGACTTGTCGGTGCCGGCCACTTTCACATCACCGTTCTTGATCTCGATGTCGGCCTCGTCGGCCTCGAGAAGATGGGCGGCAATCTTCTTCGCCTTGGCCTCAACCTTGTCCAGCGCCTTCACGATGGCGGACATGCCGACGGCGCCCGAACGGGAGCCATATGTGCCCATTCCCATCTGGACCTTGTCAGTATCGCCGTGCACGATGGAGACGCTGTCGATCGGGACGCCAAAACGCTCTGCGGCGAGTTGAGCAAAGGTCGTTTCGTGGCCTTGCCCATGGGAGTGCGAGCCGGTGAGAATTTCGATGGTGCCGACTGCATTTACCCGTACTTCGGCGCTTTCCCACAATCCGACGCCGGCGCCGAGCGAGCCGACGGCTGCCGAGGGGGCGATGCCGCAGGCTTCGATGTAGCAGCTCAAGCCAATACCGCGCAGCTTGCCGCGCTTGGCAGCTTCCTCGCGGCGATCCTCGAACCCGTCATAATCAGCGACCTTCGTGGCCGCGTCGAGCGTCGCATCGAAGTCCCCGGCATCATAGGTCATGATCACTGGGGTCTGGTGCGGGAAGGACCGAATGAAATTCTTCCTGCGAAGTTCGGCCGGCGAGATCTTCAGTTCACGTGCCGCGGTCTCAATGATGCGCTCGAGCACAAAACTGGCCTCCGGGCGTCCTGCCCCGCGATAGGCGTCCACGGGTGCCGTGTTGGTGTAAACCGCCTTCACATTGGCATGGATCGCCGGGATGTCATACTGTCCGGAAAGCAGCGTCGCGTAGAGATATGTCGGCACGGAGCTTGAAAACAGCGACATGTAAGCGCCCAGATTGGCGACCGTCTGCACTTTGAGACCGAGTATCTTGTTGTCCTTGTCGAACGCGAGCTCCGCGTGGGTGGCGTGGTCGCGGCCATGGGCATCGGCCAGGAAGCTTTCGCTGCGATCTGCTGCCCATTTTACCGGCACCCCCGTCTTCTTCGATGCCCAAAGGCAGATGACTTCCTCCGGATAGATGAAGATTTTCGACCCAAAGCCGCCACCCACGTCGGGAGCAATGACACGCAGCTTGTTCTCGGGTGCCACATTGTAGAATGCGCTCATGACCAGACGCGCAACATGGGGGTTCTGCGATGTCGTCCAGCAGGTGTAATGGTCCTCTCCAGCGTCATAAACGCCAAGGGTAGCGCGAGGCTCCATTGCATTCGGCACGAGGCGGTTGTTGACGATGTCAAGCCTGGTGACATGGGATGCATTGGCAAAGGCTTCATTCGTTGCCTTTTCGTCACCCAGGTCCCAGTCAAATATCAGATTGCCTGGTGCCTCGGGATGGAGTTGCGGTGCGCCCTGCTCGAGTGCGGCAACCGCGTTCACCACGACAGGTAGCTCGTCATAAGTTATGTCAACAGCCTCTGCGGCATCACGTGCCTGCCCTTTGGTGTCCGCAACCACGAGAACAACCGCATCTCCGACATAGCGCACAGCGTCGGTTGCAAGCGGCGACCAGGCGCCCATCTTCATCGGGCTGCCATCCTTCGAGTGAATCATCCACCCGCAGATCAGGTTGCCGATACCATCGGCCTTCAGCTCGGCGCCGGTGAGGACGCCGATGACTCCCGGCATCTTTTTCGCCGCCTCTGTGTCGATGGCGATTATCTTCGCGTGGGCGTGCGGGCTGCGGACGAAGGCGGCGTGCTTCATCCCGGGCACGACCATGTCGTCGGTATACCGGCCCTTGCCTGTGATGAATCTCTTATCCTCCTTGCGAAGGACCCGTGCACCTATGCCTTCAAGACCCATAATGACTTCTCCCTGTCGCAGGCGTTTGCCAAGAGGAGCGAGTGTGCTTCAGGCAACTGCGACTGCACGTTGAAACCAGATGTTCAGATGGCCTGTACGGCCGCCTTGCTCTTGTCCGATGCATCAAGCACTGCCTTGACGATGTTGTGGTAGCCGGTGCAACGGCAGATATTGCCTTCGAGTTCGGCCCGCACTGTTGCTTCATCAAGTCCGTTGGGGTGCCGTCTGATCATGTCGGCAGAGCTCATGATCATGCCGGGCGTGCAGAACCCGCACTGAAGTGCATGATTTTCACGGAACGCGATCTGAAGCGGATGCAGTTCACCATTGGCACCGAGGCCTTCGATCGTCGTTACAGTCGAGCCCGAGGCCTGGGCCGCCAGCATCGTGCAGGATTTGACAGCCATGCCATCGACATGGACGACGCATGCCCCGCACTGTGATGTGTCACACCCGACATGAGTGCCGGTCAATCCAAGGTTTTCACGCAGGAAATGCACAAGCAATGTGCGGTCTTCGGCTTCGCCTTTGACGGCACGCCCATTCACGACCAATTCCACTCTAGCCATAGGTTCCTCCCAGAACATTGACTCACGCGTCTCTTCCGGACGTCATGTGGCAACGTGAAGATTAACCGCTCTTGCGCACTTGTCTATCGCGAAATAGAAAAATTCCAGTTTACCGAACCACGCCGCTGCAATCGTCGGGAATCAACGCTGCCGGCGAGAAAATCCAATGAACACAAGGCTTGCAATCGGGACACAATAAAGGTATCAGGCGCGTCATCCGTCGGCATGTTCTTCAATGCCGGTTCCAAGGATCGGGAAGTTGCTTCCCTGCCGCTTTAGCTCAGTCGGTAGAGCACATCATTCGTAATGATGGGGTCGCGTGTTCGAGTCACGCAAGCGGCACCAGTTTTTCTTTTGACTTAGCTCCTCTGTTGTTGTTGTCCAGAAACAATGCGATGTCTGATCCGACTTTGTTCTGGGTCAGCGAACCGCCGCACATGAAGCGTGAGCCGCGATCCACTATCCCTGATGCAATGCTCGCCCGACTTTTGGGGTGGCCTGCGTGCTTCCACGCATTATTTGGCGCAGCCATCCCAGCGGGGCCGAACTGTCCGCCGTTGACAAATGACTGACAGGCCATAATCTGAACTTACACCTTTTGAGATAGCCGCCGTTTCAGGTGATGAGGATCATGCCCATGGCGAAGTGCATGAGACGCTTTCTGCTGGCAAGCCTTGCCCTTTGCCTTTCGGTTTTCGCGTCAGCCGCTGCGACGCTCGACACTGTTATCCAGCGCGGCACCATGCGCATCGGCTACATCGCCGACCAGACGCCCTTCTCCTCCACAAAGGCGGGCGCCGATCCGACGGGATATACCATCGACCTCTGTAACAAGATCGCCGATGAAGTGGAACGTCAGATCCCGCAATTGAAGCGAGAGTTTATCGAGATGACTCTCGCCAACGGCTTCGATGCGGTAAAGAATGGAAACTTGGATCTGCTTTGCGGTGCGATCACCGTCAATTTGAAGAGACGGGAGATCGTCGATTTTTCACAGCCGATCTTCCTGACTGGGGCAACAGCGTTGCTCCGCAAAGATTCGCCCGACTACTTGCAGAGTCTTTTTCTCGACCACCCAGCGGTTCGCGCCGTGAGCCAGCATGCCTCCACGCGCGTAATCGGCGTGCGTGCAAATACGACGACCGTCGCGATTTTGAGGGAGGCACTAGAACTCCAGGTATCGAAGACGAAGCTTGCCGATTTTGAAACGCACGAGGACGGACTTAAAGCGTTGGAGGACCACAAGATCGATGCCTATATCGCCGATCAGGTACTACTAATCAGCTTGGCAACGCGGGCCCGCAATCCGTCCTCCCTCGAGATAGGGGATCGCCTGTTCACCCATGAACCCTATGCGATAGCGCTGCCGCGCGACGACGCCAATTTCCGCCTTCTGGCCGATCGCGCGTTGACCAATTTCTATATGTCGGACGACTTTCTACCGCTGCTGGAAACCTATTTTGGAGCAGAGGCTCCGACGCTGCACACGCAAATCATCATGAAGCATGTGCCCTTTTGATATTGATCGTTTCAAGCCGACTGGCCAACCTTACTCAATTCCGCAATTTATGAGAGCAGTTCCGAAGCGTAAATGCCGCCTCTTACGCGCGGTCAAGCGCCCGGATCGCTTGCAAAACTGCCAACACGTGGCTCGGCGTCCAGCTCTCATGTAGGTCTCCTGACAGCAATTGGCGAAACACGTGATACCGTAAGAGGTCCCGCGCCGCACTAACGGCACCGACGTGCGCGGCAGAGTGGCAAGACAATGAAGGGAGCGTCACCATGTCCAGGATCAACCGCCGAGCCTTGCTAATGAAAGCTGCCGGTAGTGCAGCCGTCATCGTTTCCCCGCTAGGAGCAACCGCTTACTCGGCAGAGGCTCGGGACAAGGCTCATCATCAACCCCGCAATCTACAGGGACTGATCGAGGCCCACAAAGCGACATATGCCGCATTCGCCAAGGCAATTTACGAAAAGGACTCCCGAACCCCAGGCCAAGATAGCGCGAGTCGGGCAGAGGAGCGCGCCCTTCTGGCAGTATGCGCCTATCCTGCTGTCAGCAAGGGTGATCGTCAGATAAAAGCTCGATATCTGTTGGAGGTGGAGGCGCGTGGCGAACTCGACCTGGCAGAGCACATACAGACCATACTTCGTTCGACAATTTGAGAAGGCCACCATGTTTCGCAACGTTTGGCGGAGGCGCTCTCTTGGATGCATTCGCGTAAACCATGGCGGAGCTGCGATGTGAACCTAGGGAACGTCGTCATGCGCAACGATGCCGCCTTCGCATTCCAGAGCCGCAATGCGTTTGGTATCTGACCGATTGAACTTTAAACGGACACCGATTCCTCCACTGTCACTATCCGGTATGAACACGGCACCGGCATTTTCCAAGGCGGACTGGAGAGCGTTGATGTCCTCGTGTGCAGCGTTATCGAGCCTGCGCTCGAACATTTCAATGGCTTCTAGGTCTATGCCAGAGGCAATTGCGAGCCGCTCCCGACTGTATTCAACAAGAGCCCGAGCTGCACGACATTGAGAACTGGTAATCATGATGGATCTCCGTTTGCAAGGACGATCGTTTCGATGGATTGCCCAATTATCCTGAGCCCATCAAACATGAAGGCCTCTCCAGACCATATGAAGGAAACTTGAAGCGAACGGCAAGCTCATCATAGGTTCGGTTTGAATATTGGTTTCGATTTTCCCTCAATGGGCCTCGCCAGCGATGTCAAATATCGATGCGCGAATGAGTCGAAAGATTCGGCCACGAGCGTCCTAAGATGTGATATCTTAGATATAGATCCGTCGGAGGTGTATTGTGACACTGGCCGTTGCACGAGGACCGTCGCTGACCGAACAAGCCGCAGCCTACATTCGCGGGCGTATTGTTCGCGGATTGTTGCAATGCGGCGAGCCGTTGTCCGAGCTGGCACTGGCGCAGGAACTTGGTATCAGCAAGACACCGGTCCGTGAGGCCATTCTCGAACTGAAGCGTCAGGGACTTGTCGATGTTCAGCCTCAGCGTGGTACCTTCGTTTTCGAAATGAGCGCTGACCAAGTCGTTCAACTCGCCGAAGTGCGCTCAATTCTTGAACTAGCCGCCTTCGGTCTGGCCATGGACCGTGATCAGCACGCTCTGAGTCGACACTGGTCCGAAATTGTCTCAGCAATGAAAGTGGCATTGGAAAAAGGAAATACGGAACAGTATCGGGTTCTAGACGGCGCATTCCACCAGGCGATATTTGATGTCGCGCATAACCAGTATCTGTCGGAAACTTTCGCTGTCATCGCATTTCGGATTCAAGCACTTCGCAATCGCCTGTCGCTCGACCCCGAGCTGAACAACACATCCTACGACGAGCACCAGCGACTTTTACAATATGTCCGGAGCGGTCAAGCGGACAAGGCGATCAATTTGCTCGCCTGGCATATCGAATGGACACGCGACCGCTACATCACGTTCCTGCAGGCTCTGGTGAGACCGGAAACCGCGGGGCGAAGCCATGAACGGCGGCAAAGGGCTGGGAGAACATAGCTTAAGTCCGGCGCGGGAGGCCCGGCCATACAGGCAATACGCATGCTGGAGGAGCTCGATGTGGCGCTTGCAACGACAAGCCGAGCCGCAGATCGCAATAAGAAAAACCAAACAAGGAGGAGGAACTGAAATGATTATGTTACTCAAGAACGTGCTGGTTGCTACTGCTGCCAGTTTGGCGATGTCAGCCGCCGCATACGCGGCGGGACCAGAAATTGTGAAGGGTCCGAGCAAGGACGCGGAATGTTTCAAACCTTTGACCGCCGAGACGAAGTATTTCCAATGGCCGAAAAAGGAAGGTCCCTACCGGATAGCTCTGGCCAATGGCTTCATTGGCAACACATGGCGCATTCAAATGATACAGACGGCGAAGGCCTATGCAGCCCTGCCGGAAGTGAAGGCCAAGTTAAAGGAATTCAAAGTTGTTTCGACGGGGGATGATGTCGCCGCACAGATTGCTGCGGTCGATAACTTCATCAACTCGGGCTATGACGCCATCGTCGTCAATGCCCAGAACCCGACTGCTTTCAAACCGGTCATCAAGCGTGCCAATGCCGCTGGCGTTGTTCTGGTAGCCTTCGACAACACACTCGATACCGACGAAGCGGTCAATGTAAATGTAGACCAGAAGGGGCTTGGCGAACTCTGGGGCAACTGGCTGGTCAAGAATGTTTCTGGCAACAAGGGCAAGTTGCTTGAGGTACGCGGAGTGACCGGAACCTCTGTCGATCGCGATCGTCATGAGGGGATTCAGGAGGTTTTGGCCAAATCGGGCGGCAACTGGGAAACCGTGGAAGTCGTCGGCCGCTGGGACGATGGTACCGCGCAGAAGGTCGTGGCCGATGCGATCGCTGTGCACAAGCATTTCGATGGCGTCTCTGTACAGGGTGGATCAACTGGAACGGTTCGTGCGATGATCGACGCCAAACATCCCTTTGTGCCTGTCGGCGGTGAGACGGAAAATGGATTCCGAAAACTCTGTGCAGAATACTCCAAGGATGGGCTGAAATGTACCTCTGCCGGTACCGGTCCCGCACAAGTTGCGGTTGCCATCAAGACGGCAATCGCTGCACTTGAAGGAGAAGTGATCCCGCAATCCATTACACTGCCTCTTTCCATTGTCGAAGATCCGAACTTCAAGGACGGCGAAAGCTTCTATTCCAAGGAAACCGACAACTTCTTCGTTGGCAACTCCTTCCCAACTTGCGGCATAAATTTCAGTGCGCAGGAAATCATGGGTCAAACCAAGGCCGATCAGTAAATCGACGTTAATCGGGGTGCAGCCTGCACCCCGATTTTCGTTGGGAGGGTGTTTCGTGCCGAAGGCCGCGCCAATTCTGGAAATGAAACTTGTCTCGAAACACTATGGCGGCGTCGCTGCGCTGACCGAGGTGGATTTCGCCGCTTATCCAGGTGAGATTCACGCGGTCATTGGCGAAAACGGCGCAGGAAAATCGACACTCATCAAGATTGCAGCTGGCGTAACTGATCCAAGCGACGGCGAGGTCATTGTCGAAGGCCGGCGCGTGAATTTTCGCAACCCGACGGAAGCGATGGCCGCAGGCGTGGTTTGTGTATTCCAGGAATTGTCGCTCCTGCCCGACATGACTGTCGCGGATAATCTTTCAATCGTCTCACCTCCGCTGCGTGGAGGGCTGATCGACGGACGTGCGCAGCGCGAGCGGGCACGTGAGCTGCTCGCGTTGATCGGCTGCGAGAATGTTCATCCACTCGAACTCGTTCGTGACCTGCCACTTTCACGGCGTCAAATGGTGGAGATCGCCAAGGCTTTGGCAAAAAAGCCTAAGCTGCTCATTCTCGACGAGGCCACCTCGGCACTGACCGCCGCCGATGTGGAACGTGTCTACGGGATAATCCGTAATCTGCGATCTGAAGGCGTTGGTATCCTCTACGTTTCGCATCGGATGCATGAAATCGAGGCCCTCGCCGACACCGTCACCGTCTTTCGCAACGGGCGTCGGATCGAAACGTTCCAGAAGGGTGAGCGATCGGTAAACGCCATCGTCCAGATGATGATAGGCCGGGAATTGACCCATCACTATCCTGACAAGCCGGCACCGAAGCAGGCGGAGCCGGTAGCACTGTCTGCCAAGAACCTCTCATGGGGGGCTCAGTTGCGCGATATCTCACTTGATATTCGCAAGGGCGAAATCGTCGGGTTGGGAGGATTGGACGGTCAGGGACAGCGCTCGCTGCTGTTGGCGCTTTTCGGCGTGCTCAAGGGTGTATCCGGCACGGTCGAAATAGCGGGCAAACCGCACCGTCTGTCGGGACCCCGTTCGGCGATGCGGGCTTGCCTTCCAATGGCGCTCATTCCCGAGGATCGAAAGACAGAAGGCCTGCTGCTGCCAATGAACATCCGCGACAACATCAGCCTAGGTTCCCTGTCTCACTTCCAGAGGTGGCTACGGCTCGATGGCGCCAAGGAACACTCTGCTGTCGAAAAGATAATTGATGGCCTGAAAATCAAAACTAACGATTTGGCGGCTCCGGTTTCAACCCTATCGGGGGGCAACCAGCAAAAAGTGGTTTTGGGCAAGTGGCTGATGACCAATCCCGGTATCATTCTTCTGAACGACCCCACACGTGGCATCGATGTTGGCACCAAACAGGAGGTGTATCAGCTGCTTCGCAACCTCGCGGACAGAGGAGTAGCCGTGCTTTTCTATTCCACCGACTATGCGGAATTGATCGGGTGCTGTGACCGCGTGCTCGTCATGTATAACGGCAGCATCACACGGGAACTCAAGAGCCATCAACTGAATGAGCGCACCATCATCGAAACGGCATTGAATGTGGATGAGAAGGAACAGGTGGCATGAATAATCTTCGCCATCGTATCCATCACAATGGCGGGCTGTTAGCCGCTATCGGTCTCTTCATCGCGATGTTCATCATCTATGTCAGCAATCACCCGGTCGGGCTGACTGCCGCTGTAGCAACAACAGCGGCGAACAAGGCAGTCTTGCTTGCGCTGGTCGCCATGGCGCAGACTCTGCCCGTATTGACGCGCGGTCTCGATCTTTCGGTAGGAATGGTCTTCATTCTCGCCAACTGCCTGGCATCGGTCCTGGTGATCGGTACGATCGGCGAGGGTCTCCTCGGGATCGTAATTGTACTGGGCACGGGCGCGCTGGCCGGCTTCATAAACGGTGCAATTGTTGTCTGGGGTCGGCTCCAGCCAATCATCACTACGTTGGCGACCGGCGCTGTATATTACGGTATCGCGCTCTTTATTCGTCCCGGTCCCGGCGGCGATGTACAATCTGATATTGCCGACTTCGCCACCGGCCAGTTGTTCGGTGTCGTACCGACTGCCTTGGTCGTTCTCCTTGCGATCGTATCGGTGGTCTGGCTACCTTACCGAAATTCGGTGCTTGGTCGTGCGGCCTATGCTGTCGGCTCGAATGAGCAGGCTGCCTACATGTCCGGCGTTCCTGTGCAGCGAGCCAAGCTACTGGCCTATACTCTTGCAGGTCTACTCGCGAGTGTTGGGGGTCTGATGCTGACCTTCAACACTTATTCGGGAGAGGCGTCGGCGCCGATCGCCGGAACGTATACACTCAATTCCATCGCTGCGGTCGTAATTGGCGGCACATCGCTGTTCGGTGGCTGGGGCTCGGCGATTGGATCGATCTTCGGCGCCTTCGTACTGCGCACGATCGAGGATCTGCTTTTCGTCTTCGACCTCGACCCACTCTGGCAGCCACTGTTCCAGGGTGTCGTTCTGCTTGCGGCCGTCAGCCTTGGCGCCCTGCGTGTCCTTCGCATTCGCAACCGCCTGGAGCTTTTCACATGAGCGAGTCGAAACTCCCGGCCGGTGTCTTGCCGACAGTTCGGTTTTCAGTCGATCGTTCGTTGGTCATCGCATTCTCCTGCATCGTACTGATGTTGCTTGGCGGAGCCCTCTACTCCCGCGAATTCCTTTCCCCCGAATATTTATTGCAACAACTCCAGATCAGCGCCTTCCTCGGCATTATCGCTTCGGGGGCGATGATGGTCATCCTGATCGGCCATATCGACCTGTCGATCCCCTGGACGGTCACACTCGGCGCGATGATGGCGACAGCCGTTGCGGGATGGTACGGCGAGACCGGCAATATTCTGGCCATCCCGGTTGGGATAGTTTGCGGTGCGATGGTCGGGTTGCTGAACGGACTTGGTGTCGCCTACCTTCGACTGCCTTCGATGATCTTCACACTCGGCATGAATGCCGTTGTCCAGGGACTGATGGTCTTGCACACGGGTGGCTTTGCGCCACAGGATCATGCCACGGACGCGATGCACTTCCTCGCGGTCGGGCGGCCGATCCTCGGTATCCCGAACGCCTTGCTCTTATGGGCTGTCGTCGGTGCATTCACGATCTTTCTTTTGACGCGTACCGGCTTCGGTCGACGGGTCTATGCCGTCGGCAACCGCGAGGCTGCAGCCTACCTCTCGGGCGTCAATACCAACGCCGTCATCATATGGTGCTTTGTCTTATCGGGCGCCGCCGCGGCTTTTGCGGGCGTCCTCCTGGCGGGCTATTCTACCAAAGCCTATCAGGCGATGGGCGATCCCTATCTGCTGCCTGCCATCGCCGCCGTCGTCCTCGGCGGCACCAATATTCTTGGCGGGCGCGGCAACTATCTGGGCACAATTGCCGGCGTTGTTCTCATCACCTTACTGCAATCAATCCTCGCTGTGATGCAAATGCCGGAAGCCGGGAGGCAGATCATCTACGGCATCGTTATTCTCGTAATGTTGCTTGCTTACGGAAGAGCTGAGATCAATCGCAAATAAAGCGGCAGAATGTCTGTGGGACAGGTTTTTTCGCAAAGCTCGACGACCTCGTCACCGAGGCCAGAGCGGCCCGGCGTGGATGTGGTCGCGCACCAGCAAGCTGAGCCATTGAGAACCTAGCCTGCACACCCCTTCAGGAACAAATCCGCACACATCTTGGCTCGAGCCACTATTTCTTCGCCCTGCGGCGCCGCCTCCTGGCGCAGCATGGCCGCGCGCTGCGGCTCCATGACCATCATTCCGCGCAGCATGCCGCTGGCAGCGTGCGGATCTTCCAGCGTGATCCGCCCGCGTGCCACCTGCTCGCGAAGCCAGGCCTCCATCACCGTATTCGTCTTGACGATCGCCCGTTCATAGAAAGATGCGGCGAGCTCCGGGAACCGATCGGATTCGCCGATGACGAGACGAATGATATCAATGGTATCCTCTGAAAGAGTCAGCGCGCCATACGCAGTCAAAATGCGTTCAAGGCCTTCCCTAAGACCTTCATCTTTGTAGGCGTCGGGGTTGATCGCTAGAAAAAAGCTGTCGATTCGATCGGTTAACATACAGGCAAACAAATCCGCCTTGTTAGGAAACAACCGATACAGGGTTTTCGTCGAAACACCGGCATTTTGGGCGATGGTGCTGATACTCGCCGCTGCATAGCCACTTGTATGAAACTGCGCGTTGGCAGCTTCGATGATGAGGCTTTTCGTGTCATCGTCGCAGCGCACCTGGGGCCTGCCTCGCGGGCGTTTCTCGATCTTGTGATTTACAACCATCATCATTTTCCAAAATATCATTGACAACTCTCTTATACGGCGTATTTTGGAAAATATCAAGTTTCCTAAATGAAGTTTTCATCAACCAAAGGCCGCAGCCCATGTGACGGCGACCCGGAAATTCGGAGACCACAATGAGCAAGCTGCAAGCCCTGAACAGTAATATTGCCCAAACTGTCGAAATTGTTCCAACCGCCGAGGCGGGTAAGCCGGTTCACGTTCCCGATGCCATCACCACGCCGAGTGCAAACGAAACACCGGTGCGCAAAAAAGGCCGTCGATTGCTTTTTGGGACCGCCGCAATCCTCCTGATCGCCGCCGGCGCCTATTACGGGCACGACTACTGGACGGTCGGCCGCTTTCACGTCGAAACCGACGATGCCTATGTAAAAGCTGACAATAGTTCGGTCGCACCAAAGATCTCAGGCTATATTGCCGATGTCCTTGTCGAGGACAATCAACCGGTGAAAGCGGGGCAGCCCCTCGCCCGCATCGACGATCGTGACTTCAAGACTGCGCTGGAGCAGGCGAAAGGCGATGTCGCAGCCGCCGAGGCAACGATTGAAGCAAAGCAAGCCTCTCTCGAAATCCAGGAGTCCGTCATCGCAGCAGCGCGCGCCACAGTCGATGTCGACCAGGCCAATGCCATCTTTGCCGAACAAAACAACAAGCGCTATTCGACGCTTGCCACCAGTGGTTATGGCAACATTCAGAATGCCCAGCAGGCCGCCTCGCAGATCGCCGCGGCAAAAGCCACTATCGTTCGTGATAGCGCCGCGCTGGACGCTGCGATGAAGCAGGTTGGTTTGCTCAAGGCTGAACTGGCACAGGCTAAGGCGGCTCTGGAGCATGATCTCGCCGTCCAGCACCAGGCCCAACTCAACCTGTCCTACACCACCATCATAGCGCCCGTGGACGGCGTCGTCGGCAACCGCACGCTGCGCGTCGGCCAGTACGTTCAGGCGGGAACGCAGCTCATGACTGTCGTTCCGACGGCTTCAGTGTACGTGATTGCCAATTACAAGGAAACGCAGCTGACCGATGTTCATGCCGGTCAGGCGGTCGATATTGACGTCGATATGTTCCCGGACCGGGTCTATCACGGCCACGTCGATAGCCTTGCTCCGGCTAGCGGACAGGAATTTGCGCTACTGCCGCCTGACAACGCGACGGGCAATTTCACCAAGGTTGTTCAGCGCATTCCCGTGAAGATCGTACTTGATGCGGATAGTGCTACCGCCGGCGACCTGCGGCCGGGCATGTCCGTTCAACCAAGCATCGACACCAAGGCAGACGCTATCCAGCGCCAGAGCCATTGATTGCCGGCAGGAGGATCGTGTCATGTCTGCCATCACATTCAACGCCGCAGCCGTATCGCAGCCGCGTGCCAGCACGACAGATTGGATAGCCGTACTCGCGGGGATGATCGGCGCGTTCATGGCAATCCTGAACATCCAGATTACCAATGCGTCGCTGCTTGATATCGAAGGCGGCATCGGCACTGGCGTCGATAACGGTGCCTGGATCTCAACGTCCTACCTCATTGGCGAAATCGTTGTGATTCCGCTGACCGCCTATTTCTCTAGCGTCTTCTCATTTCGCCGCTATATACTGGTCAACACGATTCTGTTTCCGCTGTTTTCGATAGCCTGTGCCTTTGCCGATGACCTCGGCTCGATGATCGTCATGCGGGGCCTGCAGGGCTTTGCTGGGGGCGTGTTGATCCCCATGGCCTTCACCATGGTTCTGACGAAACTGCCCAAGGCGCAACAGCCGGTCGGACTTGCGCTCTTCGCCCTTTCTGTCACATTCGCGCCTGCGATCGGCCCGACGATCGGCGGTTACCTCACCGAGAACTACGGTTGGCAGACCATCTTCTTTATCAACGCTATTCCAAGCGCAGTCATGGCCATTGCTCTGGCCGCAACTCTGGACAAGGCGCCGATGCAGCTTCATTTGCTGAAGGAGGGTGATTGGGCCGGCATATTCACCATGGCTGTCGGGCTTTCGGCTCTCCAGACCGTGCTTGAGGAAGGTAACAAGGAGGACTGGTTCTCCTCGCCCTTCATCTTAAAGCTCAGCACCGTCGCGGTCGTGTTCCTGGTAGCTTTCATCTGGATCGAGCTGACCGTCGAAAAACCCTTGGTGAAACTCAGCCTCCTGAAACAGCGCAATTTTGCTATCGGCGTGATCGTGAACGTTCTCGTCGGTGTCGCCCTGTTCGGTACCGTCTATATCCTGCCGCAATATCTTGGACAGGTGCAGCGCTATAATGCCGAACAGATCGGCAATGTGCTTGCCTGGACCGGCCTTCCACAACTGCTGCTGATCCCGCTGGTTCCGGTCTTGATGAAGCGCTTTGACGCCCGCTACATCGGCTTTCTCGGCATCAGCATTTTCGCAGCGAGCTGTTTCATGAATGTCATGCTGTCACCCGACAATGCTGGCGATCAGTTCTGGATTCCGAACATCGTTCGTGCAATCGGACAGGCTCTGGTCCTGACGCCGATCACGGCCATCACGACGGCAGGCATTGCTGCTGCTGACGCTGCTGCCGCATCGGGCTTGACCAACATGCTGCGCAATCTTGGCGGTGCTGTTGGAACGGCAACGCTAGGAACGGTTCTGACCAAGCGTGAACAGTTCCACTCGAACATCATCGGCCAGTCGGTTACTCTCGCCCGTGATGAGGTTCATCAACGGCTCGACCAACTGACCGGTTATTTCATCGCCCATGGCGTTTCCGATCATGCCCTTGCTGCCCAACAGGCCGTTGTCGCCCTTGGTCGGCTCGTCAAGCGACAGGCGTTGATCCTCGGTTTCGGCGACACTTTTGCGGTTATCGGCGTTCTTCTTGCTATTGCCGCGATAGCGCTGTTGTTCGCCGAAAAACCGAAAGCGGCTACGGCGGCTGGCGCACATTAGCCATCGCTGGCGAGCTCACGACCGGGCTCGGCTCGCCAGCGAAACCACCAGCCAGGCATGGGTCATCTTATTCTCTAAGCGTTTGAGGTTCCCGAAATGCGCTCACGCGGGATTACTGAAGCTGGAGGCTTGGTAAACGCCGAGTTGTTTACCAGTGAATTGTTTTCCGATGGGATTGAAAAATGAAATAGAGCCCCGCCGTCCGAATGGTTGGCTGCGGTTATCGTTCCGCCATGGGCTTTGACGATTGACTGGCAGATGGCCAAACCTATGCCCAGGCCGTCTTCCTTCGTCGTGAAAAATCCATCAAAGATATGCTCCAGTTGATCGATTGGAATACCGGTGCCGGTATCCCAGATCGAAAAGGCGATCTGACCATTCTTGTCCAGACTAGTCTCAACGTGGATCTCCCGTTGCGCATGCCGTATTGCCCTCATCGCCTGGATGCTGTTGACGATCAAGTTGACGATCACCTGCTGCAATTGAATTCGGTCTCCGCGGATGAGTGGAAGGTTTGGCTGCAGCCTGCTCTTGATGATGATGTCCTTTTCTTCGCTTTCGTGGCGGAGGAAAACCAGGCACTGGTCAACGACATCGTTGAAATTAAGCAAGGCGTTGGTCGGTGCACGCTTGCCCGCCATATCCTGGATCCGGCCGATGATGTCGCTTGCCCGTTCGGCGCATTCGACGATACGGGTTGTCAGTTGTTCTGCTTTTTCAAGATTTGGCTCTGCCTTCCTGAGATAGCGCAGGCTCGTCTGTGCGTTCATCAGGATTGCTGCAAGCGGCTGCTTGATCTCATGCGCGATCGAAGTGGCCATTTCTCCCAAGGTGGAAAGTCGTGCCGCATGGGAGAAATCGGCCTCGACGCTCCGCAATTTGGCTTCAGCCTCAAGACGCGCCGTGTTGTCGATCATCATCAGGATCGTCGTATCAAGACGATCACCCGGGACCGGAAAGGTTATCAACAGCAACACGTCGACCAGACGTCCGTCAAAGGTACTAATTACCAGCTCTTCGACGTGATTGCGGGCACCTGTGGCATGCGCCAGCATCACACGTTTTGCCGCTCCGGGAGTTCCGGCAAACAGATAACACACCGGCCCGAGGAATTCCGAGCTATGCTTCCCCCCGAAAAGCTGGATGGCTTCGTCGTTGACCGCAAAAACCTGCAGGGCCTCACTTGCAAGGTCCACCAACTCCGGATGTTCGTCCAGATATGTTTCCAAGTCACCAATGACGCTGGCTTTAAGACGGTCGAGAATGCGTCCCGCCGGCCGGGCATCAATCTGCCAGACCGGGATCGGTAAGCAGGAGATAAGATTGCGGTAGCGCTTCTGACTCGCGTCGAGCTCAATGCCGCCACCCTCTGCAGTCAAAGCCAGTTCCATCTGCGTTTCCCATACGATGTTGCCGTTACGGTCCGGCCAGTCGATTGAGGGCGATATTGACGTGCCTGAACAGAATGTCGCCGTCGATCGGCTTATTCAAGAATGCCACAGCGCCCCCACGAAGGGCCTGTGACCTTTCTTCGGAGGTTGATTGCGCTGAAATGAAGATTATCGGCAGTCCGGGATCGATGGATATCAGCCTTTGCTGAAGCTGCAGTCCGCTCATCCCGTTCATTTTGAGGTCGGTTATCAGGCAGTCGAACCGGCCCTTGGTGTGCGCAGCCAAAAAGCCTTCCGGACCTTCGAAGGCCTTGGATTTGAAGTCGAACACCTCGAGCAGTTCCGCCAGGGCTTCGCGGAAGCACTTGTCGTCGTCGACGACTGCAATCATGGGTACAAGGGCCAAGATAAAACCTTTCGCGCAACTCGTTGCCTTTACATGGCTCTGTTATCTGATCGATCGCGGCTTCATTGAACCCATAAGACAGTCTAGGCAGGGTAATCATGACGTATGTCCGCAGGGATCGACTGCCAGGCATGCAGCAGTTGCGTAATGAAAAGAGTTTGCATCTTTCGCATCACGTTGCTCCGGTGGAGCTTGACCGTGATCTCCGAAATATTCAGATCAAACGCGATTTGCTTGTTCAATTTCCCTTCGACAGCCGCTGCCATGACCTGTTTCTCGCGCGGCGTGAGCGTCGCATAGAGTGCAATATTGGCCTTGGCTTCGCGTTGTTGAATCCGCTTTTCCTTGTCTATCTCAATGGCCTTGTTGACTGCGTCGATCAACGTCTGGTCACGAACTGGCTTGGTCAGGAATTCGACGGCACCCGCTTTCATGGCCTGGACCGTCATCGGTATGTCGCCGTAACCAGTGAGAAAAATGATTGACGCGGAAATTCCGCTTGCAGCCAGCCGAGCTTGAAACTCGAGACCGCTGATGCCGGGCATTCGGATATCGAGGATCATGCAACCAGGATGGTCCAACACATCGGCGTCCATGAGGGCTTGGGTGGTGGAAAACCCGACCGCCTCGATGCCGACCGATCGCAGCAGTTCGCAAATCGAGAGCCGCATGGCTTCGTCATCGTCGACGACAAGAACCAGCGTATCATGCTCGGACCGGGGCTGTTTTCGCGATGCCGCACCTACATTTCCCGACAAAATGTTCATATCAACCATCCCCGCGGTGCCTTGCGCTAACGATAAGCTATTGCCCGCTACGTCCACTACCCTCAGATGATCGCTTCCGCTTCGTTGGCTTGCGGGCGCGGGACTTGATGCGGTTATCCAGCCAGTCACCGATCTCGTCCGAAAATTCAGGTGGTGCCTTACGATCCAAAACCCGTCCTATGTCTGCGAGCGATTGACTCGCGAGCGAGTCACGCATCGCTTTCTCTGCGCGCAGCATCACGGCATGGATTGCACACACGCCCGCGATCGCCCATTCCGGCGGACGGCTGTCGAAGACAGCACATCGACCGCGGATTTCCTGGCAATCGTATAGCGGCTTTTTTCCCTCGATCGCATCCACGACCTCCAGAACGCTGATATTCTCTGGCGCCTTGGCAAGCAGGTATCCACCGCGCACCCCTTCGGATGCCCGCACAATTCCGGCCTTTTCGAGCTTCGGAAAAATCTTCGCCACGAAGCTTGGGGAGATGCCTTGCAGATCCGCGAGATCCCGGCTGCTCACCGGCTGGCCTTGCGGACCAGTCAGCCAGAGCAGGCAGTGCAATCCATACTCCACGCCCACAGTCAAATGCGCCATAACGCAGACTATAGCAGTCCGCGTTCCAGAATTCAAGATCTAACTCGGATGATGTTCATCCGCGTATTGAAATTCGGATCCGGCAATTGGCCGTGAGTATCCGACGTCAATACGAGGTTCTATCGGTCGATGGCACTACAATGCTGTAAAGTTGGTCGGCGACACCTGAACTGTTTATCGGCCTTTGCGGGTTGATTGCAGCATCTAGCCACCTGATTCAGCCGGATTAGACGGTGGTGCAATGGCACCAGAATTCCACAGTGCTTCGCCTATTCGTGGGCCATACGCCGCCTGTACCACAGGCTGATTACACCTCCAGCGCAAACGGTCACTAATGGCATCACCAAAACGCATACTCTGCAGGAGATTGACATGAGCTTGGACGACACCTCACCCGCCGGCAGGGCGGGATTCGACGAGTTGGTTCCATCGCGCTACGCGGTTCGGGTGGGCGACATTGACGTAATGGTGATCAGCGATGGCGTGTTAACGCCGCCAGCCGAATCGATGGCAACCAACGCCGACCCAGCAATCCGCGGGGCCTGGCTGGACAAAAGGTTCCTGGCGCACGACGCGTTCGATTGGCCGCTAAACGCGGTCGTAGTGCGCAATGGCGGCCGGACCATCCTTATCGACAGTGGCATAGGAGAGGAATACCCCGACTTCCCGCGGGCCGGCCAGTTTGGCCATCGACTGAAGGCCGCCGGGGTCGATCTCGCGTCCGTGACCGATGTAGTGCTGACCCACATGCACTTTGACCACGTAGGCGGGCTGCTTGTAGACGGCGTGAAGGATCAGCTGCGTCCGGACCTGCGCATCCACGTAGCGGCGGCCGAGGCCGAGTTCTGGGAGACACCCGACTTCTCCCGCACCGGAATGCCGCCGGCGCTTGCGGAGTTGGCACGACGGGCGTCGCTGCAATTCCTGGATGAGTACCGCAACCAGCTCCGTACGTTCGGGGAGGAGTCCGAGGTAGCACCAGGCATCGTCGTCACCCGCACCGGCGGTCACACCCCCGGGCACAGTGTTGTCCGTCTGGCGTCCGGCGGCGACCGGCTGATGTTCGGCGGCGACGCCATATTTCCGGTGTCGTTTGAGCACCCGGAGTGGCACAACGGTTTCGAACACGACCCGGAGGAGGCGACCCGCGTGCGGCTCCGTCTGATGCGGGAGCTGGCGGAAACCGGTTCGTGGCTGGTGTCGACGCACTTGCCCTTCCCGTCTGTCAGCCGGGTGGCGGCCGATGGCGATCTCTTTCGTTGGGTCCCAGCCTGGTGGGACTACTGACTACTCTTGAACAAGGGCCAAATCAACATCGGGCGGCGCTCTGCAGTAGCCGCACTTTTCTATGTTCTGTTTAGTTGAAGGTTCCTTGCTTTGGGTCCGACCGCGGTACTCAGTCATTCAATCGGGCCAGGCAGGTCGACCGATCATGGCGGGCCGGTTTTCCCTAAACTTGCATTCTTCCAACGGCTGCCACCATTCATTGAGCGTGGTTACGATCAGGCATTCGCGGTATACTTTGCCGTCTTGAAAGCATAGCGCTTAACGGCGGTTTACCTTGGGAGATGCCAAATGCGCGTGTCCTTGCTTTTCATTCCAATACTGCTTGTGCACATCCCGCTGGCATCGCATGCTGCCGACATTCACGACGCCGCCATGAAAGGCGATGTCGCGGCGATCACGGCGGCGCTCGATGCAGCCGCTGGCATAGATGAAAGTGATGGAACCGCAACACCGCTCTTCCTTGCCGTCTGGACGGATCACATCGAAGCCGCAAGACTACTCATCGAACGTGGTGCGGACGTCAACGTTCAGACGGTTCTGGGTCCCCCGTTGATTGCGGCTATAGGAGAAGACAAACTCGATCTGTTGAATCTGTTGCTGGATCGGGGCGCTGATCCAAATTCTGAACGTGGCGGCGAATTTGCCCTTCACGTCGCCGTCAGCATCGGTTGTCTTAATTGCGTGAAGGTGCTGGTCGTGGCCGGCGCAGATGTGAATGCGAAGTCAATGGAGGGCAAGACACCGATCCATCTGGCAAAACGTACGGCGCAACGCGAGGTCGCCGACTACCTCATGTCGCACGGCGTCGTCTTGCCAGCACCAGCCCCTGTCTCAATGAAGTTGGCTTCTGCCAATGTCGAGAAAGGCCGAACTTACTTCATCCGCGTTTGTCACCATTGCCATAACGCCGAGCCAAAGGAGGGACCCCAGATAGGACCGAACTTGTGGCGCGTCGTGGGTCGCGACAAGGCATCTTTGGCGAATATGCGTTACTCCGACACCTTGCTGGACTGGGAGGGTGTATGGACGTACGAGGACCTGAACCGATATCTCTTCGGACCCATGCTCATCACGCCGGGCGTCAACATGGAGACACCCGGAGTTCCGGACGAGACCGAACGGGTCAACTTGATCGCCTACCTGCGCACACTCAGCGACAAGCCGGTCCCGCTGCCATAGGTTGAGGACACACCTTGCTAGCCAGTTCTCTCGACATGACTGATCTCAAATAAATGCCTGATCTTTTTAACAAGGCCAGGCATGGCTTGGATGCCGCCAATCTCAGTACTGTTTTCGAACAGATGCTTTTCTGCCTACACCAGCCGCCTCGTTGTGCAAGCAGCCCAACCGCCATCCACACAGAGATCGAACGGTTACAGCTTTGGACGTTTTTGCTATCATCCGCCGCCGAAGTTGTAACAAGGTTGGCGGATTCACAATTCATCCCGAGGCCATCCGGAAAAAAGGAGCCGTCATGACGCTGATGACCCGCCGTTCATTTTCTGCAGCCTTGGCAATGGGGGTCGCCCTTGGCCTTCTTCCGAAAGGAGCGGCAGCGGACCTCACCAAGGCAAAGAATGTGGTGCTTGTCCATGGCCTGTTCGCTGATGGCTCATGCTGGGTTGACGTTATCGGCCGTCTTCAAGAAGCGGGTTTGAATGTGACCTCGGTGCAGAACCCATTAACGACGCTTCCAGATGCTGTGGCCGCCGCCAAGCGTGTTCTCGACCGCCAGGCCGGGCCGACAGTGCTTGTCGGTCACTCTTTCTCCGGCATGATCGTCACAGAAGTTGGAGTGCATCCGAACGTTTCCTCGTTGGTCTACATTGCTGCCCGCGCGCCAGATGCTGGAGAAGACTATGCCGCCTTGGCCAAGACCTATCCGACACCTCCTGCTACCGCGGGCATCGTTTTCGACGGCGATGAGGGGCGACTGACCGAGGACGCCTTTCTTAATGATTTCGCGGGTGATGTGGCCGAGAAGAAAGCCAAGATTCTCTATTCCGTGCAGGCTCCCTTTAACAAGGCATTGTTGGCTGGCAAGACGACACAGGCTGCGTGGCGATCGAAGCCGAGTTTTTACGCAGTCTCCAAGAACGATCGCACCATCAATCCTGACCTCGAACGTTTCATGGCAAAACGTATGGGAGCAAAAACGGTCGAACTCGAGGCGAGCCACGTTTCGATGATCTCACAACCAGAAGCGGTAACAGCGCTTATTCTCGAGGCGGCAGGCATGGGCCAATAAGCATTGAACAAAGGGAGCAATGGTCCAAAATTGACTAGCAGATATCGATCTGCACCAGTCGCCGCTACTCGAAAAACATATACCAAGGTATCGAACAAACGCGTCCTCGGCATGATGGCTCACACCCCGGAAGTTTGGCAGGGTGGGATGTCCGCAACCTGTATGGGGAATACCGGCAATGAAAACGCTACGTTTCGCACTTTCGAAATTGCTGCCGATCATCTTAAGGCTCTGGGGCGTTGATACAGAAAAACCTGGTCGCGAGGGCATTTTGATCGACTTCCAGAATGCGGCTGCCCGGCGGCACTATGCCCGCACAAGAGCGGATGGTTCCGTCTCGCGCCGACGCCCAAAGCTGCCAGGATAACCCGCAAGAGACCAAGGTCGTCCGAGACGTCAGGCAACAGGGAGCAACTCGATGAGCGGTGCACCTTCTACCTATACGCCCAAGACCGGCATCGAACGCTGGCTGGATGCCCGCATGCCATTGCCGCGAATGGTCTACGATTCCTTCATTGTCTATCCGGTCCCCCGTAACCTGAACTACGCCTATACGTTCGGCGGCATCCTCACGGTCATGCTAGTCTCGCAGATCCTGACAGGCGTCGTGCTGGCGATGCATTATGCTCCCGACACGATACTGGCCTTCAATTCAGTCGAGAAGATCGTGCGCGACGTGAATTCCGGTTGGCTGCTGCGCTATCTGCATTCGAACGGTGCATCGTTCTTTTTCATCGCGGTTTACATGCACATCGGTCGCGGCCTCTATTACGGCTCCTACAAGTCGCCACGGGAGCTTTTGTGGGTGCTGGGCTGCACCAACTTCCTGTTGATGATGGCGACTGCCTTCATGGGATACGTGCTGCCCTGGGGACAGATGTCATTCTGGGGCGCTACGGTTATCACGAATTTCTTCACCGCGATCCCGATCGTCGGAGACTGGATCCAGCGACTGCTCTTGGGTGGCTTTGCGGTTGATAACCCGACACTCAATCGTTTCTTTGCACTGCACTACCTGCTGCCATTCATGCTTGCGGGGGTGGTGGCGCTGCACATCTGGGCGCTTCACGTCGTCGGCCAGAACAACCCAACCGGCGTTGACGTGAAATCGAAGAGCGATATCGTCGACTTCACGCCATACGCAACCGTCAAGGACGCCTTTGGCATATTGATCTTCGTGCTGGTCCTGGCTTACTTCATTTTCTACCTGCCGAACTATCTCGGCCACCCTGACAATTACACGGTCGCCGACCCACTGAAGACGCCGGCCCATATCGTGCCAGAATGGTATTTCCTGCCCTTCTACGCGATCCTTCGCGCTATCACATTCAACATTGGCCCGATCGATTCCAAGCTCGGTGGCGTGCTGGCCATGTTTGCCTCCATTGCCGTGCTGTTCATCGTGCCGTGGCTCGACACGGCAAAGGTGCGCTCCGCAGTCTACCGCCCCTGGTACAAGCTGTTTTTCTGGCTCTTCGCCGCCAATGGTCTTTTCCTCGGCTGGCTGGGGTCGCGACCCGCGGAAGGAGTCTACGTCATCCTGTCCCAGCTGGCGACGCTTTACTATTTCACATTCTTCATCGTCATAATGCCAGTGCTCGGATTAATCGAAAAACCTCGCCGACTGCCCAACTCGATCACCGAAGCTGTCCTCAAGACCGGCAGCAGCTCCGGGCAAGGATAACCCGCCGCTGCGGGCATGAATGGCCTCGGTCATACGGGATGCAAATAGTCTACCCCGCGACGGATGCCCCAACAAGACTGCCCCATCTACTGACGTTCAGTTCCGCTTCCAAGTCGCTCGACGTACCGATCCCTTCGGTGTTAGTATACCAGCAGTCAAGCGTCGGCGGTGCTGCATGCTTCGGCGCTCGCCGGAAGGGGTTCTCAACATCAATATCATCACTCGGTCTGCAGGCTGCGGATCGGGTCGGGATTTGGAGGAGAGCAAGGCTCCAATTCCTTGGCGAAACAACTGAACCATCATTCGGGTTGCGACGGCCGGGACGTGGCGACCCTCAAGGCTGGATGACGAGGAACGCCGCCAAACCATGAAAGAGACGCTACGTTGCTCTTCTTCAGCTCGCGATCCCGCATCCCTGGTGGTCGGTGCGATCGCCGCGCAGTTGATCGGCGGACTCGTAGCGCAGATGTCTCCCCTGATGATCGGCGGCTTCATGGACGGTCTTTCGCTTTCGGAGCGCGACGCCGGTTTCGTCGCCTCCCTGGAACTCCTGATCCTAGCCGCCACTGCGATTGCAATCGCCCCGTTCCTGCCCCGAATTTCCTATCGGCGCATCAGTCTAGCAGCAGTCGCCCTAACCTTAGGCGCCCAAGCGGCATCCATCTTCAGCCTCTCGTTGGGTTCACTCGCGCTGCTGCGCGGGCTTGCGGGCATTGGCGAGGGGGCGCTCTATGCGGTATCACTCTCCATTGTCGCCTCCCGTTCCAGCAATCCCGACAAGGTTTATGGCTACTTTCAGATTGCCTGGGCCTTGGGCAGTGTTGCGCTTTTCTCTGTCGGCGGTCAGGTCACCGAGGCCTTCGCGCATCGCGGCATACTCGCATTGATCGCCGGCGTGACCTTGGCCCTGGCGCCATTTCTGTTTTTCATTCCGGACGCCCGCGCCAACTCCGGCGACCGAACTGTGAAGAGTCCAGCGCTGGTGGCCCCGCCATTGCTTGGCGTCGTGACGCTCTCGGCAATCGTGCTCTACATCAGCGTCTCTGCTGCGCTCTATGCGTTCAGCACGCCCCTTGGCGAACGCGCAGGGCTCGACACGATCGCGGTCGGCTATGCGCTGACGCTCACGACACTGATTGGTCTGGCAGGTGCAGCAGCGGCCACAGTCCTTAACTTGCGCTGGGGACGGGCACTGCCGATCTCATGTTTCTGCGCCGCTTTCATGATCGTTGCAATCGCGCTCTGCCTCTGGCGCCACCCTACTGCCTATATCGTGGCACTCACTGCGTCAGGCATTATCTACTATTTCTCGATCCCCTACCTGTTCGGCCTTGCCGCAGCGCTCGATCGCAACGGTCGCTGGGCCGCGGCAGCAGGATCAGCTTATTTGCTTGGCTTCGCCATAGGGCCTCTTGCTGCCGGCGCGGTGATTGCAGCAGGCGGCTATGCCAGCCTTGCCGCTGTGTGCATCGCAGTCACGGCGGTCGCCTGGGTGCTTGCCATGGTCGTCATTCGGCGCCTGAGTGAACCGGCCCACGCCGCACTTCAAGCCGATGCAGCGTGATGCCCGTCGCCAAAAGAAACTGGCATCGCTGTCCCCCAATAGTGTCAATGATGCTGGACGTCGACCATCTCGCGCACCTCAACGGGCAGAGATTCCCACAGGCGAACGAGTTCGCCGACGGAAGTCAGTTGCATCTTGCGCATGACGTTGCAGCGATGAAGCTTGACCGTGATCTCGCTGATACCGAGGGAGAAAGCTATTTGCTTGTTCAGCCGTCCTAGCGCGACTTCTCGCAACACCTGGCGTTCCCGTGGCGTAAGCAGAGAAAGCTTGCCCAGGTGCTCTTTCACCATCCGCAAGTGGACCCGCTGTTCGACATCGCGCTCAATGCCCGCCGCGATTGCATCGAGGAGTGTCTGGTCCCTTACAGGCTTGGTGAGAAAGTCGATTGCTCCCGCCTTCATCGCTTGCACGGACATCGGGATGTCGCCGTGGGCGGTGAGAAAGATGATCGGCTTGGAATCACCGTTGTCCGCCAAGCGGTGTTGGAGATCCAGCCCGCTTAGACCTGGCATGCGTATGTCGACCACCAGGCATCCTGGGCGATCAGGTAGCCCCGCCTCAAGCAGTTCGCGCGTAGACGCAAAACTGACCGCATCCAAGCCAACTGACTGCAGCAGTTCATGCAAGGCCTCGCGGAGACTGTCGTCGTCGTCCACAAGGATGACCAAGGGACGATCAACCTCTTCGCCGACCCACTTTCCCGCGGTTTGGGATCGTTTCAGTACCGTGTTTTTGTAGCTGTCACTCATTTGATAACTAACACTCATCGGGAATCCTCCTTTCCAGTCAGAGCGTCACCAATCGCTGCGAGCAATGCCTGCCCGTCGAATGGCTTTCTAAAAAACCGGTTGTGCTTTGCCTGCGGCAGCTCGGCAATTTCGTGGCGGCCGGTGATCAGGATCACGGGTAGGCCAGGGCGTCTCTCGCCCAGTAAGCGTTGCAACTCGAAGCCATCCATGCCGGGCATGCCGATATCGGTGATCAGACAATCGATTTCCGGCAGCGCGTCGCTGTTCAGCAGCATCTGACCCGATGAGAACGGCCGCACAGCGTGCCCCGCCGACTCAAGCAGGTCGGCGAGGGATTCGAGCAGGCGCCGATCATCATCGACAATCGCTACCACGGATTTCGAGTTGTACATTCTTGTAAGCTTCCTGAACGTCTGGAATGAGTGATCGGGATCTGCAGCTTTTCAGCAATTCGCACGAGGTCGGCGAACGATGCTGCTTGCATCTTGTGCATTATCTTGCTGCGGTGGATTTCAAGTGTGATTTCACTGATGCCGAGTTCTGCGGCTGCCTGCTTGTTGAGTAGCCCACTGACGACAAGCGGCAATACCTCGCGTTCCCGGGGTGTAAGGGCATCCAACCGGCGAACAAGTTCGGCCAGTTCCGCGCGCACCGATCGCTGTTCGCGGTCCCGGTTGATTGCCGCCCGAACCGCCGTAACGAGCTCTTGCTCTCCAACCGGCTTGGTCAGAAAATCCACAGCACCGCCCTGAATAGCCCGAACGGACGATGGTATGTCGCCATGGCCGGTAATGAATACGATCGGCGGATGGACGTCGTCGGAGAGCTGCTTCTGAAACTCCAGGCCGTTGATGTCAGGCAACTCGATATCCAGGATGAGGCATGCAGGAAGATCCGGTTTCACAGCGGCGATATAGTCCGCGGCGACGGCAAATGTTCTGGATTGCCACCCCAACGACTCGAGCAACTCGCTGATTGCCTCGCGCACCCTTGCGTCGTCGTCCACAACAAATACGATTTCATCCAGCAGGCTCATGGCGCCTCGCTTGCCTCCAACGGCAGCGTGAAGGCGACGGTCGCTCCCCGCGTCTCGTTGTTGGCAGTCCAGAGCCGGCCGCCATGCGATTCGACAATCGAACGGCAGATGGCGAGGCCCATGCCCATACCGTGTTGCTTGGTGGTGAAGAACGGCTCGAATACGCGCTCGACGTCCTCAAAACCCGTTCCCTCGTCGCGAACCTCGATGCGTATTGCGTCGGATCCATGTCGCGCTGACTGTATTTCGAGTTCTCGTGCACCGCCGACCACGGTGTCCATGGCGTCGACCCCGTTGCGGATCAGGTTGACGAGCACCTGCTGCACCTGGACACGGTCGAGCGCCGCAGATGGCAGGCCCAGCTCGAGATTTGTCTTGATGCGAACCCGCCTTGCTGCCGTCTCGTCAGCCATAAATCTGCAGACTTCACTGATCAACCGGTTGGCATCTTCGGGTAACCTGGCGTGTGGTGTCTGGCGGAAAAGCGCACGGATGCGGCCGACAACGTCAGCTGCCGAGTTGGCGTCGCGGGTAATGCGCTCGGCCGTAATCTTGGCGCGGTCGATGTTGGGGGGATCTGCGGACAGCCAACGGTGGCAAGCGTGCGAATTGGCCACGATAGCGGCTAACGGCTGATTTACTTCATGCGCGATGGATGCCGAAAGTTCGGCCAGGCTTGCTGCCCTGGTCGCCTGAGCGAGTCTGTCCGAAGTGCGCCGCAAAGCTTCCTCGGCATGCACCTGATCGTCGATGTCATGACAAAGTCCGAACCACTGCACAATGCGTCCGCTTTCGTCGCGCAGCGGCGCGGCACGACCCGACATCCAGCGGTAGACGCCATCCGCACGGCGCAGGCGATACTTCATGGAGAAGCGCTCGCCGGTGCGAAGGCAGCGCGCCAGGCCATCCCAAACCGTTTCGACATCGTCCGGGTGAAAAATGGTGTCGAACACCTCCGACAACTGCTGCTTGTCTTCCAGGTCCATGCCGAGAAAGTCCGCCATGTGCCTGTTGGCGAGGGTTGTCTCGCCCTCCGGCGTCAAGCGCCAGAGGTTACTCGGAACCATGTCCACGAGCAGTGAAAGCTCCCGCTCCCGCTCGCGCAGTGTCTGCTGCACGGTCATGAGATCATGAATGTCAACGCTTACGCCATACCATTGGAGAATGTTGCCGGCCTCGTCACGCAATGGCTCTGCGCGGCTTTCGACCCAACGATGGGGGCCGTCGGATCGGCACTGGCGATATCTCCCGACGAAAGGTTCCCCGGTCTCGATCGAGCGCGCCAACGCCCGATCGATCGCGTCCCGGTCATCCGGATGGATGACCGTCAGGGATCGCGCTCCGTCTGGCGCGATCAGATCTTCCAAAGCGATACCGGTGATGTCCGAGACCCGTTTGTTGAGGTAGCACGGTATTCCTTCTGGCGTCATGCACCAGATCAGAGCGGGCACAGCGTCGATGAGCTGCTGGAGTTGCCGCTCGCTGCGTCTCAGCGCCTCCTCCGCATGCACCTGGTCGTCAATGTCGTGGCAAAGGCCATACCATTGGACAATGTGGCCCGCTTGATCCCGCATCGGCTCTGCACGGCTCGACATCCAGCGATACACGCCGTCACTGCGGCGCAGGCGATATCGAATGGAAAAGTCCTTGCCAGTGACGAGGCTGCACCTGAGTGTTTCACCAAACTCCGCTGCATCATCAGGGTGAATGACTGCCTCAATGACGGCCTGCAATCGGCTCACTCCCGGCCTGTCCGCATCCGCCACGTCCAGCCCGAGAAAGCCAACCATGCGTTTGTTGAAGAAAGTCGGCTCGCCATCCGGGGTCAGCCGCCATAGGTGGCCTGGAACCAAGTCTACGAGCTGCGAGAGTTCCCACTCGCGATCGCGAAGTGTTTCCTCGACCGGCTTATGGTCGTCAACTTTGATCTGCATATTCGACTGCTCCCGCCCGGCAAAGCAAACTTCGGGATCTTCCAGGTTTGTCACACCATTGGTAGTCGATATTTGGGCTGGCGCAAACATACAACAGCTTAATCCAGCTCTGCATCAACCGCACCTCATGGAAATCCATGATTGCACTGAGTTGTGGTGAAGCATGCGCTGCTCGCAACCCGGCGTTGGTGCATCTCATCTGTCTGACTGCACGGGAGGACGCGCTGCAACGAGTTCTATCGACTGCGGATAGGCCACCCTAAACGAAGGAATAGCGCCCCTCTACATTCAGTAGGATAGCCGTCGCCAGCATCCCGGGATCATGATGGTACAATTCCAACGCCATCCTAAAGGGGGACAAAAATGACTCCGCGCTTCATGCCTTTCAAAATTGCGCCTGGCATCACCAAGGCATTGGTCGATCTCGAGCAAGTCCTCGCCGCCGGCGGCCTTGAGCACAGTCTCGTAGAGCTGGTGAGAATGCGGGCCTCTCAAATTAATGGATGTGCTTACTGCATCCATATGCACGCGACTGACGCGCGTTCGCACGGCGAAAGCGAGATGCGCCTGCTGATGCTCGATGCTTGGCGGGAATCGCCATTGTATACCGATCGTGAGAGAGCCGCCCTGGCTTGGACCGAGTCGCTGACCTTGGTGGCCGAGACCCGAGCACCAGATGACGACTATGCCCTGGTAAAGAAGCAATTCAATGAGAGCGAGCTCGTTAACCTGACCGTAGCGATTGGAGCGATCAACCTCTGGAACCGCCTGCAGATTGCTTCCCGGGCTGTCCATCCGGTTGCCACGATGGCCGCGGCATGAGGGGTCCGGAGACGTTTCCACCCGGCTTCGTTTGATTAGCGACCGCGCAGGAAAGCTCATGAACAGTTCCGTCAAAGACAACGCTACCTATAGCCGGTACGAGATGCCTATTTCCGACGACCTCATCGCCGCCGCCTATTACAGGATCGAGGATGGCGTAGTCATACTGGTCCATACCGAGGTGCCATTCGAATACTCGGGACAAGGAATTGGTTCGAGACTGGCAGAGGGCGTGTTCGAGCTGATCCGCGCGAGCGGTCGCAAAATCATGCCGAAATGCACCTTCATGGCCAGATTCTCGGCTCGGCATCCGGAATATCGTGACTTGGTCGTGAGTTGAGTCTCGAACCGGATGTGATCGTGCAAATCAGCGCATCCCCCCTCGCCACCATACCGGGGCGATGGCCAACATTTTCTTGTGCCGTTCCTAACCTTCGGGATGGGTTGACTAAACCTGCGGATTAGAGCGTTCGGTCTCATGCATGATAGAATGATTTCACCACTCTGGTCATTCTCGGAAGTAGTCGAACGGGTTCGAATCCACCACGATGAGGAGAGAAGAATGGCGGAGCATGTCAACCGTGCCGACCGTCGACAGAGCTTCACAACTCACGGAAAAATGCGTCTCGCGCCCCGAGCTTCGCCATTCCGGTATCGGGTCCGACGATCAGTCGCTGGTGCCAGGCGAAGGCGCACGCATTGGCAAAATCGGGTTCAAGGATTGGCTGCACCAATCCCAGCAACTGCAACCTGCGAAGTAACCCATACGCAACGGACATACCCGTTCCGATGTCCCAATTGGGGTCACAGCCAAAGGAAAATTCAAATGATCAAAACCATCCTACTGTCCACTGCCATTGTCCTGTCTGCCACCGTGTCCGGGTTTGCCGACGGCGCCAAGGCGGCCAAGGTAACACTCGTCTACGACCACGAGCTGCCGAATGTCCCCGGCAAAAGCCTTAGAGGCGTGCTTGTCGAGTATGGTCCAGGTGGATCGTCCCCGGCCCACAGGCATCCAAGTTCCGCATTCATCTATGCGACCGTGCTGGAGGGAGCGTTCAAAAGCCAGGTCAATGACGGGCCCGTCAAACTCTATAAAGTCGGAGAGAGCTGGTCAGAGGCCCCAGGCGACCGTCACAAAGTCAGTGCAAATGCCAGCACAACCGAGCGTGCACAACTGCTGGCGGTGTTCGTCGTCGACACCAACGAGAAAGACATTGTTCTGCCCTATCACGAATAGCAGAGCGGCCCCGGCAGAAATGCTGGTCTCGCCCATAATCCACGCCGGCCGGGTTGCCTTGGCCGGCACTATTGTCACGCGCGATGGCACCGATGAGTGCGCGGTAGTAAACTTTCTCACTATTCTCAACCACAGAGCCAACTTGGCCAAAGGCTTTCCGGCGAAGCTCGGCCTCTCAAGCGTCACCCCATCCAAGGCGAACATATGGAATATCCGTACGGCTTGCGTCTGCCAGGGCTTGGTCAGCCATCGTCCAGTGCTCGGGCCCAGATGGTTCGCCTTGAATAAGGCCCTACCTCTAACGCCGGACGGCACGTAAATTTCGTCACAGCACATTCTGGAAGGAAGAAGCAATGAAAATCACGGTCATGGGAGCGAGTGGGCTCATCGGAACGCACGTTGTCCAGAAACTCCGGCACGCGGGCATGGACGTGGTCGCCGCGTCCCCGTCACTCGGCGTCGACAGTGTGACTGGAGAAAACCTCAGGGCAGCCATTTCCGGAGCGGAGGTTGTTGTTGATGTGACCAACACCACGTCGTTCGGTGATGACTCGGCCCTCGGATTCTTCAAGACCTCCACCCGCAATCTGCTGGCCGCGTCAGCAGGTTCCGGTGTCCGGCACTACCTGGCTCTCTCCGTGGTGGGAACGCCGCGTCTTGTGGAGAGCGATTATTTTCGTGCAAAGATGGTGCAGGAAAATCTTATCAGGGCAGCCCGTCGCCCCTACACCATTCTTCACTCCACGCAATTTTTTGAATTTATCAACGGTGTAGTCGAGATGGGCGCCGATGGAGACGACTTCCGGTTACCCTCAGCGTATGTCAAGCCCATTGCGGCGGACAATGTCGCTGAAATACTGGCCGAGCTCGCAATTGGGGCACCACGGAATGAGACCGTGGAGATCAGCGGTCCCGAACGCTTCGGTCTAGACGAGATTGCTCGCGTCCAGCTCACGGCCAACGAGGACAGACGCCAGGTGATCAGCGATGATGGCGCGCGCTACTTTGGTGTCGTGCTGAACGATGACACGCTGCTACCGGTTCCGGGTTCGCGGGTCGGTTCGTTGCGCTTCGGCGATTGGCTGTATCAATCCATGGCTGGCTGAGGTTGCAAATTCGGTTTGGCGGGGCAGAAACGTAGGCCGGACAAATAATCAATGGAAAACCAAGGGATTTTGGAGGCTGCTGCAAGGACTCATGGCGGCTCTGAAGGCAATGTTTCATCCAAGCAACGGGCTATGCCTTGTAACGCATGGGATGGACAGGATGAACATTTCGACGGGGACTTTCGTGACTGCCAAAGAAGATCGTTTCGAACAAAATCCAATCGTGCTGGTGGTGGACGATGACGAGCCGCTGCGGCTCTCTATTTGCGAACTGCTGGAATCTGTCGGCATCGAGGCGTCCGGGTTTGCCTCGACACAGGCCCTCATGGATGCCGATGTTCTCGACCGGCCAGGCTGCATGATCCTCGATGTTCGCATGCCGGGTCTGAGCGGCCTTGATTTTCAATCCCGACTGGCCGCGAGCGGCATTTCCGCATCGATCATTTTTCTCACGGGCTACGGCGATATTCCGATGACCGTGCAGGCAATGAAGGCCGGCGCAGTCGAGTTCCTCACCAAGCCGGTTCGCGAGCAGACATTGCTAGATGCCGTCAGCAAGGCCATCGAGATCGACAAGGAAAAGCGCGCCGAGCAGCTGGCGTCCAACACCAACATCGCTCTTTACGCCACTCTCACGCCCCGCGAGCGGCAAGTTATGGACGCAGTCGTGCGCGGCAGCTTGAGCAAGCAAATAGCGTTTGATCTCAACATATCGGAAATCACTGTCAAACTTCACCGAAGCAGTGTGATGCGAAAGATGAAAACCCCTTTCGTCACGCACTTGGTTCGAGCCTGGCAGTCGATACCTGCCGATATACGTGATGATTACTCGGACTAGACTTTGGTATGGCTTTGTCAAAATCCGGACTCAGCAGATATTGAAACGGTGTGACTACGTACGCGGTGTGAAAGTATCAAATTTGGCCCTTGTTCCCAAGATTGCAGTCGTCGACGACGACGCCAGCCTCCGCGACGCACTTGTGGAATTGCTCGAGGTGTTCGACTTCAAGTGCCAAGCGTTCGAAGGCGCCGAGCTGTTCCTTGCGGCACACACCAAGAATCGGTTCGATTGCCTGATCACGGATCTGAACATGAAGGGTTGCAGCGGTCTCCAGCTACAGCAGAAATTGGCCACCCTTGATCCGAGGTTACCTGTGATTTTCATTTCTGCGCAGTCGGATTCCGAAGCAAGATCAAAGGCGCTTCGCTCCGGCGCAGTCGCCTTTCTCAGCAAGCCGATCAACGATGATGTGCTCTACAGGCACATCATTGCCGCGCTCAGTCGGGGTATGAGCCGACCCGTTGATGATTAGTGCAGCGGCGCTATCCGGTTCGGGAATCGCAACGATTACAACACAACGACCATGACTTTGTGATCGGGGGTCGCAATGGAATTAGCAGATTACGCGACCGACAGTGTCATTCGCTACGATCTCGACGGAACGATTCGATACTGCAACCCCGCTTCAGAAACCCAATTCGGGTGGAAGGCGGCCAAGTTGCTGGGCCGGCATTTCCACGACCTGATGCCCGATCGCGCAGAAGCTTCCAGCCTGTGGAAAAATCTTCTCAGGATTGGGCGATGGGACGGGCTCCTGCAGCGGCGCTTGCAATCGGAGGTCGAAATCGGCGCCTATGTTCGCTTGACGGTGAGGCATGACAGTCGTGGCAGACCGTTGGACGTGGTCGAATATGCTGCGTTATCAATGAATTCGCCCGTACCCTCGCTGCCTGTGCCGCCCTTGATCGCGGAACGGGGAGGTGCCGCCTGCTGGCAATTCAATATCAAACGTGCCCGACCCTTGCTTGATGCGGACGCGGCGGCGACGGGTTACGATGCCAACGAGCAGGAATGGCACCCCGATCGACTGGATACGCTGCTCGCTGCAGTCCAGATTGTCGACGTCAATGACGAGGCAATTCGATTGTTTGGCCTGCCAGCCGATCGCGACAAGATTGTAGACCGCCGGGTAGCGAGCCTGTGGCCAGAACAGAGCCGCGCAGCACTCGGGGACCTGCTCACCGCCATAGCCGCAAAAACTGACACCGAGCCCGAAACACGCGAAATTCCCGTGGTCGACCGATTGCAGCATGTGGTCCTGACAGGCTGGAGAGCTGCAGATCCACGATGTCCCGATATCGTGTTTGTCCGCGTCAACGCCATCTTGAACGCCCCCAATGCCGTTATCGAGCTCGAGGCCAGCCAGAACCGTTATCGCAATCTCATTTCCTTTCTGCCGGTTCCCGTCTGGCAGATCGATGCGCGTGCCGCTGGCCGCATCTTCGACCGCCTTAAAGCCAGTGGTATAACCGACCTGGCAGCCTACTCGGAGGAACATCCAGAGCTGGTAGATCTTACCTGCGACATTGTGCAGGTTTTCGACGTCAATGACGAAGCCATGCAGCTTTTCGGGGGACGGCAGCGTTCGGATTTCATTGGCCCGGCACGGTATCTGTTTGACGGTACCCCCGGGGCTGCAAGACGCGTGATGCTGGCGCACTTCTCCGGTGTTCGGAACCACGTCGAAGAGTTGAAGGTGAAGACCTTCGACGGCCGCCTTATCGATGTATTGTTGTTGATGACCTTTCCGGTACCAGGCGAACGTCGGGACACCACGATCGTGATGATGATGGACAACTCGGCGCGCCTAGAGGCAGAAGCCAAGTTGCGCATAGTCGAAGGCGACTTTTCCCACGCGGCAAGACTATCCACATTGGGAGAAATGACCACTTCAATCGCCCATGAGATCAAGCAGCCGCTTTCTGCAATCCTGATGAATGCTCAGACCAGCCTGAGATACCTCAGGAAGGCTGATCCAAACCTTGAGAAGGCCGATCAATTGACGTCCCGCATCGTCGAAAGCGCCCAGCGAGCCAACGACATAATCGGCAGGATCCAGGATATGGCCGGCAAGCGCGATCCGATCTATACATTGCTGGATTTTAACGACGTGGTTCACCAATGCCTTGTTTTCCTTCGCCACGAGAGTGAAGAGAAACTCGTTGTCATCAAGGCCAGGCTCCAGCCTGACCTTCCACCCATCCATGGCGATCGGATTCAACTGCAGCAGGTGATCGTCAACCTGATCGTCAACAGCATCCAGGCAATGAACACTGCTCCACAAACGCAGCGCGAGATCTACCTCGAAACCAGCGTGGACGAGGACGATCATGTTGCCTGTTCGATCAGGGATACAGGCACCGGCATCCCCGCTGATCACATGGATCAGATCTTCGACGGGTTTTTCACGACAAAGGAGGACGGGTTGGGCATAGGTCTGGCAATTTGCCAATCCATTGTCAGAGCCCATGGAGGCGAGATAACCGCGGCCAATCACCCTGAAGGCGGAGCCGTGTTCCGCTTCTGGATCCCGACAGGAAGCACCGCGGAGTTGTAGTGTCCTCGACCTTTGCCCAGCCAGTGCCAGAGGCTCGCCCCTATCAGGTTCGATTTGCCCGTCCTGTCTCAAGGCAGTGGAGGACATAATCGCGGGTATAATACCGTTGGGCTTCATAACTACGCATTGTGGAGGATGCGATGCGGCCTCGAACCGCCCTCTCCCACCGGTTCGGACGCTTGCTTGACCCTTCAATCCTCAACAGGAAACCATTATGAAGCTTTACTACAGTCCGTTGGCATGCAGCCTGGCCGATCACATTGCGCTTGAGGAAGTCGGTTTGTCCTTTGAACGCGAACGCGTCAACCTCAAGACAAAGCGAACTGAGTCGGGTCGCGACTTCAACGAAATAACCTCCAAGGGTTACGTGCCCGCCCTCATTCTCGACAACGGCGAAACGCTGACGGAAAATATCGCAATCCTCGACTGGATAGCGTCGCAATATCCAGCGTTGAGCGTACCCGGCCCACTCGGGCGCACTCGCCTTTTGGAGACTTTGACATATCTCTCGACCGAACTGCATCGCAGCTTCAAGTCTATGCTGCACGCCAACGGCGATGCCGAGCGGGCGAGTGCGGCAGCGACTATTGGCGGACATCTGAGTTTCTTGTCGAACCAATTCAAGGGAGACTTCCTGTTCGGCAGCACTCCAACCGTGGCCGATTTCTATCTGTTCGTGATGCTTCTCTGGGCGGAACATTTTGATCTGGCGGTACCTTCTCCATTGGCCATGTTCCGCGACCTTCTGAAGTCAAGGCCGGCCGTTCAAAGGGCCATGCGAGCCGAAGGGCTTCACCAGAAGGAGGATGCATGAACGATGAATATAATTTGCGACGCTTCATAGACGCGCAAAGAAACTGCATGCGTCTTTGATGCTTATTTCAGAAGCAAACAGCAACGAGTTCCTGCTCGAGACCATGTTTGACGTGGTTCGACGGTCTGCTCGATCAAGCCACAATGGATAGTCTCGGCTCGTCCCGCTGAATAAGCCTGCCGTGGTTCCGGCCGATGCTGATTTGCACCGGCCGGAGACCATTACTCAGCTTTTTATGAACGCCAACAGATCAGGATTTATGACGTCGGCATGGGTTGCGCACATGCCATGCGGAAACCCTTCATAGACCTTCAAGGTGCCGTTCTTCAAAAGCTTCACCGACAGGAGTGCGGAATCCGCAATCGGGACGATCTGGTCGTCGTCGCCGTGCATGACAAGCGTTGGGACTTCAATCACCTTAAGGTCCTCGGTGAAATCGGTTTCGGAGAAAGCCTTGATGCAATCGTAATGCGCCTTTGCACCGCCCATCATGCCCTGTCGCCACCAATTCGCGCGTATCGGTTCGGATAGTGTCGCGCCCTCGCGATTGAATCCGTAGAACGGGATCGGGAAGTTCCAATAGAATTCCGCGCGGTTGGCAGCAAGTTGAGCACGTAGACCATCGAGAACCTCAATTGGCAGGCCCCCAGGATTTGCCGCCGTTTTCACCATGATCGGCGGAACGGCACCAATGAGAACCAGCTTGGCCACGCGACCCTTGCCATGGCGTGCGACGTAGTGGGCGGCTTCACCGCCACCTGTCGAATGTCCGACATGAATGGCGTCGCGCAGGTCGAGTGACTCGGCCAGCTGGGCAAAGTCGTCGGCGTAGGTGTCCATGTCGTTGCCGGTCGCAGTTTGCGTCGAACGTCCGTGTCCACGGCGATCGTGGGCGATAACGCGGTAGCCCTTGCTCAGAAAGAAGAGCATCTGCGTATCCCAATCGTCGCTTGAAAGGGGCCAGCCGTGGTGGAAGACGATCGGCTGACCCGTTCCCCAGTCCTTGTAAAAGATTTCCGTACCATCCTTGGTCTTGAACATACCCATGTCGTGACGCCTTTCGTTTTGGTTGCTGGTGTTGCTCGGTGCGGCAGGTTGTGCGCCCAATGCCAGCGAAGGCATTGCGGCAAGGATCGTTGCGCTGGCCCCTAGCAAAAGGAGTTCGCGGCGGGACGCATCGATCATCTCAATCGGTCTGTGTTCTTTCATGAAGAGATCTCCTTGCGGGATTGATCCGGACAGCTTGGATGATCGCCTGCCATTTCGTAGGCTGCAGGAAGAAACCGGAAAAACCCCTGCATTCACCATCACTGTCGCGTCCGGTTAACACGGCTCGCTGATGAAAATTAGCGGCAACAGCAAGCGCCGACATCCCATCCATAGGTTTGGACGGGTTATACGGAAGGTCACGTCACATTGGAGAAACGGGATGGTGCGTTGGCGCCAGTGTCTGGCTTCCATGTCCGAAGAGCGATCCCGACTATAGCCGGTCAATGGGTATAACCGGCAAAGCGAACTCAATGGCGCTCGCAGAATTCTGCACAATAAACTTCAATATGCCGAATGAATCAGCGTCGTTTTGGGTCAGCAGTTTGCTGCCACTGCCTTATGGGCAATGGCAGCTTTGCTGTCGCTAGTCGCCTTTGGCAAGCCGTTTGCGGTATTCGGGGACGGGAAGTCCGCCCCAGCCCCAGTTCTCCAGTTCAACCTCCTCGATGACAACGAAGGTCGATTGGAGCGGCTTGTTGAGAACGTCGAGGAGGAGTTGGCTGACCCCAGCGATGAGGCTGGCTTTCTCCTCGGCGGTTACGGAATCGCGGCCGGGGCCGGATCCTTCCCGAGTGACCTGTATAGTGACAATGGGCATGGTATCAGCTCCTTTAGTGGCCGGCGCTCTGGCCACCGTCTACATGAAGAATCTCGCCCGTCACGAAGCCGGCGGACTCCAGATAGAGCACCGCATCGACAATATCGCGAATCTCGCCCATGTGCTTGACCGGATGCAGATTGGAGAGAAACTCATGAGTCTCGGGGGTATGCATCGGTGTCTTGATGATGCCTGGCGAGACCGCATTCACCCGGATGCCCCGTGTGGCGTATTCGATGGCGAGTGCCTTGGTGGCCGAGTTGATGCCGCCCTTGGTCAGGTTGGCCAGCACCGTGGGAACTCCGGCGACGGGGTTGTCGGTCAGGCTCGTCGTAATGCTGAGGATATGGCCCGAACCCTGGGTCAACATCTCGGCAACAACGCGCTGGGTGATGTGGAAGAAGCCCGCCACATTGGTTGCCATTTTCGAGGCGAAGTCCTCGACAGTGTATTCGGTGAAAGGCTTGGCAATGAAGATGCCGGCATTGTTGACCAGCGTATCGACCCGGCCAAAGCGCGAAATGGCCTCCTTGACCACGCGTTCGGCGGTCTGGGGATCGCTGATGTCGCCAGCAACCGCCAGAATGTCAGGATCGCCGCCCTGCTTGATTGAACGGGATGTTGCTACCACCCGGTAGTTGCGATCCCGATAGGCCTTTACCAGGCCGGCACCAATGCCCTGCGATGCACCGGTAATTATTGCTACTTTACGTTCGTTACTCATGATCGACCTCAATCGCTTTTCCGGTCAACGGGAGTGTTGCCGGCGGTCCGCTTTGGGACAGGTCGCCAATCTAGAGCTTTCCGCATATCGACTGAATATTCGTTGGCAGGGATGCATTATTCCGCAAAGTGGCATAATGCGCTGGCTCGTTGGCCCTCGAAGATGGAGCAATGCACTCTTGCTCATTTCAACGGTATGCTTGATTATTCGCCTTCAGTGCTACGTTTTGCGGAAGAATTCTCATGGATCGCATTGATGCTATGAAGGTTTTCGTTGCGGCCATCGACGAAGGTAGCCTTGCTGGAGCGGGGCGACGGCTAGGTCGTTCGCCAGCAGCGGTTAGCCGGGCAATTGCCTTTCTGGAGCACCATGTCGGGGCCGAACTCCTCCACCGCACAACCCGTTCGATCAAACTGAGCGAGGCAGGAGAGCGCTATGCCTCGGGCTGCAGGCGAGTCCTGGTCGATCTGGAGGAAGCTGACTTGGCTGTTGCAGGCGAACGCACAGCACCACGAGGGACCCTCACCTTGACCGCGCCGCCCATCAGCGGCGAGGAGATTTTGCGGCCGATCGTCGATGCCTATCTTGATGCTTTCCCGGCAGTCTCCGTAAACCTCATATTGCTCGACCGACACGCGAACCTGGTCGAAGAAGGGATCGATATCGCACTTCGTGTCGCTCAGCTCCCGGACTCCTCGATGATTGCCGTCCGGGTCGGTGGCGGCGTAAAGCGCGTCATCGTCGCGTCGCCTCGATACGTCGCGGAGCACCCCCGCATCGTCGAACCCGGAGACCTGACGAAACACCAGATTGTCACCACGACGCATTTTGGCCAGGACGCATGGGTCTTTCCGCCTCCGCCGGGCAGTTCCATCGCGCGGTCCGTCCACTTCAAGCCGCGGCTCGTCGTCAACAGTGTTCGGGCTGCCCTCGCCTCAGCGATCGGCGGACGTGGCGTTACGCGTCTATATACATATCATGTAAATGACAGTGTTCAGGCGGGGCTACTCCAGATCCTGTTGCGCAATGCTGAGCCGGCCCCCATGCCGGTTCATCTCGTCACACCCCATGGCAGAATGGCGGTACCGAAAGTGCGCGCTTTCGTCGACTTCGCCGTGCCCCGCCTCCGTGCGGAGTTCGCCCGGCTCTCGTCGGAAGCCGACTTGGTAGAGTGAAGGAGTGGGAAATGCACGGGGACGGCGCCTCATAGGGCTTGCCACCCAGTAAGGCAATCCCCATCTATGGGACGCGACGCGACCATGACGTGGATCGGCCAGACCGATGGAGATTCTCCACTCGGTCCGGTCCGGCATATTGCCCGGAAAATTGTACGCTCACGTATCTCGACGTCCGATTCCTACAACAGGATGCAACTCGACGTGGCAAGCCACATATGAGAGATACACGCACAACATCTGTACGGCACTAGAGGGTCACTGGACCCAGATAAGTTATTAACAAGGAAGCCGGAATGGACAGCTCATTGAACGAACACTCTCGCACATACAGCGACTTTTCCAGCATCCTGGACTACTCGGCTTATGAACCCCTTCCCGACGACTGGCTGATTGGCATCACGGACGTGGTGGACTCAGGGTCCGCGATCCGGCGCGGCGCGTATGAGGACGTCAACTATGCTGGCGTTTCGGTCATTGCTGCCGTCGGCAACTCCTGGGGCAGCTACGACTTCCCATTTACATTTGGTGGTGATGGGGCGGCATTTGCATTGCCGGCCGAGGGTGTGGAGCAAGCAACAGGAGCGTTGAGGCAGGTAGCTGCCCTGGCGGAGACGAAGTTCGGCTTGACCCTGCGTGCGGGCTTGCTCCGTGTAAGCGAAATTCGGGCTCATGGTCACGATGTCAGGGTTGCACGATATGCAGCATCCAGCCGTGCAAGCTTTTCAATGTTTGCAGGTGGCGGGCTTAAATGGGCTGAGCGGGAACTGAAAAAGGGCCGGTATGCGGTTGAAGCGGCGGCAATGTCGCCGAAGCCGGACCTGAAGGGCCTTTCCTGTGACTGGCTTCCGATTCCCAACCGGCACGGCATGATCCTGTCGCTTCTGGTCGAACCAACTGAAAGTACAAGCAGCGAAACCTTCGCCGCCCTGGCACGGCGCATCCTTGCCATTTTCGACGCAAGCGCGCGCCAGGGTCACCCCTTGCCCGAGAAGCCCCCCACGCCGAAAGAGCCGAACAGACATGTCGACGACGCGACCTGGCTGGAAGTAGCCTTGCATTCCGATTTCAAAAAATACGATGATGTGTTGCGTCTGACTCTGGACTGCTCCGAGGAACAGGCCGTCGCGGCCGAAATCGTCCTGAAGGAGGCTGCTGAGCGCGGCGAGATCAACTTTGGCATGCATCGCCAGTCGCATGCGGTAATGACATGTCTGGTACCGGCCGCAAGCCCGCAATCTCATTTGCATTTCCTGGACGGACAGGACGGCGGATATTCCAAGGCGGCCGAGATGTTGAACAGGATGCGCAGCAGGCATTGATGCACATGAAAAAGGGCCGATGAAACCATCGGCCCTTTGATGTTCCCAAACAGCGTTGAGCCGTCAGGCAGTCTTTTCCCGAACGGGCAGTTTCCAGTTGGGACGGATGAAGTGGCACGTATAGCCGTTCGGGATACGCTCCAGATAATCCTGATGCTCGGGCTCGGCCTCCCAGAAATCCGAAACAGGCGTGACTTCCGTTACAACCTTCCCCGGCCACAGTCCTGACGCATCGACGTCCGCAATCGTATCGATCGCGACGCGCTTCTGCTCCTCGTTCGTATAAAAGATCGCCGATCGATAGCTCAACCCGACATCATTGCCCTGACGGTTGCTCGTGCTCGGATCGTGGATCTGAAAGAAGAACTCGAGTATCTTCCGATAACTGATCCGGGCCGGGTCATAAATGATCTCGATGGCCTCTGCATGGGTACCGTGATTGCGGTACGTTGCGTTTGGCACATCGCCGCCGGTGTATCCAACACGCGTCGAAATCACACCGTCATAGCGCCGGATGAGGTCTTGCATACCCCAGAAGCATCCGCCGGCAAGGACTGCTCGTTCTTCGGTCATTTGATATTCTCCACTTGATCAAGATAGGCGCCGTATCCCTCCGCTTCCATATTATCGCGATGAACAAAGCGAAGCGAGGCAGAATTGATGCAATAGCGCAGGCCACCGTGTTCTGCGGGACCGTCAGGAAAGACGTGTCCAAGGTGGCTGTCACCCGCCGCAGAGCGCACTTCGGTGTTGATCCTGCCAAGCCGCTTGTCAGGCAATTCCCTGACGTTGGCGTGCTCGATCGGCTTGGTGAAACTCGGCCAGCCAGAGCCCGAATCGAACTTGTCGGAGGAGGCAAACAGCGGTTCCCCAGACACCACATCGACATAGATGCCGGGTTGCTTGTTGTTCAGGTATTCGCCTGTCCCAGGGTACTCGGTGGCGCCTTCCTGCGTCACGCGGTACTGTTCGGGCGACAGGCCCGATATTGCTTCCGTCGTTTTCTGATATTTAGACATTTATGGACCTTCCTATACAGAGATTGCAAAGGCAGAGCACCAAGTCAGTAGTAGGGCCTAAGGAACTATGGCCGACACTTTGTCATTCACCAGGTCGAGTTCCGTGCCCGGTGTCGACAACTTGACGATCATGGCGGCGATGGCGGTGGTTTCGCGCGGGTCGCTGTCATAGACGCACGGTGACGCGATTACCGCAATCCCGATCAGGCTCATGATGACAAATCGCATGGGTGCTTCCCTTTGTTTTGTTATTACAATAATTATTATGATCGCAACCATATCATCGCGGCCTTGCCTTTACAAGCACGATAATCATTTGTATCATAATCGTTTCAGCGGAGTATCTGATGGCCAAGCAAGACCTTACCCCCACAGACCATGCCAGACTGACCGATTTCCTGTGTTTCTCGATCTACTCGGCGAACCTTGCCTACTCGCGGGTCTACAGGCCGGTGCTTGATGCACTTGGTTTGACCTATCCTCAATACATAACCATCATATCCCTCTGGGAAGAGGACCAGCAGACCGTCAAGAGCTTGAGCGAAAAGCTGTTCCTGGAACCCAGCACCATGACGCCGATGCTGAAACGGCTCGAAGCCATGGGATATCTTAGCCGGACAAGGGACATTGAAGATGAGCGCAATGTCCGGATATCGCTCACCACTGCTGGACGAAGCCTTCGCGAAAAGGCCTTTGACTTCGGTGAGGTAACCAGGAAAGCCACCGGACTTACAGCCGAGGAATTTCCGGTTCTGCAAAAGGCCATCGCAAATCTTCGCGATAACCTCATGAAGGCAAGCAAGGCAGAGCCTTGAAGCGGGCCGTTCCGGCAGAAGGGCCCGCCCCTGTCGTGCAAGAAGACTGGGCTAGACCAGCGTGATCACGACATCGATGTTGCCATGTGTGGCCTTGGAATAAGGGCACGTCTGATGAGCCGCTTCCGTCAAGGCTAGAGCAACATCGCGATCGAGACCCGGCAGGCTGACATTGAGGCGAGCCTGGAGCCGGTAGGCACCGGCCTCCGCCACGAGATCTACTTCTGCGTCGATTGCCGTATCTTCGGGCATTGCCACCTTCAACTGCCGGGCGGCGATGCCCATTGCACCCTCGAAACATGCTGACCAGCCGGCAGCGAACAGCTGTTCCGGATTGGTGCCGCTACCACTGCTGCCCGGCGACGAAAGCTTGACATCGAGGCGACCGTCCGAACTGCGTGACGCGCCGTCCCGTCCGCCCGTGGTGCGGGTCTTGCCCGTGTAGACTACTTTTGCAACTTCGCTCATCTGTGTATCCTCTTGAAGCTGTTGATCGGCCTTGGTCAACCGATGCGCGCATAAAGCGCTTCAGTCGTATCCCGTATGTGTCCGGATTGAGTGGAAATGTAACGAATTGTGGGGCGGTGGCCTTCCTGTACATTGCGATACAAGTGTGGGCGGCCACCCGCCATTTGGATTTCCCGTTTCGCAGCAACGCTGGTCGCAGAGATTTTGTTGCTCAGCCGAAGGTGAAAACGAAAGCTTCAACGCCCGGGTCGAGGAACCGAACTTCGAATGTACGTTGTTTCACATCGCCCGCCTGACGCACCAACTGGTAGAGGCGTGTCTGAGTGACAGTACCGTTGCCGTCGATATCGACATCGGAGCCGTGGCTGTCGCCAGGTACCTTGCCATCGACTTTCACCTGAAAGCGCACCGGCTTGCCGTCCTTGCTTGGTCCCAGAACAAGATGCAGATCGCGAGCCAGGAATTTGTAGGTAATGGCCCCGCCCGGTCGATTGAGCGTCGCCTGTTCGGGTCCGATCGTCCAACTGCCCGCCAGTCCCCACTCATTGAGCCCCGGCTCCGCCGTCGTATAATCCTGCGGAGCATCAGTGCTCACCCCTTCCGGGGATATGAAGTTCGAAGCGCGCTGGTAGCCGATATATGTCTCGGACGATCCTATATTGCCAAGGTCGGGTGCTGCCTGCGCACCGGAGAGTTCCGGCTTAAGCGTCTCATTCTCCGCCCTCAGGCTTCCAGCTTCCGCCAGCAACTCCTGGATGACTTTCTCCGACTTGTCGTAGTCGCCCTCACCGAAATGCTGGTATCTGATCTGCCCCTTTGCATCGATGAAGTAATGGGCCGGCCAGTAGCTGTTCTGGAACGCCCGCCAGATCTTGAAATTGTTGTCGATCGCCACCGGATATCCGATCTCAAAGTCCTTGATCGCCTTCTTGACGTTGTCGATCTTCTTTTCGAACGCAAATTCCGGGGCATGGACACCGATTACGACAAGACCCTGATCCTTGTACTTTTCCGACCAGGCCCGGACATAGGGCACAGTGCGAATGCAATTGATGCAGGAATATGTCCAGAAATCGATCAGAACGACCTTGCCACGCAATTGCTCGGTGGTCAGCGCCGGAGAATTGAGCCACTCGACCGCTCCATCAAGAGAAGGAAACTTGCCCTCGACCGGCAGATCGCTTTCAAACGCCTGCCCGCCACTTCCTGCCAGCACCAACGCGTCCTTGCGGATGTCAGGTGCAACCGTCGGCTTGAGTGCGCCAAGCAGTGCCTGTTCGATCCTGTTGGTGCCTGAACTGGAGAGACGTGTGAGCAACCCCGTATCGGCACCCAGGCCGATCGCGGCAACACCGCAAAGGACGGCGATGCCAAGCCCGCGACGCACCCACTCACCAGCACCAAGTGAACGTTTCATGGCGGCAAAGACCCGCCCGCCGACCAGGAGAGCCAGAGCGAGTGACGTCGCAGCACCGGCCGAATAGGCAAAGAGCAGCAGGGTCGTCTGGACATTCGCCCCCTGGAGTGCTGCTCCCGTCAGCACCAGACCAAGTATGGGTCCCGCGCAGGGTGCCCAGAGCAGTCCGGTTGCTACGCCAAGTATCAACGCGCTGCCCGCCGTCGGAACCTGACGCGGTCCATTTGTCGAGTTCAGCAATTTGTTCGCCAGGGCAATGATCGGCCTGGTGAGAACCGTGGCAAGTTGGGGTGAAACCAGTGTCAGGCCAAAAATGCCAAGCAATGCGATCGCGGCGTAGCGCCCATATTCGTTGGCATGGACCGCCCAGTTGCCTCCAACCGCAGCCAGCGTCGCAACACCGGCAAATGTAATTGCCATACCGGTTAGCATCGGAAGCGTGCTGGTGACGAAGGGGCGATCGGCACGGGCGAAGACGAATGGAAGGACTGGCAGTATGCACGGACTGAGGATTGTCAGCACACCTGCGAGGTAAGCAATAACCAAAAGGGTCATCATCAATTCCTTTGCAGTGGTTCAACGGCGCGAAGCGCAAGGCTGATGGCAGCCAGGCCGCATAAGACGCTGACGACGTATCCCGCATGTGTCCGGAATGATCCCTAAGTGTAACGAAGTGTGCAGTCGCCTTGCATCGCATCGCCGGGCTGGGGCTGCCGCGCTCCAATGAGCAATGAGCGTCGTGCTTATGGGCGAAAAGGAGTTGCAAGGCGCGTCTTGCATCACCTCAGGCTCACTTCGAGGCTATCAGCCGATAACGACTTCGGCCGAAAGTCCACCCCCCGCGCGATTGCGCAACTGGAGAGAGGCACCTATGGCAAGCGTCAATTGCTGGGCAATCGCCAGGCCCAGCCCCGTGCCGCCGGTGCCCCGGTTTCGGGACTGTTCGAGCCGGAAGAATGGCTGGAGCACCGCTTCGAGCTGATCTTCCGGAATGCCGGGTCCCCGGTCCAGCACCTTGATGACAACTGAGCCCGACGCATCCTTTTCCAGAAGCACGTCGGCGCTTCCGCCGAATTTCAACGCATTGTCGATGAGATTGGTGAAGATGCGGCGCAGTGCGTGCGGCCGCGTCTCGATCACGGATTTGACCTCACCAGTTATCGTTACGGCCTTGCCTGTATCCTGGTAGTCATAGACCAGGCTTTCCATGAACGACGCGATGTCGATCCTGGTGGTTTTCTCAGCACTACCGTGAGCGCTGCGGGCATAGGCTACGCCTTCATGGACAAGGCGCTCGATCTCGGCCAGGTCTTGCACAAGCTTGTACTTTTCAACCGAATCCTCGGCAAACTCGGCGCGGAGTTTCATGCGGGTGATGGGCGTTTGCAGGTCATGCGAGATCGCCGCAAGGATCTGCACCCGTTCTTCGAGGTATTGGGCAATGCGGTCCCGCATCGCATTGAACGCCGCCGCCGCATAGGCAACTTCGCTCGGTCCGGTTTCACTCAAACGCGGCGCGTTCTTGTTCGGATCGAGTGTGTCCGCGGCGTGAGCGAGGTTCGTCAGGGGCCGTATCGCCTGGCGCACGGCAAACCAGCTGCAAAGGATGAGGAGCGTGAGTTGTGCCGCCAGAACATAAGGCAACCATTGTGCCACCCGCATTATCGGGCCGGGATTCACGTCGATCGTCAGGGGGCTGCCGTCGCTCAGTGTCAAATGGGCCTGCAGTCGCTTGCCGTTTTGCGGAATGGCTTCGACTGTCAGCGGGAAACGTGGATCAACGGCTTCCCTGATCTTGGCTGCGATTTCGGCACCCCGCTCACTCGTGTCTGGAACGCCCGGCAAGCCGGGTCCCAACACAAATCGATACGATCCCCGGTCAAGCCGCGACAGCCACTGCGCCCTTTCATCGGCAGGCAGGCGATCGAGAATGGCGACCGAAGTCGCCACATCGTTCTCGAGCGTATTGTACATCATGCCCTTGGCCGCGACGTAGCGCTCGAAAAACAGGACGCTGAAGGACAGGCCGTGCGCGATGATCAGGCCAGCCAGAAGGATCAGGAACAGCCTCCACCCCAAGGTGCGCGGCCATGGCACAAAACGCCGCAGGAATGCAGTGTCGGTCATTGGCGGAGCTCGGAAATCTCGACAGGCATTGCAAAGACATAGCCTTCACTGCGAACAGTCTTGATATAGGCGGGCTCGCGCGCATCGTCCGACAGGCGCTGACGCAGACGGCTGACGAGCAGGTCTATGGACCTGTCAAACAGCTCGGCCTCGCGTCCTTGCGTAAGGTTCAGCAGTTGATCCCGATTGAGGACACGTTGCGGGTGGTCGACGAAAACGCGAAGCAATCGATACTCAGCCCCGCTAAGCGCGACAGCGGTACCGTTGCGGTCAAGCAAGTGGCGGGCGGTGGTATCCAGTTGCCAATCGCCAAAGCTCAGCAATTGCCCGACCTCCGTAATCTGCAGGTTGGGTGGAAGCATGCGGGTCCGGCGAAGAACCGCCTTGATGCGCGCCAGCAGTTCCCGGGCCGAAAATGGCTTGGCCAGATAATCGTCGGCACCCATCTCGAGGCCGACGATGCGGTCGGTTTCATCGCTGCGTGCCGTCAGCATGAGGATGGGCGTTGCCTTGTGCTTGCCTGCACGCAGTTCGCGGCACAGAACCAGGCCGTCATCGCCCGGCATCATCAGGTCCAGTACGATGAGATCGGCAGAATCTGCTTCCAGAAATGCGCGCATATGCCGGCCATCGGCTACGGCAGTGACGCGCAGACCATTCTTTTTCAGATAGCCAGCGACCAGCTCCCGAATTTCGCGATCGTCGTCAACGATCAGGATGTGATCGATATGATCCATGGCAAGGCACCTTCAATTCAACACCAGTTAGCGCAACACTGCGTCAGTATCCATCAACGTCCACGATAGCCTGCGCAAATGCCAGTGGGGCCTCTTGCGGAAGATTGTGTCCGATACCTCCCTCAACTGTCCGGTGGCTGTACTTACCCGAGAATTTCTTGGCGTATGACGCAGGATCCGGGTGGGGGGCGCCATTGGCATCGCTTTCAAGGGTAATGGTCGGAATGGAGATGACCGGCCCCTTGGCAAGCTGCCTTTCCATGTCATCATATTGCGGCTCACCATCGGCGAGGCCCAGCCGCCACCGGTAGTTATGGATCACGATGGCAACATGATCCGGGTTGTTGAAGGCTTGGGCGGATCGCTCGAACGTGGCATCGTCAAAGTTCCACTGCGGTGACGCGAGTTGCCAGATGAGCTTTGCAAATTCCTGCCTGTTGCTTTCGTAGCCTTGCCGCCCGCGTTCCGTGGCGAAGTAAAACTGATACCACCACGCGAGTTCGGCCTTGGGTGGCAGCGGCTTCTTGTTGACCTCCTGGCTGCCGATCAGATATCCGCTCACGGAAACCAGCGCCTTGCATCGCTCGGGCCAGAGCGCCGCCATGATATTCGCGGTGCGCGCGCCCCAATCGAATCCCGCGACAATTGCCGTACGGATATCGAGCGCATCCATCAACGCGATGATGTCGGTGGCGAGCACCGCTTGCTGGCCATTACGCACTGTGTCGTTTGACAGGAATCGCGTTGTACCGTAGCCGCGCAGATAGGGCATGATCACCCGGTAGCCTGCGGCCGCGAGCAGCGGCGCAACATCGGCAAAGCTGTAAATGTCGTACGGCCAACCGTGCAGGAGGATGACCGGCCGGCCATCGGCAGGTCCGGCTTCGGCATATCCAACATTGAGGAGACCTGCATCGATCTGCTTCAACGTACCCATCGACGTATTCGTCCCAGGCTTGATCGCAGGAAGGACCACTGACGCCGGGGTGCTGGCCTGCGCCCTTGCGGCACCGATCCTTCCGAACTCACCAACAGCGATGGTCATGGCCGCGAACCCGAGAAAGCGGCGGCGGCGATGATTGATTTCTCCAGACATTTTGGTCTCTCTCTGATTGGACATGGCACAGCGCGAAACGATCTCCCCGATGTATCGGCCGTGTGTCGCAGGCCGGTCAGATTTGCATGTTGAAGTAGCATTCATGCGTTGAGATACACTTGCATACAATTCCACCGAAGGTTAGGGGTTGACCCAATCTCCCATCAGCATATTGCGAGCATGTCCGTGACATGCTTGCCCAGGCAGGGATGTCGTGTCTAGATAGTTACGCGTGGCATGATGGAGTGGGAAAATGATTCTCAAAACTGTTCTTTTGGGCTCGTGTGCGGTGATCATTTCGGCCTCCGCCTCAGCCGCCGCCGATGCTGCCGTAGTGGCCGCTGAACCGGAACCAGTTGAATATGTCCGGGTCTGCGACGCGTATGGCATGGGCTACTTTTACATCCCCGGCACGGAAACTTGCCTGAAGATCAGCGGATACGTACGTTACGATATCAGGGCGGGCGACAATTCCTATACGGGTGCCGAGCGTGACACCTGGTCCAAGCGCTCGCGCGCAACGCTCCGTTTCGATGCGCGCTCCGATACAGATCTCGGGACACTCCGTTCCTATATCGAAACACAGATCCAATATACCAATGGCGACACGGTCTCTTATCTACCGCACGCCTATATCGAACTTGGCGGCTTTCGTGTTGGGTCGACCGACACCCAGTTCTCGTCATGGACAAATTATGCCGGCGATCTGATCAATGATGACGTGATCGGTTATGGCCCCTATTCCGATGCGCCCACGAACCAGATCAATTATACGTTCGCGGGCGGCAACGGCTTTTCCGCCATGATCGGCCTCGAACAGGGCAGCGACGGCGACTTTGGCTATTCGGATGAAGAGCTTGTGAAAAGCTATGTCATCGATGACTACATGCCCCATGTGGTTGCGGGTCTGAAGCTGGAGCAGGAATGGGGCTCGGTTGCCGCGGTCAGCGGATACGACTCGCTGGACGAGTCGTGGGCAGGTAAGGTTCGCGTTGACGTGAAGTTCACCGACGCGGTATCCGCCTTTGTCATGGGTGGCTATCAATCCGATTGGGACAGCGATGTCGGTGTAAACAGCTACTACGCCAACTGGGAGGGCGACTATGCGCTTTGGGCCGGTCTGTCCGCCAAGCTCTGGGACAAGACCACGTTGAACGGCCAGGTCGCCTATGAGGAATACGGCAATTTCTCCGCTTCGTTGAACGTCAGATACAAGGCCATTCCCGGCTTCGATATTACGCCGGAGATCACCTACACCAGCTATGATGATGATCGCGGCGATCCCATAGAGGGCAGACTTCGGCTGCAGCGTAACTTCTAGGCAGTTCCAGCGCCGCTGCCTTTGGAGGCGGCGTGCATTTCGCTTGCGATCCGGATCGGTTCGATTCTATGTTGTCAGTGACAACATAGGGGGATAGACCATGAGCGCGGTAGAGGAATTTCGCAGTTTCAATCGCTTCTTCACCAAGGAAATCGGGCTGCTCGACAAGCATCTCCTGGCCAGTGACTACACACTGGCGGAGGGACGGGTGCTTTATGAACTAGCCAAAAACCGCGAGCAGACAGCGGCCGACATCGGGCGCAGCCTTGGAATGGACAAGGCCCATCTCAGCCGTATTCTGGCGCGATTTGCCAAGCGCGACCTTGTACACGGTCGCGCCAGTCCGGATCACGGCAAGCAACGACTTATCTCGCTTACCGATGCCGGGCGCCGGGCATTCACCGTGCTGGACAATGGTTCGCAGTCGCAAATCGAAGGCCTGTTGGCGCCCATGGATGACACAATGCGCCGGCAACTGGTCACGTCGATGCGCCAGATCCAGGCGATCCTTGATGGCGAAAAGGAGCCTCGTCCGACCGTGACCTATCGTGATCTCCGGCCGGGAGATCTCGGCTGGGTCGCGCACCGTCAGGCTGTCCTTTACCATGAGGAGTATGGCTGGGACTGGACCTACGAAGGTCTCGCCTGCGATATCCTTGGCAAATTCGTCGCCAATTTCAAACCCGGCCGCGAAGCGGGCTGGATAGCCGAAAATGCCGGTACCGTCGCTGGTTCCGTTTTTCTCATGGAGAGTGAAGACCCGGCCGTAGCGAAATTGCGATTGCTCTATGTCGAGCCCGGTGCCCGGGGACTTGGCATCGGCCGCACATTGGTCGAGACGTGTGTCAATCGCGCCAGGGAAGTTGGATACCGGCAGATCAAACTCTGGACGAACGATGTCCTGGTCTCGGCCCGGCGCATTTACCAGGCGGTGGGCTTTCGGCTGGTGGACGAGGACAAGCATCATTCTTTCGGTCATGACTTGACAGGGCAGACATGGGTTCTCGATCTTCAGTGACGAGGACTGATCACCGTATGTTGATCGACAGCTCGCGCATTTTTGCGCTGGCGCAAGGCTGACACCTTCTTCTTGTCAAATCTGCATCCTATATGTATGCATGTCATAAGCATCCTTACGAGTTTCATACTACTCATCATGAACAACACACCGACCCTTGGCTTCCTGCTGCATGACGTTGCCCGGCTGCTGCGCAAGCGATTCGAGCAACGGGCAAAATGCCTTGGGCTCACAAGGTCCCAGTGGCAGACCCTGGCATATCTCGCCAACAATGAAGGCATCCATCAGGCGGGTCTCGCGGACATTCTCGAGATCGAGCCAATCACGCTGGTTCGCATTCTTGACAAGCTTGAGGAGCGCGGCCTGGTCGAGCGCCGCCGCCACCCCACGGACCGCCGGATCTGGCTGTTGTTCCTGCGCGAAGAGACCCGGTCGCTGCTTGCTTCGATGCGCGTGATTGGAGAGGCGACGCGCGGCGAAGCCCTTGCTGGCATTTCGGCGGAAGATCGCGAATTCCTGACACGTACCCTTACGCTCATGAAGACCAATTTGATCGACGCATGCCAGGCGCCGGTCGAGGACAAAGAGAAAAACAATGGCTGACGGTTCATCCTCCTTACGCATACCCGCCAATTCCGACACGGCCAATGATATGGTCATGGAAAAGCGCGACACCACAATAGAGGCCGCTCCGGCCTTGCCTGCATCCAGGGAATCCGTGCCGAGCCCGGCACGCCAGCGCCGCGACCTTAAGCGGCCGCTGCTCTTTGCACTGCTGCCCATCGTCCTGATCGCCGGTGGATATGCCTACGCGACCGGAGGGCAGGTCATGTCAACGGACAACGCCTATGTCCAGGCCGATATAGTCGGTGTCTCGACTGACGTCTCCGGGATAGTGCAGTCGATCGAGGTTCACGACAACGAGCAGGTGAAGCAGGGACAGGTGTTGCTCCGCCTTGATCCCGCTGTCTACAGCATCGCCCTTGCCGGAGCCAAAGCGCAGCTCGGCGTTGTTCGCAACCAGATCCTCAATCTCGAGGCAAGCTACAAGCAATCGCTCGCGGAGATAACGCAGGCCGAGGCAGACATACCGTTCTTCGAGAAGACGCTGCAGCGCCAGCAGGACCTGACGGCGAGCGCCGCCGCTTCCAAGGCCACCTTTGATCAGGCGAAGCACGATCTGGATGCCGCCCAGCAGAAAGTGGACGTCGCCAAGGCGGAGGCCGCGGCAACACGTGCGCAGCTTGGCAATGATCCCGACCAGCCTGTCGAGCAGAACCCATCTTACCTCCAGGCGCAATCGGCAGTGGACAATGCGCAGCGTAACCTTGATCGCACCATTGTGCGGGCGCCGTTCGACGGCATTGTCACGAATGTGAGCTCGCTGCAGGTCGGTGCTTACCTCCAGGCCTCGCAGCCGGGGTTCAGCCTTGTGTCGACAACCCATATGTGGATTGCCGCGAGCCCGAAGGAAACCGAGCTCACATATGTTCGCTCCGGCCAGCCTGTCGCTATCAGCGTCGACAGCTACCCCGGTGTCGAGTGGAAAGGCACGGTATCCAGCATCAGTCCGGCCTCCGGATCGAGTTTCTCACTGCTTCCCGCACAGAACACCACAGGCAACTGGGTAAAGGTGGTCCAGCGCATCCCGATGCTTGTCAGCATTGATGACATGGCGGGCAAGCCCCCCTTGCGGGTCGGCATGAGTGTGACCGTCGGCGTTGACACCGGCCACGCGCGCGGCCTGCCCAAATTCGCCGATGACATCCTCGGGCTTTTCGGTCGCAAGGATCATGTCTGATATTGTCGCAGTCCCCAGTTCCACACCGGCGGTTGCCAATCGCGGCGCCATAACGGCGTGTGTCATCCTTGCGGTGATCATGCAGGCGCTTGATACGACGATTGCCAATGTGGCGCTGCCCTATATCCAGGGCAGTGTCTCGGCCAGTGCTGACCAGATCAACTGGGTGCTGACATCCTATATCGTCGCTGCAGCCATCATGACGCCACCATCGGGCTTCCTCGCCGCACGCTTCGGCCGCAAGAATGTCCTTCTGACCGCCATTGTCGGTTTCGTCATCGCATCGGTTCTGTGCGGCCTTGCACAGTCGCTGCCGCAGATCGTGGTCTTCCGGCTCATGCAGGGCTTGTTCGGCGCTGCGCTGGTGCCATTGTCGCAGGGGATTCTGCTCGACATGTATGCGGTAGAAGAGCGCGGCAAGGCCATGGCGCTATTCGGCGTCTCGGTGATGGTCGGCCCGGTGCTGGGGCCCGTCATCGGCGGCTGGCTCACCGACAACATCAGCTGGCGCTGGGTGTTTTATATCAACGTGCCTATCGGCATGCTGGCATTCTTCGGTATTGTGGCCTTCGTTTCGGAAACGGCGCGTCAGGCAAGCGCAAGACTCGACTGGTTCGGCTTTGGCACATTGAGCCTTGCCATTGCCACGCTGCAGCTTTTTCTGGATCGAGGCGAACAGCTCGACTGGTTCTCGTCCGCCGAGATCCAGATCGAAGCCTTGATTTGCGCTGCGGCATTCTATCTGTTTCTGGTCCATACCTTCACCGCGAAGAATTCCTTCGTCAATCCGCGGCTATTCCTGGACCGCAACTTCTCCGTCTCCATGTTTTTCATCTTCGTCATCGGCGTGACCTATCTGGCTTCGCTGGCCCTGATGACGCCCTACCTGCAGACGCTGATGGATTATCCTGTCATTACCGCCGGCATCGTCATGGGTCCCCGGGGCGTCGGCACAATGCTCAGCATGTTCGTCGTCGGACGGCTGATCGGCCGAGTCGACACGCGGCTACTGCTGGTGCTCGGTTTCAGCCTGACCGCCTGGGCCATGTACGACATGACCGGCTGGACACCGGATGTCTCGCAGTGGACGATTGTATCCGTTGGCTTCATTCAGGGTGCGGGACTCGGGTTCCTGTTCGTGCCGCTGACGACGATAGCCTTCGCCACCCTGCCAGCCCATATGCGCGGTGAAGGAACAGGCCTGTACAATCTCTCGCGCAATATCGGTTCGAGTGTCGGCATTGCCGTCGTGACCGCACTGATAACCGAGAATGTCCAGAGCAATCACTCGTCCATCGCGGCCTATATCACGCCCTTCAATCACGCATTCGACAATCCCACGATCGTCCAGCATCTCGATCCGTTGAAAGCCGCGGGCCGCGCCGCCTTGGACGGAATGATTACGACTCAGGCGACAATCATTGCCTATATGGATGATTTCAAGCTGCTGATGATCATGTCGATCGTATCCATTCCGCTGGTCATGCTTTTGCGCAAGCCCGCTCGAAGCGCAGCGCCCGTCGAACACAGCCCGGTGATGGATTAGGCAGCCCTACACATTCTGCATCGTCACGAAACGGGCTTCAGGTCCCCCAACAGAGTCGGGATGAGTTCGGACACGGTTGGATGAATAGGCACGGCCCATTGCAGCGTCGGATAGGCCACATCCGCGTTCATGACATCGAGAATGCCATGGATTGCTTCGTCGCCTCCGGTTCCCAGGATCGCGGCTCCCAGAATCTTGCGAGTGTCGGCATCCGCGACAACCTTCATGAATCCTTGCGTCTCGTCTTTTTCCACGGCACGGCCCACGCGGGTCATGGGCCGCTTGGAAACCAAAAGCGGCTTACCGGTCTTGCGTGCTTCCGTTTCGGTCTTTCCGACCCGTCCAAGTGGCGGGTCAATGAAGAGGGCATAACCCGGGATACGGTCACTGACCCTGCGGTTTTGCCCATCGAGAAGGTTTGCGGCAATGATCTCGAAATCATTGTAGGCCGTGTGGGTAAACGCACCGCGTCCGTTGCAGTCGCCAAGCGCCCAGACCCCCTTCACATTTGTCGAAAGGTCATCGTCAACCCGGATATAGCCGCGCTCATCGGTCTCGATTCCCGCCTTGTCGAGACCGAGATCATCGGTATTCGGCCGCCTGCCAATCGCAAGCAGCACATGCGATCCAACCGTGTTCCTGTCGCCGGAGCTGCAGTCGAGGCCGACTTCTGTGCCCTCGGCGTGTGGTTTGAATGAGATGCATTCCGCATTGAGGCGACATGCGATGCCCTCCCCCTCAAGGATATCTTTCACCGCATCGGAAACATCCGGGTCTTCGCGCGCTATCAAACGCGGACCCTTTTCGACGATGGTTACCTCGGCACCAAAGCGCCGGTACATCTGCCCAAATTCGAGACCAATATAGCTGCCGCCGATAACGACCAGATGCCTTGGTACCGTATCAAGCTCAAGAATGGATGTATTGGTCAAATAGTCGACCTTGTCGATGCCGGGCATGGCGGGAACATTGGCGCGGCCGCCGGCATTGATGAAAATGCGCGGTGCCGTGAAAACTTCGCCATCTACAATGATTTCCTGTGGCGCCGTGAAACGGGCATGGCCTTGGACCACGGTGCAGCCATTCATACCCCGTAGCCAACTCTCTATACCTGTACGCGAATTCAGGGAGACCGTGGCCGCCCGCTGCTTGACCCGTTTCATATCGATGGCGATTGGCTCGGCGATCGTGACGCCATAATCGGCGCCGCGCCGGGCGAGATGCGCGGCGTAGGCGCTTGCTACCAGCGTCTTGGTCGGCATGCATCCGGTATTGACACAGGTCCCGCCGAACAGCTTGCGCTCGATGACAAGCACTTTCATGCCGGCTTCAGTCAATCGCCCTGCGAGTGATGGTCCAGCCTGTCCTGCTCCGATGATGATCGCGTCGAAGGCCTTGCTCATGGTGCTCTCCCCTCTGCTAGCATGCCAGCAACATAGATGAGTAGCGCGGCGGCGTCACGTCTGCACCACGGAAGCAAGGAACAGGTAATCAATCGAAATAGCGTGTGAACGGGCGGTTCAGGCCGCATTCAGGTCACGCCGAATATTCTTTTGCCCATCAGATGGGTGTGGTCATGTTGGTTCAGCGTCTAGGCATCGTGTTCTTTATCTTCCTCGCCTTCGCGTTATCGTTCGGCAACTATGTGAACCATGCGAAGTCGGGACGTTTTGCCCATACCGATGTTCAGGGTGATTTGATGCATCGAGGAAATTGAGCTTCGTCGTTTGAACGATTAGCGATCCTTTTTTTTGCGTCCTTCGGCTTGGTCGAGCCGGTCGAGAAGTTCGCGAAATCGCTTGGGGATGTCTTTGTTACCATGCGCTGAATTTGAAGTGTTCATCGCATGCTGAAAGTCCGGCCGCACGGCCTGATCGCGAACGACGCTCGCCACAGGGTGTCGTGAACCCACGTATTTTGCTGCCATGATCCTTCCAATCGCTTGAGCGAAGTATGAATCTCGCCAGGTTTCATGTCACACCGCCTGACAAGCCCGCTTACTGCACAAACCGGGCGAAAAGAGCTTTTGTTTCAAATTCTATGGGACTATGGTCAACAAATTCTGAAGATTACAGGCGTCGCGACTGAACCGCATCTGCGTATCAGGCTTATTTTATTTTTACTTACCGGTTCGGAACCCGAGGCTACCCGCGGCGTTCTGCTCTAAAGTTCAAAAGGATATGCCAATGTTGATCCGCGTCGGTTACGAGATTGCAATCAGGTGCAATGAGCCAACACCCACAACCACTTATCTCAATCTCGAATCGGCACGGATATCGGATATTCAGTGTGAAAGAGGTCCAACCGCCACGCCAGATGTGCACATCGAGACCTTCCGCGATCTGTTCGGCAATAACTGCCTGCGTTTCCTAGCGCCGGCCGGCAATCTGTCATTGACCTATGACGCGGTCGTCAAGGACAGCGGTCTGACGGACCCGGTGGAAGAGAACGCAACGGAGCTCAGCGTCGACAAGCTGCCAGTCGAATGTCTGGCCTATCTGACGGCCAGCCGCTACTGCGAAACGGATGAATTGAGCAACCTGGCATGGGAGTTGTTCGGTCAGGTGCCCCCCGGATGGAGACGCGTTCAGGCCATTTGCGATTACGTCAATCAGCGCCTGACGTTCAGCTATGGTTTCGCCCGGGCAACCCGTACGGCTGCCCAGGCGCATGAGGAGCGTGTCGGCGTGTGCCGGGACTTTGCCCACCTTGCGGTTGCATTCTGCCGGTGCATGAATATTCCGGCTCGTTATGTGAACGGCTATCTCGGAGATATCGGGGTGCCGGCCGATCCCGCGCCGATGGATTTCAACGCTTGGTTCGAGGTTTTCCTCGGTGGAAAATGGCACACATTCGACGCACGACACAACCAGCGCCGGATCGGCAGGATAGTCGTGGCACGCGGCCGTGATGCGGCTGATATCCCACTCATCCACACCTTCGGTCCACATGAGCTCACCAATTTCAAGGTCTGGACATTCGAAGAGCAGGAATCATCCTTCGCCCGCCAGCGCTTCGAAAAAGTGTCCCTGCTCACACCGTGGTTCAGCCCGCGATGGTCACGGCTGTCGCGACAGATCCGGGAGAGAACCGAGGCGGGGCGCACGCTTTGATTGCGCCCGGAGCCGCTGCAATGGCGGTCGTTTGAGCCGGCAAATCAGTGCCCTTGGTGGTTTGCCATATTTGAAGTAGCGCGCCTCGCTGTTGCGCTGCGGTAAGCCGTTTGAAAAGCGCGATTATCCGTTTCGAATTGCCATGTCGCATTTGGGGAACTACGCTTTTGGGGTCGCCTTATCGAGAAAGGAGCAGTTAAATGCCTTTCGATAATCCCCCCAATCCGACTTATTCCCAAGATGACTGGAATGTGATGCAGGCAGCCTACGACAAGGCCTCGGCAACACTCCTGGTAAAATCAAGCTCGGAAGACGAAGCCAAGATCATTTCCGAAACGGTTATGACGGCCTTCAACCGGGGCAACAGGGATGTGAACTCGCTGGCGGCGCTTGCAGTAATTACAGCGATCAATTCCCACCCGTCGGTAACAGGAGCCGAAAGGCAAAACCGCCGCGCCTGATATCAATCGGTTCAATAGGTCGTCCGTCCCCTGCACTTTGACTTTCGCTCGCGTTTGCGGCACATCAGCCGCAGCACCCCTTGTTGCAGCTGAGGCCAGAGAATGAAATTTGTCACTTTCGCAACCCTGTTGAGCACGCTTTTGTTGGGCGCCTGCGGATCTGGCTACGGGACCTGGTCGCCGCGACGGACAGAAGTCACGAACCCCAGCCCAGCAAATTGCCAGAGCGGTTACGGCATCTGCCCCGGCCAGTATGGCCGCGGCGGGCAGATGCGTCATTCGTCCTAGACCATTTCAGGCGGCGAAGCTCTGCCTGAACAATCTGTTCAGGTCATCAATGACTATTCTCGCTTCGTGTCCTCCGAGGAGGCCCGCATTGATGCGGTCCGACGCCTCCTGCTGAAAGGCCATATAGCCGTTATGGCGCGGACGGACCCAGCATCCCTCGAGCGTCGTGCGGGTCGCGAAATAGAAATCGGCTGTCCCGGCATTGACTGCTTCGTCATCCCAGGCGGCAGCATGGGCGGGCTGCCCGCCCGCCGCGGCATAGGGACCACGCTGTATGTCACCGCTGGCGATCCAGTAAGCGAAATCGACGGCCGATTCGCGCTGAGCCGAGAAGGCCGAGACCGCAATGCCTGTACCGCCAAGCGCCGAGCCCACCGGGCCGTTCTCCCCGGCTACGGGAATATCGGCGAATGCTACCAGATTGGGCCTGAACCCATCCATCGCGTAGCTGACATAGCCATAGATCAGGGGCGAATAGGCGATGGTGGAACCTGCCGCCGCCATTTGTTCCAAAACCGCAATCGGGTCCATGCCAAAACATGCTGGGTCGATGAGCGAAGAAATCTCGCGCATCATCCTGAACGTCCTTGCGCCGTGTTCAAGACTGATCAGGTCCCCGGATCTGCCTGAAGCACAAGGTGAGCCCAGATTGGCGCTAAGCGTATAGAATGTCATGAGCGTGTGCGGCGGCCGGAGCGGCAGCAACACTTTACCCTCCCGAGCGAGCAACAGAACATCGGTCCACGCCGCCGGAGGCTGGACAAGCATGTCTGGACGCCATGCCGCCACCTGCGATGCCGTGTCGATCGGGAAGGCCCATTGCCGGTCCTGCCAACGATAGCTTGAATAGGACTGCCCCACGCTGCTCTTGATGAGGGCAGATCGCTCGGCCTGTCTGCCCGCGACGTCAAGCGGCGCGAGGCAATTTTCAGCGGTGATCTGGCCGACATGCGGGTGGTCGATGACGATCAGGTCATATTCCTTCGCCAGTTCCTCTACCGGAAAGGTCTCGAAATCCTGAAGCGAACGTTGCTCCCAGTCGATGCTGACACCCGTTTCTGCCTTCCATAGTTTGGAGCAGGCAACCATGGGGTCATAGCCCCGCGGATGGCTCCAGGTCATGCCCTTCAACTTGATCTCGCTCACAGGCCGAATTCCTTGCGGATGGCATCGCTGTGTTCGCCGATGCGTGGTGCGGCGCGGTCAAACCGCGCCCGCTTGCCATTGACGCGGATAGGCGACCGGGTAGTGAGGATCGAAACGTCGTCCTCGCGGTTCACTGTCTGTAACATGTCGAGAACCTTGAAGCCCTCACTTTGCAATAGTTCCTCCCAGTTCAGCACCCGGGCGCACCAGATATCGGCGGGCTCGAGAATGGAAAGCCAGTGCTCCGTGGTTTCTATCGCGAGTCGGGTTGCAATGATGCGTTTTATCTCGTCGCGTGCAGTGAACCACGTGGCCGGAACATCGCGATACGGCTCAAGTTCATTCAATCCCAGAAGGTCCGCAAGCTTTGGCAGCGGTGTCATCGCGAGCGCGAGATAGCTGTCTTTTGTCTGATAGACGCCATAGGGAGCTGAAAGGTAGGCATGTGCGCTACGAAAATCCGAGCGCTTGGGCAGCCGGCGACCATCGTTAAGATGGGTCGTCAGCACCTCGAACTGGAAATCGATGAGCGATTCAAGGAGACTGGTCTCAACATGGCTGCCTTCGCCACTGATGCCACGCCGCACGAGCGCGGCGAGAATGCCTTGGACTGTCGCTGCTCCCGCAAGCATGTCGCCGACGGCAAGACCAAAGGGCACCGGCCCCTGGCTCTCGTCTCCATTCAGCCACATCAGGCCGGAGCGCGATTGTGCCAGCAGATCCTGGCCGGGGCGCGCCACCCATGGTCCTTCTTCGCCATAGCCACTTATGCCGGCATAGACGAGCCGCGGATTGATAGCCTTCACCGCCTCATAATCGAGACCCAGCCGGTTGATGACCCCCGGGCGAAAGTTCTGGATCAGGACGTCGGCCTTTGCCAGCAATGCTTTCAGCGTTGCGAGATCGGCGGGATCCTTCAAATCGATGGCGATGCTTTCCTTGGCGCGGTTGATTGCATGGAAAATGGTTGAATCTCCGCCGATTTCCGTGTCGCTGAGATAAAGGCGCCGGGAGAGGTCGCCGCCATCGGGACGTTCCACCTTGATCACGCGCGCACCCAGATCCATGAGGCGCAGCGATGCGTAAGGTCCAGACAGGAACTGGCTCATGTCAATGACGAGCAGGCCCGTCAGCGGCAAATCGTTCGTGGCAGTCATTGCTTTTCGGTCTTTCCAATGAAATTTTCGGGATTCTGGTACTTCACGGTCTGCAAATGCTCGCAGTAGAGGACAAGTTCCCCCTCGCTCTTGAAGACCTCATAACTGGCACGGATCAGGCCCAAATCCTTGTACCGCGGCCGTTTTTCCATATTGGTTCGGATCGTGTAGATCGTATCGTTAAGGAATACAGGCTTGATGAATCGCAACTTGTCATAGCCATAGGAAAAGGCATTGACGCAATTGGTGGCGACGAGGCCAAGGCCGGCAGAAAAGACGAACGCTCCTGCGACGAGACGCTTGCCGAAAATGCCTTCACTCTCGGCGAACATCTGGTCCTGCACGTAGGGGTGGATGTCGGTGACAAGCGTATTGAAGAGATGGCTGTCACTCTCCGAGATCGTCCGGCGCAGCGAGCGGATTTTCTGGCCGACCGGCCAATCCTCATAAAACCAGTTTTCAGCATTCCAGACCGGCAAGGCGGCATGATCGGAAGGCATGTTCTTCGGTCGGGTCGTGGAAATGCCCACGGTCGGCGCAAAACCGCTCATCGCGCAGCGCCTTGATGACCGCATATTCCAGACCGCATGATTGACCTCCCATATCTTTCCTTGTGAATAATATTTTCACATATGGGTATGAATAACAAGGCCGTAGTTCATGCGAAAGCGAAATGCACTACCCAGCGCTCGCTTCGGCATAACGCGTTTGGGTGGGCATGAAATACGTCCCGCCACTCCTGTGGCGGCCGAAATGGATTGATCAACGGCAGACGACGCCCTTGCCGAGCAACCGCTCGCGATCATGGGGTGCATCGAAATCGACGAGCGGTCCGAGAGGAATGATGCCGGTGGGATTGACGTGCGCGATCGAATAATACCCTGCCTTGATATGGTCGATCTTCACCGTGCCGCGTACATCCTGCCATTGGTAGAGCTCGCGCATGTAATTGGAAAGATTGTGATAATCGCTGAGGCGGCGAATGTTGCATTTGAACACGCCGTGATAGGCGGCGTCGAAACGAACCAGCGTCACAAACAGCCGCCAGTCGGCTTCGGTCAGGTGTTGGCCAGCGATATAGCGATGATCCTCAAGGTGGGCCTCGACCCTGTCCAGTGCCTCGAATACCCTGGTGGCCGCTTCCTCATAGGCCTGCTGCGATTTGGCGAAACCCGCACGATAGACCCCATTGTTGATGTTTTCGTAGATCATCCCATTCCAATGGTCGATCTGAGGGCGCAGCTGCTCTGGATAATAGTCGTGGTTGTCGCCTGTCAGGCCGTCGAATGCCGTATTGAGTATGCGGATGATATCGGCCGATTCATTGTTGACGATCCGGCCCTCTACGCGGTCCCACAACACAGGGACTGAGACCTTTCCGGTATAGCTTGGCTCGCTCTGGGTGTAGAGCTGGTGAAGATAGCGGATCGGCGGTGCCTTGGGACCGGCGTCCTGTTCGACAGCAAATGTCCAGCCATTTTCTCCGATCGCCGGTTCGGCAACCGAAATGCGTATTATGTCGCTGAGACCCTTGAGTTTTCGGAAGATCAAGGTGCGCGACGCCCATGGACACAGGTAAGACACGAACAGCTGATAGCGGCCGGGCTCTGCCGGCAGTGCGGGATTGCCCTGCGCATCAGGGCGGCCATCCGGCGTGATCCAACGGTGAAAATGCGTTGCCTCGCGGTGGAAGGCGCCGCCGCTTATTTCAGAGGCAGCCACATCGCCTTTTACCCATTGTCCATTTACCAAAGCCGGCATGTGCATGTTCCTGACGTTTGCAATGCCAGGATCGTTGCATTTCATGGCGCGTTTTCATACCGGCGAGTACTTTGACAGACTGTATTCGCCGCCGAAACGGCAGATCACCCGGTTACCGCGCCCTCGCTTGCCGATTTTGCCAGCTTGGCAAATTTTGCAAGTACGCCGCGCGTATATCGGGGTGGCGGCTGCTTCCAGTTTCTGCGGCGCTCGTCGATCTCTGCCTCGTCCACCTCAAGTTGTAGCAACTGCTGGCGCGCGTCGATCGTGATCATGTCGCCTTCCCTGACAAGGGCAATGGTGCCCCCCTCGAAGGCTTCCGGCGTGACATGGCCGACAACCATCCCCCAGGTCCCGCCAGAAAACCGTCCGTCAGTGATGAGACCCACGCTTTCGCCAAGGCCACGGCCAATGATTGCCGATGTCGGCGCCAACATTTCCGGCATGCCGGGCCCACCTTTCGGGCCAAGATAACGCAGGATCAGTACGTCGCCCGGCCTTATCTTATCGGAGAGGATTGCATCCATTGCCGACTGCTCGTCGTCGAAAACCCGTGCCGGGCCCTTGATCACCGGATTTTTAAGACCCGTGATCTTTGCAACCGCTCCACCGGTCGCAAGGTTACCCTTGAGGATCGCCAGGTGGCCTTCCTTGTAGAGCGGCTTGTCGATCGGGCGGATGATGTCCTGACCAGCGGGTGGGGCATCGCGGATCTCGGCCAGTTCCTCGGCGAGGGTACGCCCGGTAATTGTCAGACAATCGCCGTGCAGAAGGCCGGCATTCAACAGGATCTTCAGGACCTGCGGAATGCCGCCGACCCTGTGCAGGTCCACAGCCATATATTGTCCGGACGGGCGCAAATTGCAAAGGACCGGAACCTTCCGGCGCACGCGCTCGAAATCCTCGAGCTTCCATTCAACTTCCGCGGCATCGGCGATTGCAAGGAAGTGCAAGACACCATTGGTCGAGCCGCCGGTCGCCATGATCAATGCCACGGCATTCTCGATCGATTTGCGCGTGATGATGTCGCGTGGACGGATATTCTTGCGCACGGCCTCAACGAGCACGCGGGCTGACGCCGCGGTACTGTCGATCTTCTCCGCATCAGGATTGGCCATGGTGGACGATGACATCAACGACATGCCCAGCGCCTCGAATGCCGAACTCATCGTGTTGGCGGTATACATGCCGCCGCATGAGCCCGTCGAGGGGCAGGCATGCCGCTCGATTCCCTCAAAATCCTCTTCGCTCATCTTCCCTGCCATGAAGGAACCAACGGCTTCGAAGGACGACACGATGGATAGATCCTTGCCCTTCCATTTTCCAGGCTTGATCGTGCCGCCGTAGACATAGATGGACGGGACATTGGTGCGGGCCATGGCAATCATGCCGCCGGGCATGTTCTTGTCGCAGCCGCCAATCACCAGAACCCCATCCATCCACTGGCCGTTGACACAGGTTTCGATGCAGTCGGCAATGACCTCACGCGAGATCAGCGAATACTTCATCCCTTCCGTGCCCATCGCCATTCCATCGGAGATGGTCGGCGTGCCGAATAATTGCGGGTTGCCGCCAGCCGCTTTGATCGCAACGACCGCTGCATCGGCCAGCGGCTGAAGGCCGGCATTGCAAGGCGTGATCGTCGAATGCCCATTGGCAATGCCGATCATCGGCTTTTCGAAATCCCCCTTCTCATAGCCAAGGGCATAATACATGGCACGATTGGGCGACCGTGCGACGCCTTCGGTGATGTGTTTCGATCGCTCGTTGGCTGGCATGGTGTGGCTCCCATTCTCGATCCTCAGGCAATTTAGAGCCTTTCCCGATGAGAACGAAAGGAATTCTTCAGCGTATAGCCTTGATCAAATCCCTGTCAGGAAAACAGGTGGCCGCCATGCCCTGCTTGGCTTGCCAGCTGCCGATGGAGCGACGCGTCTTGAAGCCGGGGAATCCATCGGCCCCGCCTGCATCGTAACCCATCTTTTCCAGCCGCTTTTGCAAACCGGCAATGTCCGAGCGATAGAGACCGCCGACATCGCCCCAACCTGCCGAAAAGCCTTGAGCACCATGGGCTATACGATCCCCGGCATGACCGATGAACAGCGCATAGAGATCGCTCATATTGTATTCCTTGAGCACATAAAAATTCTTGGTCACGATGAAAGCGGGACCATGCCGTCCGGCGGGCATCAACAGAAAGCCCTCGCGCTTGGTTTCGCTGGCCGGAAATGGCTTGCCGTTCACGCGGGTGATTCCAAGCTTTGACCAGGAAGCAAAAGGCTTGCCCTGGTCGGGACCTTCAAGGGCACAACTGACGCTATCCGGGACATTGACCTCATAGCCCCAATCGCGGCCGCGCTCCCAGCCATACTGAGCAAGGTAATGGGCAATCGATCCCAGCGTATCCGGCACCGAGTTCCAGATGTCGCGTCTGCCGTCACCATCGAAATCCACTGCGTGTTCGAGATACGAGGTCGGCATGAATTGCGGTTGGCCAAGTGCGCCCGCCCACGAGCTTTTCATGTTGGCTGGACCGATGTAACCGTTCTGGACGATTTCGAGTGCCGCAACAAGCTCGTCGCGGAACATTTCCTTGCGCGTTGCCATGAAGGCCTTCGTGCCAAGCACAGCAAATGCGTTGTAGGGAATCTTGACGCTGCCAAAACCGCTTTCGCGGCCCCAGATCGCAAGCACGATCTCGCCGGGCACACCATATCTGCTTTCAACGGCTTTCAATGTGCGCGAATACTGACCGGCGCGCGCGGCACCCCCTGATGTCACGGCGTTCACAGTCTTGGCATTGAAATATTTGCCGGGCGAGCCGAATTCGGATTGGGCTTGCTTCTGGGGTGTCTGCGGCTTTTCGCCCGGCATGACGAGGTCCGGCAGATCGAAGTTGAGCTTTACGCCCGCGAATGCCTCATCGAAAGTCGCCTTGGAAACCCCCTTTGCCTTGGCTTGGGGCCAAAGGTCATTCGCAAGCCAATTCTGAAACAGCGCTTCTGTTTCGGATTTTGACGTCGCGAAGCCAGTACTTGAACAGAGCGCAAAGGCCATTGCGATCCCTGCGGTGAGGCCAAGTCTCCAGCTACGCTTGCTCAAGCTGTTCTCCTAGAGTGTTGTCCGGGCTCGTAGAGCCGCTGCCAAGGTTCCTTCGTCGAGGTAATCCAGTTCGCCGCCCACGGGCACGCCATGGGCCAATCTGGTAATGCGGACATCAAGGCCCCCAAGCTGGTCGGTGATGTAGTGGGCCGTTGTCTGGCCTTCGACGGTAGCATTGACCGCGAGGATGACTTCCTTGATCTCGCCCTCCGCCACACGACCGACGAGCGTTGCTATGTTCAGGTCGTCTGGCCCTATGCCGTCGAGCGGCGACAGCCGGCCCCCCAGAACATGGTAACGCACATTCATTGAGCCGGCTCGCTCCAGCGCCCAAAGGTCCGATACATCTTCCACCACGATCAACGTCGTGCGCTCGCGTCGGGGATCGGTGCAGATCATGCAAGGATCCGAGGTGTCGACATTGCCGCACGTCGAGCAAACGCGCACTTTCTCGGCGGCGTCCTGCATGGCCGAGCCCAGCGGGATGAGCAGGGCTTCCTTTTTCTTGATCAAATGCAAGGCGGCCCTGCGGGCTGAGCGCGGCCCCAGCCCCGGCACTTTGGCGAGCAATTGGATAAGTCGTTCGATTTCCGGACCGGCGATTCGTTTGGACATGGCGAAGGTTTAGAGCAATTTGCGCCGTTATGAAATCAGTGAGGAGCAACCGCTGGCAATGAACCTCAAAAAAGCACAACCCTGCATTCGTTGCGGCGGACAGATGAACCGGCAATGATCCTTGAAGACCAAGCAATCAGGGTTCGAAGGCTAAGCAGCAGCATCGTGCCAGCCGATGCATCGGGAAGATGGGCTACCCGACTGCGGCAACAGCCTTGCCGTCGAACTTGGAGGTGATCTATGCGGAGATTTCCGTTTAGCATCATCCTTATTTTAAGGAGAACCCGGACGAGCTGGTCATGGACCGTCCGGGTTCAATTTAGCTAAGGACAGGGGACGGGCGATCGCTCGTTCCCACTCCAACTCCCAATATAACCGCCAAACACTCACATTCCAACAGCCTTGTGGTTGCAGGGCGGCTCAAAATGGGAGCTTGAAACCCGGCGGTATTGGCAGGCCGGCCGTCAATGCCTGCGTCTTCTCAGCCATGATTGCTTCGACCTTTGCCTTGGCCTCGTTATGGGCAGCGATGATGAGGTCCTCGATGACCTCGATATCGTCTTCCTTGAACAGCGACGGATCGATGGTCAGGCCGGTCAACGCGCCCTTGCCGGACAGTTTCACGGTGACGAGGCCGCCACCAGCATGCCCCTCGGCCTCGAGTGCAGCGATCTCTTCCTGCATGGCCGCCATCTTGGCCTGCATTTCCTTCGCCTGTTTCATCATGCCCATAATATCACGCATGGGGGGAGCTCCTGTTCGTTCAATCGTCTTCTTCTGCCGGTGCCAAGGTGTCGTCATCAGGCACAGGCCCACTTGTCATGTCGCCGTCAACTTGTCCGGCCGGAACGGCGATGCGAACGTTGATGATCTTGGCGCCTGGGAACTTCGATAATATCGCTGCAACATCCGGATCAGCGCGCGCATCGCTCAACAGGGAATCACGTTTGGCAGTTTCGGATTCGCTGACCGTTGCCGCGCCTTGCTCGCGCGACAACGATACCATCCAGCGCATACCGGTCCAGTCACTCAACTTCTGCGACAGGTCGGTCAAAAGCGTTTTCGGTGCGTTTTCCGTCAGGTTGATCTCGAGACGGCCGGGCTTGATACTGACCATGCGAACGCAGTTCTTGACCATGATCTTGAATTGCATGTCGCGTTGCTTGTCAGCGAGCGAGATGATGTCCTCGATGCTGCCAACCGGCACAGCCGGTGGAGCTTCCTCGACAGCCGGCACCGGCGGAACAATCTGCTCCGCATGTGGCGCAGATTCGACCAGCCGCATGGTTGCCCCGCCGTTCGACGTGACAGCAGGACGCGACGACGCAACGGCGTCCGCCGCAGCGCGTGTCATCGTCGTGCCGCCGTTTCCTGGACGCGGCCCATCACTTCGCGGCGCCGGGGTCGCGATCGAGCCGCCGTCTTCAATTGACTTCAACGCCTCGTCAAGTGTGGGGAGGTCGGCGGCATGGGCCAGCCGGATCAACAGCATTTCGGCTGCCTGAACCGGGCGGCTGGAACTGTCGACCTCGGCAATGCCCTTCAGCAGCATCTGCCAGGTGCGGGACAGGACGCGGATGGAAAGCCTCTCGGCAAAATCCCGGCCACGTATCCGTTCGTCTTCCGATAGAGAAATGTCACCAGCCACATCCGGAGTGAACCGGATACGGGTCACCAAATGGTTGAAATCGGCAAGATCGGCAAGCACGATGCTCGGATCGGCACCGACATCATACTGGGCACGAAATTCGCGCAACGCCGAGGCGACATCGCCGCCCATGAGCATCTCGAAAAGGTCGATGATGCGGGCGCGGTCGGCAAGGCCCAGCATCGAACGAACCGCCTCGGCTTCGACAGTGCCCGCGCCATGCGCAATGGCCTGGTCGAAGATCGACAGCGAGTCACGCACGGACCCTTCTCCCGCCCGGGCAATCATCGCAAGCGATGCGTCATCGACGGTAATCGCTTCAAGATCGGCAATTTTCTTGAGATGGCGGGTAAGGACGCTGGTGTCGATGCGGCGCAGGTCGAAACGCTGGCAGCGCGACAATACAGTGATCGGTACCTTGCGGATCTCCGTCGTTGCGAAGATGAACTTTACATGGGGTGGCGGTTCTTCCAGCGTTTTCAGCAGGCCGTTGAAGGCCTGATTGGAAAGCATGTGTACTTCGTCGATGATATAGACCTTGTAGCGCGCCGATACCGGGCGATATCGCACCTGCTCGATAATCTCTCGAATATCATCGATACCCGTATGCGAGGCCGCATCCATCTCGATCACATCGACATGGCGCCCCTCCATGATCGCCTGGCAGTGTTCGCCAGGGAATGTCAGGTCGATCGTCGGCTTGTCGATATCAGCAGTCTTGTAGTTGAGCGCCCTTGCAAGAATTCGAGCTGTCGTGGTCTTGCCGACACCACGCACGCCAGTCAGCATCCATGCTTGGGCGACGCGTCCGGTTTCGAACGCATTCGTTAGCGTTCGGACCATCGGCTCCTGACCTATCAGATCATCGAAATTCTGGGGGCGATATTTGCGGGCGAGCACGCGATAGGCGCTGTCTGGCGTTTTCGTGTCCATCGCGTTCGATTCCGCTCCTGCATTGACTTCTTGTGTCCGGCGCAAGTTTGGACTGCCATGCACCACAGCGTCAATGCCGCTTGCTGGCTTTGACACAGGCAGCTCACAAAGAAGAAGGGTGGGAGGCTGGCACGGCGACCCGTGCCTGGCTCGTTGGGGCTGCTTCCTTCCGGACCTGACCCGGTTGGCGAGTGGCTCGTCCACCACCAACCTCCCGAGGCTCATATCGTCAATTCAAACGCAAAAAGCAAGCGGAACGGCGAAAAAACTGTTATCAATTATGAATCATGACTTTTGTGCTAGACCGTAAACTTGCAGCAGACACTTTTTCAATTGCAAGGTTGGGCCTCTGCGATCTGCGCCTGATGAATGACCGGCGCTGGCCGTGGCTCATCCTGGTGCCGCAACGCGCCGGAATTTGCGAAATCCACGAACTGACGCCGCTCGACCAGACCATGCTGACGTTCGAGACCGGGATTGCGGCGCAAGCATTAAAATCTGTCGTGAACTGCGAAAAGATCAATACGGGAGCGCTCGGCAACATTGTTCGCCAGTTGCATTTGCATGTGATCGCCCGCAATACCGGTGATCCCGCATGGCCCGGCCCAGTCTGGGGCCATGGCACGCGTGAGCCTTACGGCGAAAAAGACGCAAGGGCCTTTGCGAACGCCATACTCAAGGCTATTTAACATATATCATTGCGTGCAGTCCCCTTCCGGACGGGTATCCTGGAGTTTTAGCCATGTCGTTTCGCCTTTTCGATGTCCCGGAAACGGAGGCGAGCCATTACGTCGGATTTGCCGGTAACAGGATCAACCGCCATTCAGAAAAGCGCAGTGACGATGTGGTGACTTTCGCGCTGGCAAACACCAATGCCCGCATGCTGCTCGTCAGCCAGGGCCAGCTACTGGTCAATATGAGCAGCGCGGGCGATGCGCTGTTCAACTTGAATGATGCGGCCACGCTTCTGCCCGTCCCCAACAAGACAATCTATCTCGGCATGCTGGATGACATGCCCATTCTTGCTACACCAAGCAGCATTGAATTGACGGCCTTGCCCGAACGCGTCAAGGCCATCGACTACCGCTCCGTCTATACGCAAGGCCTCATTCCAGCGGAACAGCTCGGAGCGATGGCCCAGGCGGTCTCGCTGCTCAGCTGGCACGACAATCACAGGTTCTGCGGTCGCTGTGGTTCGGAAACGGTTATGCGCGACGGCGGTTACCGCCGCACCTGTCCCAATTGCGATGCGCAGCACTTTCCCCGAACCGATCCCGTCGCGATCATGATGGTGGTGCGTGGCGATAAATGTTTGCTGGCGCGTGGACCGCATTTCGGTCCGGGCATGTATTCATGCTTGGCCGGCTTTATCGAGCCCGGCGAAACAATCGAGAATGCCGTGCGTCGCGAGACCCTCGAAGAGACTAACCTTCGCGTCGGGCGCGTACTCTACCACGCCAGTCAGCCATGGCCCTTCCCCTATTCGCTCATGATCGGGTGCCACGCCGAGGCTCTGTCCGACGACTACACGCTCGACAGGGACGAGCTTGAGGACGGCCGCTGGTTTGAACGCGCGGAAGTCGCCACCATGCTTGATCGCACCCATCCGGATGGGTTGATGACACCACCCCGGGGTGCGATCGCCGCTCACCTCATCCGTAGCTGGCTGGAAGGCGGCGCTTAGTCTTCCTCGTCCTGGGCGCCGCGGAAAGTCGTATCCGCCGGATAGACGCCAAGAACGCGCACTTCCTTGGAGAAGAATTCGAGCTCGTCGAGCGCATGGGCGACGTTTTTGTCATCCGGATGACCTTCGATATCGGCATAGAACTGGGTTGCCGTGAACTTTCCATCGATCTGATAGCTTTCGAGCTTCGTCATGTTGACGCCATTGGTGGCAAATCCGCCCATGGCCTTGTACAGCGCGGCAGGAACGTTACGCACTCGAAAGACGAAGGTTGTGATCGTCAGTTGGTCGGAAGTACGAGGCGCCCATTTTTTCGTCTTGTTGAGCACGACAAATCGGGTGACATTGTTGTCGGTGTCCTCGACATCCTCTTCCATTATGTCGAGACCGTAGAGATCAGCGGCAAGACGCGGGGCCAGGGCCGCCATGGACTTGTCCTTGACGTCCGCCACGAGCCGCGCGGCGCCTGCGGTATCGCCGGCGATCACCGGCTTCCATCCATTCTTGCGAATATATTTACGGCATTGCCCAAGCGCGTGGATGTGGCTGTGGACCGACGTGATCTCACTGCGCTTGGTACCGGGCAAGACCATCAAGTGAAAATGGATCGGCAGGAAATATTCGCCGACGATATGCAACCGCGATTCCGGCAGGAGGTGATGAATGTCAGCCACACGCCCCGCGATCGTGTTCTCGATGGGGATCATGGCAAGGTCTGCCGCGCCACTCTCAACCGCGTTGAATGCGTCTTCGAATGTCGGGCAAGGCATGGGCTCCATGTGAGGAAACATGTTTCGGCAGGCGGTATCGGAATTGGCGCCGGGTTCGCCCTGGAAGGAAATGCGGTTGGTCATTGTCAATTGCCTTTTGTGGTAAGAATTTCACGTGCACGTTCAAGATCTTCCGGCGTATCGACACCGAGCGGCACCGAATCCACGACTTCAACATCAATCCGCATGCCGGCCTCCAGCGCACGCAACTGTTCAAGCCGTTCGCGCCGCTCAAGCGGCGACGGGCCGAGCCCGACGAAGCGCTCGAGCGCGGCGCGACGATAGGCGTAAAGGCCGATGTGGTGGTAAAGAGGGCCATCACCCCACGGAGCCGTGGCCCGGGTGAAGTAGAGCGCACGCATCTGATCCTTGCCCGTTGGCGAGCCAATAATCTTCACCACGTTCGGGTTGGTTTTCTCATCTTCCCGGCGGATCTCCACTCCAAGCGTCCCGATGTCGGCCGGGCCGTTCTGCAGGGGCACCAATGCGCGCCTTATGATCGCGGCATCGATCGTCGGAAGGTCGCCCTGTACGTTGACGATGGCATCGACGGCTCCATCAGGGTCAAGGGCGATAAGCGCCTCGTAGATCCGGTCTGAGCCGGACTCGTGGTCATTGCGGGTCATGACCGCCTCAAGTCCATGCGCCTGAACGGCCGACTTGACGTCGAGGCTATCGGTCGCGACAACGGTGCGGCCAAGGCCCGCAGCCTTGGCGCGTTCGGCGACATGCACAATCATGGGCTTGCCGGCAATATCGGCCAACGGCTTGTCAGGCAGGCGAGTCGAAGCCATTCGGGCAGGTATTAGTGTCAATATTTTCATGCGTCACAGCCACCCACGGTGTCAAAAAGTCTCAGGCAGAACCGCCCTTATATGTGTTGCAAGTCGCGAGCAAAAGACCTAGTTTCCGCGCGATCACGAGGGGACTCTCACCGCAAATGCACTGATCTGCATTGACCAGATATTGAGAGCCTCCGCAAGTGTGCTGAACACAAAGCTCCTGCACTGCCAAGGCAAGTGCGCAAAGGAACTCTGCGCCCGGCACATTTGAACAAGACACAAATGGAGCAATGATCGACGATGGAATCGACACCATTCAACAAATATGCCATGGCGTTTCTGGCGACCGTCTTCGTTGTCATGACGGCAGGCATCCTGTCCGATTCTATATTCGACTCACACGCGCCCGAGAAGCCCGGCTTCATCATCGAGGCAGCAGAAGCCAGCGGTGAGGCGGAAGCTGGCGGTGCTCCTGCTACCGAGGCAGTGCCGATTGCAACGTTGCTTGCCTCGGCAGATGCAACACGCGGCGAAGCCATCTTCAAGCGTTGTGCTGCATGCCACACCGGCGACAAGGGCGGCGCGAACAAGGTTGGCCCCAATCTCTGGGACATCGTCGACCGTCCGATCGCGACCCATGCAGGCTTCAGCTATTCCGGCGCCATGAAGGATTTCTCCAAGGGCGGCCAGGAATTGTGGACCTATGATCATCTCAATCACTTCCTGACCTCGCCGAAGGGCTACATCAAAGGCACAGCCATGGGCTTTGCCGGCGACAAGAAAGACAATGAGCGTGCCGACCTGATCGCTTATCTGCGGACATTGTCCGATAGCCCCAAGCCGCTCCCGGCTGCTGATGCAGCACCTGCGGGTGATGCAGCGGCTCCGGCAGACGGTGCAGCAAAGCCAGCCGAAGGCACTGCCCACTAAGAAACCAAGATTCAGATCTGCAGGAGCCGGGCCAGTGCCCGGCTTTTTTGTATCAACAACCCCGTGTTTTTTCCGTCAGGGCCTGTTCTCTGCCGCATTTTATCTTAGACTGACGGCTAATCTCTTGGAACCAATCCTCAAAGAGAACCTGTGGAGACCGATTTGCGATTTCGCCCTGCCGTTGCCTGCTTCGCCATTGTTGCCCTTGCCGTCCTTGGCACTTACCAGAATGGGAATGCGGCAGAGCCGGAATGGCGGAAAGGGACGAGTCTCCTCGGCGAGCCCAAGTATGGCGACGACTTCAAGCACTATGACTATGTGAACCCGCAAGCGCCGAAAGGCGGCACGCTCAATCAAACGGTGGAAGGCAGCTTCGACAGTCTCAATCCCTATGTCGTGCAGGGAAGCCCGGCGGCCGGGCTCGTCGGATTCGGCGGGGGGCTGCTCTATGATACATTGATGAACCAGTCCATCGACCAGGGTTCAACCTCATACAGCATGATTGCTGAAGCGATTTCCTATCCGGAAGATTTCTCGTGGGTGAAGTTCCGTCTCGATCCGGCCGCCAAATGGCACGACGGGCAGCCGATCACCGTTGACGATGTCATATGGACTTTCAACGTCCTCAAGGCGCAAAGCCCGCTCTACAACAAGTACTACCATGATGTGGTCAAGGCAGAAAAATCTGGCGAGCGCGAGGTGACATTCACATTCAGCAGCGGCGGCAATCGCGAACTGCCCAATATCATGGGTGACTTGGTGGTGCTGCCGAAACACTGGTGGGAGGGGACTGATGCCAGCGGCAAGAAGCGCGACATATCCAAACCGACCACGGAAATTCCACTTGGCTCTTCCGCATACAAGATCGAAAGCATCGTTCCAGGCAAGACGGTGATCTGGAGCCGCGCCCCCGACTATTGGGCGAAGGATCTGCCCGTCAATGTGGGCAGAAACAATTACGACACGTTACGCTATGAATATTTCCGGGATGCCAATGCAAGTTGGGAGGCATTCAAGAAGGGCGGATTCCAGGATTATCGCCAGGAAAATCGTATCGGTCGCTGGATGCGTGAATATGACTTTCCCGCAGTCGCAAAGGGCGACGTCATCAAGAAGACCTTTCCCTACCGCGCCATCGGGCGAATGCAGGGCTATATCCTCAACAGCCGTCGCGACAAGTTCAAGGATCCAAGAGTACGCGAGGCCCTCACTTGGGCATATGATTTTGAGAACATGAACAAGAACATGTTCTTTGGCCAGTATAAGCGCATCGACAGCTACTTTGCCGGAATTGAGCTTGCGTCAAGCGGACTGCCGAGTGGCAAGGAGCTTGAAATCCTGGAAACTGTGCGCGGTCAGGTGCCGGACGAGGTCTTTACCAAGGAGTTTAAGCTCCCCGTCTATGATACGCCGCAAGCAGCACGTGAGAATCTTCGCCGCGCAGTCACTCTGTTGCGTGAGGCAGGATACGCGCAGAAGGACGGAAAGCTGGTGAACACCGAGACCGGCCAACCTCTGACCATCGAATTTCTGGGTGACGATCCCAGCGATGAGCGCGTTTTCGGACCGTTCATCGACAATCTGCGGCGTATCGGTATCCAGGGATCGATACGCGTGGTCGATAGCAATCAGTACACTGCGCGCGTGAATGATTTCGACTACGACGCGATCATGATCGTCATGGCCCAGACTCAGTCACCCGGTAATGAGCAACGTGAGTTTTGGGGGTCGGCGGCTGCGGATGCGCCGGGCAGCCGCAACTACATGGGAATCAAGAATCCCGCCATTGACAAGCTTATCGATAGCGTCATCTTTGCCAAGGATCGCGACGAACTGGTGGCCGCGACCCACGCGCTCGACCGGGTTCTGCTGTGGAATTTCTACGCTGTGCCGCAATGGTACGATGATAAGATCAACGTTGCCTACTGGAACAAATTCGGCATGCCGGGGAAACAGCCTGAATATAGCGGTATTGATCCGTTTTCGTGGTGGATCGATCCCGCCAGGGAAAAGGCAATCAAGGCGCGTACCGAATGACACTTTTCAACCGCCGTGACGTGCTCAGGATTTCCAGCGCGACGATCCTGGCGGCGATGACCCCGCGCTTCGCCCTGGCTGACGTCGCAACCGATGTGCCGTTGCATGGCCTCTCAGCTTTTGGCGAACTGAAATATCCGAAGGACTTCACGCATTTCGACTATGCCAGTCCCGAGGCACCGAAGGGAGGCACATTCGCCTTCTCGCCGCCAACATGGCTTTACAACCAGTCTCCGCAGACCTTCAACACGCTCAATACATTTTCCGCCAAGGGCGATGCGCCGCCACGCATGGAACTTTGCTACGACACGCTGATGACTTCGGCGTTGGACGAGCCCGATTCCATCTACGGGCTGGTGGCCGAAACGGTGACCGTCTCCGCTGACCGCAACACATTCACCTTCAGGCTGCGGCCTGAAGCAAGGTTCCACGACGGTTCCAGCCTGACCGCACATGATGTGGTATTCAGCTTCCAGACACTGCAGAAAAAAGGCCATCCCGAGCTTTTGCTGCTGCTCACGCAGATGAAGGAAATCATCGCAGAGGACGACCACACGCTGCGGCTGACATTTACAGGCCAACACTCCGACCGGGCCATCCTCGACATTGCGAGCGCCATGCCCATTCTGTCCAGGACCTGGTTTGCTACCCGCGAATTCGATGCTTCGACCATTGAGCCACCGCTCGGTTCGGGTGCCTGGCGCGCCGACAGCATCCACGCCGGCCAAGGCATCGAATATGAGCGCGTTGCCGATTACTGGGCGAAGGACCTGCCGGTCCAGCGCGGTTTGAGCCACTTCGACCGCATCAGGATCGACTTCTACCGTGACCGCCAGCCGGAGTTCGAAGCCTTCAAGAAGGGCGACATTTTCTGGCGCAGGGAATCTACTGCCAAGACATGGGTCACCGAGTATAATTTCCCTGCCGTCCAGCAACAACGCGTCATCAAGCGCGAGTTCGCTGCCGAAAAGCGCCCCCAACTTCAGGCATGGGCGGTGAACCAGCGTCGGGAGCATTTCCGCGACCCACGTGTTCGCGAGGCCATCGCGCTCTGCTTCGATTTCGAATGGACGCAGAAAAATCTGTTCTACGGCATGTATGAGCGATCGCAATCGCTTTTCGAGCGGTCGGATTTTCGCGCCACCGGCAAACCGTCGCCGGAAGAGCTCGCCATCATGGAACCTTTCCGGGACCGGCTGCCGGAGGCTATTTTCGGTGACGCGATTGTCCAGGCGCAGTCCGATGGCTCGGGCCGCGACCGCAAAAACCTGCGGCGCGCCGTGGAACTATTGAATGAGGCGGGTTTCAAGCGCGACGCCAACCGTTTTGTGGATGGTGCCGGCAAACCGCTCAATCTCGAGATGCTGATTCAGGCCGAGGTATTCGTTCGCGTCTATACGCCGTTCATCAACAATCTCCAGGCGATCGGCATCAATGCATCCTTGCGGCTTGTCGATCCGGCGCAATACCAGATCAGGCTGCAGGATTTCGATTTCGACATCATGGGCATGGCAGTCCTGCTCAGCCCGACGCCGACGAGGGAATCGCTTGAGGCCATGTTCGGTTCCGTGTCGGCTTCAGCTCCCAGTTCATACAATTTGCCGGGCATTGCCGATCCCGTGATCGATGCCTTGATCGCCAAGGTCAGCGAGGCAGGCTCGCGGGCCGAACTGGTGACAATCATGCAAGTTCTTGATCGGCTCTTGCGTATAAGACGCGACTGGATTCCAAATTGGTACTCAGCGAATCATCTGGTCGCCTATTGGGACATGTTCGGCTTCAAGGAGCCGAAACCCGATTATGGTTTTCCGGCAGAAACGCTATGGTGGTTTGACGAAGCAAAGGCAAAAGCTATTGGTAAGGTTTGATAGGACTGCATTGCACGGAGCGCTCATCTGATGGGAGCGTACATTCTCCGTCGCCTTGCCCTGATGGTTCCGACCCTGTTCGGAGTACTGCTCGTCTGCTTCGTTATCGTGCAATTCGTACCAGGCGGCCCCGTCCAGCGGATTATCGGCCAGCTGACCGGACAGGGCGGCAATGCCATGGACCGCATCGGTGGCAACAGCTCCGACTTCGGCCAGGGCCAGGATCAGCTTGGCGTCGGGACCAACAACTCGAAATATCGCGGCGCACAGGGTCTGGATCCAGCCTTCATCGCCAGTCTCGAAAAACAGTTCGGCCTCGACAAGCCGCCGCTGGAACGATTCGGGCTGCTCGTCTGGAACTACGTGCGCTTCGATTTCGGCAAGAGTTATTTCCGCGATATCAGCGTCGTGGACCTGATCAAGGAGAAGCTGCCGGTCTCCATATCGCTCGGCCTCTGGATGACACTGCTTTCCTACATGATTTCAATACCCCTCGGCATCCGCAAGGCAATCCACGACGGCTCCACCTTTGACATCTGGACGAGCGCCATAATCATTGTCGGCTACGCGATCCCCGGATTCCTCTTCGGCATAATGCTGATCGTTTTCTTTGCCGGTGGGTCTTTCTTCGACTGGTTTCCGCTACGAGGCCTCACCTCGAACAATTTCTCGCAGCTCTCGCTGGGGGGCAAGATCGTGGATTATGCCTGGCATCTGGTCCTGCCGCTCACCGCCATGCTGCTTTCGGCCTTTGCGACGACGACGCTGCTCACCAAGAATTCGTTCCTGGACGAAATTCGCAAGCAATATGTCACGACCGCACGCGCCAAGGGCCTGAGCGAGCGCAAGATCCTCTATGGGCACGTCTTCCGCAACGCCATGCTGATCGTCATTTCTGGTTTTCCGAGCGCCTTCATTTCCATCTTCTTTACCGGGCAGCTGTTGATTGAGGCGATCTTCTCGCTCGACGGACTCGGCCTGCTCGGATACGAGTCCATCATCAACCGCGACTACCCCGTGGTGATTGCCACCGTCTATATCTTTGCGCTTGTCGGTGTGGTCGTCAGTCTCCTGTCCGATTTGCTCTACACCTGGATCGATCCGCGGATCGATTTCGAGCGGAGGGACGTCTGATGACCGATATTGTCGGCGCTACGCCCGCGCTCCCCGTCAAACGCCCGCGTCTGTCACCACTCAATGCGCGCCGCTGGCAGAACTTCAAGGCCAACCGGCGCGGCTGGTGGGCACTTTGGATCTTCCTTTTCCTGTTTGTGGCCTCGCTGTTCGCCGAGTTCATCGCCAATGACAGACCAATCCTCGTTTCCTACAAGGGCGAGATCCTGTTTCCTGTCCTTGTCGATTACCCGGAAGAAAAGTTCGGCGGTTTCTACGCGGTAACGGACTACCGCGACCCCGTGATCCAGGACGAGATCAATGCCAATGGCTGGGCAATCTGGCCGCCGGTCCGATATTCCTACCGCACTGTCAACAACGAGTTGCCCGATACCGCCCCTTCGAAGCCGTTCTGGCTGTTCACGCCCGAAGAACGTTGCGCACGCTATCCACAAGGCGTCAACGATCCGAACTGTACCTTCGGCAACATGAATATCCTCGGCACCGATGACCAGGCGCGCGATGTGTTCGCGCGTGCACTCTACGGTTTCCGCATCTCGGTTCTGTTCGGACTCATCCTGACGGCGGCATCTGCGGTCATCGGCGTGACGGCCGGGGCACTGCAGGGCTATTTCGGCGGCTGGCTCGATCTGATCGCCCAGCGCTTCATCGAAATATGGTCATCGGTCCCAACCCTTTATCTTCTCCTGATCATGGCCTCGATCCTGCCGCCAGGGTTCTGGATCCTGCTTTGCATCATGCTGCTGTTTTCCTGGGTCAGCTTCGTCGGCATTGTCCGCGCCGAATTCCTGCGCGCCCGCAATTTTGAGTATGTCAACGCCGCCCGCGCACTTGGTGTGCGCGACCGTACGATCATGTTCCGGCACCTCTTGCCCAACGCCATGGTGACGACGCTGACCTTCCTGCCCTTCATTCTCAACGGATCGATCACCACATTGACCTCGCTTGATTTTCTAGGTTTCGGGCTCCCGCCTGGATCGCCCTCGCTTGGCGAATTGCTTGCCCAGGGCAAGAACAATCTCCAGGCGCCGTGGCTCGGGCTCACGGGCTTTGTTGTCATCTCATTGATGCTGTCGCTGTTGATCTTTGTCGGTGAAGCAACCCGCGATGCCTTCGATCCACGCAAGGCTTTCAAATGAGTGCGCCTCTCCTCTCGGTCCGCGACCTTTCCGTTGCCTTCACGCAGGGCGGGCGCGACACGCTGGCTGTCGATCGCATATCCTTCGACATTGCCGAGGGCGAAACCCTTGCCCTTGTCGGCGAATCCGGTTCGGGCAAATCGGTATCGGCGCTGTCGATTCTCAAGCTCTTGCCTTATCCGCCAGCCTCGCATCCTTCAGGCCAGATCCTCTTCAAGGGCGAAGACCTTCTCGACAAGGATGAGACTGACCTGCGCCGGGTGCGCGGCAATGACATCACGATGATCTTTCAGGAGCCGATGACCTCGCTCAATCCGCTCCACACGATCGAGGACCAGATCGGTGAAGTGCTCAAACTGCATCAGGGCATGGGCGACAGGGCGGCACGGCAGCGGACCCTGGCCTTGCTTGAGGAAGTCGGCATTCGCGACCCCGAAAAACGCATGTCAGCTTATCCGCACCAGCTCTCCGGTGGCCAGCGCCAGCGCGTGATGATCGCCATGGCACTTGCCAACAAACCGAAGCTTTTGATCGCCGACGAGCCGACCACTGCACTCGACGTTACGGTGCAGGCGCAAATCCTAAAGCTCTTGGCGGACCTCAAGGCCGCGCAGGGCATGTCGATGTTGTTCATCACCCATGATCTCGGGATCGTTCGCAAGATCGCGGACCGCGTCTGCGTCATGACCGGCGGCAAGATCGTCGAGACCGGCCCAACCCGGCAGATCTTCGACAATCCGCAGCACGCCTACACCCGCCACCTGCTTGCGGCAGAGCCAAAGGGCAATCCGCCATCGGCTGATACTACATCTGAACCCGTCATGCATGGCGAGCAGATCAAGGTCTGGTTCCCGATCAAGCAGGGGTTCCTGCGCAGGACCGTCGATCATGTGAAGGCAGTGGACGGCATCGATGTCACGATCCGCGCCGGTCAGACGCTCGGCGTCGTCGGCGAATCCGGTTCGGGCAAGACGACCCTCGGGCTGGCCCTGTCGCGGATGATTTCGTCCGAAGGCGTCATCCGTTTCGGCGACAAGGATATCAACAAATATTCCTTCCGTGAGATGCGGCCGCTGCGGCGTGCACTGCAGATCGTTTTCCAGGATCCCTATGGTTCGCTGTCACCGCGCATGTCGATCTCCGACATCATCGCGGAGGGACTCCAGGTGCATGAACCTCACCTTTCCGCGGACCAGCGGGATGAACGCGTGGTGGCGGCCCTGAAGGAAGTCAATCTCGATCCGGACAACCGCTTCCGCTATCCGCATGAGTTCTCCGGCGGCCAGCGGCAACGCATCGCAATCGCCCGGGCGATGGTCCTCAATCCGCGCTTCGTCATGCTCGATGAGCCCACATCGGCGCTCGACATGAGCGTACAGGCTCAGGTCGTCGACCTTTTGCGCGCATTGCAGCAAAAGCACAATCTGGCATATCTTTTCATCAGCCACGACCTGAAGGTGGTCAAGGCGCTTGCCAATGACGTGCTGGTGATGCGCAATGGCAAGGCCGTGGAGTACGGACCTTCGGAGGAGATCTTCGCGAGACCCAAGACCGACTACACAAAAGCCCTGATGGCCGCTGCCTTCAGGATAGAAACGGCCGAACAGGGAGCGGTGAGTGAATGACGAAAAGCGTGAGCGACAATATCCTTTTGGCGGTGACCGGATGGGATCCGGAAATCTGGCGTTCCGAGTTTGCCAAGGCCGCGCCCGGCCGCAAGCTCGTGCTGGATACCGATACCGACAAGGAGAAAATTCGCTACGCGCTCGTCTGGAAACAGCGGCAGGGATCGCTCGCGGGGCTGCCCAATCTGGAGGTCATCTTTTCGCTCGGCGCCGGCGTCGACCACGTGTTCCATGACCACCAGATTCCGGATGTTCCCATTGTCCGCATCGTGTCGCCCGACCTGACCATGCGCATGAGCGAGTACGTGGTCTGGCAGGTACTCGATCATCAGCGGCTCGGGCATCGCTATCGACAGCAGCAGCGCCAGAAAGTCTGGCATGAGGATCGGCGGCAGCCCGCAGCCCATGAGGTGACCGTCGGCATACTCGGCCTCGGCGTGCTTGGACGCGATGCGGCACAGAAATTGCGCATGCTTGGATTCAGGGTCAGCGGCTGGAGCCGCCGGCTGCAAACCATCGAAGGTGTAACCACGCATTTCGGCAAGGATGGCTTCAAGGAGTTCCTCAAGGACGTGGACATCGTGGTCTGCCTGCTCCCGCTGACGCCTGATACAAAGGGCATCCTTTCGATGACGATGTTCGCGCAGATGAAAGCGGAAGGGCCGCTTGGCGCTCCGACACTCATCAATGCCGGCCGCGGTGGACTGCAGAACGAAGCCGATATCCTGTCAGCGCTGGATCGCGGCATGCTGTCGGTCGCGACGCTGGATGTTTTCAACAAGGAACCCCTGCCGAAAGACAGTCCCCTGTGGACGCATCCCCAGGTCATGATCACGCCGCACGCGGCAGCGAGTTCGAGCCCTCAGGCGCTTGTTCCCGAGATCATCGCCCAGATCGAATCCTATGAGCGCGGTGAGCCCCTGAAGAACATCGTTGACCGGGCGGCGCAGTATTAAGCGCCGTCGTCTCACAAGTTCCGGAACCAGCGCTTGACCCGTAAAGGCAATCCATTAAGGTGCCAGCGTTAAGTGTTCTCAGGGCGGGGTGCAATTCCCCACCGGCGGTAATCACTGCATGTCGGAAGACACCGGTGCGAGCCCGCGAGCGCTTTCCAGTCCGCTGGAAAGGTCAGCAGATTTCGGTGCGATCCCGAAGCCGACGGTGTAGTCCGGATGAAAGAGAACAACTGAAAGGCCGGATCGCTGCAGGGCGGTCATGAGCCCCATTTGGTTGTGCCCTGATTCACGTCCACTCGAAGGAGAAAGACATGGATCAGTTCCAGAATAGCAATACCCCAAACACCCCAACACCAAGGCCGCGCATCGCCTTTATCCAGGCGCGTTGGCATGCGGACATCGTCGACCAGTGCCGCATCGGCTTTGAGGGCGAACTGCAGCGCCAGGGCGTCAAGCCGGAAAGATTCGACGTCTACGATGCACCGGGTTCGTTCGACACTCCGCTACTTGCCAAAAGGCTGGCGGAAACCGGACGCTACGAAGCCATCATCGCTGCCGGCCTCGTCGTCGATGGCGGAATCTACCGGCATGATTTCGTTGCAGGAAGCGTCGTGAATGCTTTGCTCACGGTGCAGTTGGAAACCGGCGTGCCGATCCTGTCAGCGGTGCTGACGCCGCATCACTTCCAGGAACACGCGCAGCACATCGACTTTTTCACTCGGCATTTTCTGACCAAGGGTCAGGAAGCGGCCCGTGCCTGTCTGCAGATTATCCAGACGTTTCGGCAGGTGGCT